>CAWDFQ010000011.1:0-88280 GCA_963801625.1 uncultured delta proteobacterium
GGCGCTCCCCGCCGGGGGTGCCTGACCCGGTCCCGGTAAGGAGTTGCCCCGAACCACCGTTACGGAGTTAAACTGCCAGATGTTGGATTCTCGGAGGTCTGATGGCGCTAGAGAGAGAAATCGCAGCATTTGAACGCATGAAACCGGATCTTGAGAAGCACCACATGGGTAAGTTCGTCCTGATCCAAGGGGACGAACTGGTAGACACATT
The DNA here is from genome assembly GCA_963801625.1 of uncultured delta proteobacterium. Classification (GTDB taxonomy): domain Bacteria; phylum Myxococcota_A; class UBA9160; order UBA9160; family PR03; genus PR03. The sequence continues at coordinate 212 of CAWDFQ010000011.1, forward strand.
CGACACAGAGGATGCGGTTATCCGCGAGGGCCTAGAACGCTTCCCGAACACGCCGTTCCTCGTTCGCCTAGTTGGCGAGAAGCCGTCGCGTATCCCTGTCTCGGCTCATACGTTCCGGCCAGTAGATGCCTATAGCTGACTGCGGATTCGTCGATGGTAAGGCAGGTAGCGGCGCGGATCTGTTGGTTGACCTCGGTCCCAGCATCAAGGTCGTAGCCAGCCTTCATGCGGCTCATCCCGCGGCGCAAGCAAACCCAGCGCCCATCGAAAAGACGGTCTGGGCCTTGGTGGATACTGGCGCCACCCTCTCCTGCATCGACTGCGATCTCGCGAAGGAACTCGGCCTTCCCGTTATCGATAGGCAGCTGTCAGGTGGGATCAGTGGTCCCGAGGAGTTCGACGTTTATCCGGCTCAAATCGTTTGCGCGGCTCTGTCATTTCGCCAGTTCGGCCGCTTCGCTGGCGTCAAACTGCGTGCTGGCGGGCAGCTTCACGAGGTTCTGATCGGAAGAAGCTTCCTGCGGAATATGCTCCTCACCTACGATGGTCGAAGCGGATCTGTATCAATCGCGCGTTGAACGCACTACGCAGTTCCGGCTGCGATTATTGAAGCCTTAACGGCATCGCGCGCCGTCTTGATCGGCCCTACCGCCAAGACGGCCGTGACCCGCCCGCCCGTCTCCCAGGCGAACACGCGCTTCGCTTCTGGGTGCCCCGTGATCGCAAACTCCAGCACCTCTCCGCGCCAGACTTCCTCGCCCTCGAACGTCTCGATGACGTACTCGCGGCCGACCAGCTCGGCAGCAGCGCCGTGGGTCGCCTTGATGGCCTTTTGGAAGCCGGCGATGGGAAGCTCGTTCACGCCTCAGGATCATCCACGAATGGTTCGAGCTGATCTTCGATCATGCGCTTGAGCCGTTCGAGATTGCGCTTGCTCATCGGGATCGGCGCCTTCACGGTTGCCAGCCGGCCGCCGTAGAGCGTGACCGTGAACTGAAAGTCCTTCGCCTCGACCTGACTCTGGTCGCTCAGCGGCATGATCGGTGCTGCGGCGGCGCTCATTCCGTCCTCCGAGAGCCCCCCATCGGAGGGTTTATCTCCATCTCCATCGGACATGGTATCAGATTCCGAGAGTCCTGCGAACGCGAAAGTGGCCCGAAGTTCGCGGATTAGCTCGTCCGCCCCGTTCTCGGTAAACGCGCGCTCGCGGATCAGGTGGAACCGAAGGTTCTTGTCGGAGGGCAGCTTTCCGTCGTACGCCTCCCACAGCTCACGGTGGATCACGGGTTCCAGCGCAGCGGCCTTGATTGCTGCCCGGCGAGCAGTGGAGTCATCGCGCTCGTCGTGGATGATGTCGAGAGCCCGCGCGGTCAGCTTCGCCTTTCGCGCGGCGCCCTTCCCATCGTCTTCGAGAAGTCCGAACTTCTTGAGGGCAGCGACGGCAACGAGGCCAGCGCCAGACTTCGCGGCATGGCCCCAGTGATCGAGAATCGTCTCGATCGAGGCGGAGTGGTGCTTTTCATGCGCGTAGAGTTTCCGGGCCTTATCCAGCGCCGTTTCTAGATTCAAGCCAGGGTACGAAGGGCTGCGGCCCTTGGGGCGCTTCGCGGTCGTGGGTTCTTCGGCCATTCGGATCTACCTCCAGGATGGCAGAGTGCCACAAGTCCAGACCCAGCGCCAGTGCGAGTACCTATTTTAATCCTTTTCTTATCTTGACAAGATTGAGTGCGTCCGGTAGAATCGGCCCCATGATGAAGAAAGCCCCGTCAGCGTGGTCGCGCCAACGGGGCCTATTGGGGCAGGCAGGTTCGCCGGCAGAGGACTTTACACCCATCTCCGTCGGGTTCGACTCCCGACTGCTCCACCTCCAGTTTACTCGGATCGGTAGGGATTGACCATGAGCAGGCTCAGCATCGACCAGAAGTCCCACGTCGTCGGCGCACTCGTCGAAGGCTCGTCGATTCGTTCTGTGGAGCGCCAGACGGGCGTGAGCCGCAACCGAATCGGCCGCTTGGTGCTGGAGATGGGCCGTGCCTCGGAACGGCTCCTGGACGAGACCATCCGCGGCTTCCGGTGCGAGCAACTGGAGATGGACGAGCTGTTCGTCTTCATCACGAAGCGCAGGAACCGGGTGAAGCCGACCGACCCGCCCGAGGTTGGAGACGCGTGGATTTGGGTCAGCATCGACCCGGACTCGAAAGTGGTTCCGGCCCACCACGTCGGCAAGCGCCAGCTAGCCGATGCACGCGCCTTCACTCGCAAAATCAGCAAGCGTGTGGAGGGAGCCGTCCAATTCAACACGGATCGGCTTCACACGTACCGCTCGGCGATCCTCGGCGAGTTCTCCACGCTGGGCGAAGACGGAAACTGGATTCGCCCGGATTGGGCCACGATCGTAAAGCACTACGAGCCGGAGCCCCTGGGCGAGGGTAGGTACGCTCCGCCGCGCTGCACCTCAGTCGATAAGCGCGTCGAGACTGGCGACCCCGACATGGAGCGCGCCACCACGAGCCACGTCGAAGCGCAGAACCTTCACTTCCGAATGCGGAACAAGCGCGCCGCGCGCCTCGGCAACGGGTTCTCCAAGAGCCTTGAGCACCTGCGCGCTGCGACCGCCATGTACTACGCGCACTACAACGTCGTGCGCCGGCATTCGACCGTGAAGACGGCTCCGGCGGTCGCGGCTGGGCTGATCGATCGCCCGTGGACGCTCCACCAGTTCGTGGATTGGGGGGCTGACTATGGAGTCGCTTAGGCTGCGGCAGCGATCCGCGTGATAGGTGCCGTTGAGGTGACGTCCCGGTCGTCAATGACAGACATGGGAGTCATTGATCCGCACATCTTGACTAGCCGGTCCGGGTCGTCCTGCTCAATGACCTCAAGTACGGTGACGAGGGCGTCATCGAGGTTTATGAGTGTCTCGGTGAGAGACTCACCCTGCGATCCGCACCCCGGCAAAGCGGGTACGAATGCAAAGAATCCACCAGTCGAATCAGGCTCAACCACTACGTCGAGTCCCGTTCCAACATGGATGAATGTCATCATTGCGAACCGTCCTTCGGAGGCTTAGGCGCGCGAATCGCGCCATGCTTGGCCTCGTACTTCGAGATGTTCACTCTGAGAGCCTCAACGAGCGCCTTCGCATGCTGTGGCGTCATCACTAGGGCCGAAACCAGATTGGCCACTCCGGGCTGATCAAGGGCAAGCCTGGCGAAGTCGAGGTAGAACTCCGTCGACGTATGCCGCACGCGAGCCAGGTTCGTAAACCGCGGCTCAGTGGCTCCTTGCATGCTTGTATCAGGATCGGCCATCGGTGGCACCTTACCGCATCGCTGCTTTACAGCGCATTGAGAAACGTATCGATATCAACCCCCGCATCCTTGAGAATGCGAGAAAGCAGGCCCGGTTTAACATCCTTTCCCTTGTGGTTTGGGATCGAGATGTGGACCGGATTTCCGTCTTGCTTCATTATGATATGTGGGTTCTTGCCGGTACTTGTCGCGCGCTCGGCCCAGCCCAACGCTTTGAGTGCTTGGACGACCTTGGCCGTCTTTAGGTTCGCCAGTCTCGACACGCGCTGGGTCCGTATCTGAGGGGAGGCTCAGGATACTGAAGACCCGCAGCTAGGGCTCCCGCAGGGGAGCGCCAGTGCCCGAACAATTGACATAATCAATCTTATCGGTCAGTTGATTGCCTGCGTGCGGGAGACAACTCAACGGAAGATCCACGCGCTCGACCACCTTTCGGGTACGATCGCCGGCAAGCTCGACATGGCGCAGCCGCCACGCACAGGAGGCAATCGCCTGTGAAGCTCCGCGCCCCGTCCGCCGCGATCCTCGCGCTTTTCCTGCTCTCGCCCGCTGCGAGCGACGCGCGGCCGCAACGCGGCGACGTCGTCCTCCTGCTCCACGACTTCGTGAACGGTGAGGTCAGCGTGCGGCGAATCGATCCGGCCACCGGCGGCGTCGAGACCGTGAGCGGGAACCGGCTCCCGACGCGGATCGCGCGCGCGGGAGACGGCTCGCTCGTCGGCGTCGATCCGTATCCGGCGGTCGTCCGGCTCGCGCTCGAGGCCGGGACGATCGAGACGGTGTCCGCGGCGCAGCGCGGCGACGGCCCGCTCGCGGGGATCGGAGCGGCGGCCCATTGGCTGACGTCGGACGTCGACGTCGCGGACGACGGAACGATCTGGCTGTCGACGGGTTGCTGCGTGCTCCGCGTCGATGGCCGGCGACCGCACCGATGCGACGGCGGGTCTCGACGTCGCCCCCATTCGGCTCGCGTTCGAGCCGGCCGGGACGATGGTCCTCCAGTATCTCGAATCGTCGCCGGGCTGCACGCCGGGAGGCGGCGAAGGGTACGCGGAGGGCATCCAGCGGCTCGATCTCGACGGCCCGGTATCCCTGTCGACCCTCCTTCCGATCGTGGGGGGCTGCTCCTTCGAGCCGTACGCGCTGAGCGACATCGCCGTAACGCCAGATGGGCGCATCTTCGTGTCGAGCGGAACGATGGCGAGCGTCGCTCAGCTGGAGGCAGCGGCGCTCACGGACATCTCGGGAAACGGCGCGGGAGCGGGTCCGGCGTTCGGCGAGCCGACGCGGCTCTTCGCCGCATCAGACGACGAGCTGCTCGCATTCGACGACGCGACGGGCGCGATCGTCGCGGTCGATCCCACGACCGGCGATCGGACGACGGTGTCGGGCGCCGGTGTCGGCGAAGGTCCGTCGCTCACGGACCTGATCGGCGTCGAGCCCGGCGGACCGCTTCTCGCCCGCGCGAGCGACGGCATCGTGCGCGTCGAGCGCCCGTCCGGCGACCGCACGCTGGTGTTCGAGGGCGTCGTCGGCGCCGGTCCCGCGCTCGACTGGTCGCGCCTGCTCGCAGCCGACACGCGATTCCTGTTCGGGAAGAGCGGCTCGAGCCTACTCGTCATCGACGCGGCGACCGGCGATCGCGTCGCCGCGCCGGAAGCTGCGGTGCCGGTGGCGGTCGCCGACCGGCTCGAGCCCGACGGGCGGCGCGTCGTGCTGAGCATCCTCGAGCCGTCCGCCCAGGCCTCGGTGCTGCGGATCGATTTCGCCACCGGCGCCGCGGACACGCTCTCCGGACCCGACGCGGGAAGCGGACCGCTCTGGGCGAATGCGAACGACGTTGAGGTCGGCGCGGACGGCATCTACGTGCTCGACGCGGACGCCGTGCTGCGCGTCGATCCGGAGACGGGCGAGCGCAGCATCGTGTCGGATCCGCTCACCGGGAGCGGCGAGTCCTTCGGCATGCCGGTTGCGCTCGCGATCGCGCCCGACGGCACACTCTACGTGCTCGGTCCGCGCGTCTCCACGGGAGGGATCAAGCCCGGCGTGTTCCGCATCGACCCGGCGAGCGGCGACCGCACGCGGGTGACGCCTGCGGAAGTGCCGGGCTGGCTCATCGTCGACGGCCTCGCCGCCGACCTCGCGGGCCACCTCCTCGTGCTCGTGCGGGTTATGGGCCCTTTGTCGACCCTCTACGCGGTCGATCCCGCCGTGGGAACGCCGGAGCCGATCGCGACCGCGAATATCCTCGCCGTCGCGGTCGTGCCCGAGCCTGCGTCGCTCGCGCTCGCATGCGCCGCGCTCGGCTCGCTCGCCGGAGCGCGAGCAGCGCGGCGAGGCCCGAAGCCGCGGCGCCCGGTTCCGCGATCGCGTTGAGATAGGTTGTGCCCATGCACACGCTCCGCACCGAGACCCGGAACGGCGTCCTCCATCTCCTGCTCTGCCGCGCCGCCCTCTGCGGGGGCATCTGTTCCGGGTCCTACGGCTTGGCGGCGGGCGCCGGACTGGCGCTGCTGCGCGCTTCGATCTCCTGCAGCCGCGCCTCGACGTACGGAGCGAGCTTCAGGTCGGGAGAGTCGCTCTTCAGGCGCTGGTAGATCGCCAACGCCTGCTCGGGCTTGCCAACCTCGGCCCAGCAGCGCGCCGCCTGGGCGAGCGCGTCCGTGTGCAGCGGAAAACCGGGAACCGCGGCCGCCGTCTCGTACGACCTGGCGGCTGCTTCGAAGTCACCCTTCTCCTCTTGGAGATGACCGGTTCGCGACGCGATGACGGCTCGGATCGGAGAATCGGCCGACGCCTGCTCGGATGCCTGGAGGAAGACTTCGAGAGCATGATCCGGGTTGCCCAGCTTCGCGAAGAGTTCGCCCGCTTCGAGCAGGCTCAACGCCGCGGTCGGCGTGCCACTCCATTCCTTTGCGAGTGCGACGTACTTGTCGGCGTACTCCGTGCGCGTGGCCTTCGCGGTCTCGGGGTTCGCGGGTTCCGGGATCTCGACTTCGGTGGCCTTGCCGCCCATCGCCAGCACGAATTCGCCGTGGAGCTTTGCGAGTGCCGTCGACGCCTTGTCGGCCTGCGCATGAGAGAACGCCCGATAGCCGCCAAAGCTCGCGGCGCCGAGCAGGATCGCACCCGCGACGCCGAGCACGATAGCGGGATTCGCGCCGACCCATTGAGCGAGTCGCTCGCCGACCGACTCGAGTTCCTCGAGCGCGCCCGCGGGCTCGTCTTTGTGGTGTTTCGTCACGTGAGTTGGGTCCTCTGGGTCCGAAAGAGCGCGCATTGTAACGGCAGCCCGGAGGCCTCGCCCGGCGCCTATTGCGCGCCCTTCTTCTCGCGGCGACTCCGGAGTTGGATGCGCAGGGGCGTGCCGCCGAGGTCGAAGCGTTCGCGCAGGCGATGTTCGAGATAGCGGAGATAGGACTCCTTCACGCCCGCCGGGTCGCTACAGAAGATCACGATGCTCGGCGGGCACACGCCGACTTGCGTCGCGTAGAGCAAGCGCAGCGGTCGTTTGCGCGTTCCGCGCTGCGCCATGGCGGGCTCGTGCGCGTCGGTCGCCTCCGCGAGCCAGCGATTCAGCGCGCCGGTCGGGATGCGCCTGCGAGCTGCCTTCGCGAGCTTGCGCACGAGCGGCAGCACCTTGTCGACGCGCAGGCCGCTCTTCGCGGCGATCGCGAGAATCGGCGTGTCGGCTGCAAAGCGCAGCCGTTCGAGGACCGCTTGGCGCGCGCGCTCCGAGGCGCCGCGTTCGTGGACCAGGTCCCACTTGTTGAGCAGCACGGCGGTTGCGCAACCGCTGTCGCGCGCGAGCCCGAGTACGCTGGGCGTCCTGATCCGTGAAGCCATCGGCCGCGTCGGTGATGACGAGCGCCACGTCGGCGCGCTCGAGTGAGCGGACCGCCATCAGCGCGCTGGTGCGCTCGCCGATGCGGTCGCGGCGACCCTGGCGGCGCAGTCCCGCGGTGTCGACCAGCACGTAGACGCCGTCGGGACGCTCGAGCACGCTGTCGATCGCGTCGCGCGTGGTGCCGCCTTCGTCGGACACCACCATGCGTTCGGCGCCGAGCAGCCGATTCACCAGCGAACTCTTGCCGACGTTCGGCCGACCAACGACGGCGACGCGGATCGCGTCGGGTTGCCGTCGCTGTCGGGTTCGAGCGTCACCTCCGCTCGACCGGCGCCGGCAGCTCTGCGACGATCTCTTCGAGCACGTCCCAGGCGCCGCGCCCGTGCTCGGCCGAGATCGGGCGCACGCGCTCGAATCCGAGGCGATGGAACTCTGCGGCGCGCGATTCGTGACTCGGCGTGTCGACACTTGTTCACGACCAGCGTCATCGGTCGATCGCTCTTGCGCAGTTCGCGCGCGATCGACTTCGTCCTCGGGCAAGCAGCCCGGCGTTGGCGTCCACGACGAAGAGGATGGCGTCGGCGTCGCGCACCGCGGCGCGCGCCTGCGCCTGGACCGCCGCGCTGAGTCCCTCGGCCGCGCGCGGGCTCGAAGCCGGCGGTGTCGACGACGACGATGCGTCGGCCCGCGACCTCGACGGCCTGCACGATGCGATCGCGCGTGAGGCCCGGGACGTCGTCGACGAGTCGCACGGCGCCGACCGGCGTAGCGGTTGAAGAGCGTCGACTTGCCGACGTTCGGGCGGCCCACGATGGCGACGAGCGGGGCGCAGGTCGAGACGGCATCGGACTCATGGTGGGAACACTGCGATCAGACTTGCAGGGGTGGGCGAAGCCCGCGAGGGGCGCCGAGTTTGCTTGACAATCGCAGCCGCGCGCAACTAGGGTTGCCGCGGGTTGCGCCGCGGGGGGCGGGACCTCGTCGTCTACACGATGGAGGGGGACTCGCCGTGATCCGCTTTGCGCGCCGCTTCATTTCGCTGACCTTCCTGGTCGCACTGCTCGTCGCAGCGGTGCCGGGTGAATCGCACGCCGGTGCGAAGACGCTCGCTCGGTCGGTCCAGAATCTGCTGTTCTTCCCGTTCGATCTCGCGCTCTCGCCGTTCGTCGCCACCAAGATCGACCTATGAGCACGTGGAAGGGCGAGCGACGACACCAAGGCCGTGAAGTACGGCTACGCGCTCTTCGCGCCGATCTGGAGCTTCGGCGTCGAGGCCGGCGCGTCGGTGATCCGCGGCGTCGCGGGAATGCTCGAGCTGCTGCCCGGTATCGCACTGCTGCCCTTCGACGGCGAGATGAAGCCGCTCTACGACCTTCCCGAGACCCAACCCGCCTGGGTCGACGTCGGCGACCGAGGCGCCGTTCAGGATGAAGTTCGGCGTCGACTACCTGTCGGCGTCGAGCGAGTAGCGCGCGCCGTCGTCGCCCGTTCTCGAGGAACGCCCGCACGCGCGACTCGATCGCGCGCGGATCGTCGGGCGTCACCCAGACCGCGTCGCGGCACGGCGCGGAACCAGGTGCGCTGGCGCCGCGCGAAGTGGCGCGTGTCGCGGCGCATTCCGGCGAGCGCGTTCTCGAGCGTGTCCTGGCCCGTCGACGACCGGCATCAGGTGGCGGTAGCCGATCGCCTGCATCGGGCGCAGCTCGGCGCCGTAGCCCGGCTCGCGCAGCGCGCGGCACTCCTGCAGCAGGCCGGCTTCGATCATCGCTGGCGGCGCGCGCGTCGATGCGCTCGTCGAGCTCGTCGCCGCCCGGGTCGAGCACGAGATAGAGCACGCGGAACGGCCGGTCGCCGAAGTCGTGGCGTGCGCGGAGCTGCGACGCGGGCACGCCGGCTGCATGTCACCAGCTCCAGCGCGCGCACGGTGCGCCGCAGGTCGTTCGGATGGATGCGGCGCGCGGCCTCGGATCGAGCACCGCGAGGCGGCCGATGGAGGCGCTCCGGATCGCCCTCGTCCGCGGCGCGCCTCGGCCTCGCGTTCGAGCTGTGCGCGCAGCTCGGGGTCCGGGCTCGCCGTCCTCGAGCAAGCCCTCGAGGAACGCGCGGATGTAGAGGCCGGTGCCGCCGGTCAGGAACACGACTGCGCGCCGCGTGCATGGATCTGCGCGGCGGCGGCGCGCGCCTCGCGCGAGTAGCGGCCGGCGTTGTAGACGACGTCGGGCGGGACGACGTCGAGCAGGTGGTGCGGCACGCGCGCGCGCTCGGCGAGCGACGGCTTGGCCGTCCCGATGTCGAGCCCCTGGTAGACCTGCATCGAGTCGGCGTTCACGATCTCGCCGCCGAAGCGCAGCGCGAGCTCGATCGCGATGCCGCTCTTGCCGGCGGCGGTCGGACCGGCGACGACGACGACGGAGTCGCGCTTGGAAGTGGACTTCGGACACGAGCCGGAGCAGGCTAGCCGGTTGCTACGAGCGGCCGAAGCGGCGCTCGAGTTCGCTCGCGTCCGATCGGCACCGCGACGGGCCGCCCGTGCGGGCAGGTGGGCGCGAAGGGGATCGTGTCGAGCGCGGCGAGCAGCGCCTGCTGCTCGCGCGGCTCGAGCCGCTCGCCTGCGCGGCGCGCCGCGTGGCAGGCGAGCGAGGCGAAGAGCGCGTCGGCGGCCTCGGGATGCGCGCAGCGCCCCGCCCGCGCCGCCCGGCGCGGCGTCGAGCTGAATCGGCGAGCTCGCGCAGCAGCGACACGGGATCGTGTCCCGCGAGCAGCGCCGGGATCGCGCGCACCGCGACCGCGCCGTTCGCCGAACGCCTCGACCTCGAAGCCGAGCGCGCAGCAGCGATCCGCCGCCGCCGCGACGCGCGCGACGCGCGTCGGGCGCGAGCTCGACCGTCTCGGTGATCAGCAGCGGCTGGCGCGCGACGCCGCCCTCGCGCCAGCTCGCGCGCAGTCCCTCGTAGAGCACGCGCTCGTGGGCGGCGTGCTGATCGATCAGCACGAGCCCGTCGTGCGGTCTCGGCGACCAGGTAGGTGGCGAGCACCTGACCGAGCAGGCGCAGCTCGCCGAAGCGAAGCGCCGCGGCGCGCCGGCGCGACGCGCTCGGCGAAGAGCGGCGCAGGCGGCGCCCTCGCCCGCTCCGCTCGGCGCGGCGCGCCGGCGAAGATCCAGTCGCTGCGCCGGTCGCGGCTCCGCGACGGACCTGCCCTCGCGGTGCTCGCCGGCGAAGCCGATGCGCTCCGCCGGACGCGATCCAGCGGCGCTCCTCGAGCGCCCCGCGCACCGACGCGCGCGACGAGCCGGTGCACCGACGCGGGATCCGCGAAACGCACCTCCCACTTCGCCGGGTGCACGTTCACGTCGACCGCTTCGGGCGGAACTTCGAGGAAGAGCAGCGCCGTCGGGTAGCGACCGCGCGGGAGCACGTCGCGGTAGGCGTCGAGCAGCGCGTGGCGCAGCAGCCGATCGCGCACCGGCCGCCGATTCACGAAGAGGTGCAGGCCCGCCGCGTTCGAGCGCTGCACGTCGGGGCGCGAGACGAATCCGTCGATGCGCAGCGCGCCCTCGGTCCGCGCGCGCCGGCACCAGCCCTTCGGCTTCGCGCTCGGAGAGCACCGCCGCGACGCGCTCGATCGGGTCGCCCACGGCGGGCCACGAGAGCGCCGGCCGATCGTCGCGCTGAACGTCGAAATGCACGCCCGGCAGCGCGAGCGCGGCGCGCGCCAGCCACTCGGCGACGTGACCCCATTCGGTGGCGGCGCTCTTCAGGAACTTGCGGCGCGCCGGAACGTTGGCGAAGAGGTCGGCGACCTCGATGCGGGTGCCCTCGGGACCGCCGGCGGCGCGCGCGTCGATCAGCTTGCCGCCCTCGACGCGCAGCTTCGAAGCCCTCGGCGGCGCCGCGCGCGCGCGTCCGCAGCCGCAGCCGCGAGACCGACGCGATCGCCGGCAGCGCCTCGCCGCGGAAGCCGAAGGTGCCGATCCGGACGAGGTCGTCGCCGCTCGCGATCTTGCTCGTCGCGTGGCGCTCGAGTGCGAGGCGCGCGTCGTCGGCGCTCATGCCGGAGCCGTCGTCGGTGACGGCGACCAGCGACGGCGCCGCCCTCGCGCACCTCGACGCGGATCCGCTCGGCGCCCGCGTCGAGCGCGTTCTCGACCAGCTCCTTCACCACCGAGGCGGGCCGCTCGACGACCTCGCCGGCCGCGATCTGGTCGATCAGGTCGTCGGGCAGCAGGCGGATGCGAGGAGGCGCCGGGATCGATGTCCATCGCCACGCGCGCTCCCCTCGCCGACTCGGGTCGAAACAGCGGCGCGATGATTGCGGTGCGAAGCGCCAGCCGCCAACGCCGCCCGCAAAATCGCGACTCAAACCTGCATTTTCGTTGACAAACCTAGGTGTTTCTCCATAGCCTCCCGTTCCAGGCCGGCATCGGGGGGGGTCCGACCATGTCCGAACTTGCCACCAATCATCGCGGGTGAATCGGGAGCGCGCGACGCGGACGGCGCCGCGCTGGGACCTCGAGAGGCTCGGCGCGTCCGATCGGGCGACGGCGCGAAGACCGCATCGTCGCAGCGAGTCCGCTCGATGCAGCGAAGCGTCGACCGCGCGCAGATCGCGGCGCGCAGCGAGCAACCCGTGCTCGTGCGGGGACCAGCCGGCGCCGGGAAGTCGATGCTCGCACGCGCCGTGCACGTCTGGAGTCGCGGTCGCGGCCGGGCCGCTCGAGACGCTGCACTGCGCTGCGCGTGCCGGAACCGCTGCAGGCGCGCGAGCTGTTCGGCTGCGCCGCGGGAACCTACCCGGCGTCTGCCGGATGCGTTCGAGGGTGCGATCGCGCGCGCTGCGGGCGGCACGTTGTTGCTCGAAGGAATCGAGGCGCTGGCAGCTCGCCGTGCGCACCGCGCTGTCGCGCGCGCTCACGACCAACCGCTATCGGCCGGAGGGCGACGCTGCGGAGCGTCCGCTGCGCGCCCGCATCGTCGCGACGGCGGATGGCAGCGCCGGTGAGACGCCGCTCGGCGTTCCGCGTCAGGAAATCGCGCTCGCGCCGCTCGCGGAGCGACGCGAGGACGTGCTTCCGCTCGCGGCGCATTTCCTGGCGCTCTTCGCAGCGGAGGCCGGCGTCGAGCCGGTCGGCTTCGCGACCGACGCCCGCACCGCGCTGCTCGAGGAGTCGTGGCCCGGCAACGTCGCCGAGCTGCGCGAGCGCGTGCGGCAGGCGGTGCGCCTCGCCGGCGGCGGCGCGGTCAGCTCGGAGGCGCTGATGCTCGCGACGCGCGCCGACCGGGTGCCGTCGTTCCGCGACGCCAAGCGCGCCTTCGAGGCGCGCTACGTCCAGAGCCTGCTGCGCCTCTGCGACGGCAACATCTCGCAGGCGGCGCGGCTCGCCAAGAAGGACCGCAAGGACTTCTACGACGTGATCCGGCGCACCGGCGTCGACCCGTCGCTGTTCCGCCGCTGAAGCGCTGATACGCTCGGCACCATGCGCGTCGCCGTCGTGCAGATGAGCTTCGATCGACGACGTCGCCGCCAACCTGGCGGCGGCGGAGAAGTGGGTCGCGCAGGCGGCCGACCAGGGCGCCGAGCTGATCGCGCTGCCCGAGAACTTCGCCTACCTGCGCCGCGAAGGGACGGCGCGTCCCCTGCGCGCAGTCGCTCGACGGCGAGATCGTCGCGCGCGTTGCGCGCCTGGGCGCGAGCGCCACCGCGATCTGGCTCGTCGGCGGCACCTTCCACGAAGCGATCCCCGGCGACGACCGCGTGTTCACAACACGCAGCGTCGCGATCTCGCCGCGCGGCGAGATCGTCGCCGTCTACCGCAAGATCCACCTCTTCGACGTCGATCTCTCGGCGCACGGCGGCCAGGTCTACCGCGAGTCGGAGACCGTCGCGCCGGGGTCCGAAGCTGGCGTCCTTCGAGACACCGGCCGGCGTCGTCGGCCTCTCGGTCTGCTACGACGTGCGCTTTCCCGGAGCTGTACCGATCGCTCGCCGAGCGCGGCGCGCGATTCCTCTGCGTGCCCGCTGCGTTCGCACGCGAGACCGGTCGCGACCACTGGGAAGTGCTGCTGCGCGCGCGCGCGATCGAGAACCAGTGCTTCGTGCTGGCGCCCGCGCAGTGCGGCCGAACACCCCGGCGGCCGGCTCAGCCTACGGCCGTTCGATGGTCGTCGATCCGTGGGGCCTCGTGCTCGCGCGCGCGCCCGATCGCCCCGGCCCGATCTTCGCGGAGTGCCACGCTCGAGGACCTGGATCGCGTGCGCGCGTCGCTCCCGGCGCTGCGCCACCGGCGCCTCTAGCAGGCTCCGCCGCTCGTCTCAAGCGGCCACCCTGCCCCGCCGATGCGGGATCCGGCGCACGGGGCGCCGTGGATCGGGGGTCGCAGCGATGGCCGGCCAGGGCAACGGGAAGCGCGCAGCGCTCGTGATCCGCACCGGCGGCTTCGAGGGCACGCGCTACGAGCTGGCCGGCGAAGAGACCCTGATCGGCCGCAATCCCACCACCGACATCACGCTGCTCGACGAGGGCATCAGCCGCGAGCACGCGATCATCCTCTTCGACGATGATCACGCGCGCTACGAGATCGAGGATCTCGAGTCGACCAACGGGACCAAGGTGAACGGCAAGCGCGTGCGCAACGCGCCGCTCGCACCCGGCGACGAGATCCAGATCGGGCACACGGTCTTCGAGTTCGTGATCGACGCCTGATCGCTTCAGGCGGCTGCGTCGCGTGCCGAGTTTGCGCTCGAGAGGCGCTCGTAGTGCTCGCGGATCCACTCGACCACTTCGTCCGTCGGAATCGGTGATGCGGAACAGCGTGAGGTCCTCGGCTGCGATCATTCCGTGTTCGAGCGGTTCGCGCGAGAGCCACTCGAGCAGTCCTTCCCAGAACGAGCGGCCGTAGAGCACGACGGGGAAGTCGGGCATCTTGCCGGTCTGCTTCAAGGTGATCGCCTCGAAGATCTCGTCGAGGGTGCCGAAGCCGCCCGGGCAGTCCGACGAAGCCGCAGGCGTACTTCACGAACATCACCTTGCGCACGAAGAAGTAGTCGAAGACCAGGCCGGTTTCGACGTGTTCGTTGACGCGCTGCTCGAACGGCAGCTTGATGTTGAGCCCGATCGACTGGCCGCCCGCCTCGACGTGCGCCGAGGTTGCAGGCCTCCATGAGTCCCGGGCCGCCGCCGGTGATGATCGAGAAGCCTGCCTTGGCGAGCGCTGCGGCGACGCGGCGTGCGTCTTCGTAGTAGCGGTGCTCGCGTCGCACGCGCGCGCCGCCGAAGATGGTCACTGCGGGCCAGACCGGCCGGAGGGTTTCGAAGCCCTCGACGAACTCGCCCATGATCTTGAAGACCATCCAGGTGTCTTTGGAGCGGGGATCGTACACCCCTCCCCTATCGGGAAAGGGGGCGTCGACGCTTGACCGCGCCGACCGCGCGCTACGACTTCCTGGACTTGAAGAGCGCGTCGAGTGCTGCCTGTGCGCCCGCCTTCGGATCCGCGTATCGACGGGCGCGTTCGCTCCGCGGCGCGAACCAGTCGCAGCGATTGGCGCGCTCGCGGTCGGAGACGCGTTCGGCGTTGGGTTCGCGACACTCGTTGTACGCGCCCGGGTCGTGATGGCTGCAGTTGCGACAGGCGTGCAGGTCGCCGCTGACAGCGCGGGCACTCGTCGCGAAATCCGACGCGCTCGCCGCTTGCAAGCTCGATGCTGGTCCCGCAGGCCCCACAGTGCATGAGTTCCACCGTGCCACCGAGCCGCGCGGGCTGTCAAGAGCGCTCGGCATCGGCGGCTGCGGGTGATAGCTTGCCGGCGCCATGCCGCGCGCCAGCCTCGCCGCTTCCGTTCGCGATCGCGGTCCTGATCGCGGCGTCCCCCGCCGCCGCGCAACCCAGCGCCAGCGCGGGACCCGACGCCGTCGAGTTCGCGCTCGCGTGGGCCCGCGGGGGCTACGCGTGTCCGCTGGTCTGCCGCTTCGGGGAAGAGGTGCGGCGCGGTGTTCGCCGCGTCGTGATCGCGGCGGGTCCGCGATCGTCCCCGCAGCGCGTCGACCGCATCACGTTCTTCGACCTCGGCGCCACCAGCGCCAGCCGCTGCCACGACGACCTCGGAGCCGAGGAGCCGAACATCGTCGGCACGCTTCTCGTATCCTACACCGCAAAGCGACCTCGTTCGGATACGCCCCAGCGCGACATCGAACAGGAGTTGAAGAGCGGCCCGCTGGTGTTCGACGTCGCGAGCGGGCGGCTGCGCATCGGGAGCGCGGCAGCGGCCCCCGAGTCGCTGCGCGAGGTCGACTTCGCGGGCGGCAGGGTACGGCTCGGCGAAGTCGCGCCGGGCAGCGACGAAGCGCGTCGGCTCGGCGATTTCGCGAGCCCGCGGCGCCTCCATCTCGACGCCGAGGCGCCCGATGGCACGCGCATCGGCATGCCGCTCGCTGATTTCGAGCGGCGCTGATCGGCGCGTGGGCGAATCCTCGCCGCTCCCGCTCGTCGGCGTTCGCTGGTGGACGGGCCCGGCGGTCGACGCACCCAAGTTGCGAGCGCTCGTCGAAGCAGCGCGCGCCGCGCTCGCGGCGGGTGCGCCGGACCGGAAAGGCAGCCGCCGCAAAGAGAGCTTCCTGCTGGCGCTCGAGGGCGAGACGCCGGACTACCTGCTCAAGGTGAATCACTACGACTCGCTCGCGCCGTGGCGGCGGCTGCGGCGCAGCAAGGCGCGTGCGGAGTTGGGTCGCGCGACGACGCTCGCAGCGCGCGGCATCCCGGCGGTGATCCCCGCTGCCGCGGGTGAGCTGCGTCGCGCGGGGCTTCTGGTGTGCTGTTACGGGCTGGTGCGCTGGATGCCAGACGCGACGGACCTCCTGCGCCTGTGGACCGAAGCGCGCGACGGCGCCGCGTCGCGACGCGCCTGGACCCGCGAACTCGGCGTGCTGGTGCGGCGCATGCACGAAGCCGGTGTGCACCAGGAGGATCTCGCACCCAACAACTTCCTGTGGCGCCCGACCCGAGAACCGCGCCTGCTCGCCATCGACTTCGAACGCACGCGCGTCGGGGGGCGCGTCGCCGCGCGGGAGCGCGTCTTCGCGCTCGCCAAGCTGGACCGCCACTTCGCAGGCGCGCCTGCCTCGGCGCGGATGCGCTGGCTGTTGGCGTACGCGGGAGGGAGTCGCGAAGCGGCGCGCCGCTGGTGGCGAGACGTCGCAACCTTCGCCCCGCAGCTCGCGCGGCGCGACCAGCGTCACTGGCAGCGCACCGCCACGCGACCGGGACGACGCTTCGACGTGCTCGAAATCACGGCGGCGGGCGTCGCGTGGCGCGGCTTCGCACGTCGGGGCGCGCCGCTCGCGGGGTTGGAGGCGCTGCTCGGGCGCGACATCCCCGCGGCGCCGGCGCCGCCCGCGGAGACGATTCTCGTGCGCCGCATCGAAACCCTGCGGAGCCGCGAGGCGGCTGCCGCGTGGGGCCTCGCGCAGATGCTCTACCAGCGCCGCCTGATGCCCGAGCCGCTCGCGTTGCTGCGCTCGCCCGATGCCGCCGCCTGGGTGCTGAGGCGTTCCGCGGATCTGGTGTCGATCGCGGAAGCGCCCACGGCGGAGCGACACGCAGCGCTCGTGGTGGCGATCGACCGACTGCGTGGCCTCGGTGTGGACATCACGCAATTGAGCGTCAGCGCGTTCGCGTTTGCGAAGCAACAACGAAAGGTGTTGCTGCTCGATCCGACGCGCTGCACGCTGGGACGGGGGACCGCCGGAGCCGGACACGCGTCGGCGCGCGAGTGGGCGACGCGGCTATTGAGCTAGAGCGCGCCGCGATGGCCGAGTCGCACGCGTCGCACGACGTCGGTCAGCGCGACGATCTCGGCGTGGATGCGCGCCGCGTCGGCCGCGCGGCAACTCGCAACGACCTGCTCGGCGGCGATCGCGAGCGGCGGCAGTCCGAAGCTGCGGGCGTCGCGCGCGAGATCGGCGGCGCGTTTGGCCGCTTCCTCGAGCTGCCTGTTGTGTTCATTGTCCTGGATCGCGTCGATCGTCTCGCCGAGCGCTACGACGAAGCCATCGAGGCGCGCGAGCGAGTCGTCGTCGAAGAGCAGGGCCCGGATCGGCGCGTCGTTGGCTTCGTCCACGCTGCCCATATCGGATCGCGCGCGAGTCTTCTGAACCTTCTGAACCGCAGGCCGTCCCGCGGCGCAATTCGAGGCCCTATGATCCGCGTATGGCGCGCGCGCGAAAGCCGAGCAACTGGGCCGTCCTGTTTCCCTACGTGCTTCCGTATTTCCTGTACGTCGGTGTTCTCGCGATTCCCGCGAGCGCGATGCCACGCGCCTGGACGTATCTGCTGGCGTCGCTGGCGACTGCGGCCGGGATCGCGTGGGGTTGGCGCTGGACACTCGCGCTGACCGGGCCGCGATCTCCCGTCGTGTCGGTGCTGGCCGGCATTGCGGGTGGCGTCCTGGGAACCGCTCTGTGGATCGCGATCAAGTCACCCTTCTATGAAGCGGGCGGCGATGCCTACCCGCCCGCCGAGTTCTGGGCGCGCCTCGTGGCGTCGGCGACGGTGGTGGCCGTCTTCGAGGAAAAGCTCTTTCGAGGCTTCGTGCTGCTCGGCGCCGTGCAATGGGACCAGGCGCGCCGAGCTGGATCGAAGGACCCGCTCGGCGAGGCGCTGCACGACCACTCGATCGGCGACGTGGCGCCAGGCTCATGGACGCCGGCAGCCGTGGCGATTTCGACGATCGCCTTTGCGGCCGGACACAACCCCGGTGAGTGGCCGGCCGCCCTCGCCTACGGCCTGCTGATGGCGGGTCTATGGATCTGGCGGAAGGACTTGTTGAGCTGCGTCGTCGCCCACGCAACGACGAACGCGACGCTGGCGCTGTGGGTTCGCCACAGTGGCCAATGGAGCCTCTGGTGAGCCCCCGGTTCGGTCGATAACAGTTTGACAATATTGACGTATCCCTGAACTCGGATACGGTGATGAATCAATCGGACGGGAGGAACCTCGATGCCCCAGACCGGCCCGGCGCCGCTCGCCGCCCTGCTGCGCGAGCGCATCCTCGTGCTCGACGGCGCGATGGGCACGATGGTCCAGCAGCACGGCCTCGCCGAGGACGACTACCGGGGCGCGCGGTTCGCCGACCATCCCGGCGATCTGAAGGGCAACAACGACCTGCTCGTCCTCACGCGCCCGGACGTGATCGAGAGCATCCACGACGCCTACCTCGCGGCCGGCGCCGACCTGCTCGAGACCAGCACCTTCAGCGCCCAGCGCATCTCCCAGGCCGACTACGGACTCGAAGCGATCTGTTACGAGCTGAACGTCGAAGCGGCGCGCCTCGCGCGTCGCGCGGCGGATCGCGTGGAGCGAGCGAACGCCCGACAAGCCGCGCTTCGTGCTCGGCGCGCTCGGCCCCACCACGCGAACCCTCTCGCTCTCGCCCGACGTCAACGACCCGAGTTTCCGCGCGGTTTCCTTCGAAGCCGTGCGCGACGCCTACGCCGAGCAAGCGCGCGGCCTCGTCGACGGCGGCGTCGATGCGCTGCTGGTGGAGACGATCTTCGACACGCTGAACGCGAAGGCAGCGCTGATCGCGATCGAGGCGGTTTGCCGCGAGAAGGGCATCCAGCTCCCCGTGTTGATGTCCGTCACGATCACCGACAAGAGTGGTCGCACGCTCTCGGGCCAGACCGTCGAGGCGTTCTGGACCTCGATCGCGCACGCGCACCCGTTGCTGGTCGGCATCAACTGTTCGCTCGGCGCCGAAGAGATGCGCGCCTACGTCGAGGAACTCGCGCAGGTCGCCGACACCTTCGTCGGTTGCTACCCGAACGCCGGCCTGCCGAACGCCTTCGGCGGCTACGACCAGTCGCCCGCGGAAATGGCGAAGCTGCTGCGCGAGTTCGCGGCCGAGGGCTGGGTCAATCTCGTCGGCGGCTGCTGCGGGACCACGCCGGACCACATCCGCGCGATCGCGGACGCAGTGCGCGAGCTGCCCCCGCGCAGCATCCCCGCGATCCCGAAGCGCCCGCGCTTCGCCGGGCTCGAGGTGCTCGAGATCCGCCCCGACTCGAACTTCACGATGATCGGCGAGCGCACCAACGTCACCGGCTCGAAACGCTTTGCGAAGCTCGTCCTCGCCGGCGACTACGGCAAGGCGCTCGAAGTGGCGCTCGACCAGGTGCGCGGCGGCGCGAATCTGCTCGACGTCAACATGGACGAAGCGATGCTCGACTCCGAGCGCGCCATGGAGACCTTCCTCAAGCTCGTCGCGACGGAGCCCGAGGTGGCGCGCATCCCGATCATGGTCGACTCGTCGAAATGGTCGGTGATCGAAGCCGGACTCAAGTGCGTGCAGGGCAAGGCCGTCGTCAACTCGATCAGCATGAAGGAAGGCGAGGCCGAGTTTCTCGACAAGGCGCGGCTGGTGCGCAGCTACGGCGCGGCCGCCGTCGTGATGGCCTTCGACGAGCAGGGCCAGGCCGACACCGTCGAGCGCAAGGTGTCGATCTGCCAGCGCGCCTATCGGCTGCTCACCGAGCAGGCGGGCTTCGCGCCGACCGACATCATCTTCGACCCGAACATCTTCGCCGTCGCGACGGGGATCGAGGAGCACAACCGCTACGCGATCTACTTCATCGAGGCCGTGCGCCAGATCAAGGCGACCTGCCCCGGCGCGCTGATCTCCGGCGGCGTCTCGAATCTCTCGTTCTCGTTCCGCGGCAACGACGTGGTGCGCGAGGCGATGCATTCGGCCTTCCTCTACCACGCCATCCAGGCCGGCATGGACATGGGCATCGTCAACGCCGGCCAGCTGGTGGTCTACGAAGACATCCCGAAGGAACTGTTGGAGCGCGTCGAGGACGTGCTCTTCGACCGCCGCCCCGACGCCACCGAGCGGCTCGTCGAGATCGCCGAGCAGGTGAAGGGCAAGTGGCAAGAAGCGGGAGATCGATCTCTCCTGGCGCGAGGCGAGCGTCGAGCAGCGACTCATCCACGCGCTCGTGCACGGCGTCGTGGACTTCATCGAGGCGGACGTGGAGGAAGCGCGCCAACAGGCCGAGCGCCCGCTGCACGTGATCGAAGGTCCGCTGATGGACGGCATGAAGGTCGTCGGCGACCTCTTCGGCGCCGGCAAGATGTTTCTGCCCCAGGTGGTGAAGAGCGCGCGCGCCATGAAGCGCGCGGTCGCCGTGCTGACGCCCTTCATGGAGGCCGAGAAGGCGCAGGCCCGCTCGGCGGGCAAGATCGTGATGGCCACCGTCAAGGGCGACGTCCACGACATCGGCAAGAGCATCGTCGGCGTGGTGCTCGGCTGCAACGGCTACGAGATCGTCGACCTCGGTGTGATGGTGCCGGCCGACCGCATTCTCGATACCGCGCTCGCGGAAGACGCCGATCTGATCGGCCTCTCGGGACTCATCACGCCCTCACTCGACGAGATGGTGCACGTCGCGCGCGAAATGGAACGGCGCGGCATCCGCAAGCCGCTGCTGATCGGCGGCGCGACCACCAGCCGGCAACACACCGCGGTGAAGATCGCGCCCGCCTTCGCCGGGACGACGGTGCACGTGCTCGACGCGTCGCGCGCAGTCGGCGTCGTGTCGACGCTGCTCTCGGACGAGCGCCGCGACGCCTTCGCGGCGACCAACGCCGCCGAGCAGGAGCGGCTGCGCGAGACCTACGCGGGCGCCGCCGCGCGCCCGCTGCTCTCCTACGCCGACGCCCGCGCGCGGCGGCCCGCGCTCGACTTCGGCCCCGCGTCGCTCGCGAAACCCGCCTTCTGTCGGTCGTCGCGCGCTGGACGGGGTCGATCTCGCCGGGCTCGTCGAGTGCATCGACTGGACCTTCTTCTTCCACGCCTGGGAGTTGAAGGGGAAGTTCCCGAAGATCCTCGACGACCCGCGCCAGGGCGCCGCAGCGCGCGAACTCTACGAGAACGGCCGCGCGCTGCTCCAGCGCATCGTCGACGAGAAACTGCTGCGCGCGAATGGCAGCTACGGCTTCTGGCCCGCCAACGCCGACGGCGACGACCTGGTGCTCTGGACCGACGCGAGCTGTCACACCGAAGCGGCGCGCTTCCCGATGTTGCGCCAGCAGCGCGCTGCGGAAGGCAAGCCCTGCCTGTCGCTCGTCGACTTCGTGGCGCCCGTCGAGAGCGGCGTCGTGGACTCGGTCGGCGCCTTCGCCGTCACCGCCGGAATCGGCGCGGACGCGCTCGCCGCTCGCTTCGAAGCGGAACTGGACGACTACCACGCGATCCTCACGAAGGCGCTCGCAGATCGCCTCGCCGAAGCGTTCGCCGAGTGGCTGCACGCGCGGGTGCGGCGCGAATGGGGCTACGGCCAGCAGGAGCAGCTCTCGCTCGAGGATCGGCTCGCCGAGCGCTATCGCGGCATCCGGCCCGCGTTCGGCTATCCGGCGTGCCCGGATCACAGCGAGAAGCCCCGGTTGTTCGCGTTGCTCGACGCCCCGGCGCAGGGCATCACGCTCACCGAGCACTTCGCGATGCTGCCCGCCGCGAGCGTTTCCGGTCTCTACTTCGCGCATCCGGAGTCGCGCTACTTCACCGTCGGCCGACTGGGTCGCGATCAGGTCGAGGCGTATGCGGCGCGCAAAGCGATGCCGCTCGCGCAGGTCGAGCGCTGGCTCGCGCCGAATCTCGGCTACGAGCCGGAGCGGCGTGCGTGACCCGCGCGCTGGTGTTCGTCACCGGCGGTTCGAGCGGGATCGGCCGCGCGATGATCGACACGCTGCCCTTCCCCGATGCACGCGTTCTCAACTTCGCGCGGCGCAGCGCGCCTGGGAGCGAGCACGTCGCCGTGGATCTCGCAGACCCGGCGCAGTGGCAACGCGTGGCGGCCGTGTTCGAGTCTGCGCTGCGCGACTTCGCGGGCGACCGCGTCGTGTTCGTACACGCCGCCGGCACGCTCACGCCGATCCGTTTCGCGGGCGAAGGCGGCGCCGCCGACTACCAGCGCAACGTGCTGCTCAACTCCGCCGCGCCGCAAGTGCTCGGCGACGCCTTGCTGCGCGCGCTGCGCGCGACGGACGCCCCGGCCGACCTGCTCTTCATCGGCTCGGGTGCCTCGAAGTCGGTCTATGAAGGCTGGTCGGGATACTGCGCCGGCAAGGCTGCCGTCGATCACTGGACGCGCACGGTGGGCGCCGAGCAGGCGCGCCGCGGCGCGCGGCGCCGGATCCTGTGCGTGGCGCCCGGCGTGGTCGCGACCCCGATGCAGGAGGAGATCCGCGACGACGCCGCCGCGCGATTTCCCGGAGGTCGCACGCTTCCTCGCTCTGCACGGCGGCGGCGCGCTGCGCGATCCCGTCGCCGTCGCGCGCGAGTTGTGGGCCGTCCTCGATCGCGACCTGCCCAACGGTTCCGTTCTCGACATCCGCAGCGGCTGACACTGTTCCGCGACGCTGGCGCGAGGCTCAACTCCACAGGCCGGGTTCGCGGGCGCGGTCCGCGGCAAAGCCAGGGAGGACGACGTTCGGGTCGGCGACCCCCAGGTGACGGCGCAAGACTTCGGCGAAGACGTCGCGGAAGTCGGTGGTCACGGCGAGGTCGCGGCCCTCGAAGAGATTCTCGGGTGCGAGGCCGGGCCACTGGCGGTCCTTGGTCAGGACGCGACCACCATGCACGCCGCCGCCGAGCGCGAACATCACGCTCCCGTGGCCATGGTCCGCGCCACCGCCGCCGTTCTCGGCGGCGGTTCGGCCGAACTCGGTCATGACGAGCGTCAGCGTACGCGACGCGTCGGCACCGAGATCCTGCTGGAAGGCTGCGAGTGCGCCGGCGAGCGTGCCCGCGATGGCCGGCATCCCGCCGTTGGCGTCGACGTGGTGATCGAAGCCGTTCAGATCGACCGTGAGCGCCCGCACGCCGACTGGCGACTTGATCAGTGCAGCGACATCGCGCAGCGAACGCGCAAAGTCCGTGTCCGGGTAGATCACCGGGGTCTCGCGCGGAACGGAGGCGACGACTGCCGCGGCCGCGAACATCTCTTCGGAGGCCTGGCTCAAGCGCCGATCGGGCCACGCATCGAAGATCGCCTGCCATGCCGAGACGCGCTCGGTGATCAGGAATTTGCCGGGCTGGAAGGTATCGAGCGAGACGAGCGAGATCGTCTCGGCGCTACCTGCCAGGGCGAGCGTCTTGCTCGAACCGACTGACACGCCGGTGAACTTGCCCGTCACGCTCTGGGTGGCGAGATAACGGTTGAGCCAGCCCGTCGTGACGCCATGCGCGCCGGGCGCCGCGGTCTCGATGGCGTCCTGCGCCGCGAAGTGCGAACGCGTCGGGTCGGGACTGCCGACCGCATGCAGAATGGCCAGTGAACCGTTCTGGTACAGCGGTCGGAGCGGCGCGAGCGACGGGTGCAGCGCGTAGAAGCCACCGATGTCGAGCGTGTCGCTCGGCGAGAGCTGGATCGTGGGCCGCAATGCGGCGTAATCAGGGTCGCCGTGGGGCACCACCAGCGAGAGGCCGTCGGCGCCGCCACGCAGGAAGATCGAGACGACGACGGGCTCGGTGCCGACGGCGCGACCCGGCCGGGCCCACACGGACGGCACGGCGAGCGCAACGAGCGTGGTGCCCGCGCCGCGGAGGAACTCGCGCCGGGAGAAGCGCGGTCGACGATCCTGGTTTCGCATGCGCGATTCCTTCAGTGGTACTGGAACTCGGGGCTCGACAACACGAGTCCCGCCGTCTCGACCGCGCGAATATCCGGCGGGAGCACGGCGAGCCACTCCGCGTAGTCCACGATTGGTTGCAGGGTTCCACTGCTCAGGCGGGACAATGCCAACCGGGCCTTGATGCGGCCGATCAGTTCGAACGAAGGCTCCGAGCCGCTGACGTCCAGGTCGAGGCCTGCCGCCCTCGCGCGCCCCGCGGTGAGCCACACGAACTCCAAGCGGCTCAGCAGAGCGCCCGAGGCCAGCCATTGGGCGGAGTTCTCGGAATAGCCGCGCGGATCGCCCGCGTTGTAGGGAAGTTCGCCGAGCAGCCATAGATAGCTGCGGTAGAACCCGACGTCGTCCTGGATCTCGAGACGCAGGGCGCGGATCGTGCTCGCGATCAGCACCAGCGGTCGCTTCAGCTTCGTGCGCGGCGGTCGCGAGAGGAACGCATCAGAGAGCAGGATCGTGCGCATGACTTCACGCAGATCGCCGCGGGTGCGCAGGAAGGTGTCGGTCGCGGCATCGACGAGCGCCTGGGCGGATTCTCGTCGACGAAGCGACGAACCAGCTTTCTCGCGATTTGCGCCGCCGTGCTCGGATGCGCCGCGAGGTAGGCGAGCGCGCGACGGCCGTCGTCCTCTCCGCCATTGGCTCCGATCGCGAGCCCCATCACCTGCTTCGGGCCCTTGTCGTGAAGGCCGTCGATGTAGGTGAACCCGTCCGGCTCTTCGAAGTCGACGCTCCAGCCCGTCAAGCAGCGCGCCAGCGCGATCACGTCCTGCTGCGTGTAACCGGCGTCGACACCGACCGTGTGCAGCTCGAGCAGCTCGCGCGCGTAGTTCTCGTTGATGCCCCGTTCCACGCCGCCGATGACCACGCCATCGCGGACGTTCTCCATGTTGTTCAGGTAGATCGCCATCGCCGGCGAGCGCGCCACCGCGACGAGCATGTCCTCGAAACGGCCGAGCACATGCGCGCGGATCACGTCGCGTTCGTAGGATCCGACGGTGATGCCGTCGTTGCGGACGTGGAAATGGTTGAACCAGAAGTCGCTGAGGATCGCCTCGAGCTGCCGCTTCGAATACGCGGCGCGCAGGATCTTGGCGTCCATCGACTCCAGCATCGGGGCGTCGAGCGCGATCGTCTGGATGCTGGCGATGTCGGCAAGCGACATCCCCACCGTCGGGTAGGACGCGAGGCGCGCCTCGAAGGCCGAGTCGTCGATCGACGTGGGATCGAGCTGTTCTTCGATGAACGCCCGTGCGCCGATCTCGCGGATCCGACGCGTGTCCTCGGGCGACGGCCCATAGGCGATGCGGTCGAGTAGCGGACGAGGATCGATCCGGTCCGGTCCGATGCACGACGCGGACAGCGCCAGCGCGATCGCCGCGAGCAGGAACGGAGATCGTCGCATGCGCCCCCCACGGGAGCATCATCGACCCGCCGCGGCTCTCATTGAGGGGAAAACCCTTCGCCGTAGGTCGCTGCGCGAGTACAAGAGGGAATTTGCGTGGCAAGCGCTGAGCATCTTGCGTCGGCGCTTCCGCCGCTCGAACACGCCGCTCACCCCTCTTCGCGCGCGCTCGCCTGCTGGGATTCTCAGCGACCCTTGAACTCGTCCATCGAGGCATTCACGCCGAGGAAGCTGGCGAGCCAGTCGAAGGCGCCGACCGGGAGGACGCGCAGCAGCGGGAGCAGGCGGACGGCGGGCGGCATCAATAGCCGGCGCTTGTCGCGCTGGATGCAGTCGACGATGCGCGCGGCGACCTCGTTTTCGTCGAGGATCGGCAGCAGCCACGGAAACCGCGACTTCACGCCGCGGAACATGCCGGTGTCGATGTAGTACGGGCAGACGACCGTGGTCTGGATGCTCGGCGCGATCTGGCGCAGCTCGGCGCGCAGCGACTCGTCGAAGCCCATCGCCGCCCACTTGCTGGCGGCGTAGTCGGAGAGCTTCGCGACGCCGACCAGCGCCGACGCCGAGGCGATCGTGACGATGTGCCCGCGGCGCTGCTCGATCATCTGCGGCAGGAACGCCTTCGTCGCCCAGAAGAGGCTCAGCGTGTTGATCGCGAAGGTGGCCTCGATCTTCTCGTCGGGGAGCTCGAGGAGGCTGCGACCGCTGACCACGCCGGCGTTGTTGATCAGGATGTCCACGGCGCCCGCCGCGGCCGTCGTCGCCGCGGCGACGCGGTAGACGTCCTCGCGTTTCGCCACGTCGCAGCGGAAGCCGCGCGCCGGCTCCGGTCCGGACGCGAGCTCGGCGACCACCTTGTCGAGCTTCTCGCGGTCGATGTCCCAGACGCTGATGCGGCCGCCGCGCGCCGCCAGCTCGAGGGCCATCAGGCGGCCGATCCCGCTCGCGCCACCCGTTATCAGGATGTGCCGCCCCGCGATCTCGCTCATCTGACGCTCCTTCCCCGGACTCGCACCGAGCGTCCGCGCTCAGCCGCCCGCCGCGGCCTTCACGAACGCGACGGTGTCGCCGTCGCGAACGGGCGTCTTCATGCCGCGCTTGTAGTTCACGAGCACGCCGTTCACCGCCACCGCGGCGACGCGCGTGAGCTCGTCGTAGCGCGCGGGCGCGCCGGCGAAGCGTTCGCGCGTCATGCGCAGCACGTCGGCGACCGTCTGCGCGCCCTCGAACTCGAGGCGCTGCGCGCCGAGTTCTTTCGCCATCGCATATGTGAGCTGCACCGAGACGGGCATCGTTCCTCCTAGACCCGCACCTGCAGTTTGTCGAGGGTGCGGCGCAGCGGCACGCCGTCCACACTCCAACCGCGCTTCTTGTAGTAGCGCGGCAACAGCAGGTGCAGCGGATGGCCCGAGTCCATGCCCGGGAAGGTCGATTCATGGAGGATGCGCGGCGGCAGCGTGTCGTCCGCCCCGGTGAGTCCTTCGCGCAGGTTGTAGATGCGCTCGAGGTTGAAGATGCGCGCGCCGATCTCCTGGAGGTGCCCCGACGAGAAGGTCGTGCCGGTGATGTAGGTGAGCCACTTCTCGAACCAGAGCATCGGCTTGCCCTTGATCCCCATCGCCCCGCGCAGCACTGCGCCCGGCAGGTTCTCGAAGGCGAACGCGAGCGCGCGATACTTGAACGAGCTCGGATTCATTTCGTGCACCGCTTTGGGGATCATCCCGTAGGTGGTGAAGATGCACAGCACCATCGAGTTGATCGCGCACGCGATGTTCTGCTGCATGATCGGGATGTCGGCCTTGAGCTTCAGGTTCTGCGGGTTGATGGTGAGCGGGCCGACCGACTCCATGTACATGCTCGCGCCCTGCACGTGGCAGCCGCCGCGGTTGGTGGTGGCGTACTCGACGCCCTGGGCGAACGAGCCGCGCGGGTCGTAGGCCGAGAGCTCGAGGCCCTTCACGTGCATCGCGAAGTCGTTGCCGCCGTACTTCGCCGCGAGCCGCTTGGTGCCGTCGGCCAGCTCGGCGCCGAGCCCGCGGCGATGGCCGATGTCCTGGATCAGCTCGGTCACGCCGGCCTGTTCGCCGAAATGGAGCTTCGCGTCGAGCATGCCGCGCTCGACCAGTTCCATCGCGAACGACAGCGTCGCACCGAGGCTGATCGTGTCCATGCCGAGGTCGTCGGCGTGGTAGTTCCACTCGGCCACCTTCTTGATGTCGCCGATTTCGAGATTCGATCCCATCAGCGCGAGCGTCTCGTACTCGGGGCCCTTCACGATGCCGACGCCTTCCACCTCTACGTCACGCCCGCAGGTGACGGGGCAGTGGATGCAGCTCGTCTTCACGCCCTTCAGCCCGTGGTCTTCCAGAAACTCGCCGGAGAGGTCCATCGCCCGCTCGAAGTGGCCCTTCTGGAAGTTCCGCGTCGGGAGGATGTTGCGGCCGTTGGTGGTGTTGACGATCCCGCCGGTGCCGAAACGCTTCATGCTCTCGCCGAGCACCGGATGGTCTTCGAAGAGCTTGCGCACCTCTTTGGTGTATGCCTTGAACTTCTCGGGATCCTCCATGTCGAGCTTGCGCGATCCGCGCACCGAGACCGCCTTCAGCAGCTTCGATCCCATCACCGCGCCGACGCCCGTTCGGCCCGCGATGCGCTCGTTGCTCACGATGCCCGCGAAGAGCACCAGGTTTTCGCCCGCCGGCCCGATCACCGCATGCTGGTGTTTGCGCGACAGAAGCTTCTGGGTGGCGTAGGTGCCCTTGCCCCAGAGATCGCCGGCGTCGAGAAACTCGACGGCGTCCCGGTCGCCGTCGATCTCGAGGCGCAGCGGCCGTTCCGCGCGATCCTTGACGATCAGGATGTCGATGCCGGCCTTCTTCATGCCCAGCGCGAAGGAGCCGCCGCAGGTCGCGTTGCCGATGCCACCGGTGAGGGGGCTCTTGCAGATCACCGCGAAGCGATTCGACTGGGGCGCAACCGAGCCGTTGAGCGGCCCGGTCGCGAAGATCAGCAGGTTCTCCGGACCGAGCGGATCGATGCCGGCGGGCGTGCGGTCGTAGAGCAGGCGCGTCCCATAGCCCTTGCCCCCGATGTAGAGGCGCGCCGTTTCCTCGTCGAGCGGCGCGAAGAAGAAGCTGCGCGCTCGGAGATCGACCTCGAGGACGCGGCCGGCGTAACCCTTGATCATGGAACGGCTCCCGGGTGCGGATCGCCGGCGAAGATGGCGGTCGGGGGCCGGCGCGGCAAGCGCTGCCGGCCGCTGCGCCGCGGCGCGTTCATGGCGCGTTCTCGGCGCACCACTTCGCGACTTCGTCGAGCACGCGGGTCACCGCCCGGTTGGCGGCGACGACGCCGCCGTACGGATCGTCGGACGCGGCGGCCTCGACGGCTTCGAAGGTCGAATCCGCGAGCACGCGGCGCGCGCCGGGGTCGAGGAGCCGCGCCCGGAGCGTGAAGCGCAACTGACTCGGGTGCGCGCTGAACTCCTGCTGGAGCACGACCACCTCGGTCTCGAGACGCAGCGGCGCAGCGACGCGCTCACCGCTCTGCACCGCGTCGAAGCGCCCTCCCCGTTCGAGGGCATCCGCGAGCAGCGGGGCGAGCATCCGCGCGGGAGCATCCACCCATTGGTGTCGGGCGAAGAACTGGAGTTCATGGGGCCGCGTCACGTACGCCATGCGAGGTCCGTCGAAGCCGGGTCGCGCCCCGGGTGGCGCGACCTCGATCGTCCGTGCGGCGACGCCGTGCGAGGGCGCGCTCTCGGGAGGCGGCGCGAGGGCGAAGAGGCTCGGCGGCGCCGCTCCCGGGGACGCGAGCAGCGCGCAACCCCCGAGCGCGAGAACGAGCAGCGCGAGCGGCGCGAGTGTCGGCAGCAAAGGCTTCACTTCGATCCTCTCACTCTCCGGGCCCGGGCGGCGTCGGCTGCCGCCCCACCAGGAGTGCATTGGGACTGCGCTCGAGTTGCTGCGCCAGCTGTTCGAGCGAGCCCGTGGCCGCACGCGCATCGGCGAGCAGCCGCTGCAACGCCGGCAGCGTGTCGGTGCGGAACTGTTGCACGCCGCCCGTCGCGTCGCTCGCCGTCGCGCGCAACGCCTCGGCCGCGCGGCCGAGGGCGTCCGCGCTGCGACCGACCTGCCTCGTGAACTCCGGTAGTTGCGCACTCGCGCGGGCGCTGTTCTCCAGCGTTCGCGCCGCATCGGCCAGCGCCGCGTCGATCACCTGCGAGCGCCCGGCGATCGTGTGCACGACGGTGTCGAGGTCGCGGGCCGTGCGCTGCAGCGCCGTGCGCGTTTCCACGTCGAAGAGCTGGTTGACGCTCTGCGCCGCGCGCGAAAGATCGGCGACGAGCGCGGTCACCTGCGTGTCGAGCCTCCGGAACAGCGAGGGTCGCGTCGCGATCACGGGGAATTCGCCGGGCCGCGCTGGCGCTAGCAGAGGCGACTCCTTCGAACCGCCCTCGAGATCGAGAAAGGCGATCCCGGTGAGGCCCTGCACGCTGAGCACCGCCACGGTGTCCTGCTTGATCGGGACGCCGTGCTCGATCGCGAGCACCAGCCGGACGTTCTGTGGATCCTCGGGATCGAGTTCGATCTCGCGCACCGCCCCCACCTCGACGCCCTTGTACTTGACCGGCGCCTGGCGGTTGAGGCCCGACACCGACTCGTTCGGGTAGGCCAGGTAGGTGTCGTAGTCCTTGCGGGTCGTTCCTCCTGCGGAGATCCACAGCACGCCCGCAACGATCGCGACCGACAGCGTCAGCACGAAGGCGCCGACGAGCGCGAAGTTCACTTTGGTTTCCATGCTTGCTCCCAGGCCCCTCGGCCGCGCGCTCCATGGAAGTATTCCCGCACCAGCGGCTCCTCCGTGGTCGAGAGCGCTTGCATCGTGCCGACGCCAGCGATCCGCCCGGCAACCATGAAAGCGACACGATCCGCCACGCGCCAGAGTAGATCGAGATCGTGGGTCACCATGAAGATCGTGAGGCCGAGCAGTTCCTTCAGGTGCTTCACCAACTCGTCGAAGCCGCCGGCGCTGAGCGGATCGAGTCCGGCGGTCGGCTCGTCGAGGAAGAGCAGCTTCGGATCGAGCGCGATCGCCCGCGCCAGCGCCGCGCGCTTGCGCATGCCTCCCGAGAGCTCCGCCGGATACTTCGGTCCGGCGCTCGGCGGCAGTCCCGTGAGCGCGATCTTCAGGGCGGCGATCTCGTCGATCAGGCGGTCGCCGAGCCGCGTGTGCTCGCGAAGCGGCAGTCCGACGTTTTCGCTCACCGTGAGCGAGCTGAACAGCGCGCCACGCTCGAACAGGACGCCCCAGTTCCGCCGCAGTGGCAGCGCGTGCTCGTCGTCGAGCCCCACGACGTCGCGTCCCAGCACGCGGATCGAGCCGGCGTCCGGCTGCTGCAGCAGGATGATCTCGCGCAGCAGCGTGGACTTTCCGCAGCCGCTCGCCCCCGCGAGCGCGAAGATCTCGCCATCGCGCACCTCGAGGTTCACGCCGTCGTGTACGACCGCGTCGCCGAAACGCGTGCGCAGGTCGCGTACCTCGATGACCGGTTCGGCTGCGTGGCTCGTCGCGGTCATCTCAGATCCCGAGGTAGTTGAAGACGACGGAGAACAGCGAGTCGGCCACGATCACCAGGAAGATCGACTGCACCACGCTGATCGTCGTGCGGCGCCCGACGCTCTCCGCGTCGCCGGTCACCTGGAATCCCTGGAAGCATCCGACCACCGCAATGATCGCGGCAAAGACCGGAGCCTTGCCGATGCCCACCAGGAAATCCGAGAGGAGCAGCGCGTATTGGAGGCGATCGACGAAGTCCGGGTAGCTCACGCCGAGTTCGCTCTTCGCCATCACCATGCCGCCCGCGACGCCGAGCATGTCCGCATACACGGTGAGCAGTGGCAACGCGATCACGAGCGCGAGGATCTTCGGCAGCACGAGCAGCTCGAGCGGAGCAATGCCCACCGTGCGCAGCGCGTCGATCTCCTCGGTGACCTTCATCGTCCCGATCTGCGCGGCGTAGGCGGATCCCGAGCGCCCGGCGACAATGATCGCCGTGAGCAGGGGAGAGAGCTCCCGCAACATGGCCAGACCCACGAGGTCCACCACGAAGATGTTGGCGCCGTAGCGGCGGAACTGCGTCGCGCCCTGGTAGGAAATCACGATGCCCATCAGGAAGCAGAGCAGCCCGGTGATCGGCAGCGCGTCGAAGCCCGCCGTGCGGACGTTGTAGAGCACCGTCTTCCAGCGGATCCGCGCCGGTTGGGAAGCCGAGCGGAAGGCCGAGCGCGCGACTTCACCGATGAACGCGAGCGTCTCGAAGAGCTGGCGCCCCGCGTCCCAGGCGAATACGCCGATCCGCTCCAGAAGCGGCGCCGCTGCTGCGCTCGCCGCACCCGCCGTCCCGACGCCGGTCGCCTCGACCATCTCGAGCAGCGCCCTGTGCTCGGGGCGGAGCCCGTGCAGCGAGACGCGAACTCCGTCGCGCTCGGTTGTTCGGAGCAGTCGCCATACCAGCCACGCACCCGCCGTGTCCATCGCGGTCACGGCGGCGCCGTCGAGTTCGATCGCTGCGCCCCGGGGCCAGACGGCGTGCGCGAGCCGATCCTCGAGCCGCGCGATGCGGCCGACCGTCCATGCGCCGACGCAGCGCACGCCGCCCTCCGTGACTTCGACGTGAGCGTCCGCGTCCGGTGCCGCAGTCGATCGCGGCGGCAGATGGTCTCCGATCGCCACGCGCGAAGCCTAGCCGGGATTGCCAGCCGCGGTGTGCGCGCAGCAAGCTTGTTCCCGCAGCTGTGCCCCGCCGATCGAAGCGACCAGATCGCCGGATCGCGGCGTGCTACATGCTGATGGCGCCCCCACCCACCAGGAGTCCTCGCATGTCCGAAGAGAAACGCCGGGTGCTCGAGCTCGCCGAGCGATACGTGTGTCCCGGCCGCGTGCGCACCTTCCGGGCGCTCGGCGTCGACCTCGTGATCGGGCGGCGCGAGGGCTACCGCATCTGGGATCTCGACGGCCGCGAGCTGATCGACCTCCACCTGAACGGCGGCGTCTTCAACCTCGGCCATCGCAACCCCGAGCTGATCGCGACGCTCAAGGGTGCACTCGACACGCTCGACGTCGGCAACCACCACTTCCCGAGCGCCGCGCGCGCCGAACTCGGCGAGGCGCTGGCGCGGCTCACGCCCGGCGACCTGCAGTACTCGGTGTTCGCGAGCGGCGGCGGCGAGGCGATCGACCTCGCGCTCAAGACGGCGCGCCACGCGACGAAGCGACGCAAGATCGTCTCGATCGCGAAGGGCTACCACGGCCACACCGGCCTGGCGCTCGCGGCCGGCGACGAACGCTTCTCGCGCATGTTCCTCTCCGAGGGCCCGCCGGGCGAGTTCGTGCAGGTGCCGTGGAACGATCTCGACGCGATGGCGTCCGCGCTGTCCGGCGACGACGTGGCGGCCGTCGTGCTCGAGACGATTCCCGCGACGCTGGGCTTCCCGCTGCCGGCCCCCGGCTACCTGGCGCGCGTCAAGGCTCTGTGCAAGCAGCACGGCGCGCTCTACGTCGCCGACGAGGTGCAGACCGGCCTCGGTCGCACCGGCACGCTGTGGGCCGTCGAGCAGCACGACGTCGAGCCGGACATCCTCGTCACCGGCAAGGGTCTCTCGGGCGGGCTCTACCCGATCGCCGCGACGGTGCTGTCGCGACGCGTCGCCGGCTGGCTCGACGAGGACGGCTGGGGCCACGTCTCGACCTTCGGCGGCGCCGAGGTCGGCTGTCGCGTGGCGCAGCGCGTGCTCGAGATCACGACGCGGCCCGCCGTCGATCGCGAACGTGAAGGAGGCGTCGCAGCATCTGGGCGACGGGCTCGAGGCGATCCGTCGCCGCCACCCCGAGTGGTTCGTCGAGATCCGCCGCGCGGGTCTGGTGATGGGGCTGCGCTTCGCGGATCCGCAGGGCGCGATGCGGATGACGCGCGCGCTCTACGAGTCGGGCCTGTGGGCGATGTTCGCCGCCTACGATCCGTCCGTGTTGCAGTTCAAGCCGGGCCTGCTCGTGGATGCGGCGCTCTGCGACGAGATGCTGGCGCGCTTCGAGGCCGGCGTGGAGCGCTGCCGGGCCTCGCTGGCTTGAACGAACCCGACGTCCTCGCGCGCTTCGAAGCGCAGCTCGATCCCGCGCGGCCCGAGGCCGCGCCGGGCGTGGCGATCATCGGCTACGGCGAAGTCTCGACGGTGTTTGCGCTGGCGGAGCTGCCGGGGCGCGTGTGCAAGCGCATGGCCGGCTTCCGCGACGGGGAGGCCGCCGCAGCACTACACCGGAGTCGTTCGGCGCTACCTCGAGTTCCTCGAAGCCGAGGGCGTCCGCGTCGTCGAGACCGCGATCGTGCCGCTCGAGCGGCGCGGCCGCACGCCGGTGGTCTACCTGGTCCAGCCACGACTCGCTGCGGAGGGGCTCGGCAACCATCTGCTCCGCTGCGCCGACGACGCCCGGCTGCGGGCCTGCCTCGACGCCGTCCTCGCGCCGCATCGGCCGGCTGCTGCGCTCCAACCGCGCGCGCCGCGATGGTCGCAGCGTAACCGTCGACGCGCAGCTCTCGAACTGGCATTTCGGAGCGGCCGAACGCGACGTCGGCGATCCCGTGCTGATCGACATGGGCACGCCGTTCATGCGCAAGGACGGCGCCGACGAGATCGGTGTCGAGTTGTTCCTGGCGCCGGTGCCGCCCGGCGTCCGCGCGTTCTACCGGCGCGCGCGCGCCGTCGAGCGCTACCTCGATGCCTTCTTCGACGCCCGCAGCCTGCTCGTGGACGCGGTCGCCAACTTCCACAAGGAGGGGCGGCCCGACCGCATTGGGTTGGCGCTCGAGCGCGTGAACCGCTGGCTCGCGGAAGACGTGCCCGATCTCTGCGCTCGCCCGATCCGGGCGGAAGACGTGGATCGCTACTACCGGAGCGACGCGAAGACGCTCGAACTCTACCTGCGCGCGCGGCGTCTCGATCGCTTCGTGCGCACACGACTGCTGCGCCAGCGCTACGACTTCATCCTGCCCGGTGCGATCCGCCGCTCGACGCCGCGTGCTGGCGGCGGTTCACGAACCAGTAGATGACCGCAAAGCTCACCAGCAGCGTGGTGCCGAGCGCCGCGCCGAAGGGCCAGTTGCGGGCGTTCCCCTTGAACTGGTTCTCGATGATGTTGCCGATCATGTCGACGCGACCGCCGCCGAGGATGTCGTTCACCGCGTAGATGCCGAGCGACGGCACGAAGACGAGCAATACGCCCGCTGCGATGCCCGGCGCCGTGAGCGGAACGATCACGCGCGAGAACGCGCGAACGGGTCCGGCACCGAGGTCGAGCGCAGCCTCGACGAGCGCGCCATCGAGCTTTTCGACGCTCGAGTAGATCGGCAGGATCATGAATGGCAGGAATGTGTAGACGAGGCCGAGCACGACGGCGCCGGGCGTGTAGAGCATCTCGAACGGCTCGCCGATCAACTGCAGTTGCAGCGCAATCGAGTTCAGCAGCCCCTGGCTCTTCAGGATCGTCACCCAGGCATAGGTGCGGATCAGGAAGCTGGTCCAGAACGGCACCATCACCGCCATCAGCAGCGCGTTGCGGAGCTTCTCGTCGGAGCGCCCGATCAGGTAGGCGACCGGGTATCCCATCGCGAGGCAGAGGAGCGTGGTGATCGTCGCGTAGCCGATCGAGCGGATCACGATCTGCATGTACACGGGGTCGAGCACGCCCGCGTAGTTCTCGAGCGTGAAGCCGATCACCACCCCGCCGAGCGTTCCGCGGTGGGCGAAGCTGTAGACCAGCATGATCGCCGCGGGCGCCACCACGAAGGCGAACGCCCACGCGATCAGCGGCGACAGCAGCAGCCAGCCGATCCGGCCGGGCTCCCGCCGCGAGCCGCCGCCCGCCTCGGTCGATGACGGTGGTCGTGACCGCCACCTACGGACCGCTCTTCGCCTTCAGGTCGGTGACGAGCTTGTCGACGTCCGCCGCGAGCGGGCCGATGTCACGGAACGTCGAGAGCTTCGGATTGCCGGGCGGGTAGCTCGCGGCGTTGGCGCGCTCCTCGGGCGTCAGCAGCTTGCGCGCCTCGATGTTCGGATTCGTGTACGGGAACTCCTCCG
Organism: uncultured delta proteobacterium; assembly: GCA_963801625.1. Classification (GTDB taxonomy): domain Bacteria; phylum Myxococcota_A; class UBA9160; order UBA9160; family PR03; genus PR03. Next base: position 35,595 of record CAWDFQ010000011.1, read on the forward strand.
AGATCTTGCGGCTCACTTCCGGGCGCAGGATGTAGTCGATGAACTTGTGCGCGGCCTCGACGTGCGGGGCGCCCTTCGGGATCGCCATGTTGTCGATGAACATGTGCGCGCCTTCCTTCGGCAGCACGTACGCGAACTTCCCCGGCTGTTCCTTGATCAGGATCGCGGCCTCGCCCGACCACACCACGCCGAGATCGACGTCGCCGTTGAGCAGCGGCGTCTTCGGGCTGTCCGAGTCGTAGACCTTCACGAGCGGCAGCCACGTCGCGAGGATCGGGCGCACCTTCTCGAGGTTCTCCTTCGTGACGCCGTCGGGCCCGATGCCCTGCGTGGCGAGTCCCCACGTCACGATCTCGAGCGAGTCGTCGAGGATCACGATGCGGCCCTTGTGCTTGTCCTGGAACACGTCGCCGAAGCCGGTCACGGGATCCTTCACCTTCTCGGTGTTGATGACGATGCCGACCGTCCCCTGCATGTAGGGCACGCTGTACTTGAGTTCGGGATCGTGCGGCTGGTCCCAGTACTCCTTCCCGATGTTCTTCAGGTTCGGGAGCTTGGCGTGGTCGAGCGGGATCGAGCTGGTTCTCCTTCACGAGCGCCTCGATCACGTACTCGGAGGGCTGGATCAGGTCGTAGCTCGCCGCGCCCGACATCAACTTCGCGAGCATCTCTTCGTTGGACGCGTAGCTCTCGTAGTTGACCTGGATCCCCGTCTCCTTGGTGAAGCCGTCGAGCACGGACTGCGGCACGTACTCCGACCAGGCGAACAGGTTGAGCTCCTCGGCGGCGACTGCCGGGCATCGGCGCGACCAGACCCAACGCCAGCGCGAGAGCCACGAGCATGCGAGTTGCCGAAGCGAATCATGAGTTCTCCTCCCGATTTCATGGATTGCGACGCCGTACCACTTCGGTGATGAGCAGCTGCGACCACGGTCAACGACGATGAACACCGTCGAGATCGCATTGAGCGACGGGTCGAGTCCCTTCTTCACGCGCCCGAAGATCTCGAGCGGCAGCGTCCGCGTGCCCGCGCTGGCCGTGAAGTAGGTGACGATCAGTTCGTCGAGCGAGAGCGTGAACGACATCAGCCCGCCCGAGACGATCGCGGGCATCAGGTAGGGCACCAGCACCTTCGTGAAGGCCTGCAGCGGCGTCGCGCCGAGATCGAGCGCCGCTTCCTCGAGGGCGGGATCGAGTCCGGCGAGGCGGGCCTGGACGGAGGCCATCACGAACGGGAAGCAGAAGGTCACGTGCGAGATCACGATCGTCGTGTAGCCGAGCTGGAGCCCGATCGTCACGAACAGGATCAGCAGGCTCACGCCGAGGATCACTTCCGGGACGATCATCGGAAGGAACGCGAGCGTCTCGAGCACCGAAGCCGCCCGGTAGCGGTAGCGATACAGCAGCCAGGCCCCGGCGGTTCCGAGCACGAGGGAGATCAGCGTGGTGAAGACCGCGACGATCAGGCTGTTCTGCGAGCGCGCGGACCAGCACCGTGTCGCGCCAGAGCGAGCCGTACCAATCGAGCGTGAAGCCGGTCCACACGATGTTGAGCTTCGATTGGTTGAAGGAGAACAGCACGAGCACGGCGATCGGGAGATAGAAGAAGAGCAGCACGAATCCCGTCCAGACGCCGAGCAGCCGCGTGACGAGTTTCATCGTCGCGGTCCCGCGTCGACGCGGCGCCTAGCGGTATACGCTCTGCGCCGCATCGAATGTCCCCACGTGCACGTCCACCACCTTCGAAACGTCGGGCGTGTAGCCGCCCGCGAGCACCCAGGCGAGCGGCAGCCCCTCCCTCCGCGCCCAGGCGAAGACGAAGCGGTCGCGCTCGCGAAGATCGTCGTGGTCGAGGTCGAGCGGCGAGTAGGGATCTTCGCGGTACGGGTCGGCGCCGGCCTGGTAGAGCACGAGGTCCGGTCGGCCGACTGCGAGAAGTGTCGGCGATGCCGCGCTCGAGCGCCGCGAGCAGCACCGCGCGACCGCTGCCGTTCGGCAGCGCGAACGAAACGTGGTTCGGGCCGTCGACGTGCCGCACGGTCTCGACGTCGCGGTACGGCTTGTTCTGCCAGTAGTCGTTGCCGTAGATCGAGCAGTTGGCGAGCCACGGCCGCGTGGCGCACAGCGACGCGGTGCCGTTGCCGTAGTGCAGGTCGAGGTCGAGCACCGCGACGCGATCGACGCGGCCCGCCGCGCGCAGCGCTTCGGCCGCCACGACGAGTCCGTTGAAGGTGCAGAATCCTTCGCCGTGGTCTGCGTGCGAGTGGTGGAAGCCGCTCGCGAGCGCCGCGGCGACGCCGTCGTCGAGCGCGCGCGTCGCCGCGGCCAGCGCAGCGCCGTTCGTCAGCAGCACCGAGGGCCACAGCGCGGGCGACCACGGGAACTTCTGCGACTCGGCGAGCGCACGCGGCTCGCCGCTACGGACCGCCTCGACGTACGCGAAACTGTGGACGCGAAGCAGGTCGGCGACCGCGACCGGCGACGGCGCCTCGACGCGGACGCCGGCGCGACCCGCGAGCGCGTCGGCGACCAGCTGGAACTTCCGCATCGGCATCACGTGGTCGCCGATCGGCGCCGCGAAGCCCGGGTCGTGGTAGGCCGTGATCACGCGGTGGGAGGTAGCAGCCGGAACGGGGCCGGGCGACCCGTCCACACCGCTGCCGCTGCGCGCAACGGCTCGAGTGCCGCGGCGGGCACGTGCACGCCGTACACCGCGTAGATCGCGTCGACCACCGCGCGGAGTTCCGACGCGGGCATCGTGGTCTCGGACTCGCGACCGACCCGGCGCACGACGAGTCCCAGAGAAACCGGCCGCGGCGCATCGCCCGCCAGCAGCTCGGGCGGGCGGAAGTCGGGCTGGGCGTACGGAGCGGCCGCAGGATCGACCAGCCGGAAACCTGCGCGCTCGTACGAGCGCAAGCCGCGCCATGCGCGCCTCGTGACTTGCAGGGCCATCCACTTCGGATCTTCCCGGCTCGACCGCGTCGCGCATCTCCATCTCCGCGACGAGTACGACGGGCGCGTCCAGCGCGCAGCGCGCCGCGGCTGCGCAGCGTCGCGCGGTCTGCAGCGGCAGCGAGCGCAACCAGGCGACCAGTCCCGTGCCGCGCTGCGCGGGCTCGACGAGCGCGTGCGACAGGTGCACCACGATGGGTCCCGCGAGCGCCCTGCCATCAGCGCCCAACCGCACGACCGCCGTGTGGTCGCGGATCGCCGCGACGCCACCGCTGCGCCGCAGCACGAGCAGCTCGTAGGCCAACGCGGCCGCGCCGATCGGCTGCGCGGGGTCCCACGCGAGCCGCTCGCGGATCACCGCGCGCCGCTCCATCTCGCCGAGTGCGCCGAACTCGCCCCACAGCCGCTCGTAGGCCGGAGCGAAGTCGGGGTCGTCGGGTCCGATGACCCGCCGCACGCGCAGGTCGGACCAGTCGGACGCGCCTACCAAGCGGTCGCCCGGAGCGAGATCTTCGGTGATCAGTGTGAGATCCATTCCCAGACATCCCTAGCAATCCACCCCGCGCGTTGCTCGCTGGCGACTTCGCGCGAGCCGTGCTGTAGTCGCTCCCATGAGCGTTTTCGACGTGACCGCGCTGCGTCGACTCGACCAGGCGCACCTGCTGCATCCCTTCACCGATCACCGCGCGATGCACCAGGGCGGCACCCATCTGATCCGCTCGGCGAAGGGCTCGACTGTGATCGACGAGACGGGCCGCGAGCTGATCGACGGGCTGGCCGGCCTGTGGTGCGTGAACGTCGGCTACGGGCGCGACGAGATCGCCAATGCGGTGGCCGAGCAGATGCGCGCCGTCGCGTTCTATCCGTCGTTCTTCAACACCACCACCGAGCCGACGATCCGGCTGTCGGCGAAGCTCGCCGAGCACGCGCCGCCGAACCTCCAGCACACCCTCTTCAGCAACTCGGGCTCGGAGGCGAACGAAACCGCGCTGAAGCTGATCCGCGCCTATTGGAAGCTGCGCGGCAAGCGCGAGAAGACGAAGCTGCTGTCACGCACCTTCGCGTATCACGGCGTGAGCATCGCGACCACGAGCCTGACGGGCCTTGCGTCCTGCACCGAACCCTTCGACCTGCCGCTGCCCGGATTCCTGTACGTGCCGGGTCCGTATTCGTACGGGAGCGGCAAGAGTCCCGAGGAGTACGGCGCCTGGTGTCTAGCCGAGACCGAGCGCACGATCGAGCGCGAGGGCGCGGGCACGATCGCGGCGATCTTCGTCGAACCGGTGCAGGGGGCCGGCGGCGTGATCGTGCCGCCCGCCGGCTACTTGTCGGCGCTCCGCGAGCTGTGTCGCCGCAACGAGATCCTGTTCGTCGCGGATGAAGTGATCACCGGCTTCGGGCGGCTCGGCGCGTGGTTCGCGTCGGTGCTGTGGAATCTCGAGCCGGACCTGATGACCACCGCGAAGGGCATCACCAGCGGCTACCTGCCGCTCGGCGCCACGATGGTGAGTCGGGAGATCGCCACGATCTTCGAGTCCAGTGGCTACCTCGCGCATGGCTTCACCTACACGGGCCACCCGACCACCTGCGCCGCCGCGCTCGCGAATCTCGCCATCATCGAGCGCGAGGGTCTCGTCGAGCGCGTGCGCGACGACGTCGGTCCGCGCTTCCAGGCGGCGCTGCGCAAGCTCGCAGATCACCCGCTCGTCGCGGAGGTGCGCGGCTTCGGACTGATCGGGGCGCTCGAGCTCCGCGCCCCGCGCAGCGGGCCCAACGCCGGCGCCGCGCCGAACACGCTCGGGGGCGCCGTCCACGGCTTGGCGCGCGAAGAGGGCGTGATCGTGCGCGGGATCCGCGATCTGGTCGCGCTCGCGCCGCCCCTCGTCGTGACGCACGACGAACTCGACCGCCTCTTCGCCGCCCTCACGCGCGCGCTCGACCGGCTGTAGGAGCCTGACTCGTCGAGGGCTGTCGAGCCTGGGCCCGATGCGCGCCCCTCCGTTCCGGCTCTGGATCGTTGCTGTGAGGCGCGCGGGCGGTGGACCCGTCCGAAACGTCCTCGGCGGACGGGCGCCAGCGGCTTCACGGCGAAACTTGGCAGGCGGCCTCGAAGCGCCGACGCGAAGCCGCGACGCCTGTCCGCCGAGGACGTTTCGGACGAACGTCACGCCCCCGCGCTCCACGCGTCGGCTTCCGATCCGACGGGATCCATCTTGGTCAGTCTCCCACCCGCTAACCCTGCTTGCGGGGCGAGCGGCCCGTCAAGCGCGTGTAGGCCTGATAGCCGAGCCAGCGGAGCGGCTCGGGCGGCAGCGGCAGCAGGCGCTTCTGGTAGAACGGAAGGTCGCGCCAGGCCTCGTGGTTGCCGTCGTAGAGATCGGCGAGGACGCGTCCGGCGAGCAACGCGAGTGCGACACCGTGTCCGCTGTAGCCGAGCGCATGATAGACGTTGCGATGCGCGCCACCGACGCCCATCGAGCAGATCCGGTCGAACGTGATGGCGAGCAGGCCGGCCCAGCGATGCGCGATCGGCGTTCGGGCGAGCGCCGGGAAGTAGCGCGCCAGGGCGCGCTGCATGAAACGCGAGGCAGTGTCGCCCGCCCGCACGTCGATCGCGGCCGCGCCCCCGAACCGGTATGTGTAGGCGGGATTCCCGCCGCCGCCAAAGAGCAGTCTCCCGCCTGGGGTGCGGCAGGCGTAGGCGATGCGGTCCAGGTCGTCGGTGAAGCCGTCCCAACTGCCCCAGCCGATGCTCGACCACTGCTCGTCGGCGAGCGGTGCGGTGGCGAGCACGTGCGAGTGGAGTGGCAGGATCTCGCGGCGGAAGAAGCCGAGCGCGGGCGTATCGGCGTTGGTCGCCAGCACGATCGCGCGCGCGCGAACCTCGCCGCCCGGCGTCTCGACCACCACCTCCGCGCCCGGCCACACGCGCCGAGCGGGTGTGTCTTCGTAGAGCATCACGCCGGCGGCTTGCAGCACCGGCCGCATCGACTGCAGCAGTGCGAAGCCGTTGAGGCGCCCGGCCAGCGGATCGAGGATCGCCCCGCGCGCTCGCTCGATCGCGAGCGCGCGCGCCGGGAGGAACTCGGCGGCGATCCCGGCGCGCTGCAACGCTTCCACGTTGGCATGCGCCTGCTCGGCCCGCTGCGGATCGGTGTAGACCTCGAGACAGCCCTGACGCCGGAACGTTCCCGGCGGCGCATAGCGCCCGGCGAGCTGCTCCGCGAGGTCGATGCCGAGCTGTGTCACGGCATGGATGCGCTGCAGGGCCTCCGGCGTCTCCGCCGAGACACCGTTGATCCAGTGCAGGACCTGGCCGCCATTGCGACCACTTGCGCCGTGGCCCAGCACGCGGGCTTCGAGCAAGGCGATTCGCAGCTCGGGATGGCGCTGGCGCAAGTGCCATGCAGTCGAGACGCCGGTGAAGCCACCGCCGATGATGGCGATGTCTGCGGAGAGCCGTGACGCTAATCTCGGGGTCGGCCGCGGAGCCTCGCTCTCCGCGACCCAAACACTCTGCGTGATCCCCAAGGCCTGGTGCCGGTCGAGCCGCTGATCCGTCATGTCTCCGGCCGCTCCGGTACTCGGCTCTACGGGCTTCGCGCTCGGAGTCGAGGTTTCCATGCCGCTCGGCACCCACGTCCGCCTCTGCTTGAAAGATCTCTACGCGCAGGACGTCGTCGAGATGATCGAACGCGAGACCCGAAGATACGACGTCGAAGCGATCGAGCACCCCGACCATCCCGATTTCAAGCAAGCCTTCGAGATTCTCTGGGGCGCGTTCGGCGCGGCGGGTGAGATGGAGCCCGAGTCGGTGATCCGGAAGATGCTGCTCGACGACGCGACGATCCCGCTCTCGTCCGGCACCTACGCCCGTTATTTCCTGCTCGTCGCGCGCGACCGCGCCAGCGGCCAGATCCGCGGCGTTCGCGACGGTCGCGTGCTGGTGAATCCGGCCTACAGCCCGGATCTGTGCCTGGTCTATCTGTCGCACATCTTCATGCTGCCCGAGGCGCGCGGGACGGTGCTCACCTACTGGCTCCGCATCGCGCCCCTCGACCTCGCGGTGAGCTATCTCCACTTGCTTCACCAACGCGGCGCCATCGCGCTGCCCGACGCGAACGCTCCGGGCCGCTACTTCGGTATGCGCGTCGACCTCGCGGCCGAAGTCGAGTTCTTCAGCCCCGACGACAAGCTCTCGCTCCAGCGCATCTTGTTCTACGGAAGGGGTGGTTTCGACGTCATCGATCCCCGACACTTCCCCTACCGGCAGCCGGACTTCCGGGATCCCGAACTGATCGCGCAATCCGGTGACCGGCCGGTTCCGTTCATGCTGCTGCTGCGACGCGTCGGTCGCGAGCGAGAAGCGCGACTTCCGATCGGCGAGGCGAAAGCGGTGATGCAGCTTCTCTACGACGACTTCGCCGTCTTCTGCGAGCCGAAGAACCTGGTCAGCAGCCTCGACGTGGTGCTGAGCCGGCTCGAGGAGCGCCGTGCGAGCGGCAAGGAAGACGTGGCGCTGCTGCCGCTTCCGACCGGCGCGCACGATCTCAAGCGGCTCCGGCCGCTGTTCCGCTACGACGTCTACCGCCGTCACTACGGCGCGTCGCTGGCGACGGACGCGTATCTCCGGAGCGGCATCGCCGAGACGCTGGCCGCGAACCCGCACTGGCTCGATGAGAGGCTCGCCGAGATTGCTGCGGACCTGGCGAAGACCCCGCGCTGGGTCTATGCGAGCCGCGACAAGGGCTTCGACCCCGAGGCGCCAGCCGCGTCGACTGGCGATGGGGGCACGGTTTGAGCCAGGGTCTGGAACCCGGGCAGAGGCAGTGCCCGTCATCTCGCTGGAGCGGATCGGCCGGCGCTTTGGCGACTTCGTCGCCGTTCACGACATCAGCTTCGAGATCCGCCGCGGCGAGTTCTTCTCGATGCTCGGCCCCTCCGGCTGCGGCAAGACGACGCTGCTGCGCATGATCGCCGGCTTCGAAGACGTCACGAGCGGCGTGCTGCGGCTGGACGGCGAGAACGTCGCCGGGGTCCCGCCCTACCGGCGCTCCGTCAACACCGTCTTCCAGAACTACGCGCTGTTTCCGCATCTCTCGGTCTTCGACAACGTCGCCTTCGGGCCGCGCATCCGCACCCAGCAGCGCGGCGAGATCGACCGCCGCGTGCGCGAGATGCTGGACATCGTGCGTCTCGGCGACTTCGCTTCGCGCAAGCCGAGCCAGCTCTCGGGTGGCCAGCGCCAACGCGTCGCGCTCGCGCGTGCCCTCGTGAACGATCCGAGTGCGCTGTTGCTCGACGAACCGCTCTCGGCGCTCGACCTCGATCTGCGCCGCCAGATGCAGCTCGAGCTCAAGCGCATCCAGCGCGACGTCGGCATCACCTTCGTGTTCGTGACGCACGATCAGGAAGAGGCGCTCACGATGTCCGACCGCATCGCGGTGGTGCGCAGCGGACGACTCGAGCAGGTCGGCACGCCCGAAGAGATCTACGAAGCGCCGGCCTCGGCGTTCGTGGCGCGTTTCATCGGCAGCGCGAACCTGATCCCGGTGACGGTCGAGAAGACCGCGAACAGCCGTGCGACGCTCTGCCTGCCCGGCGGGCGTCGCGGTGAAGTGCCGACCGGAGGTCGCAGCTTCGACGCAGGGACGCCGGCGCTCTTGATGATCCGGCCCGAGCGCCTGGAACTCGCCGCGAGCGAGCCGCCGCCCGAAGTGCTCGCGCTGCCCGTCACCTGTACCGACATGGTCTTCCAGGGAGCGATGCGGCGCTGCGCGCTGCGCGACCCGTCCGGCGGCGAGCTGATCGACTATCTCGAGGCGTCGCGCCAGGCTCCCGACGTGGTGCCCGGCGCCTCGCTGTGGGTCAGCTGGCAACCAGACGCCGCGCGCCTGCTCCATCCGGACGACTGAACGCAGCGAACTCCGCTCTACTCGTCGCTGCCCCAGGCGTTGAAGTTGTAGATGACCTCGGCGCCGATCACGACCTGGTTGTCGCTGAACCCGCTCGAATGCTCGAAGAACTCGCCGTCGCTGGTGTCCTTCTTGGTGATGTCGTCGTAGCGGACTTCGCCGCGGATCTTCAGGTGGTCGGTGAGCAGGTGGTCGAGCGTCGCGGTGATGCCCCATACGCTGATGTCGGTCAGCGCGAGGGTCCTGCCGTCGGGGCCGCGGATGTCGCCGTTCGGATCGAAGCCGACGAAGCCGAAGAAGTTGTCGGAGTCGGTCGCGTACTCGGCGCGGAGCGCGAGGCTGGTCCGGTCGGTGAACGAGTTCTTGCTGGACGCCGTTTGCTCGTTGCCCCAAATGCCGTTCAAGCCGATCGACAGCAAGTCGTTCTCCCAGCCGACGTGGCCAAGAATCGACTTCGACTCGTTGTTGTCGGGGTCGTTCGCGAGGTATCCGTTCACGGCGCCGAGCTTCGCGTCGAAGCCCGAGTCGCCGAAGCTGTTTTCGGCGATCACGCCGATGTGGTCGAGGGGGAGATGTAGAGGCCCGAATCGTCGCGGATTTCGCGGTTGCCGATGCGGCCGAGCAGTTCGGCGGTCAGCCCGTACGCCACCTCGAGGCGGAATCCGGCCCGATTCTCTTCGCCGATCTCGCGCTCCAGATCGATCCACGCCGCCTGGAACGCGAAGCTGTTGGAGTCGGAGTGGAGCGGGTAGAACGCGTCGTTGAGGCCGGCGTTGGTCCCGTCCATGCCGCCGTTGCGGCCGGCGGTGGGACCATTGACGTTCCAGAGGTAGCTGGCCTACAGCGAGCCGCTGATGGCGATCTGACCGAGGAAACCGGGCAGACCGCTGCTCGCACCGCGCGTCTCGGCGATCCCGGCCTGCTCGATCAACTGCGATTGCGCGGCCGTCGCCAGCGACGGGGCTGCGAAGATCAACCCTGCGAGCACCGCGCTCGAGACGATCCACTTTGGAGTCATGTCGATCCCCCGCCTGCTCCCACCGCGGACCGGGCTCCTGCCCCGTTGCGGCCGGGAGAAGCTCGAACCGGCGGCGCAACATCGATCGGATGCAGGAAATTCGCGCCGACAAACGGTTCCGCTACCAAGGATTTCCGCCGGACGGAGCGGGCCGGTTCGGGCCGGAGGGACCGCTGCCGCGCTCGCCTCGCGCGTAGCTCTCGAGTCGCGCGCGGAGACCGACGCCGTCGCGCTGCTGGAGCCAGGCACGGCGCTCGGATTCCGCGAAGAGTTCACCGGCCGTCCAGTAGCGGAACAACTGCTTGAGGCGCGCGAGGATTCCGCCAGCGGGGAACTGGGCGCGCGTGCGCATCGCGTCGGCGTAGTCGAGCAGGAAGCGAGCCGCCTCGCCGCGCGACACGCGTGCGCCGCAGAAGATCCACGGATTGGCGAGCGCACCGCGTCCGACCATCGCGAACGCGCAGCCGGTTTCGTCGCGCATGCGCTGCAAGTCGGCGTGCGTCTTCACACTGCCATTGCCGCACACCGGAATCGAGACCGCGGCGACCGCGCGCGCGATGCGCGTCCAGTCGACCTCGTCCTGATAGGCCTCGGCGCGCGTGCGGCAGTGCACCGTCAGCAGCGCGGCGCCGCCCGCTTCCGCGGCGCGCGCGAGTTCCTCGACGCGGCTCGCGTCGCCGACGCCGGCGCGAATCTTTGCGGTCACCGGCGTCGTCGGCAGCGCCAGCGCGACGGCGCGCACGACGCGCTCGATTGCCGCGGGATCGTCGAGCAACGCCGAACCCGCGCAACCGCGGAGCGCGCCCTTCGCCGGGCAACCGAAGTTGAGGTCGATGAGCGGCGCGCCGCATTCCACCGCGTTCTGCGCCGTGGCGGCGAGCTTGGCGAGATCCGACCCCATCAGCTGCAACCCGACGGGCGCCTCGAAGCGCTGCGGTCCCAGATGGCGCTGCAACACATGATGGGGCGTCGGCGCTTCGGAAACGCGCACGAATTCGGTGAACGCGCCGCCGAGCGCCGTCGCCGCGTTGCGGGCGAGCACGAGGTCGCGGAAGCACGGCTCGGTGACACCCTCCATCGGCGCGAGAAGGAACGGAGCGGTGAACGGCAACGGGCTGCGCGGAACGCCGTCTCGTTCGAGCGTCGCTGTCGCCAGATCAGCCGCCCAGCCGCGATGCGATCCGGCGCAGCAGGCGCTGGATCGGGTAGCGCTCCGGATCGGCGGCCTGCACCGCGCGCAGCTCGCCGATCTGTGTCTCGACCGCGGTCTGCACTTCGCGCCGCAGCGCGAAGCAGGCTTCGCGATCTTCGTGACGCCCGCCGAAGTGCTGCGTGTCGATCGGCGCGCCGAACAGGAAGTACTGCCGTTCGAGGCGCGGCAGACCCACGGGACCCGCGCCGCGCGTCAGCGGCGGCAGCAGCTCGCCGTTCCGGAACCAGGCCTGTGTCGTCACGCCGAGTACGCGCAGCAGGTCGCCCACCGGCGAGCGCAGGATGTCCTCCGCGTCGGCGACGATCTCGAACATCTCCTCCACGCCGACCGACGCGAACGGGACGATCGGAACGCCGTACTGGATCGCGAGTCGCGCGAAGCCGATGCGCTCCTTCCAGATCAGCTGGTACTTCTCGCTCTTGCGCTTCATGACTTCGCGGCCGCCGCCCGGAAACACCAGCACCGCTTCGCCGCGTTCGAAGAGCTGCGCGCAGTTCTCGCGGGTGCCGCGCACGCCACCGAACCGGTGCACCAGGTCGCGCCAGATCGGCAGGTCGAAGTGGACGTGATCTCCGAGTCCGCGCACCAGGCGACCGGTCTTCTCGTAGAGTTCGAGCCCGAGCATCGGAATGTCGAGGACACCGTAGACCGTGTGGTTGCCCGTGAGCAGGACCGCTCCCGCGAGCGGAACGTGCTCGATGCCGATCGCGACGGGACTCAGCAGCCGGCGCAGCGGCGTCGCGATTCGCAGCACTTCGTCCATCGGGAGCGGCTCGAAGTCGATCGTCTCTGCGCGGGGCGTCTCGGGCATCGCGCACTACGGTAGCCGCGCCCCGATCGACGACACGGGTTCGTCCGGTCGTCGCCCGACCGCATGAGCGCCCCCGGGCCTGAGACCGGGATTCGAATTTCGCTTCGCTGCGGTGCGGATCCCGTCACGGGATGCCAGGGCTAAGCGGGGACGCGCCGCGATTCTCGGATCGGAGTTCGACACGGCCGGGTGCGCCCGGCCGGGATCGAAGTCGATGCGCTGCGTCGCAGCGCCAGCACTGGGAACAGCTACGCTTGCCGCGAGTCTGCTGTGGACGCAGGGTTCGAGTGGCGGAGAACACGTGAACAAGCCGGTTCGAGCCATCGCTCCCTCGCGGTCCCTTCGCCATCCTCGATACGGCCCTGCCGGAATCGGCTCTGGCTCGCCCGCGTGCTTCTTCGGCACGCTAAGCGGCGAGGCGCCGTAGCGCGTGATCGCAGTTCGCAAGCGCGCCCTCGTCGTCGCGCTGGTGCTCGCGCTGGCGGGCGCCGGCGTGCTGGTGTGGCGTCTCGCGACAATGCGCGGCGACGCAGCCCAGGAGACAGCGGAGCAGCAGATGGCGGCGCAGCTCGCGGCGCTCGGTTACGTGGACGAGGTGACCGAGGAGCTCGATCCGTCGCGCAGCGGTGTGGTGCACCACGACGCCTCCCGCGCCTCGCCGGGCGTGAACGTCTACTGCTCGGTGCACGGCGACCGCGTCCACTTCCTCGACATGGAGGGCCGCGAGTTGCACACGATCGCGCTCTCGGATGCCGGCGAGGGCGCGGACTGCATGCTCGAGCCGTATGGCGAACGCTCCTTTCTCGCACTCACCCAGCCGAGGCTCAGGCTCCTCGACTTCGATTCGCACGTGGTATGGACGAGCGAAGAGGGGCCGCACCACGACGTTGCGGTGGACGCCGAGGGTCGGATCTGGACTCTGCTCCAACTCGACGGCCTGTTGCGCGAGAAGGGGCATGCGTTGCCCATCGTGGACCATTCTCTGGCCCGCCTCGGCCCGGGCGGTCAGGTGGAGTGGCAGCTCCGCCTGTCGGAGCTCTTCGGGCACGCCGTGCCCGAACCGCGCCTGGCTCGCATGGAGCAGATCCTCAGGGAATCGGGGCAGTCCTCGCCGGCCTACATCGAGGCGAGCGACGTCTTCCATTTCAACACCGTCGAGGTGCTCGACCGCGATCTGCCCGTGGCGCGCCGGGGTGACATCTTGCTGTGTGCGCGAGAACTCGACCTCGTGGTGATCGTGGATCCAGAGACGCGCGCCGTGGTCTGGAGCTGGGGCCCGGGCAGACTCGACGGGCCCCACCATCCGTCGCTGCTCCCGAGCGGCAATCTGCTGATCTTCGACAACGGCGCCCGGCGCGGCTGGTCGCGGCTCATCGAAGTCGAGCCGTCCACGGGCAACATCGTGTGGAGGTATCGAGGCCATCCGCCGCCGAGCTTCTCGAGCCCCGTGCGCGGCGGCGCCCAGGCGCTGCCCAACGGGAACGTGCTCGTCACCGAGAGCACGCGCGGACGCGTCTTCGAGGTGACCCGCGACGGCGCGATCGTCTGGACCTTCCTGAACCCCGATTTCGAGGAGAAGACGCGGCAGCAGATCTACCGGATGCAGCGCGTGTCGCTCGAGCGCTACGCCGCATGGGCCGGATCCGCCAATCGATCGACCCCGTAGCCGAGCGGCCGAAGGCCAGCAGGGACGGACTCGTACCCACATCCCCGGTTCCAAGCATCGGGGTCCGCGGCGAGTCGAGATTCGGACGACGCCGCCTGGTGCAATCCACAGCACTTCGCCGACCGGGAAATCAACTCCGCCATTTCGATGCGCCTTGGGGGAGCGCTGCCTACGAACCCGCATCCGCCAGCGGAGGCGGCGCGGTCCAGGGGCGACTTCCGGGAAGCGGGTCCTTGACTTCGTAGAGCACGTTCTTTCCGTACGCTTCGACGAGTCGCAGGCGTGTCGACGCGTGCAGCGCCAGGAATTCGGGTCGATCGTCGAGCACGACGTAGCCGAGCGGAATGGCGTTCAGGTAGCGCTCGACCCACGCCGGTTCCTGCAGGTCGCTCGGGATCTTCACGCCGGCGTTGCCGCACGACAGATAGAACTCCCACGGATCTGGAGAGGCGACGACGGCGTCGCGCTCCACCCTACCGCACAACGCGCGCCACGGATCCGCGAGCGACCGCACCGGATGCTCCACCGATCTGCGGTAGGCCCGCCAGTCGGAGGGGGCCGCGCGCAGCCAGCCCTTCCAGTTGTCGAAGCCCGCCAAGACCAGAAGCACCGCGAGCGGCAGCGCCCTGGCTCCGCTGCCGAGGCGGCGAATCCACGGCTGTGGCGCGGCCCTCGAGCGATCGCGAAGGCCCTGCCCGAGGTCGCCCATCGAGGCGCACGCGAGGAACCAGAAGCCCACCGCACTCGGGAGCGGATAGCGAAGAGAAGAGAAGCCAATGGTCACGACGAGCGTGCTCGCGAGCAGCAACAGCCCCGCACAGGCCGCGAAGATGCGCTCCGGCTGTCTTCGGTGCCGCAACAGGGAGTAGACCAGCGCCGGAGCAGCGAACCAGCCGAGGTGGAGGTAGGCGCCGTCGACGAAGAACTCTTGTGCCAGCATCCGCACGTTGCTCTCGAAGGCGACCGCCACCTGCGGCGCGCTCGCTGCGAGCGCCCGCCAACCGCGGTATTCCCACTGATACCGGCGCAGCGCTTCCCAATCCAACTCGAACATGACACCGTAGTGTGCGTATGGAAAGAGACCTGTCGCCGCCCAGTGAGAGGCGATGGCGGCTGCGACGAGCGCGAGGAACGCCAACAGGAACGTCCACCACGGCCCGGTCCGCAGCGACCTTCGGCATCCCAGTTCGATCCCGCTGGCGATGAGCACTGCCGGAGCGAGCACTGCGAGATTCGGTCGCGTGAGCCACCCGACGAACGCCACGAAGGCGAGCGTCAGCGCTCGCGCGTGGGAGGCATGGAAGCCTCGATACAGCCCAATCACGAGCAGCACGACACCGCTCGCCGTTGCCTCGCTCATGAGCTGCTGAGACGCCAGCACCCAGACGTACGACCAGCTGATCGCGATCGCGAACGCGACGGCGGCGGCCCCAGTCATGGCTCGCCGAGCCACCCACACCCCCGACGCACCCACGAGGCTCGCCCAGACGATGTGCGCCACGCGAAGCTCGGTCAGGTTCGCGCCGAGCGCGAGGGGACCTGTCAGCAGAACCGGGAGCGCAACAGGCCGGACGGCCAGCGCCGGGATGGGTACGTGGACATCCGCCAGGTAGCTCGTCCACATCAACGGATCGACGAGGCCTTGCCCGTTTACGAGGTTCCACGCGATCGCAACGTATTCCACTGCGTCGCGCCAGAGGGGCCAGCCGGCGAGCACCCGCGGCAGCGCGAGGACGATGCTTCCGGCAGCGACGAGGATGAATGCGAGAGCAGCGCGCTTCCTCGAGAGAAGATCAACCCGATCGCTCCTCGGGCACGCTCGCGGCGAGTCTGCATTCATGCGCGGCGAAAGTAGCAGGACAGCTCCGCCCGGAGAGCGGAGTCTCGTCAACGTCAGGTAGAAATGTCGGAGGCTCTGCAAAGTGGAAACGTCCGGGACGGACGTCCGATCTGCGACGCCGGGCGATGCCACTGGGCGACCGCGGATCGCACTCAACGGATGTCGACCGCCCGAGTCGCCGCCGGTTCCTGTAGACTCTCTTGCCGAGCACAGAGTAGAGCCCGCCGCACGCCAGCCAGGAAGCATCCGCGATGTCGAGCGAGTTCCCGCAGACCGCTTTGCTCAGCACCCAGGGAGGAAACGCCTGCCCGGTGTGCAGCGCGCCGAGCGTGCCGCGGATCGATCTCATCGCCTACCGGCTCTTCGAGTGTTCCCACTGCGGTAGCTGGTCGAGCGACGCGCTTGCGCGCGCGGCCTCCACCTCCTTCGATCCGGTCCACTACTTCGAGAATGCGCAGATGGACGAGGACAAGTGGGAATCGTTGCTCGAACGTCTCGAGACGGAAGGCAGATCCCTTCGCCGCGCACTCGACGTCGGCTGCGGAACCGGCGCCTACCTGCGCTTTCTCGGCCGCCGCCTGCCCGGCGCGGAGCGGGTCGGGATCGAGCTCGACGCCGAGCGCGCTGCGCAGGCGCGCAGCGCGAATCCCGATGCCCGGATTCTCGTCGGCGATGCGCTCGAAACCCTCACCGCCGTCGAACCCCCCTTCGATCTCATCACGCTCTGGGATGTATTCGAGCATGTCCCGGAGCCCGCGCGTCTGCTCCAGAAGATGGCGGCGCTGCTCGCGCCGACGGGGACGATCTACCTCCAGACGATTCACGAGCGAAGCCTGGTTCCCGCGCTCGGCCGCCTCGCCTATCGGCTGACCGGCGGTCGCGTGAAGGCGCCGGCGCGACGCACTCACGATGCACACCATCTGGTGTTCTTCACCCGCGCCGGCTTGCAGACGATGGCGGCGCGGGCGGGTCTCGGGATCCGGGAGCTCTGGTTCGATCGGCTCGCACACGCGCGCATGGACGGCCATCCGCTCGTGACGGCAGCGACCTCGTTGCTGCTCGCCGCCGAGAACGCGCTCGGCAACGGTCTCTTCGTGAACCTGCTGCTCGAGCCAGCGACGACGGCTACGCGAGCGCCGGGCGCCTAGCGCGCACCAGCAAGTTCTTGCCGACTCGTCCGCCCAACAATGAATCGAGTCGCCGGCTCAGCGGGAACACCGCCCTGTCGTAGAGCCGCACCGCGCGCGGGTCGAGCAGGCCCTCGCGATCGCCGAAGAGGCGGTACCAGAGTCCGGCCGCGAAGCCGATCGAGTCCACGTACGAGGCCGCCTCGACCTGGAATCCGGCGTCGCCGAGCGCGTCGAGCAGCGCCGGCTTGCGGTAGCGGCGGACGTGTCCCACCCGCTCGTCGTTCGCCGAGTACAGGATCTGGAAGGCGGGCACGTAGAGGAAGAGCCGCCCGCCCGGCTCGAGGCGCTGGTAGATCGCGGCCAGGATTCCGCGGTCGTCCGCGATGTGCTCGAGCACGTTGATGGAGTAGATGCCGTCGAAGCGCAGATCGCCCACGGCTTCGAGGCTCGCGTGGCTCGTGATGCCGTGGCTCTGGATCCGCTCGCGCAGGGCGGGATCGGGCTCGACGGCGTGGACGGCTCGGCGCTGTTCGTACAGCGCACGCGAGAAGCGACCATTGCCGGCGCCGAAGTCGAGCACGCGCTCTGTGCCGTGACTCCAGGCGAGCAGCTCGTCGATGAGAAAGCGGTTGTAGTTGACCGCCTCCTCCATCACCTCGATCAGGTCGGGTGCTTCAAACGGTCGGTCCATTGGGACGTTTCTGGTCGAGCGCGCGTTTCCACAGCTCGATCGACTCCTGGTGCAGCTTCGAGATGGTGTCGAGGACGAGCCCTGCGGAGAGGCAGATCATGGAGAGAATCCCCAGGCCCGCGGCAAGGATTGCGCGCGGCACGTGCAGCACGTAGCGCGTGTCCAGATAGTCGCGAATTGGGGCACTGCCGACCAGCAGCGAGGCCAGCGCCAGCAGGCCGGCGAGACCCGAGAAGAAGAGCAGTGGCTTGTAGTCCTTGAAGATCAGGACGATGCACTTGAGGATCAAGAGACCGTCGCTCCAGGTGCTGAGCTTCGAGAGGCTGCCTTCGGGACGGCGGCCGTACTCGACCGGCATCTCCGCCCAGGCGAGCCGCTTGGTGAGGCACTGGAGCGTCATCTCGGTCTCGACCTCGAAGCCGCCCGTGCGCAGCCGCACCAGATCGACGAAGCGGCGCGAGAGCACCCGATAGCCGGAGAGCACGTCGGCGAAGCGGGTGCGAAACAGCGTCGAGATGGTGCCACTGATCACGAGGTTGCCGATCCGGTGGAACGGCCGGAACGAATCCTCGTCGTGCTCATCGAGACGGCTCGCGACGAGCATGTCGAGCTCGTCGCGTCGGAAGCGCTCGAGCATCTTGGGGGCCGCGGCCGCCGAGTAGGTGCCGTCGCCATCGACCAGGATGTAGACATCGGCGTCGACCGCGTTCGACATGTGCTGGAGGACATGGCCCTTGCCCTGCATGGGCGAACGGACCACGCGCGCACCGGCGCGCGCCGCAATCTGCCCGGTGCCGTCCGTGGAATTGTTGTCGAACACGTAGATCGCGGCGCCCGGAAGCTCGCGCATGAAGTCCTGGACGACCCGTTCGATCGTCGGAGCCTCGTTGAAGCAGGGGATCACGACGGCGACGCGCGGAGCGGCGGCAGGCGTCTCCATTGCGGACCTCCCTCGGCTGTCGTTCGCCGAAATGGTTAGTTCAGCGGCTCGGGGTGGGGTTGGTCAAGCGCAAGACGAAGCCGGTGGCTCTCATGTGGGACTCGTCAACGCTCACCATGGACCCAAGAACCCGCTTCTACCCCTATGATGCTCATGCTCTGGTCGAGACCATCGACGACAGCCCGTTGATGCGTCTCGCCCGCCGCTTGCACCCGCGTTGGGAAGGGGACGATGTGCTGAACTGCTTCCGCTGCGCCGACCTCGCAGGCAGCGTCGGCCGATACGGCTTCACGGTGCGCGACGGCGCGCGGTTCAACTGGATCTACTGGGCGTGGGAGCTGCTTCCGCTCGCGTTTCGCCCGTTCGAGTTGTTCACTCCGCTCGCGATCGAACGCGAGTCCGCCCTGAGTCTACCCTTCGCTCGCTGGGGGGCGCACCGCTGGCTCGTGGCGGAGAGGAGCGGAGCGTCATGACCCGACCCGACCCGCCCAATCCGACTTCGGCAATCGCCCAGATCCGGCGCCTGGCTGGGACGGTGTCGTTCCACGAGGCCTTCGTCATCTATCTCGACGAGTGGGTGGGAGCCATCCTGCGTCCGATCCCCAGTCTCGTCGGTGCGACGCTCCGCTGGGCCTACTGTCGGCTCGTGTTCGCGCGCCTCGACGGCTTCTGCTTCATCCGGCCCGGTGCCCGCATCAGCTATTCGTATGGCATCGTCGCGGGCCGCAATCTGCACGTGAATGGAGGCGCCTCGATCGATGCCCGTGGTGGCCTGATCGTGGGCGACAACGTGCTGATCGGTCCCAACGCGGTGCTCCTCACCTCGCAGCACCATTGGTCGGATCCGTCCCTGCCGATCGTCGTCCAAGGCCACCAGATGGCGCCCACCAGGATCGGTGACGACGTGTGGATCGGTGCCAACGCCGTGATCCTGCCCGGTGTCACGGTCGCCTCCGGCACCGTGGTCGGAGCCGGAGCAGTGGTCACCAAGGACACCGAGCCATACTCGATCGTCGCCGGCATTCCGGCCCGTGCCGTCGGCTCGCGTCCCGGACCTGCCGGCATCGCTCCGTGACCGCGTCGAGTGCGAGGCAGATGCGCACCCTTCGTTGGTGGTTCCTTCTCGCGGTCGCGTTTCTCCTCTTCTCCGGCGTCTACAGCCAACGCGCGCCCTGCGGCTACTGGATGAATACAATTTTCGGTCACGACGCCTGGCTCGAGAACGACCCCGGCGCCTACTACCTCGCGTCGGCGCACGAACTCGAGTGGCGCCAGACACCGCTCTACGTCGGACACCCCGGCGCGACGCTCACCCCGCTCCTGCTCGGTGTCCAGTCGATGCTCTATGCGCTCGAAGCACCAGCGGGCACCTCGTTCACCCGCTTCACGGCGCAGAATCTTCCCCAGGTCTTTCTGCTCTCGAAGCTCTTGATGACGATCCTGCACCTCGTCTCTTTCGCTGCGCTCTACGCACTCTCGAAGGAGCTGCTGCGCGACACGCGCGCAGCAGCGTTCGCGGTGCTCGGCTACGCCACGTCGTTTCCGGTTCTCTACTTCCTATCTCGCATCTCGGTCGAGCCGCTGATGGTGACGTTCTTCGCGGTCGCGTTCCTCGCCGTGTGGCGGTGCCAGGATCGACTGGCGGAGGGGCGCGTCCGCGCCGCGCTCGTGTACGTGGCAATCGCCGCGTTCGCCGCCATTTCCGGGCTGGCGACGAAGCTCGTGTTCCTCGGACCGCTGCCCTTCTTTCTGCTGCTCCATATCTTGATGAGCAGTGGCCGCGAAGCCTGGCGCACGCGCATTGGCGCACTGTGCGTCTTCGCCGCCGTCGGCCTGGCTGCCTTCCTCGCCTATTCGCAGATCATCGATTGGGGGGCCTTCTCCCACCAGTGGACCAAGATCGCGACGCGCGAGGTCCCCGAGCGGGCGCCGACGGTCTACGATTTCCTGCCTGGTTTCGGTTCGGGCCGGATCTTCCTGCTCGCCGAGCTCGGGTTCGGGGCACTTGCCGCAATCGGGTGGGTGCGCTTCCTGCTCACCCATCGGAACAGCTCCGGTCGCGCGCTCTGGCTGTCCGCGTACTCGGGATACGCGCTGCTGGTCTTCGTGTATCGAGTGGCGCGTGAAGGCACCTTCCTTCCGTTCCACTACTTCTTCGTCACGCAGGCTTTCCTGTCGGTATTCTTCGGGTTCTTCACGGCGGAGCTCTGGCGACGCCTGCGCATGCCATCCTCGGGATGGCGCACTGCGATCGCCGGGCTCGCGTGGCTGCTGCTCCTCCACGGTGTCGGCGCCTGGGCGGTGGTCGACGCACGGCGCTACGACGCGGCCGCGTTCGAAGACAACCGATCCGCCTTGACCCTCGTGGCGCAGCTAGGCCCGTCGGACCGGATCGCGATCGAGGTGGCGCCGGGAGCCGCCGCGCAGGCGATGGACAACCTGAATAGCTTGCACGGAATCACGTTCCCCTTCTTCTGGTCCAAGCGACGCTCCGCGCTCGGCGACGAGTTCGCCTCGTTGTTCGTCCCGATCTCGCAGGGTGCAATTCCGGAACAGAAACCACGGACGCCCGCCCCAGCGCTCGGCGGGAATCTCGTAGTCGTGGGTCCTTCTCAGGGCGGGCGACGCTGAGGCGCTGCTTGAAGTCGACGCCGGCGCTCGAGTACCGTCCCACCTGCTGCGAGACGGCGCCCGGGGACACGTCCGCCGGATTGCGAGGAGCCGCTTTGTGAGTCGATCGATTCCGTTGGATTCGCGCATCTTCATCGCCGGGCATCGCGGCTTGGTCGGCTCGGCGATCGTGCGGCGGCTCACGGCAGAGGGCTTCACGAACCTGCTCGTGGTCGGGCGCGAGCAGCTCGACCTGCGTGACCAGGCGGCGGTGAACTACTGGTTCCGCGCCAACCGCCCTGAGTACGTGTTCCTGGTCGCTGGCACGGTCGGCGGCATCCTTCCGAATTCGAAGCTCCCGGCCGACTTCATCTACGACAACCTGATGATCCACGCGACGGTGGTCGATGCGGCCCATACCTACGCGGTCGAGAAGCTGCTCTACCTGGGGAGCTCCTGCATCTACCCGCGCGAGGCGCCACAGCCGATGAAGGAGGAGTACCTGCTCTCGGGTCCGCTCGAGCCGACCAACGAGTCGTATGCGATCGCCAAGATCGCAGGGATCAAGCTGTGCGCCGCATACCACAAGCAGTACGGCTGCAACTTCATCTCCGGGATGCCGACCAATCTGTACGGGCCGTATGACAACTTCGACCTCGAGACGTCTCACGTGCTTCCTGCCTTGATCCGCAAGTTCTACGAAGCGAAGCTCCGCGGCGAGAGGCAGGTGACGATCTGGGGAACCGGTACGCCGCGCCGCGAGTTCATGCACGTGGACGACGTCGCGGACTGCTGCCTCTTCCTGATGCGGAACTACGACGACGTGCCCCACGTGAACATTGGAACCGGCGAAGACTGCAGCACCCGCGAGCTCGCCGAACTCGTCCGCGACTGTGTCCATCCGCGCGCCGAGCTCGTCTTCGACACCACGAAGCCCGATGGAATGCCCCGGAAACTGCTCGACGTGAGCCGCCTCCACGGCCTCGGCTGGAGCAGCCGGATCGCGCTGCCCGACGGCGTCGCTCAGACCTGTGATTGGTTTGCAGCGAACTACGAGGCGGCGCTCGCAGGCTCGCGGGCTCTGCTTGGTCGCGGCGGACCGCACGCCGAACCCGAGGTCCGCGCCGTTTCGCCGCGGGCCTGAGCAGCGCCACTTCGATGGAGAGCGGCGCGTGGCTCGACGATCCCGCCCGGGTCGCTGAGATCCGGCGGCGG
The DNA here is from genome assembly GCA_963801625.1 of uncultured delta proteobacterium. GTDB lineage: Bacteria > Myxococcota_A > UBA9160 > UBA9160 > PR03 > PR03. The sequence continues at coordinate 57,599 of CAWDFQ010000011.1, forward strand.
ATCCAGGGCAAAGCCGCGCTACGCCTCTGGTATCGCGAGTGCTACGAGAAATACGCGGCGTGCGTCCGGCGCTGCCCGAGCGAGGGGCTGATCCTCGAGATCGGATCCGGGGCAGGCTTCGTGAAGGAGCTGCTGCCGGAAGCGATCACCTCCGACGTCCTCGCCTATCCCGGCGTCGATCGCGTCATCGACGCGACGCGGCTGCCCTTCGACGACGGCGCCCTGCGCGCGATCCTGATGCTGAACGTCTTCCACCACATCGCCGATGCAGGAGCGTTCCTCGCGGAGGCCGAACGTTGCCTGATGGTCGGCGGGCGCCTCTTCCTGGTGGACCAGCACGTGGGTTGGATCAGCGGGCCGCTGCTCGCGCACGGCCATCATGAGCCCTTCGATGCCGAGACGCGCGATTGGCGCTTCGAGTCGCATGGGCCGCTCGTGTCCGCGAACGGAGCGCTTGCCTGGATCGTGTTCCAGCGGGACCGTGCGCTCCTCGAGCGGCTGCACCCAAGACTCCGGCTCGAGTGCTACAGCCCCCATACACCCCTTCGCTACTTCCTGTCGGGTGGACTCAAGTCCTGGTCGCTGCTGACCCGGTTTGCATTCCCGCTCGCGACTGTGGTCGACGCGGCATTGACCCGGCTCTCGCCCCAGTTCGGGAGCTTCGTCGACATCGAGCTGGTCCGAAGCTGAGGCTCTGGGATCTCAGAGCCTCGAGATCTTGAGACGCAATACCGCAATTGCCGTCATCTTCAGCAGCTCCCAGCCATGTCGGAAGCGGTGAATCTGAGTGGTGCCGAAAGTGCGGTCGCGATAGCGGATCGGGACGTCGATGATGCCGAGCCCCAGCACGGCCGCGGGGAAGAGCAGCTCGAAGTCGCCGAACGGATCGAAGTCCCCGAAGTCTTCGCGCCAGCGCCGGAAGCGCTCGTAGTCGCTTCGAGCGAAGAGCTTCGTGCCGCAGAGCACATCCGTCAGCCGCGCCCCCATGATCCAGCTGAGCGTCTTGGTGAAGAACAGATTCCCGAGCACGTTGAGCGCGCGCATCGCCTTGCCCTCCATCGGGTACACCAGTCGGCTCCCATTGATCAGGTCGGCGTCGCCGCGGCAGTAGGCATCGTAAAAGCGGGGCAGCAGCTCCGGGGGCATGGTCAGATCGGCGTCGAGGATCGTGAGGAGGTCTCCCGTGGCGTGCGAGAACCCCAGGCGGACGGCGTCCGCCTTGCCCACGCCGGTCTGCTGGAGAGCCTTGCAGACGATTCGTCCTTCAACGTTCTCGATGACGCGTTGGATCTCCTCCCACGTCCCGTCGGTGGAGTGTCCTTCGACGAAGACGACCTCGAGACGGGCGCCTTCGAAGCCGGGCAGACGCTGCAACGCCGGCTCGATGTTGCCTCGCTCGTTGCGCGCCGGGATCACGATGCTGAGCGAGGGGCGTTCGAGGGACGGAGCGATCGGCCGCAGGAAGAGGATGTCGATGAGTGCGAAGTTGCGCACCAGGGGCAGCGAGGAGACGAGGCGGTCGAGCAGCGTCCCGATCCCGAGCAGTGCGAACGGAAAGTAGGCCGCCGGGCGCTCGCGAACGATCTCGAAGCCCGAAAGCCTGGCGATGCTCGTCAGGACCGCGCGCGTAATGAAGGTGGTGGGAACCTCGCCCTCGCGCAGGCCCAGGCGATGGGTGAGCGAAAAAAGCCAGCGGAAGTACGGGTTGTAACAGACGGCCAGCACCCGCGAGGTCCGCGAGAGTCGCGGCTCGAGCTTCATCAGCAGTTTCTGGATGTCGAAGTCGTAGTTGAAGTTCCCATAGAGGAGAACGGCGGAGCGCTGCTCTCGGTCTTCTGAAAAGTCGGGTGGATCCTGACCCGCCGCGACCATCTCCTTTTGCGGACAGTCGATGGCCTCGAGCAGCTCGCCGTGATCCGACGCGTGCGGGGCCCACTGCACGAGGCGGTCGTAGTAACGCGTGGCCGTGGAGACCTCGGCGGCGATCTGACGGACGAAGTGGTGAGTAGAGAGTCGCCAGCGCATCGGAACGTCGTACACCTCCAAAAGTCAGTCCGTGGAAGGAAGCTCCCGCGCGATCGGATCGCCGTCGTCCAACAGCAGGCGGCGGGTCAGCGTCGCTCCAGAGACTCCAGAGCATAGGGGTACGAGCGGGATCTCTGGGTCGACAGGGAGCGTGGGCCGGATCCGCCAATCGATCGACCCCGTAGCCGAGACCGTCTAGCTTGCTCTCCGTGGCGCAGCTGAACGCGGTGATCTTCGACCTGGGCGGAGTCGTGATGGGTTCCCCCCTGCACGCGATCGCGGCCTACGAGCGCGCCACTGCAATTCCGTCGGGCTTCGTGAATCGCCACGTCGTCGCGAACGGCGCGGCGGGCGCCTGGTCGCGACTCGAGCGCGGCGAAGTCTCGCTCGACGCGTTCTATCCGCTCTTCGACGCGGAGTGCGCGGCAGCGGGACACGCGCTCTCGGCGCGCGCCATGATGGAACACATCGCGATGGCAGCGCAGCCACGCCCGCGCATGCTGGCCGCGATCCGCAGCATCCGCGCGCGCGGCCTGCGCACCGCGGCGCTCACCAACAACTGGATCGGCGACGGAGGCGATCGGCGCGGCTGGCTCGGTGAGGTCTTCGAAGTCGTGGTCGAGTCGGCCCTCGAAGGGCTCCGCAAGCCCGATCCGCGCATCTACCGGATCGCGCTCGAGCGCCTCGGTGTCACCGCAGCCGAGACCGTCTTTCTGGACGACATCGGCCGCAACCTGAAGCCCGCGCGCGAACTGGGCATGACCACGATCAAGGTCGAAAGCGAGGTGCAGGCACTCGGCGATCTGGCGCAGGCGCTCGGTTTCGCACTCGACGAAGCGCCGTGAGCGCACCGCCCGCAGGCCATCGTGGACTGTGCAAATCCCGAGTCATTCCCCTATGTTCGGCCCGCTTTCTGAACCGGGGACGAGAATGTCGGGACTACACGTGGCGATCGCCGGCGCGACCGGCGCCGTGGGTGCGGAATTCCTGCGCCTGTTCGAAAAACGCGGCTATCCGATCCGGAAGCTCTCGCTGCTCGCGAGCAAGCGGAGCGTCGGCAAGACACTGCGCTTCCGCGGCGAGGAGATTCCGGTCGCGGAGCTGACGCCCGACTCCTTCGCGGGCGTCGAGCAGGCCTTCTTCAGCGCAGGCGCCAGCCAGAGCAAGACCTTCGCAGCCGCGGCGACCGCTGCGGGCGCGATCGTGATCGATAACTCCAGCGCCTTCCGCTACGTCGACGGCATCCCGCTGGTGATCCCCGAGATCAACCCGGACGACGCCTTCACACACGAGGGCGTCATCGCGAATCCGAACTGCACGACGATCGTCGCGCTGATGGCGACCGGTCCGCTGCACCGCGCCTTCGGTCTGCGGCGCGCGGTGATGTCGAGCTATCAGGCGATCAGCGGTGCCGGTGCCCGAGCGATGGCGGAACTCGAGCGACAGGTCCACGACTGGGTCGCGGGGCGCCCGCTCGAAGTGAAGCAGCAGCCGAAGCAGATCGCCTTCAACGTGATCCCGCGCATCGACGCCGTGCAGGACAACTTCTACACGAAGGAAGAGATGAAGTTCCTCTGGGAAGGCAGGAAGATCCTCCACCACCCTGCCCTGCTCGCCACCGCCACCTGCGTGCGCGTGCCGGTGTTCCGCTCGCACGCCGTGTCGCTGAACCTCGAGTTCGAGAAGCCCGTGACGCGGCAGACCGCGCTCGACGTGCTGAACAAGGCCGCCGGCCTGCAAGTGCACGACGACCCCGCGTCCGAGATCTACCCGACACCGCTCGAGACCAGCGAACAGGACGACGTCTTCGTCGGCCGCGTGCGCGAGGACATCTCGGTGCCGGATGGCCGAGGCCTCGCGCTCTGGGTGGTCGGCGACCAGCTCGCGAAGGGCGCGGCGCTGAACGCCGTGCAGATCGGCGAACTGCTGCTGCGCGGGAAGTGACGCCCCCCAGCGCGCCGACCTTCGCTCCGGCTCGCAGCCTGCCACACGACCGATTGGATTTCTCAGAATCTTACGCGTGAGGCGCGGGGGCGTGACGTTCGTCCAGAACGTCCTCGGCGGACGAACGATTGCAGCTTCGCGGCGAGCGCTGGTAACCGCCTGCTGGCCTGATGACCGGAGGGCTTCGCGGGTTCTGGCCGAACGCCCCGCCCCCGCTACTAGCCATTCTCTCCAGAGGGCGTGTGCCAAGCGCGGGCGGTGAACTCGGCCGAAACAATCCGCAGGCGGTTACCAGCGCTCGCCGCGAAGCCGCCGCTGCACGTCCGCCGAGGACGTTTCGGCCGAGTTCACCGCCCGCGCGCCTCGCAGCAACGATGCAAGGCCGGTGCGGCGCGAGGGGCGCACGCAGCGGCCAGAGGGTCAGGCCGAGTCCGGGATCCGGTACTCGGTGAGGGGGTGCGACTCGACGCGCTCGATATCGAGAAAGGCCCGCACGCTCGCGATCATACGGGCGAGGTTCTCACGCATCTTGTGCGGATCGCCGCCAGCCTTGTACCAGAGCATCGGATTGGTGACGGCCTCGACCGGGAAGCCCTCCTCGACGATCCCGCGCCAGGGCGGCGCATCCGGCGTGAGCGCGCGCACCACGACGTTGCGCACGTAGAGGTAGGTGCACTGGATCTCGAGCGCGAGGGGCGAGTGCTTGTCGTGCCAGATCGCGATCCACTCCTCGAACGACAGGCGTTCGGGCTTCTCGAGCAGCGCGAGCAGCGTGGTGCCCGGCGTGCGTTCGCCCGGCGCACCGACGTGCGTGGTGTTGGGCAGCACGACCGACTCCGTGACGAGATAACCGGCGAGGCGCGAGGTGTGTGCGCGCAACACCGCTTCGATCGCCGGGTGCGCGTCGACGCAATCGAGCCAGAGCGAGACGACTCCCGCGATCGGCTCGCCCTCGCGCGTGATGCGCGCCTTTTGCAGCGCCTCGGCATGCTCGTCGGCGACGAGCATGGTGATCCGCGTCGCGCCGCGCGCGCGCAGCGCGGGCACCGCGTCGCGCAGCAACGCGTCGCGGAACGTCGATCCCGAGACGTTCGCCGGCTTCCAGACCACGTAACAGAGCTTCTCCACGCGGCGCCTCCGTGCTGCTGCGCTTCACTCTAGCCGAGCGGAAGCTCGAGGCGTCGCTTGAGATTCGCGAGCAGCGTCTGCTGGGCGCGGATCGCCTCGCGTTCGACGAAACGGCGCAGCACGAGCGGACAGTGGATCCTCACCGACTCGCGCACACGCGTCGCAGCTCGCGTTCCACGGCTTCGAAGGCGCGCACTCCCGCTGCCGCCGGCAGCTCGCGGACCTCGGTGAGCAGCGGTTGCAAGCCGAGGAAGCGCGCAGGCTCCGAAAGCTCTGCGAAGACGCGATCGCGCGGCGCCGCGATCGCGATCTCGCGCTCGAAGCGACAGGTCGCCACGCAACTCAGCCGAGCTGCTGCACCACGCTGCGGTAGTGGTCGAGAATCGGCAGCACCTTCTCGCGCGGTTCGGACGGAACACCGAAGATCGCGCGGGTGATGCCGCCGTCGCGCAGGCGCGCCAGCAGATCGCGATCGGGCGGGCAGTAGTAGATCGAGACTTCGATCGAAGCGGGATCGCGCCCCGCCGCTTCCGCCAGCTTGCGCAGCTCGGGCATGCGCGCGAGGGCGCCCTCCGGATCGCCGACCGGAAGCCAGCCGTCGCCGTAGCGGATCGCGCGCTTCGCCGCGCCCGGGAATCCGCCGCCGACGTGGATCGGCGGATGCGGCTTCTGAACCGGCTTCGGCCACGCGAAGATCGGATCGAAGTTCACGAACTCGCCGTGATACGCGGCCTGCTCTTCGCTCCAGATCGCCTTCATCGCCTCGACGCGTTCGCGCAGGATCCGGAAGCGCTTCTCGGAGCGCGTGCCGTGGTTCTCCATCTCCTCGGCGTTCCAGCCGCCCCCGATGCCGAATAGGAAGCGGCCCTGCGAGAGCTGGTCGAGCGACGCGACCTGCTTGGCGGTCTGGATCGGATCGCGCTGGATCAGCAGACACACGCCGGTAGCGAGCTTCAGCGTGCGCGTGACGCTCGCGGCGCTGGCGAGCGCGACGAACGGATCCATCGCTTCGTAGTAGATCTTCGGCAGCTCCCCGCCGCCCGGGTAAGGCGTCCGTCGGCTCACCGGAATGTGCGAATGCTCGGCGACCCAGATCGACTCGAAGCCGCGCTCCTCGGCGGCGACGGCGAGATCGGAAAAGCGCATCGAGGAGTCGGTCGAGAACGTGCAGAGTCCGACGTGCATGGAGGCTCTCCTTGGCGGGCTGCGAAGCTACCCATAGCCTGTCGCGGAACCGGTAGCATGCGCCGATACGATACGGAGAGTGGAGGGTGCATGGGCGAGCTCGATGCGCTGTTCGCGAACAACCGGGCCTGGGCGCACGCCATGAAGCAATCCGACGCCGGGTTCTTCGAGCGGCTTTCGCGTCAACAGGCCCCGCAATTCCTCTGGATCGGTTGTTCCGACAGCCGCGTGCCCGCCAACCAGATCGTCGGCCTCGCGCCGGGCGAGTTGTTCGTGCAGCGCAACGTCGCGAATCTCGCCGTCCACACCGATCTGAATTTCCTCTCGGTGTTGCAATTCGCGGTGGACGTGCTCGGCGTCCGTCACGCAATCGTCTGCGGTCACTACGGTTGCGGCGGCGTCGGCGCGGCCGCGCGCGGCGACCGGCTCGGTCTGATCGACAATTGGCTGCGCCACGTCCGCGACGTCTGCGAGAAGCACGCGGCGCCGCTGGCCGCAATTTGCGACGAGAAGAAGCGCATCGACCGGCTCTGCGAGCTGAACGCGATCGAGCAGGCGTGGAACGTCAGCCAGACCACCGTGGTCCTCGACGCCTGGAAGCGCGGGCGCGATCTCAGCGTGCACGCCTGGGTCTACGGCATCGGGGACGGCCTGCTGCGCGATCTCGACTGCTCGATCGCGAATCCCCACGAAGCCCCGCTTCGCCATGCCGCTGCGCTGCGAGCGCTCGGCGCCAATCCCTGATCCGCCAACCACTGTTTCCCATCTGGCACGCGCGCTGCAAAGATTGCTTCACGACTTGCACGCTTCGGTGGGACGCGGAAGGTGGGACATGAGTGACGTTTCCTGGGGCGGCGTGACACAGCCTTCGGCGGGAGACCGCGAGGCGCCGCCCGCACACTGGTTGCCGCGCGCGCAACTACAACGTCTGCTCGATGCGCTGCTCGCTCGCGGCTACCGCGTGCTCGGTCCCGTGGTACGCGACGCGGCGCTGCACTTCGACGAGCTGAAGTCGATCGACGGAGCTGCCGGTCGGCTGGCGCGACGAGCAGGGACCGGGCCGCTACCGGCTCGCGCAGACCGACGGCCGCACGTGTTCGGCGTCGTGAATGGACCGGGCGGCATCAAGCGCCACGTCTTCGCGCCGCGTGAGCCGCTGCTCCAGATCGAGATGGACGGCCCCGGCCAGGGCTTCCGCGCGCGAGCGGATCTCCCCGAGCCGCCGCGCAGCCGCGCTGCTCGGCGTGCGCGGCTGCGACCTCGCCGGCCTCGCGGTGCAGGACCGCATCTTCCTGCACGACCGCTTTCCCGATCCGCACTACGCCGCGCGCCGCGCGGGATTGCTGCTGGTCGCGGTCGGCTGCACGCGCGCGGTCGACACCTGCTTCTGCGCGTCGATGGGACACCGGACCCGGCGCCGACGCGGCCGACTACGACGTCGCGCTGACCGAAGCTGGACGGACGGCTTCGTCGCGCGCACCGGCAGCGACGCGGGGCGCGATCTGCTGGCCGCGCTCGCCCTCGGGCGCGCGGCGCGACGCCGTGCTCGGCCGCGAGCGCGATGCCTACGCAGCCTGCGCCGCCGGATGCAGCGCAGCGCTCCCGCGCGAAGCGCTGCGCGACCTGCTCTACGCGAACCTCTACCACCCGCGCTTCGACGCAGTCGCGGCGCGCTGCCTCTCGTGCGCCAACTGCACGATGGTGTGCCCCACCTGCTTCTGTCACGACGTGCGCGACGAGCCGTCGCTCGACGGCGCCGTCGAGTGTCCGCGTGCGCGACTGGGACTCGTGCTTCAACCCCGAGCACGCCCAGGTGCACGGCTCGAACTTCCGGCCGCACGTCCGCGAGCGCTACCGCCAGTGGCTGGTCCACAAGCTCGCGAGCTGGGTCGACCAGTTCGGCGCCTCGGGCTGCGTCGGCTGCGGCCGCTGCATCAGCTGGTGTCCAGTCGGCATCGACCTGACCGAGGAGGTGGCGGCGATCGCGGCGACGCCGGGAGCGATGTCGTGACCGCGCGCGCCGTGCAGGCGCCGCCGATCGCGATGCTCCCGGAGCCGGCGGTGATCGTCGACGAAGCGCTCCTTCGGGCCGCGAGATCCACGCCTACCGTCTGCGCCTGCTCGATCCGACCGCGCGCCCGCGCTTCGACTTCCTGCCGGGCCAGTTCAACATGGTCTACGCGCCGGGCGTCGGCGAAGTGGCGATCTCGATCTCGTCGGACCCGGACGAGGAAGACCTCGAGCACACGATCCGCATCGTCGGCCGCACGACGCGGGTGATCGACGGCCTCGAGGCCGGGCGACGTGGTCGGGCTGCGCGGTCCCTACGGCAACGGTTGGCCGCTGCGCGAGGCGCGCTTCAAGGACCTGCTGGTCGTGACCGGCGGACTCGGCTGCGCGCCGGTGACGGGCGCGATCGACTACGTGTTCCGGCGCCGCGCGAGCTACGGACACGTCACCATCCTGCACGGCGTGAAGAAGGCCGCCGACCTCGTGCACCACTCGCGCTTCGAGGCCTGGCGGCGCGAGCCCAACACCACCGTGCTACTCACCGCCGACCAGCCCGACCGCGCCTGGCGCGACCGCAGCGGCGTCGTGACGGAGCTCTTCGAGGAGGTGGAGATCGACGCCCGGCCGCACCGTCGTCCTGATGTGCGGACCCGAGGTGATGATGCGCTACGCGATCCGCATCCTGCGCGCGCGCGGCGTCCCCGACGATCGGATCTTCCTGTCGCTCGAGCGCAACATGAAGTGCGCGGTGGGGCTCTGCGGACACTGCCAGCTCGGACCCGAGTTCGTCTGCAAGGACGGCCCGATCTTTCCGCTCGCGCAGGTCGAGCGCTTCTTCGGAGTGCGCGGGCTGTGACGGCCAGAAGCCGAAGCTCGCCGTCTTCAAGTTCGCCTCGTGCGACGGCTGCCAGCTCCAGCTGCTGAACCTCGAGGACGAGCTGCTTGCGCTGGCCGAGCGCGTCGAGATCGCGCATTTCCTGGAGGCGTCGAGCCGCGTCGAGCGACGGACCCTGGGACGTGGCGCTCGTCGAGGGCAGCGTCACGACGGCGCACGACGCCGAGCGCATCCGCGAGATCCGCGAGCGAGCCGAAGTTCCTGGTCACGATCGGCGCCTGTGCGACCAGCGGCGGCATCCAGGCGCTGCGCAACGTTGCGGACGTCGAGGCTGGAAGCGGCAGCGTCTACCCGCACCCGGAGTGGATCCGAGACGCTCGCCACCTCGACGCCGATCTCCGAGCACGTGCACGTCGACGCCGAGATCCAGGGCTGCCCGGTGGACAAGCGAGCCAGGTGCTGCGCGTGCTGGTGCGCCTGCTGCTCGGCGCGCACCCCGGACCTGCCGGTCGCGAGCGTGTGCATCGAGTGCAAGCGGCGCGGCGACGACCTGCGTGCTGGTCGTCGCGCGGCGATTCCCTGCCTGGGCCCGGTGACGCGAGCCGGCTGCGGCGCGATCTGCCCGAGCCCTGGGACGCGATTGCTACGGCTGCTTCGGGCCCGCGGCGGACGCGAATCCGGCGTCGCTGGTGAGACACTTCGAGGCCGTCGGGCCTGTCGCGCGGCGATGCGCTCCGGCGCCTGCGCCACATCAACGGCTGGCGCCGCGAGTTCCGCGACGCTCGCCGAGGCTCTGGAGAGCGAGGCGTGACTGAGACGCCGCACGCATCGACGTCGGGGCGCTCGCGCGCGTCGAAGGCGAAGGCGCTCTGCACCTGCGCGTCGGAGAGCGACCGCGTCGTCGACCTGCGCCTCGAGATCTACGAACCGCCGCGCTTCTTCGAGGCCTTCGTGCGCGGCCGCCGCGCCGAGCGAGCTGCCCGACCTGCTGTCGCGCATCTGCGGCATCTGTCCGGTGGCGTATCAGATGAGCGCGGTGCACGCGATCGAGGCGGCCTGGGGCGTCGAGCTGCACCCGCAGGTGCGCGCGCTCCGGCGGCTCTACTACGCCGGCGAGTGGATCGAGAGCCACCTGCTCCACATGATCTTCCTCGACGCGCCGGACTTCCTGCGCCTCGACGACGCGCATCGAGATCGCGCGCCTGCACCGTCACCGAAGTCGAGCGTGCGCTGCGGCTGCGCAAACTCGGCAACCGCATCCTGATCCTGCTCGGCGGCCGTTCGGTGAACCCCGTCGGCGTGAAGATCGGCGGCTTCCACCGCATTCCGACGCGGCTCGGAACTCGCAGAACTGGGCGACGAACTGCGGCGCGCGCGCGGCGAAGCCGAGGCGCTGCTGCGCTGGTTCGCCACGCTGCCGGTGCCGTGCGCGCCCGCAGGACATCGAGCTGGTCGCGCTGCGGCATCCGAGCGAGTACCCGATGAATGAGGGGCGCATCGTCTCCTCGAAGGGCGTCGACGCGGCCGTCGCCGGAATGGGAGGCGACCTTCGAGGAAGTCCAGGTACCGCACTCGACGGCACTGCACGCACGGCTGCGTCGCGACGGCGGTTCGTATCTCGTCGGGCCGCTCGCGCGCGTGACGCTGAACTCCGACCGCCTCTCTCACAGCGCGACGGCGGCGCGCGCGGCGCTCGCGCATCGCTTTGCCACGCCCGACCCCGCGTCGTCGGTGTTCGCGCGCGGCATCGAAGTGCTGCAGGCGATCGACGAGGCGATTGCCGCGATCGAGCGCTTCGAGCCGTTCCCCGCGCAACCCGAGCCGGCGCCCCGCGCGGGCATCGGACACGGCGCGACCGAAGCGCCGCGCGGGCTGCTCTACATCGCGGTGGAGACCGATGCGGCAGGCGATCGTGCGCGACCTCCGCATCGTGCCGCCCACCTCGCAGAACCAGGCGCAGATCGAGGCCGATCTGCGCGCGCTGGCGCCGGCGATCCTCGCGCTTCCCGAAGACGAGGCGCGCCGCGCCTGCGAGGCGGCGATCCGCGACTACGACCCCTGCATCTCGTGCGCGACGCATTTCCTCACCCTCACGATCGAAAGGAGCGAAGCATGCGCGTCCACGTGATCGGCGTCGGCAGCGCCTTCGGCGACGACGCGGCCGGCCTCGCCGTGGCCGAGCTGCTGGGGCGGCGCGCGCTGCCCGAGCAGATCACGGTTGTGCGCTGCGAGCGACCGATGCCCGATCTGCTCGACGCGCTCGACGAAGTCGAGGGCATCGTGCTCATCGACGCGACCCGAAGCGGGGCCCCGATCGGCAGCGTGCGTCACCTGCGCGCCGGCGAAGTCACGCGCGCGAAGGCCACGTCGTCGCACGGCTTCGGCGTGGCGAGCGCGCTGCTGCTGGCGCAGACGCTGGGGTGTCGCGCCGCTCGCGTGGAGTGGATCGGAATCGAGGCGGGTCCCCGTCGCTGGGGCGATCCACTCAGCGCGGCGGTCGAAGGCGCGCTCCCCGAGGCGGCCGCGCTCGCACTCAGGCTCGCCCGTGAAATCGCGGGCTTGGACGCAAGGAGGTGATGCGATGCGGGCGGCGAGGCCCTACCGCCCGCCGCTGACTCTCGCGGAGCGATACGCCGCGCGCCTCCCTGGAGAATCGCGTGGCGTTTCCCTATCGATTCGGGATGGCTGAGCCCACGCTGCATTTCGCTTCGACGCGCGATGGATGGCGCCTCGCGTTGCACCATCGTCCGCCCTCCCGAGGCGATCACGGCACGCCGGTGATCCTCTGTCACGGGATGGGCTCGAACCGCTTCAACATGGACGGCCCGGGCCGCGCGAGTCTGGCCCGCCACTTGAGCGATTCGGGTTACGACGTCTGGGTGCTCGAGCTGCGGGGTGCTGGGAAGTCGCGCCGCCGGCTGCGCGTTCCGCCGGTGCCCTGGTCGTGGACCTTCGAGGACTACGTCCAGCACGACGTCCCGGCCGCGCTGCATCTGGTGCGCGAATCGACCGGTCACTCCCGCCTGCTCTGGGTCGGTCACTCGCTCGGCGGCATGATCGCCTACGCCAGTCTCATGACACCCGCGGCGGAGTCGTTCGCGGGCGTCGTCACGCTCGGCTCGCCCGGCATGACCGATGTCGGCCACGAGGCGATCGACCGCTGGATCCGACTGCGGCGCCTGCTGAAGTTCGCGCCCGCGCGGATTCCGTCGCGGCTCTTCGCGTGGACGGCGGCGCCCTTCGCGGGCCTGATCGCCTCCAGCTTCAGCAACGTGGTGCGCGACTGGTTCTGGCATCCGGACAACATCGATCTCTCGACCGTCCGCTTCATGATGCGCAATGGCGTCGAAGATCTGCCGCGCGCGTTGATGGTGGAGTTCGCGCGCTGGTACGAGGCGAAGCGGATGAGTGACCGCTACGCGCTGTTTGCCTTCGGAGACCACCTGGAGCGCATCAAGGTGCCGATCCTGGTGATCGCCGGCTCACGCGATCGCCTGACGCCGCCCACCGATCTCGAGCGCCTGGTCGAACGCCTCGGCTCGAGCGACAAGACCTACTTCTTGGCTGGGCACGCGTCCGGACTGGCACACGCCTACAGCCACGTCGACCTGGTGCTCGGACGCCATGCGCCGGACGAGATCTACCCGGTCGTGACGGAGTGGCTCGACTCCCACAAACCAGTGGCGGCGCGCGCCCGCTGACGGGCTTCAGCCTTCGGGAGCGGCGCTCATCAGTTTCGCCAGCGCGTCGGGCTGGAGCAGGACCATCCGCTGGCGCCGGCGGGTGACCAGACCTTCCTTGCCGAGTTCACCGAGCGCCTGATTGACGGTCTGGCGCGTGGCGCCCACCAGCGTTGCGAGTTCTGCCTGTGTGATCGGAATGTCGATCACGACGAGATCGCCGTCGCGTCGCCCGAAACTCCGCGCGAGCTCGGAGAGCATGCGCGCGACGCGGATCCGCACCGAGTGGAACACGAGGTCCTCGACGCGCGCCTCGACGCGCTTCAAGCGTTCGCCCATCTGCTGCGCGATCGCGAGGACGAGTGAGGGCCGCGACGCCATCAGACGCTGAAACGGTTCGCGCGCAATCCTCCAAACCAGGGACGCCTGAACGGCCTGCGCGAAGCTCTCGCGCGGATAATCGCCGAAGGCCAGCAGCTCGCCGAATACTTCCCCCGGCGCCACGTAGCCGAAGCTCGTCTCGCAACCCGCCTCCGACACGCGATAGACGCGTGCCAGTCCCGTCTCGACCAGGTACACCGACTCCGGATTCGCAGTCGGTGCGAAGATCAGCTCGCCGACGGCGTAACGCTTCGAGAAGCCAGAGCGCTGCAGTAACTGGATGGCCGTGGATCCCAGTTCGCGCAGCCAATCGATGCGCCGCAGCGAAGAAATCTCGACGTGATCCACTCCCACGCCCGCCTCGGCGTGCGCCTGCGCTCCATTCGTCCGGACCCGCTCCTGAATCATCGGTTGGCTCTGCAAAGTCGACCTCCTGGTCTTGCGGTATCACATCGGCGCGCACGCCATCGGTAAGCAACTGCCATGCCGCGCTGCGGATGCAGCAGAACGCGCGAGCTGAGACGGATTGACTCAGTCGGGCGAACAGCGCGGGGCGTCGCGTCTCCCCCACTGACCCGTGGCTGCCGCTCTCCGGCTGCGAGCGACCGGCACGTCGCGTGCACCGTTCCCACTCGAGGGAGGACCCTTGATGCCGCTCGCTTCGATTCCCGTCTCGCGGATCATGCGCACGGAGTTCGCGTCGTTGCGCGAGACGGATCGTCTGGACCTGGCCGATCAGATCATGAAGCTCGGCCGCGTGCGGCATCTGCCGGTGCTCGACCCGGATGGCCGAATCATCGGCATCGTGTCGAATCGCGACTTGCTCTCGGCGTCGCTGACCAACGTGCTCGATTTCGAGCGCGAGCAACGCCAGGGCTTCCTGCGCTCGGTGGACGTCGCGGAGGTGATGACGCGCGAAGTCGAGACGATCGCTCCCGATGCGCCGCTCGCCGCTGCTGCCAGCCGGCTCGTCGCGCATCGCATCGGATGTCTGCCGATCGTGGGCGACGACCGCGTGATGGTCGGACTCGTCACCGAGACTGATCTGCTGGCCGCTGCCTTCCTGGGGACTGCCGAGTAGGCGCGAGCACGACGTCGGATTCGTTCGCGTCGGCTTCGCCCTCCACCTCGGGCGCGTGATCGTCGTCCAGGAAATGACGCGCGGCCGGGCCGTCCCAATCGTCGAAGTCGCCGCGCGAAACCGCGCGCACGACGAGCGCGAGCAGGCCCCCGGCGAACAGCAGGCTCACGGGGATCGTGATCCAGAGAAAACTCATCGCGGCGGCCTCCAAGCCAGCAGCCGGACCGCGTTTCCGGTCACCACCAGCGACGACAGGCTCATCGCGATCGCCGCCGGCAGCGGATCGAGCGCGCCGAACGCGGCAAGAGGTACCGCGACGACGTTGTAGAGCACGGCGAACGCGAGGTTCTCACGCACGCGGCGCAGCGTCGCGCGTGCCAGGCCGACGGCGTCGGCGAGCGCGCCGAGGCGCGGCGCGCGCACCACCACGTCGGCGGCGTGGATCGCGACGTCGGCGCCACGTCCCATCGCGAAACCGACGTCGGCGGCGGCCAGCGCGGCGGCGTCGTTGATGCCGTCGCCGGCCATCAGCACAGCGTGGCCGGCGGCGCGGACGCGCTGCACATGCTCGACCTTCTGCTCGGGACGCATGCCGGCGTAGCGCTCCTCGATCCCGGCCCGCGAGGCCGCCATCGCGACGGCGTCGGCGTGGTCGCCCGACACGAGCGTCGACCGAGAGTCCCAACTTGCGCAGACGCGCGACGGCGTCCCGCGCGTCCGGCCGCGGCGGATCGCCGAGCGAGACGACGCCGAGGACCCGCTCGGCCTCGGCGACGAAAGCCAACGAGGCACCCTGCGCGCCGAGCTGGCGCGCGGCTTCGTCCAGATCGCGATCGATCGCGACGCCGCACTCCGCAAGCAGCTCTCGCGATCCGACGACTCCGCGGCCCGCCGCGTCGACGGCCACGACGCCGCGACCCGGCAGCGCGCTCCGCCCGCCGCGCGCGACCGGTGCGGCGAGCCCGCGCCGCTCGAGCTCGCGCGCGAAGCGCTTCGGCGACCGGATGCGTCGACGCGCCCTCGATCGCGACGGCGCTGCGCGAGGACGTCGGCGTCGTCGAAGCCGCCGGCGGCGAGCGACGCGCTCGACGGCGAGGCGTCCCGTCGAGAGCGTGCCGGTCTTGTCGAGCAGCACGGCGGTCACAGCGGCGCAGCGCTCGATCGCCTCGCCGCTCTTCACGAGCACGCCGAAGCGAGCGCCGCGCGTCCGATCGCGGCCGTCACCGCCGCTGGCGTCGCGAGGCCCAGCGCGCACGGGCAGGCGACGATCAGCACCGCCGCGCGGTCATCGCGACCTCGAGCGGCGTCGCTCCCGCGCAGCGGCCAGCCGAGCGCCGTCAGCGCGGTCACAGCGAGCACCGCCGGGGCGAAGACGGCTGCGACGCGGTCGGCCATGCTGCTGGATCTGCGGTCGTTCGAGCTGCGCGCGCTCGAGCAGCGACGCGAGCCGCGCGAGCGTTCCGTGGCCTGCGCCGCGCATGCACGTCGACTTCGACTTCCGCCAGCACGTTGCGGCTGCCGCCCGTCACGCAGTCGCCGCAGCTACGCGCGACCGGAGCGACTCGCCGGTGAGCAGCGACTCGTCCACCTCGGTGGCGCCGCAGCGCGATCGCGCCGTCGGCCGGAAACGCCTGGCCGGGCGCGACCACCACGCGATCGCCGGGCTCGAGCGCGCTCGCCGGGAACTTCCTCGACGACGTCGCCGCGGCGGCGCAGGGCCGTCGCGGGCGCCAGCGCCGCGAGCTGCTCGACGGCGCGCGAGGCGCGCGCGCGCGCGCCGCGCTCGAGCGTGCGGCCGAGCAGGATCAGGAACACGATCATCGCCGCCGAGTCGAGGAAGACGTGCGTGACGCCTTCCAGCGTGCCCGCCAGGCTCGCGGCGAAGGCGGTGCCGATCCCGAGCGCAACGGGCAGGTCGATGGTGATCTCGCCGCGGCGCAGCCCCGCCCAGGCGCCGCGCCAGAACGGCGCCGCACACCAGAGTCACCGCCGGCAGCGAGAGCGCGAGCCCGAGCCAGCGCAGCGCCGTTGCGGTCGCCGGGATCGATGCCCTGGTAGGTGCCGAGGTAGAGGCCCGACCGAGATCATCATCACGTTGGCGGCGAGGAAGGCGGCGACGAGCAGGCGCACGAGCGCGCTGCGCGCCTCGCGCGTCGCCGGCCGCTCGAGCGCGTCGAGGTCGTAGGGCGTCGCCTCGTAGCCGAGCGCGCGCACGCGCGCGACGAGCGCTGCGACGTCCACGCGCGCCGGGTCGAAGCGCACGCAGCGCGCGGTGCGTGGTGTGGTTGACGCTGCGCCTCGCCGACGCCCGGCGACGCGCGCAGGCTCGCGCTCGACGCGCGCGACGCAGCCGGCGCAGCGCAGTCCGTCGAGGAAGAGGCCGGTCTCGGCGGGCAGCGGCTGCGCTCATGGCATCCACGCGCGCGAGCGGCGCTCGACCCGTGCGCCGTCGCGCTCGGCGCGCACCATGAGCGACCAGCGCCCCGTGACGCGGCAGCGCGACGTCGACCGGTACCCGTCGCCCGACGGATACGCGAACTCGGCGTCGTAGCCGCCCTCGGCGGGACGCTCGCGCCGCACCGACAGGCGATCGGCGTCGAGCGGCCGCGCCGTCGGCGCCGAGCAGACGCGGCGATCGCGCGCGCGCCATCCGCGTGGCAGCTGCGCGTGTTCAGCGTCGAGCGTCCAGCCTGAGCGCGCGCGCTCGCTTCGGCAGCGCGACGTCGTCGGCGAAGTGCGAGGCCCGCCTGGAACGAATCGGCGACCACCGCGTCGGATCGGGATTGCGCGCAGCGATCCGGTAGAAGCCGAGCGAGGTGCCGATCATCGCTGCCAGCATGCGCCACCAGCGCGATCGGCCAGGGCTCGAGCGACTCCGGCGACTAGCCTAGTCGGCATGCTCGTGCTCCTCGTGATGCGTCGCGTCGGTCGCGCTGCGCGGGCGCCACGAAGCGTCGAGTCGCGCGCGACGCTGCCTGCCGGGCGCTCGGTGTCTCGAGCACGAAGCGGATCGGCGTGCCGTCCTCGTCCTCAGCCGTCGCGATCGGGCGACGCGAGCACGAACACGCTCGCGCTCACGTCGCCGGTCGCTGGGATCGGCAGCGGATTCACGCCGGCGACGAGCTCGAAGCTCGCCGGCGCCTCGATGCCGATCCGGTAGACGCGCTCGCTGCGGTCGCGATTCTGGACGTGCAGCGTGTAGGCGTTGCCGATGCGGCCGTCGGCGCATGCGCTGGTACAGCGACGTGCGGTTGCGCTCGACCTCGAGCGCAAGCGGTGCGCGAGCGCACGAGCGCGGCGCGAAGCCGAGCACGCGACTGCGAGCGAGCAGCACGCCGTAGATCGACCACGCGCGGCCGCAGCAGACGCGTGCGCCGGCCCTCGAGCGAGGCGAGCGAGCGGTACCCGATCAGGTCCGGCGGCCGTCCGATGCGCTCCATCACGCCGTCGCAGGCGTCGATGCACTGGGTGCAGCCGATGCACTCGAGCTGGAGGCCCTTGCGGATGTCGATGTCGGTCGGGCACACGGCGACGCAGAGCCCGCAGTCGACGCAGTCGCCGCCCTTGCGTTCGCCGCGCTCTTGCCGCGCGGCTCGCCGCGCTCCGGGTCGTAGGCGACGACGAGCGAGTCGCCGTCGAGGAGCACGCTCTGGAAGCGCGCGTACGGGCACAGGTACTTGCAGAAGGTCTGGCGGACCAGCGCGAAGTCGAGCGTAGCAGAGCGCCGTCGCCGGCGACCCAGAAGCCCATCGATGCGCCCGCGAGATCGCCGTCGCGCAGCGCACCGATCAGCTCGTAAGGCGAACGGAAGTAGCCGACCAGGTGGAGCCCGACGATCGCCGAGACTGCGATCCACGCAACCTGCGTCGCGACGCGGCGCCACAGCGCGACATGACGCGGCGGGCCCGTCCGCGTCCAGCCCTGGATCCGGCGCGCGATCGCCGCGTAGACGTCGGTAAACACCGTCTGGGGACACGCCCAGCCGCACCAGAGCCGTCCCGCGAGCGCAGTGAAGAAGAAGAGCGCGAGGGTGAGGCCCGCGAGGATCAGCCAGAGGAAAAACAGCTCCTGCGGGAAGATCACCAGCCCGAACACGTGGAACTTGCGATGGGGGATGTCGAGCAGGACGAGCGGCTCGCCACGAACGCGAACCCAGGGAACCACGAAGAGAATCGCGATCAGGATCGTGTTGGCGGCCGAGCGCAGCCGGCGGAAGCGACCTTCGACGGGGCGTGCAGAAAGCACGGAGTGGTTCCCCGCCCGCTCAGGAGCCGGGCGCTGGCGCGACCGGCGGAACCGCGACCGGCGTCGAACCCGCGGGCGGGACGTAGTCCGGCGCACCGAGCCCCGGCTGCTGCGACTTCGGCAGCGTCTCGAGATACGCGAGCGCCTTCCAGATCTTCTCGCGAGCCGAGCTGCGATTCCCACGCGGGCATTCCCCCCGGCCGTCCCTTCGTGACGGTCAAGAATAGATCGGCGTCGGCGTGGCCGTACTTCCAGTACGGGTCGACGAGGCTCGGGCCGACCAGCCCCGACGCATCGGGCTTGTGGCAGGCTGCGCAGATCGTCGTGAAGATCTGTTGGCCGTCGGCGATCGCCGCTGCGTTGCCGCGATACGGGTTGGTGGTCGGAATTGGGGGCGCCGTCGCCTGGATGAGCGCCTTGGTCTGCGCGACCTGCTCGGCGTACTGCTTCGTCCTGTGACCAGCCGCTGCGCGTGTAGTACGGGATGTAGACCAACGCGAACACGACGGTGCCGAAGAACGTCCACCACCACCACGACGGGATCGGGTTGTCTTCCTCGCCGATTCCGTCGCGGAGGGCTTCGTCGCTCCGCGGCAGTTCGGCGATCTCGGCGCAATCTGCGCTCATTCGTCGTCGTCCTCCAGCATGCGCCGCGCGGGTTCCTCGAGGCGCTCCTTGCGCTTTCCGGCAGAACGCCCACACCGCGATGCCGCAATCACGATCGCGAGGATCGCGAGTCGGGCGAGCTTGTAGAGACCGATCCATTCCTCGCTAGTCATCGGCCCGGCCCTCGCTCCCGCACCCGCCGCCGCCTCCCGCCACCGGAGGTCGGTGCCGAGCCGCTGGAGGTACGCGATCAGCGCGATCGTCTCGCTGCGCGCTTCGCCGTCGCTGAAAGCGCCTGCCCGTCCTTGCGCAACGCGGCGGCCACGCGCTCCGCCTGGGCGCGGGCGTCCTCGCGCGGCGTTCTGGATCTCGCGTCGTCGTAGCGGTGACCGAGGTCGCGCAGCACTTCGAGCTTGCGCTGGTCAGCGAGAGATCGAGCGGCGACTCGATCAGGAAGGCGTAGGGCGGCATGATCGAACGCGGCTCGATCTCGCGCGGATTGCGGAGATGGATCCAGTGCCACGAGTCGGGGTACTTGCCGCCGACGCGCGAGAGATCCGGACCTGTCCGCCGCGATCCGTAGAGGAAGGGCCGGTCGTAGATGCCCTCTCCCGGCATCGTGAACGGTCCGTAGCGATCGGTCTCGGCCTTGAACGGGCGGATCATCTGGCTGTGGCAGTTGTTGCAGCCTTCGCGGATGTAGAGATCGCGTCCTTCCAGTTCGAGCGCCGAGTAGGGCTTGACGCCGTCGATCGGGTCGATCGTGCCCTGCAGGAAGTACGGAGGCACCAGCTCGACGAGTCCGCCGACCATGACCGTGAGCAGCGTCAGCACGGTGAACGTGACGCCCTTCGCTTCGAGGGGTCGATGCCAGTCCCACGCCATGGCGCTAGCGCCCCCCCGCGACGGGCACGGCGCCGGTCGGCAGACCCGCGGGTACGCCAGCGCTGCCCTGCCGGATCGTCATTGCGACGTTGTAGAACATCAGCAACGCGCCGGAGAGGAACAGCGCTCCGCCGGCGGCGCGAATCCAGTCGTAGATGTGAATCGCCGCAACGCTCTCGATGAACGTGTAGGCAAGACTCCCATCCGGGTTCACGGCGCGCCACATCAGTCCCTGGGTGATGCCCGAGACCCACATCGACGTCACGTAGGTCACCAGTCCGAGCGTTGCGATCCAGAAATGCAGTTCCGCGAGACGCTGGCTGTACAGCTGCGTGTGCCAGAGCCGCGGGATCATGTAGTAGAGCGCCCCGAAACAGGTGAGTGCCACCCAGCCGAGCGCGCCCGAGTGCACGTGACCGATCGTCCAGTTCGTGAAGTGGGAAAGCGAGTTCACCGTCTTCACGGCCATCATCGGCCCTTCGAAGGTGCTCATGCCGTAGAAGGTGATGCCGACTGCGAACAGTTTGAGGATCGGATCGGTGCGCACCTTGTCCCAGGCGCCGCGTAGGGTGAGCAGCCCGTTCAGCATGCCGCCCCACGAAGGTAGGATCAGCATCACGGAGAATCCGGTGGCGAGCGTCTGCGTCCAGTCGGGCAGTGGCGAGTAGATCAGGTGATGCGGTCCCGCCCACATATAGAGGAAGATCAGCGACCAGAAGTGCACGATCGAGAGCCGATGCGAGAAGATCGGGCGCCCGGCCTGCTTGGGCAGGAAGTAGTACATCATGCCCAGGATCGGCGTAGTCAGCAGGAAGCCGACGGCGTTGTGGCCGTACCACCATTGGATGTTGGCGTCGTACAGCCCTGCGTAGATCGAGTACGACTTCATCCACGACACCGGCCGCTCGAGACTATTGAAGATGTGCAGCAGCCCGATGCTGAGGATCGTCGCGATCCAGAACCAGATCGCGACGTACATGCCCTTTTCCTTGCGGCGCGCGATGGTGCCGAAGAAGTTGACCGCGTAGACCACCCAGACGACCGCGATCGCGATGTCGATCGGCCACTCGAGTTCGGCGTACTCCTTCGAGGTGGTCTTGCCGAGCAGCAAGCTCACCGCCGCGGCGACGATGACGGCGTTCCAACCCCAGAGATTGATCCGTGACAAGGTGTCGGAGAACATGCGCACGCGACACAGGCGTTGGACGCCGTAGTAGCTACTGGCGAACACCGTGCCGAGCGTGAAGCCGAAGATGACCGCGTTGGTATGCAGCGGGCGGATGCGCCCGAAGCTCAGATAAGGCGGAAGATTGAACGCGGGCGCGGCGAGTTGGAGCGCGGCGAACAGACCGACGATCATCCCGATCACGCCCCACACGAGCGCGGAAATCGCGAAGCCGCGAACGACGTTCATGTCGTACTCGCTTCGCGTTACAGCAGGGCTCGGCACAGTACCCCCTCCTAGATTGGACGTCCTCACGCCCGGCCGCAGCCTCGATGCCAGCGAACCGGGGTGCCCGAATCGTTGACGTTTGCGTGGATCGTGTCGGCTCGCCACAGGTCACGGCGTGCTGTGCCCTCGCGCCTCATCCTCTGCCGATTCCACCGGATGCGACAGAGGACCGCACGTCGACCGGAACTGCTGAGCACGCAGGCCACAGCCGGCCCCTCACACGCTGCCCCGGCGCAAACCTTACTCCACTCGAGAACGCGGAACGGCGCTTGCCGCGCGGCCGCGCGGGAGGTGAATCTCGACGACGCCGGCAGCATCCCGATCGGCGCTGCCTACGAGGCGCCCCACACGCATCGCCGCGATGTACTCGAGCAACGCGCCGCGGTGAACGTCACGGTCGAATTCTGAGGCTGAACTGAGACCGAGTTCCGCGGCTCTCCAGCGGGAGTCACGCGCGCGCCGGGGCTATGTTCGGCGCCATGAAGGAAGAGCTCGAGGAACGGCTTGCCTTCCTCGTCTTGACGGAGACGGACAGGGCCCTGCTTGCAGGGCTCGGTCCCCTCCTCGAGCGACACGCCGAGCGTTTCGTCTCTTCGTTCTACCGCCATCTGTTGTCTTTTGAAGGCACGCGGCACCTGCTCAGCGATCCAGCCGTGAAGGACCGGGTGCTCGCCAAGCAGCGCGAGTATCTGCTCTCGCTCGCTTCGCCGGCTCTCGACGACCGCTACATCGCGGACCGCATTCGGATTGGCGAAGTGCACCAGCGCGTCGGGCTCGACCCGGGCTGGTATCTCGGAGCCTATTCGCTCTTTTTCTCCCTGCTGGCTCCCGTGATCAGCGAGGCGTTTCGCGGCGATCCCGAGCGCGTGTCCCAGACGCTCGCGGCGCTCGTCAAGATCCTGATGCTCGATGCGCAACTCGCGGTCGAGGCCTACAACGAGCGCCGCGACCGCGTCCTCGAACACCTGAACCGCGAACTGTCGGAAGCGAGCCGCAGTCTCGCGCGCGAGCACAGCCTCACCGAGCACGAGCTTCGCGAGACCGAATTGCGAGCACGAGCCGCCGAGAGCCTCGCCTCGGTTGCGACACTCGTGGCGGGCCTGGCGCACGAGATCGGCACGCCGATGGGCGTGATTCGCGGTCACGCGGAGGCGCTGGAGTCAGCCGTCCAGGGCGAGAAGGCGCAATGGCGCGCCCGCACGATCCGAGACCAGATCGATCGCATCTCGGCCATCATCCAATCGCTGCTGAACATCGCGCGGCCCCGGAAGGCGGTGCCCGTCGCCGTCGATCTCGTGGAGGTCGTCGACACGGCGATCGCCTTCCTGTCGGAGAAGCTCGGGCGCCGCGAAGTGACGGTGGAACGCCAGTATTCGGAGACGCCCACTGTAAGAGGCGATTCCGACAAGCTGCAGCAGCTCTTCTTGAATCTCTTTCTCAACGCGATCGACGCGATGCCAGAGGGAGGGCGGCTGCTCATCGGCATCCGGATCAGCGCGGCGCGCGAGATCGAGATCACCGTCTCCGACACCGGTACCGGAATCGCCGCCGAAGACCTCCCGCACGTCTTCACGCCGTTCTTCACGACCAAGCCGGCGGGACACGGCAGCGGACTGGGACTCGTGGTTGCGCAGGGCATCGTCGTCGATCACGGCGGCCAGCTCGACGTGACGAGCGACGTCGATTGCGGGACGACCTTCACGATCCGGCTTCCGCTCGGCTCTCAGGCGGGGGCAGCGCTCGACGGTGCGTAGGCGAGCCGCAACAGGTCGCTCTCCACCACGAGACCGACCATCAGCAGGCGATCTCCCTCGGCTTCGACCACCGGCAGGCAGCCCAGGTGTTTCTCCACCATCCGGCGCGCGACTTCGATGAGCGGCTCGCTGGGTGTCGCAGTGAGCGGTGTACGGTCCATCACCTCCACGACGGGGAGGCGCGCGAGCAGGTCCTTCACGAGTTCGAGAGGATGCTCGAGAACGGTCTCGAGCGCGGTCCGCAGCAGACTTTGATGCCAGAGCACGCCGACCAGCGCGTCGTCGGAGATCACCGGTACCTGGCGGATGCCGGCGACACGCATCAGCAACTCGGCTTCGTAGAGGCTCAGCTGCGGTGACGCGGAAATCCAGTGTCGTCGCATCACCGTGGCGATCGGCCGATCCAATCGGGCCTTTCGAATGGCTCTCGCTATCTCGGGCATGCCAGGAGGTGATGCAGGCCCCATGCCAAGAAGATTGCGGGCGCAAGGCTGCGCATTACGAGACCTCTTGACACCCACTGAGACTCGGCGCCACAGTCGGCCGACCCAGATGTGCCCTGCGGCGCCGCTCCAGTGGTCGCCATGAACCTGGGACCGCTGGCACGCAACGTGCGAAAAGACTGGGAGTCATGGCCAGTCCGCGCTCGATCCTCGTAGTCGACGACGATTCCGCAATGCGGGAGATGGTGGTGTCGTTGCTCGAAGACCAGGGGATTCACGCGCTCGCTGCCGCCAGCACCGACGAGGCTCTCGAACGGCTCAGCGAATTCGACTGCGACGTCGTGCTCTCCGACATCCGCATGCCCGGCAAGACCGGCATCGACCTGGTCGGGCAGATCCGCGGGCTGCGGCCCGACGACGCCGGTCGTGCTGATGACCGCCTTCGGCAGCATCGACTCGGCCGTCGAGGCGATGCACGCCGGCGCCTTCGACTACGTGACCAAGCCCTTCAAGCGCGACGCCCTGCTCGTCACGCTGGACCGCGCCTTCGAGCACCGTGCGCTCGAGGAGGAGAACCGGAGGCTGCGACGCGCCGTCGATCAGACCTCGTCGTTCGGCGATCTGATCGGCCACAGCCCCGCGATGCGCGAGATCTTCGCGCTGGTGCGCAAGATCGCCGACGGTCACTCGAGCGTGCTGATCACCGGCGAGAGCGGCACCGGCAAGGAGGTCGTCGCGCGCACGATCCATTTCTCGGGCGCACGCGCGGCGCGCTCGTTCGTGCCGATCAACTGCACGGCGATCCCGGAAGGACTGCTCGAGAGCGAACTCTTCGGCCACGTGCGCGGCGCGTTCACCGGAGCGCACGTCACGAAGCGCGGTCTCTTCGAGCAGGCCGCCGGCGGCACGCTGTTTCTCGACGAGATCGGCGACATGGGACTCGGCCTCCAGGGCAAGCTCCTGCGCGTGCTCCAGGACCACGAGATCCGCCCCGTCGGCAGCACTCAGTCGGTGAAGGTCGACGTCCGCATCATCGCCGCGACCAACCGCGACCTGCGCGCCGAGATCGAGGCGGGCCGCTTCCGGCGCGACCTCTTCTACCGGCTCAACGTGATCCCGATCGACATTCCGCCGCTGCGCGATCGGCCCGAGGACATCCCCCTGCTCGCGGAAGCCTTCCTGCGCCGGCACGCGGACGGCAAGCAGCGGCGGCTGTCGCCGCCCGCGTTGGATTGCTTGAAGCGCAGTCGTTGGGAGGGCAACGCGCGCGAACTCGAGAACGTGATCGAGCGCGCACTCGCACTTTCCGATGCCGCAGAGATCGGGCCGTCCGACCTGCCGTTGCCGGACGCGGAGATGCCGGACGCTCTCGATGGACCTGGCCTCGCGCACGACTCGCTCGAGCAGCGTCTCACGCTCGCGCAGCTCGAAGAGCTCTACATCGATCACGTTCTCGAGCACACCCACGGCAACAAGGTGCAAGCTGCCCGCATCCTGGGCATCAATCGGCGGACGCTGTACCGGCGCGGGGACCGCCGCGCGGAGCGAGACGAGTCCGACGCGGACGCAGCATCAGAACCGGATTCCACCTCGAAAACCGGGAGGTCCCGATGAGTCGCTTCCGCACGATCCTGGTCCCGATCGACTTCTCCGCGACGGCCCAGCATGCGCTCGACACGGCCATCCTGCTGGCGCAGGAATCCGGCGGGCGCGTGCGCCTGCTGCACGCCTACGAGATTCCGCTCGGCACGATTCCGCCCTACGGCGTCGCGATTCCGGACTCGTTGCTGTCCGATGTGCGCGACGCAGCAGCGCGTAGGCTGGAGAAGGCGGCGAATAAGGTCGAGGCCGCCGGGGTTCCGTGCGAGACGCAGCTCCTGCACGCACCACCCGCCGAGGGCATCGCCGAAGCGGCGCGCGCGTGCGGCGCCGATCTGATCGTGATGGGAACCCGTGGGCTCACCGGGCTTCGTCACGTGCTGCTCGGCAGCGTGGCCGAACGCACCGTGCGCCTCGCCCCCTGCCCCGTTCTCACTGTGAAACCCAAGAGTGAAGCGTCGCAGTGACGCGTGAGGAGACCGCTTGGCCCACTTCCATCGAATCCTGGTTCCGGTCGATTTCTCGAAGCACGCCGACGCCGCGCTCGATCTCGCGATCGAGTTGGCCAAGGAGAGCGGCGCCGAACTCCATCTGGTGCACGCCTACGAACTGCCGTCGAGCGTGACGATGGCGTACGGCGTGGCGATTCCGCAGAGCGTCTGGGACGGCGTGCAGGAAGCCGCCACCGCGAAGCTCAACGAAGCGCTCGCGCGCGCGAAGGCAGCGGGAGTGGCGGGTACCACGCACCTGTTGACGGCACCGGCGGCCGACGCGATCGCCGAGACGGCCGCAGCGCACAAGGTGGACCTGATCGTGATGGGCACCCGCGGTCTCACGGGACTGCGTCATGTGCTGCTCGGCAGCGTGGCCGAGCGCACCATCCGGATTGCCCCGTGCCCCGTGCTGACCGTGAAGGGGAAGCCCGAAGCGGCCTAGCCCTCAGCGCGATCTGGCGACCAACTCCGCCAGCCGTGTCACGTTTTCGCGATCGCCGACCACCACGACGCGATCGCCCGCTCGCAACTCCGTGTCGGCCGTCGGGTTGAGCGCGAGCGGAGCGGCTTCGCGCTTGATCGCCACGAACGAGACCTGGACGTCGCGCGCGGCGAGCGCGCCGAGCTTCGTTCCGATGAGCGCCGACGCGCTCGGAACCACCACCTCTTCGAGGTCGATTTCGGCGCCCGTTCCGGGTGCCGCGAGTTCCATGAAATCCGCGACCGCGGGCCGCAGGATCGCGTGGGCGAGCCGCTGTCCTCCGAGTTGATACGGAGAGACGACCTGCGTCGCGCCAGCGCGCTGCAGGCGTCGCGCGCCCGCCTCGGTTTCGGCACGCGCGTGGATCGCGATCGTCGGGTTCGCTTCGCGCGCCGCCAACGCAATGAAGACGTTGATCGCCTCGCTGCCGGTCGCCGCCACGATCGCACGGGCCCGTCCGATCCCGGCGGCTTCCAGCACGCCCTCGTCGGCCGCCGACGCGAGCAGCGCCGGATGCGGTCCCCCCTCGAGGCGCGCCACGATGGCCGGATCCTCGTCGACGATCACGTGTTCGACGCGGCCGCGCGCGAGTTCCGCGCCGACGCTGCGTCCGAGGCGCCCGTAACCGCAGACGATCACGTGGTTCTGCATCGCGGCCAGCAGCTTGTTCATCGATCTCCTCCCGATCCAATCGCGTACCCGGCCCGCAATCAGGAACTCTGCCGCAGCCGCGACGGTGTACAGGGTGGCGCCGACGCCGACCAGAATGAACGCCGCGGCGAAGAGTCTCGCGCCCGGGCCGAGTGGTCTCGCCTCGCCGTAGCCGACCGTGGAAAGCGTCGTCACGGCCATGTAGAAGCCGTCGACCCAGCTCATCGCGCCGAACCAGGTGAAGCCGAGCGTTCCGAGCCCGATCAGCATCGCCAGCACGCTGAGGCCGACCTGGAGACGACGCGCAGACGCGGCGTCGGCGCCTCGCAGGGTTTGCAGCTGCGGAAATTCGCCGCGCCCGGACTCGCTTCCCATCGCGCGAACTCTCCCCGATCCTCGCGACGGATGCGAGTGAGGCGCGCGCTGCAACACCCAGCGGACGGACGCATTCGCATTCCGCATGCCCTTCGGAGCGTCGTGTTCCCGGCCCACGCGACTCCGGAGCTGTCGAGGTCGCGCACGGGCTAAGGTTCCGACGTCGATGCAACCCCTCCCCGCCACACTGGCCCGCGACCTCTCACGCGCCAACGCGCACCCGCACGACGCCGACGCACGAGCGGGCATCGAGTGGGTGCAGACGCACCTCTCCCACGTATTTCTAACGCGCGAGCGGGTCTACAAGCTGCGCAAGAGCGTCGATCTCGGCTTCGTCGATTTCTCGACGCGCGCGCGGCGCAACCACGACTGTCTGCGCGAGGTGGCGCTGAACCGGCGTCTGGCCGAGCACGTGTACCTGGGAATCGCACCGGTCGAGCGAGCGCGGCGCGGCTTTCGGGTCGGCGCGCTCGACGCCAATGCGCAGCGCCTCGACGCTTCCCGCGAGCACGTCGTCGTGATGCAGCGCCTCCCCGCTGGTTGCGACGCGCTGTCGATGCTCGCGCGCGGCGCGCTCCGCCCCGCGCAGCTCGACGCGGTTGCGCTGCGCCTCGCGCGCTTCCACGCCGACCACGGCCTCGGACGGCCGAGCCCGTGGTCGCGCGCCGCTTGGTTCACCCGCGTGCAGGCTCCCGTACTCGAGAACCTGCGGCTCCTCGAGGCGGGAGCGGGACGCCTCTATCCGCGTGCGGCGTGGACGGAACTGCGCGCGCGCGCGGACGCCTTCGCGATCGCGCGGCGCGCCGCTTTCGAGGCGCGTCGCGTCGCGGGTCGCGCCGTCGACGGCCACGGCGACGTGCACCTGCAGCACGTCTGGTTCGAACCCGGCCGCAGCGAACCGACGCTGATCGACTGCATCGAGTTCAACGACGAGCTGCGCCGCATCGACGCCGCGGCAGAGGTTGCGTTCCTCGCGATGGATCTCATCTACCGCCGCCGCACCCGGCTCGCCGACCGCTTCCTGCGCGTCTACGCGGGCTGCGCCGACGACTTCGAACTGTATCGCGTGGTCGATTACTTCCTGAGCTACCGCGCCGCCGTGCGGGCCAAGGTGGCGGCGATCGCCGCGGACGATGCCGCGATCGACGCCGCCCAGCGGAAGGCGGCCGCAGCCAGCGCGCGCCGCCACCTCGCGCTGGCGCTGCGCTTCCTCGCGCCGCGTCCGCTCGGCGGCGTGGTCGTGATGGCGGGCGTCGTCGGAACCGGGAAGAGCACGGCGGCGGAGGTCGTTGCGCACGAGATCGGAGGCGTGGTGATCGCCTCCGATCTCGTGCGCAAACGATTGCACGGCATGGCGGCGACGGATCGCAGCGGCGGCGCGAAGGGACTCTACTCGCAAGCCGCGCGCAACCGCGTCTACGCGGCGATCTTGGCGCGCGCTGCTGCGGTAATCGACGCGGGCCGCGTCGCCGTGCTCGACGCGACCTACGCGCGCACGCATCAGCGCGACGCGGTACTGCGTTTCGCGGCGCAGCGCGGCGTTCCCGTGTGGATCGTGGAAACCCGTGCGCGGCGCGAAACCGCGCTCGCGCGGCTGGCGCTCCGCCAGGCGCGCGGCGACTCCGCGTCCGACGCCGGACCCGCGCGCCACGCCGCGAGCGTCGCGGAGTTCGAGGCATTCCGGGTGCCGCGCGGGGTGCGACGCCGCGTCGTGCACACGGACATCGCCGGCTGGCAGGTCGCGCTGCGCCGCGCGGCGCGCGCGTGGCGCGCTTCGTGAGACCCGACGCTCGTGGTCGACGGCAACGGGATCCTGTGAGATACCCTGTCGCGTCACCGCAGCCCCGGCGCGGCGCCGTGGCACGTTCGAGCGTGCGGCGCAGACGGTCGATGCAGGCGACCCGGGAGACTGGCGTCCAGCGATGATCGCGTTCCTGATCGCACTCGTGACCGAGACGGCGCGCGTCCTCTACGAGGGCTCGCTCTACATCCTGATCGGCTTCTTCGTCGCGGGCCTGCTCCACGAGTTCCTGCCGGGCGGCTTGATCGCGCGCCATCTCGGCACGAACAGCCCTCGCTCGGTGCTGTTGGCGGCGCTCTTCGGCGCTCCGATCCCGCTGTGCTCGTGCGGGGTGCTGCCCGCCGCGGCGGAACTGCGACGCAAGGGTGCGAGCCGTCCGGCGGTCACTTCGTTCCTGATTTCGACTCCCGAGACCGGCGTCGACTCGATCGCGCTCACCTACGGACTGCTCGGCCCGGTGATGGCGATCGTGCGGCCGATCGCGGCCGTCCTCTCTGCCGTGGTGGCGGGACTGTTGGCGATCGTCGTTGGCGACGACGAGCCGCCCACCGCGCAGGGGCTCGAGGCCGCGGACCCCCCCAGCATCGAAACACCCGGTCACATCCACGGGCTGGACGAGCCGCCGGGGCCGGATCGTTCCGCGCTCGATCACGCGCGCTCGGTGGTCCGCCACGGCTTCGGCACGCTGCTCGACGAATTGGCGTTCTGGCTGCTGTTCGGGATCACACTCACCGGTGTTCTCGGCGCCCTGCTCCCCAACGACTTCTTCTCGCGCGTGCTCGGCTGGGATCGCGGCCTCGTGCCAATGCTCGCCATGGTGGTGATGGGCGTGCCGCTCTATCTGTGCGCCAGCGCGTCGACACCGGTCGCGACCGCACTGATCGCCAAGGGCCTGTCGCCCGGCGCGGCGCTCGTTTTCCTGCTGACCGGACCGGGCACCAACGCGGCGACGATTGCGGTGGTCGGCCAACTGCTCGGGCGGCGTCTGCTGCGCGTGTATCTGGTCTCGATCATCGGCGTTGCGCTCGCGGCCGGGGTGTTGCTCGACGCACTGGCGTTCGACGCCGTGCGTGCCTCGGCGATCCAGAGCGCCGCGAGGCCCGACAGTGGCTTCGTCGCGCTCGTGAAGATCAGCGCGGCGATCACGTTTCTCGCGCTGGCCGCCGCCAGCTTCTACCGCACGCGTTTCCGAGAAGGCCGCCGCGACCTCGCCAACAACGCCCGCGACGTGCGCGACCTGCTCCGCCGCTTCCGATTCCGCGATCTCACCCGCCCTCCCGTGCTGGCGTCGCTCGGGCTCGCCCTGCTCGCTTTCGGGATCGCGCGCGCGGTGCTGATCGTGGGTCCGGGCGAGCGCGGCGTCGTGCAACGCTTTGGCCGTGTGGTCGCCAGCGACCTCGACCCCGGTCTGCATCTCCACTGGCCGGCGCCGATCGGGCGTGGCTTCGTCGTCGACGTGGATGGCGTGCGCCAGCTCTCGATCGGCTTCGTCGGCAGCGCCGCGGGCGATCGCTCGCCGAGCGGCGACGAGTCGTTCTTCCTCACCGCCGACGAGAACGTCATCGACCTGCGCTCGGTCGTGTCGTGGCGCGTCGTCGATCCCGCCCGTTTCACGCTCGGACTCGA
>CAWDFQ010000012.1:0-60266 GCA_963801625.1 uncultured delta proteobacterium
CGATCGAGGAGGTCGCCATGCAGCTCGGTTTCGGATCGCTCGCCAACCTCGCTCGGCTTCGCGACTTCAAGCGCCAGCGGCTCTCGTCCTGGGATCGCAGCGGCGGCAATCGCGACTTCGTGCTGGTGCCGGCCGGGCCAGCGCGTCGAGCTCGGCGAGATCGCCGGCGCCGGCTGCGTGAAGCACATCTGGATACGACGATGGCGTTCCTGCCCGAGGAGCGCACGACCTGTGCCGCTGGTGCTGCGCATGTGCTGGGACGGCGAGGCGAGCCCGAGCGTCGAGGTGCCGCTCGGCGACTTCTTCGGCATCGGCTTCGGCCTGCGCCGCAACTTCGTCTCGCTGCCGCTGCAGATGAGCCCGGAGGACGGCCGCGGCTTCAACTGCTGGTTCCCGATGCCGTTCGCCGCCGGCGCGCGCTTCGAGGTCGAGAACCAGGGCGAGCGGCCGCGCATCTTCTACTTCTACGTCGACTACGAGGAGTACGCCGCGACTCGACGGCGACCTCGGCGCTTCCACGCCTGGTGGAACCGCATCAGCCGCAAACCGCCGGCACGGCGCGCGAGAACGGCTACGCGCGCCGACGACGGCTACAGCGATCGCACCTCGGGCAACGGCCTCGCATGCACGGTCCTGGGCGGAGCCGAACCTCGACCGGCGCGCGCAACTACGTCATCCTCGACGTGCGCGGGCAACGGCCACTACGTCGGCTGCATCCTCAACATCGACGTCTTCGAGCGCCAGCTCGAACGACTGGTACGGCGAAGGCGACGACATGATCTTCATCGACGGCGAGCCCTGGCCGCCGCGCCTGCACGGCACCGGCACCGAGGACTACTTCAACACCGCCTTCTGTCCGCACGCAGGAGTACTCGCGCGCCGTACCACGGCATCACGGTCTACAGCGGCACGCCCGACTGGCCGTGGGGCGGCAAGAACTCGATGTACCGCTTCCACATCGAGGATCCCGATCCGCTTCGAGAAGCTCGATCCGCGTGACGATCGAGACCGGCCACGACAACGCGCTCGCGAACGACTACTCGAGCACGGCGTACTGGTACCAGCTCGGCCGCAGCGAAGCGTTGCGCGCGCTGCCGCCGCTCTCCGCGCGCCTGCCGCGACCGGATCCGCCGGCGCAAGCGGATGCGTGAGGCGCGCTCACTCTTCGAGGAAGTGCAGCACGGTCTGGTTGAAGCGCTTGGTGGCCTCGGCCATCACCAGATGGGCTGCGCCGGGGATCGTGACGAGTTGCGCCTGCGGCAGTGCGGCGGACAGTTCGCGGTGCAGGCGCGGCGGCGAGAGGAGATCCTCGTTCCCGCAGACGACGAGGGTCGGATGGCGCAGCGACGCGAGTCGCGCGAGCGCGTCGTGGCCGAGGCAGGCGTCGCACTGGCGCAGGAACACGTCGTCCGGCATCGGGAAGCGGTCGCGCAGCAGGCCCTGCATCATCGGGTCGATCAGGTCGGTCTGCTCGAGCGTCTCGTCGGAGAGCGTCCAGAGCATGCGTTCCTGAGCGATGACTTCCAGCGGCAGTCCGTGGCCGAGCATCGCCTTCCACTTCTCGAGCAAGATGCGGCGCTTCGCATCGGGACGCGCGTAGGTGCCGACCAGCACCAGCCGCTCGACGCGCCGCCGGATGCCGCAGCGCCAGCTCCTGCGCGACCATGCCGCCCATGAACGCGCCGAGCACGTGGGTGCGGGCGATGCCGAGCGCGTCGAGAAGCTGCGCGGCATCGTCGGCGAGATCAGCAGTCGAGAACGCGCCACCCGGGTCCTCGCTTTCGCCGACACCGCGGTGATCGTAGGTGACGGTGCGATGCTGCGCGGAGAACTCCGGCACCTGCAGCGCCTGCCAGCCGCGCGACGAACCGCCGAGCCCGACGATCAGCAGCAGCGGCGTGCCGTCTGCGTCGCCGTGGATCTCGTAGTGGAGCTGGTGGGTCGCGAGGCGCGCCTTGGGCATGCGCGCAGTCTATCTCGCCGAGTCGGATGCGCGACGGGCGGGCCGAAGCGCGAGCCGGCCGCAAGCTCCTAGCGCGCCATCCTCTTCAAGTCGGTGAGCACGCCCTTCGCGACGGCCTTCAACGTCTCGAAGACGCCCTTGCCGACGGTCGCGCAGGCTTCGAAGTCGGGTGCGCCGGCCGGATTGAGCAGCCGGCGCATCTCGTCGAGCGGGGCGGCGTTGGGAAGGTCGCGCTTGTTGTACTGCACGATGTAGGGGACCTTCGCGAGGTCGTAGCCCTGCTCGCCGAGGTTCACGCGCAGGTTGTCGAGGCTCTCGAGGTTGGCCTCCATGCGCTCGACCTGCGAATCCGCGACGAACACCACGCCGTCGACGCCCTTCAGGATCAGCTTGCGGCTGGCGTCGTAGAAGACCTGCCCGGGCACCGTGTAGAGATGGAAGCGCGTCTTGAAGCCGCGGATCTGGCCCAACGCGAGCGGCAGGAAGTCGAAGAAGAGCGTGCGCTCGGTCTCGGTCGCGAGCGAGATCATCTTTCCCTTGAGGTCGGGATTGGTCTTCGCATAGATGAACTGGAGATTGGTGGTCTTCCCGCACAGGCCGGGCCCGTAGAACACCACCTTGCAGTTGATCTCTCGCGACGCGTAGTTGATGAACGACATGTCCCGTTCTTATGTCCCAGAGGTCCAGGTGCTTCGCATCCTGCGTTAGTCCGCGAACAGCTTGTCGATGTCGTCGTCGGTGATCTCGGCGAACGGGCTCGTGGCGCTGTTCCGGTTCCGCTCGCTCTTCTTCTGGATCTCTTCGAAGAGCCGCGCCAGCTCGCTGCCCGCCTTCTTGACGCGCAGCCGCACCAGGCCGAGCGAGGAACGGTCGTCGAAGATCACGACCAGGATGATGCGTTTGGCCACCACGGTCATGTGGAGGTTGTCGCGCGCGCCCTGGTGGAAATGGATCGGGAACTCTTCTTCGCCGATGATCTTGGCGAGGCCACCGGTGGCCGCGATGCTGCCCGCCGTGAGCGACGCGAGGCTCGTGGTGTCGAGGCCGCGAATGTCGCCGGCTTCGGCCATCAGCAGGCCGTTCTTGTCGACGACGAAGACGCCTTTGGCGTGGGCGTCGCGGGCCAGACGCTCGCAGACGCCGAGGACCTTGCGGTAGTCCTCGTCGAAGAGCACGAGTTGGGTGTCGACGAACGGCATCTTGATCCGTAAGTCCTGAAACGACTGGGGATTCGCCGCGGAACGCCCGCGCACTCTACCCCGCGAGTCGAGCGCGGGGCAAGCACGTCCGGCCCAACACTCGTTGCACCTTCGGCCTGCGTCGAATCCCGCTTTAGCGAGTTGCGGCCGGGAACTCGCCTAACAGGCTGCTGACCGGCCCGCGCTACTCGAGGTCGCGGCGATTCTGGAGCGAGCGACCGATCGTGACGGGGTCGGCGTACTCGAGGTCGCCGCCGAGCGGCATGCCACAGGCGATGCGCGTGGTGCGCACTCCGCTGCCGCGCAGCCGATCCGCCAGGAAGTGGGCAGTGGCGTCGCCTTCGGCGGTGGGGTTGGTGGCGAGGATCACTTCGCGCACGCCGCCCCGGCGCACGCGCGACTCGAGGTCGGCGATGCGCAACTCGTCAGGGCCGATGCCGTCGATCGGGGAGAGTGCGCCGCCGAGCACGTGGTAGCGACCGGAGTAGCCGCCCGTCGCCTCGACCGCGGCGAGGTCCGCCGGTTCCTCGACCACGCAGAGCTGTGACGCGTCTCGTCGCGCGTCGCGGCAGATCGCGCAGGGCGAGGCGTCGGTCAGGTCGAAGCACTCGGCGCAGAGCACGATCTCCTGCTTGAGCCGCACGATCGCCTCGGCGAGTTCCTGGACTTGCGACTCGGGCGACGAGAGCATGTGGAAGGCCAGTCGCGTCGCGGATTTCTCGCCGATCCCGGGAAGGCGCCGCAAGGCTGCCACGAGGCGTTGGATCGGGGCCGATGTGCGCACGAGCGGCGAGCCTAGCAGCAGCCGCGACGCGCGGTCCGAGTCAGCTCGACGGCGAATCCGGGCCGCGACCGGCACCCAGCGGCACTTGCAGCCCACCCGCGGCGCGCTGCATCTCTTCCTGCACCATGCGCTGCGCGCTCGCGAGCGCGGCGTTCACGGCCGCGGCGACGAGATCCTGGAGCATCGTGCGGTCGCCACCCGCGAGCAGCTGCGGGTCGATCTCGAGC
The DNA here is from genome assembly GCA_963801625.1 of uncultured delta proteobacterium. Lineage (GTDB taxonomy): Bacteria > Myxococcota_A > UBA9160 > UBA9160 > PR03 > PR03. The sequence continues at coordinate 4,174 of CAWDFQ010000012.1, forward strand.
TGCAGGACGCGCAGCTCGCCCGAGACCGTTGCGGTGACGAGCCCCGCGCCGGCGCTTGCCTGCACGCTGCGCCGCGCCAGCTCGCGCTGCAGCGACGCCATCCGCTTCTGCATCTCCTGGGCCTGGCGCAGCAGCGCGCCGAGATCCGGCGTGCTCATCGCGCGGCGCCAGCCGGGCCGCTCGTGTCGCCGAGCGGGCGGATCTCGACGACCTCGCCGCCGAGGATCTCGAGCGCCGCGTTCACGGCGGGGTGGGCGAGCGCCTCGCGCCGGCGTTGGCGCACCGTTTCGTCGTCGGCCGCGCTGGCGCCCGCTCGTGCACCGTCGGCCGGTCCCTTGATCGCGACCCGCACCGGCCGGCCGAACAGGCGCGCGCAGACGGCTTCGAGATCGCTGCGCCGGCGTTCCAGTCGATGCGCCGCGAACGGCTGCGCGGCGCCCAGCACGAGGCCGGTCTCGGTGCGATCGACGATCGTCACCCCGTCGAGCGCCGCGCCGAGCGCGCGGTCGCGTTCCGACGCGAGTGCGCGCAGGCGATCGAGGAGCGGGAGCGCGCTCGGCTCCGGCTCGGCAACGAGGGCTGCGGGCGGTGCGGAGGGCTCGTCGTCTTCGCTGGGCGGCGCAGCGACCTCGGCAACTGGTGCGCTGCGGGTTTCCGATCGCCGCGCGGGCGCACCCGCCGCAGACCGCGCCGTTGGCGGCCTCTGGGGGGAGGGACGGGGACCGCGGTTCGATCCACCGGCCCCGCCGTCATCCGGTGCGCTTTCGCCCGCGAGGCGACGTTCGAGCGTGTCGAGCCGCGTGAGGAGCGCCTGGACGTCGTCGCCCGCGGGTGTCGTGGCGAGTCGCACCAGCGCCATCTCGAGGACGGCGAACGGCTGCGGCGCCCACGCGAGATCTTCCTGCTCGCGTACCAGCCCGCGGAACATGCGGCGCAGGCGGCCCGCGTCGGTGCGCGACGCGAGCTGGCGCAGCTCGTCGAGTTCCGTGTCGCTGCCTTCGACGAGACCCGCCGCGTCCGGAGCGAGGCGCAGCACGACGAGATCGCGCAGCACGCCGAGCAGCTCGCCGCCGAGCCTGCGCGCCTCGATGCCCATCTCGGCGGCGCGCCCGCAGGCCGCGAGCGCGGCAGCCGGATCGCGCGTCCACGCACGCCGCGACGATCGCCACCAGCACGCGGCGGTCGATCAGGTCGAGCACCTCGGCGACGCGATCGTCGTCCACCTCGGTGCCGCCCATCGCGATCACCTGGTCGAGCAGCGTCAGCGAGTCGCGCAGCGAACCGTCGCCCTCGCGTGCGATCGCCAGCACGCTGCGCGGCGAGACGCCGATGCCCTCGGCCTTCGCGACCTCGGCGAGCCGCTGCGCGACCTCCGCGGTCGGCAGTCGGCGCAGGTCGTAGCGCTGGCAGCGCGACATTACCGTGAACGGGATCTTCTCGGGGTTCGTGGTGGCGAACACGAAGAGAGTGCGCGGCGGCGGTTCCTCGAGCGTCTTCAGCAGCGCGTTGAAGGCAGGCGTCGAGAGCATGTGCACTTCGTCGACGACGAAGATGCGGTACTTGCCGGGCGACGGTGCGTAGCGCACCGCCTCGATCAGCTCGCGCACGTCGTCCACCGAGGTGCGGCTCGCGGCGTCGATCTCCTGCACGTCGGTGGAGGAGCCGGCGGCGATCTCGTTGCACGACGCGCACTCGCCGCAGGGCGTCGCGGTGGGTCCCTTCTCGCAGTTGAGGCAGCGCGAAAGGATGCGCGCGATGGTGGTCTTGCCGACGCCGCGGGGCCCGCAGAGCAGCACCGCGTGCGGGACGCGGCCCGTCGTGATCGCATTGCGCAGCGCGGTGGTGACGTGCTCCTGGCCCGTCACCTCCTCGAAGCTCTGCGGTCGCCATTTGCGGGCGAGAACCTGGTAACTCAAGGGGGAACCCCGAATCCATCACCCGGAGAGTCATCACGCGGAGGGCCAGACGCTGTGCGCGCGGCTCTCAGCGCCGAGGAGAGATCGCAGGGCACCCCACTCGCTGCTGGCTCCTCGCTGCCGCTGCTCCCTTCCGGGTCTGACGGGGTTCACGAAGCACCGAACTCGAACGGGACCCTGCGATCACGCCTCGGCGCTGCGCCGAGCGCAGCGAAGGTAGGGTCGACTCCGAGATGGGTCAAACCTCGCCGGCGCTCCGCGACTCGCAACCAGGTGAACGGAGTCCGCTCCCGCGCCGCGCCAGGATCGTCGCGGCGGGTCGCGTGCGCGTGCTTGCGGATCGGGTACGCAGCGCGGAGCGAAAGATGGCTCCGACCGCCTGGCGCGATTCGGATCGGATCAGCGCTCGGGCGGGCGAGCGTCGCGGGGCCGCGGCCGCGGCTGGCGCCGTGCAGCGACCGAAGCGCAGGACTGGCAGAACGGATTCGAAGCGTCGACGAAGCGCGGCTCGTGGAGTTGCCCGCAGAGCGTGCAGCTGACGAGAACGAGCGCGGTGTCGTGTTGCATCAGACCTCCCACACCATCCCGCGCCGCTGTCCAGACGGCGGCGGGCACAGTCCTGGTCATCGGGCTGCAATCCCCAGCGCTTGAGGGATTCCGATCATTGGTACACCGATCGGCACACAGCGAAGTGGAGTCCGCGACATGCGCGGGCGCGGCAAGATAGCGGCAGATTCGGCCTGCGCACGCCGCCGACACGCGCTCATCGTCAGGATCGCGGCGGCATTCTCCGTTCGCCCGGTTGGCGGGCGCGACTGCACAGATCCTGCCGCGGTGTCGACCGGCCGCGTGCGCGCAGCGCGGCTCCCGCGCCGGGTGGGTCGAGAGCCGGCGCGCGCGGCCTTCAGCCGCCGATGCGCCGGATCGGGTCGCTGCCGTCCCAGTGGCGCGCCGTTTCGCGGATGTGCGCAAAGAACCTTCCCTTTGGCCCGCTCACCTCGGACACTTCGACGACCGTCCCAGGGTGCGTCTCGGTGGCGAAGTAGACGAAGCGCCCGTCCGCTCCGCCCGCGCAGCCGGATTGCCCGACGCGGAGTCCCCGCGCTTCGTGGCGCGCGAGGTCTGCGTCGAAGGCTTCCGTCCAGTAGGCGACGTGCTGCACTCCCTCGCGGCCCGCAGCGAGGAAATCGCGGTACATCGAGGGCGCGTCGTTGCGCGTCTGGATCAACTCCAGTTGGAGCGGACCCGAGTTGGCGAGCGCGATGCTGACGGCGGCGTCCGACGGCTCGCCGAAGTAGCGGAACTCCGTGATCGGCGCGCGTTCGAAGTAGAACCAGGGGCCGACGCCCAGCACTTCGACCCAATGCTTCATCGCGGCTTCGATGTCGCGCACGACGTAGCCGTTCTGCCGGATCTCTCCGAATATGCGACTCATGCGCCGCCCTCCGATGCGAAGCCGCCCTGCAGAACGCGTGCGATTGGTTGGCAGCTCGAAGCGCGGCTGAGTAGGCTGGCCGGCCAGCATAGACCAGCCGACCCGACCGAATCGACGGAAGGCGTCGCCGGACCGCCCCGATGCTCGAACTCGAGCGGCGCGCAGCGAGAGGGAGTGAGCCGATGCAGCGGCGATTCGAAGATCGCGTCGCAGTGGTGACCGGCGCGGCGAGTGGCATCGGCCGCGCGACGGCGATGCGACTCGCGGCGGAAGGCGCACGCGTCGCGGCGGTCGATCGCGACGCCGCGGGGGCGCAGCGCACGGTCGCGGAAATTGCGGAAGCGGGCGGTACTGCGCGCAGCTTTGCGTGCGACGTCGCGTCGAGCGCGGCCGTCGCAGAGACCGCGCGCGTCGCCGAAGCGGCGCTCGGTGCGGTCGACGTGCTCGCCAACGTCGCCGGCATCGGCGACCGCGGCGGTGCGCCGATCGAGTCGATCGAGGACGCGGTCTTCCACGGCGTGCTCGCGGTGAATCTCGCCGGCCCGTTCTATTTCTGTCGCGCGCTGTTGCCCGGCATGGCGGCGCGTGGTCGCGGCGCGGTGGTGAACGTCTCGTCGCTGGCGGGTCGTACCAAGAGCGCCCTGGGCGGACTCGCCTACACGGCGAGCAAGTCGGGCCTACTCGGGCTCACGCGCCATCTCGCGTTCGACTACGGGCCGCGCGGCGTGCGTGTCAACGCGATCTGCCCGGGCGGTGTCGACACGCCGATGATCCGCAGCGCCGCGGCGGCGGGCGCTGCCCAAGGCGGGGAGATCGCGAAGCTGCGCGCCGCGCACGCGGCGGCGCTGCAAGCGTTGATGCCGATCAAGCGGCTCTCGTCGCCGGAAGAGCAGGCGGCCGCGATCGCGTTCCTCGCATCGGACGACGCCTCGTACATCAACGGTGTCTCGCTCGACGTGAACGGCGGCCTTTTCATGGCTTGAGGGAGGATGTCGGATGCCCGTGCAGATTCCGCTGCCGCGTGACGAGGAGCTGTCCGAGGAGACGCGCAAGGCGCTCGGCGCGCTTCCGCCGCTACACGTCTTCCGGATGATGGCCGCAGCGCCCGCGAGCTTCCGTCCTTTCCTGGACTTCGCGCGCTCGATCCTGGTGGGCGCCGACTTCGATGCGCGCAAGCGCGAGATCGCCGTGCTGCGGGTCGCGCACGTGACGCGTTCCCTCTACGAGTGGACGCAGCACCAGCGGCTCGGTCGCAATCTGGGGGTGACGGATCGGGAGATCGAAGCGATCCGCGCCGAGGACCCCGTCACGAGCCTTGGCGAAGAAGGCAATCTGTTGTGTCGCATCGCGGACGAGATCAGCCGCGACGTGCGCCTGTCCGACGATGCGCTCGAACGGATCATCGCGCGCTATGGCAACCGCCAGGCGAGCGAGCTGATCGTCTGCTGCTCGTACTTCAACATGCTGTCGCGCTTCCTCGAATCGACGCGCGTTCCGCTCGAAGCGGAGAACCTGCTCGGCGACCGGACGCCGGAGCGCGTCGCGGAAGAAGCGGCGAAGCGGGGCGCCGAGTAGCGATTGCGCGCGGGTACGAGCAGGGCATGAAGCTGGCAACCGCCGGCCACCAGCCTGGCGTGGCCCTGGCAGCGCCAGGGCAAGCGCGCCGGCGGGGATCCGCGGTCCGTACATTTTGATCATGTACGGGGCAGTGCTAACCTGGCGGTATGCGGATCGTCCTGCGGGGTCTGAAGGGCTTCCAATGGGACGAGGCGAACTGGCGCAAGTCGGAGCTGAAGCACGGCGTCGCAGCAGCCGAGGCCGAGGAGGTCCTTCTCAACAATCCCCTCTGCCAGGTCGACGAGCGGCACTCCCGGGACGAGCAGCGCTACCTCGCTCTCGGTGTGACGAACGACGGCCGTCACCTCCTCGTGGCGTTCACGGTCCGCCGCAACCTCGTTCGGGTGATCTCGGCCCGACCGATGAGCCGGAAGGAGCGTCTCGCGTATGAAAAAGCGAACTAAGAAGGTACGCGACGCCGACGTCGCCTCCTACTGGCTCGAGCACGACAGCACGAACGAGGTCGACTGGTCGCGGCCGGGCGTGCGCATCGAGTTCGATCCCGCTGTGGAGCGGCCGACGCAGCCGGTGACGGTGCGGCTGCCGCGCCGCCTGCTGCAGGAGCTGCGCGTTCTCGCCAAGGATCGCGACGTCCCGTACCAGTCGCTGCTCAAGATCCTGCTGGCGGAGAAGGTCGTGGAGCTGCGGAGGAAACGCGCGAGCTGAACGATCGGGCGCGTTGCGGTCGAGCGGGGGACACCGCGGCCGGACGCGCGGCGCTGAGGCCATTGCTGAGCCGTCAGATCGCACCGGCCCTCGCGGGCCGCGCGCCCGCGCAGATCACCCACCCCCGAATCGCTTGCCTCGAACGGGGCTCGACGCTCTGCCGTGCCCCTATCAACAACTGACGGCGGAGCGATTCGGATCGGCAGAGTACTTACCATGCCCCGACCGGGGAGAAGCCTGCGACTGCGAGGACGACGAGGGGAACGAGCGGCGACCGGATGGCGAATCACGGGAGTGGCCCTTCCGCGTCCCCCACGGCGAGTCCGGAACCAGCCAACACCCTCGACCTCGGTGGCGGGCGAGCAATCAGCTCGACCCCTCCAGCACCCGCGATCAGGGCCGCGCCGAGCGCCTCGCTCACGCCGAAGGGCTCGGCAGCCAGCAGCGCGGCCGACACCAGAGCGACGGCAATCTCGAGCATGAAGAGCACGGCGGCGCGGCCGGGCTCGAGGCGGCTCGCGCCGAAGATCGTGAGCCCGACGGCGGGAAGCATCCAGACCAGGGAGAAAGCGAGCAGCCAGGCAAGTGGAAGGGGCCGGTCGCTCACAGTGGCGACTGCGATGCCTGCGCCGGGGAGCATGCTCACGAGCAGGTACACTGGCCCCAGAAAAGCGAACTGCGCCAGCACGCGGTCGAACGCGGTCTGTCCCGCCGCGGGAAGGAAGAAAACCATCGTCGCAGACCAGACGATGCCCGCGAGCAGGCCCATCCAGTCGCCCGACGAGCCCGGCCCCGAAACGCCGAGCGCGGGGCCGTAGATCACAGCGAGCCCCGCGAGGCCGAGGGCGATCGAGGCGAGCCGCCGCGGGGTGATGGGCTGCGAGAGGTGGATCCGCGCGAAGAGCGTGGTCCAGACCGGCATCAGGTAGAAGAGGAGCACGACGCGGCCAACACTGCCCCGCACCAACCCCTCGGAATAGAGTGCGATCGAGAGCGCGAGGCCGAAGCCGGCGGCCGGAAGTGCAAAGCCCGCGCGACGGATCTGCGGCCAGCGCCGCGCGGCGAATGGCGCCAGCACAGCCAGCGGGAGTAGGAAGCCGACAGCGGTGAGAAGGGGCCCGGAGGATCCTGCCGCGCGGATCTCTCGCAGAGGAATCCACAGGGTGCCCCAGAGCAGCGCGGAGGCGAGGATGGGCCCGCTCGCCACAAAGTCGTCCCGTCTGGTCACTCTTTCCCTCGCACGTCCCGAGTCCTACGCAGGATACGCCGCTCCCGCCGTGGAGGTCCCGGCCGAGCGTGCAGTCGTATGATCCAGGTCATAGAGCGCTGCTCACCGAGCGGTGAGCATGCCATCATATCGCCGGGGTCCCTCCGCGCTCCGGCCCAACATGACGCCATGGGAGAAACTGATCATGAAGCGACTCGAGGGCATTCATCTCGCCGACGTGAATGCGGTGTACAGCGGCGCCGAGGGGGATCTGTGGGAGCTCATCATGGGCCAGCAGATTCACATCGGCGGCTTCAAGTCGTCGATGGATCTGGCCGAGCGCGCAGGCATCGGCGCGGGCCAGCGCGGCGTTGATCTTTGCTGTTGCAACGGCGCGGGTATGCGCTTCCTGGTGCGCTTCCGCAACGTGGCCTCCATGACCGGCGTCGACGCGACACCGAAGGTGGTAGAGCGCGGGCGGAGCGTCTGCAAAGAAGAAGGCCTTGGCGATCGCATCACGTTCGAGGTCGGCGACTCCTGCGCGAGCGGCCTGCCCGCGGGAGGAGCGGATTTCGTCTGGGGCGAGGACGCCTGGTGCTACGTCGAGGACAAGCCGAAGCTCATCGCCGAGGCCACGCGCATCGTGAAGCCCGGGGGCGTCATTGCCTTCACCGATTGGGTCGAGGGGCCGGCGGGGCTCTCGAGCGCGGAGGCCGAGCGCTATCTGGGCTTCATGAAATTCCCGACGCTGGCGAGCATCGGCGACTACCGCGGCCTGCTCGAGAAGGCCGGCTGCAAGCTGAGCGAGGCCTCGGATACGGGACGCTTCGCTCCCTACGTGGATCTCTATCTGCAGATGGTCGACATGCAGCTCACCTTCGATGCGCTACGCGTGCTCGGCTACAACGGGGACGCCGTGGCGGCCGTTGCTGGTGAGATGCAGTTCCTGCAGAAGCTGGCGCACGAAGGCAAGATCGCGCAGGGCCGGTTCATTGCACGTAAGGGCTGATCTGCGTCGGTGACCCCGAGGAATTCGTGACCAAGGCCGCCGAGCTCTAGCGTCTTCGATTGGTTGATGGCGCGGACCAGGTCCGACCCGGCCACCTTGCGGGGCTGGTGGAGCGGTTCCGCGCCGCGGCCCGCCCAGGAAAGGTTTACGAGCGAAGGAGTCACCATGGGGCAGGAGCTGGAAGCCGATCGCATCAGCGGAGCCATCCAGGAAAAGTACGCGCGCGTCGCGGTAAGTGCCGAGGATGCGTTCGCCTACCCCACGGGTCGCGCGGGAGCGCGGGCCCTCGGCTACGCGGCCGCGGAGCTGGACCTCTGCCCGCCATCGGCGCTGACCTCGTTCTGCGGCGTGGGAAACCCCATCGAGCTCGGGCCCATCGAGCGGGGCGAGGCAGTGCTGGACGTCGGATGCGGCGCCGGGGTCGACGCCTTCGTGGCCGCCTTGCGGGTGGGCCCGGAAGGGCGGGTCTGCGGCGTCGACGCCACTCCGGCGATGGTGGCCAAAGCGTCGGCCACGGTGGTCGGCGCTGGGCTGGGCAACGTGGAGATTCGCGAGGCGCGGGCGGACGCCCTCCCATTCCCGGACCGGTCATTCGACGTGGTGATCTCGAACGGGGTGATCAACCTCTCGCTGGACAAGCCGCAGGTCTTCGCGGAGCTGTTCCGGGTGCTGCGCCCTGGAGGACGGCTGCAGTTCGCCGACGTGGTCGCCCTGGAGGCCAGGCCGTCGGATTGGTGCCCAACCCTCGAAGCCTGGTCCGATTGAATCGGCGGAACGCTCTCCGTCGGGGAGCTTCTGACGATCATCGCGGCGGCCGGGTTCACGGACGTGGTCCACGTCGGACTGACCCCGATGGCGACCTCCAAGCAGACGCAGGGTGCGCGGTTCCGGGCCCGCCGGCCCGGCCGGTAACGATCATTCTCGGACCAGAATCGAGTTCGTACCTACTATGCTCCGATGACGAGTTCCACGTTGCGCTTCGAGTTCGCGCTCGTCCTTGCCGCCGCGGTCGCGCTTTCGGGCTGCGCCGCGGTGGACTCGGCCGAACGCAGCATCACCGGAGACAGCGGAGAGACGTACTACACCATCGCAACGGCCCCGCTGCACGCAAAAGCGTCTGCGTCGTCGAAGGTCGTCGGGCATCTCGGGTGGCACGAAAAAGTCTCGCGCATCCGCATCGATCACGGCTACTCCTTCGTCGTGGTGGGAAGCGGCGGACTCGAGGGGTGGGTCGCGAGCACGAAGCTCGTCCGGCGAATTCCGGAGCGGGGTGCAGCCGCAGGGCCGACTCCGGGCGAAGCGTCGAAGCCGAAGCCCGCCGTCGTCGATCCGTTCTGAGCGTTGCGCGCGGAGCGTGACGTCGTACACGATCACTGATCGGTGTCACTCCAAGAGGGCTAGCGCCACGCGCCGGGTTCCGTGTTGCCCCAGCTGTCGAAGTACGTGAGCTCGCGAGCGGGCCTTCGCGTCACGGAGCCAAAGCGACCCATCGGGAAACCGATCGGGATCGCAACGACCACGCCGTGCGTGTCCGGGATCCCGAAGCGCGCGTGCAGCTCCTCTTCGAAGACCGGGTGCATCGTCGTGAGCGCAGCGCCGAGACCGAGCGCCCGGCAGGCGAGCAGGATGTTCTGCACGCACGGATAGACCGCGCCGTAGTTCGGCGGCGCGAGTCCACTGCGCGCGCTCTCGGGCACCTTGAACGGCCAATCACCTTTCCGCACACGAGGGAGTTTCTCGAAACCCACCCAACGCACCAGGAGCAGGAACCAGGGTCCAGACCTACACGATTCAGGGACGAGCCGTCAGGGGCGGGGCGTTCTCGGTGACACCGTATGGAGCCGACGCGGAGAGGCGCGCTGCCAATTGCGGAGTGGAGTCCACGGGAGTCGTCGGCTTCTGCGCAGCGCCCGCTACAAACCCGCGGATCCTCCCGCACCACGGTGTCGCAAGATCCCCGACGACATGGGGGCAGGTGTCTCCTCGCACGTCCGCTGCGCGGCGGGAGTTGACCGAAGCCGTATCCCGTCCCATGGTACGCGGGCCATGAGGGTACGACCGCTCGTTGCTACGGCGCTGCTGGGTTCGTGTTTGGCTGTTGCACTGGAAGCTTGTGCGCCCACTGCGAAAGTGCCGGGCCTCGTTGCGGCAGCCGAGCTCGCCAACGGGCGCGTCATTCATCAAGAGGTGGCGCAGACCACGACCGGTCGCGTCGCCGGCCGCGTCGAAGCTGACGGCTTGAAGACCTTCTTGGGCATCCCGTTCGCCAAACCACCCGTGGGCGAGCTGCGCTTCGAACCGCCACAGCCCGCAGAACGCTGGACGGGCGTGTATCCGGCCTTGGCGTTCGGTCCGGTGTTTCCCCAGAGCTACGACAAGACGGAGCCGTCCTCGCTGTATTTCCAGGACGAAGACTGCTTGCGGCTCAACGTGTGGACCCCCGCGGTGGACGACGCCAAGCGTCCAGTCATGGTTTTCATCCACGGCGGTGGATACCTGTGGGGATCCAGCATGGACCCGCTCTATGACGGGGCGAACCTGGCCCGCCGCGGCGAGATCGTGGTGGTGTCGTTCAACTACCGCATGGGCGCGCTGGGATACCTCGATCTGTCGGCGGTTGGCGGGGATGCGTACGCCGACAGCGGAAATCTCGCGGTTCTGGACCAGGTTGCCGCCCTTCGCTGGGTGTCCGACAACATCGCCAGCTTCGGTGGTGATCCGGGAAACGTCACCATCTTCGGGGAGTCCGCTGGCGCCGGCAGCGTGGTGACGCTTCTCACCGTGAAGCCTGCGCACGGCCTCTTTCGCCGTGTCATCTCCCAGAGCGGCGCCTTCCGGATCACGCGCTCCCAGGAGTCTGCGCGCGACGTGACGCGTCGCTTCATGCAGCTGGCGCACGCGACCGATGTCGCCGGCCTCAAAGCACTATCACAAGATGTGATCCTGGAGGCGCAAGAGCGGCTCATCAAGGAGGCCGGACTCGCCAGCGACCGGCTCTTCGGGCCGGTGCGCGACGGGCGCATCGTGCCGCAAGACCCATTGCGTGCCATAGCCGAAGGCTGCGCTCGAGGTGTGGACCTGCTCACCGGCACTACCGAGGACGAGGCGCGCTTCTGGATCAAATACGAATCAGCGCTGCCATACATCCCGGCCTCCGTCACGCTGTCGTTTACGCCCGACACCAAGACCTGGGATGCAGCGACACGCGATCGAATCATCGACCACTACAAACGCCGCCTGCCCGACTTGAAGAGCGGCGATGTCGCGTTGGCCATCGCCACCGACTTCTTCTTCCGCATACCGCAGATTCACCTGGCCGAAGCCCAGGCGCCGCACGGCAACACGTGGATGTATCTCTTCACCTGGGACTCGCCCGTCGAGAACGGTGTGTATGGCGCGCGGCACGCGTTGGAGCTGCGTTTCATGTTCGACAACCCCGACCCCGACGTCGGCGACACGCCCCCGGTCAGCCTCACCGAAGCCATGCAGGATGCATGGATTGCATTTGCGGCAACAGGGAGGCCCGATCATCGCGGAATCCCGGCGTGGCCGAAGTACGACACGGCGCGCCGGGCCACGATGATCTTCGACGCATCGAGTCGCGTGGCCGATGACCCTGCCAAAGAAGACCGCCTCTTCTGGGAGGAGAATGTACTCGGCCGCACACTCGTGAAGTGATGCCGCCGAATCCGGATGGTGTTGTTCGTCGTCTCAGGCTCTCAGGCCCGCCCCAGTCCGGCAGCGCAGGGCTGCGGCGCGCGACCCGCCGCCCCCGCTGTGAACTGAACTCCTTCACAGCGGCCGCCGCGTTACTGTGCCAGCCTACAGCCGGGGTGTGAGCACGGAGGCCGGACCATGAGCGTTGCCTCGGTCGAGGTCCCCGTCTCCCGGCCCTCCCGATCGGTGCTGCCCGTCTGGAGCCGGATCTTCGATGCGGCCGGCGTCTCGCCGCTGATCGCGGGGCTCGCGCTCGCAAGCGGATTGGTCGCCGTCTTCCTTGCGCTCGACCTCTTCGAGGGGAACCTCGACCCGTGGCTGAGCGGTGAGGTGTCGGCCTGGCGCTTCACCGAGTTCCGCAGCGCGCTCCTCGTCTCGATGCTCTTCGCGGGTGTCCTGGTGACCCATCGCTACGAGGAGGTGGGCACGGGGCGCGACCTCGCGGCGCTCGCTCCCGAGCTCGCGCCCGGCGCGCTCGCCGAAGCGGAGAGCGTAGATCCGCACTGGCTGCGCGCGGTCGGCCTCGTCGGCGCCGCGGTCCTGATCGCGATCGTGCCGACGCTCTATCGCGATCCGTCGCGCTTTCTTCGGCTCGAGACCTATGCGCTGCCGTCGGTGCTGTTCGATCTCATCGTCGGCGCGGCCCTCGGCTGGGCGACGAGCCGGACGCTGTACGCCGCCGTCTGCCAAGACTGGGTCTTTGCACGCCTGGCGGACTCGGTGCGCGAGCTCGATCTGCTCGACCTCTCGCCGATGCGGCCCTTCGCGCGCCGCGGCCTGCGTCGCGCGCTTCGCTGGCTGCTCCTCGCCTCGATTGCGGCACTGACGTTCGCCGACGCCGGATACGTCGAGCCGCCGGCGCTGGTGCTTCTCAGCATTGTCGCCTTCGCGCTCTTCAGCTTCCTGCTGCCCGTGGCCGGCGCCCGCGCCCGGATCCGGCGGGAGAAGCGACGGACCCTCGACCTGGTGCGCGGCTGGCTGCGCGAGGAGTGCTCCCGTCTCCACGCGGCGGGCCTACGGGAACGCGCGAACGCGGGCGCGCTCGCGGACCTCCTTGCCTACGAACGCTGCGTCGCCGACGTGCACGAATGGCCGATCGACGCCAGCACCCTGCTGCGCTTCTTCTTCTACCTGCTGCTGCCGCTCGGCTCCTGGCTCAGCAGCGCGCTGGTGCAGCTCGAGGTGGAGCGCTGGCTGCGCTGAGACGGGATCGGTCCGCAGCGTAACCCGACCCAGCGCCGCTCGCGGGCATGTGGACGACGCCATCGGCTTCGACTACATCTCGATGCCTCCCCGAGCCCGGAACCGGCGAAGGCTGCCCGAGACGCAGATCCGCTGCCGCGGCCCCCGATGTAGGAACACGCCATGAAAGCCCCCTGGGTCACCTATCGCCCGGAAATTCAGGTTCTCGACGCCACCATCCGCGACGGCGGCCTGATCAACGACCACATGTTCGAGGACGGGTTCGTTGCCGCTGCCTACCACGCCTGCGTGGAGGCGGGCGTCGACGCCATGGAGGTCGGCTACAAGGCCTCCGGAAAAGTGTTTGCGCCGGACAAGTTCGGTCGCTGGAAGTTCTGCACCGAGAACGACCTGCGCCGCGTGCTGGGCGACAACGACACGGCGCTCAAGATCGCGGTGATGGCCGACGCCGGGAAAACGGACTGGCGGACGGACATCCTGCCCAAGCAGCAGAGCGTGATCGATGTGGTGCGGGTTGCCTGCTACATCCATCAGATCCCGGAAGCCGTGGACATGATCAAGGATGCTCACCAGAAGGGGTACGAGACCACCTGCAACCTGATGGCCGTCTCCTTGCTGAACGAGGGCGAACTCGACCAGGCCCTGGAGGTGCTCCGCGACGCCCCCTGCTCCACGGTCGTGGTGGTGGACAGCTTCGGCTCTCTGTACGGCGAGCAGATCCAGTTACTGGTGGAGCGCTACAAGAAAGCACTGGAGGGAACGGGTAAGGAGGTCGGCATCCACGCCCACAACAACCAGCAGCTCGCCTTCGCCAACACCATCGAGGCCATCATCCACGGCGCCAATCGGGTCGACGCCACCCTGGGCGGCATGGGGCGGGGAGCCGGCAACTGCCCGATGGAGTTGCTGCTCGGATTCCTCCGCAACCCGAAGTTCAACATCCGTCCCGTCTGGAAGTTCATCCAGGAGAATCTGGTGCCGTTGCGCGCCACCGCCGAGTGGGGAGCTCTAGCCCCCTACATCATCTCGGGTCAGCTGAATCAGCATCCGCGGGAGGCGATCGCGTGGCGCGCCAGCGAGCAGCGCGAGAACTGCCTCGACTTCTACGACAAGGTGACCGCCGATCTCTAGCGCTCCCGCCTGGCTCGAGCAGGCGACGAGCCTGCCGGGTGTCGAGCTGGTGCCGTTCTCGCTCGCGACCGTTTCGATCGCGGTGCGGCTCGGTCGGCTGCGAGACCCGGCCGATCAGCTCGTGGTCGCCACCGCGCTCGAACGGGGCGCACGGCTGGTGACGAGTGATGCCCGGATCGCGGACTCGGAGGCCGTGGCGGTCATCGCGTAAACGGCGGCGTGCATCCCTCCTCGAGCCGTCTACTGAGCTGCCCTTGGCCTGCTTCGCGCAAGACTGCTGGCACGGAAGCACCGAGCGCGGCTGGCGGACACGCTGTTCCAGGAAGAGTGTGACGGCCTAGCTTGCGCTCGCGAGCCAGGCGCGAATCGCGCGTGCCAGAGCGGAGAATCGCTCGGGGGCGTCGGCCAGCACCTGCGCGACGCGGTCCGCGTCGAGCTTCAGGTAGGCGTGTACGAGGAGGTTGCGGAAGCCGCCGAGACCGCGGAAGCGCTCGCGCAACTCTGCGTCGATCACGCCGCAGGCTGCGAGCTGGGTCAGCACGTCCTCGTAGTCCCGAGCCGACACGCCGAAGTGAGCGCTCAGGATGTGGTTCCCGACGTCGAGCGCGATCTCGGCGGCGAGCTGCAAGCCGCGCTCCGCGAGCCAGGCCTGCCGGAAGTCGCCGCGCGGATCGACGCCTTCGCGCTGGAGCGCTTCGAGGCGCGAGACCACTTCCTCGAGGCGCAGTAGGCGCTCGCGGACGGCCTCAGGTCGAAGGACCAAGGCGGTCCTCCAAGCGCTCGCCGCTCGACTGCCACTGGCGCTCGCGCACGGGCAGCCAGTCCCACCAGCGCATGCGTGTGCGCGTCACGAGCTCCGTCTCGTCGTCCGGAGAGCGCGAGTACAGGCAACGCCCGCCCTCGATGATCTCGTGGGCGAGGACGATCGGAGCGTCGTCGAGACTCACCAGATCCACCGCGACGCCGGCGTTCTCCTGCAGTCTTCCCTGGAGTTGGAGCAACTCGGGAAGCGCCAGTGGCGGTCGCGCGCAGATGGCGAGATCGAGGTCCCGCGGCGGAACGGAGCCCGGCCGCGCTGCGGAGCCGAAGAGAAACACGACGCGCACGCGCGGCTCCGCGGATAGCATCGCCACCGCGCGCTCGATCGACTCGTCGAGGGATTGCACCTGCGGGCTCCTGTGGGCGCCAACGTAGCGCGATACGTGCGATCCATGGGCGGGAGATCGCCTCGCGGGTCACTCGCGGACCACGCCGAGTGCCTCGAAGCGCGCGAGCGCGGCGTCGCGGTGCCGAGCCGCAAGGGGTCGGTGACGTGCAAGCATCGGATCCGTCGAGCGCGACCACCCGTGCCCGGTGCATCGCCGCGACCGCGCCGCGATCGCGCGCTCCTCGGAAAGGTCGCGCCGGACGACCTGGTAGACCTCGTAGAGCTGGATCGAGGAGACGATCTGCGCCTCGCGGCCCTCGGTGTAGGGCGCGAACGCGAGTCATCGCGTTGGGATCTGCGCGGAATCCGAGGCGGAGTGCCGGCGTGCGCGCTCGATGTACGGTGACGAGGCGGGACACGAGAGCCTGCTTTCGCAAGAGGCATGCCACGTGGCCAAGCGCTCAGGCGGCCCGGAACGTCAACACGGGCAGCGCGGGAGACCACCAATCAGTCCGGGTTTGCGGCTCGAGCTGCCCACCAGATGCCCACCGAGGAAAATCCTGGGTCTTCACGGCTTCCACGGCCAAGGCATGGAACGTGGCGGAGAGGGAGGGATTCGAACCCCCGGTACCCTTGCGGGTACTCCTGATTTCGAGTCAGGCGCATTCGACCAGGCTCTGCCACCTCTCCGCGTTCGGTCGGACACCCGAAGGACCGGCGAATCTATCGCAGGGGTTTCGGAAAGCGAGCCGCAAGCGCGACCGCATCGACCGCGCGCGCAGTTCTGCGGAGGGAAGGGCTGGTGTCGATCGACGCGCGCTCGTCGAACACTTCGTCGAGGTCGTCGTGGCGCGTCTCCCCGTGTTCGCTGAAGTCGGTGTCACCCAGGTCCGTGGAGTTGCGCACCGTCTCGATCGTGAGCTGCGCGCTGCCGGTCCACAGCACGGCCGTGCCCCACCCGATCGCCACCCGCAGGAGCGGGGTTGCAGACCCCATCGACGGGAGGAATGCGGGAGACGCGCTTGCGCCCGCGGCCTGCCAGGCGCGCGATCGAGTGCTAAACCCCGCCGCGATTCGAGCAGGGGACGCATGTCGCGCGAAGATCTGATCCAAGCAACCGGCGCCGTCGAGAAGATTCTCGGCGGGGGCCGCTATCAGGTCGGCCTCGACACGGGGCAGACCGTGACCGCGCAGCTCTCGGGCCGCATGCGTCGCTTCCGCATCCGCGTGATTCCGGGCGATCGCGTTCAGGTCGGACTCTCGCCCTACGATCCGACGCACGGCTTCATCACGTTCCGGTTGCGCGAAGGCCAGAGCGGCCCCGATTCCGGTCCGGGTTCCGGGCCGGGCCCGCGCTAGCCACGCCAGGTCCGCTGGCGATGGCGTTCGCGAGTCGCTGGCTGCTGCGGGCGATCCAGGCCGCCGACCGCCGCCAGCTGCGCCGTCTCGCCGCCCTCCACCCCGGGCTTTCGATCGATCCCAGCGCCAGCACCAACTTCGCGCGCGCGCGCATCGTGATGGGTGCCGGCGCAGTGCTGCAGATCGGCGCGAACGTCGCGACCGAGCGCACGCCCGGCGCGCTCACGCTGCTGCTGGGTCCCGGCGCGCACGTCGAGATCGGCGCGCGAACGTGGCTGCGCACCGAACTCGAACCAATACATATCTCGGTGTTTGCCGGAGCGAGGCTCGTGCTCGGTCCCGACTCGTGGTTGAACGGCTGCCACCTCTCGGCGAAGCACGCCTTGCTGTGCGGGCGGCGCACCTGGATCGGCCCCGGTTGCCGCCTGATCGACTCCGATCAGCACGACCTCGACGCCGAACACAAGGAGCGCGGCGGCCCGATCACGCTCGGCGATCACGTCTGGATCACTTCCGACGTGACGGTGCTGCGCGGCGTGCGGATCGGCTCGCACGCGGTGATCGGAGCGCGCTCGCTGGTGAACCACGACGTACCCGATCACGCGCTCGTCCACGGCGTTCCGGCGCGCGTGCGCGGCACGGTGGGCGATCGCTCCGCAGACGCCGTGACGGCTACCGTCGCGCCATGCCGCGACGCATCGCCCTCTTTGGTCAGGCCGCCTTCGCCAGGGACGTGCTCGTTCGTCTGCTCGACGCGGGCCACGAGATCGTCGCCGTCTATGCGCCGCCGGCGTCCGCGAAGCCCGATCCGCTGGCGGAGGAGGCCGGCAAGCGCGGGCTTCGCGCGTTCCGCTACAAGGCGTTCCGCCGCCAGGGCGTGGCGATGCCCGAACGCGTCGCCGAGTACCGCGCACTCGGCGCGGAGCTGAACGTGATGCCCTACACGACGGTGATCCTGCCGCCCGAGATCGTGGAGGCGCCGGCGCTCGGCTCGCTGTGCTTCCACCCGTCGCTGCTCCCGCGCTTTCGCGGTGGCGCGGCGATCCCCTGGCAGATCATCCTCGGCGAGCGCGAGACCGGCGTCACGGTGTTCGTGCCCGATGCGGGTGTCGACACCGGACCGATCGTGATCCAGAAGCGCGGCGTCGCGATCGAAGACGACCGACACGGCCGCGAGCCTCTACTTCGACAAGCTCTATCCGCTGGGCATCGAGGCGATGGTGGAGGCGGTCGCGAAGGTCGATGCGCGGCAGCGCGCGACCGGAGCCGCAGGACGATGCGCGCGCAACCTTCCAGGGGCTGGTGACCGACGCTGTCGCGCGCGTCGACTGGGGCCGCACGGCCGTCGAGATCGACCGCCTGCTGCGTGGCTGCGATCCGAGCCCGGGCGCCTTTGCCTTGCGCGCCAGCGGCGAGCGCGTGCGGCTCTTCGACGCGCGTTTCGTCGCGGGCGAGGCCGGCGCGGAGGCGGGCACGGTGATCGGGTCTGGAGGAGGGACGTCTCGCTGCTGGCGGCGCGCGGCGGGCGGATCTCGATCGGCAAGCTGCGCGTCGGAGACGGGGCCAAGGACACCGCGGCCGCCGATCTTCGCGGCCGGAGGGCTCGAAGCCGGCGAACGCCTCCGCTAGCCTGCGCGCCCCAACCACCCCCTTTTTCGCAACCGAAACCTCCATCGTGTAGATCGGGCAGGCCCCATCGGGAATGCCAGCCCCGATCCCCAGAGCGGCGCCATGATCGAACGATCTCGCGAAAATCCGGAACATCGGCATCTCGGCCCACATCGACTCGGGCAAGACCACGCTCACCGAGCGCATCCTCTTCTACACCAAGCGCATCCACAAGATCAGCGAGGTGAAGGGCAAGGACGGCGCCGGCGCGACGATGGACTTCATGGAGCTCGAGCGCGAGCGCGGCATCACGATCCAGTCCGCCGCGACCTACACCACCTGGAACGACCACTCACATCAACATCATCGACACGCCCGGCCACGTCGACTTCACCATCGAGGTGGAGCGCGCGCTGCGCGTGCTCGACGGCGCGATCCTGGTGCTGTGCGGCGTCGCCGGCGTGCAGTCGCAGTCGCTGACCGTCGACCGGCAGATGCGGCGCTACAAGGTTCCGCGCCTCGCCTTCATCAACAAGCTCGACCGCACCGGCGCCAATCCGCATCGCGTCACCCAGCAGCTGCGCGAGAAGCTCGCGCACAACGCCGTGATGATGCAGATCCCGATCGGCGTCGAGGCCAAGCACGAGGGCGTGATCGACCTGATCACGATGGAGGCCGTGACCTTCGAGGGCGACCAGGGCGAAGCGATCGAGCGCGGCCCGATCCCGCCGGAGCTGCAGGACGAAGCCGCGGTGGCGCGCGAGACGATGCTCGACGCGGTCTCGATGTACTCCGACGAGCTGACCGAGGCGATTCTCGAGGAGCAGCGTCACCGAGGAGCTGATCCACGAGGCGGTGCGGCGCGGCACGCTCTCGCGGGCGTTGACCCCCGTCTTCATGGGCTCGGCCTACAAGAACAAGGGCGTCCAGCTGCTGCTCGACGCCGTGATCCGCTACCTGCCGAGCCCGCTCGACGTGGAGAACACCGCGGTCGACCTCTCGGCCGACGAAGCGCCGATCGTGCTGCCCTCGGATCCGAACAAGCCGCTCGTCGCGCTGGCCTTCAAGCTCGAGGAAGGTCGCTACGGCCAGCTCACCTACACCCGCGTCTACCAGGGCACGCTGGCGAAGGGCGGCAACATCGAGAACAGCCGCACCAACCGGCGGCACAAGGTCGGACGCCTGGTGCGCATGCACGCCGACTCGATGGAGGACATCGAATCCGCCGGCGCCGGCGACATCGTCGCGCTCTTCGGCATCGACTGCGCGTCGGGCGACACCTTCACGGACGGCACCATCGACGTCGCGATGTCGTCGATGCACGTGCCCGACGCCGGTGGTGTCGATCGCCATCAAGGCCAAGGACACCAAGGCGCCAGGACAACCTGGCCAAGGCGCTCGGTCGCTTCGTGCGCGAGGACCCGACGTTCCGCTCCCACGTCGATCCCGAGAGCAACGAGACCGTGATCTCCGGGATGGGCGAGCTGCACCTCGACGTCTACGTCGAGCGCATGAAGCGCGAGTACAACGTCGAGGTCCAGACCGGCGCGCCGCAGGTGGCCTACCGCGAGACGATCTCGCAGCGCGCCGACTACTCCTACGTCCACAAGAAGCAGACCGGCGGTTCCGGCCAGTACGCGAAGGTGGCGGGCTACATCGAGCCGCTGCCGGAGGGCGACGGTCGCGTCTGGGAGTTCGTCGAACGAGGTGCGCGGCGGCGCGATCCCCACCGAGTTCATGGGAGCGGTCGAGAAGGGCTTCGCCAGTGCGCTGGTGAAGGGCCGTCTGATCGGCTTCCCGACGATCGGCGTCAAGCGTGGTCGTGAACGACGGCCAGTCGCACGCGGTCGATTCGTCGGAGATGGCGTTCATCTCGGCGGCGCGCGGCGCGTTCCGGTCGTGCTACTCGGCGGCCAAGCCGATCATCCTCGAGCCGGTGATGAAGCTCGCGGTCGAAGGGCCGGCGGAGTTCCAGGGCGCAGCGCTCAAGACCATCATGCAGCGGCGCGGCACGGTGATCGGCACCACCGAGGAGGCCGGCTTCTGTCGCGTCGAGGCCGAGGTGCCGCTCGCCGAGATGTTCGGCTATGCCACCGACCTGCGTTCCCAGACGCAGGGCAAGGCCGAGTTCACCATGGAGTTCGCGCGCTACCTGCCCTGTCCGAACGAGGTGACGAAGGAACTGCTCGAGAAGTACGCCGATCGGCGCAAGGACGAAGAGTGATGTACCGCCGCTTCCTGAACGCTCGTTCGCCGCTGCGACTGCTCGAAAAGGGCCTCCACGGAGGTCTCGGGCGGGGCAACCTCGGCCTCGTGATCGCCGGTCCGGGCGTCGGCAAGACCTCGTTCCTGGTGGGCGTCGCACTCGACGAGCTGCTGCGGAACAAACCGGTCCTGCACGTCACGCTCGATCACAACGTTCAGCATGTGCGCGACTACTACAACACCGTCTTCGAGGAACTCGCTCACACGACGCAACTCGACGAGAATCACGTCGCGGCGCGCGCCGAGATGGACCGCCTGCGCCGCATTCGCGCCTACCCGCAGGGCTCCTTCGACGCCAAGCGCCTGCGCGAAGCGCTCGCTCTCGAGGCCGAGTTGGGTCCGCGTCCCGAACTCGTGGTGGTGGACGGTCTCGACGTCGCGCAGCGCACCGCCGCCGAACTGGAGGAGTGGGCGAGCGCGGCGCGCGACGCCCACGCCGAGGTGTGGATGGGCGCCAGCGTCTCGGGCGAGCGGATCGCCTCGCTTGCCGGCCGAGCTCCGACCGCTCGAGGGCAGCTTCAGCGTGATCCTGGCGCTGGAGCCGGGCGAGGGCTCCGTCGCGCTGCGCGCCCTCAAGGACCACGACAGCCGCGACGTGAGCGCCCTGCACGTCGCGCTCGATCCGAAGACGCTGCTGCTGGTCCGCTCGTAGGCTACGAGCCGAGCAGGCGACCGATCAGGCCGCTGCTCAGCGTTCGTCGCACGTCGGCGTAGACCACGCCGGCGGCGCCCTTTGCAGCCGCCACCTTCGTGCCCTTTCGGGCCGCTTGTCCAGGTGCGGCCCGCTTCACGGGCTTCTTCGGCGTCGCTCGCTTCGCGCTCCGCTTCGGAGCCGACTTCCTTGCTGCCGGCTTCGCGCCCGAGTTCTTCGTCTTCTTCTTTGCGGCCATGTTGCCTCCTGGAGTGGCTCGCAATGTAGTGGGCAGCGCAGTCTCCGCTAGCAGGCCGACTCTGGAGTGGGCCGAGCGAAGTCCATACGCTAGGGGCCTGACCCAAGGTGGATCACGTCTCTCGGAAGCCGATCCGTGAGGCGCGGGGGCGTGACGTTCGTCCAGAACGTCCTCGGCGGATGGGCGTCGCAGCTTCGCGTCGGGGTTTCGAGGCCGCCTGCCCGCCTGATGACCGGAGGGCTTCGCGGGTTCTGGCCGAACGCCCCGCTCCCGCTACTTGCCAGTCGATCCGGAACATCTGCTGCTGAAGACGGAAAGCCCAGCGCGGACGGGTCTCCCGCCCGCGCAGCTCGCAGCAACGATCCAAAGCAGGTGCGGCACGGCGGGGGCGCGCATCGGCCCCAGGCTCAACGGCCCATCCTGGTCGGGCTGCTAACTCGATTTGCTCGGAAGCGCCTGGAACTCGGACAGTTTGTCGCGCCAGGGTGCGCGCAGCGCGAGCGCTTCTTCGCGCAGGAAACCGAGTTCCTCGGCGATCTTCGCGATCTCGGCGCTCTCGGCGCTCGCGATCGTTCCGTCGGCGGCTGCCACGGCATACAGGCAGTGCAGCAGCCTCATGCGCTCTTCGCGCGTCGAAATCTCGCGGAACTCGCGTGTGACGACGTAGTTCTCGGTGCCGCCGAGCAGGCGCGTCTGCGACTTCGCGATCTCGACGGCGAGGGCGGCCTCCTCCTCGGAGAGCCCGGCGTGCTCCCGGACCAGCGCGAGCATCGCGTCGGTCTCGGCCTCGCTGATCCGCAGGTCGGAGTTGGCGACGCGCGCCAGCACGTACGCGAAGGCGGCGAGGTGGCGCGCACGCGGCTGGGGAAGCCGCTCGAGCCGCGCGGCGATGCGGCGCACCGTTTCGGTCTCGCCGCTGGGATCGCTGCGTGTCGCTGCCCCGAAGATGCGCTGGAGAAAACTCACGGCCGCGCAGGATGGCAGAGCTGGCTCGCGCCGACCACCCGCTATCGTGCGTCCCGATGCCCGAGCTGCCCGACTCCGACTCGTCGTTCGTGTTGCTCCACAATCCCCGCTGCTCGAAGTCGCGCGCCGCCCGCGCGCTGCTCGAGGAGCGCGACGTCGTCTTCGCGGAACGCCGCTACCTCGACGATCCGCTGACGCTCGTCGAACTCTACGAGCTGGCCGCGCGACTCGGCAGCTCGCCGCGCCAGTGGTCGCGGCGGGGTGAGGAAGCCTGGTCAGCCGCCAACCTCTCGGACGACGCGGACGACGACGCGATCCTTCGCGCGATGGCCGCGCACCCGATCCTGATCGAGCGCCCGATCCTGGTGCGCGGCCGCCGCGCCGTCGTCGGCCGGCCGCCGGAGCGCATCCTCCGGCTGCTCTAGGCGCGGCCGGGCGTCGGCCCTCGCACACTTTCATCGAAGTTGGAGGATTCAATGTCGGCACCGTCTCCGGGCTCCGCTGCAACCCGCGAATCCGACACGACGGCGGCCGGTCCGCGGCGTCTCGCGATCGTGACCGGCGCCTCGGCCGGCATCGGCGCGGTCTACGCCGAACGGCTCGCGCGCGACGCCTACGACCTCGTGCTCGTCGCGCGGCGCCGCGATCGGCTCGAAGAGCTGGCCGAACGCCTCGGCCGCACGCACGACCGTCGCGTCGACGTGCTGGCCGCCGATCTCGGCTCCGCGGAGGGCGTGCGCGCGGTCGAAGCGCGGATCGCAGCGGAACCCGCGCTCGAACTGGTGGTGAACAACGCCGGGTTCGGCACGACTGGTCTGTTCGCCGAACTGGATCGCGACGCCGAGGAAGAAGAGGTCCGCCTCAACGTGCTCGCACTGCTGCGGCTCACCCACGCGGCGGTGTCGGTGTTCAAGGCGCGCGGCCACGGTTCGGTGATCAACGTGTCGTCGCTCGCGGGCTTCCAGCCCGCGCCCTTCAATGCCACCTACGCGGCCACCAAGGCGTTCGTGAACTCGTTCACGCAGGCGGTCAGCGAGGAGTTGCGCGGGAGCGGCGTGCGGCTCCAGTTGCTGTGCCCTGGCTTCACGCGCACCGAGTTCCAGGAAGTCGCGGGCGTCAGCACCGAGCGGATTCCCGACTTTGCCTGGATGACGCCCGAGGCGGTCGTCGAGGCGTCGCTGGACGCGCTGCGCAAGGGCGAGTTGCTGGTGATCCCGGGCGGTGGGAACAAAGTGATGGGCGCCGTGATCCGCGCACTGCCCGCATCGCTGGCGCGCCGCGCAAGCGCCGCGCTGCTGCGGCGCACGTTGGGTGGCGACTGAGGACGCCTCGAGCCGATCGGCCCGTTCGGAGCGGATCGCTGCCTGGACCCTGGAGTTTCGCTCGTCTAGGCTGCGCGACCGCATCGCCGAAGGTCTCGCAGATCCCTGTTTGCACGCCGCGGTCGTCGAGACGCTCGTTCGCATGCATCCCGTCCACACCCATCAGCATTCCCGCTGACCGAATCCTCGAATCGGAGGCTCTCTTGGCCGATCACATCACCCATGACGAGATCTACGACGCCGTCGACCGCGACGACTTCGACGCGATGATCGAGGTCGATCGCTACGCGCGCCGCACCGGCGCCTTCGACGAGATCATCGCCGCCACCGAGGATCACTTCTGGGATCCCCTCGATCCCGCCTACGTCGATTTCTCGCAACCCTTCGACATGAAGAACGACACGATCATGCCGCGCGACTTCACCATCGAGCTGAACTGCGCCGTCGCGGATCGGCTCGACGAAGGCCAGCAGATCCGTCTCGCCAATCAGTCGACGCGCTTCTCACTCTCGCAGATCCTGCACGGCGAGCAGGGCGCGCTCTCGCTCTCGGCGAGCCTCTGCCACGTGCTCTACGACCCGGGCGCGCAGGAGTACGCCGCGAACCAGGCGCGCGAGGAAGCGCGTCACGTCACGGCGTTCTCGAAGTACATCGGAGCGCGCTGGGGCACGCCGCTGCACGCGGGCACCACGCTGCAGAGCCTGATGAACGAGCTGGTGCTGGCACCCGAGGTCTACAAGAAGCTCGTCGGCATGCAGATGTTGATCGAAGGACTCGCGATGGGCGCCTTCGCGACGCTGCATTCGCGCACGCAGGATCCCGTGCTGCGCCGCACCGTACAGCTCGTGATGACCGACGAGGCCTTCCACCACCGGTTTGGCCGCATCTGGGCCAAGCGCACCGTGCCGAAGCTCACCGAGGAGGAGCACATCAAGGTCGAGGACTGGGCTGCGGCGTGCTTCCACAAGGTCTTCACGAACCTGGTGAACGCCGAGCAGAAACAGGCGATCTACCCGGAGTTCGGCCTCGACTGGCAATGGGTCCGCGCGGCCGTGATGGAAGCCTTCACCGACGCCGATCGGCGTCGGCTGATGAAGCAGAACACCAACATCTTCCGCGTGCTGATCAAGACGCTGCTGCACGGCGGCATCATCACCGACCGCAGCCGGCACCTCTACGAGGCGTGGGTCGATCTCGGCGAGTTGGGACGCGAGCCCGAGGGCGTCGTCGGCGACGCGATCGCGGACGCGGCGATCCTCGAGCTGCGCGAGATCAACAGCGCGAAGAAGAAGATCGGACGCGCGATGAAGGAGATCGCCCGCGCCAATTAGTCGCCTCGCAGCGAGTCGGAGATCTGGGGAGGGGGCGGCGATCCGGGGGCTCTTGGCAAGCGGGGCGACCGCAGTGGGATTCGCCTAGACTGCGCCTGCCTTTCGGCACGGCGCGGCAGCGCGAGGGCGCGCATCCCACCGCCGTGCTCCACGAGCAACGAGAAGGACTCCCCCGATGAGCGACATTCGATTCGACGGCAAAGTGGCCCTGATCACCGGCGCCGGTGGCGGCCTCGGCAAGACCTACGCGAAGGCTCTCGCGGCGCGCGGTTGCAAGGTCGTGGTGAACGACCTCGGCGGGAAGTCGGATGGCACCGGCGCCAGTGTGAGCATGGCCGACGCGGTGGTCAAGGAGATCGAGTCGGCCGGCGGCATGGCCGTCGCGAACCACGACTCGGTTGCGACGCCCGAAGGCGGCAAGGCGATGGTGCAGGCGGCCATCGACAACTTCGGCCGCATCGACATCGTCATCAACAACGCCGGCATCCTGCGCGACAAGACCTTCGCGAAGCTCGAGCCGGCCGATCTCGGGATCGTGCTCGACGTCCATCTGAAGGGCGCGTTCTACGTGACGCAACCGGCCTTCGTCAAGATGAAGGAGCAGAACTACGGCCGCATCATCTTCACCGCGTCGTCGGCTGGTGTGCTCGGCAACTTCGGCCAGACCAACTACGGCGCCGCGAAGATGGGTCTCGTCGGTCTCTCGAACGTGCTGGCGCTCGAAGGTGCCAAGAACAACATCAAGTGCAACGTGATCGCGCCGATCGCGCGCACGCGGCTCACCGAGCAGCTGCTCGGCCCGGCGGCCGAGACGCTCGACCCCGAGTGCGTGACGCCGCTCGTCACGTACCTCGTGTCCGAGCAATGCGATCTCACCCACAACATCTTCTCGGTGGGCGGCGGTCGCTTCGCGCGCATGTTCGTCGGTCTCACGCCCGGCTGGTTCGCGGGCAAGGGCGGCAAGCCGGCGCCCGAACAGATCCGCGACCACATCGGCGAGATCCGCGACCCGGCCAGCTACATCATCCCGGACAGCATCGCCGACGAGATGCGGGCGATGATGGAGATGTTCAAGGGCTGAGAGGGTCGTCCGGTCTGAAGTGGCGCGCGCCTTCGGGAGTTCTCGCAGGCGCGCGTTCTTCGTCGGGCTCAGGCTCTCAGCTCGCGAGCAGCTTGTCGAACTCCGGCCAGTCGATCGACGACTGCGCGGCGAATGCCCGGAGCAGCAGCTCGCGATCGGCGCGGTCTTCGTCTCGGGCGTTCTTGCGGTAGGACGCGAGTGCCGCTGCCAGCTTCGTGGCCGGCGGCTCGGCCGGGGCGTCGTCGCCCTTGAGCGTGCCCTTCTCGTGTTCGAGGCCGAGCAGATCGAGCCACTCGGTGAGCAGTTCGTTGCGGCACTCGAGGAAGTAGACCGCGAGCATCTCCTCGGCGACGGCGTTCGACATCACGCGGGCGAGCGCCTTGCGCACCAGTTCGGAACGCCGCTCGACGGGTTGGCGCTGCAAGAACACCGGACGCGCCTTGAGCACGCCCGCGGTGAGACCCAGCGACTGGGCATACGCGAGCGGCGCCTTCTCCTTCAGCGCGGCGAGGAAGCCGAGGAACTGCTCCGGCGGCATGGCGGCGAAGAGTTGGAAGGGGCGCATCGCGGAACCTCGGTGGATCGGGGCCGCGGGGTGTAGCAGACGCGTCGTGGCTAGGCCGCGTCGGAGGAGTGCGGCTCCGGACCGCGTCCCGATGAACTTCGCTGGGCTGGGCCGCGCTGCAGATCGCCTTGCGGCGGCTTGCGCGCCCTGCCCACGATCGCCCGCAGCCCCAGGTCGTAGGTCAGGTAGTGGTAGATCCAGTTGACGAAGACGGTGGCGCGGTTGCGGAAACCGGCGAGGAAGACGATGTGCGCGACGAGCCAGAAGAGCCAGGCGAGCCGGCCCGCGAGCTTCACGCCGAAGAGCATCGCGACGGCGCGGTCGCGGCCGATCGTCGCCATCATGCCCGGATCCCAGTAGCGGAACGGCAGTGGCTCGGCGCCACAGAGCGCGCGCTGCACGTTCGCCGCGACGCGACGACCCTGCTGGATCGCGACCTGCGCGACTTGGGGCAGCGACTCCATCCCGCGCACCAGCGCGAGGTCGCCGATCGCGTACACCTCCGGGTGGCCATCCACTTGCAGCGTCGTTGCGACCGGCACACGCGCGGCGCGGCCGAGCGGGACGCCGAGGCTCGCGCCGATCTCCGCGCCGCGGATGCCGGCGGCCCACACCACGGTGCGCGCTCGGATGCGGTCACCACTTGCGAGTTGCACGCCGCACGGGTCGACGGTCTCCACCATCGCACCGAAGCGCACCTCGACGCCCAGCTCACGCACCTGTTCCAGCGCGCGCCGGCACAGACTCTCCGGAAACGCCGCGAGCAACCGATCGCGGCCTTCGAGCAGGACGACGCGCATCGAGGTCGCAAGGCGCGGAAAGTCGCGCGGCACGACGTGCTTGCGAAGTTCGCCGAGCATTCCCGCTAGCTCGACGCCCGTGGGCCCGCCGCCCACCAGCACGAAACCGAGCAGCGCTTCGCGCTCGTTGGCGTCCTCCGCCTCCGACGCGCGTTCCAGGCATTCGAGCACGTGGTTGCGGAGCGCGATCGCCTCGTCCACGTGATGCAGCGCAAAGGCGAAGCGCTCGACGCTCTCGTTGCCGAAGAACTCGGTGGTGCTGCCCGCCGCGAGCACCAGCACGTCGTAGGGGATGCGCGCGCCTTCGGCGGTGTCGATGATGCGCTCGCCCGGGTGGACGCGCACGACTTCCGCCATCCGGAAGCCCGTGTTCGGCAGTCGCCGCAGGATCGATCGCACCGGGTGCGTCACGTCCTGCGCAGAGAGGCCCGAAGTCGCCACCTGATACAGGAGCGGCAGGAACGCGTGGTAGTTCTCGCGGTCGACGATCAGCACGTCGACGGATGTGTCGGCGAGCGCACGCGCGACGCCGAGTCCGCCGAAGCCGGCGCCGACGATCACCACGCGCTGGCGCGGTCCGTCCGTTCCCACCGGACGCAGCCGCACCTCGCGAAGAGCGGCCGCAAAGGCGAGCGCGAGCAGCGCCGCGAAGAGCGTGTGCAACCCCGTCACCTCGACGCGCAGGCCGAGCTTCACGTTCGCGATGCCGAGTAGCACCTGCAGCAGGACGAGCGCGGTGGCGAGCCGCAGCGGTCGCGCGACGCCCGGGTGGCGCCGGTTCAGCCACAGCGCAGTGCCGATCGCGAGCACCATGAGATAGGCGTTGGTGCGGTGCACGAGATGCAGGCCGACGCCGCCCCCGAGGGTCGGGAACCACACGCCATCGCGGCAGGTCGGCCAGTCGGGGCAGGCGAGGCCGGCGTAGTTCGACGACACAAGCCCGCCAAGGGTGATCTGCACGAGGACGAGCGCCGCCGCGACCCAGACGGCGCGCCGCGCGCCGGTGGGCAGGGCGGGGCGCGGTCGCGGCGCTGCGGCGTCGCGCAGCGCGAGCGCGATCCAGCACAGCGTTGCCGCAAACGAAGTGCCGGTGACGAGATGCGCCGTCACGGTCCACGGCGCCAGGCCGAGCAGCACGGTGAGTCCGCCGAGCACGATCTGCAGCGCAAGAAGCGCGAACGCAAGCGCGATCGGTCGCCACGCCGCCGCGCGCAGGCGCGCATCTCGGAGCACCAGCGCGCTGGCCAGCGCGAACAGCAGCGAG
The DNA here is from genome assembly GCA_963801625.1 of uncultured delta proteobacterium. Taxonomy (GTDB): domain Bacteria; phylum Myxococcota_A; class UBA9160; order UBA9160; family PR03; genus PR03. The sequence continues at coordinate 32,673 of CAWDFQ010000012.1, forward strand.
ATCGATCCCGCCACGAGTCGGTGGGTCCATTCGAAGCCGACGCGCAGGTTCATCTCGGGCAGCCACACGCCGAAGCAGTGCGGCCAGTCGGGGCACGCGAGACCCGCGCCGTGCGCACGCACCAGCGCGCCGAGCGTGACGAGACCGAGCGTGAGTGCCGCGAGCACCGCGAAGCCTCGAACGCCCAGCATCGCGCGTCGGGCATCGCGGAGAGCGGAACTCGGGGCGTCTTCGGGCGGGCTTGCCGCGTCGCGCCTGGCTTCGCGCACGGGGTCTCCGTCAGTCTGGGGGCGGCGCGCCGAGTCTAGAGAAAAGGTCTGACGGTTCCGACGACCGGGTCAGCCGCGCGTGCTGAACTTCAGGCTCGGAGGCGTTTGCGCGATACGATGGGAGTGAACACCCTGATGCCCCGACAAAACGCCGACGATCCCCGCAAGCTTCGCGACGTGCTGGCCCGCACCCAGTCGCTGGCCACGTTGCACGACGTGCCCTCGGTCGTAGTGGGTTTCGCCGCGAGCGAAGGCAATCTGCTCTTTCCGGAGTTTCTCGCCTTCCTCGAGAGCGAGCTGCGCGTCGAAGACCAGATCTTCCGTTTGACCCGCGAGCGCGCGCTGCTCTTCCTGAGCGACGTCGGCCACGACCAGGCCGTGTCCGTCGTCGAGCGCCTGCGAGCGGGCTTCGAGCAGGAATTCCCCTCGATCGAGCCGATGCGCGTCGCGATTCGCTACTTCGAAGTCCCGCCCGGCCGCAGCGAGCTGTCGGTCAAGCAGGTGCTCCCGAACGTACTCGGGGACCCGCGCGCCTCGGACTGATCCGCCCCCGAGCTACTTCGCCCGATCGACGTACGCGCCGGTGCGGGTGTCGATGCGGAGCTTGTCGCCTTCCTTGATGAAGAGCGGGACGTTCACCAGGGCACCCGTCTCGAGCGTGGCCGGCTTGGTGGCGCCCGAGGCCGTGTCGCCCTTGATGCCGGGGTCGCACTTGGTGACGAGCAGCTCGACGAACGACGGGAGGTCGATGTTGATCGGCTTGTTGTTCCAGAACAGCACCTCAACTTCCATGTTCTCTTTGAGGAAGAGGCGGGCCTCGCCCACCGTGTCCTTCGAGAAGGGAAGCTGGTCGTAGCTGCTCTGGTCCATGAAGATCAGGTTGTCCCCGTCAAGGTAGAGGTACTGCATCTGCTTCTCTTCGACGTCCGCCAGCTCGACGCGCTCACCCGAGCGGAAATTGCGCTCGAGCACCTTGCCGTTCACCAGGTTCTTCACCTTGGTGCGCACGAAGGCGCCGCCCTTGCCGGGCTTCACGTGCTGGAAATAGGTCATCACGAACGGCTGGCCGTCGAGAAGGAATCTCAAGCCATTGCGAAACTGCGACGTATCGACTTCCACGGTCGGTCCTCACGAATCCCAGAATTGGTAATGAGGACGGCAATCTAGCCGAGGGGTCCCTAGACCGCGACGGCTTCGACCCGCATCACGCCATCGCCCGCGCGTGCGACCCCGACCCGGTAGCGGGGCGTAAAGCCGAGTTCTTCAGCGGCGCGTCGCGTGTCGAGGCTCATGCCGTAGCGCAGGTAGGGGCCTTCGAGGCGACCGCGCAGTCGCTCGCCCCCGAACTGCGCGACGGCGCCCGAAGCGATTGCGAGCAGGGGCCCCGGGACGGGAATGCAGGGACGCCGCGTCCAGCGTCCCAGCACCGAGAGTGGCAGCAGCTCGCGCGCCGCCACGTTGAAGACACCCGTCATGTCGGTGTGGAGCGCGGTGCGCACCGCACGCGCGACATCCTTGTCGGAGATCACGGAACCCAGCGGGTCGAAGCCGGCCGGGCGAACGCGCAGTCCCGCCGTCCCCTCGAGCCCCGGGTGCAGGTAGACGAAACCGCCGGACGCGACCACCGTCGGCACACGCAGCAGCAGCACCCGCAGCCGCGCACTCGCGAACTCGGCGTTGAAGAGCATGTCGCTGTCGATCCAGCTGCGCAGCTCGGGCGCCACTTCGGGATCGAGGTCGAGTTCACTGTGCTCGGTCAACTGGTTGGCGTTGCTCGGAGCGAGCTTGTAGACGAACGCCGAACCGAGTGCGACGAGCGAGCGGATCGAGCGCGACTCCTGTGCGTGGTGCAGGACGAGACGCGCTTCGGCCGTGCGCGCGGGGATCTTCGCGACGACCGGCGCTCCCTCGGGCGCGGCGCCGTGGCGCGGCACGTAGACGACGCTGTCCACGCCCAGCACACGCATCCGCTTCGAGCGGAACAGCTCGGACACCGAACGCTGGCGCGCCAGGTCGATGCGCTCGTAGACGAACCTCGGAGGGGCGCCGTCGCGGTAGCAATTGAAGGCGCGCGGGATCGCGCCTTCGCCCAGCGCGAGAATCCGCAACACCTTCGGGTCGTGCCACAGCACCTTCGCAATGCGGCGACCGAGGGGAAGATCGGCGTGGGTGATGAGGACGCTCTTCATGCGCGGTTCTTGTCCACCAGAGTCTGGATCGCACGGCGCACCTGATTTGCGAGCGCGCGGACGAGACCCGGGTCGAGCGCCGCTTCGGAATCGAAGCGCTCGTGGAAGCGCAGTGGCTCGCCGTACACGATCCGATAGCGCACGGGATACGGCAGCAGGCCGAGCGGACCGAACCAGGGGAACGTCGGTGTGATCGGCGCGGTGGGTAGGCCGAGCAGTCGCGCGAGCGGCTTCACGTCGAAGAGGATCGGTGCCTGGTCGTCGCTGCCGAGGATCGCCATCGGCACGATCGGCGCGCGCGCGCGCAGCGCATGCTCGACGAAGCCGACGTGGAAGTGTTGCAGGCGATAACGCTGCGTGATCGGCTTGCGGATGCCCTCGACGCCTTCCGGGAACACCAGCACCGCTTCGCCCTCGCCGAGCAGGCGCGCGAAGTTCTCGTGCGTCCCGACCACCTGCCCGACGCGCGCGAAGAACACATTCACGAAGGGGAGCGTGCCTGCCCAGCGTTCGACGATCGCGCGCGGCAGTCGCGGCGGCTCCGTGTGCAGCAGCACGTCGAGCACCGCCATCGCGCCGTCGAAGGGGAGCAACCCGCCGTGATTGGCGGCCAGCACGATCGGCCCCGTGCTCGGAATCTTCGCGTGGTCCGCGCTCTGGACGCGGAAGTAGAGCTTGTAGAGCGCGTAGAAGAACGGGAAAGCCTGGGCGAGCGCCGAGCGCGACAGGCCGAAGCGGTCCCAGCCGTCGATGCGACCGAGCAGGGAGGCGAGCTTCTGGTTCGCCTCCTCGCCGACGAGGCGGGCGAGGGCGCTTTGCGGGAGAGGCAGCTCCACGTCGGGTGCGCGCGGCTCCGCGATCGGACTCGGCTGTGCCGCGGGAGCCGCAGCCGCAGCGCTCGGGGTCACCGGTTGCGGGCGCGGCGGAACGACGTCCTCGCCTTTCGCGGCGAGTCGGTCGAGCGCCGCGAGCCACGCGTCGAGCGGATCGACCTCGCCGGTGAGAGCATCGACGAACGGATTCGAGCCGAGCGCCACCTCGAACGGCGGTATCGCGGGCGGCCTGCCGTTCCCGCCCACCCCGCTCCGCCGGTCATCGCCGCTCACGTTGTCGGCGTCCGGCTCGGCGAGCGCGTTTCGAGTTCTTGCGCGAGCGCGCCGAGCAGCAGGGCGCCGCGGTCTTTCGGCGCGTACTCGAAGATCGAGAGCCCGCGCGACTGCGCCTCGTCGATCTTCACGTGGAAGCCCACGACCGAGTGCGCGATCTCCTTCGCGAAGCGTTGTCGCAGGGTGGCGAGGACCTCCTCCGCCATGCGCGTGCGGCGGTAGAACGTGGGCACCACCATCGTGATGTGAAGCTCGGGGTGCTGGTAGCGCGTGCACACCGTTGCGATGGTGCGCTCCAGCTCGGCGCAGCCGTCGAGCGCGAGGAAGGTGAGCGGAACGGGGACCACGACCTCGTCGACGGCGCGCAACACGTTGAGCGTCAGCATGCCGAACGACGGCGGCGAGTCGACCAGCACGAAGTCGTAGCGCTCGAGTTCGGGGGCGGCGTCGAGGCGCCGCATCAGGCGACCACTCGGGTCGGGGTCGTCGCGCTCGAAGGCGGGCGCCAGCCCGAGCGCCTTGGTTGCGACCACCACGTCGAGGTTGGGAATGCGAGACGCAATCGCGGGAAGCGGCGCCGCATCGCCGCTGCGCCCGCGATCGAGCGAAGCGTCGCCGAGCACCGTGTCGAGCAGCAGTTCGATCGCCGAATGGCGCGCGCGGCGCGTGTCGATCCCGAGCACCTTGCCGAGCTGACCCTGGGGATCCATGTCGATCGCGAGCACGCGTCGACCGCGGTACAGCGCCAGATACGCACCCAGGTTCGCGACCAGGGTGGTCTTGGCGCTGCCGCCCTTTTCGTTGAGGAGTGCGATGCGCCGCGGAATGACAACCCCCACCATCCTTGTTCCGACTTGTTGTTCCGACTTGTTGTTCCGACGTTTGCGCCCACGCGGCTCCGGCGAGAAACCACGCGGTCGCTCGCCGACAGCGGGCGAAACCCGATCGAGTCGCGGCAATCCGAAGCGGCAGCTCGCATCAACGGCGATCGTGCTGAAGAACCAACAGCGCGGGGGGCAGCGGCCGAATCGGAATCCGCTGACGACTTCTTCCTACTCTCTCGTCCGCGCCGTGTCAACGCCAATGCATGACGGGGAGTCTCTCGCAAGAGACTCCCCGTCATGAAGCGATCTACGTGTGGAAGCGCGCTCAGCCCTTGGCGGTCTTCACTGCCGCAGTCAACTTGGGCACGACCTCGAAGAGATCGCCGACCACACCGAGATTGGCGACCTCGAAGATCGGCGCATCGGCGTCCTTGTTGATGGCGATGATGAAGTTCGACGCCTTCATGCCGACTAGATGCTGGATCGCGCCCGAGATGCCGCACGCGACGTAGAGCTTCGGTGCGACGATCTGGCCCGAGGATCCGACCTGGTGCTCGTGCGGAAGCCAGCCGGCATCCACCACCGGGCGCGAAGCGCCCATCGCGCCGCCGAGCGCGTCGGCGAGCGGCTGGATCACTTCCTGGAACTTCTCCGGCCCGCCGAGCGAGCGGCCGCCCGAGATGATGATGTCGGCCTTGGTGAGATCGACCCCTTTTGCCTCGGCCACCTTCATCTCGACGAATCGGGTGCCGCACGCTCCGACCGAAACCGCGAGCGCGGTGACCTTGCCGTCGGCCGTGCCTTCGAACGCGGCGGTGGCGCCCGGCTGCATCGTCGCGACGATGGGCAGCGCGGTGGGGCGCAAGCGCGAGTCGAGCTTGCCGTTGAAGAAGCGGCGGAAGAAGACCAGCTCGCCGCCCTCGACCTCGACGTTGAAACAATCCGGGACGAAAGCGGCATCCAGCGCGGCACCGACGCGGGGCGCGAGGTCCCAGCCGGTCGGCGTGTTCGAGAGCAGCACCACGTCCGCCGAGGCTGCCGCGATCGCAGCCTTCACCGCGGCGAACGCCGCGTCGAGGTTGTAGTTGGCGAGCGCCGCGTCGTCGGCGAGGAAGACCTCGCCGCCGCCCTTCTTCGCCAACTCCTCCGCATGCGCCTGCGCGCCCTGACCCATCACGAGGCTCTTCACCTCGCGACCGGTCGCGGCGCCGATCTTGCGCGCGAAGGAGACCAGCTCGTAGCTGGCCTCGCGAACCTTGCCCTTCTGGATCTCTGCCACCACGAGAATGCTGCCCATGCTCATCTCCAGTGGGGCTAGAGAAGCCCCAGCTCCTTGATCTTGCCGACCAGCTTACCGACGACTTCGTCGACCGAGCCCGACAGCATCTCGGCGCCCTGGCCCCTGGCCGGCAGGTAGAGCTTCTCGATCTTCACCTTGGCGGCTGCCTCGCCCACCTGACCCGCGAGTCCGAGGTCCGCGACCGACTTCACATCGATCGGCTTCTTCTTGGCCGCCATGATGCCCTTGAGCGATGCATAGCGGACCTGATTCATCCCGGTCTGTGTCGTCACGAGACACGGCGCCGTGAGTTCGACCACTTCGAGCGCGCCGCCTTCCAGCTCGCGCTCGACGCGCACCTTGCCGTCTTCCTTGGTGAAGCGCACGGCGGTGGTAGTGTGCGGGACGCCCATCAGCGTCGCGAGCATCGGGCCCACCGCGGCGAAGTTGCCGTCGTCGGCCATGAAGCCCGCGAAGATCATGTCGGGCTTCTCGGCCTTGCCGATTGCGGCGAGGATCTTGGCGGTACCGAGCGCGTCCGAGCCTTCGGCCACGGCGTCCTTCACGTGTACGGCGCGATCGGCTCCCATGCCGAGGGCCGTGCGCAGCGACTGCGTCACACGCTCCGGGACCGATCGAAACCACGACGACTTCCGTGCCCGCGTCCTTGTCCTTGAGCGCAAGGGCGGCTTCGAGCGCGTGCTGGTCGTACTGGTTGATCTCGAACTTGATGTTGTCTTCCGCGATCCAGGTGCCGGCGCCGTTGATGTCGAGGCGCGCGTCCTGGTGCGGCACCTGCTTGAGGCAGACCATGATCTTCATCGGAAGGGGGCCTCCAAGAACATGACGTCGAAAAACATGACGTCGAAGAACACATGACGTCGAGGAATGCGAAGGCGAGGTGATTCGCGGATCGAAAAGCGCGCTCACGCTAACGGAGCGAAGCAGCGATTTCAACCGCGCGAGTACCTGAATAGTGACTGCGATTCAGGGATTTAGCCGACTAGAAGCCCATGAAGCCGAGGAACCCTTCGAGGCTCGCGACGCGCAGATACGGGTTGGTCCGCTTCTGCTCGCCGAGCGACCCGACGTGTTCTGCGTAGAGGTGCCCGGGATAGACGAGCGTCTCATCCGGCAGGCGCTTCAATACGTCGTTGAGGCTGCGATACATCGCCTCGGGATCGCCGCCCGGCAGATCGACGCGGCCACAGCCGTTCAGGAAGAGCGTGTCCCCCGAAACGAGTCGTCCCGGCTGTTTCGCTTCTTCGATCAGGAAGCACTGCGAGCCCGGCGTGTGGCCGGGCGTGTGCAGCAGGCGAATGCGCAGGCCGCCGAGTTCGATCTCGTCGCCGCCTTCGTGCGCGACGAGATCGGACGCCGAGAGTCCCGTCACGCGCCGCAGGCCGTCGGCCTCGCGCGCGTGGACGTGCACCGGCATCGGCGACAGCTCCATCAGCCGCGCCAGACCCTCGATCGACATGCCGAAGATGGAACCGCCGACGTGGTCCTGGTGATAGTGGGTGGCGAGCGCGCCGACCACGCGGATGCCGTCGCGCTCCGCACGCGCGAGAAGCGACTCGACGTCCCAGGCGGGATCCACGAGCAGCGCCTCGCGTGTCGCGTGCGAGCCGATCAGGTAGGCGAGATTCGCCATCTCGCCGACCGGCTCCTGCACGAAGTAGAGATCGCTCGCGCTGGGACTCGTCACGCGCCGAGCACGCTGCGCATCCAGATGTCCACCGCGTCGAGTACCTCTCGATGGACGTCCTCGGCCGGCCGGCCCGAACGGCGCGCTACGGCGAGCATGTTGTCCGCTTCGGGAATCACGTGCAGCGTCTTCGGCACGCCGACGCGGGTGAGCGTGCGGTGCAGCGCTTCGAGATCGCAGTTGCGATCGCGCGAGCCCTGGACGAACAGGATCGGCGCGACCAACCGGTACAGCGGTTCGGCGCGCACGTGCTTGGTCGGTTCGTCGCGCGCGTGGAGCGGGTAGCCGAGCGCGAACACGCCGTCGACACGCAGGCGGGTCGCGGCGGCCCGCACTGCCACCTGCGCGCCGAGACCGATGCCGCCGACGAAGAGATGCGCTGGCGCAGCCGACGGATCGCGACTCAGCACCGCCACCGCATGACGGAACGCACTCTCGAGCGCGGGCATCGCGTCGGCGCGCGATTTCCCGGCCTCCGCAAATGGGAAGTTGAAGCGCAGTGCCAGGTACTTCCGCTCGGTGAGACCGCGTTGGATCGCTTCCAGGAGCGGATCCTGCATGCTGCGCCCCGAGGCGTGCGCGAGCACGACGCCCACGCGCGAACCCGTGGGCCACCACTCGGGCACGCCGAGCACACCGGATACCGCCGCGACGCCGTCGGCCGGCTCGTCGAGCGGGATCTGGACTTCCTGAAATCGCGCAGACGGTTCGACCACGATCCCTCGCCTTCGGGGTCGATTCTTATACCACGCCGGCTCCGAATTCCGCTGGCCCGGTCTGGGCTCGCGGGTTAGCATGAAACGCCAACTCCGCGGAGATTCAATGGAAAAGGTTCTGATCACGGGAATCTCGGGAGGCCAGGGACGGCTGCTCGCCCGCCGCCTTCTGGACTCCTTCGAGGTCTGTGGAGTGGACCGTGTGGCGTGGGAGGGGCGGCCCAAGAACGTCGCCGTCCACCAGGTGGATCTGCGCAAGCGCAAGTTCGAGGACGTCTTCCGCACCGAGCAACCGACCGCCGTCGTGCACATGGGAATGGTCCGCCATTTTCGCGTCTCCGAGCAGGTGCGCCACGACGTCAACGTGCGCGGCACCAAGCAGCTCCTCGACCACTGCGTGCATTACGGCGTCCAGCGGCTCGTGATGATCTCGAGCAGCTACGTCTACGGCGCCGCGGCCGACAACCCGTTCTACATGGACGAGGACTTTCCGCTCGGCGCGACGCGCTCCTACCCGGAGATGCGCGACCTGGTCGAGGTCGACACGCTCGCCTCGGCCTTCATCTGGAAGTACCCGCACATCCGCACCGCCGTGCTCCGTCCCGTAAACGTGCTCGGCTACTACGTGCACTCGATGATCGGCGAGTATCTGCGCCAGCGACGCGTCCCCACCGTGATGGGCTTCGACCCGATGATGCAGTTCATTCACGAGGAGGACGTCTCGGAGGCGATCGCGCTCGCGCTCCAGCACGGACTGCAGGGCGTCTTCAATGTCGTCGGACCCGGAGCGGTGCCGGTTTCGGTCGCGATTCGCGAGGCCGGCAGCACCGCGTTGCCGCTGCCCGAGCCGCTGATGCGCCCGTTGATCGACCGGCTCTTCCGCTGGGGGATGGTCCCGTATCCCGCTGGGGCGATGGACTACATCAAGTATCCGGTGACGCTCTCGGGCAAACGCTTCGTCGACGCCACCGGCTTCCGCCCGCTCTTCGGGCTCGAAGAGATCTTTCACAGCGTGCGCCGCTGATGGCGACCCGGGGTTTCAGGCGAGCGCTCGGCGACCTCGCGGGCGGACTGCTCCCGCTCGCGGTGCGCGACCTCCGCCGCGAACTCGACGACCGCATCCGCAAGATTCCAACGCGCCTCAACGAGTTCGGCTACGACCCGTGGGGGCTCTGCCCGGCGACGGTGCGCGAGACGGTGCTCCCCGCGCTCGCGCTCTACAAGTACTACTTCCGCGTCGAGACCCACGACATCGAGCGCGTCCCGCCGGGTCGCACGCTGCTGATCGCGAACCACGCCGGCCAGCTCCCCTTCGACGCCGCGATGATCGCGCTCGCGATGCTGCTCGAGGCGGAGCCGCCGCGCCTCGTGCGCGGGATGGCGGAGTACTGGGTGTCGGAGTTGCCGTGGGTGTCGGTGTACGCCGCGCGCGCCGGCGCCGCTTCGGGAACGCCCGACACCTGTCGCGAGATGCTCGAAGCCGGTGAGTGCGTGCTGGTGTTCCCAGAAGGCGTGCGCGGCATGAACAAGCTCTACAAGGAGCGCTACGAGCTGCAGCGCTTCGGGACCGGCTTCATGCGCCTCGCGCTCGAAGCGCAGACGCCGATCGTGCCGGTCGCGGTGATCGGCTCGGAGGAGCAGAACCCGGGCTTCGCGAACTTCGAGCGCCTCGGCAGGCTGTTCGGCATGCCGGCGTTTCCGATCACCGCCACGTTCCCGTTGCTCGGCCCGCTCGGGATCTTGCCAATGCCGGTCAAGTACCACGTGTACTTTGGCGAGCCGCTGCACTTCCAGGGCTCACCGACCGACGACGACGCCATCATCGACGAGAAGGTCGAGACGGTGAAGGCCGCCATCGAGACGCTCTTCGAGCGCGGCCTGCGCGAACGCCACGGCGTGTTCAGCGGATGAGCGCCGCGCGACGGCGCCAGGTCGCGTGAAGACGCTCCGCGCGTTCGTCGTGCTGTGGCTCGCGACGTCGGCCTGCGCGACGGGCGGTGGCCCGCGCGTGCCCGGCGCGGCGGCGCGTTCGCCGGTCGCGCTGCCCGCTCCGGCTGCGCTGGCACAGCCCGCGCGCGTGCTGCTCGTCTCGATCCACGGCCTCTCGCCCGCTCGCTATCTCACGGCCGACGGAGTGCGTTCGATGCCGACGCTCGCGGCGTTGGCGCAGCAGGGCGTGGCGGCCGAGTCGATGCGGCCGGTCTTCCCGCCGGCGCCGTACCCGGCGCATGCCACGCTCGTCACGGGCGTCTCCGTCGCGAAGCACGGCATCGCGGCCGCGGGACTCGACCAGGCCTCCGACCTGCGCGTGGCGTCGCTCTGGCAGGCGGCTGCAGAGCAGGGCCGCACGGTGGCGTCACTCGACTGGCCGACGACCGGCGGCGCGGCGATCGCCGATCTCGCGCCCGATCTGGTGGTTCCGGCGGGCGCGAACTGGCTCGATGCACTCGCGAGAAGCGGCGCCGGGCGCGCCGCGGAGTTCGCGCGCCGCGCCGGCGGCGGCGATCCCGCCGCGGCGTCGCCTGGCGCCGCGCGCGACGCGGCGCTCGTCACGATGGCTTGCGCGCTGCTGCTCGCCGAACCCGCACCGGGTCTCGTCCTGCTGCGGCTCTCGGGGACGCAGCTCGCACTCGACGGCGCGGGCCCGGACTCGGAGCCGGCGCACGCTGCGTTCGCCGCAAGCGACGCAGAACTGGGGCGCCTGGTGCGCTGTCTCGGCGACGCGGGCCTGCTCGACACGACGGGCATCGCCGTCGCGGGCGACCACGGCGCGATGCCGGTGCACACCGAGATCCGCGCCAACGTCGCGCTCGCCGAGGCGGGTCTGCTGGTCGCGTCGGGCAGCGGCGTGCGCAGCTTCGACGCGGTCGCGCGCTCGAATGGCGGATCTGCCTTCGTGTACGCCAAGAGCGACGACGCCGCGCTGCTGGCGCGTCGCGCTCTCGATGTGGCTGCGAACGAAACGCGGCGTCTTCCGCGTAATGTCTGCCGGGGACATGGTGGAACGCGGCGCAGATCCCGAAGCGTGGTTCGGTCTCGAGGCCGAGCCTGGCTACGTCTTCGCCGATGCGGCGAAGGGCCCGTTGCTCGCGCCGGCGTCAGTTGCGAGCGCGGGTGGCTACGCGGCCAGCGATCCGCACATGGCGACCGGCTTCGTCGCGTGGGGCCCTGGTCTGCGCCGCGGCTTGCGCGTGCCGGAGCTGCGCCAGACCGATGTCGCGCCGACGCTCGCGCGCTGGATGGGCATTTCGTTCGGCCCGGTCGAGGGACGCGCGATGGTCGGATGGTTCGCAACGGCGAGCGTGCCCGCGATCCGCGTCGAGCAGGCCGAGCCTGCAGCGCGGGTACCGAGGCGGAAGTAGCACGATGGCGATCGAAGCCGGCTGGTGTCTGATTCTCGGCGCGTCGAGCGGTTTCGGCGCCGCGGCGGCACGCCGCTTCGCGCGCGGCCGGCCTCGACGTTGCGGGTGTTCACCTCGATCGCCGCGCGACCTTGCCGCTGGCCGAAGCCGTCGCGAAGGACGTCGAAGCGGCGGGCCGCCGCGCGCGCTTCTGGAATGCCAACGCCGCCGACGCCGAGCAGCGCGGTGCAATCGTCTCCGAACTCGGCGCGCTGTTGCGCGGCGGGCCGCGCGTGCGCGTGCTGCTGCATTCGCTCGCGTTCGGCACGCTGAAACCGCTGGTCGCGGCCGACGGCGAAGGACGCGGTGTCGAGCGCGCAGCTCGCGATGACGCTCGACGTGATGGCGACGTCGCTGATCGGCTGGACGCAGGCGCTCTACGGCGCCGGTCTCTTCGAACGCGGCGCGCGCGTCTTCGCGATGACGAGCGAGGGCGGCACCCGTGCGATCCCGAACTACGGGCCGGTGGGCATCGCCAAGGCGGCGCTCGAAGCGGCCGTGCGGCAGCTGGCGCTCGAACTCGCGCCCGCCGCGATCACCGCCAACGCGATCTGTGCGGGCGTCACCGACACGCCCGCGGTTCGCAAGATCCCCGGCCACGAGCGGCTGCTCGAGAGCGCACGCGCGAGGAATCCGCACGGGCGGCTCACCGAGCCGAGCGACGTCGCGGGCGCCCTGGTGGCGCTCAGCGAGCCGGGCTGCGGCTGGATCACCGGCAACGTGATCCGCGTGGACGGGGGCGAGGGGATCGCGGGATGAAGAAGGCCGAAGCGAAGGTGACGATCGAGATGGATCGCGGCGAGCGGCGGATCTACGACCGGCTGCGCGCGGGGATCGTCGCGAGACGACCCGGTCGCAGCTCGGGCGCGCGCGACTTGCTGCTGTTGTTGCCGGATCTCACCGTGCTGCTGCTGCGCCTGCTGCGCGACGAGCGCGTGCCGGTGGGCGGCAAGGCGATCGCCGTGCTCGGCGTCGGCTACGTGCTCTCGCCGCTCGACGTCCTGCCGGCCTTCGTGTTCGGGCCGATCGGCCTGCTCGACGATCTCTTCATCGTCGCGGCTGCTCTCTCTCGCGTCCTCAACTACGTGCATCCCGACGTGGTGCGTTCGCACTGGTCGGGGCAGGGCGATGCGCTCGACGCCATCCAGCGCGCCACCGAGTGGTCCGAGACGCAGATGCGATCGGTGGTCGGCCGCTTCCTGCCGAGCCTGTTGCGCCGTTAGCCCGAGCGCGGCGCGACGCGCTGCAGCAGGACTGCGCGACGCTCCGCCGGGATTCGCCGCGGGCGGCCGTCGAGATCGACCATCGCGTGCTCGGTGGCGGCGGTCGCGACGAGTTCGTCGCCGCGCCGGATCTCGTACGCCATCCGCAGCGACACGCCGCGCACCCACTCCATCCAGGTCGTGACCTCGAGCCAGTCGTCGAAGCGCGCGCTCTTGCGGTAGTCGACCTCGACGTGGGTGGTGGCGAAGTGCAGGCCTTCGGCGGCGTATTCGCGATACGGGCGATCGTGTTCGTCCATCCAGACCACGCGCGCCAGTTCCAGGAAGCGCACGTAGTTGGCGTGGTGGACGATTCCCATCGCGTCGGTTTCGTAGAACGCGACGCGGTGCCGCAGCGTCGAGCGGGCCGCGGTGGCGGGAGCAGGAGGCGTGATGCGCGCCAAACTCGCTAGCCCCTGAAAACGTCTTTCCGTGCGCGGCGGCGACCCAGCTCCGCCACGTCGGCCGCGCGCAGGAACGGATTGGTCGCGCGCTCCTCGGCCAGCATGGAGGGGACGGTCATCTCGCTCTCCGTGGCGTCGTGCCAGTCGGCGGCGGCGTGCGCGCGCACTTCGCGCACCCGATCGAGCTTCCGTTGCACGGCGAGGTTCTCGGGCTCGACGTGTGCGGCGAACACGAGATTGGACTCGGTGTATTCGTGTCCGCAGAAGACGCGCATTGCGTCGGGCAGCGCGCCGAGCTTCGCGAACGCAGCGAACATCATTTCGGGTGTGCCCTCGAAGAGCCGGCCGCAGCCCGCCGCGAACATCGTGTCGCCGGAGAAGACCGCGAGCGCATCGTCGAAGACGTACGCGATGTGGCCGCGCGTGTGCGCTGGAACGTGCAGCACGCGCGCGACCTGGTTGCCGACGGCGACCTTGTCGCCTTCCTCGAGGCCGCGCGTGAAGCCGGGCAGTCGCTCGCGGTCCGACGCGTGCCCGAGCACGGGCGCGGCGTAGAGCTTCGCCAGCTCGGGGTTCGCCATTGAGTGATCAGGGTGGTGATGCGTCGAGAGGATCTGCGTCACGCGCGCGCCGGTCTTGTCCACGCGCCGCGCGACCGGCTCCACCTCGGGCGCGTCCACCACCGCCGCATCGCCCGTCTCGTCGCAGACGAGCAGATACGTGTAGTTGTCCTTCCAAGTCGGAATCCGCTCGACGCGAAGCCCCATCACCACCCAGCCTAGCGCACGTGGAGAAGGGAGAAAGGGACGGTCCTCCCTGTGGACGGGCTGAGGACTCGAGGGACAGACCTCGCGGATGTGTGTCCCCCAACTCCACAGCCAGTCCTCGACGAGGACCGTCCCCTTTCTCCTCCTAGAAGAGCGCGAGTTGGTGTCTTGGTGCGACGGGCGGTTCGGGAGCGCTCTCGCTCGCCGCTGGCGGCGCGGCGTCGGACGCACGGGACCGCATCGCGGGGCACACGTCGTTGAACTCGCACCACGAGCAGAGCGCGCTCGGCTGCGGCTCGAAGTCGCGCTCGGCCTCGATGCGATCGATCAGCTCGATGGTGCGCGTGCGTAGCTCGTCGAGCTGCTCGGGTGTGCGCGTCGAGACGCGCAGCTGGTCGCGCAGCAGGTAGTGCCACACCAGCCGTACCGTCGCGGTGCCTTCGTAGCGCGCCTCGACGCCGATCTGATACAGCGCGAGTTGGCGGTCCTGGTCGAGTTCCTGCTGCGACGGCACCCAGCGGCCGGTCTTGTAGTCGTGGATTTCGACGGCGCCGTCCGCCGCGCGCACCACGCGGTCGATGATGCCTCGCACGCGATAGCGACCGTCGCCGTCGAGCGAGAAGCCGACGTGCTGCTCGATGCCGAGGCTCTCGTCGCGGTCGAAGGGATAGTTGCGGCGATAGTGGTTGCCGAGGCAGCGCTCGCCGTTTTCGCGGTAGACCGCGGGCGGGTTCTCCGCGCGCACGATGCGCACGCGCTCGGCCTGGAACTGTTCCTCCCAGTCCGTGCGGAAGCGCTGGAGCACCTTGGGCAGCGACGGGACGACGCCTCGCTCGACGAAGCGGTTCAGTTTCTCGATCACTTCGTGGACGCGCTTGCCGACGAACGCCTCGATCGACTCGGTGTCGACCGGCCGCTTCTCGATGTAGCGGTAGTGGAACTGCTTCTTGCACTTCTCGAAGCAGGCCAGCCGCGAGTGGCTGTAGATGGTCGGCAATGGACCTCGTTTTCGAAGATCGCCCAGCGGCGCGCATTATAAGCGCGCAAATCGCGCGCGGGCAGGTCCGATCGGCGACCTCGGGGGTCGCGCTATGCTGTCGGGTCATGAAGGGAAGTGCGCCCCAAGGGAGCGAGGCATGAGTCGAAGTCTGTCGGATGATGTCCTCGAGGCCACCATCCAGGCGCTCAGCGCGACGAGCGGCGACGCACTCGCGAAGGCCGCGGCAGAGGGCTTCCCGGACCGCAGCGAAGTCGTCGACTGGTCGGATCGCATGCTGGCTTTGATCCTGCACCAGCGCGATCGCTCGGCACTGCGCGCCGTGCTTCCCGCGCTCGCCGACCGTCTCCGGAAGATCCTCACAACGGTGACGCTGGCGCCCGGGTTCGACGCGAGGGTCATCGCCGAACGCTTCTTCGCGCGGCTGCCGGCCGTGCGTGCGCGGCTCGCGGAAGACGTCGAAGCTGCCTTCGAGGGCGACCCTGCTGCCAAGAGCTACGCAGAGATCGTCACTGCGTATCCGTCCGTCCAGGCCGTCGCGACGTACCGCGTCGCGCACGAGCTGTATCGGATCGGCGTGCCTCTGGTGCCGCGCGTGATGAGCGAGAGCGCGCACGCACGCACCGGCATCGACATCCATCCGGGCGCGAAGATCGGCCGCCGCTTCTTCATCGATCACGGCACCGGCGTCGTGATCGGGGAGACCTGCGAGATCGGCGACCGCGTGGTGATCTACCAGGGCGTGACGCTCGGCGCGCTGGCGCCGCGCAAGGGGCAGCTGCTGCGTGGTGTGAAGCGGCATCCCACTCTCGAAGACGACGTCACGATCTACGCCGGCGCCACCATCCTCGGCGGCGAGACGGTGATCGGCCGCGGCTCGGTGATCGGCGGCAACGTCTGGCTCACGCATCCGATCCCGCCGTGCTCGAAGGTGCAGATCGAGTCGCCGCACCTCCAGCTGCAACGCGACGCCGCCTGCCAGGAGCAGTCGGAGCAGCTCATCTGGGACATCTGACGAAATGAGCGCGAGCGAGGCGCCGCGCGAGGAGAAGCCGTGTTGAGACGTTTCTCGCGCAGCGTTCGTGTGCTGCTCGCGATCGGGACAGTCGCTTGCGCGCTGGCGGCGCAGCCGGCGCTCGCGGCGGACGATGCCGCGCAATCCTGGCACTACGACTTGTGGAACTCGCTGATGAGCCCGTACTGCCCGGGGCGGTCGCTGCTCGATTGCACGAGCAGCCAGGCCGCCGAACTGCGCGAGTGGATCGCCGAGCAGGAGAAGGCGGGCCGACCCCGCGAAGACGTCGAAGCGCAGCTCTACAAGCAGTTCGGCGACGTGATCCTGCAAGCGCCGAAGGCGAGCGGCTTCGGACTCGCGGCGTACGTGATCCCGGTCGTGGGCGTCGCCGTCGGTGCGCTGGTGCTGGTGATCTTCCTGCGGCGCCAGGGCGGCTCGGCGCAAACCGCGCCGGCTGCGGTCGCGGCGCCGCCGGATCCCGAGCTCGACCGCCGCATCGACGAGGAAATGCGCCGCGGATGAAGCTCTACACGCGCCGCGGCGACACCGGCGAGACGGATCTCTTCGGCAGCGGTCGCGTTCCCAAGGATCACCTGCGCGTCGAAGCCTATGGGGCCGTCGACGAGTTGAACGCGACGCTCGGTCTGTGCGCCGCCGCCACCGGCGAAGCCGATCTCCGCGAGTTCGTGCAGAGCTTGCAGCGCAGCCTCTTCGAATTGGGTGCGTATCTCGCGACGCCCGAAGTCCGTCACCGCGACGCGACGGGGATGCACGAACCCGGCGACGCCGCGATCGCGGCGCTCGAGGCGCGCATCGACGGCTTCGTAGCCGAAGTGTCGCCGCTCGATCGCTTCGTGCTGCCGGGTGGGACGCCGAGTGCCGCCGTCTTCCACCTCGCCCGCACCGTGTGCCGGCGCGCCGAGCGCCGCGCCGTTGCGCTCGATCGCGTCGACTCGCTCGCACCGAATGCCGTGCGCTACCTGAATCGCCTCTCGGACCTGCTCTTCGTGCTGGCGCGCGTCGCCAACCACCGCGCCGGCGTGCCCGACATCGAGTGGGAAGGCCGCAAGGCCTGAACCATATGGAGTGACCGGCTCCATTCGCCACGTTCGCGCGCGAGGTGCCGTGGGCGGAGCCGGTTGTTTGGCTGCGTTGCTTCCGCGGCACCGACACGCTGACAGCGCTCACCGTGGTGACGGAGCTGCACGACTGGCGGCGCTTTGACACACCTATGATGCTCATGCTCAGTCACTGTCGAGGTCTTGGGAACATCTTGCAGATGCGATGTAAGTAAAACCTCGACAGCATGAAGCCTCCTTATGATATATGGGATATGATGTATTGCTCGTATAGTGCGTATGGATTGAAAGGACCAAGAGCATGGCCGCACGAAAGAAGCGCGAATCAAGGACCAAGGAAACACCGAAGATCCTCAGCACGGCGAAGGTGCTTCGGGTCGTAGCGAAGCTGGGTTCGGACCCCGCTAGATTCCTCAGGCTCTACGCCGAGGATCGGACCCGCACCCGCAAGGAGACGGCCGCACCCAGCCGCGAGCAGATCGCTGCGGTGACGGCCTTCACGAAGGACGGGGATGTCGCGGCCCTAATGAAGGGCACGCGCCTCAAGACTCCGGGTGCCGCCCTCAACCTGGTGGCGCGAGTCAGCAGGCATGCCTCGAAGGGCAATCGATAGAGCAGCAGTACCAAGAACAAGGTCGGCCTGGACCATATGGAGTGACCGGCTCCATTCGCCACGCTCGTGCTCGAACGGACTGAGTGCGGGCCCGCGAGGATCTTGGCTTCGCGACGCCGGTGTCTCCGGGGGGCGCTCTATGTCTCTGGGATGTGTCGAAACTCGCGCACGGGAATGAAGTTTCCCGTTTGTTCTCCATCCCAGGTGCAGCCACCAGAACCCTGGAACATCAGCCTGTGCGTTCGATGGCCGGAGTCGCACCGATGTAGGTCGGAGGCTTCTCCATCTGGCAGCGCAGCCAGGTGCCGACCCCGAAGCCCACGACGAACGCGAAGAGCAGAGCGAGCAGCACAGTGCGCAGCAGCTTGCGTCCGGCGCTCATTGCGCAAGCTCCCGCCGGGAGCGCGCAGTGAGCCGCAGGCGAACGAAGTTCATTGCGCAAGCTCCCGCCGGGAGCGCGCAGTGAGCCGCAGGCGAACGAAGTTCATTGAGACGGATCCCGGGCGAGATCGCGCGCTCCGCGTTGGAAGCGCTTTTCGAGGCGCGTGCGCAGCGGGTCGGCGGTTCCCGCGCGCGGGCAATCGGCCTCGCGCTGGATCATGCCTTCGAAGAAGCGCACCAGTCCGACGAGATCGGAGAGTCGGATCGACTCCGTCGCGATGCGTCCGCGCTCGCTCATGTTGTGATAGTTGCCGAGCGGCACGCAGAGCGCCGCCGAGCGGTAGCCGTAGAGCTGGTAGGCGGTGGACTCGCAGGTGCCGCCGTCCATCAGCCGCCGCTGCCATGCAAAGCGATCGCCCCGAGCGCCGGCCAGCTCGCTCGCGACGCGCGCCAGCCAGCGCGTGAGAGCGTCGTCGAACACCGATGTGCGATCGCCCACGCGCAGGATCGGTCCCGCTCCCTGCGGCGCGTGGGGCAGCGCCTTGCTGGCTTCGATCGCGACGATGCGTGCGGCAG
This sequence comes from uncultured delta proteobacterium, assembly GCA_963801625.1. Classification (GTDB taxonomy): domain Bacteria; phylum Myxococcota_A; class UBA9160; order UBA9160; family PR03; genus PR03. The sequence continues at coordinate 51,259 of CAWDFQ010000012.1, forward strand.
CCGGCAGCCGGCCGCCGCGCGCAGCCGCGATCGCGCCGACGAAGCCGACCTCTTCTGCGCGCGTGAAGAGCGCGCGCAGGTCGACGCGCCGACGCGGGTCGATGCGCTCGACGCATTCCAGCACCGCGAGGATCGCCGCGACGCCCGCCAGGTCGTCGGCGGCACGCGTTTCGAGCAGGTCCGGGTCGCGTCGCGAGCGGCGGAACGCGGGCAGGTCCCAGACACCGAAGCTCCCGCGCGGGACGGCGGCGCGTGCTGCGAGCCGGACGCGCAGCGCAGCGCTCCTCGGATCGGGGCGCGCGGCGAGGACGCGTGCCGCGACGGTGCGCGTTTCGTCTTCGCCCTCGCCGATGTAGAAGCGCGCGCGCGCACTGGCGAAGAACTCGCGGCGCACGCCGCCGAGAAAGAGCGCGTCGACCGCGAAGCCGCGACGACCCGGAAGGCGCGTGCAGCGCAGCGCGCGAAAGCCCGGGTGGTCCATGTGCGCCGCCAGCACCAGCGGGGTGGAGGTCGCGCGCACGCCGCGCCGCCGCAACTCCAGATTGCCGTGCGGGTCGCTTCGCAGCACGAGGTGGCGGTTCTGCTCGGCAAAGTCGCGCACCCACGCGATCACCGCGCCCTCGCGATACGGCGCGGTCGGGCGCGACATCGTCCGCGCCGCGATGCGCAGCACGCGGCCCGCGCGCACCACCGACGCCCGCTTCGCGCGCGCCGTCATCGAGACTTTCCGAGCGCCGCTTCGATCTCGCGCGCCAGGCCGATCCCGAAGGCGTTGCCGCCGCCCTCCGGCTCGGCGAGCAGGCGCGCGCGCACGGCTTCGCGACCGCCGAGGCGTTCGATGCCAAAGGTTCCGTAGCGCCGCTCGAGAGCGTCGAGCACGAAGCTGCTGCGCGCGCGCTTGCGCCGCTCGGCGAGCGCGCCGCTCGCGATGAGGTGCGCGCGGTGGGCGTCGAGCACCGCGACCAGTTCGCCGACGCCGCTCCCGTCGCGCGCCGAAACCAGCAGCACCGGGCGCTGCCAGCCGGTGGCGTCGCGCGCGCTCATCGCGAGCGCCGCTTGCAGCTCGCTCGCGGTTCGTTCGGCCACGGCGCCGAGGTCGGCCTTGTTCACCGCAAACACATCTGGGTGTTCGAGGATGCCGGCCTTCATGAACTGCAGCACGTCGCCCGCGCCCGGCTGTGCGACGAAGACCAGCGTGTCGACGAGCCCCGCGACCTCCGCCTCGGATTGGCCGACGCCCACCGTCTCGACGAAGACGCGGTCGAAGACGGCGGCCAACACGGCGACCGAGGGCCAGGTGGCGTCGGCGAGTCCGCCGAGTCGCTCGCGCGCGGCCATCGAGCGCAGGAAGACGCCGCGGTCGCCGGCCCCTGCGCGCACGCGGGCGCGATCGCCGAGCAGCGCGCCACCCGAGACGCGGCTCGACGGATCGACCGCGACGATCCCCACCGTTTCGTTGCGCTCGCGCAGCGCGCGCACCAGCGCGTCGAGCAGCGTCGACTTGCCGGAACCCGGCGCACCGGTGAGACCGATGCGCGGCGCGTCTCGATGAATCTCGCCGCTCGGCTTCGCCTCGCTACGCGGGATCTTGGATTCGAGCGCGTCGAGCAGCGCAAGCGCGGCTTCGCGCTGCCCCGGCCGGCGGTCGTCGAGCAGGTTCAACGCTTCGGGCACCGCGTCGCGGTCGCGGCGCAAGAGCCGCTGCGCCAGATCGGGAGGTTCAGGCAGCGGCCGACTCCGCCACGAGCTGCGCGATCTCGCCGAAGATTGCGTTGAGGTTGAAGTCCTTCGGCGTGTAGACGCGCGCGACACCGGCTTCGCGGAGCTTTGCGGCGTCGTCTTCGGGGATGATGCCTCCGACCACCACGGGGATGCGTTCGAGGCCCGCCTTGCGCAGCCCTTCGAGCACGTCGACGACCAGCACGCCGTGCGAGCCCGACAGGATCGAGAGCCCGATCACGTGCACGCCTTCGTCGCGCGCCGACGAGACGATCTCGTCGGGCGTGAGCCGGATGCCCTCGTAGACCACTTCCATGCCGACGTCGCGGGCGCGCACGGCGATCTGCTCGGCGCCGTTGCTGTGGCCGTCGAGGCCGGGCTTGCCGACCAGCATCTTGGGCGGTCGGCCGAGCCGCTCACCGAGGCGGCGGATCTCTTCGCGCAGTCCCGCGAGCGCTTCGTCGGCGACCGGCACGACGCTCACCGCGACGCCCGTCGGCGCGCGGTACTCGCCGTAGAGCGAGCGGAACACACCGGCCCATTCGCCGGTGGTGACGCCCGCGTGGGCGGCGCGGATCGACGGCGGCATCACGTTCTCGCCGCTCGCGAGCGCGTCGCGCAGCGACGTGAGCGCGGCCTGCACGTCGGCGTCGTTGCGCCTGGCGCGGAAGGCGCGCAGCCGCTCGATCTGGTCGCGCTCGGCGAACTCGTCGATGCGCAGGATCGAACGCGCGCCTTCGGCCAGCGCCGAGGCCGCCGTCTCGGTGAAGCAGTTGAGCCCGATCACCTGGAGTTCGCCGTGCTCGATGGCGCGCAGCCGCGCCGTCTGCGACTCGACCAGGCGCCGCTTCATGTACGCGTTCTCGACGGCCGCCACCGCGCCGCCCATCGCCAGCACGCGCTCCATCTCCTCGCGTGCGGCACTCTTCAGCTCGGCGACCTTCGCGGCGACCACCGGCGAGCCGTTGAAGAGGTCGCCGTATTCGAGCAGATCGGTCTCGTAGGCCAGGATCTGCTGGATGCGCAGCGACCACTGCTGGTCCCACGGGCGCGGCAGGCCGAGCGCCTCGTTCCACGCCGGCAGTTGCAGCGCGCGGCAGCGCGCGTCGCGCGAGAGCGTCACGCCGAGCGCTTCGAGCACGATGCGGATGATGTTGTTCTCGGGCTGGCTCTCGGTGAGGCCGAGGCTGTTCACCTGCACGCCGTAGCGGAAGCGGCGCAACGTCGGCGTCTTCGACGCCGTAGCGCTCGCGCGTGATCTCGTCCCACAACTCGACCATCGCGCGGCACTTGCAGAGTTCCTCGACGAAGCGGATGCCGGCGTTCAGGAAGAACGAGATGCGGCCGACCACGCGCGGCAGCGCCTGCTTCGGCACGTCGGGGCGCGCGCGCACGGCGTCGAGCACCGCGATCGCGTTGGCCATCGCGTAGGCGATCTCCTGCACGGGCGTCGCGCCGGCCTCTTGCAGGTGATACGAGCAGATGTTGATCGGGTTCCACTTGGGGATCGCGTCGACGCTGTACGCGATCATGTCGCTGATCAGGCGCAGCGACGGCTCGGGCGGGAACGCATAGGTCCCGCGCGAGAGGTACTCCTTGATGATGTCGTTCTGGGTGGTGCCGGAGAGCGTCTTCGGGGCGGCGCCCTGGCGCTCGGCTGCGGCGACGTAGAGCGCCAGCAGCCAGGCGGCCGTCGCGTTGATCGTCATCGAGGTGTTCATGCGATCGAGCGGGATGCCCTCGAAGAGCGCCTGCATGTCCTCGATGTGGCAGATCGGGACTCCCACCTTGCCGACTTCGCCGCGCGCGAGCGGGTGGTCGGAGTCGTATCCCGTCTGCGTGGGCAGGTCGAAGGCGACCGAGAGCCCCGTCTGCCCCTTCGCGAGATTGAGTCGGTACAGCTCGTTGCTGGCGCGCGCGGAAGTGTGGCCGGAGTAGGTGCGGAAGACCCAGGGCGGATCACGGCGGGGCAGGGTCATCGGGGTCCTCGTGAAGCTCGGGACGCTTTGGGCAAGCTACCGAACCGCGCACACCCGGCCAACGTTATGCTCCCGCGCCGTGGCACGTCCCCAGTTCGCGGATCTCGGCCCCGACGCCGCACTCGAAGCGGTCGAAGCGGCGGGTCTGCGGCCCACGGGGCACTGCGGGATGCTGCGCTGTCTCGAGAATCGCGTCTGGGATCTGCGCCTCGAAGACGAATCCCACGTGGTGGTGAAGTTCTACCGGCCCGCGCGTTGGAGTCGCGCCGGGATCGAGGACGAGCACCGTTTTCTGTTGGACTTGCGGGCGGCGGAGATTCCCGTCTGCGCACCGCTTGCGCTGCCCGGCGGCGGCACGATCGGAGAGCACGCGGGGATCTACTTCGGCGTGTGGCCGCGCACCGGCGGCCGCGAGCCCGAAGAGCTTTCCGACGACGAGCTGACGGGACTCGGCCGCTTGCTCGCGCGCATCCACAACGTCGGCGCGCTCAAGCAGCCGGTCGATCGACCGGTGCTCGACGCCGACACCGCGCTGCTCGATCCGCTCGACGAGCTGCTCGACGGCTCCTGGCTGCCGGCGTCGTGCGAGGAGCGCTACGCCACGGCCGTCGAGTCGCTCGCCGACGACTACGCCGACCGGCTCGCCGACGTCCCGCTGCTGCGCATCCACGGCGACTGCCACCTCGGCAATCTGTTGCGCGGTCGCGAGGGCTGGTTCTTCCTCGACTTCGACGACTTCGCGCTCGGCCCCGCCGTCCACGACGTCTGGGTGCTGGTGCCGGGACACGACCGCGAGGCGCAGCGGCAGCGCGACGTGCTGCTCGACGGCTACCGCCAGTTCCGCGACTTCGAGCCGCGTTGGCTCGCGCTGGTCGAGCCGCTGCGCGCGGCGCGCATCCTCAAGATCTCGAGTTGGATCGCGCGCCGCTGGAAGGAGACGGAGCTTCCAGTCGACGTTCCCGCACTTCGGCACCGCGCTGTACTGGGAGAGCGAGACGCGCGATCTCGAGGAGCTGGTGCTAGCGGCTCGAGCCATGGATTCCCGAGCTTGTCGCCCAGGCGAGTGGCGAGCTCGAGCCCGCCCGCCCCGCCGCCCACGATCACGATCCGATGTACGCCGCCCTGAGGCACGGTTTGCTCCTGATCGGTCATTGCAGCGCTCGCAACGCACGCACGAATGTAGTGTGAACAGGCACTAGAGTACTTGGCCATTAAAAGTTGGTGCAAATGAGTCAAGTTTCTTCTTGGAAAAGCAAAACGCCCCCTTACCCCATCTGCGAATTTTCGCGGAGGCAAAGGGGGCGATTGAATCAGGCGGTTCGCGTGAGTTTCTACAGCGAAGCGGCAAAGGACGGTAGGTGCCTTGGAGTGCCCGATCCCACATGAGTGGGAGGCGGAATCCGCTTCGAGAGCGAAGCGGTGATATTGACCGTCGCGAGATGTGCTCGCTGAGAAGTGAGATCCGTCTGCTATGTTTGCTCATCGTACACCGCCTCGTCGGTCTGAGGCGGAGCCTCATTAGTTGTGGGCGGGGTGGGGTCTGCCGCCGTGCAGATCCATCTCGGCTTCCTGATCGTCCAGCACCAGCTCGGGCTCTTCCGCCTCCTCGATGGTCTCCTGATTCAGCACCTTGGTCATGCGGACAGTGTCGACCTCCTTGCACCATTTCCCGACCACCACGGTGGCCACGCCGTTGCCGATCAGGTTGGTGAGCGCGCGCGCCTCCGACATGAAGCGGTCGATGCCGAGAATCAGCGCCAGCCCCGCGACCGGCACGTTGCCGACCGCCCCCAGCGTCGCGGCCAGCACAATGAAGCCGCTGCCAGTTACACCCGCCGCGCCCTTCGAGGTGAGCAGCAGCACCGCGAGCAGCGTGATCTGCTGGGTGAGGGTCATCGGCGTGTTGGTCGCCTGGGAGATGAACACGGCGGCCATCGTGAGGTAGATCGACGTGCCATCGAGGTTGAAGGAATAGCCAGTCGGGATAACGAGTCCGACTACCGATTTCTTGACGCCCAGATTCTCGAGCTTGACCATCATCCGCGGCAGCACCGACTCCGACGACGACGTGCCCAGCACGATGAAGAGCTCCTCCTTGATGTACTTGATGAACTTCCAGATGCTGAACCCGTGGAAGCGGGCGATGCTGCCGAGCACGAGGAAAACGAACACGATGCAGGTGAGGTAGAAGGTGCCCATCAGCTTGGCGAGCGAGAACAGGGTGCCGACGCCGTATTTCCCGATGGTGAAGGCCATCGCGCCGAAAGCACCGATGGGCGCCACCTTCATGACCATGCCGACGATGCCGAACAGCACATGGGACAGCTTCTCGATCAAATCGAAGACGGGCTTGCCCTTCGGGCCGAACGCGTGGAGCGCGAACCCGAAGAGCAGCGAGAAGAGCAGCACCTGCAGCATCTCACCCTGGGCAAAGGCGCCCACCACGCTGTTCGGGATGATGTCGAGCAGGAAGTCGACCGTGCCCTTCATCTGACCCGGCTTCGTGTACTGGGCAATCGCCTTGGTGTCGAGCGAGGCAGGGTCGACGTTCATGCCGGCGCCAGGCTGGACCAGGTTCACGATCACGAGGCCGACGATGAGCGCGACGGTGCTCACGATCTCGAAGTAGAGCAGGGCGTAGCCGCCGGTCTTGCCGACCGTCTTCATGTTCTCCATGCCGGCGATACCGACGACGATGGTGCAGAAGATGATCGGCGCGATGATCATCTTGATGAGCTTGATGAACCCGTCGCCCAGGGGCTTCATTGCGGTGCCGGTCTCGGGGAAGAAATGTCCGAGCAGGATCCCGACGACGATGGCGACAATCACCTGGAAATAGAGCGACTGGTAGAGCTTCTTCTGGGCCATTTTCCAACCCCTCCGTGAGGAGATCGAACCCGGGCGACCGCTTTCCGGCGCTACTTCGGCTTCTCTAGCGGTCGCGCTCGATGCTGGCATCCACGGCCGCGAGCGCCGTCATGTTGAGATGCGGCGCACCGAGGAGTCGGGATCCAGAATGTGCACGGGCTCGCCGCACCGAGCAGGATCGGACCCACCGTGATCCCGCCCCCGGCGGTGACCTTGAGCAGGTTGTAGGCGATGTTCGCCGCGTCGAGGTTCGGCATGATCGAGGAGGTTGGCGGTCGAGGTGAGGCGCGAGTTCGGGAACACCTTGTCGAGCACCGGCTTCGAGAGCGCGGCGTCGCCCTGCATCTCGCCTTCGAGCTTAAGTCCGGGGCGCGCGCCTCGAGCAATGCCATCGTCTCCCGCATCTTGCGCGCGGACGGCGCATCGGAGCTGCCGAAGCTCGAATGGCACAAAAGCGCGACGCGGGGCACGACGCCAAAGCGCTTCACCTGCTCGACGGCGAGGCAGCGCGATCTCCGCGAGCTGCTGCGGCGTAGGGTCCGGGTTCACCAGCGTGTCGCAGAGGAACACCGTGTGCTCCGGCAACGTGAGCATGTTCATGCGGCAAAGGTGCTCGCGCCCTTGCGCAATCCGATGACGTTCGTGACGTGGCGCATGTGCGACGCGTAGCGCCGACGGTGCCGCACAGCATGGCGTCGACATCGCCGCGGTGCACGAGCATTGCCGCGATCAGGGTGTCGCGGCGACGCACCTCGTCGCGCGCATCTTCGTACGACACCCCCCGGCGCCGCGTGAGGCGATAGTATTCCGTCCAGGTATCGTGGTAGCGCGGATCGGCGTCGATGTTCACGAACTCGCAGTTCACGCCGTCGCGGATCCTGAGCCCGAAGCTCTCGACGCGCTGCTGGATCTTGTCGGGACGTCCGATGAGGATCGGATGCGCCAGCTTCTCGTCGATCACCACCTGCACCGCCCGCAGCACCCGCTCGTTCTCTCCCTCGGCGTAAGCGACCCGCTTCGGCGTCTTGTCGCGCCGCCGAACACCGTCTTCATGGAGGCGCCGGACTGGTACACGAACGGGTGAGGCTGTCACGATAGGCATCGCAGTCGACGATCGGCCGCGTCCGACACCGCTCTCCATCGCCGCCCGGCATCGGCGGGCGCGATTATGACGATCAGGCGCGGGTCGAACGGCTTCGGGATCGAGATACTCGGGGCCAAAGCTCGAGCCCTTCTCGCCGTAGGCGGTGGCCACGATGTCCGATTGCTCGGCGTGCGCGAGCTCCGCGATCGCGTGCACCGTCGCGAGCTTCATCTCCTCGTTGATGGTGGTCGCGCCGACGTCGAGCGCGCCGCGAAAGATGAAGGGGAAGCACAGCACGTTGTTGACCTGGTTCGGATAGTCCGAGCGGCCCGTGGCGGTGACGCAGTCGGGGCGCACGGCCTTCGCATCCTCGGGCAGGATCTCGGCGTCGGATTGGCCAGCGCGAGGATCAGCGGCTTGTCGCGCCATGTCCTTCACCATCTCGGGCTTCAGCACGCCGCCGCGCCGAAAGGCCGAGGAAGACATCCGCCCCGGCGACGATCTCGCCCAAGGTTCGCGCCTGCGTGTCTGCGCGTAGCGCGCCTTGTTCGGGTCCATGTCGACGGTGCGACCCTGGTAGACGACACCGTGGATGTCCGCGACGGTAATGTTCTCCATCGGCAGCCCGAGGCTCACCAGCAGGTCGAGGCAGGCCAGCGCCGCGGCGCCGGCGCCCGAGGCCGGCGAGCTTGACGCGCTTGATGTCCTTGCCGACCACCTTGAGCCCGTTCAGGAAGGCCGCGCCGACGATGATCGCCGTGCCGTGCTGGTCGTCGTGGAAGACCGGGATCTTCATCCGCTCCCGGAGCTTGCGCTCGATGTAGAAGCACTCGGGTGCCTTGATGTCCTCGAGGTTGATACCGCCGAACGTGGGCTCGAGCGCCGCGACGATGTCCACGATCTTGTCGGCGTCGTTCTCGTTCAGTTCGATGTCGAACACGTCGATCCCGAGAACTTCTTGAAGAGGCAACCCTTGCCTTCCATCACCGGCTTGCCGGCGAGAGCGCCGATGTTGCCGAGGCCGAGGACCGCGGTGCCGTTGGTCACGACCGCGACGAGATTGCTGCGGGAGGTGAGCGTATCCGCCTCGCGCGGATCGGCGACGATCGCCTCGCAGGCAGCGGCGACCCCGGGCGAGTAGGCGAGGGCGAGGTCGCGCTGGTTGGAGAGCCCCTTCGTGGGCGTGACCGAGATCTTTCCGGGGGTAGGCAGCCGGTGATACTCGAGCGCTGCTTCGCGCAGTCGTTCGTCCATTCGATCTCCTTTCCGTGTTCTGCTTGCCGGGGCCGATCAGGATGCGGATCGCGACGCCTTGCGTGACCGATTCGCGGGCGCCGCGTCCCGACTAACCTGTTCAC
>CAWDFQ010000013.1:0-297973 GCA_963801625.1 uncultured delta proteobacterium
TCGCCAGCGTGAAGGTCAGGGCGAGCGGGTGGATGACGGTCTGCCCGTACTCCTGCCAATGGATCTCGCGTTCCACGCTACCTCGACGAAGGAAATAGTCTCTGAAGATAACGGCTGGCGAGACGGCAGCGGGGTGTTCCGGCAAGGCGGGCCCGCTTCGGCCGGGTGAGGTGCCGACCCGGCGCAACTTTCGAGTCCGCTGGATCTTGGGGAGGGGATCCGGTCTGCGCGGTTGCAGCGTCTCAAGCCGACCGGAATCCTCGATCACTTGCCTATTGGCGTCGCGAAGGCTGGTCCGATCGTTGCGGCTGAGTCGAGCGGGAGAGGCCGCGAAATCCATTCGCGCACTCGATCCGTTCGGAAGAGGCGAGCGAGAGGTGCCTGCTTGTCTCGGGGCGCGCTGGCGCTGTGGCGCGGGCAAGCCGGCGGATCGGCAGGCCCCTTGCGAACCGCGCCCGAGTCGCCGTCGAGCATCAGGTGCGGGAACCTGATTCGATGACTCGATTGCGGTTCGCCGCCCTCTCGCTGGGTGTCGCCTTGCTTGCCGCTTTCGCGTGGTTCGGAGTGCTGCGCCCGCGACCTACGGCGACGTGGATTCGTGTAGAGACGCCACCCCATGCGATCCTGGGCAAGGGATTCCCCGTTCGGGTCACGCTGGATGCACCGGTGAGGAATGCCCAGCTCGCCGTGGATCTCCACTGGCTTGGTTCACACAGCACGGCCCGCGGTTTCCTCGTTGGCAGCCCGCCGCAACGCGTCGATGCGCGACAGGAGCCCTACACCTTCGAGCTGCCGGTGGATGCCCGGCCCGATCTCGGCCAGGTCCAGGCCATCCTCTTCCTGTCCCCGTCCGGGCGATGGGAGGATCGGATCGAGGCCGCTACGACTGCGCCCATCTCGGTGCAGCCGCACGGTTCGCTCGAGCCCTTCGCCAGCACCCCCGCCTACGAAGTACGGAGTGAATCCTTCCCGGCGTCTGCCCCGTCACCCGCTCTGCGCATTTCGATCGCCGTGCTCTGGCTCCTGAGCAGCATCGTTCTGTGGCGCCAAAGCGCGCGTTCCGGTCCTGGGCGCGATCGGCTGGAGCCCGTTGGGTCGCGGGGCCTGCGGTTGCGATGGCTGGCGGCTGCGTGTCTGCTGGCAGCGCTCTGGGAGCTGTCGACGCTCGAAACATTCCTCCCGCAACTCGCGCGTGCCGCTGCGCTCGAACACGACCTCTACGCCGAGAGGTTCTGGACGCAGCGCTGGATCACGCTTGCGTTCCTGGCCGGAGTTCTCGCGTGGTTGGCGTTCACGCTCCGAGGATCGCCGCTCCGCCGGACGGATGGGATCGCGGCCGCGCTCGGTCTCTACGCCGGAATTTCGCTCGTCGAGCCTCGTCTCGCTCCACGAGATCGACCGACTCCTGTCCGTGACGATCCTCTCGATTCCTTCCGCGCAGCTCGCAAAGCTTTGCGTTGCGATCGCAGTCCTCGTCCTCGCGTCTCGCGAAACTCGATCGAGTGGGCCTAACGGTGCGAGAGATGGAGTCGAACCGGCAGATTGAGGTCTGTGGACTCATCCACCTCGAGGAAGGTCGCGGACGGTGTGAGGGCGAGGCATCGAGTTCCGCGTTGTTCGTGTGGGCACAGGTCCGATCGACGATCGCGGCCAGGGCGTCGAGAAGCGTCCGTGGCACGATCATCGGAGCCGCTTCACGAGGCGTGCCAGCGACCGGCGGACACGCGCGGGGGCGGAGGGACCTGTGCCCGCGATCCGCCGGATCGTGGAGGCTTCCCAAGTCGCGGTGCACGTCTCGCGGGCGACCAGCCAGCTCCTGCCTGACGCCCGGCCCCTGTCGCTGGTGTAGGCGGTGCGGACCCCGTCGCGCCGGAGCATCCCGAGGACCCTGCGGTCGTAGCTGCCGAAGGGGATGGCGACTTCGCCGACCTCGCGTCCGAGGACCTCGGACAGCCGTTCGCGCGCGCCGCGCAGCTCACGGTCCATGCTGGCGTCATCGATGCGACGCCAGTCGACGTGGCCCCATCCGTGGCTCCCGATCCTCATGCCCGCGTCCCGCAGCTCTAGCAACTGGGACTCGTCGAGGTAACCGGGCTGGCCGAGCCGGCCGGCACAGACGAAGAAGTCGGCGGTCAGGTCTCGCTCGACGAGGGCGGGGAGCGCCAGCCGCGCGTCGGAGTCGTTGCCGTCGTCGAAAGTGATCTGGATCGGGAGCCCGGTGGACCGCGACGCCCGGCCGATCTCGTCCAGCATGGCGGCGAACTCCGACTGCGTGAACCAGAAGGGGCGCTCGCTGGGGCCAACGTGCGCCGGGATCTCGCCGATCCCGTGGAAGGTGAGCACGAGCCGCGCCCCGTCACGGGCCGTCGGGTGCTGGACCCATGTCATGTCATCCCCCGTCCCGCAGACCTCGTACGGGCCGCGGTTCACGTTTCAAGGAGCCCGGTTTCGAACGTACCGGGGTTCGCGTGGAAAGTGTAGGGAGTTGTATCGGCCCCAGGGTCTTACTCGAGCACCGCATCGAGCTGGATTTCGTGAAGTGAAGTTTCATGGTCTCGCAGGGCGTCGTTGTCGCTGTTCTCGCTCGTCGTGCCAGAGCGATCCATGCGTAATCGCCTTGCGAGCCCAGCCCGTGATCGGGCGGGTGTCTCATACCGCGGCGGCGATGGCGTGAAGGCGGAGAGTGCGCTGCTCGGCTGAGGTAGGAAGCCCGTGACGCGCAGCGTTGGGATCGACGGATTCGTGTAGGAGCACGCGCTCGGGGCGTTGCAGCGTGAGGCTCATCGCACGGAACGGCCGGACCGCAGAGTCCAGAAGGCCGCGCGCGACGGAGACGAAGACCGCCTCCTCGGGTTGCTCTCGGATGCGGTCGGCCATCGCCGCAAGTCGTCGGCGCACGAGCGCGAGGAGGCGCCGGCTCACGACCATCGTCCGGAACGCCGCGTACAGCAGCGGAGAGATTAGGCGGCGCCGGTGTCCTCGGCCGCGGGCTCCTTCCGCGCGAAATTGGTCACGTACAGGTGGCACTCGCCGGTTTCGCGGCTCAGCAGGCGCGCCGGGTCGCAAGCATTCGCTCCCCGGCGATTGCTTGTCGATAGCGAGTGTTCGTGGCCCCGCGTGCACCGACTACTACGCCGAAAAGGGTGGGTCTGATCAAGTCGGCCGGGTAGCAGTGGAGGCCGCCCGGCATCTCAACCACCAGTCGAGAGGCGCGGCTTCGCGGTGGACGGGGAGCCCGACACCGCGCAGTCATTCGGACAGCATCCAGGCGCCCGGGCCTCCGCGGCTTGCGGCGCCGCGGTGTTTGTGCCGTAGCAACACAGACTGATGGACCTTCGAGACGCAATGCCTCAGCGGCTCGGCCCCCGCTGCGTGCAGACACGCCTAGGGCTGCGGAACGTCCGATGCATGACCGATGCGCAGCCGCGCGAAGGGCAGCCATGCAAATAGTGCGCCCGGGTTCCTCCCTCTCACGTAAGGTAGGTGGGTTGATTCGACGCACATCTCGCCGCGTCGGCCGCTGCGCCTCTCGAGAGGTGGAGCAAAGAAAGCAGAGGAGGCCACGCATGATCAGAACACTCTTGGTGGTGGTCATGCTCATGGGAGGTGCCGTCGAGGCGCACGCCCAGAATGCGCTTGGTGATCTGCTTCACGCTCATCGGCACGCCATGTCGCCGATCGATAAGGCGATGTCTCTGGCGCTACAGCCGCTTGGCGCGGGGGAGCCTCCGTGTGGTCTGACGATCGAGGGAAATTTCGTACTAGATCGAGATGTTTCTTGCCCGTCGTCGAGCGTCGGACTCGGTTCCGGCGCGAGGCTCGATCTCAATGGGCATACACTCGAAGTCCGATATCTGTACTCTATACCGTCCAGATCCACTCGAAACACGTGGAGTGAACAATCGAAAACGGAACACTCCTTGGGAGTCAAGTCTCGCTCATAACCTGCGTAACTGCGTCCTTGAGAACGTTCAAATTCTCGATGGCAACCGCAGCCGGCCTCTACACCGTGGAGCCGGGCGCGGCAGTGATCAATGGATGCTTCTTCTCGGGCAATGAAGTCGCGTTGATATCGGGGGGTAGGTGGCTAGAAACTAACGATCACGAACTCCGTCTTTGAGGACAATGGGAGGGCGATCATCATCGCAACTCGGGCGACAACTTTATTTCCTCCAACGAGTTCCGCGGAAACGACGTCGGGGTAGGCTTTGGAACGATCGTTATAGGGGCTATTCCAACACGGTCGTCGACAACAGGTTTATGCCAACGGAGTAGGCGTCACTTTCTCTGTTGACCAGTGCTCGCCATACTCCGGTGGTTCGGTCGACAATCATGTCCTGCGGAACGATTTCGTCAGCAACCGCAGGGCGGGCATCTTTTATGGGACGATTTGTGCAACCGATCACTGTCCGCAACCTTCTCGGCCGTCGAGGCATCGATCGAGGACAACTTCTTCTCAGGTAACGGATTCGGGCCGCTGTCGAGCGGCCCTGACACTACGGGCGATGGCATCACGGTGAGTGGTGAGATCGTCGCAGTGACGGCGTGACGATCAGCGGGAACGTTGCAGTGTTGAACGCCGATCTGGGAATTGAGGCGCCGGACGCTATCGACGGCGGTGGCAACCGAGCGAGCGGGAACGGGAATCCCCTCCAATGCGTGGGTGTGGCTTGCACGCCCGCCGAGCAGTGCGGCGACGGCATCGACAACGACGGCGACGGCTTCGTGGATGCGGCCGACTCGGGCTGCGCCGACGCTGCGGACCTCGACGAGCACTCCCCCACGCTCGCCTGCGACGATGGCGCGGACAACGATGGGGACGGTGCAATCGACTTCCTCGCTCTCGGCGGCGGCGATCCTGGATGCGCGTCTCCGATATCGGTACGCGAGAACCCGCAGTGCCAGGACGGCCTGAACAACGATAACCAGACCGGCATCGACTTCGACGGAGGGGCCTCGCTGGATCTCGACAACGACGGCTCCATCGACGCGGAGTTCAACCCGGCCACGCCCGTGGTGGGAGCGGCCGACCCGGAGTGCCTTGGCAAGCCCGACCGCAACCGCGAGGCCCCGAACACTTGCGGCCTCGGCGCGGAGCTCGCGCTCGTGATGCCTGTCTTGGGTCTCGCGGCAAGTCGGAGACGCCGCGGGAACTAGAGCAACCCTGCGCCCGCGTGATCCGCGAAAGCGTCGGCTTGGGCGCACGCCGCGAGCAGGGGCGCTGCGAGTGCTGCTGGTCGAAGGGGATTGGAGGGGGCGATGACTCCATGAAACTTCGTCTGTCGTCCCGCGGGTGCGAAGCCCTCCCGGCCAAGGGTGAGCCCGCCCGAGCCGGTAGCGAGGTCGGCGAAGCGTAAGCGCGCGTGTGGGCCGCGGGGTTTGCGGCCTCGAAATCTATGTCATCCCGGATGCCCAGGGTTCTGTTTCACCTGAAGGCGACGACGACCTCTCCGTTTCGGTGGGCGAGGAGAGGATCGTATCCGGCCGGGTGTAGGGCCACCGCACGCAGGAAGGGGACGGCCCAGGAACCTGGGGGCCCTCGCTTCTCCTCGACAGCAACCGGTGACGCGGAGAGCCGCGTGATCCGTCTCCGACGTGTCGCGCGTCTGCGGACGCACGCGCGGCGCCGGCCAAGGACAAGCGCCCGCATCGAGGTACGCCGTGCGCAAGGGGAACCGAAGCCACGGCCGATGGAGGCGAGGGAGTCGGAGGGCTGCATAGGAGCGTCGACGTCGGGGAGCGGGATGGGGCCCGGACCCGACCGAGCCGCCCGGCCCGGGCTCGGATCCGGCGCTCTGCGGCGCGGTCGTGCTGGCTAAGGGTGCTGGCGTACTCTGCCGAGACTGGTGAAGCGTGGACCGGCACGGTCGCAATGTCCAACTGGGTAGCGCTTCGAGTGAGCCAGCGTCCGAGGCAAGGAATCGGGATGATCGAAGCGCCTGTCGTATCAGCTCGGGGGCTGTCCGCGGACCTGCCCTTCGACTCGGTCGTCTGCTTCGGCAGCGTAGATTGGTGGTACCACAACCGCGGCCACTTCGACCTGCAGATCATGCGCGAGCTGACGCGGCAAGTTCCGGTGCTGTACGTAAACTCGGTCGGGATGCGCTTCCCCACCCCCCGCGAGGGGGCCACGTTCCTGACGCGCATCGGCCGCAAGCTCTCGAGCATGCGCCGCGGTGTCGTGCCCGTGCGCGAGCGCTTCCACGTATACAGCCCATTCAACGTGCCCGGAAGGCTGGCGCAGCGCCTCTCGACGCCGCTCCTTGCGGCACAGACGCGCCGCGCGGTGCGACGCCTGGGCTTCCGGGCGCCGCTGCTCTGGGTCTCCAACCCAGTCGCCTGGGACATCGTGGGCCATCTCGGCGAGGTCGGGCTCGTCTACTGCCGGACCGACTGCTACGAGGCCTTCCCCGGCGTCGATCCCGAGCGGATCGCCCGCTACGACCGCCTGCTCAAACGCGCCGCTGATCTCACCGTGTTCTGCTCCAGCGCGTTGCTCGAGTCGGAAAAGGGCGACTGCCGGAACCCCGCCTTCGTGGACCACGGGGTGGACTTCGAGAAGTTCGCCAAGGGCGCCGAGGACCCGGAGCCGGAGGACCTGCGCAGGATTCCGCGGCCCCGCGTCGGCTTCATCGGGTCGATCGACGAGCACACCTTCGATCCCGACCTGTTCGCCCGGGTCGTCGACATGCTCCCCGATTTCCATTTCGTGCTCGTCGGCGGTACCACGCTGGCAAACGGCTGGCTCGAGCGCCCGAACGTCAACTTCCTCGGCCAGAAGAGCTACGAGCAGGTCTCCGCCTACCCGGGTCATTGCGACGTGTTGATCATGCCGTGGAACGGAAGCCCCTGGATCCAGGCCTGCAACCCGATCAAGTTGAAGGAGTACCTGGCGGCCGGACGCCCGGTGGTCACGACCTGGTTCGACGAGCTACGGCGTTACCAGGGGAGCGTGCGTGTGGCACAGGGCGCCGAGGAGTTCGCAGCCGCCATCCGCGCAGCGAGCTCCGAGCCCGCAGGCGACGCAGAGCGGTTGCGCGACCGTGTGCGTCATGAGACCTGGTCGCACCAGGCGGAGCGCGCGCTGGTGCTGATCCGCTCCGCCCTGGCGCGACCCACCGGGGCGTGATGGATCTCTCGATCTTCGTGGTGAGCTACAACACGCGTGAGCTCACCCGATGCTGTCTGCGCTCGATCCTGGAATCCGGCATCGGTGTCGAGAGCGAGATCCTCCTCGTCGACAACGCGTCGGCGGACGGCTCCGCGGAGATGGTCGAGCGCGAATTCCCGTCGGTGCGACTGCTGCGCAGTGACGTCAACCTGGGCTTCGGCGCGGGCAACAACCTGGCGCGGCGAGCGGCTCGCGGCGAGCGCTTCCTGCTGCTGAACCCGGATACGCGCGTGCAACATGGCGCCATCGATCGCCTGCTCGAGTTCTCGATCGCGCACCCGGAAGCCGGCATAACGGGCGGCCGCACTCTCAACGACGATGGCTCGCTGGACCCCTGGTCGTGCCGCGGCCGGCCCACCCCCTGGAGCATGCTGTGTCAGGCGACGGGGCTCACCACCGCGTTCCGGATGCACCCACTCTTCGATCCCACCGGCCTCAGCCCCTGGCAACGCGATTCAGTGCGCGAGGTCGACGTGGTGGTCGGCTGCTTCCTGATGATCACGCGGGAGTTGTGGGACGAGCTCGGCGGCTTCGATCCAGCCTTCTTCATGTACGGTGAGGAGACCGATCTGTGCCTGCGCGCGCGAGCACGCGGATTCCGGCCGATGTTCACCCCGGACGCGGCCATCGTGCACCACGGCGCGGCCTCCGAGCCGTCTGAACCGCACAAGCTGGTGCGGCTCTTCGGAGCCCATGTGACACTCTTCCACAAACACTGGTCCCCGCTGGAGCGACGCTTCGGTGTGTTGATGCTGAAGCTCTGGGCGCTCTCCCGCTGGGTCGGGGGCCGCGTGCTCGGCCTGGCGGGTCACGCCGGGGCAGGTGCGCGCGGCCCGGTCTGGGGCGAAGTCTGGCGGCTACGGGGGCAATGGCAGAACGGGGGGCCGCCGGCGCCCGCCTATGCGATGCGCAGCAGCGATCCGAGCACTGGCAGTAGGGCAATGTCCGCAAGCTGAAAGGGCTGAGCAACACAGGGTCGACGCACTCTCGTAGGACGGTAGTCACCCGGCATGGAACTGGTATTCGTGCGCCGTAGTACGAACGCGAGAACTTGCCGGCTGAATGGCGAACGGCGATGAGAAACGTGATTGGCATGACGAAGAGGATTCGCAGCAAATCCCATCAACCACCAACGGACTCACGATGAACGAGGCCGCGCTCGCATGCGGCGATACGCCTGCTCCGCAACCTTCGTAATGAACGCCCGCGGCCCCCGAGGTGCACGTTCAACTGGCCCCGCCGCCGTAACATCGACGCCCGCGAGACCTGCCTTGAAATGGAACACGCCAGGGTTGCCGAGTGGATCGATGCCTCCGGTGTCATACCAAACGCAGCCCTGCGCCCTCGCGTGGCGCATCGCCTCCCATTGCGCCAAGTACGCAGCCTTCACCCGGCGGCCTTCGTCGTTCGTGCCCCCCAGCAGGTAGACAGCGGCGTCACCCATGTACATCCCGAGGTGGCCCGAGACATCCAGCCCGCCGCTCCGAATGAGGGTGATCCAAGGCTTCGGCTCTGCCTCTTTGCTGTCCTGCCGCACAGCCCGGAAGAAGTCGAGATCGAGGTCGACGAAGAAACCCTTCTGGTCGCGCGTGTGGCGAAAGAGGATCTCAAAGCGTTCGAACAGCCGAATGTCGTCGCCGCATTCGATCGTGAGGCCCTGCCGATCGGCGGCGTTGAGTTGGTTCCGCCATTTCTGCGCGAGCGACTTGCGAAGCTCGTCGTCTGTGCCACGGATCGACTTGATGAGTGTGCGATAGATCGCCGCTGACTCCACTACCACGAATCCGTGTGCGGAGAGCACGTCCCTTTGAGCGAAGTTCCAGTCTGGCGTCCCGACTGCGGCATGGATCCGGAGCTTCAGGCCACGCCGACGGATGTACTCTTCGGCCAATGCCGCGATGCTTGCCTCGAAGGCCGCGACATCACTGGCAACGGCCGCGCATGTTCGGCTTCGCACAAGCGGACCACCTGAGACGAACGCGACGCCGCCAAGCCCCAACGGAAGCGCTTTGACCCTGACATTCGCGAGGCCGATGGTCTCTCGTTCGCTGCATATCTCCGCCCATTCGCTCCTTGCTCCCAGTCGCTGCGCAGCCGAGGCGGCGTAGCTCCACGTCTGGCGGTAGTTCGCGTCAGCGAACTGCGGGAGGAGCATCGCGACACGGTCGCGGCCGACGGGATGCAGATCGCTCACCCACGCCTCCCCGATCCGATTTGGTCCGATGGAAGCCTGATCATCTCGCCGTAATCCCGTGATCGGCTGCCGGCAGCTCCTCGGCGAGTACTTCCGAGCGGCACTCGCAGGTGACTGTCTTTCGCACGAGCAGCCATCGATCCGATCGCGTCGGCGCGCCATGGCCGGTGCACGCGCGCTGGAATCCTCCGCCCGAATCCGACGCCATCTACTACGCGACCATCCATGCGATCCGAGTGCCATTCCCTCAGATAGAAGCTCTCATGTATCTGCTGGCCCCACGTATTCCAAAGTCGCAAGGCGCCTGACGGAACGAAAGAAGATGGCGGAGCTTCGGTGCCACGCCAACATCATGAACGCCCCAGTCCGACATCCCTACGCCTGAGGGCAGATTGAAAGCGAAATTGGCCCCGACACTGTGAGAGATGGAGTTACCAGACTTCAGTGCACGCGCCAATGAACCGCTGTTGTGAAGCCGAGTAGGAGCCGGATTCGGGCTCGCTTTGGCCACGATCTACCGATCCGCTTCTCCGAGGAATCGATCTCTGCTCACGGCGGGCTCGAGATGTTCCGACGGTATCTGGTTGCGATCGATCGGCAGCCCCGCTGCGCCCGTCGCTCGGGGTGGGGTGACTACTGGCGCGGATGGAAGGGAACTGGCCACCATGAAATACGGCGCTCCGGTTCGGTGCATCCTCTCGCTCTTGGGGTTCCTCTGGGCCTGTCCCGCCGGTTCGAGCGACCTCGTGGTCGACGGCCAGAGCCATCAGGTCTTCGACGGCGGCCACTACGAGCGCCTGATCATCCGGAACAGCGACTCGATCACCGTGCGCAACGCTCATTTCTCGATCGAGTCCGCGGACTCGGTCGTGGCGGTCCGGGACTCCCGGGACGTGGTCGTAGAGAGCAGCGACGTGGACGGAGGCGGCGAAGCCTGCGAGGGCGTGTCGATCGCGAACAGCCGGGCCGTCACGATTGCGCAGAACGAGATCCACGACATCGCCGACGACGGCCTCGAGATCTCCGACGCGACCGGGCTCGTGATCGAGGGCAACGCCGTCTACCGATTGCTCGGCAAAGGCACGGATGGGGGCATCCTCGGCCCCTGCTACAACGGCCACAGCGATGGCATCGAGCTCGTTCACGTTTCGAGCTCGACGATCACCGGGAATCTGATCTTCGACGTGCGCAGCACTGCCGCCGTTTTCCTCTCCAACGACGCCAGCGGCACGGCTCAGTACAGCCGCGATCTCGTCTTCACGAACAACGTCTTCATAACGCCGGAATCCGGCTTCACGATGTACGTGTTCCAGACTCAGGGAATCGCGATCCACAACAACGTGATCTGGAAGGGCTGGTACGGGGGTCTCGCGGTCGGTGATGGCGTGACCGGGATGGACGTTACGAACAACGTCCTGCACTCAATCAACTACAGCCACATTGGCGCTCCATACGTGGCGGTCGAGCATCGCTTTCTCGATAACCGGGTGGCCGACGTCGCGAGCTGGAACAAGACCCCGGCGATTTTCGGCGACGAGCGCGGCAACACCATTGGCGAACCGGATTTCGCGGTGGCCCCGAACCTCTCCGATTTCAGCGATCCGACGTCGTGGCGGCAGCCCATGGGCAAGCCGCTCGTCTTCGAGATCGCGGACTTCACGCCCGGGCTCGACAGCCGCCTCATCGATCAGGGCGACAATGCGTCGGCGCCACCGTTCGACGCGCTTGGCACGCCGCGTCCGCAAGGTGCTGCGACCGACATCGGCGCAGTCGAGTTTGTGCCCGAACCGGCTGCAGCAACGCTCGGGGGCGTGGCTGCTGGCCTCCTCGCCGTCCTGGCGCGACGGCGCTGCCAGTCGTCGAGAGGCGACATACGTGCCAGTGTGAGGGCGATGGCGGTTCTTGGATCGGGATCCTAGCTCGCTCCGGTCCCGCGCAGCACGGCGGGAACGGTGCGCAGCAGGATCTGGCAGTCGAGTGCGAGCGACCAGTTGTCGATGTACTCGAGGTCCAGGCGCACCCAGTCCTCGAAGCCGATCTCATTGCGGCCCGCCACCTGCCAGAGGCAGGTGAGACCGGGGCGCATCGAGAGACGGCGTCGCTGCAGGACGTGGTACTGATCGACCTCGTCCGGGATGGGCGGCCGCGGGCCGACGAGGCTCATATCGCCCCGCCAGACGTTCCAGAGCTGGGGAATCTCGTCGAGGCTGTAGCGGCGCAGGAAGCGTCCGACGGGCGTGACGCGCGGGTCATTTTGGATCTTGAAGACGGGACCATCCATCTCGTTGAGCTGCTCGAGATCCGATCGACACGCCTCAGCGTCCGCATGCATGGTTCGCAGCTTGAGCATCGTGAAGCGGCGCCCATAGAGACCGCATCGCTGCTGGCGGAACAAGACGGGCCCAGAAGACGTGATCCGGATCGCGATCGCCGCGCCGATCAGGACTGGCGCCGAGATCGCAAGGAAAACCGCAGCGCCGATGGCGTCGATCGCGCGCTTGATGCGCACCTGCGCAAGATCGTGATGCACCACGGAGAAGCTGAGCGCCGGGTGCGGCCCGAATCGCATCGCGTGCGGCGGCGGCTGGAGGATGTCGCTGAAGAGGTCCGAGAGCAGCGTCACCGGGACGCCCAGCGCCGCGCAGATCGAGATCACCGGCGCAATCGACGCGAGCATCGAGCGCGGACACGCCACGACGACTTCGTCGATGACCTTCTCCCGGAAGAGATTGGTCACGTCCTGGATCTTGTGGACCCGCGGCTCGTTCCGCCGCCCGAGGGTCGCCCTCAGCAGCTGCGGATCGAAAGGGAAGTCGCCTTCGTCGACGAAGCCGATCACGCGCAGTCCCCACTCGGGGTGCTCGTCGATCACGTCGGTCGCGTGGCGCGCGCGCGGACCGCTCCCCACCACCAGCACGTTTCGGGTGTTGCGGCCGCGGCGCCGCAGCGTGCGCAGTGCGGTGAAGAGCACGATCCGGGAGGCGCCGATCACGAGCACCTGGGTGGCGCCACAGACCAGCGCCAAGCGCCCCGCGACCGGTATCTGAAGCGCGACTGCGCTCGCGGCGATCACTGCAACCGCCAGCGCTCCGGCCAGGCAGACGCGGGAGAGCACGTGGGCGAGAGAACTCCGGCGCTGCGAGGTGTACGCGCCGAGCCGATCGAGCACCATCGGCCAGACCAGGCTGCCGGCGAACGCGAGGACCACCAGCCTCACCGCGCGCGCTTCGCTCTCGACCTCGAGGCCCGAGATGGGCAACGAAATGGCCGCGACGAAGGCCACGGCCGCGAGCACCCCGTCGAGTGCAATATTGGCTCGGAATAGACGTCCCGCTTGGTCCCGCAGCATCGACAGCCTTCTTGCTTCCGCTAGTCCCGCCACCAATGGCTGCGTTCCGTTGCCAGCTCGGCGGCGGGCGCTTCCACGGCTCGCGACGTCCCCCACCTCTATTTACTATGTGACTATGATCCGGGGATCGTGTCAACCTCTGTTGAATTTCTTGCTCGACCGGCCGCTCAATTGATCGAACGCCGAGTGTCATCCACCCGCCATTGCGGGATCGTGGTTCGGCGGCTCCAGCACACGGCGCCCTGGTGACCCAGGTGAGCCCAGATGAGTTCGCCGTTCGATCTGTGTAGGCGGCCCAGAGGGGAGCGGCGACGCGCCGCGGAGAGATCCCGATCGCCGGGCTATCCGCGGGGGCGGCTCGCGATCAGCTGGCGCGCCTTCGCCTCCAGGATCTCGCGCGACACCGGCTTGATCTGCTTGGCGTAGGCCGCGAGAAGCGAACGATCCGCGAGCAGGCTCGCGAGCCGCGGGCAACCGAGTGACGCCGCGTAGAAAATCGGCTCGAGACCCGGCTCGAGGATCTCTTCGTACTTTCCACCCGCCACCTCGATGCGATGGCGCAGGTAGGGTTCGATCTGCTCGGGACGCAGCGATTCCAGGTGATGCTCGATGGCGATGCGCTGGCGCAGCTGCCGCAGGGCCGGATCGGTCAGCCGCTCCAGCAGCTCCGGCTGACCGGTGAGCACGATCTGCAGCAGCTTCTCGGTGTCGGTCTCGAGGTTCGAGAGCAGCCGCACCTCTTCGAGCGCCTGGAGGCCGAGATTCTGGGCCTCGTCGATCACCAGCACGGTGTTGAAGCCCTTCTCGAGCCTGCCCAGCAGGTATCGGTTGAGCGCGATCAGGTAGTCCGCCTTGGTGCCGGCGCCGTACGACAGGCCGAACTCGGTCGCGATCAATTTGAGGAGATCGAGCGCAGAGAGGTCCGCGGTGTTCAGGACCAGGGCGGTTTCCGTCTCTTCCGGGATGCGGTCGAGCGCCGCCCGCAGCAGAGTGGTCTTCCCCGTACCCACTTCGCCCGTCAGCAGCACGAAGCCCTTCCGGCGCGTGATGCCGTAGTACAGCGCAGCGAGACCCTCCTCGTGGGTCTCGGAGGGCCACAGAAACCGGGGATCCGGCGCCAGCGAGAACGGGAGCTCGCGGAGCCCGAAAAACGCTTCGTACATTCCGGCTTCCCGCTCGGCAAAGCGGTGAGAATGGTTGAACCCGAACGTAGCCCAGCAGCCTGAAGGAGCCGGGCGTCAAGTTATTTTCTGTCAAGTTATTGAGGGAACCGGCGCACACCCGTCGAGTCGCTCAATAACTTGACAGAAAATAACTTGACGCCCGGCTCCTCCTAGAGAGCGAGCGCCGTGGGAGAGAGGGCCGATTCGCCCGCTGCGTTGTACGAACTCGCCTTGTACTGGCCGGGATCGCGGTAGCGGAAGTACCACACCGTCACGACGATCGTGTCGGGGTCGGCCGGCAGGCGGCTGATCGTGGCCTGCAGATCCATCCCAACCTCGCCCGGAGTGGTACAGACCTGCAGATACGGCAACACCTCGTTCCCGGACGCATCGAGCTGCGGGGCAGACAGCTCGAGACGGCACGCGCGCTCGTACTGACCCGTCGAATCCGCATAGCGCCAGAGCCAGACGCCATCGACCGCGCCGTCGCCGAAACCAGGGATCTCGATCGTGATGGCGCGCGTCTCGCAGCCGAAAGACAACAACAGAAGCGTGAACGCCATCACGAGGTGCGAGAGACGGGCCGATTTGCGCGTCATGTTGGAGCCCCACCGTTCAGAACGGACCGGATGGCGCTCGCACTCAGGTGCTCGCTGCGCCCCAACGGCGGAACGCGGCCTCGGGTCCTGGGTCTGGATCGGCGGGGGCCCAAAGCCCCGGTGTGACGGCGGTCACGGGCCTCGATTGATCAGGGCGAACACCGGAACTCCGAGGAACAGAGGAAGCTTGGCGAGAGGGGTTGCCGGCGCGATGACCTCGAGTCGCTCGCTCAGCTCGCGATTCGCCGCGCGCGACGTCCCGTGGTATTCGGCTCCTCCATGCCGAGCAAGCGCGAGTTCGAACGCATCGAAGCGCCCGAGGGCGGCGTTCGCGTCGGGCCGCTCGACCGCGTCGTCTATCTCGCCCTCGCTGTCGCGTTCCTGCCCGCACTGGGGACGCTCGCCCGCGCGTGGGGGGCCACCGAGCACCAATCCCACGGGTTCCTGGTTCCCTTGGTGGCCGGGTGGATCGCGTGGGGCACGCGCGATCGCTGGGGTCGGCTCCCCCGAGCGACCGACGCCCGCGGCGCGGCGCTCCTCGCGCTTGCGCTCGCGTTCTATGCCCTGAGCCTGCTGCCGGGTTCGGCCAGCGGCCAGGGAATCGCACTGGTGGGAGCGCTCACCGGCGCCGTCTGGTGGCGCGAGGGGCGACGACGCCTGCGCGCGCTGGCCTTCCCGATCGCGTTCCTGCTCTTCATGGTGCCGATCCCGTCCGACTGGTTCACCCCGTTTGCGGTCCAGCTGCTGCTCTTCGTGTCGTGGGCCGCCGAGGGCGTCCTCCGCGTTCTCGGCGTGGAGGTGTTGCGCCAGGGCAACGTGATCGTTCTAGCGGGCGGAGCGTCGCTGATGGTGGCCGAAGCGTGCAGCGGGCTCACCGCCATCCTGACCCTGCTGCCGATCGCCGTGCTGGTCGCCTATCTCTCGCCGCTGAACAGCACGCGCCGCGTCGTGCTGGTCGCGCTCGCGCTGCCGATCGCGATGGGAGCGAACCTGCTGCGCGTGGTCTTCACCGTGCTGGCCGCGCAGGTCTGGGGCGCCGAAACCGTGACGGCGGATCCGTGGCACACGCTCGCGGGTCTGCTGATCTACGCGGTCGCGTGTCTGGGTCTATTGGCGGCCGCGCGGCGCCTGCGCCCGCGCGCCGCGTCCTTCGCCGCGCGTCCCACCCCCCCACGTTCGGACGCTGCACCGCCTCACACGAAGTGATCGAGATCGCGTGGCGGCTCGCGGCCGGCCGTTCGTTGCCGGCGACCGCCGCGATATGCTGCGCGCGATGCGCCTCCCGAGGCTACTCCGGCGCCGCGAGCTATGGCTCCCGACGACGGCGGGCTGGGCACTCCTCGTCGCCCTCGCTGCGGGCGCGAGCTGGCTCGGCCTGCACGCACTCTACGATTTCCTTGCGCCGAACGAACCCGTCGGACGCGGCCTGCTCGTCGTCGAGGGCTGGGTCGACGAGAGCGCGCTCGAGAAGGCCGCCCGGCTGTGGCGAGCGGGGGGCTACACGAGGCTCGTCACCACGGGAGGCCCGGTCGAGCACTACGCGTCACTCTTGCCCTTCGCGACCTACGCCGAACAGGCGGCAGCGATCCTGCGCAGCCAAGGCATCCCTGATCACGACATCGTGACCGTCCCGGCGCCTGCCTCGGCGCGCGATCGCACCTTCGCGTCGGCGGTCGCGCTGCGCGAGTGGGTCTCCGGCAACGGAGTCGACGCGCCGGCGCTCGACATCGTCTCCCAAGGACCGCACGCGCGACGCACGTGGCGGCTCTATCGAATGGCCTTCGGGGAGAGCGTCGCGATCGGGATCCGCAGCGTCGCGCCAGACCTCTATCCACCCACCGAGTGGTGGAGAAGCAGCGCCGGCACGAAGGATGTCCTCACCGAGGCGATCGCCTGGGCGTGGGTCGCCTGCTGCTTTCATCCGCCGCCGCGTGGCTCGTACCAGGACGCCTCGCTGGCCGGCCTTGGACCCCGCTGAGTCAGGACTTCCGTCACGCGAACACATCGCGCTCGATCCCCGCACCGGGCTCGCACCGCGGCGGTGTTGGGATTGTCCTGGTTCCTCAGCGGCGCCTTATTCTCGGTGATGCCGGCGGCGCGCCGCCCTCGATGACCTCGATCGCCGCGATCATCGGCGGCAGGCCCGCGACCGGGACGAGGTCGATGTCGAGCACGCCGTCGCCGACGAGGACATAGAGGTCCCTGACGACCGCGCTGCGGTTGCCGCCCGCCGCGCTGAAGACGTCGAAGTCCGTGAGACCGACCACGCCGCCCTCGAGCAGTACGTCGAAGACGCGCTCGCCGCTCGCGTTCACCTCGCCGCCCAACTCCGCGAAATGCAGGCGAACGCGGTAGGGGCCGAGACCCGCGACCGGAAGCCCGAAGTGGACGCCGCCTGAGCCGCCGCCGACTCGGCGCGTCCAGTAGAGCGGATCGAGCTTGGTGCTGCTGATGGAGACTCCCGGCGTACTCGTGATCACACCGCCCGTCGCGTAGGGCTGGTCGGTGCTCCACTGCCGTCCCGACGACGGATCGACCCATGAGGAGCCGCCGACTTCGAGGTAGTAGGGAACGCTGCCCGTCACCTCGATCGCGCACTGGGCATCGCAGCCGTCGCCACCGACCGTGTTGCCGTCGTCGCACTGCTCGCCGGCGTCGAGCACCGCGTTGCCGCACGCCTCGATCCGGCAGGTCGCGTTGCAGCCGTCGCCGGCCGTCTTGTTGCCGTCGTCGCATTGCTCGCCCGCATCGAGCACCGCGTTGCCGCACGCCTCGATCCGGCAGGTCGCGTTGCAGCCGTCGCCGGCGATCTTGTTGCCGTCGTCGCACTGCTCGCCGGCGTCGAGCACCGCGTTGCCGCACGCCTCGATCCGGCAGGTCGCGTTGCAGCCGTCGCCGGCGGTCTTGTTGCCGTCGTCGCATTGCTCGCCCGCATCGAGCACCGCGTTGCCGCACGCCTCGATCCGGCAGGTCGCGTTGCAGCCGTCGCCGGCGGTCTTGTTGCCGTCGTCGCATTGCTCGCCCGCATCGAGCACCGCGTTGCCGCACGCCTCGATCCGGCAGGTCGCGTTGCAGCCGTCGCCGGCCGTCTTGTTGCCGTCGTCGCATTGCTCGCCCGCATCGAGCACCGCGTTGCCGCACGCCTCGATCCGGCAGGTCGCGTTGCAGCCGTCGCCGGCGGTCTTGTTGCCGTCGTCGCACTGCTCGCCCGCATCGAGCACCGCGTTGCCGCACGCCTCGATCCGGCAGCTCGCGTTGCAGCCGTCGCCGGCGGTCGTGTTGCCGTCGTCGCACTGCTCGCCTGCATCGAGAACGGCATTCCCGCAGACGGATTGGGAGGCCCCGCCGCCATCGCCCGCGCACGTCATCGGCAACCCATCTTCAGATGTGTTGCCGGTGCATGAGGCGCCGGCCCGTAGGTCGATTCGCGGGCAAGTGGTCGCGCCCAGCGTGTAGTTGAACAGTCCCGACGAGTTCAGGTCGATCTTGTTGCCATCGAAGTTGATTGGCGCGGCACAGTATGGATTCCCGCTGAAGTTCATCGCGTCGCCAGTGGCATCGCTGATGAAGTGATTGTTTCGGATCACGTGATTCCCAGCCGGCGCGCTCGTTGCCATGTCCTGAATGAGTGACCCCACCTCAACGCCGCCAATCGAATCCGATCCGTCGATCAGATTGCCCTCGATCAGAACGCCGCGAGGGGACTCAGCCAGATAGATCATGTTCGTGACGCTAGAGCCGAACCGAGTGACGCCATGCAGGCGGTTGCCGCGAATGACCAACGCCTTATTGCCCTCGCCGGGAAGCGCGAGCGTGTCTCCGTTGATGGAGCTGCCCGTCTGCACGAGCACGTCAGAACGGCTTATGTCGTTCTTCTCGACGAGAACGGACTTGAACGGCCAGATTCGAGAGTTGAACAGCAGCAGGGATTGAGTCGTTCCTGCGCCTGCATTGCCCGTGATCGTCGAGTGAAGGATCTTGATGTTCTCGCATCCGTCTGCCTGTTCGCAGCGGGTTCCGAACGGGGTCGCTCCCGTGCTCCACTTCACGCAGTCGATCGTGATGTTGTCACCCTGAAAGTCGATGACATTATTGTGGGTGCAGGCAGAAACGGTCGTGTTCGCCGCGATGTTCTCTGTGACTCCGCACGGAGTTGCCTCGATCTCGGCAGGAGTCTTCCCGTAGGTGGCCTCACAATAGGGATCGTTGTGCCCCATGGGCTCGGTAGCCGAAGGCCAGCTTCCCGTGGACTCAGTGGTGCAGCTGGCACTACACCCGTCGCCAGGGGTGGTGTTTCCATCGTCGCACTGCTCGCCCGCATCGAGGATGCCATCGCCGCAAACGGGCGCTGCGAAGAGCAACTCGTTCGAGCGCGAACTCTCCCCGACGCTGTTATAGGCCGTCGCGGTGACATAGGTCCCGGCCACGTCGCTCACGGTGAGCGGGATCGAGTAGACACCAGCCATGGCCGTCGGCATTCCGTCGTACGCGGACGTTCCGAAGGACTGGCTCGCGGCGCGCGTGTAGACGCGGAAGCCCGTCACCGCGGCCGGGTCGGGACTGCTCCAACGAACCGTGATGAGCCGAGCCTCTGCGGCATCGGCCAGAACGATCAGCAGGATGGAAAGGGCAAGCGTCTTTGACAACGCCGCCCACGTCGTGGCGCGCCTCGGGTCCATGGCCACCCGTTCGGCGCACTGTGCCAGCCGCTATGTGAGTCCAGTCACGGCAACTGAGGGCGAGTCCGTCGCTGCTCCACGCCTGCATCGCGGCGATTCGCAATTGCATCGCGAAGAAGGCTGGATGCGCGAACTGCGCATCGGTCGGATCAACGCAAACCGCGTGGACCCGGCGCCAGGAACAGCGAGAGCGACGCGATCGTCGCGTCGTCGCCGTCCACGTCGTGATCGCCATCGAGATCGAGATTCGCGTCGTAGCGATGCGCGGCGATCGCGCCTTCGAGCGCGTCGAGATCGCCGGTGACGCCGGGTGGCATCGGACGCCAACCGGCGGTCACGCGACCGTCGTTGTCGAAGTCGGCGTCGCACAGGTTCCCGTAGCCGTCGCCGTCGGTGTCGCGCTGGTCGCGGTTCGGGACTTCGAGGCAATTGTCGCTCGCATCGCGCACGCCGTCGCCGTCGAGGTCGTCGCCAGTGGCGACGCGTGCGACGCTCGTCATCAGCGGATCGCCGAGATAGACGTTCATCCAGGAGAGGTACGGCACGCTGCGATAGAACGCCTCGATCGCGGGCGTTCCCTGGAAGTAGTTGCGAAACAGGATCGGGGGGCGCGCCAGGCCGATCAGCATCGGCTCGGTGGCGTTCGCAGCGACGCCGCTCGCACCAAGGTGGATCAGGTCGGCGCTGAGAGACTGTCCGTAGCTCGCGACGGGCGACACGAAGGTACGCGCGTTGGTGCTGACCAGATCCACCGCGATCGAGCGCGGCGCGAACGAACCCGGAATGAGTTTCCCCGCGATCGAGCCGTAGAACGGCGGCGTTCCGCTGTGGCTGTCGTTGCTGCCCCACGAGGCGTAGCCGAGCAGCGCGATCGGGCTCGAAACGAAGAGATTGCTCTGATCGTGCAGCACGGAAACGCCGCGACCGCGCAACAGCGACTCGATCGGGCTCAGCAGAATGCGATTGCCCGCGCGCCGGCCGGGAGCGGCGTTGGGATCTTCGTCGACGAGCACCGTCCCAAGGCGCGCGGGAGCCTGGGCGCCGTCGATCAGCGATTTCACGTCGGCGGGGATGCCGGTTGCCGGATCGAGCGGCGTCTGGAAGCCGGCCACGCGTGACACCAGATAGCGAAGCGGCGCTTGGGGATGCTGGGCGCGCCACGCGGCGAATGAAACCGACGAGTCGAAGTACGGATTCACCGCCTCGCCATTCGGACCGAGGCCACCCGCACCCACGAGTTCCGAGAACAGCACCGCCAGCTCCGCGTCCACCGACGCGCGCGGGCAATCGCGCAGATACGCCCCGTCAATCGCGCAACTCCGCGGCAGATAGAGATGCGGGATGCCGCTCGCCAGCACCATGATCCGGATCGAGTCGATGAGGCCGTGTTGTTGCAGGAATTGTTCGATCGGCAGGCGCAGCTGGCTGTCGAACGCCGCCTTGCTGGAGATCGTCTCTTGCACCGAGTTGCCGAGCATTGCGTCGGCGAGCGGGATGCTGAGCGTCACGACGTTCTCGCCCGGGACGTTGCGCTTCTCGCGGTAGTAGTTCCCGATCGCCATCGAAACGGGGCTCGCCCCGTTCACGACGATCAGCACCTCGGGATGCGGAGGCCCCGGCGTCTGCGCGGCGGACGCGCGCGCCGATCCGAGCGCGACGAGAGCAGCAAGCAGAAGCCCCGCAGCGACATCGCGGCGCGCGCGGGCATGCCTCACGCGACCGACGGCGGAGGTCGCATCACCGCGCAAGCGCCGGACCGGAGGCTGGCCGCCTCAGGAGTTCATCGAGTCGAGGAACTCCGCGTTGGAGTCGGTCGCCTTCACCTTCTCCAGCAGGAACTCCATCGAGTCCACCGGATTGAGCGGCGAGAGCACCTTGCGCAGCACGTACATGCGGTTCAGCGTGGTGTCGTCGAGCAACAGCTCCTCGCGGCGCGTCGCCGACTTGTTGATGTCGATGGCCGGGTAGGTGCGCCGGTCGGCGAGCTTGCGATCGAGCACCAGTTCGCTGTTCCCGGTGCCCTTGAACTCCTCGAAGATCACCTCGTCCATGCGCGAGCCGGTCTCGATCAGCGCCGTGCCGACGATCGTGAGGCTGCCGCCTTCCTCGACGTTGCGCGCCGCGCCGAAGAAGCGCTTCGGCTTGTGCATCGCGTTCGAGTCGACGCCGCCCGAGAGGATCTTGCCCGAGTGCGGCACCACGGTGTTGTGGGCGCGCGCCAGGCGCGTGATCGAGTCGAGCAGGATCACCACGTCGCGCTTGTGCTCGACCAGGCGCTTGGCCTTCTCGATCACCATGTCGGCGACCTGCACGTGGCGCGTCGCCGGTTCGTCGAAGGTCGAGGAGATCACCTCGCCCTTCACGTTGCGCTGCATGTCGGTCACTTCTTCGGGCCGCTCGTCGATCAGCAGCACGATCAGGTAGACCTCCGGGTGGTTCTCGGCGATCGCGTTGGCGATGTCCTTCAGGATCATCGTCTTGCCGGCCTTGGGCGGCGACGTGATGAGCGCGCGCTGGCCCTTCCCGAGCGGTGCGATCAGGTCGATGATGCGCCCGGTGGCGATGCCCGACGCCTCGAGCTTGAACTTCTCCTCGGGATAGAGCGGCGTCAGGTTGTCGAAGTTGATGCGGTGGCGGAGCTGCTCGGGCGCGTCGAAGTTGATGGTCTCGACCTTGAGCAGTGCGAAGTAGCGCTCGCCGTCGTTGGGCGGGCGGATCTGTCCGCGGATCGAGTCGCCGGTGCGCAGGCCGAAGCGGCGGATCTGCGACGGCGAGACGTAGACGTCGTCGGGCCCCGCCAGATAGCTCTCGTCGGGCGAGCGCAGGAAACCGAAGCCGTCGGGCAAGGTCTCGAGCACGCCTTCCGCGTAGATCTTGCCGCGGTTCTCGGCGTTGGCCTTGAGGATCGCGAAGATCAGATCCTGCTTGCGCATGCCGGCGGCGTTCTCGACCGCGAGCGACTCGCCGAGCTCCGTCAGCTTCTCCATCGGCGTGCGCTTCAGCTCGGCGACGTCGAGGCTCTCGCCGACGCGTTCCCCGTCGTCGAGGAGATCTTCTTCGGTGAGTTCATCCGCAACGTCGAGGATGTCCTGCGGCGACTGGCGATTGCCGCGGCCGGGGCCGGGGCCGGCCATTCCGTTCGGGCCGGAGCCGTTGCCGCCGCCGCCACGCGAGCGGCGTCGACCGCGTCGCGGGCGATTGCCGCCCATGCCGCCGTTATGCGTTTCACTCGTTCGGTCCATGCTCACGGGTCCTGGTCCTCGGTTGGTTGCGCGGGTATCGCGCCTGGTTCGCTTCGATTGGATTCAGGCTGTGTGTCGATCGGTGGAGTGTGCGGGGGCTTCCCGCCGGGCTGCTCCGCCGTCGTAAAGGCGGTCGGCGTGCGGATCGCGTCCGGTGGTCGGGAGGAACTCACCTTCCGGGTCGCGCTTCAGATTTGGAGGGCTTGGCTCTCGCTCTTGTTCGGAACGTCGGCCTCGTAAGTTGACCGAAATCTTCTCCGGTCCGTCTTCGATCTCGTTTCGACCGAAGTCGCGATCTGCTTCTTTCGCGGACCTTGCTGGGTGGCGGAAGCTGGGTGGCAGGGCTTCCATGCCCAGGGTCGCTGCGATCAAGGATCGATACGCCAGCCCGCGGAATCCATGCAATCGAAGGGGTCGAGAGTTCACTGACTGGCTCGGAACGATGGCGAGCCTATGTCGGCGCTCCAAGCGTGTCAATAGTGATGGCGAGTCCTCGCGCATCATTGTTCAGGTCCAGACACGCCCGCCATGACGAAATGAAACAGCCGCCCGGCACCCGGTCCGTCGCGGCGAAAGCTGTAGAAGCGCTCGGCATCGCAAGCCGTGCAGGCGTCGGGAATCGCTGCGATGTGCTCCTCGCGAGCCCCGCGGATTCGAGATCGAGACGCGCGAGTCGGGCGAGGTCGATCTGCATGTGCCCCGCGCGCGTCTCGCGCAGCGCCGAACGTCCATTGCGTCGCCGAAGCGTGCGACGAGCGCGCGCACCACGGGCTCGTCCACTTCGTAGCAGGACGCGCCGACGTGCGGCCCGATCACGGCGACCCCGCGATCCGCGTCCGGCGCGATCTCGCGCAGCGCTGCGACCGTCGCCGCGAGCACGCCCGCCGCGAGTCCGCGCCATCCCGCGTGCGCGGCGGCGACCGCGCCCGACGGCGCCGCGATCAACACCGGCAGGCAATCGGCGGTGACGACGCCGATCGCGAGCCCCGGCACGTCGCAGACGAGCGCATCGGCCGCGCCGACGAGCGCTGTTCGCGGACCGTGTCACACGCACGACGTCGCGTCCGTGCACCTGTCGCGCGCGCACGAGAGCTGCAGGCTCGACACAGTCGCGCGTGCCGAAGCCGTGCGCGACGGACGCTGCGTCGAGCAGCGGATGGCGAATCCAGCTCACGTGGATCCCTCGCGCCGCGCGGCGACGGCGAGCGCCGCCGCGAAGTCCGCCGGCAGCGGCGCCTCGAAGCGCAGCCGCTCGCCGCTCGTCGGGTGCGTGAAGCCGAGCACGGCGGCGTGCAGCGCAGGTCGCTCGAGCCCGAACGCTTCGCCACCGCGTCCGTACACCGGGTCGCCGACGATCGGCGTTCCCGCCGACGTCAGGTGCACGCGGATCTGGTGGGTTCGTCCGCTGGCGGGCCGGACTTCGAGCAGCGCGACACCGCTCTTCGCGAAGCGCTGCGCGACGCGCCAATGCGTCTCTGCCGCGCGACCGCTCCTGCTGCTCACCGACATTCGCTTGCGGTCGGTCGGATGGCGCCCGATTGCGCGCTCGATGCGCCCCGACTCGGCGCCCGGCACGCCGCGCACCAGCGCGAAGTAGACGCGCTCGATGCTGTGGTCGTGGAACTGCGCGGCGAGTGCCGCGTGAGCGGCGTCGCGCTTGGCGGCGACCAGCACACCCGACGTGCCGCGGTCGAGGCGGTGCACGATGCCCGGGCGCAGCACGCCGCCGATGCCAGCGAGGTCGCGACAATGGTGCAGCAGCGCGTTCACCAGCGTGCCGCCCGGATGCCCCGGCGCCGGGTGCACGACGAGACCCGCCGGTTTGTCGATCACGATCAGCTCCGCGTCTTCGTACAGGATCGCGAGCGGAATCGGCTCGGGCAGCGCAGCGAGCGCCGTTACTTCGGGCGGATCGACGTCGATCTCCGCACCCGCTGCGACGCGTTGCGACGGCCGCGCGCTGCCGCCGTCCACCGCAACGCGACCCGCTTCGATCCAGCGCTGCGCCTGCGCACGCGGCACACCGGCGAGTTGCGCGAGGGCCTGGTCGAGTCGCTGCCCGGCCAGGCTCTCGTCCACTGCGAGGTGCAACAATCTGGGCGGCTTCAGCGCCGGCCGAGCAGGCGCCCGCGCGGCTTGGCCTGGCGCTGCTCTTCGAAGCGCAGCGAGTAGCTGCGCGCCACGAGCGTTTGCGTCGAGACCGAGGAAGCGCGCATAGGCCGCGACGAACCCGCGCACGTAGACGACGGCCGGGAGATCGTCGAAGCGATCCTCTTCGAGGAAGCGCAGATAGGCCGGATTGATCTTGGTGGCACTCGCCACGTCTTCGACCTCGACACTGCGCAACAAACGCGCGCGGCGCAGACGCGCGCCGTCCCACACCGCCTCTTCGTCGGACTCTTCTTCCGAACCGTCGCCCATGCGATCGAAGGTGGGCACCTCACGCGAGGGCGGTTCGGCGAGAGGCTGCGCCAACCCGTCGTTGAGCGGCGCGAGCGTCACAGGCTCGTCGCCGTACTCGTCCTGCTCCGGTATTCGCCGATGCGCGCGGCGTCGTAGGAGCGGCGCATCGCGGGATCGGAGAGCACGCGATACGCCTGGTCGATGCGATCGCGCAGCTGCTCGGCCTCTTCGGCGCCGAACAGCGAATAGGTCGCGAGCGAGTCGCCTTCGTACGCGGCGGAGAGGACTCGGTAGGAGCGTTCGATCTCGTCGGGCGCCGCATCGGGATCGACTTCGAGCACGTCGTAGTGGTCCAGGTCGCCTTCGTCTCTCATGCCGTGGGTCGCCTCGCCGCGAAATCTGCCTGCGCGGTGGCGCGCGGCGCACGCGTGGCGCGACCGGGTCCACCATTCTGGAGCAGTTTGCGCGCAATGCGCGTCAGGTACACCGCAGCGTCCGCGTGCGGGTGCGTCACCACCACCGGACGGCGCTGGCGGATCGCCTGCGTCACGGCGTCGTCATGATTCACGTAGCCGATGTAATCGGCGGCGATCCCGAAGTACTTGCGGCAGACGCTGCGCACCGCGAAGCCGAGCCGCACGTCCTCGGCGCTGCGCACGGAGTTCACCACGATGCGTGGCCGGAAACCCTGGATCGCCGCGGTGAGGCGCTGCCCCTCTTCGGGCGCGATCGCGCGCACTTCGCGGAGCAGGTCGAGAGGCGTGCGGATGCCGCGCTCGTTGCCCTGATCCATCGCCTGGTTCACGAGCTTGCGCGCCGATTCGCTGGTCATTGCGAGGCGCAAGCGCCGGTAGAACGCGGCGCGCAGGAACGAGTAGGCGTTCTCGACCGACGTGGGTTCGGGTGTCAGCACCAGGATGCCGTCGTCGCCGACCAGGAAGTAGTCCATCACCGACGGGTGCGTGCCCGCGCCGAGATCGACCAGCACGAAATCGGCGGGCAGCTTGCGCAGCTCGCCCAGCAACGCGACGCGGCGAAACGACCGCGGCTGCGGCGCACCGAGATGTCCGTGCGTGCCGGCAATCAGCCTGAGCCCGGGGATCGGCGTGTCGACCAGCAGCTTGCGGAGATCGGGCTCGCGCTTGGCGACGTAGTCGGCGAGGCTCACACGCGGTGCGCCGACGCCGAGCACGGTGTGCAGGTTGGCGCCTTCGAGATCGGTATCGACGGCCACCACCCGGCGACCCGCCTGCGCGAGCGCCGCCGCCAGGTTCGCAGCGACCAGCGTCTTGCCGACGCCTCCCTTGCCGCCGCCCACCGCGACGAGGCGCGGAGCCGCGCCATAGGACGGGGGGAGCGCACGATGTGCGCCCGTCGGTGTCCTGGCGTCGCGCGGCTGGGTCATGCGGCTCCCGGTCGCCTAATGCCGCGCTTCGCGCGCGAACGAGCTGTCGACCACGCGCAAGAAGGGTCGCCACTCGTCGTGTCGGATGTGCGCGAGCGGGAGCGTCGCGAGCGGCGTCCAGCGCGGGCGCGCCGGTGCGCGCAACAGGCGTAGCCCCGCCTGCTCGGGGGTGCGCCCGCCCTTGCGGCGATTGCATTCGAGACAGCTCGCCACGACGTTCTCCCAGCAGCTGCGTCCGCCATGTGCGCGCGGAATCACGTGATCGAGATTCAACTGCGAGCGCGGTGGCCGCTCGCCGCAGTACTGACAAGTGAAGCCGTCTCGTGTCATCACGTTGGTGCGGCTGAAGCGCACGTGGCGACGCGGGACGCGGTCGAAGACGATCAGCACGATGACACGCGGCGCCGGCAGGCGACCGCGGCTGGTTCCGATCCATTCGAAACCGTTGCCGTGGACGACGGCTTGGTGCTCATGGCCGTTCTGCCGCCGGTCGTGTCCCTTCACCACTCGGAGACCGCTCCACTGCTCGAAGTCGAAGGTGCGGTATTCGCCGTCGACCACGCGCGCGATCCCCTGGTAGACCAGCGAAAAAGCCCGCCGCACCGATGTCACGTGGACCGGCAGATAGGAACGATTGAGAACCAGGACCGGCGAATTCAACATCGCGAATTGGCGTTGCGGCACGGTACCCGAAGCCCCCGCCGGGATCAACGCGGTTCACCTTGCAGCGCGTTCATGACGGCCGCTTCGATGGCCGCCTCGTCGCCGTCGAGGAGTGTGCGCACGTCGAGCAGGACGGCGTCGGCGGCGACGCGCGCGACGACCGGCACGGCCCGCGCTGCGCAAGCGCGCGGCGAGTGCCTCCGCCGAACCAGCCGATCTCGCGGCGCGAATCGCCACCGCCCACGACGGCAGCTCGAAGCCGGGCAGCGAGCCACCGCCAACGGGCGCGCGGCTCTCGGTCACCTCGAGCCGCCAGCCCGCGGCCGCGACTCCCTCTGCCAGCGACGCCGCAAGCGCACGTGCGCGCTGCTCGACGGATGCCGTGGACTCGCTCAGTTGGCGCAGCGCCGGCAGGGTTTCGAGAGCATCACCGGCGAGCAGCGCTTCGACCGTCCAGTCGAGCGCCGCGATCGACATCTTGTCGAGGCGCAGAGCGCGCGCGAGCGGATCTTTGCGCATCGCTTCGATGCAGCGCGCGCTGCCGAGCAGGATCCCGGCCTGTGGTCCGCCCAGCACTTTGTCGCCCGAGAAGCAGACCACGTCGACGCCGAGCCGCAGGCGGGTCGGGCGCAACCGCCTCCTCGGGCAGACCCTGCCCGCGCAGATCGATCAGCGAGGCGCTGCCGAGATCTTCCAGCAGCGGAACCCCACACTCGCGCGCGATCGCCGCCAGCACCTCGACCCTGACTTCCGCGACGTAGCCGCGCTGTTCGAAGTTGCTGCGGTGCACCTTCAGCAGCAGCGCGGTCTCGGGACGCATGGCGCGCCGGTAGTCCTCGGGATGTGTCCGGTTGGTGGTGCCGACCTCGACGAGTCGCACGCCCGCCGCTTCGAGGATGTCGGGCAGCCGGAACGACCCGCCGATCTCCACCAATTCGCCACGTGACACGACGACCTCGCGACCGCGCGCGAGCGTCGCGACTGCCAGCAGGAGAGCCGCCGCGTTGTTGTTGACGGCGAGCGCGGCCTCGCAGCCGGCGAGCAGCGCCGAGCTTGCGGCCGAGCGGGGCAAGCCGGTCACCACGGCGTCCGGTTGCGAGATCGAGTTCGAGATCGCCGTAGCGGGTCGCCGCTTCGAGCGCGGCCTCACCCGCGCCGCGCGCCATCACGGCGCGGCCGAGATTGGTGTGGAGCACGACGCCCGTTGCGTTCACGACGCGCCGGGGGTGCCGCGCGGCGAGCGAGCGCGCGCGCAGCACGGCCGTCGCGGCGAGCGCATCGAGCTTGGGGGGCGCCCCGGTCCGGGTCGCGGCCGCTCGGCGCGCCTCATCGAGAGCGGCGCGCGCGCCGGAGATGGCCGCCCAGGCAGGGAGGTCCGCGAGCGGCGTCGCGAACGGCGTCGGCGAGCCGGTCGACTGCGGGCAGCCCACGGCGCGGATCGGTCCCGGTTTTCACGTGGCCGACCCTACCATCGGCGGGGGCGGATTCGCGATGCCGGGTCGCCGATTCCGGAGCCGCCCCAGGGGGCCAGCCGTCTCCCCCGGATTTCTGCCTTGCGTCTCGTGGTTCGATGCAGGATGGTTGGCTTCGAGTTTGCCGACGGTCCCGAGCCGATGCCGAGCGCAACGAGGCGCCGGCGACGATGTCGGGAGGTGGATGGGCCGGCGGGGTGCTGGAGCCCGAAACCCAACGCGAGGGCGGGACCGTCGTAATCGAACCGCTAGAAAATTGACCGGAAGAGAGAATTCCTGTGCGAGTCGACCCGCGACGGACCGCGTCGCTCGAATCTGAGATGACACTGTCTGGGACGACAAAGAGCGTTTCCCGCCCGTCCGGAAGCCGCTGACACGGTTTCCGCTCGCCCGAAAAGCACCCCGCCATCCACTCGGCGCCCTCCATGGGCCGAACAGCGCTCGTAGTCCTGCGACCGGCTCGCCAGCTCTAGGCCCAGGGCCCATGCAGAATGAAATCCTGATCAACGCGTCGCGCGGCGAGACCCGCGTGGCGATTCTCGAAAAGGGCTCGCTCACCGAACTGCTCGTCGAGCGACGCGGCGAGTCCAGCATGGTCGGCAGCGTCGTGAAGGGTCGCGTGAGTCGCGTGCTACCCGGCATGCAGGCGTCCTTCGTCGACATCGGCCTCGAGAAGGCCGCCTTCCTGTATGCCGGCGACTACTACGAGTACGGCGGCGACGTCGATATCGACGACGACGAAGGCGAGTCACGACCCCGGCCGCAGCAACGCCGCGGCGGACGCCGCAACGGCGGCAGCCGCGTCGTCCCGAAGATCGACACGATCCTGTCCGAGGGGCAGGAGATCGTGGTCCAGGTCGCCAAGGAGCCGATCGGCACCAAGGGCGCACGGATCACTTCGCACGTCGCGATCGCGGGACGCCATCTGGTGCTGACGCCTTCGGGCTCGCGCGTCGGCGTTTCGCGTCGCATCGAGTCGGACCGCGAACGGCGCCGCCTGCGCGAGATCGTCGAGCGGCTGCGACCGCGCGACGTGGGTTTCATCATCCGCACCGCGGGCGAGGGCGCGCGCGAGGCCGATCTCGAAGCCGACGTGAAGTACCTGGCGTCGGCGTGGGAAGACATCCAGACCCGCCGCAGCGCCCGCGCGCCGATGGTGCTGTATGCCGAACCGTCGCTGCCGCTGCGCGTGGTGCGCGACGTCGCGAACACCGAGACGAAGCGCATCGTCGTCGACTCGCCGCGGGTATTCGACGAGATGATGAGTTTCGTGTCGCGCTTCGTCGCCGACCCGAAGCCGAACGTCGAGCTCTATCGCGGCACGCTGCCGATCTTCGACGAATTCGGCATCGAAGCCGAGATCGACGCCAACCTCGGTCGCAAGGTGTGGCTCAAATCGGGCGGCTACTTGATCGTCGACCAGAGCGAGGCGCTCACCGCGATCGACGTGAACACCGGCCGCTACGTCGGCAAGCGCGATCTCGAAGAGACGGTGCTGAAGACCAATCTCGAGGCGGTGAAGGAGGTGGTGCACCAGCTCCGCTTCCGGAACATCGGCGGCCTCATCATCATCGACCTGATCGACATGGAGACCGCGGAGAACCGCGAGAAGGTCTATCGCGCACTCCAGGAATCCCTGCGCTTGGACAAGGCCAAGACCAATATCTTGAAGATCTCCGAGCTGGGCCTGGTCGAGATGACGCGCAAGCGCACCCGCGAGAACCTGGTGCAGCAGCTCTGCGAGCCGTGTCCGTACTGCGAAGGGCGCAGCTACGTGCTCTCCCGCGCGAGCGTGTCGCAGAAGGTGCTGCGCGAGATCCGGAAGGACCTGCCGCGATTCTGCGGGCGACGCGTCGCGATCGCGGTTTCGCCGCGTGTCGCCGAGCTGCTGCTCGGCGCCGAGCGCGAGGCGCTGGCCGAGCTGGAAACCGAGCTGGGCCGTCAGATCGAAGTGCGCGCCGTGCCGGGGATGCACCAGGAGCACTTCGAGGTGATCGCGCTCGACCTCGGCCCACCGGTCGGGATGGCGCTCTCGTGGCTTGACACGGAGGAATCCACTCCGACCCCTGCGCCGGCAGCCTACCTCGCTGCGGCGCCCGAAAGGGATGCTCCCGACGAAACGGCCGTCGAAGCGGAGAAACCCAAAGCGGCGGCGCCGATGTCGCCGTTCCAGGCTGACGCCCTGGAGGAGTTTTCGCCCCTCGACATGGATCCCGAAGCGCTCCGCGCCGACAGCGACGAAACGGTTGACGGGACTCCTGAATTCCGGATACTGCCGCGTCCCGAGCAAGGTGAGGAGTCGTGATGTACGCGGTGGTTCGCACCGGCGGAAAGCAGGTTCGCGTCGCTCCCGGCGACGCGCTGTGGGTCGAACGCCTTCCCGGCGGCGTCGGCGAGACCATCGAACTGGGCGAGGTGCTGCTGGTGGGCGGCGAGGGTGCGCCGCGGGTCGGCACGCCGACCGTCGCGGGCGCCAAGGTCGTCGCGACGATTGCAGGCCACGGCCGCGGCGAGAAGATCATCATCTTCAAGGCCAAGCGCCGCAAGCGCTATCGCCGCAAGCTCGGCCACCGCCAGGAATACACGCAGATTCGTGTCGAGAAGATCGAGGGCTAGCAAGCCGCCGCGGCGCGCAGTCGAGCCGAAGGCGAGCGGAGTTCAGAGGGCAAGCCGCCGCGGCGCGCAGTCGAGCCGAAGGCGAGCGGAGTGCAGAGGGTCCGATGGCACACAAAAAAGGGCAGGGCAGCTCTCGAAACGGTCGCGACAGCAACGGCCAGCGTCGCGGCATGAAGCGCTACGCCGGCCAAGTGGTGAACGCCGGCACCATCCTCGTGCGCCAGGTCGGCACGCGCGTTCATCCGGGTCGCAACGTCGGCCTCGGCCGGGACTACACGCTCTTCGCCCTGTGCAACGGTACCGTCGCGTACGGCACTTCGAAGGGGCGTGTCGTGGCGCGGATCGAGCCCGCCGTCTAGCCCCGCGAGCGGGGCCGGCCCAGCCGGAGCCGGCCGTGAAAGCCAGCGAAAACTTCATCGACGAAGCGACGCTCGAAGTCGCAGCGGGTAGCGGCGGCAACGGCTGCGTCAGCTTCCGGCGCGACAAGTTCAACCCGCGTGGCGGCCCCGACGGCGGCGACGGCGGCAACGGCGGCGACGTCGTTCTGGTTGCCGACCACGATCTCTCGACGCTTCTCGACTTGCAGCTCCGGCCGCAGGCGCGCGCCGAAGACGGCGCCCACGGCAGCGGCAACGACCGCTTCGGCAAGAACGGCGCGGACTGCGTGCTGCGACTGCCGGTCGGGACGGTCGTGCGCGAGGCCAACGCGCCGGGCGACGGCGAACCGCTCGCCGACCTCGTCGAGCACGAGCAGCGACTGGTCGTCGCACGCGGCGGTCGTGGCGGGCGCGGCAACGCCTGCTTCGCGACGCCTACGCGGCAGGCCCCCGACACGGCGGAAGCGGGCGGCAGCGGCGAGCAGCGCCGGCTGCGCTTCTCGCTGAAGCTGATCGCCGACGTCGGGCTCGTCGGCCTGCCGAACGCAGGCAAGTCGACGCTGCTGCGCCGCATCTCGGCGGCGCGACCGCGGGTGGCGGCGTATCCCTTCACGACGCTCGTGCCCGCGCTCGGTGTGGTGCAGGCCGGCGAGCGCCGCTTCGTCGTCGCGGACCTGCCCGGACTGATCGAGGGCGCGAGCCACGGCGCCGGCCTCGGCGACCGCTTTCTGCGTCACGTCGAGCGAACCCGCGTGATCGTGCACCTGGTCGACGTCGGCTCGGCGTGGCGTCGAAGAGCGGCCAGCCGACTGCGCCGCTCGCCGACTGGCAGTCGATCCGCGCCGAACTCGCGAGTTACGACGCCGGCCTCGCGGCGCGCACCGAGATCGTGGCGCTGAACAAGCTCGACTTGCTGCCCGGGGACGTGCGCGAGGCGCGCCTCGAGGCGCTCGAAGCAGCGCTGCGCGCGCGCGGGCGCGAGGTCGTGCGCATTTCGGGCGCGACCGGGCGAGGGCGTCGATGCCCTGCTGCGCGCGATCTTGCGAGGACTCGATACCACGGACGCGGTCGGCTTCGCCGCGAGCGCCGAGGCCGCGGCGCCGTGAGGAGCGTCGCAAAGCGCGCGTCGCGCATCGTCGTGAAGGTGGGTTCCTCGATCCTCACGGCGGCCGGCGCGGTGCGCCCGCGTGTCTTCAGCGAGCTGATCCGCCAGGTCAGCGAACTCATCGACGCGGGCCAAGCAGGTCGTCGTGGTGTCGTCGGGCGCGATCGCGATGGGCATCGCATCGACTCGGCTGGAGCCATCCGGGTCGCTCGATTCCCGAGAAGCAGGCCGCGGCGGCGGTCGGGCAGATCGCGCTGATGGAACGCTACCGGCTCGGCTTCGCGCGGCGCGGGCGACAGGTTGCGCAGGTGCTGTTGACACGCATCGGTCTCGACGATCGCGAGCGCTACCTGAACACCGATCGCACGCTCATGACGCTGTTGAAGCTCGGCGTGGTGCCGATCGTGAACGAGAACGACACGGTGTCGACCGAAGAGATCCGCTTCGGCGACAACGACAATCTCTCTGCGACGGTGGTGAACCTGATCGGCGCCGATCTGCTGATCCTGCTCACCGACGTCGACGGCCTTTTTCGCGAAGCCGCCGACGCCGGGCAAGCCGACGCCGCCGCTCTACGAAGTCGTCGCGCAGATCACGCCCGAGATCGCAGCGCGCCGCACAGGGATCGGCGCACACCTTCGGTCGCGGCGGCATGACGACGAAGATCGAAGCGGCGCAGAAGGCGGCGCTCTCCGGCGCGGCGACGGTGATCGCGAACGGACGCAGGCGCGACACGCTGTTGCGCATCGCGGCCGGCGAAGCCGAGGGCACGCTCTTCCTCGCGGCGTCCGCCCGAGACGCGACTCGGACGCGCAAGCACTGGCTCGCCTTCACGGCACGACCGCGCGGCGATCTGCTGATCGACGCAGGCGCCGCGACGGCGCTGCGCGAGCGCGGTCGCTCGCTGCTCCCGGCCGGCGTCAGCGGCGTGCGTGGCGAGTTCGGCATCGGCGACGTGGTGCGCTGCGTGGATCCGGCAGGGCGCGAAGTCGCGCGCGGACTCGTCGCGTACTCCGCGGCGGAGGTCGCGCGCATCCGCGGACTCTCGACGCGACAGATCGTGCCGGTGCTAGGCTACTCGAACGGGTCCGAAGTGATCCATCGCGACGATCTCGTCGTCATGCGCAAGTGATGAGACAGCGGCGATCCGATGCCCACCAGCCTCGAGCAGCAAGTCGAAGATCTCGCGCGCGCCGCGCGCAGCGCGTCGTCACGAGACGGCGCGACTCTCGCGTGCCGTGAAGGATCGCTGGATCCTGCGCGCGGCGGAGCGACTCGAAGCGGCGCGCGAGCGCATCCTCGAGGCGAACTTCGAGGACGTGCGCGAGGCCGAGGCGCGCGGCGTGGATGCGGCGCTCGCCAATCGCCTCACCCTCGAAGGGGAGAAATGGACGTCGATGATCGCCGGCCTGCGCGATGTCGCGGCGCTGCCCGATCCCGTCGGTGAGATCTGCGCAGATGAGCGTGCGC
The DNA here is from genome assembly GCA_963801625.1 of uncultured delta proteobacterium. GTDB lineage: Bacteria > Myxococcota_A > UBA9160 > UBA9160 > PR03 > PR03. Next base: position 33,909 of record CAWDFQ010000013.1, read on the forward strand.
CCGAACGGACTGCGCGTCGGCCGCATGCGCATCCCGCTCGGCGTCATCGCGATCGTGTACGAATCGCGTCCCAACGTGACCGTGGACGCCGCTGCGCTCTGCGTGAAGTCGGGCAACGCGGTGATCCTGCGTGGCGGCTCGGAGGCGATCCGCTCGAACCTCGCGCTCGGCGACGAGCTGCGCGCGGCCGCCACCGAGACCGGCGTGCCCGCCGACGCGATCGCCGTCGTGCCCACCACCGATCGCGCCGCCGTCGATCACCTGCTCACGCTCGACCGCTACATCGACCTGCTGATCCCGCGCGGCGGCCCTTCGTTGATCCGCAAGGTGGTCGCAGAGTCGACCATCCCGGTCGTCAAGCACGATGCCGGCGTCTGTCACGTGTTTCTCGACGCCTCGGCGGATCGCGAGATGGCGCGCGCGATCGTGCGCGACTCGAAGATCCGCCAGATGGCGGTGTGCAACGGACTCGAGACGCTGCTCGTACACGCGGACGCGGCGCGCACGGTGCTGCCCTTCGTGCTCGAAGCGCTGGTGGACGAAGGCGTCGAGATCCGCGGCTGCCCGCGCACCAGCGAAGTGTTTCCGCAGGCGAAGCCGGCCAGCGAGGACGACTGGTACGCCGAGTACCTCGCGCCGATCCTCGCCGTGCGCGTCGTCGACGATCTCGACGCGGCGATCGCACACATCCGCCAATACGGATCGAATCACACCGAGGTGATCGTCACCGGCGACTACGCCAACTCGCAGGAGTTCGTGCGCCGCGTCGACTCGTCGACCGTCGGCGTCAACTGTTCGACCGCCTTCGCCGACGGCTACCGGCTCGGACTCGGCGCCGAAATCGGCATCTCGACCTCGAAGCTGCACGCCTACGGACCGATGGGCCTCGAAGGGCTCACGACGCAGAAGTTCGTGCTCTTCGGCGACGGACAGCTCCGGCCCGATTGAGCGTGAGTCTCATTGGGATCTACGGCGGCACTTTCAATCCGATCCACGTCGGTCACCTGCGCGCGGCGGAAGAAGTCGCGGAGACGCTCGATCTCTCGCGCGTGATCTTCGTGCCGAGCGCCGCGCCGCCCCACAAGACCGACGACCGCGAGGACGCGATCGCACCCGCGGCGGAACGCCTCGCGTGGGTACGGCTCGCGATTGCCGGCAACCCGCGCTTCGAAGCGTCTGCCATCGAGGTGGAGCGCGGCGGCGCGTCGTACCTGGTCGACACGCTCCGCGAGTTGCGCGCAAGGATCGCGCCCGACGAAGCCGTGTTCCTCGTCGGCAGCGACGCCTTCGCCGAAATGGGCGCCTGGCGCGCGCCCGCAGAACTGTTCACGCTCGCGCACTACGCCGTGATGGTGCGGCCTCCTCTGCGCACCGGCAGCCTCGCCGCGTGGCTCCCCGAGGTCGTCCGCGACGACGTCGAGATCGCCACGGACCAGCGTTCCGCCCGGCATCGACGCGCCGGCACCTGGCTGCGCCTCGTCGAGATCGCGGGCTTCGACGTCTCCGCTTCGGAGCTGCGCCGACGCCTGCGAGAGGGGCGCTCCGTGCGCTATCTCCTTCCGGAGCCGGTCCGCGAGGCCGTGCTCGCGAGCGGCGCGTTCCGGTGCGCCGGAGGTTGATCTTCTCATCGCCAAGCAGCAGCTCGACGTACTGGAAAAGACGCGGCTCATCGTGGAAGCAGCGCGGGACGTGAAGGCCGAGGACGTGACGGCGCTCGACGTGCGGGAGCTCTCGTCGTTCGCCGACGCATTCGTCGTCGCAACCGGTCGCTCCGACCGCCAGGTCCGCGCGATCGCCGATTCGATCGAGAGGACGATGAAGCAGGCCGGCGCCGTGCCGCTCGGCATCGAGGGCTACGCCGAGGGCCGCTGGGTGCTGATCGACCTCGACGATGTGATCGTGCACGTCTTCGTTCCCGAAGCGCGCGCGCACTACGACATCGAGCGGTTGTGGAGCGACGCCCCGCAAGCGAGCTTCGCGATGCCGCGAGCCAGCCGCACGGCCGAGGGCAAGCATGAGCGGTCCCGTGATGCTCGTCGTGCTCGACGGCTTCGGCCTCGGCGACGGCGGGCCGGGCGACGCGACCGCGCAGGCGCACGCGCCGTTCCTGGCGCGCGCACAGCGCCTCTTCCCACACGCGCAGCTCGAGACTTCGGGCGAATCCGTGGGACTTCCGCCCGGCCAGATGGGCAACTCCGAAGTCGGTCACATGACGATGGGCGCCGGCCGCATCCGCTATCAGGACATGACGCGCATCTCGAAGACCTTCGAAGAGGCCGGACCCGAGCACGTTCCGGCGATCGCACGGGCGCTCGACGTGGCGGCGCGCGGCCGGGGTCGCCTGCACCTGCTCGGCCTCGTCTCCGACGGCGGCGTACACAGCCATGAAGATCATCTGATCGCGCTGCTCGCCGCCTGCAAGCGGAGCGGCGTGCGACCGGTGCTGCACGCGTTCCTCGACGGTCGCGACACCCCGCCGCGCTCCGGACGACGCGTATCTCGCCCGCGTGTTGCCGCACGTCGCAGCCGCCGATGGCTGCGTCGCGACGGTGATCGGGCGCTACTGGGCGATGGACCGCGACAACCGTTGGGACCGCGTCGGGCGCGCCTATCACGCGATCGTGTGCCGCGACGGCATCGCCGCGAAAGACGCGCTCGCGGCCGTCGACGCCGCCTACGGGCGCGACGAGGGCGACGAGTTCGTGCAGCCCAGCGTGATCGAGGGCGGCGTCGCGCTCGAGGACGGCGACGCCGCGCTCTTCTTCAACTTCCGCGCCGACCGCGCCCGCGAGATCACCAATGCGCTCACCAGCGCGCGGCCGAGCCGCTTCGAAGGTCACCTCGATCGCAAGAAAGTCGTGCAGCCGGGCATCTTCGTCTGCCTGACCGAGTACGACGCCGAGTTCGGCCTGCCGGTCGCGTTCGCGCCGAGCATGCCGGAGCACATCCTCGGCGAGATCCTCTCCGCCGCCCGACTTCCGCAACTGCGCATGGCGGAGACCGAGAAGTACGCGCACGTCACCTTCTTCTTCAACAACGGGCGCGAGGAACCGTTCGAGGGCGAAGATCGCGTGCTGGTGCCGTCGCCGCGCGACGTAGCGACCTACGACCACAAGCCCGAGATGAGCGCGGAGCCGCTGACGCGCGCGCTGCTCGAGAAGCTCGACGAGCGCGACTACGCGTTCATCCTGGTGAACTTCGCCAATCCCGACATGGTCGGACACACCGGCGTGCTGCCCGCGGCGGTGAAGGCGGTCGAGACGATCGACCGCTGCCTCGACCGCATCACCGAGAAGCTGCTCGCGCTCGGCGGCCAGGCGTTGATCACCGCCGACCACGGCAACTGCGAGCTGATGATCGACCCGCAGACGGGCGACCCGCACACCGCGCACACCACGAACCCCGTGCCGATCTACTGGATCACGCGCGACGCCGCGGGACGCCGGCTGCGCAATGGCGGGCTCGCCGATCTCGCCCCGACGGTGCTCGCACTGCTCGGCATCCCCGTTCCGGCCGCGATGACGGGGCGCACGCTGATCGTGTCGGGTTAGCCAGGCCTTCGGTCCCGGCGGAGGCCCGCATGCGCGGGATGCTCGCCGATCTGCTCGATCTCCTGCTCCCGCGCGCCTGTGCGCGCTGCGCTGGCGCGGTGCAGGGCGCCGACACCTTCTGTGCGCGCTGCGCCGCTGCGATCCCGCGGATCGCGGCGGGCGGTTGTCCGCTCTGCCAGGTCGCGATCGCCAGCGCCCAGCCGTGCTGTGCCGCGTGTGCACACGACCGACTGCCGTTGGCTCAGGTCGCCGCCGAGGCGCCCTTCGCCGGCGAAATCGCGCACTGGGTACACGCTTTCAAGTATCCGAGCGACGGGGCTCGCGGGATTCGACCCGCGCCCGGCTGCGGCGCTCGCCGCGCTCGTCGCGGATGCCGCGCGACGGCTCACGGGCGAACTGCCCGTACTGGTCGCGCCGGTGCCGATGCATCCGGCGCAAGCTGCGCGAGCGCGGCTTCCACCCGGCCGGCGAGCTGGCGCGCACGGTCGCTGCGGCGCTCGGAGCGCGCGGCGAACGGCGCGCGCTCCAACAGGTACGCTCGACCGCGAGCCAGACGGGCCTCGATCGCCACGCGCGGCGGCGCAACGTGCGCGGCGCCTTCGAGGCGAGCGCGATGCTGCGCGGCGTCGCGTGCGTGGCACTCGTGGACGACGTGGTGACGACGGGCGCCACGCTCACCGAGTGCGCGCGTGCGCTGCGCCGGGCCGGCGTAAGGCGCGTCGTCGCAGTCTGCGCCGCGCGGACGCTGTAGGAGTTGCCGCTCAGCGCTTGCGTTTGGCGCCCATCGCCTCGACCAGCGCCGCGCACAGGCGCTCCGAGTCGACGGGCTTCTTGAAGATCACGCCCTCGAGACCTTCGAGCCGGCTGCGCTTGATGATGTGGTCCTTGTCGTAGTGGAACGCGGTCATCATCAGGATGGGCAGGTCGGGCCAGCGCTTGCGAACCGTGGTGAAGAGTTCGTAGCCGTCCATGTTCGGCATCACGACGTCGGTGAGCACGACATCGACGCCGCCCTTCTCGATCTCGGCGAGCGCCAGTGCGCCGTCGGCAGCGGTTTCGACGCGGCAGCCTTCCGCCTCGAGGATCTCGGCCAGCGTCTGGCGGATGCCGCCGTCGTCGTCGACCACGAGGACGCGCGACGCCCTCGAGCCGCGGGTCGCGCATGTGGCGGCGAGCGCGGCCGCCGCGCAGGTCGACCATGCGGGTGGGACCGACGTATTCGACCGTCTCGTAGCGGTCGCTGGCCGCAATCTGGCCGAGCCGCTCGACGACTTCGGCGATGCGCGCGACTTCGCGGCGGATCGCGTCGAGTCGCTCGGTCTCGACCGAGCAGTCGCTCTCGTCGGCGAGCCGCTCGATGTCGCGCTCGAGCAGTTCCGCCTGGTTCAGGATCACCGCGAGTGGGTTGCGAATTTCGTGCGAGAGACCGATCGCGACTTCGCCGCAGGTGGCGAGCTGGTCCTTCTTCAGGATCTCGCGCAGGTCCTTTGCGAAGCCGATCGTGCCGTCTTCCTCGACCGGCGTCGTCGTAGAGCAGCGTGCCCGAGATCGCGACCGGAATGCGCTCGCCGGACTTGGCGAGAAATGTGGTGCGGAAGGTCTCGCAGATGCCGGCGCCGCCGTGACTCGGGGCTGCGCATGGCCGCTCATCACGCGCTTGGCCTCGTCGAGATCCGGATAGAGCTGGCCCGACGAAGTGGCCGAGCACCTCCTCGGACTTGTAGCCGAGGATCTTCGAAGCGCCGTCGTTGTAGGAGACCACCGTGCCCTTGCGGTCGGTGGCGACCACGATGTCGGTGGAGCGTGCGATCAGCTGTTCGAGTCGCTCTTTGGTCGGGGCCATGGGACGGGCCTAGTCGTGCCCCTGGGCGGCGAGCCAACGCTCGGCGTCGATTGCGGCCATACAGCCGGTGCCGGCCGCCGTGATCGCCTGCCGGTAGGTCGGGTCGGTCGCGTCGCCGCACGCGAAGATGCCCTCGACCGACGTGCGCGAGGAGCCCGACTCCACTTTGATGTAGCCGGCGCCGTCGAGCGCGATCTGCTCCGCCACCAGATCGGTGTTCGGCTTGTGGCCGATCGCGAGGAAGAGCGCCTCGACCGGCAGCTCCGTCTTCGCGCCGGTCTTCAGATTGCGGACGCGCAGACCCGTGACGAAGTCCCGGCCGAGCACTTCGTCGACTGCCGAGTCCCAGAGGAAGCGGATCTTGGCGTTCCCGGTGGCTCGCTCCTGCATGATCTTCGAGGCGCGCAGCTTGTCGCGGCGGTGGATCACAGTGACTTCAGGGGCAAAGCGCGTGAGGAAGAGCGCCTCCTCCAGCGCCGTGTCGCCGCCACCCACCACCGCCATTGCCTTGCCCTTGTAGAGCGCGCCGTCGCAGGTGGCGCAGGCCGAGACACCGCGGTTCATCAGGCGCTGTTCGGAGTCGATGCCGAGCCACTTGGCCGAGGCGCCCATCGCGAGGATCACCGCGTCGGCGCTGAAGGCGCGCTCGGACGTCTCGACGCGAAACGGGCGTCGCGTGAGGTCGATGCGTGTCGCGTCCTCCTGGAAGATGCGCGTGCCGAAGCGCTCCGCCTGGGCCTTGAAACGGTCCATCATCTCGGGACCGGAGATCCCTTCCGGAAAGCCGGGGTAGTTCTCGACTTCGGTCGTGAGCATCAGCTGACCGCCGGCCATGAGTCCCGCGACGACCACCGGTTCGAGCTCCGCACGCGCCGCGTAGAGCGCCGCGGTGTAGCCTGCCGGACCGCTCCCGACGATCAGCAGGCGCACGTGTTCGGCGGGCGTCGGAGCGGCGGCGCGCAGCTCGAGCAGCTCGTCGAGTTCGCCCGCGCGGTCGAGCGCGGCGAGCTCGTCGAAGCCGCCGACGTGGCGCTCGCCGATCCAGATCTGCGGCACCGTGCGATGGCCACTGCGCTCGATCATCTCGTCGCAGCTGCGCCGGCTCCGCCTCGACGTCGATCTCGGTCCAGGTCTGTCCCTTCGACGCGAGCAGGCGCTTCGCGCTGTCGCAGTAGGGACAGGTTTCTTTCGAGTAGATCGTGATCGAAGCCATCGCATGGACCCCCGAGGCCGCGCGCGCCGCAGCGTAGCCTCGGCGGAGCCGGGCGTCAGGTTATCGAGCTGTCAGGTTGTCTGGCGCAAGTTGCCGGAAAATCCCCGTAACCTGACGACTTGACACCCGGACAACTTGACGCCCGGCTCCTCTAGAGGGGCTCGGTGATGGGGAGGTCTTCCCAGAGGAGTTGCAGGAAGGTGCCGACGAAGAACGAGAAGAATGTCATCAGCAACACGGCGGTGGGATAGACGTAGAACGGCTCGATGCCCATGATGCGCGGCAGCTCGCCCACGAAGGTCGGCGTGATGGTGCGCAATTCGGCGATCGAAATCAGATCCCTCCTCGCCCCACGTACGCGCGACCATGAAGGTGCCGAGGAGGCTCGTGAGGATCAATCCGAGCGCCTTGTGCCTGCAGAATCCCGAGCAGGAAGAGACGCCGCGCGCGCGCGAACGCCTCGCGCGGGTCGTGGATTCGGCTCTTCACCTCGACGTAGAGATAGAGCAGCGTCGTCGTGCCCATCAGCGCGACCGTGACCCCAAGGGGGAACCAGGGACGTCGCGCGAGGTCCCAGACTTCGTCGATCAGGAACACGGGCAGGTAGCCGACGATGATGCCCGCGCCGATGCGTGGCACGCCGGAATGGAAGAAGGCGAGATCCTTCTGCCAGAGGAAGCGCACGATCAGATACCAGAGCACGGCGCCGAGCACGCCCGCCATCGTCACCGAGGCGGCGACGTCGAAGAACAGCGGCGCACGCTGGTAGGCGAAGGCCGCTCCGACGAATGGCGCAAGCAGCACCGCGATCGCGACGGCGTAGCTCGTGCTCGAGTGCCACGACAGCACGCCGCGGAAGCTCTGCGCCGCGCACCAGGTTCTCCTCGTGGCGGATCACCGCCCCCGCGCGCGGGACGTCGTAGCGGCGCAGGAACCAGACTTCGAGCGCGCGCAAGCAGCCGCCGGCAATCGCGACTGCCCTGCGCGGCACAGCAGCGGCGTGATCTGCGCGACGCGCCGCAGCCGCCGCTGTGGATCGATGCTCACCACCGCGAGCACCTCGTCTTCGCGACTCGCGAACGGCGACCCCTCGCTTTCGAACGCCTCGTTGGCGTCGTCGAGGCAGGTGTCCTCGAGCCAGCGATGGAAGGCGCGTTCGGCGAGCGCCAGGACCAGCGGGGCAGCCTCGTCGTCGTCGTCGCCCGCGAGCGCCTGCATCAGCTCGCGCTCGGTGAACTCGGGCGACGAGCGGCGCGAGCCCGCCGCAGGCGACGCGAGCCATGCCGCGAGCTCGCTCCTCGCCGACACGCTCGCGCACCAGCATCCACGACGCGCGCCACACCAGCTTGCGCAGGTGGAAGCGGGTGAAGCGCGTCTCGGGGTGCGACTCCAGTTCCTTCTCGCGCAGGAAGCGCGCGAGCACGCGCGCCAGCACCACCGCGTCGGCGTGGACGCGAACGCTCGCCGCGCCGCTCAGCCGACCGCCCTGCGACGAGATGATCGAGGATCGCTTCGATGTAGCCCGGCGCAGCCGCGAGGATGCGCCGCACGAGGTCCTGCGAATCGCGCCGCGTCGCGCCCGGCTTCGAGCCGACGCGGGTCCGACCAGAGATCTTCGAACTGGAGCTGCAACTCGAACGGATCATGGCGGTCGAGATGGAACGAGAAGGTCTCGGGGAAGAGCGGGACGAAACCTTCGGGCGTCTCGCGCTCGAAGACGCAGTTCGCGCGCGTGGAAGGCCCAGGTGACGCGCACGCGCAGGCCGAGCCGATCGACTGCGAGCAGCAGCTGCGGCAGCGCGCGCGGAGACGTCTCAGAGGACGGGGTGGCCAGGATTCTCGCCCGTCTGGTAGTACGACTCGACGCGCCGGGCCAGTGCGCGCACGCGCTCGGGCAGCTCCTCGGGCAGCGGCCAGCGCGACAGACCGATCCGCATGCGATCGCGCAGCTGCTGCGCGTCCGGATAGCCCTCGCGCACCAGCGCGTCGTCGATGGCGAGCCAGTGCTCGATGGCGGTGCGCGTGCGCGAGATGCGTTCGCCCAGCTCGATCATGTCCGGTGACTCGACGCCGTACGCGTTCACCTTCGCCGCGCACGCGTCGAGTTCCTGCTGCGCCTGCTCGAGCCGCGCGCGCAACTTCGCCGGACGCCGACTTGATCTCGTGCAGCACTTCTTCGAAGTGGCGCCGCAGCGGTTCGTGGGAGATCTCGCGCAGCAGGATCACGCGGCCGATCGGCTGCTCGGCCTGGCGGATCGTGCGCACGGCGATGCGCAGCCGCAGCGACACTCCTTCGCGCGAAAGCTCGAGTTCTTCGTAGGGTGCTCCGCCGCTTTCACCGAGGCGCACGGCAGTGTCGCGAAACTCGCGCAGCGCGTCGCCGCCGAGCACCTCGGCGAGCGCCCTGCCGCGCGGATCGCTGCGCAGGCCCAGGTACTCGCGACCGGGCCGGTTGGCAGCGCGCACGACACCCGCCGCGTCGACCACCAGCGCGCCGACCGGGAATCTCGTCGATCGCCGCGGCGAGGAAACGATTGGCCTGCTGGACGTCGTCGAGCAGGCGCTCGTTCTGCATGCGCAACCGGTGCAGCTCGACAGCGCGGCGTACGAGCTGCTTCAGCTCGTCGGGCTCCCACGGCTTGGTGACGTAGGCGTAGACATGGCCTTCGTTGATGGCGCGCACCATGGCGTCGCCGTCGGCGTAGCCGGTGAGAATGATGCGCGTCGTGTTCGGGTGGCGCTCGCAGACACGCGTCAGGAACTCGACGCCGGTCATCTCGGGCATGCGCTGATCGGTGATCACCGCGGCGATCGGCGCGTTCGCGTCGAGCACGCGGAGCGCTTCGGGCGCGCTCGGCGCGGTGAGGACGTCGTACTCGCCCTCGAACGTGTATTCCATCGTCTCGAGGATCGCTTCCTCGTCGTCGACGATGAGGATGCGTGCGCGGTCACTCATCTCCCGCTCATCCACTGTACGGCTCGATGCACCACGCGTGGAGAGGCGATCGCGCTCGCTACCACCAAGAGGCCGGACGCTCGCGCTTCCGACTCTCCACGTCCGCGCGGATCTTGCGGCGCTGCTCGACGAGACGCTGCGGCAAACGCTGCTGGCGACCGTGGTCCACGGTCGTACCTCGGCTCCGGAGCGGAACTTCACGAACTTCCGGTAGCCCCAGAGTTCGTGCCGGAACTCTTCCTCGGCGATCTTGATCATGATCGCATCGTCGAGAAAGCCGAGTCCGGGCACCTGGTCGGGGATCAAGTCTTCCGGATTTGCGAAGTAGGCGAGCGCGGCGAGCACTTCGGCGCGCGGCCCCTTGGGCAACTCGTAGTCCTCGTCTTGAATCATCTTGACGAGATCTTCGAGGATCGTGAGGGTCTCCGTCACGAACTTCGGATTCTTCTTGGTCTGCCAGACGCGACCGATCAGGGCTCGGACGGCCTCGAGGATCTCGCCTGGATCCTGTTCGGCGGCAGTCTTGCGCGCATCGCGGAACAGCTTCCGGAAATAGGCGACGTCGCTCTCTTCGAGCGAGAAGCTGATCTTGAAGTTCTGCGCCATGGAGCCCTCCGTGCCGCCTCGCCGGGCGGGGCGGTGCGGCACTCTATCAGTACCGCGTGGAATCGATCAAGCGATCTGCTGCGCCAGCCCACTCGCCCTGCCAGCGCTCGAGCACGATCTCACCCGGGCTCTTTCCCCGCTCGAGCAGCTCGTCGAGCGGATCGAGCAGGTCGACGGCGCTGGCCGTCGCCGGACCCTGGCGCGCGAGGCCTTGCCGGGCGATGGCCGCGAGTGCTGCGCGCCAGCTCGCGCATCGGACCGCTCGGCGTCTCGGCGGCAAGTCCTTGCCTCGCCACATCGAGGTGTACGGCGTCGCGCTGTTCAGGGCTCCACGCGGCGAGCGCCGCGGCCGCGGCGCGTGCCGCGTCGTCGTAGAGGATCCCCTGCCACAACGCCGGGATCGCGCCGAGCAGCGCTCCGGGTACCGCGTCGGCGCAGCGCACTTCGAGGATGCGCTTGACGCGGACTTCCGGGAACAACGTCGTGAGATGGCGATCCCAGTCGGTGAGCGTGGCGCGCTCGCCCTCGTGGCCTTCCTTCCAGAAGCGGCGAAAAGTCTTGCCCTGCATCGCGGAGTAGTGACCGTCGCGCACGATGAAGAACATCGGCACGTCGAGCGCCCACTCCGCGTAGCGCGCGTAGCCGAAGCCGGGGTCGAACGCGAAGGGAAGCAGCCCGCTGCGGTCCGGATCCGTGTGGCGCCAGATCCACGCGCGCCGCGACACGAATCCGCTCGGGCGGCCGAGGTGGAGGCTCGAGTTCGCGAAGCAGGCCGTGACGATCGGCGTCACCGCCAGCGACGTTCGCAGCGCGGCGACCATGTCGGCTTCGTCCGACCAGTCGAAGCTCACCTGCAGCGAGGCGGTGGCGTGCATCATGTCGAGCGCCAGTTCGCCGCGGGTCGGCAGATAGTTGCGCATGATCCGATAGCGCTCGCGCGGAATCTGGGTCAGTTCCTTGGTCGGATGGAACGGATGCGCGCCGAGTCCGAGTAGCGCGATGCCCAGCGGCTCGGCGACGCGTCGCATCAGCGCGAGGTGCTCGTTGATCTCGCTGACCGCCGCAGACAGATCGGTGTGGGGGCTGCCGTTCTGCTCGACCTGCCCGCCTGGCTCGAGCGACACGCTGGCGGGACCGTCGAGACCCAGCACGCGGCCGTCCTCGGTGATCGCCTCGAAACCGGGCTCCAGAGCGAGGCTTCGCAGCAGCGCCTCGATGCCCTGCGGTCCGTCGTAGGGCACCGGCGCAAACGAGCCGAGCCGCAGTGCGAGCTTCTCGTGCTCGATGCCGAGCCGGAAGCGCCCGCGCGGTTTCTCGCCGGCGCGGAAGTAGTTGGTGAGGTCGTCGCGCGACTCGATCGGCCGCTCGAGCTCGGCCGAAGCTTGGCGATCGAGCGTCACGGGGCGCAGCTCACGGCGTCGCGGCCTCTTCGAGGAAGCGCAGCAGGAAATCGCCGAGCGACCGCTGCGATCTCGTCCCGCGCGTCCCAGGGGAAGGTGTGGCACGGGCCCTCGGTCTTGCCGCTGCGAAACGGGCCGACCAGGGTGACTTCGCCGCGCGACTTCACCGTCACCACACCGGCGTGCCGGCCGCGGCGCACCTCGAACGCGATCGCCCGCACGTGCTTGTCGTCGAGGCGCACGGGCGTCACCTCGATGCGCAGGTGCGGGGCGCCGGCGGCGGCGGCGGCGGCGTGGAAGACCTCGACCCCGTCGGAGACGAGCGCTCGGAGCGCTTCGCAGCGCTTCTGCGCGTCCTCCAGTGCCGCGCGGTGGGTGGCTTCGCGTGCGCCCAGCAGGCTGCCGGCGGCGGTGAGACGCGTGCGCAGGTCGGCTTCGGGCGGGGGGGCGCCGTCTTGCATGGCGGCATCCTCGCACAGGCGGATCGAGGCGGGTAGAGAGAGCGGGCAACGCGTCGAGACGTCGAACTGGGGCGTCGGCCGACGCGGAGCGAGGTGGCTACATCGCCTCGTCGGTGGCGATGATCGGCGCCGGACCGAGTTCGGCGATGCGTCGATCGCGCGTGGCCTTGAAGGCCGCCCACTGACTCTTCGGGATGCGCTCGACGGTGGATGCGATGCGCGCACGCGCCGGGTCGACGTACTCGCCGTCCTTGGTCACGCGGAAGCAGACGTGCGGGCCCGTCGAGAGACCGGTGGACCCGACGAACCCGATCACCTGCTTCTGACGGACCGCCTGGCCGACGCGCAGGCCGCTCGCGTAGCGCGACATGTGCGCGTAATAGGACTCGTAACCATTGCGCGTGCTTGATCTTCACCAGGCGCCCGTAGCCGTTCATCCAGCCCGCGTAGGTCACGACGCCGTTGGCGACGGACCAGATCGGCGTTCCGACCGGCGCCGCGTAGTCGATGCCCGGGTGCGGTCGCATCGTGTGCAGGATCGGGTGGAAGCGCGCGTGGGTGAACTCCGAGGTGATGCGGCTGAAATTGAGCGGAGCGGCGAGGAACTGCCCCTGCACCGAGGTGCCGTCGGGGCGGTAGTAGCCACCGCGACCCGGCTCGGTCTCGTAGTAGATCGCCTGGAGTTCGCCGCCGCCGCCGTGATAGCGGGCGGCCAGGATGCGCCCGGGACCCAGGTTGCGTTCACGCCCCTTGCCCTGGGGAGCAAAGGTGCGCTCGTAAAGGATACGGAACTGGTCGCCCTGCTGGATGCCGCGGGAGAAGTCGAGATCCCAGGCGAAGATCCCGGCGTACTCGTTGGCGAGGCGGGAGTTCTCGGCGCCGCCGAGATCTTCGATCGCGTCGTGCAGGCTCGTCGTCACGATGCCGGCGATCTTCTTCTGCTCGCGGCGCACGTCGAATTCTTCGCGCCATGCGTTCCAGCCCTTGCCGTCGTTCTCCAGCCAGTAGTGCTCCGTCTTCGAGACGGTGTAGTGGAAGGAGAGAAGAGCACCCTTCGGCGCTCATCGTGATGCGGTAGCGGTGACCGGCCTTGGCGCGCCGGAAGTCGTACTTGTCCGCCATCTCGCGCTGAATCTGGGAGATCGCCCCCTTCGAGAGACCCTGGCGGGCAAGCGACTTCGCAAGTGTGTCACCGCGCGCGATCTGTCCCTCGACCACGCGCTCGGCCGGCGGAGCGAGGGCGGCCAGCAGGGTCGGCGGCGACGCAACACGGGCGGAGTCCGGGTTGGTAGCGAACGCGAGCGCCAGGCTGGTCGATGCCGACGCGGCAAGGGCGCCTCCGGAGAGGCCCGCGACGGTCGTGCCCTGGCCGGCGGTGGCGGGTGAAACGAAGAGGGCTGCGACGGTCACCAAGAGCGTGACGACACCCGTTGCGAAAGCCGTTGCCTTCACGCGCAATCCGCCTCGCGTGGCACGCGCGGCGGTGCGCTGTCGGTGGGCTTCGCCGGCTCCCCTCAAACGGTCCCCTCCTGCCCCCGTGCGGCGGGCGCTACGGTTAGCGCATCGGCAAAGGCCCGATCCAACTGTAAGTGACAGTTCGTAATCGGGTTTCCGTCACGTGGCTCGTTCAAGAGAGTAGTTGCGGAGGAGCTGCCCATCATCGGACCCACGCGGATCCACAGGCGCGCCGCAATCCTTCGGAAACTCACGATTGTTCTGGCGCTCGCTGCGGGCGCCCGAGCGCTTGCAGGTTGCGCCTTCTCGATGCCAGGCCGCGCGCTCCCCGATCTCAACGAGGATCTCGGCGGCGCCGCCAGCCGGCTCCTGTCGCAGACCATCCAGATCAACACCGTGAACCCGCCCGGGGACGAGCGACCACTCGCGGAGCTGCTCGTGGCGGTCGCGCGGCGCGAGGGCCTCGAGGCGAACGTGGTCGAGACGCCATCGCAGGGCTCGAAGCGCGGTCGCGCCGCCGCGTGGGCCCGGCTGCCCGGCACCGGCGAGCGTCCGCCGGTGGTGCTGCTGTCCCATCTCGACGTGGTTCCGGCGGAGCCCAGCGGCTGGGCGGTCGATCCGTTCGGAGGGCTCGTCGCGGGAGGCTACGTGGTCGGTCGCGGCGCGCTCGACGCCAAGGGTCTGGCAGTCACGCACCTGCTCGCGATGGCGGCGCTCGCGCGCCGCGACACCAAGTTGTCGCGCGACGTGATCTTCCTCTCCACGCCCGACGAGGAAACCGGCGGTCGCAACGGCGCGGGCTTCATCGCGCAACGCCACAAGGATCTCCTGCGCGGCGCCGAGTTCCTGTTGACCGAAGGGGGCGGAATCCTGCTCGGCGACGATGGTGCACCGAACGTATGGGGCGTCGCCGTGGCGGAGAAGGTGCCCTGCTGGACACGTCTCACCGCCAAGGGCACGGCGGGGCACGCCTCGACGGGGGGACTCCACGGTCCCGTGCCGCTCCTCGTCGCCGCACTCGAACGCCTGCGACGCATGCAGACCGAAGTGCGCGTCGTTCCCGAAGTGGAGCAGATGTTCCGCAAGCTCGCGCCGCTCGCGGAACCCGAGAATCGCGCCGGTCTCGCCAACCTCGGCGACACCCTCGCGAACGACCCCGAGTTCCAGCGACGATTCCTGGTGGACGACGCGCGCGCCGCGCTGGTGCGCAACACGGTCGCGGTGACGGTGCTGCGGGCAGGTTCGTCGCCCAACGTCGTTCCCGAGGAAGCAGTTGCCGAGCTGGACGTGCGCCTGCTGCCCGACGAACGCTGCGACGAGTTCCTCGAGCAACTGCGGGACGTCGTATCAGACCCGAGCATCCGCATCGAACCGATCCTCGCGTTCGAGAATCGCACCTCACCGTCCGACACGGAACTTTTTCGCGCCGTCGAGCGCGTCGCGAGCGAGATCGACCCGGGCGCCGTGGTCGTGCCGCGTGTGATCGCCGGCTTCACCGACGCCCACTACTTTCGCGAACTCGGGATCGTCTCGTACGGCTTCGTGCCGCGCTGGCTCCCGCCGAGCGAAACCCGCGGCATCCACGGTCCCAACGAGCGCGTCTCGCTCGAAAACCTGGAGCGCGGCATCGAAGCCACCGTGAAGATCCTCGAGACGATTGGGCGGTAGGAGGAAGAGAGGTGCCGGGCGTCAAGTTATTTTCTGTCAAGTTATTGAGCGACTCGGCGGGTATGCCTCGGTTCCCCCAATAACTTGACAGAAAATAACTTGACGCCCGGCACCGTTCAGCGGGCACCGTTCAGCGAGGCACCGTTCATCGAAGCTCGGTGATCGCGGTGTGCAGCGCCTCGAAGAGCGGCTCGATCTGGTCGAGTTCGAGGCAGGAGAACGCGACTCGGATGTCGGTGGGGCTCGTCGCGATGAGGCCTACCTGGTGCTGATCGAGCAGGTGCACGCGCAGCTTCTCGGCGTCGACGCCCTTCACCTTCACGCACATGAAGTAGCCGCTGTTGAAGGGATAGGGGTCGAAAGTCGCTGCGGAACTTCGGCCGGTTCACCACTTCGTAGACCTTCGCCGCGCGCGCGCGCAGCGTCTCGGCCTTCTCCTTCCGCTCGGCGGCGATCGACGACGCGTCGAGCGCCTTCTCGACCAGCGTCTGCGACAGCATCGGGCTGTTCGAAAGCGCGCCGCGGATCGCGCCGCGCGCCTTGGCATCGAGCACTTCGCACACGACCTCGGCGCTCGCGGGATCACCGGGGCCGAACGTGATGAAGCCGCAGCGCAGACCCCACGCGAAGAGTTCCTTGGTGGCGCCGTCGAGCTTCACCGCGAGCAGGTTCGGATGGCGACCGGTGAGCAGGCCGAACAAGCGACTCGGTCATCGACCCGGCGCCGAGTTGGTAGAAGAGCCCGAAGTACGCGTCGTCGGTGAGCACGACGACCTTCGTCCCGGTCGCCGCCTGCGCGACGAGCGCATCGGCGATCGCGCGACCCTCGGCGGGCGTCGGCATGTAGCCGGTCGGGTTGTTCGGGAAGTTCAGCAGCACGATGAGTTTGTCGCGCCCCTTCCGCATTCTCGGTGAGCGCCCTGGCAAACGCTTCGGTGTTGAAGCCGCCGCCTGCGTAGAACGGGAACGTCACGATCTCGGCGCCGAGTCGCACTTCGTAGGTGAGCCGGTAGTTCCCCCAGAGCTGGTCCGGTAGCAGGATGCGATCGCCTTCGGCGACGAAGAGGTCGCCCGCGAGCGCGAGTCCGTGCGTGAGCGCGCTGGTGGTGATCGGCATCCCGAACGACTTGCCGTGCAGCGACGGGTTCTCCGCGACGATCTTCTCGCGCCAGCGTTCGCGCAGCGTCTGGCGTCCCGCCGGCGGTGCGTAGTTGTACGCGTCGTTCGGCGAGATTTCGACGAGATGGCGCTGCATCGACGGCAGATACATCGGGCCGCCCTTCTCGGTGGCGATGCCGATCGTGGCGTTGAAGCGCTTGGCCTTCTGCTTGGCTTCCGCCGACTGCGAGAGGATGCCCTTCGGAAAGTAGAGTCGGCGACCGAGCGGCGAGAGCATCGCCAGCACGGCCGGCGACGCTGTTTCGAGTCGATCATTCAGTTGCTGGGCGAGGGGATTGGTCTTGAAGGCCACGGTTCGACTCCTGGGCTTTGTCGGAACGGCTGGGAAACTACAGCCGGCGATCGAGCACGTCCACGAAGGCGCCGAAGCCGAGGCGCCGCCAGAACGCCTGCCCCGCCTCGTTGCGCGCTGCGACCCGAACTTCGACGCGCACCACGCCGCGACTGCGAGCCCAAGCGAGCGCTGCGTCCGCGAGCGCGCGACCGGTTCCGCGCCGGCGCGCGGCCGGCTCGACGACGAGTTCGGTGATCTCGGCCCGGCACGACTCGCGCGCGAGCGCCGGGCTGCGCTCGACGTGCGCGGCGCAGAATCCCGCAACGCGCCCATCGGCATCGGCGACGAACAGCGCCGTGTCGGCGTCTTCGAATGCCCGCCGGAGTTCGGCTTCGAGCGCTGCCGGCGCGCCCGCGCGCACCGCGAAGACCGGATCGAGCGCGGCGTGGCTCTCGAGCAGCGCGGCCCAGAGCGAGGCGACCGCCGGCAGGTCCGAGCGCTGCGCGGGGCGAACTGGATTCGGTGTCACGGACCGATCTCACCCCGCGAGATCATCGCTTGCACGTCCTCGATGCTCTTGCCCTGGTCGAAGAGTGCGCGCTCGATCTTGCCCGTGATGCGCTCGATCTGCGACGACACGGCCGACGGGTCGTTGCCGTTGGCCTTGACCGCGTCCTCGACGGCCTTGTGGATCGCCGCGCGCGCCTGCTCGCGATCCGCTCCCTTGGCTGCGTTCGGCAGCTGCACCTGGCCACCCATCATCGCGGCGACCTCTTCGGGAGTCACGTAGCCCGATTCGACGGCTCGCTTCATCAGTCCCTGACGCTGGCGATCTTCGAGCGAGTCGGTGCCAGCGCGCCCGACTTCCCCCGACCGGATCATCCGAAAGCGACCGGTGCGCGAGCCGTCGCGATCGAAGCTGCCGCCCAGCTCCTCGCCGCCGTCGCGCACCGCTTCGGTGCGGTACTGGGTACGGCCCTCCATGGTCTCGGTGCTCGCCGATCCCATCGAGTCTTCGCGCGTGAAGACGGGAGCTTCGGGCAATCCGCTGATCGACCAGTTCTCGCTGTACGTGATCACCAGCGCCGAATCGCCGCCCGCGCCGTCGCCGGATTCCCAACCCGATCCGCCGCCGCTGGCGCGAAGCTTCTTGGTCTTCTCGCCGCGCGAGTTGGCGGCGAGGCCGTCCTTGATGTCGGCGAGCTGCTCGGCGTTCGGTTCCCAGGCCCCGATGACACGCGCCGCGCGATTGCCCGACAGGCTCTCGAAGCGCCCGCTCTCGTCGCGCAGCGACACGATCGGCCAGTCGGTCCATTCGAGCCGGTCACCGGTCCGGTGGAAGCGCCACACGCGGTCTTCCCAGCGCCATGCCTCGGGCTTGTTCGTCTCCTTGTCCTGGAAGTGCACGAGCACGTACCAGTAGCCCTCGAGATCGACGGCCCGCGCGCTCATGGGCACCCCCAGCGCGACCAGAACCGCGAACCCGAGCGCGACACGCCGCATCGTCAGATCCTCCGCTCGACGTCGGGGAAGCTGCGCCACACGGGCACGCCGCAGAAGTGGCTGCCCTCGGTGCAGCGCGGACGCGCGAGGCCGTCGCGCACGAAGCAGGGCGGCCCGACGTGGCGCATCAGTTCGGGGTGCACCGCGCGCACCTGCTCGATCTCGTTCATCGAGGCCTCCCAGATTTCGCGCTGCGCGTTGAGGCAGGTACGCATCGTCCACTTGTGGATCAGGTGCAGCAGCGAACCCGATTCTTCGAAGCGCACCGCCAGCGCGTTGGGCAGCAGATAGAGCGCGAGCTGGGGAGCGACGCCGAGTGCGAGCAGTCGCTCGCGCGCCCGCCACGCGTCGCTGACGGCGTCCTCGAAGAGCGCGTGGCATGCCGGGTGCTCGCGGATCAGCTCGGGCTCCACGACGTCGACGTGCGCGGGCACGCTGCGCGAGAGCAGCGGTCGCGAGCCCGGCACCATGCGGTGCCGCTGATCCTGCGAGTCGGCGCTGTGCGAGAGCTTCTTGCGGAACGTGTAGTGGGCGTGCTCGAGCGCGCGCATCAGCGGCGCGTGCGTCGAGACGTTCAGCGTCTCGAGCCGATACGGATTGCGCGCCGGGTCGAGCGCGATCGCCAGCGCCTCGGCGTCGTCGAGATCGGAGCGACCGAGCACGCGGCGCACCGCATCGGCCACCACCGCGGGCGCGCGCGCCCCCCAGTCGACCAGTCGCGAACGCAGGCCCGCCGAGCGACTTGTCGAAGGCTTCGAGCGCCGCCGCGTCGCCGACGCCAGCGGGCGCGAGCGTGTTCTCGGGGATCGCCGCATCCTCGAGGGCGGGCTCGCCGACTTCGCGGAAGAACGACGGGTCGAGCGCGTCGACCTCGGCGACCATGCGGCCCACCACGTCGCGCGCTTCGTCGGGCACGTCGCAGGCGCCCGCCATGCGCCGCAGCCGGTGCAGCACGAGTCCCGAGACGGTGTAGACCATGGCGGTGTGGCAGGCGATCGGCAGCACGTAGCGCGCGGTCTCGATCGCCTTCTTCTCGGCTTCCTTCGCGACGTTCTTGCCGAACGCCTCGTTCTTGCGTCGGTCGAGGTGCCAGAGGTCGTGCAGGATCCCGCGCGTCACGGGTTCGAGCCGCGCGGTCAGCGCGCGATAGGCATCCCAGGCGCGCGCGACGCTCGCCTCGAACAGCGCCCGCGCCTCCGCCGCCGAGAGCGGGCGGGACGTGCGCGTGCGCTTCGTCGAGGCGCACGTAGCGCTGGCTCTGCTGCTCGGTGTTGTAGAACGGGAAGGCGTGCAGGAAGCACCACACGAGCTGGCGCGAGATTCCCGAGAGCGCGAACTCGAAGGTGGCGTGCTGATAGACGGTGTGGTGACCGCCCTGGAAGGTGAGCGGGCCGATGTTGCGGCGCTGGCGATCGGTGATCTCGTCGACTTCGATGACGCGCGGCGAGTAGCAGGTGCGGGCGGCCGCGATCGCGTCGTCGTAGGGACGCTCGAACCAGTTGCGCAGCCGGACCTGGGGACCGCCGTCGACCAGGCCGCCGCGCGCGGCGGCTCGAACGGCGCTTTGATCGATGGGATCGACGCTCGCCACGCACGGCTCCGGCTGGATCGGGCCATACTGGCAGAGCGACTGTTCACGGGCAACGTCGCTGCAGCAGAGAGGCAATGGCCTTCCCAATTTGGCGAGCGCATTGGCCTCGCCGCCGCGCCACGCTGTGTACGAAAGGCGACCCCAAACCCCGGTTTGCTCCACTTCATTCTCGTGCGTCGCGGCGTGCTTGGACGACGGCCGTGCCGCCTGCCTGCGCAGCCATTGCTCCTCGCTCCAGCGCTTGGCACGTGGATTGCGCCTCGATCTGGACGGATCGGTGTGCCGCGGCACCACCGCAGCGGAGTCGAACGCGAAAACACCATGGCCAGACTCTGGATCGTGCATCGCGAATCGCGCTGGCGGGACGCGCTCGTCACCATGGCAGGCTCACTCGACGTGCTCGCGGGCGACCCGACCGACGCGGCGCGCTTCGACGCGGCGTCGCCGCCGCGCGCAGTCGCTGCTCGGCGTGGCCGGCGACTTCGAGGCCGAGCTGGAGTTCGCCTATCGCTTTGCGCCGCGCCTCGCCGGGACCGCGTGGGTGCTGCTCGCGCGCCCCCTCGACGCGCCCGAAGTCGCGCGCCTCTTCGACGCGTTGCCCGCGACGCTGGTGCCGATCGCGAGTGACGCCGCAGTGCTGCGGCAGCCGCGTGCGCGACGCGATCGCACGGAAACCGGCCGCGGCGCTCACGGCGCGCCGTCGCCGCGACGCGATCGCGGAACGCTTCGCCCGCTGGTTCGGCGATCTCGAGCTGCCCGAGCTGCTCGCTGCGACCGACCCCACGCGCGCCGCGGCGCCGCTCGTCGTGCGCGGCGAGCCGGGTACCGGCCGCGGGCTGCTCGCGCGCTACCTGCACGCGGTGACGGCAGCCGACGCGGCGGCGCCGTTCGCGGCGGTCGCGTGCACGAGCGGCGCGGACCCGCTCGCGCTGCTCTCCAATCTCGTGCCCGAAACCGGCGAGCTTCCGAGTGCCGGGCCCCTGACCGTGTGTCTCGAAGAAGTCGACCAGCTCGCAGCCCGCGGCGCAGCGCGTGCTGCGCGGCGGTGATCGAAACGGGCGCGCCGACCGGACGGTTGCGCGCCGCGCGGGTGCGCTGGATCGCGACCGCCGGCGACCCGCACGGAGACGACGGCGACTGCCTCGATCCCGACCTCGCCCGCGCGCTGGCCGGTTTCGCGCTGCGCATCCCGCCGCTGCGCGAGCGACCCGCGGCGATCGAGGCGATCGCCAGCGGCATGACGCGCGCCTTCGCCGCGTCGCGCGGGGAACCCGAACGGCACTTCGATCCCGCCGCCGTCGAGCGCCTCCGCACGCATCCCTGGCCCGGCAATCAGCGCGAACTCGAAGCCGTCATGCTCCGCACGCTGGCCGCGACGCACGTCGATCCGATTGCGGCGGGCGACCTCCGCTTCGAGCAGACTCGACCTCCACGTCGCTCGAGGCCAATGCGTCTCGATGCGAGTCTCGGAACGGAGACAGAAGCGGAGACCGGCCGAGCGCGCCAGACACGTTGCCGATCGCGATGTCCGTCGCCGGTCCGAGCCGGACGCCGCGAGCCGGGGAGGATCGCCGAACGACGACGCGATCCGGCGGCTCTCCGCCGCGGTCGCGCACGAAGTCGGCAACCCGCTCGTCGGCATTCGCACCTACGCCGCGATGCTTCCCAGCCGCTTCGACGACCCGGAGTTCCGCCGCCAGTTCGCCGAGCGGGTCGAGACCGACACGCGCCGCATCGAAGCGGTGATCGAGACGCTCGCACAGCTCGGTTCGCTGCCGGCGCCGGCGCGCGATGCCGGTGGACGTCTCGTCGATGCTCGCGCGACTGCTCGAACGCGAGCGCCCGCGCATCCGCGAGCGCCGCCTCGTGGTGCTCGAGGAACTCGACCGCAGCCGAGCCCTTCGCGCTCGGCGACGCCGAGCAGCTCCGCTTCGCGTTCGGACTGCTGCTCGAACAAGCGCTCGGCTGGATGCCGGAACGCGGCGATCTCTACGTCGCGACCCGTCACCAGGGCGCTCGCGACGACGGCGAACCGCGCATGCGCATCCTGCTTCGCTTCCGCGCGCCCGCTGGCGACGGACTCGGTTTCGGCGACAACGCACTCGCAGTGGCCGCAGTCGACGCGGTCGTGCGCGCCCACGGCGGCTCGCTGGCGCTCGAGTCCACGGCGCGAGCGGCGAAGCCACCGTCTTGATCGAGCTGCCGGCGCCGCAACAGGCTGGGGAACACGCGGCCACGCGGTAAGCTCCGCCGCGGCCATGCCGCACATCCTGGTCGTCGATGATGAACCCGGCGTCCGCGAGTCGCTGCGGATGCTGCTCAAGGACGAGTTCGACGTGACGCCCGTGGGCGACGTCGACGCAGCCCTTGCGCTGCTCGACGAGCGCGCCGTCGACGCCGTGCTGCTCGACCTGGTGATGCCCGGCCGCACCGGCATCGACTTCCTGCGCGAGCTCGCCGAGCGCAACGACACGCCACCGGTGATCGTGCTCTCGGCGACGCGCACGGTCGCGACGGCCGTCGAGGCGATGAAGCTCGGCGCCTCCGACTTCGTGACCAAGCCCTTCGACGTGGATGCGCTGCGCATCAAGGTGCGAAAGCTCTTCGAGCACCGCGCGCTCGAGCAGGAAGTCGTGCGACTGCGCGACGCCGTGGCCGGACGCACGCGGCTCGGTCGCCTGATCGGCCAGAGCGAGGCGATGCGCACCGTCTTCCGCACGATCGAGCGCGTCGCCGCATCGCGCGCGAACGTGCTGATCACCGGCGAGAGCGGCACCGGCAAGGAACTGGTCGCGCGCGCCATTCACGATCTCGGGCCGCGTCGTGACGAGCGTTTCGTCGTGGTGAACTGCGCTGCCATTCCGGCCACGCTGATGGAGAGTGAACTCTTCGGCCATGAGAAGGGCGCCTTCACCGACGCGAGCATGCGACACGTCGGCAAGTTCGAGGCCGCGCATGGCGGTACGCTGTTCCTCGACGAGATCGGCGAGATGGCGCCTGCCATGCAAGCAAAGCTGCTGCGCGCCCTGCAGGAGCGGACGATCGAGCGGCTCGGCGGGGCGCAGTCGATTGCGGTCGATGTGCGCGTCGTGGCCGCCACCAACCGCGACCTCGAGCGCGAGGTCGCGCAGGGCCGCTTCCGCTCCGATCTCTTCTACCGCATCCACGTCGTGCCGATCGCACTGCCGGCGCTGCGCGAGCGACGCGAAGACGTACGGCTGCTCGCGGAGACATTCCTCACGCGCGCGCGCGACGAGGCGGGTCGCGGGCCGCGGCGCTTCGAGCCCGAGACGCTGATCGCGCTCGAGCGCTACGCCTGGCCCGGCAACGTGCGCGAACTGGAGAACGCGGTCGAACGCGCCGTCACGCTCACCGAGGGCGACTCGATCGCGCCCACCGACCTGCCGGACGAAGTGCAGATCGCGAGTCGCACCGAATCGCTGCGCGACGAGGTGCGCGCCGGTCGCGTCGACCTCGAGAGCGCCGTGCTGCGCTTCGAGAGCGAGCTGATCCGCGAGGCGCTCCAACGCAGCGAGGGCAACCAGACGCGCGCGTCCGAGCAACTCGGGATCACGCGGCGGCTGCTCAAGCTCAAGATGGATCGCTGCGGCATCGGCGCGGCGGTCGGCGAAGAGGCGTCCCCCTCCGAACCCGAACCGAACTGAACCCCGACGGAACGCTGCGTTCCATCTGGAACAGCGCGCGAAAGCTTCGTCGGAATCACGAGTTACAGCGCAGCGACCGGAGCGCGCGTTCCGAACGGAACCATCGCCGGCCGGCACCCCGCGCCCGGCCCCTCGAGATTTTGTCTTTCCTTTCGGTGACTTGGGCCGCGGTCTGCGGACGCGCGGCAGTTGGCATCCCGATTGCGAAGCAGGCGACGCGCGAACGCGAGGCGCTACGAGGAGACCCGTGTGATCGATCGCAGCCCCGTACGCGCGAACGTGCTCGTCGTCGACGACGAGCGCGGCCCCCGTGAATCGCTCCGCATGATTCTCTCGCCGACCTACGCGGTCACGCTGGTTTCGAGTGGCGCCGAAGCGCTCGAAGTCCTCCACACGTCGCCCGTGGACGTCGTGACGCTCGATCTGGCGATGCCCGGCTTGCGCGGCCAGGAGTTGATGCGCGCGATCCGCCTCGACTTCCCGGACGTCGAGGTGATCATCATCACCGGCCACGGCGATCTCGACTCGGCGACCGACGCGATCCGCCACGGCATCTGCGACTACCTCCAGAAGCCCTTCGACGTGGTGCAGGTGACGGCGGCGGTCTACCGCGCCGTGTCGCGACGCCGCGGCCGGCGCCGGCTGGTGTCGTTCCTCGAGGAACTGGGTGAAGTCGTCGGTCGCGACGTCCACGTCTCGGACATCCTCGATCAGGTCGAGACCGACTCGGGTCTGCGCACCCGACTCGGCGAGGTTCTCGCGCGTTCGGCTGCCGACTTCGCGCCCGCGCCGGCGTTCGAGTCCGAGCGCACACTGCCCTTCTTCGAAGTGCTGGCCGACGCGATCGAGTCGCAGGATCCCTTCCTGCGCGGCCACGCACGACGCACCGCGTTCTACGCGACGCTTCTCGCCGAGCGGCTCTGCCTCTCGGAGACCGAGAAGCGCCAGGTACGTCTCGCCACCTTCCTGCACGATATCGGCAAGATCGGCGTCCCGTCCGCGCTGCTCTCTCACGACGGCTCGCTCGGAGCGGATGACCGCCTTGCCGTCGAACGGCATCCGGTGGTGGGCGCGCGCCTGATCGCGCCGCTCGGCGTCTCCGCCGGACTCGTCGCAGCCGTGCGTCATCACCACGAGCGTTGGGACGGAGCGGGCTATCCCGACCGGCTCGCCGGCGAAGCGATCCCGCTCACGGCGCGCATCGTTCAGATCGCGGACGCGTTCGACGCCATGACCGGCGGCACGCGACCCGATCGAGCGAGATTCTCGCGGGCGGAAGCGCTCGCCGAACTCGCGCGCTGCGCGGGCTCGCAATTCGATCCCACGTTGGTGAAGGAATTCGCGGTCATCGCGGAGGCAGCCATCGGCGAGGTCGATCTCGAGCTCGTCGCGGACCTCGTCGCGTCGACGCGTTCAATGTCGGAGTCGGCCGTGCCGTCGGCGCGGCAAAGCGACCAGAGGGGGGCACCCTAGGATGCGCGAAGCAAGGAACCAGCTCTCACTCGACTTCGAGGGGGGTGGGAGCGTCACTACATTGCGTTCCGTTCGCAAGGCGCGGCGGATCGCGACGGTACGGTTGGTGGAGTTCGCACCCTTCCCGCGCGCTCGCCGCGAAGAGCGGTGGCACGTGGGCTTCACCCTCGACCTGTCGTCCCAGGGCGCTTGCCTGCGGGCGAAGGAGACCGAACCGGTGGGTTCCCTGATTCGCGTGATCGTCCGCGGTGTCGACGGTCGGCCGACTCTCGATTCGATCGCCCGCGTCGTGTGGAGCGCCGACGGCCGCTTCGGCGAGGTGCGCATGGGCCTGTCCCTGCTCGCTTCCCGAAGCCGCCGGCCCGGGCGCGTTGCGTCCCGCCGGGGGGCAGTCGCCGCCTAGCCGACCAAAAGCTACGTTGCCGGCATGTTTGGCATCGGCATGACCGAGCTGATCGTGATCATGGTCGTCGCGCTGATCGTATTCGGCCCGACGCGGCTCCCTGAACTCGCTCGCTCGCTGGGTCGCGCGATGGCGGAGTTCCGTCGCGCCTCGACCGACATCCGCCAGACCTTCCAAGAGGCGGTCCAGGAGCCGAGGCCGGCGCCGCCACCCGTGCCGCCTGCGCCCGTCATCGCTCCTCCCGAAGTGCAGGCGCAAGCCAACGCCGCCGCGCCCAGCGCGGCCATGGCGCCAGCGGGTCACGATCCGAGCGGCGCGAAGTCTTGATCTCCCCTGGGATGGACCAGAGCCGCCTGCCGCTGACCCAGCATCTTGCCGAACTGCGCTCGCGGCTCGTGAAGGCGATCCTGGCGTGGATCCTCGCATCCGGGCTGGCGTGGGAATGGAAGGAGCAGATCTTCGCGGCGCTGCTCGCCCCGGCGCTGCGGGCGCTCCACGGCGGCAAGGGTCATCTCCAGGCGATCGCGCCGGGGGAGATCTTCTTCACCTACATGAAGGGCGCCCTGCTCGCGGGCTTCGTGATCGCGCTGCCCGTCGTGCTCTGGCAGGCGTGGTCGTTCATCGCGCCCGGTCTGTATCCAACCGAGAAGAAGTTCGCGGTGCCGTTCGTCTCGGTTTCGACGCTGCTCTTCGTCTCGGGAGCCCTGTTCGGACACCAGTTCGTGTTCCCGATCATGTTCGCGTTCCTCTCGAACTTCGAGAATGAGTTCGTGCAGGCCGCGTGGTCGATGAGCGAAGTGTTCGGCATGACGACGACGATGTTCCTCGCGTTCGGCGCGTCATTCGAGATGCCGGTGGTGGTGTTCTTCCTGGCGAGTGCCGGCATCCTCTCGGTCGGCCAGCTGTTGCGCGGCTTCCCGTACGCGATCCTCGCCTGCTTCATCTTGGGTGCCGTGCTGACACCCTCGACCGACTGGGTGAGCCAGACGATGCTCGCTGTGCCGATGATGGTTCTCTATTTGCTCGGCGTGCTCGCGGCCTGGCTGTTCGGCGGTCGCCGCTCGCGCGCGACGTCGAGCGCGCTCACCCTTACGAATCCGCCGTCGTAGCCCCGCTGCGCTTGCGGGCGGCGATTCGCACGCGGCGCAGATCGAGGGCTGGCCGGTGTGCTCGTCGACGACCACGGGCCGCACGACGCGCGCTCGGTCTCGCGATCGACGAGCTGGACCGGAGGCTCCGTGCCGGGCTCCCACATCCAGTCCTCGCCGAAGCGCCAGAGCGCGGCGAGCACGTCCCAGAACGCGCGCCCCTTGTCGGTGAGCCGGTACTCGTAGCGCGGCGGTCGCTCGGCGTAGCGCTCCTTGCGCAACAGCCCTTCGTCGACGAGCCGGTTCAGCCGCCGCGCGAGGATCGCGCGCGGGACGCCGAGCGATTACTGGAACTGCTCGAAACGCCGCTGGCCGGCGAACGCGTTGCGCAGGATGATCGGGGTCCACCAGTCGCCGACCAGGTCGGTGGCGCGGGCGATCGGACAGGGCCAGCGGTCGAAGCGCGTGCGCCGCATCAGCCGGCGATCGCCTCCACGCGCGCCGCGACGTGCTTGTGCCACGGCGCCGGCGAGCCAGTCGCGGAGGTCAACGCGAAACCGAGCGCTGGCTAGCAGGCTGCTAGAGCGTCGCGAGACGATCGACGATCGCGTCGCGAGCGGCTGCCGCGTCGACGGCAGTGGCGACCTGCATCTCCGTGCCGAGATCGCTCGTGCGGGGCGCTTCGAGCGTGCGCAGGATGCCGCGCTCGATGGTCGGAAGGATGCGCAGCGTCTCGAAGCGAAGCGGCGACGGATCGATGAGAGCCTGCACGGTGAGTGGGTCGTGCAGGAAGGCGACGAACTCGCTCGGCGCGGCCCCCCCCCACGCCGAGAAGAGCTTCTTCTGCACGCCGGTCCACTGGTGCAGCATCGCTCCGATCGCGCGCGCGACGGGGCCGGCGTTTTCGAGCCGCGCGAGGTCGGCGGGACCCATCCAGGTTTGCAGCGTGACGTCGGCGGTCACGAGCGTCGTCGGGAAGCCGGCGCCGAGCACGGCGACGGTCGCTTCGGGATCGGAGCACAGGTTGTAGTCGATGCCATGCGGGAGTTCCTTGCCGCCCAGGCGAACGCTGCGCACGTGGCCGCCCATCACGGTGAGGCCGCGCGACGCGTTCGGGCAACTTCGGGTCGAGCACCAGTGCACGCGCCAGGTTGGTGAGCGGTCCGATCGCGACCAGCTCCAGGTCGGACGTCTCGCGCGCGGCGCGCACGATCCGCTCGGGGGCCCATTCGTCGGACAGCTGGGCGTCGCGGCCGTCGGGAAGCGCCTTGCCTTCGTGGCCGAACCAGACGAAGCGGTTCGCGGCACGCAGAATCGGCGCCTCCTCGCCCGCGCAGACTTCGACACGCTCGCGACCGGCGACGCCGAGCAGGCGCGCCGCGATGCGCGCGCGCAACCGGGTGTCGCCGCAGACGGTCGTGACCGCGACGAGATCGAATCGCTCCGGGCAGGCGAGCAGCAGGCCGAGTGCCAGCGCATCGTCGGCGTCGCTGCCAATGTCGGTGTCGAGCAGCACCCGGCGCGACAGCACTACGCGCCCTTCTTCTTTTCGGGCGGCGCCACCACGAAGAGCAATGCTCCGCTCTCGACGGTCTGCCCTTCGGCGACGCTGATCTCCGTCACGATGCCTTCGACCGGAGACTTGATCTCGTTCTCCATCTTCATCGCTTCGAGGATCAGGATGCCCTCGCCTTCGACGACGGACGCACCCACCGACACGGCGATCTTCACGACCTTGCCAGGCATCTCGGATTCGACGCGCTGCGGGCCCGTGGCGATCGGCTTCGTCGAGGCGGTCAGCAGCTTCGAGCGCTCGTCGAGCGCCTGCAGATAGAACAGCTGGCCCGCGACGAAGACGTCGAAGCCGTGCGCGCCCTGGTCGTCGACGATCACTTCGAACTGCTTGCCGTCCTCGATGATCGAGTAGATGGTCCTGCCGCTCTTGGCGGCATCGACATGGACGGTGCGCCCGTCGATCGTGACCGCGTAGTGATGATCGGACTCCTCGACCAGTCCGACCGTCTTGGTCTCACCTTTCTTCTCGGAGACCTCGTAGTTCAACGCCAGCCTCCCCGCATCTGCGCGCGGCGGCCGAAGGTCTTCCACGGATCGCCGCTGCCGGTGCCGACCGCCGCCGACACCTCGGAAGCGCGATGCTTGTCGCGCCGGAAGGCGACGATCGCGGCCATCATGAACGCGACGCGGCGCGCCTCGGCGGCGTAGTCGTCGGAGCCTGCGCTGCGACCCTTTCCACCTGCCATGTGCTGCTCGATGAAGCTGGTGTCGTAACGACCCGCCAGGAAGACCGGGTGATTCACGACCTTCTGATGGAACGGGATCGACGTCTTGATGCCCTTCACCACGAACTCGGAGAGCGCGCGACGCAGCCGCTCGATCGCCTCGCCGCGGTCGCGGCCCCACACGACCAGCTTGGCGACCATCGGGTCGTAGAAGACCGTCACGCGCGCGCCCTGGAAGACGCCGCTGTCGATGCGGATGCCGGGGCCCGCCGCCGGCCGGTACACGACGATCTCACCGGGCGACGGCACGAAATTGTTGTCGGGATCCTCGGCGTAGATGCGCGCCTCGATCGAGTGGCCGCTGATCACGAGATCTTCCTGCCCGAAGGCGAGCTTCTCGCCGGCGGCGACGCGGATCATCGTCTTCACGATGTCGACGCCGGTGATCATCTCCGTGATCGCGTGCTCGACCTGCACGCGCGTGTTCATTTCGAGGAAATAGAAGCGGTCGCGCGCGTCGACCAGGAACTCGCAGGTCCCGGCACCGACGTAGGAGACCGCCCGCGCCGCCGCGACGGCCGCCTCTCCCATCTTGGCGCGCAGCTCGGGGCTGATGCGGTTGCCGGGCGCTTCTTCGATCACCTTCTGGTGGCGGCGTTGGATCGAGCACTCGCGCTCGAAGAGGTGAACGGCGTTGCCGTGGGAGTCGGCGAGGATCTGGATCTCGATGTGGCGCGGCTCCTCGACGAATTTCTCGACGTAGAGCGAGTCGTCGCCGAAAGAACTCGCGGCCTCGGAGCGGGCGCGGGCGATGGCGCCCGAGAGTTCCGACACGTTCCTGACGAGCCGCATGCCCTTGCCGCCGCCGCCGGCCGCAGCCTTGATCATCACGGGCGGACCGACGTCGCGCACCCAGCGCGCGATCGCCTCGTCGGTGAGGCGTTCGGTGGTGCCCGGCACGATCGGGACGCCGGCGCGCTCCATGGTCTGCCGGGCGGTGACCTTGTCGCCCATCGCGCGCATCACGTCGCCACGCGGACCGATGAACGTGATGCCCTCGGCGTCGCAGAGGTCGGCGAAGCTGCCGCGCTCGGACAGGAATCCGTAGCCGGGATGGATCGCCTCGGCCCCCGCCTTCTTCGCCACTTCGACGATGCGCTCGCCGATCAGGTACGACTCGCGCGCGGGCGGTGGGCCGATGCAGTACGCCTCGTCGGCGAATCGCACGTGCAGCGCTTCGCGGTCGACGTCGGAAAAGACGGCAACCGTCTCGATGCCCAGCTCGCGGCAAGCGCGCATCACCCGGACGGCGATCTCGCCGCGATTCGCGATCAGTACTTTCTTGAACATGGGCCGGAGGCTCCGCGCACCGCTCGTCAGAGCGGGATGTTGCCGTGCTTCTTCGGCGGATTGGTGTCGCGCTTGTTCGCCAGCATCTCGAGCGAGCGGATGATCTTCGACCGGGTTTCCTCGGGCTTGATCACTTCGTCGATGTAGCCGAGTTCCGCCGCCTTGAACGGGTTGGCGAACTTCTCGCGATAGTCGGCTTCCAGTTCGACTCGGCGCGCGGCCGGGTCGGTCGCGTCGCGCAACTCGTTGCGGAAGACGATGCTGACCGCACCGTCCGGACCCATCACCGCGATCTCGGCGGTGGGGTACGCAAAGTTCACGTCGGCGCGTGTGTGCTTGGAACTCATCACGACGTAGGCGCCGCCGTAGGCCTTGCGCGTGATCACCGTGACGCGGGGAACCGTTGCTTCGCAGAACGCGTAGAGCAGCTTCGAGCCGTGCGTGATGATGCCGCCGTGCTCCTGGTCGACACCGGGCAGGAAGCCCGGCACGTCGACGAAGGTGATGATCGGCAGGTTGAAGGCGTCGCAGAAGCGCACGAAGCGGGCGCCCTTGCGCGAGGCGTCGATGTCGAGGACGCCGGCGCGGTGCGACGGTTGGTTCGCGACGATCCCCACCGAGCGGCCGCCGAAACGCGCGAAGCCCACCACCATGTTCTTGCCGAAGAGCGGGTGCACTTCGAGGAAGTTGGCGTCGTCGACGACGAGCTTGATCAGCTCCTTGATGTCGTAGGGCTTGTTCGGGTTGTCCGGCACCAGGTTGTGCAGCGCCGGATCCTGGCGATCGACGGGATCCTCGGTCGCGACGAAGGGCGGGTCTTCCAGGTTGTTCTGCGGGATGAACGAGAGCAGGTTGCGGATGACCTGGATGCACTCCTCTTCGGAGTTCACCGCGAAGTCCGCGACGCCGCTCTTCGAAGCATGCGCAACGGCGCCGCCGAGGTCTTCCGGAGACACCTCCTCGTGCGTCACCGTCTTGATCACGTCCGGACCGGTGATGAACATGTTCGAGGTGTTCTTCACCATGATGATGAAGTCGGTCATCGCAGGGGAGTAGACCGCGCCTCCCGCGCACGGACCCATGATCGCCGAGATCTGCGGGATCACGCCGGACGCCATCACGTTGCGCGTGAACACGTCGCCGTAGCCGCCGAGCGACACGACGCCTTCCTGGATGCGCGCGCCCGCGCCGTCGTTGAGTCCGATGAAGGGAGCCCCGGCCTTGGCCGCGAGATCCATCACCTTGCAGATCTTCTCGGCGAAGGCGCCCGAGAGCGAACCACCGAAGACGGTGAAGTCCTGCGCGAAGAGGAACACCAGCCGGCCGTTGACCTTGCCGTAGCCGGTCACCACGCCGTCGCCCGGGATCTGCTGCTCCTCCATCCCGAAGTCGATGCAACGGTGGACGACGAAGCGATCGGTCTCGACGAAGCTGCCCGGGTCGAGCAGCACTTCGATGCGCTCGCGCGCACTGAGCTTGCCGGCGGCGTGCTGTCGGTCGATCCGGGACTGACCGCCGCCCAGCATGGCGCGCTCGTTCAGCTCCTCGAGCCGCTTCAGCTTCTCCTCGATCGCCATCTCTCGTCAGACCTCGCTGCGAACGCTCGCGCGCCTGCTAGAGGCTCGAAATTTCCACGAGCCGCTTCTCGAGGGAGCGGCGATAGCTCGCGATGTCGAGCGGGAGCCGCGCCACGCCCGATGCGACGGCCGCTTGCGCGACGGCCGGCGCAACGTGCAGGAGCACGCGCGGGTCGAAGGGCTTGGGGATGATGCACTCGGGACCGAAGTGGAAGCTCTGACCGGCGTAGGCGCTCCTCACCACGTCCGGGATGCCTTCGCTCTCGCCGAGCTTCGCCAGCTCCGCGAGCGCCCGCACGGCCGCCTGCTTCATATCCTCGTTGATCTTGCGCGCGCGCACGTCGAGGGCACCGCGGAAGATGAACGGGAAGCCGAGCACGTTGTTCACCTGATTCGGGTAGTCGGAGCGACCCGTCGCAACGATCGCGTCGCTGCGCACCGCTTTCACTTCGGGCGGCGTGATTTCGGGATCCGGGTTCGCCATCGCGAAGATGACCGGCTTCGCGGCCATCGACTTCACCATCTCGGCCGTGACGAGACCGGCAGAGGACAGGCCGACGAAGACGTCGCAGCCCTTCATCGCGTCGTTCAGCGTGCGCGCATTGGTGCGACGCGCGAACTCCTGCTTGTACTTGTTCATTCCTGCGGTGCGACCTTCGTAGATCACGCCCTTCGAATCGACCATCAGGACGTTCTCGGACACGACGCCGAGGTCCTTGTAGAGACGCGCACATGCGCTCGCCGCGGCGCCCGCCCCGGAGAACACGACCTTCACGTCCTCGATCTTCTTGCCGACCAGCTCGAGGGCGTTCAGCAACGCGGCACCCGAGATGATCGCGGTGCCGTGCTGGTCGTCGTGGAAGACGGGGATGTCGAGAGTTTCGATCAGGCGCGTCTCGATCTCGAAGCACTCGGGCGCGCGGATGTCCTCGAGATTGATGCCGCCGAAGGTCGGTGCGATCAACTGGCAGAACTTGATGATCTCTTCCGCGTCCTCGCTCGCGACCTCGATGTCGAAGACGTCGATGTCGGCGAAGCGCTTGAAGAGGACGCCCTTGCCTTCCATCACCGGCTTGCCGGCAAGCGCGCCCAGGTTGCCGAGCCCCAGTACCGCCGTGCCGTTGCTGATTACGCCGACGAGGTTCGCCTTCGTGGTGTAGCGGTAGGCGGCGTCGGGATCCTTGACGATCTCACGGCAGGGCTCCGCGACTCCAGGCGTGTACGCCAGCGAGAGGTCATCGGCCGTCAGCGTCGGCTTGGTGGGGACGACCTTGATCTTCCCGGGCCTTCCCGACTCGTGATATGCCAGTGCCTGTTCTCTTGTGATCGCCACCGCATTTTCCTCCACAGCGCTCGGAAAGAGCGCGCAGTCTATCAGATCGCGCGAGCATGCGTCGACCCGTGTTTCCCTCGCAAATGCGAGACTTTGGCTTCGCGCAGCTACTCCTTCAGCAACTCGCGCGCAATCACCAGCCTCTGGATCTGGTTGGTCCCCTCGTAGATCTGCATGAGCTTGGCGTCCCGCATCAGCTTCTCGACCGGGTACTCCTTCGTGTAGCCGTTGCCGCCGAAGATCTGCACCGCGTCGGTCGTGACGCGCATGGCGGTGTCGGTGGCGAAGCACTTCGCGAACGACGAGTACTTCGACGCGCGCATGCCCTGGTCGACCATCCACGCACTCTGGCGCGTGAGCAGGCGACCGGCCTCGATGTCCTTCGCCATGTCGGCGAGCAGGAACTGCACCGCCTGGAAGCCGCCGATCGGGAAGCCGAATGCCTTGCGCTCCTTCGCGTAGGCGACCGATTCGTCGAGCGCGCGGCGCGCGATCCCGGTCGCGAGCGCACCGATCGGCGGCCGCGTGCGGTCGAGCGTCTGCATCGCGATCTTGAAGCCTTCGCCCTCCTGCCCGAGCTGGTCGCTCGCGGGCACGCGCACGTTGTCGAAATGGATGACGCGCGTGTCGCTCGCGCGCTGACCCATCTTGTCTTCCTTCTTGCCGGGCGCGAGACCGGGCGTACCCCGTGGGATCACGAAGGCGCAGACGCCCTTGTGCCGGCTCGCGCGATCGAGCGTCGCGAAGACCGTGAAGAGGTCGGCCTCGCCGCCGTTGGTGATCCAGCACTTGGTGCCGTTCAGCACGTAGTGGTCGCCGTCGCGCTCGGCGAGGAGCTGCATGCCAGCGACGTCCGAGCCGGCGTTGGGCTCCGAGAGGCAGAAGCGAGACGAGCTTGAAGTCGCTGGTGCACTCCGTCGAGCCAGCGCTTCTTCTGTTCGTCGCTGCCGCCGACGAGGATCGGCATCAGCCCGAGGTCGTTGCACATGATCGAGGTCGCCATGCCCGCGCAGCCCCAGGCGAGTTCCTCGACGGCGATACACGAATCGAGCATCGAGAGGCCGACGCCGCCGTAGACCTCCGGAACGCACATCGACACGAGACCCAGCTCCCAGGCCTTCTTGATGATCTCGCGCGGGAACTCACCGGCCTGGTCGTAGTGGGCGGCGTTCGGCGCGATCTCCGTTCTGGGCGAAGCGGCGCGCGGTCTCCTGGAGGGCGTGTTGCTCGTCGTTGAGCGCGAAGTCCATGGCAGGTCTCCTGTCCGAGGCAGCGCGGAAGAGCTGACCGCGAGTTCGACCCGCGGTCATTTTTCGCTGCAAACACGATGCTTTAGACGAAGCTAGGAGAACGCCGTCGCGCCGACAAGCGGATCCGCGCGGACGCGACGCGAAGTGGCGACGGTGCTCAGCTCGCCTCGCAGCCCGAGCAGGCGGGAGAGCTCGGCGGCGGCGGCGCAACAGCAGCGGCACGATGCGGTTCTCGAGCGTATCCAGGTCCAGGCGGAAGACGGGTCCAGAGACCGAGAAGGCGCCGACCAGGCGTCCGCACGCGTCGAGAATCGGGTGCCGCCGCGCAGGACATGCCCCGCTCGCATTCCTCGACGTCGAGCGCGAATCCCTGCGCGGCGACGCGGCGCAGGTGCTCGATGAGCTTGTCGCGATCGACGATCGTGGCCTCGGTGCGCGCCACGACGCCATGCTTCGCGACGACGTCGCGGTCGTACGCTTCGAGCGTGCCCTTGGGGCCGCACGCCAGAAGCACCTTGCCGAGGGCGGTGCAGTGGGCGGGCAACCGCTCACCGACGCGCAGCGTGCCGGAGATCATGCCGGGCGCCTGCTCTCCGTCGAGTTGAACGACCTCGAAATCGCGCAGCACGCCGAGGTGCGCCGTCTCACCCGTCTCGCGGCACAGCGACACCAGCACCGGCCGCGCGTAGCGGGTGATCAGACGCGTACGCGAAAAGGACTGGGAGAGCCGCAGACAACTGGCCCCGAGTCGATATAACTCGGCGTCGGTCTGCTCGACCCAACGGCTCTCCTCGAGCGTCGCGAGCAGGCGGAACACGTTGTTCTTGTGCAGGTGGAGTCGCCGGGCGAGCTCGGTCACGCCGAGCTGCTCGTCGGTTTCGAACGCTTCCAATACGCGCAGCGCGTTCGTGACGGTTTGGATCGCGTACTCGCTCTTCGCCCTCTGCATCATCACCCCTCGAAAGGCAAAGGGATCCGCTACGTCTCGCAACCTCCCGCTGCGCGCGACGAGAGGACAGCGAAGCGATCACCCGTGGGGTGGATGCATGATGTCGATGCTTTACGAGACGGAACCCGTAGAAGTGCGGGCGCACGATGTGAGCAAGCGCGACCGACGGGTTCGGGGACTCGATCCACGGGGGGCATGGCTCGTCCGACGTCGAGAGAGCAGCGGAATGCCGTGAGGAATTCTCTTGGCTGAGACGGCGAGCAGGTATCGCATGGAGCCCGCGCAGTGTCAAGCACGAGACGAGCATCGGATCAGAAAAAACTCGCGGCGGGATTCAGTAGACACTAGGAAGAGTCTTTCCTCGATTGCGCACTCTTTGAACCCTTCGACGATTCCTGGCGCGCGCGAGTGTCAGACGCCGCGCTCTGCGCCCGCGGGGTCCTTGCGCGACTCGCCTTCCGCCGCGAGGAGTTCGATCACGAGAAACGCCACACCGACGACGATGAAGCTGTCGGCGAGATTGAAGTCGGGCCACTCGTAGCCGCCCCACAGACGGAAATGCAAGAAGTCGACCACTTCTCCGCGAAAGATGCGATCGATGAGATTGCCGACGGCGCCGCCGAGAATGAGACCGAGCGACAGCGCGGAGAACCGGTCCCCGGGGGCCAGTTTGCGGAAGAAGCTCACGACCATGCCGAGTGCGACCAACGTGATGCCGATGAAAAGCGTGATCCGGATCGCGACGGGCGCATCGCCGAACAGCCCGAACGCCGCGCCCGGGTTGCGCGCGTGCGTGATGTAGAAGAAATCGTCGATCACGGGAATGCGATCGGCGAAGCTGAGTTTCGCGTCGATCGTCAGCTTCGTCGCCTGATCGAGGAGAACCGAAGTCAGCGAAGCACCGACGAAAATTCCGGTCTTCGGCAGCATGGGCGAGCACCCTATCACACGCCCCCAGACGCAGCTATCGAGACGAGCGGGCCGTGAACCTCGCCTCAGAACAAGCGACCGAAGAGACGATCGAGCCATCCGCCGCGCGGACGCGTCTTGCCGTGCGAATCGTCCCCACCACGCGCGGAATCATCCGGTTGCTCTTCCCCACGCACGAGCCAGCCGCCCTCGGGGCAGGTCGCGCGCGGCTCCGTGCCTTCGATGAAGTATTCCTGTTCGCGACGCGGGCAACCCGCGAGTGCGACCGCGCCGCTCGACGGATCGATCTCGATGCGATGCACGGAAGACGGAACTTCGAACGCGCCCGGCACGACGCCGCCCGTGGCGTCGCGCAGGAAGCGCAGCCAGATCGGCACGGCGAGACTCGCAGCGGGAAGTTTCATGTCGCGGGGCTCGTCGAAGCCGACCCACACCACCGCGACCAGCTCGGGTGTGAAGCCGGCGAACCAGGCGTCCTTCGATTCGTCGCTCGTACCGGTCTTGCCCGCGACCGGACCGGTGATGCCCGCGTCGCGTACGGCGTGTGCAGTGCCGCGATCGACGACGCCCTGGAGCAGCGACACCGCGAGATAGCTGGTCCCCGGATCGAGCACGCGACTCGCTCTTCGCCTTGCTGCGCTCGAGCGTGCGGCCCGACGCGTCGGCGAGGTCCTCGAAGAAGCGCACCGTCGAGCGCACGCCGCCGTTGGCGAGCGTCGCGTAGGCGCGCGCCAGCTCGAGCGGCGTCACGTCGGCGGCGCCGAGCGCCAGCGCCGGCACCGGGTCGAGCGGGCTCTCGATCCCGAGACGCCGCGCGACGTCGACGATGCGCTCGGTGCCGACCTCGCGCGCCAACCGAACGGTGGCGACGTTCAGCGACTTTTCGAGCGCGTGGCGAACGCCGACGCGGCCATGGAACTTGTGGTCGTAGTTGCCCGGCGACCAGTTTCCGGACGCCGTCTTGATCGAGAGCGGGGTGTCGTCGAGCGTGCTCGCGAGCGTGATCACCGGCGCACCACGCTGCGCCTCGAGGCCCGCGACGTAGACGAAGGGCTTGAAGGCGCTGCCCGCTGAGCGACGCGCTTGCAGGCAGCGGTCGAATTGCGACTCGCCGTACTCGCGCCCGCCGACCAGCGCGAGCACATCGCCCGTCTGCGGCCGCAGCACGACGAGGCAACCCTGCAAGCGCCCCTTCGGCGATCCGCGCAGCTTCGGCTGTTTCTTCTCCAGATCCTCGAGACCCTCGCGCAGCGCCTGCGGTCGCGATCTGCTGCAGGCGCAGGTCGAGCGTCGAGTAGATGCGGAGGCCCTCGCCCTCGAGCGCCTTCTCGTCGTAGACGTCGGGGAGCTGGCTGCGCAACGCGTCGAGGAAGTAGCGAGTCTCGCGCTGCTCGATGGTGCGCGTCGCGATCGAAAGAGGCGCTGCCCGCGCGGCAGCGTGGGCAGCGGCGTCGATGCGGCCCTGGTCGAGCATGAGTTGCAGCACGAGATCCCGTCGCGCGACGCGCGTCGTCGGGATGCGCGAACGGCGAGTAGTTGCCCGGGCTGCTGATCAGTCCCGCGAGCAGCGCAGCGTCTTCGAGCCGCAGAGAGCGGACGGGCTTCCCGAAGTAGAAGAGCGATGCCTCGCCGACGCCGTGGATCGAGGTCGGTCCGCGCTGGCCGAGATAGATCTCGTTGAGATAGGCCTCGAGGATCGCCGGCTTCTCGTAGCGCGCCTCGACGAGCAGCGACATCGCGGCTTCTTTGAGCTTGCGATCGAAGCTGCGCTCGGGCGTCAGGAAGAAATTCTTGACGAGCTGCTGGGTGAGCGTGCTGCCTCCCTGACGGACCTCGCCGGCGACGAGGTTCGCCCACGCCGCCCCGAGGATGCGCCAGGGATCGATGCCGGGATGCGCCTCGAAGCGCTGGTCTTCGACCGCGAGCACCGCATCGATGAGCACGCGCGAGGCACCTCGCCGAGCCGCACCGGCTCGCGCTGCTCGCGGTGCGGTCCGAAATACGAGCCGACCAGTTCGGGCTCCAGCAGGACGCCCGCGAGTTCGCGGCCGCGTCGAGGTCGCGAATCGACTCGATCTGCTTGCCCGCGAGCTCGCAGTTCGACGCGCCGCGCCGGCTCGGCGCGCGACGGATGCTCGAACGCGCGCAGGTACGCGACGATGCGCCCCTTCTCCCAGTGCACGCCTCCCGGCGACGCGATCTCGGCGCGACGACTCGTCGCGATAGCCGAGTCGGTGCAGGGCGCCGCGCAGGTCGACGCGCGCGACGTCGAGCCCGCCGACAGCATCGTCGGGGCGGAGTAGACGCGCGACGGAACCTGGAAGAGGCGGCCCTCGAAGCGGCTGCGCACGATGCGATCGAGGCCGACCAGCGTGCGCGCTGCCAGGATGCCGACGCCGAACGCGAGCAGCGCAGCGGAGATCGAGCAGCGCCCGCAACACCGGGCGCGAGCGCTGGCTGCGGTCGGCGCGGCTCGGCGCCGCTTCGGGTCGCGACGGACGCTCGCGGGCGTCGTCGTCGTCGCTCGACCGACTAGGTCTTCGCTTCCTCGAGCGCGTTGCCACGGGACCGACCTTGGAACTCGTCCCGCGTCTCGCCGTTGCGTCGCGGCTGCGGCGGGATCGAGAGCAGTTTCTGAGAGGCAAAGGCACACGAGGGGGGTGGGGTTGCATTAGGCTAGGGGCTTTCCGAGATTTGCGCCCGATATGAGCCGCGACAAGCCGTGGGGCGGACGCTTCCAGCGCGAGCACCGACCCTGCCGTCGAACGCTTCACGGCGTCGATCGACTTCGATCGCGCGCTCGTTCGCTACGACATCCGCGGCTCGATCGCCCACGCGCGCATGCTCGGTCGCAGCGGGCGTGGTGCCGCAGGCCGACGCCGACGCGATCGTCGCGGGCCTGGAAGCGATCCTCGGCGAGGCGGAGGCGGGCACGCTGCTCGCTCGACCCGCGTCTCGAAGACATCCACATGAACGTCGAGACGCGGCTGCGCGAGCGGATCGGCGCGGTGGCCGGGCGGCTCCACACCGGCCGCAGCCGCAACGACCAGGTCGCGACCGACCTGGCGCTCTACCTGCGCGACGCCGCCCGCGTCGCTTCGCCACGGGCTGCTCGAGTTGCGCCGCGTGCTGGTCGCGCGCGCCCGCGAGCACGTCGACACGGTGCTGCCCGGCTACACGCACCTCCAGCGCGCCCAGCCGGTGCGACTCGCGCACCACTGGCTGGCCTTCGTCGAGATGCTCGGCCGCGACGCCGGAGCGCTTCGCCGACCTGCGGCGCCGCATCGCGCGCTGCCCGCTCGGTTCGGGCGCGATCGCCGGGAGCACGCTGCCGCTCGACCGCGAGGCCACGGCGCGCGCGCTCGGCTTCGAGGGACCGACGCGCAACAGCATGGACGCGGTCGGCTCGCGCGACGCCGCGCTCGAGTTCCTCGCCGCCGCGGCGATCGCGATGGTGAACCTGTCGCGGCTGGCCGAGGAGCTGGTGCTCTGGTCGACCGCCGAGTTCGGCTTCATCGAGCTGTCCGACGCCTACAGCACCGGCTCCAGCCTGATGCCGCAGAAGAAGAATCCGGACGTGCCCGAGCTGGTGCGCGGCAAGACCGGGCGCGTGATCGGCGACCTGGTCGCGCTGCTCACCGTCGTGAAGGGCCTGCCGCTCACCTACAACCGCGACCTGCAGGAGGACAAGGAGCCGCTCTTCGACGCCGCCGCGACGCTGCGCGACTCGCTCGCCGTGATGGCGGGCGCGATCGCCACGCTCGCGGTGCGCCGCGACGCGATGCGCGCCGCCGCCGAGGATCCGATGCTGCTCGCGACGGATCTCGCCGAGGCGCTGGTCCGCGCAGCGGCGTCCCGTTCCGCGAGGCGCACGAGGCGGTCGGAGCGCGTCGTCGCACACTGCGTGGCGGGCTGCCGTCGATTTGCGAACGCTCACGCACGACGAGTTGCGCGCCTTCCACCCGCGTTTCGAGGCAGCCGCCGACAAGCTGCTCGCGCTCGATCGCGCGCTCGAAGAGCGCTCGATGGTGGGCGCGACGGCCCGGGTGCGCGTCGTCGGAGGCGCTCGACGAAGCCGATCGCGCGCTGGCCGCCGAGTCCGACGCGCTCGCCCGCGAAGAGGAGATCACGCCGTGAACCGCTCGACGCTCGCCGTCCTGGGCTCGGCACTCGCTGCTCGCCGCCGGCGCCTGCGGGCGGTACGGTCCCCCGATCCGAACGCTCGCTTCCGGCGCCCCGGCGCCGCGAAGCCTGCCGCCCCGACCGCCGAAGCTCCCGACGCCGACCGATCAGCCCGCCCGGGCGACAACAATCGAGACCTTCGAAGACGAGCCGCAGAATCCATGACCCGACCCCTCGAGTTCACCAAGATGCACGGCGCCGGCAACGACCTGTCGTGCTCGACGGGCTGCGCGACGCGCTGCCCGACGATCTCGGCGCGCTCTCGCGGCGGCTCGCCGACCGCCGCTTCGGGATCGGCGCGCGACCAGGTCCTGGTCGCTGCGCCCCTCGCGCAGTCGCCGACTTGCGGATGGAGATCTACGACGCCGACGGCTCGCAGGTCGAGATGTGCGGCAACGGCATCCGCGCCGTCTTCAAGTACCTGCGCGACCGCCGGTCACCGACACGGACGAGATCGCGGTCGAGACGCTGGGCGGCGACGGTCCATCCGCGCTGGGCCGGCGACGATCGCGTCGCGGTCCAGATGGGGCGTCCGATCTTCGCGGCCGAGAAGATCCCGACCCGGATCGGTCAGGGCGATGGCCCGCTCGTCGACGTCCCGCTCGAGGTGGACGGCCAGCGCGTGCTGGTGACGTCGCTCTCGATGGGCAACCCGCACGCCGTGCTCTTCGTCGCCGACGTCGACGCGGCGCCCGTCACGACGCTCGGTCCGCGCATCGAGAACCACCCGGCGTTCCCGAATCGCGTGAACGTCGAGTTCGTGCAGGTGCTCGGGCGGGACCGCGTGCGCCAGCGCACCTGGGAGCGCGGCACCGGCGAGACGCTCGCGTGCGGCAGCGGCGCCTGCGCGGTCGGCGTCGCGTGCATGCTGCGCGGTGCGACAGAGCGCGCGATCACCGTCGAGTTGCGCGGCGGCGAGCTGCGATCGCGTGGCCCACAGACGACGCGGGCGTGCTGATGACCGGCCCCGCCGCCGAGGTCTTCGCGGGCCGCATCGCGATCGGGGAGGAGTGAATGTGTTCGACAGGAGTCCTCACCGCGCTGGTCACGCCCTTCCGCGACGGCGCGTCGACGAGCGCGCGCTGACGGAGCTGGTCGAGCTCCAGATCGCAGCGGGTGTCGACGGCGTGGTGCCGTGCGGCTCGACCGGTGAGGCCGCGACGCTCTCGCACGCCGAGCATCAGCGCGTGGTGGAGGTGGTCGTCGCGGCGGCGCGCGGCCGCGTCCAGGTGCTCGCCGGCACCGGCTCGAACAGCACCGTCGAGGCGATCCAGCTCACGCAGCACGCCAAGGACGCCGGAGCCGACGGCGCGCTGCTGATCTCGCCCTACTACAACCGGCCGACCCAGGACGGCATCGTCGCCCACTACGCCGAGATCGCACGCCAGACTTCGTTCCCGCTCGTCGTCTACAACATTCCCGGCCGCACCGGCTCGAACATCCTGCCGAGCACGATCGCGCGGCTCGCCGAGGTCGATCAGATCGTCGGCGTGAAGGAATCGTGCGGCGACCTCAACCAGATCGCCCACGTGATCGCGTCGGTGCCGGATTCGTTCGCGGTGCTCTCGGGCGACGACTGGGCGACGTTGCCGATGCTGGCGCTCGGTGGCAGCGGCGTCATCTCGACGACTCGGGAACGTCGCGCCTGGCGAAGTCGTCGATCTCGTGCGCGCCTTCCGCGCCGGCGACATCGAACGCGCGCGCTCGGTCCACTACCGGCTGCATGCCGCTCGTCGACGCGCTCTTCTGCGAGACCAACCCGATTCCCGTGAAGGCCGCCCTCGCGATGCGCGGGCTGATCCACGAGGAACTGCGCCTGCCGCTGCTGCCGATCTCGAACGGCAACCGCGAGCGACTCCAGGCAGTGCTGAAGGAGCTGGGGCTGCTTTGAGCGGCGGGCCGCTGCGCGTCGCTTGCGTCGGCGCGCTCGGTCGCATGGGCGAACGCGTGCGCGCCGCCGTGGCAGACGCAGTCGACGCGGAGCTCGTCGGCGCGCTCGAGTCGCGCGGCCACCCGGGGCTCGGCACGGAACTGACTCCCGGCGTGCGCGTCGTCGACGACGCGCGCTGCGCGTTCGCGAACGCCGAGGTCGTCATCGACTTCTCGATTCCGCGAGCGAGCTGCACGGCGTTGCGCGTCGCAGCCGATTCCGGAGTCGCATACGTGTGCGGGACGACCGGTTTCTCAGCGTGCCGAACGCGCCGATCTGGACGCCGCGGCGGTGCGCATCCCGATCGTCTGGGCGCCCAACTTCTCGGTCGCCGTGCACGTGCTGACGCACCTGGTCGGAACAGCTGCGCAACTGCTCGGACCCGATTTCGACGCCGAGATCGTGGAGTTGCACCACGCCGCAAAGCGCGACGCGCCGAGCGGTACCGCCCTGCACCTTGCCGAAGCGATCGCAGAGGCGCGCGGTCAGGATCTCGGCAAGGTGCTCGTCGCGACGCGCGCGGGCGAAGTCGGCGCGCGACCAGCGGGTGCCATCGGCGTCCAGGCGCTGCGCGGCGGCGACAACCCGGGGGAGCACAGCGTCCTGTTGCTGGGTCGCGGCGAGCGACTGGAGCTGGTGCATCGCGCCGCCACGCGCGATCACTTCGCGGCTGGCGCCCTGCGCGCGGCGCGCTGGCTGCGCGGTCGCGCGCCGGGGCTCTATGGGATGGAACAGGTGCTCGGAATCTCGTAGCTCTCAGCAGAGTTCTTCGACTACCCGCAACAGGTCGAGCGAAGAGACGACCCCGACCAGCACTCCCTTCTCGATCACGAGCAAGCGGTGGATGCGCCGCTCGCGCATGATGTTGGCGGCGACGGCGACGCCCGTGTCGCGGCTCACCGAGTAGACGCGCGGCGTGAGGACGTCGGAGATGCGCTGCGAAGACGGCGCCACGAGCGTCGTACCGAGATCGGCGT
Source organism: uncultured delta proteobacterium (assembly GCA_963801625.1). Lineage (GTDB taxonomy): Bacteria > Myxococcota_A > UBA9160 > UBA9160 > PR03 > PR03. The sequence continues at coordinate 76,956 of CAWDFQ010000013.1, forward strand.
AGTCTTCGACGCTCGAGAAGAACTGACCGGCCTGGGCGACGGTGTCGGGATGCGCCGCGTTGCGCACCAGGTCGTTCTGCGAAACGACGCCGATCACGCGTCCCGCTGCGTCCACCACGGGCGCTCCCGAAACGGACTTGCTCGACAACACCTGTTGCGCCTCGAGGAGCGACTGGTCGGGTCTCAGCGTCACGACATCGGGGTTCATCAGTTCGGAGACGCGACGAGGTCGAACGGCCATCGGGATCTCTCCGACTCAGACGTCTTCGGGAATGCGGGGGCCCCGCCAGCCTAGCAGCCGACGGGGCCCCCATTGGTTCCGGTCTCGACGATCAAACGTCGTAGTAGAGTTCGAACTCGTGCGGGTGCGGCCGCAGGCGCATCGGATCGATGTCGTTCTCGCGCTTGTAGTCGATCCACGACTCGATCAGATCCTGGCTGAAGACGCCCCCCTGGAGCAGGAACTCGTGATCGTTCTCGAGTTCCCGCAGCGCCTCATCGAGGCTGCCCGGCATGGTCGGGATGCCCTTCGCCTCCTCGGCAGACAGGGCGTAGATGTTCTTGTCGAGCGGATCCCCGGGGTGGATCTTGTTGATCACGCCGTCGATCCCCGCCATCAGCATTGCGCGAACGCGAGGTACGGGTTGCAGGCCGGATCCGGGTACCGCACCTCGACGCGCTTCGCCTTCGGGCTCTGCGAGTAGGTCGGGATCCGGCACGACGCGGAGCGGTTCCGCGACGAGTACGCCAGGTTCACCGGCGCCTCGTAGCCCGGCACGAGCCGCTTGTAGGAGTTCGTGGTCGGGTTCGTGAACGCGGCTAGCGCTCGCGAGTGCTTGAGGATGCCGCCGATGTAGTAGAGGGCCATCTCGGAGAGACCGCCGTACTTGTCGCCCGCGAACAGCGGCTTGCCGTCCTTCCACAGCGACTGGTGGGTGTGCATGCCCGAGCCGTTGTCCATGAACAGCGGCTTCGGCATGAAGGTCGCCGTCATGCCGTGGCGGCGCGCGACGTTCTTCACCACGTACTTGAACTTGAGCACCGAGTCGGCCATCGACACCAGCGTGTCGAACTTCATGTCGATCTCGGCCTGGCCGGCGGTCGCGACCTCGTGATGATGGGTCTCGATCACGATCCCCATGCGCTCCATCTCGAGGGCCATCTCGGTCCGGATGTCCTGGAACGTGTCGTGCGGCGGAACCGGGAAGTAGCCTTCCTTGTGACGGATCTTGTAAGCGAGGTTGCGACCGTTCTCGTCGGAATCACTGTTCCACGCGGCCTCGCTCGAGTCGATCTCGTAGTAGCCGTGGTTCGCGCCGGAGCCGAAGCGCGCGCTGTCGAACACGAAGAACTCGGCCTCCGGGCCGAAGTAGGCGGTGTCGGCGATGCCGCTCTGCTTGAGGTAGAGCTCGGCGCGCTTCGCGACGTGGCGCGGATCGCGGATGTAGGGCTGGCGCGAGAGCGGATCGACCACGTCGCAGATCATTACCAGCGTCGGGTTCGCCATGAACGGGTCGATGAACGCGGTCTGCGGATCCGGGATCATCAGCATGTCGCTCTCGTTGATCACCTTCCAGCCGCGGATCGACGAGCCGTCGAAGCCGTATCCGTCCTGGAACGTCGATTCTTCGAGCTGCGAGATCGGATGCGAGCAGTGCTGCCAGAGACCGGGGGAATCGGTGATTCGACAGTCCACCATCACGACGTTGTTCTTTTTTGCGAAGTCGATGACTTCCTTGCCGCTCTTGAAGGACATTTCGGACATCACTCCTCTCCGGCCAGTGGCCGCTTGGGGGCTTGCGAATCGTTCTGGCGGACCGAGCTAGACCGCTTCGGGGCCGCTTTCGCCGGTTCGGATGCGGATCACGTCCGAGAGCGCGTAGACGAAGATCTTGCCGTCGCCGATGCGGCCGGTGTTCGCGGCCTTGACGATGGCCTGGACGACCTTGTCGACCAGGTCGTCGCCGCAGGCGATCTCGAGCTTGATCTTGGGCAGGAAGTCCACGACGTACTCCGCCCCTCGATACAGCTCGGTGTGGCCCTTCTGGCGCCCGAAACCCTTCACTTCGGACACGGTCATGCCCTGCACGCCGATTGCCTGCAGGGCCTCCTTCACCTCGTCGAGCTTGAAGGGCTTGATGATCGCTTCGACCTTGCGCATGGCGCTTCCCTCTCTGGCGAACCGAGAAGCCGGCGGGCCTTCACGGTCTGGGATGGCCCCGGGCGGCCGTGAACTGGGTTGAATCGGGCCGGACGGTAACACGTACTTTTTGGCAACGGTCGCTCGCGCGCCGTGAGTCTTCTCCAAGTTGAGCAAGACACATGCCAAGGCAAGAGCTCCCCAGAGCACGCAGGGGAACCGCGCAGCGTCCCCAACCCGCGCTCGCTGCGGAGAAGTTGGGCAGAGCTGCCCAAGTGCGCAGCATCGATCGCGGATCCGTTCGCACGGCCGCAACGAGAAAGGGGCGCGGTCCTCTCGGACCGCGCCCCTTCTGCAGATCGAAGTTCGACGAAGAGTGGTTATTCGCCGCCGAACTTGTTGAAGTTGTAGACCACCTCGGCGCCGAGCGTGACCTGGTTGGCCTTCAGGCCGAGGTCGCTCTCGCCGAAGTCGAGCGAGCCATTGAAGAACTCGCCGTTGGCGGTGTTGTCGCTGTGCCGGACGTTGTCCCAGCGGACCTCGCCGCGGACCATCAGCTGGTCCGTGAGCAGGTGATCCACCGTCGCCGTGAGGCCGAAGATCTTGACGTCCGTCACGACCGCATAGCTTTCGTTGTTGGTCGGCAGCGAATAGCAGTAATCGAGGCTGCCACTGTAGTTCGAGTTGGGAAGCGAGCAGAAGCCCAGGACGTGGTTGTTGTCCGCCACGTACTCGCCGCGGAGCGAGATCCCCGTGCGATCGGTGATGGCGAAGCGACCGCCGGTCGCAACGCCCCAGGCCTTCCCGTTGCCATTGTTGGCCGCATCGCCGTAGTCGCCGTTCACATACAGCGCCAGGCGATCGGTCGGGTTGAACTTCACCACCCCGTTGATCAGGGTACTCGCGTTCGTGGACGAGGCCGTGCCTCTCGTTGCCGTAGAGCCCGTTCACGCCCGACGCTCAGCGTCTCGTTCGCCCACCCGACGTGACCGAGTATGGACTTCGACTCGTTGTTGTCCGGGTCGTTCGGGCGGAACCCGTTCACCACGCCGCCCATCACGTCGAAGCCCGTGTCGCCGAACGCGTAGCCTGCCGTCACACCAATGTGATCGATCGGCTCGAGCAGGTTCCACACGTTGCCGCGCGTGATGTTCTGGTTGTAGATCGTCTCCGCCACCTCGTACCCGAACGGCGTCGCGAACTTGCCAGCCTTGAACGTCACGCCGTCGCCGATCGGCGCGAGGTACTGCACGTAGCCCTGGTGGATGTAGATCGACGAATCGTCGCAGGTTCGAGTAGCGGTTGTTCGGGCCACCGCCGTTGAGCAGCGCAGCCCGTCTTGCCGTACACCGTGTCGAAGCGGAAGCCCGCGCGGTTCTCCTCGTCGATCGGGCGCTCGATCTCGAACCACACCTGGTCCAGCGCGAAGCTGTTGTGGTCCGGGTGCAGCGGGTAGAACGCGCCGTTGAGACCCTGGTTCGTACCGCCCATCCCGGCGGCCCGGTCGGGTAACCTGGAGATTGGTGTTCGGACAGTCGGGTGGTTGATGTTCCACAAGTAGCTCGCGGCCACCCAGCCCCCGACCGTGATCTGGCCGAGGAAGCCCGGAAGACCGTTGCTCGCGCCCCGCGTCTCCGCGAGGCCCGACTGCTCGATCAGCTGCGACTGCTCGTCCACCCGCTGATTCGCCGATTCGAGCTGGTCCGTCGTTGCCTGCAGCTTGTCTTCCATCTGCTGCATGCGGTTCTGCATCTGCTGAAGTTGCTGCTGCACGTCGGTGTCGGTCGCCGCGGCGAGCGACGGCGAGAACGCCAACGTGGCCAGGGCCGCGAATGCGGCCGTCCACCGCGAACTCATGTCCTACCCCTCCTTCTCGCCGCGCCGCGGACAAGGCGTCCGCCCCCCGTATCAACACGGCAATGGCCGGCCACCTTAGAGACTCGGATTCGGTTGGGCAAGGCGCGTGCCGCGTGCGGCACGCTCGTCTCACGCCGCTCGCTTGGTCCGAGTCGGAGGCGGAGGCTGGGTCATCGGGGCGGTGTGACCGTACGACGCAAGCTGGGATTCAATGACCGTGTCGATCCGGCCCCACATCGTCGGAACGGCAAAAGGGGCGCGGTCCCTTCGGACCGCGCCCCTTCAGCAGATCGAAGTTCGACGAAGAGTGGTTATTCGCCGCCGAACTTGTTGAAGTTGTAGACCACCTCGGCGCCGAGCGTGACCTGGTTGGCCTTCAGGCCGAGGTCGCTCTCGCCGAAGTCGAGCGAGCCATTGAAGAACTCGCCGTTGGCGGTGTTGTCGCTGTGCCGGACGTTGTCCCAGCGGACCTCGCCGCGGACCATCAGCTGGTCCGTGAGCAGGTGATCCACCGTCGCCGTGAGGCCGAAGATCTTGACGTCCGTCACGACCGCATAGCTTTCGTTGTTGGTCGGCAGCGAATAGCAGTAATCGAGGCTGCCACTGTAGTTCGAGTTGGGAAGCGAGCAGAAGCCCAGGACGTGGTTGTTGTCCGCCACGTACTCGCCGCGGAGCGAGATCCCCGTGCGATCGGTGATGGCGAAGCGACCGCCGGTCGCAACGCCCCAGGCCTTCCCGTTGCCATTGTTGGCCGCATCGCCGTAGTCGCCGTTCACATACAGCGCCAGACGATCGGTCGGGTTGAACTTCACCACCCCGTTGATCAGGGTACTCGCGTTCGTGGACGAGGCCGTCCTCTCGTTGCCGTAGAGCCCGTTCACGCCCGACGCTCAGCGTCTCGCTCGCCCACCCGACGTGACCGAGTATGGACTTCGACTCGTTGTTGTCCGGGTCGTTCGGGCGGAACCCGTTCACCACGCCGCCCATCACGTCGAAGCCGGTGTCGCCGAACGCGTAGCCTGCCGTCACACCAATGTGATCGATCGGCTCGAGCAGGTTCCACACGTTGCCGCGCGTGATGTTCTGGTTGTAGATCGTCTCCGCCACCTCGTACCCGAACGGCGTCGCGAACTTGCCAGCCTTGAACGTCACGCCGTCGCCAATCGGCGCGAGGTACTGGACGTAGCCCTGGTGGATGTAGAGCGCCGAATCGTCGCAGGTTCGAATAGCGGTTGTTCGGGCCACCGCCGTTGAGCAGCGCAGCCGTCTTGCCGTACACCGTGTCGAAGCGGAAGCCCGCGCGGTTTTCCTCGTTGATCGGGCGCTCGATCTCGAACCACACCTGGTCCAGCGCGAAGCTGTTGTGGTCCGGGTGCAGCGGGTAGAACGCGTCGTTGAGACCCGCGTTCGTACCGCCCATCCCGGGGCCCGTCGGGTAACCGAGATTGGTGTCGGAAGTCGGGTGGTTGATGTTCCACAAGTAGCTCGCGGCCACCCAGCCCCCGACCGTGATCTGGCCGAGGAAGCCCGGAAGACCGTTGCTCGCGCCCCGCGTCTCCGCGAGGCCCGACTGCTCGATCAGCTGCGACTGCTCGTCCACCCGCTGATTCGCCGACTCGAGCTGGTCCGTCGTTGCCTGCAGCTTGTCTTCCATCTGCTGCATGCGGTTCTGCATCTGCTGAAGTTGCTGCTGCACAGCCTCGTCACTTGCCGAAGCAAGCGACGGTGCAAGCGCCAGCATGGCGATAGCCGACAGCGCGGCCGTCCACCGAGATCGCATCGTCATACCCCTCCTCTCGCGTTCTGTGGTGCGAACGGCAATCGGGTTCCAGATCCACGAGGAGAACTCTGCAAAGCCAAATGGCCTCGAACAGCGTGCTGCTGCCCGAAGAGTCGTTTCTGCGCAGTTCCCACGCGAGGCGTCTGGTTCGTCACGACTCACCCCGACCTGCCTGGCCGGATCTCGAGCCCTGATGAGGCGGCCCACCCCCCTGATGAACTCGCCCCCCGAAGTTGCCCCGGAGCGGTCTGAATCCCCGACAGCGGACACCAGCCATCCCGGTCACCATGCGTTGCTCCCGAATCGGGAGCCGCGCGCATGCACTTTACCCCTATTTCAAGTGCATGCAGGAGTCTGTTTACCCTAGGGCCTCGCGCCATGCAACAGCGTTTTCAGGCCGGCAAGAGCCGTTCTATGGCCGCGACGAAGGACGGGATCGCGCCCCGTCCTCGGGCGGCCACAGGCGCTGCTCGTCAAGAAACGCGAGCGTCCGGGGAGAGCGAGTCGCCGCATGCTCGAGGCGCCGGGCCGCTAGCCACCGCAAGTCCTCGAAACGATCGATGTCGAAGCCAGGCGCCAGCTGCTCGGCGCGCAGCTCCAGGCGAGCGGCGCGAGCGAGCGTGTCGCGCAGCACCGTGGGCGAACTCATCGGATGGTCGAAGAGCCCCCCGCAGGGACCGCGCTCGAGCGCGCGCCCTCCGAGCCCGACCAGGTTGTAGCCACCGTCGCGATCGGGACAGACCACGACATCCGCTTTCACCAGCGCTGCTACCGCATCGCGCAGCACGAAGCGGTCGAGACATGGGCTGTCGCTTCCGCGCAGCAACGCGAACGGCGCGCCCGCTGCGGCTGCTTGTCGCGCGACGTGGCTCATGCGCGCGCCCAGTTCGCCGGCCGCCTGCGCCACCGCGCGAATGCCCGCCGGCATTCGCGCGGCGAGTCTCTGCGGTAGCGCCGGGGGGATCCACCGCGACCACGGCATCGAGCCCCAACATGCGTGCCGCCGCAGCCGATTCGTCGAGCGCGTCGAGCAGCAGGCAGCGATAGAGCTCCGCAGCTTCGGCAGGCGAGAGCGGCGGCGAAAGACGCGTCTTGACCCCGCCGGGTTGCGGGGCCTTCGCAAAAACGACGAGCCATCCTCTCATGACGACGGCGTCGCGGGCGCAACGAAGGGCAGGGCGACGACGCGGGCGGCGCGCCCGCCGACCTCGAGCGCGGTCGCGGGCTCGTCGAAGCCCCTGCGCACGAAGCCGAGCGCGATCGTGCCTGCGCTCGGCGAGTACGCGACGCTCGTCAGTTCGCCGACGCGAGCGCCGTTCGCCTCGATCGGCGCGCCCGTTGCGGGCAGGGCGTCCCCCTCCAGCGCGACGCCCACCAGCAGATGACCGACACGGCCGCGCGACTGCATGCGCGCCACCACTTCCTGGCCCGTGTAGCAACCCTTCGTGAACGAGATCGCGCGATCGACGAGACGCAGCTCGGCCGGGAGCGTGTGCTCCCCCAACTCGGCGCCCCAGCGCGGCTGACCCGCCTCGACGCGCAGCACTTCGAGCGCCGCCTCGCTGGCGAAGATCGCGCCGCAGGCGTCTCCAGCCCCCCGCAGTGCGGCTTCCACCGCGGCTGCGTGCTCGCGGGCGGCGAAGATCTGCAGCGCCGCCTCGCCGCTCGATCCCCACGCCCCGACCATCGCCTCGACGCCGCTGATCTGTGTGGACACCGCGCCTTCCGCCGCAAGCTGCAGCGCCGCGCCCGCGGCCGTCGCGACCAGCTCCCACGCGCGCGGACCCTCGACCGCAAAGCGCGCAAACGCGGCACTGCGGTCGGCGATCTGCACGTCGTCCGCAATCACGAACTTCTCGAGACGCGCAATCGCCGTCGGCAACGCCGCCGCAGCGGTCTCGAGCCAGAACGAATCCGGCCGTGCGACGACGTGGAAATCGGCGACGATCCGACCCTCGCGCGTCAGCGCGAGCGCGTAGCAGCCCGAGTGAGGCCCCGACGGATCGAGCTGGGCGACGTCGTTGCTGAGCTGACCTTGCAGGAAGCGCACGCGATCCGAGCCGCGCACTTCGACCAGCGCGCGACCCGAGAGCCGGAACACGCCGGCCGCGCGGCGCACCGCGCGGACCTCGTCGGCCACGCTCACTGCAATTCTCGCTCTGCGGGCGTGGCGCGCTCCGAAAGCGGCAGCGGCCCATAGACGGACTCGACGCGCGCGAGCTGGCGGGCGCGCCAGCGATCGAAGAGTTCGCTCGCTGCCGCGAAATCGGGCTCGTTGTCGATGTCCACCGCGCAGCCGCCGCCCTCCGTGACGATGAAGCGAAACTTCGTGCGGAGCAGCGCCGAACAACCCTTCTCGATGCGCGACATCCGGATCCGGTAGCGCAGCCAATCCGCGAGCCAGCGCCAACCGTTGCGATCCGCGACGCCCGCGAGATGCATCAGCGCGTAGTAGTAGATCACCGCGAGTCCGCCACCCTCCGCGCGCAGCAGCGTCCAGCCGAGTTTGATCATCTCGGTGATCCGCCTCTGGTAGCGGTGCTCGTAGAGATCCTCGATGTAGTGGCGATTGCCGAGACGCGCAGGCTTCACCAGGTGGATGTTGCTCTGGCGGAAACGACCCTCGCGCTGGTTGAAGTACGCCATGCGGATGCCGGGCGCTCCGGGCGATTCGGGATAGAAATCGCGCATCGATTCCTCGGTGCAGATGCCGAGTCCGTAGTCGCAGCCCGCGGCGATCGTCTGACGGATGAATGCGGAGATTTCCTGGGGCGTCGCGAAGGGCAGGTCGGCGGAGAGGAAGAGCACCCACGTGTCGGCGTCATCAGGACCCGGATCGCGACCATCGGGACCCGCGCCAGGCAGCAGTCTTCGATAGGTCTCCCAGGCGTTCTCGTAGAGATTCCGAAATTGCGGAACGATGTGGAGCGGCTTGGTCAGCGCGGCGCGGAGCGACGCGTCGCCGAGCGCGACCTCGAGCCGCTCGGCGTTCCCGACCACCCACACTTCGGAGACTTCCGGCACGCGTTGCAGCGTCGCGACGACGTGCGCGACGAGCGTTCGCCCTGCCAGTTCCAGATACGGCTTGCTCTCGCCGCGTACCGCCTTTGCAGCGCGACGGTCTCCCGCTGCGACGATTGCCGGAACACCCATGGGCTACCCGCGCGTGTCCCCGAAACGCATGCTCGACGACCCCGAACGACGTCGCCCGCGCGATCTGCCGAAAGTGGCGGAGGCGGGGGACACCATGCTGGCCAGCGTAGCAGCGGCCTGAGGACTGAAGAGGGCCGGCGATCAACGCAGCAGCAGTTCGAGCGCGCCGGGACCTACCCGCAGGTTGAGCATGGGACCGGGGCCGAGCGCGGCCATCGCGGTGGCTCCCAACACGAGGTGGCTGGCGAGCACGGCGAGCAGATTGCGGTGTACGAGAAAGTGCCAGGTCCAGAAGGCGCCGGCGACCGCGACGCCGCCCATCAAGGCTGGGTTGGGCGTATGCAGCGCGACGAACGCCGCGCTCGCCAGGCCGACGGTCGCGACACGCTGGCTCCGCGCCGGCCGCGCAGCGAAGAGCGTCCCGATGCGCGGCGCAAAGAATCCTTGCAGCAGCAACTGCTGCGCCGCGATGCCAGGCGCGTAGTCGAGGAGCCACGCGATTCGCGCAGCCGCGAACGACGCGCTGCCCAGCGCCGCACCGACGACAACGAGCGCAGCGACTCCCGCGGTGCTGAAGAGCGCCAGCGATCCCCAACCGCTGCGCCATTGCGAGGGCGCGAGCCCGAGCGCTCGGAGACCGACGCCCGCACGCCACCACGCGACGAGCACGATCGCGGCGACGAGCAACCCGAACACCGTGTCGAGCACAGAGGCCGCTTGCTGCGAGATCGGCAGCCAGGCACCCGCCTGCCACACCATCGCGACGAGCAGCGCGAACACCGCGGCCACTTCCAACCCGGGCCGCGGGCGGCTCAAGGCGCCTCCGCCACCTCGATGGGCAGGGTGAGCGGCTGCGAGCCGAGATCATGGAACCATTTCACGCCCTCGTCGACGAGGTCGATCTCGACTTCGTAGCGACCGGGCGCGGCGATCGGCGGGAGCGGCAGCGTGAGTTCCGTCGCGGCGCCCGGCGCCAGCTCGAGATCGACGTAGCCAGCGCGCAGCTCACTGAGGTCGGCGCCGCCGGGCGAACGCAGGTGCGCCCCCAGATGGACCCCGCGTTCGCGCGCCGACTGGAACGCAATCGTCTGCCGACTCGTATTGGTGACGCGTACCCGCAGTTCCGCCGCCGCACCCGCTACGACGCGGACCGGCGCGCCGATCGGTTCGATCTGCGCGCGATAGAAATACGGCACGTACTCGGTCGCGACCCAGCGGCGGAAGCGATCGGGGGTGGTGGGCTCCCCGGCGAGCCATTCCTCGTAGTCGTCGAGTACCCGCGGCAGGCGCGGGTTGGCCAGGTAGACGAAACCCTTGTCGAGCGCGAACTCCGCGCGCGCCGCGACGAGGTCGCCTCCCGTCAGCAACACCGCCACGGCAGAGGCGAGCCCGCTGCGCTCGGCGCCGGCGGCACAGTGAAGGAGCAGCGGACGCGGTACGGTGTCGAGGATGTGCACCAACTCGCGCAACGTCTGCGCGGGCGGGATGTCGTCCGAACTCATCCGCAGCGACACGTGCAGGGTTCCGTTGCGACTCGCCGCCGCGCGCTCCTCCGCGAGCCAGCGCCGATCGTCCTTGCCCTTGGCGCCGCGCAGATTCACGATCGAGCGCAGCCCGAGTTCGGGGACCCAGCGGTCGATGTCGCCTTGCGACGGCTGCGCGCTGCGATAGATCTGACCGGCCACGACCGGGTGCAGGTTCGAGTCGAACAGATAGGAGCGCAGGGGACCCGCGATCACGAGCCCCACGCCGATCACCGCAACGAGTGCGGCGATGAGAGCAGGCACACGACGTGAGTTGCGCATGCGCGGAGCATGACGAGCCGGGGCAAGCGCTGCCAGCAGCGGCTCAAGTGCTCCCAGGTCCGCTCCCACCGCGCGCGAAACGGAACAACCTGCCGAGCCCCATCTTGTCGCGCCAGACGTAATAGCCAGCCCAGACTGCCAGCACGAGATACGGGCCCCAGTGGGCGACGAGCGCAAAGCCGAGCGCGCGCGCCGCGAGTTCCCCGCCGGCCACGCCGAACACCGCGAGCCCCGCGCGCATGGCGGCCTCGAAGACGCCCGCAAAGCCCGGCGGCGCAGGCAGCGCGATGCCGAGCATGGTGATCCCGAGCACGCCCATCGCCTCGCTGAAACCGATCCACTGCTGGAACGCGAAGGAGCATGCGAGAGCCCAGGTGAATCCCGCCATCGCCACGAAGAGCGCCGCGGTGAGCAGCACGATCATCACGAGACGGCGCGGCTCGCGCAGGCTCGCGACGCCGTCGACGAAGCTGCCCGCGAATCGCAGCAGGCCGCGCAGGACGCGCTTCAGCCCACGGCGCCGCCATGCGCGACTCGATCGCCACCACGATGCGTTCGCCCAGCGCGAGCGCGCGCGATCCGAAGGCCGCGAGCCCGACGACACCCGCGATCAGCGGCGGCAACAGCAGGATCGCCGTGCCACGCGCCCACTCCACCACCGAGATGGTGCGCCCGAACAGCTCGATGTTGCGGTCGGGCACGTCGGCGAAGAACACCACCAGCAACATCGCGATCAGCAGCGCGACGAAATCGATGATGCGTTCGACGAACACGAGGCCGAGACCGGCGCCGATCGGCACCTGGTCGCGCTCGTACATCAGATAGGGACGCACGACTTCGCCGAGCCGCGCCGGGAACGTGTTCACGCAGAAGAAGCCGACCAGCGTGATGGCGACCTGGGTACGGAACGTCGTTGCCGGTGCGAGCGGCTGGACGAGCACGAGCTGGCGCCACGCGCGCAACTCGTACTGGCCCACCCACAGCGCTGCCGCTGCCGCGAGCCACCATCCGTCGACGTTCGCGATGGCGTCGCCCACCTGGTCGAGCGGCACGCCCCACAGCGCGAGTCCGAGAAAGAGCGCTCCGACCACGAGTCCGAGCGCGAGACCCTTGATCACTGCGCGCTCGGAACGCGTCTCGCTGCGGGCACTTCCATCACGGCGGGAACCCTAGCCCAGTCGCGAAGGCAAACAGCTTCGCCACTGCGCAGCGCGCAATTGCGAAACACGACTACCTCGACCGTCAGACCAGCTCGAGCACGGCGATCTCGGGACGACTCCCGAACCGAACGCGAGGCCCCGCAAAACCCAAGCCGCGGCTCACGTAGAGCGTCGCCTCGCCGAGTCGATAGAGACCCCGATGGTAGGGTGTGAGGAAGCGCGCGGCATTCCAGCGGCCGTCGCCGATCGGAAGCGCGAGCTGCCCGCCGTGGAAGTGTCCCGCGAGGACGAGACGGAAGCCCAGCGCCGCGGCCTGCGCGAACGCGTCCGGGCGATGGACGAGGAGCAGCATCGGTCCGTCCGCAGGAGCGGCGGCCGCGAGTTTCCCGATCGTCGCGAGCCCGTGACCGTGCTCCGTCCAGTCGCGCCCCGGGTCTTCGATGCCAGCGAGATAGAGCGGCGCCGCGGCCGGGAGTCGCACCCACTCGTCGCGGAGCAGGCGCAGCGCCGGCGCGTGTCGCGCGAGCGCGTCGGCCACCCTTTCTTTGCCGGTCATCAGGTCGTGATTGCCGAGCACCGCGTACACGCCGAGTGGAGCACGCAAGCCCGCAAGTCGCTCCGCGCCCGCTGCGAGATGGCGCGGGTCGTGGTCGAAGAGGTCTCCCGTGATGACCACCAGGTCGGGCGCGAGCTCGTTCGTCTTCCCGACGATCGCCGTGAGACGACCGCCCTCGGTTCCGTTGCCGATGTGGAGATCGGAGAGATGGGCGATGCGCAATCCGCGCAGGCGCTCGGCCAGGCCCGTCATCGGGATCTCGAGCAGGGTGAGTTCGAGGTGCTCGCCGTACCGGAACCCCCATGCCAGCGCCCCGCCGAGGCCCGCCACGGCCACCATGCTGGCGGCGCGATAGAACGCGAGTCCCGCCTGGGGGGGCATTCCCGCGAACGCGAGCAGCGGCACCGCGAGCGCAAAGCCGAGCGTGACGGCGCAGACCCCCGCGGCCAGCACGACCACGCCGAAGCCGCCGGCGACGTATGCGCGGTCGAGCCACGCCCCGATCCGCCCTCGCGGCTGCGCCACACCGACCCGTGGCATCAGCAGCCCGTTCGCGAGCGCGAGCAGCAGCGCCGACCCGAACAGCCACGAGAATGGGATGGAACCCGGTCCGCGTGAGATCGCGAAGCCCCATGCCACCAGGATGCACTGCGAGAAACCGAGCGCGATTCCCACCACCAGAGGGAATCGCTCGAAGACGTGGGTGCGGATGAAATCGCGGAACAACGGAACGACCTGCTCGCTGGGACGGCGTCGAGCCGTCATACCGCGCATCAGTCTTGCAAACTGTAGCGAGTGTCGGGTTCGGCTCGGCTTCCGAGCAACTTGAGCGAATGGGTCGCGTCGGTAGAGGAAGCGCCATCAGGCACGGGACGGGGAAGCATGAAGCGCCGATACACCACGGGACGGGGCGATCCAAGCCAGCCGAGCGCAAGCGCGATGGCAGATTCGCGCGGCGAGCATCGTCGTCTCGACGCTCAGATCCGCGGTGCCGCTGGGCCGGAAGCTGCTCGCTGCGACAAAGGGCCCCGGCGCGTCAGCGCCGGGGCCCCCGTCAGCGTTCCATCAATCGAGCTACTGAGCAGCGACGCGACGACTGCGGGCCGCGACGCCCACGAGGCCGAGGCCCAGAAGCACTGCGGTTCCCGGCTCGGGCACGAACGTGACCGTCGCCAGGATGTTCACGAAGTGGCCGTCGTTGGCCAGCGTCCGCCCGCCCACGCCCGGGTAGTCCTCAGCGGTCGTGCCGCTGGTGGTGCCCGCCAGACCGAGGCGCACAGCAGCCTCGTCCGTTCCTGGGGTGCTACAGGCGAACCCCGTGCAGGTGCTGTCGGCCGTCATCGCCCACGTGAAATCCAGCGTGAACGACTGAGTGCCGACGTTCCCCAGCAGTGCGAGCGTGTTGGTCTGGCTCAGGACGACGTTGTAGTTGCCACCCGCGTTCGCGGGGGTGGTGGCCGCCGCAACCCCGAGGTTCGTGTTCACGACCCCGTTGAGACGCCCGGTCACTCCCGTTACCGAAGCGGTGGCCTGGCCCGTACCGAGAGTCTCATCGACGGTCGTGAGGGCACCCAACCGGCTCGTGTCGATCAGCAGGTCGTAGGTCTCCAAGGCCGGAGCCGTCACCGTGAAGGTGATCTTGTAGTCGGCGGTTGCGGTCCGAGTTCGGTTGGTGAAGGCACCAGAGTCTGCCCCGACGAGCGCCGCGTAGCGTGTCCGCGCGTCCACCGTGGAAGCGATCGAGTCGGGCGAGGTGCCACCCGAATCGAGAATACTGGTCGCCGACAAGTTCTGTGCATAGGCGGTGGTCGTGTCTTCGGTGTAGTTGGCCGTGTTCGGGCCATTGGTGGTGATCGTGACACCGCTGATCGAGATGGCCTGCGCGCCGCCTGCGATCGCCAGGGCGATCGGGACAGCGAACAAGGAGGGTCTGCTCAACCTGATCTTTCGCACGAGTACATCCTTTCGGGCGCCCCCAATAGCGAGGACGCCGATCTTCTCGGCCTTCCCAGAACCGAGATGTCGCTCCGATAGATCATTGGAACACGGCGCAGGCGCACCAGTCCGTTTGTCAACCGCTGCAAACGCCGAGCCGTCTGGAGCGGCTGCTCACAGCACTCGGAATCGCAATGGAAGAAAATACTTACCTGCCGCTTCTGCTAGGCTTCACAATCACCACTCTGGCGAAGGGATTCCCATTAGATGGGAAAGTTTTTCCACTGGTGAGCCGGTGGGGAGCCCTCGCTTCTTCCATCCACATGCACCAATCAGGGTGGCACCAGGTAGCCGCGCTGCTCACAGCGCCACGCGACGCAGCCGCAGCGCGTTGCGCGATCACGGACACCGAGGACAGGCTCATCGCCGCCGCGGCGATCATCGGCGAGAGCAGGATGCCGAAGGCCGGGTAGAGCACGCCGGCCGCGATCGGGACGCCGAGCAGGTTGTAGACGAACGCGAAGAAGAGGTTCTGGCGGATGTTGCGCACGGTGGCGCTCGAGAGCCGTCGCGCGCGCGCGATGCCGCGCAGATCGCCGCGCACCAGCGTCACGCCCGCGCTCTGCATCGCGATGTCGGTGCCGGTGCCCATCGCGATGCCGACCTGCGCGAGCGCCAGTGCGGGCGCGTCGTTGATGCCGTCGCCCGCCATCGCGACGACGTGCCCTTCGGCCTGCAGCTTCGCGACCAGCGCCGCCTTCTGCGCGGGCAACACCTCCGCGTGCACCTCGTCGATGCCCGAGTCGCGACGCCACCGCCTGCGCCGTCGTGCGGTGGTCGCCGGTCAGCATCACGACGCGCACGCCGTCTGCGCGCAGCCGGCGCAGCGCCTCGGGTGTCGTCGCCTTCACGGGATCGGCGACGCCGAGCACGCCGGCCGCGCGACCGTCGATCGCGACGAAGAGCGCCGTCGCGCCGTCCGCGCGCATCGCCTCGGCGTGCGCGATCGAGCGAATCCGCGCTGACGCGTTCCTCGTCGAGCAGCGCGCGGTTGCCGAGCGCGACGCGGCGACCGCCGACGCTGCCGACCACGCCGCGCCCCGGCCGCGCCTCGAAGTCGCTCGCCGCATCGAGCGCGATGCCGCGCTCGCGCGCCGCCGCCAGCAGCGCCGCCGCGAGCGGGTGTTCGCTCGCGCGTTCGAGTCCCGCCGCCGCGCGCAGCAGCTCGGTCTCGTCGAATTCGGGCGCGGGCCGCGCGGCGACCAGACGCGGCCGTCCCTCGGTGAGCGTGCCGGTCTTGTCGACGACGAGCGTGTCGACGTGGCGCAGCACTTCGATCGCCTCGGCGTCGCGGAACAGCACTCCCACCGAGGCGCCCTTGCCGGCTGCGACCAGGATCGACATCGGCGTCGCGAGACCCAGCGCGCAGGGACACGCGATCACCAGCACCGCCACCGCGTTCACCAGCGCGAACGCGAAACGCGGCTCGGGGCCGAACCAGACCCAGCCGGCGAAGGTCAGCACGGCGGCGAGCACGACTGCGGGCACGAACCACGCGGCGACCGCGTCGGCGAGCCGCTGGATCGGCGCACGCGAGCGCTGCGCTTCGGCCACCAGCGCGACGATCTGCGCGAGCAGCGTCTCGCTGCCCACGCGATCGACGCGCATCACGAAGCTGCCGACCTGATTGACGGTCGCGCCGATCACGCGGTCGCCGGGTCCCTTCTCCACGGGCATCGGCTCGCCCGTGAGCATCGACTCGTCGAGCGCCGAGCGACCTTCGATCACCTCGCCATCGACGGGAACCTTTTCGCCGGGCCGCACGCGCAGTCGATCGCCGGGTCCGACGTCTTCGAGCGTGACGTCTTCTTCGCTGCCGTCGTCGCGCAGCCGCCGTGCGCTGCGCGGCGCCAGCGCCAGCAGCGAGCGGATCGCGGCGCCGGTGCGATGCCGCGCGCGCAGCTCCAGCACCTGACCGAGCAGCACGAGCGTCACGATCACGGCAGCCGCCTCGAAGTAGATCGGCGCACCGCCCTCGTGACCGCGGAACGAAGCCGGGAAGACGCCCGGCGCGAGTGTCGCGACGACACTCGACAGCCACGCCGCACCCGTCCCGAGCGCGATCAGCGTGAACATGTTCAGATGTCGCGCGCGCAGCGAGGCAAGCCCGCGCTGGAAAAACGGCCAGCCGCCCCAGAGCACCACCGGCGTCGCCAGTGCGAGCTGCGCGAACGCGAGCGTGCGCGGCGCGAACAGCGCGTGCAGTGGCCGCTCGGGCAGCATGTCCGCCATCGCGATCGCGAACACCGGCAGCGTCAACGCGGCGCTCACCAGCAGGCGCCGCTGCATGTCGAGCAGCTCGTCGCTCGGGCCTTCGTCCCGCATCGGCGCCACCGGCTCGAGCGCCATCCCACAGATCGGACACGCCCCCGGCCCCTCCTGCACCACCTCCGGATGCATCGGGCACGTGTACCTCCCGGTGCCGGGCGTCAAGTTATTTTCTGTCAAGTTGTTTGGGGTCAGGAAGCGCCACGGGTCGGCGCGGAAGCGCTCCGCACAACGCGCGCCGCAGAAGCGGTAGAGCACGCCCTCATGGACGAACTCGTGCGGCGACTCGGCGCGGACGGTCATGCCACACACCGGGTCGAGGACTGCGCCCTCGGTCATTTCCTGCATACCATCCCCCTAGACGCGACGGAGGATCATATACCCCCTCGCAACGAGTGGTGGTAAGATGCGGCCCGCTCGAACGGGCTCTTGAGACGAGAGGAGAGGGCGATGGCTCTGAAGGTCGTGGTCGACTTCGACCTGTGCGAAGCGAACGCGCGCTGCATGGAAGTATGCCCGGAAGTCTTCAGGGTCGATGATGACGACGTCCTCCACATCCTGATCGAGCGCCCGCCCGCTTCGATGCGCGCGAAGCTCGAAGAAGCTGCGCGCGTCTGCCCGCGCCAGGCCATTACGATCGCCGACGAATAACGCGCCGCTCTCGCGCTAACCAATCTGCTGACGCGCCAGCGACGCAGCGTCGAGCGGCACATACGCTCGCACGGTGGGATCGCGCACGAAGAGCGGATCGCGCACCAGCGCGGGGTCATAGCCTTCGCGTTGCAAGTCGACCTTGCGCAGCTTGAAGGTGGACGTGACGTCGGGCTCAGCGACGAGTCGTACGAAGAGCGGCGCCGCGTAGGCAGGGAGCCTCGCCTCGACCCAGGCGAAGAACGCGGCGCCGTCGAAAGCGTCGCGATCGCGCAGCACCAGCGCCGCCATGCCCGCCCGTCCTTCAGCGCCCGGCACGCGCACGCCATAGACGTTCGCGATCTCGAGACCGGGAAAGCCGCCGAGCGCTTCGGCGACTTCCTGCGTCGAGACGTTCTCGCTCTTCCACCGATACGTGTCGCCGATGCGATCGACGAAGAAGAAGTAGCCGTCTTCGTCGCAGCGCAGCAGATCGCCCGAGCGGTACCAGCGATCGCCCTTCTGGAACACGTCGCGGAGGATCTTGCGCTCGGTTGCGGCGGCGTCCGTATAGCCCTCGAAGCGACCGGCGCCCGAGTTCGGAAGATCGGGAATCGCGCCGAGGAACTCACCGACTTCGCCGGGCGCACACAGGATGCAGCAGCCGCACGCGTCGCGCGGGTGCTCGTCGCGTTCGAGGTCGTAGCGCACCAGGCGGCCGTTGTGGCGCTCGGGAAACGGGATGCGCCCACACGAGCCAATGCGATTGTCAACGTTCATCAGCGACGTGTTCGCCTCGGTCGAGGACCAGCCTTCCAGAATTCGAGCCACGCCGAAGCGACGTGCGAACTCCTCCCACACGTCGCGCCCCATGCCGGCGCCCATCATCACGCGCACGCGATGCTCGCCTTCGCCGGGGCGTTCTGGCTGGTTCACCAGGTAGCGGCAGATCTCGCCGACGTACTGGAAGCCGGTGACACCGTAGTGACGCACGTCGTCCCAGAAGCGGCTCGCCGAAAAGCGGCGCGCGAGCCACACCGTCGCGCCCTGCGCGAGCGCGCTCGAGATCACCACCATGCCGCCGGCGCCGTGATAGAGCGGCAGCACGCAGCCGATCACGTCGTCGGGTCCGTAGCCGGCGACGGCGGACATCCCGTCGCCGACGCCGAGCCAGCGCATGTGCGACAGGCGCGCGGCCTTGGGAAGCCCCGTCGTTCCCGAGGTGTAGATGAAGAAGAGATCGTCGCCGGCGCGCAGGCCGTCGCGCAACGCGCGATCGGGATTCTCGGTTTCCGCGCGCGCGAGCAGCGCGTCCCAGTCGCCGGTCGCGGCGCTGCGCGGGACGGCGGCGTCGCTGTCGCTCGTGACGTAGAACGGGAAGCGGCGCTGCGCGGCGGCATCCAGACTTTCGAAGGCGCCCAGGCACTCGCCGCCGATCACGACCAGCCGGGGCTCCGCCGTCGCGAGGGCGTGCTCGAAGGCGCGACCGAGCGCGTGTGTGTTGAGCAACGCCACCGTGACGCCCAGCTTCGCGAGCCCCATCCAGGTGCCGAGGAACTCGGGACGGTTCTCCATCACCAGCGCCGCGACGTCGCCGCGACGCAGTCCGAGCGCGCGGGCCGTGTGCGCCACGCGATTCGCGTAGACATTGGCAGCGCCGTAGTCGACGACGCGATCCTCGAAGCGCACGAACGCCTGGTCGGGATGCGCCGCAGCGCGCTCTTCGAGCCGGTCGCCGACCGTGTACGACTGGCCGGGCAGATGGCGCAGCGTCGCCGCCGAAAGTCGATCGAGAATCGCCTGTGTGACTTCCCGCGGAACCGGCACGGCCCTACTCTAGCCACCGACTCGGGCGAGCGGGGGAGCGGCGGGAGAATGTCTGCGCAAGTTCCGCGACCCGGCATCACCCATGACAACCGCTTCTTCTGGGAAGGACTCGCGCAGCACAAGCTGTTGATCCAGCGCTGCACGAGCTGCCATCGCCTCCAGCATCCGCCGGCTCCCATGTGCCCCGGCTGCCAGGGCTTCGAGATGGAGGCGATCGAAGCCTCGGGCCGCGGCACCGTGCACAGTTTCGTCGTCGCGCACCATCCGCCGATCCCGCCGTTCGAGTATCCCAACGTGATCGTGCTGGTCGAACTCGAAGAAGGCACGCGGCTCGTGTCGCGGCTGGTCGGCACGTTGCCCGACGACGTCGCGATCGGCATGGCGGTCGCGGTCGAGTTCGAGCAGGTGGACGAGGATTTCGTGCTGCACCGTTTCCGAGTGACGGCGTCCCGATGAACCTCGCGTGAGCTTCGCCAGTCGCGCCGCGATCGTCGGGATCGGCCAGACCGAGTTCTCGAAGAACTCCGGGCGCAGCGAGCTACGTCTCGCGTGCGAAGCGGTGATGGCCGCGCTTGGCGACGCCGGGCTCGCGCCGCGCGACGTCGACGGCCTCGCGACCTTCACGATGGACAACAACCCCGAGATCGAAGTCGCGCGCGCGATCGGCGCGGGACCGCTGCGCTTCTTCTCTCGGATCCACTACGGCGGAGGCGCGGCGTGCGGCGTGATCATGCAGGCCGCGCTGGCGGTGGCGAGCGGTGCGGCCGAAGTCGTCGTCTGTTATCGCGCGATGAACGAGCGCTCGATGCAGCGCTTCGGGATCGGCACGACGCCGATTGCCAAAGTCGCCACCACCGAAACCGCGCACTTCGGTTGGTACGTCCCCTTCGGCCTCGCGACGCCGGCCTCGTGGGTGGCGATGCAGGCGCAGCGCTATCTGCACGACTACGGCGCCACCACCGAGGACTTCGGCCGCGTCTCGGTTGCCTGTCGCAGGCACGCCGCGACCAACCCGAAGGCGTGGTTCCATCGCAAGCCGATCACGCTCGAAGAGCATCAGGCATCGCGCTGGATCGTGCGCCCGCTGCGGCTGCTCGATTGCTGCCAGGAGAGCGACGGCGCGGTCGCGGTGATCGTCACCAGCGTCGAGCGCGCGCGCGATCTGCGCCAGCCGCCGGCCGTCCTTCGGGCCGCGGCGCAAGGCGCGAGCGCCGACCAGCAGATGATGACCAGCTACTACCGCGACGCGATCGGCGAGCTGCCCGAAATGAGTTTCGTCGCGTCGCAGCTTTACGCGCAATCCGGCGTCGGACCGCGCGATTTCCAGACCGCGGTGATCTACGACCACTTCACGCCCTTCGTGCTCGCGCAGCTCGAAGCATTCGGCTTCTGCAAGCGCGGCGAGGCGAAGGACTTCGTGAAGGACGGCAACATCGAGCTGGGGGGCGCGCTTCCGGTGAATACCCACGGCGGCCAGCTCGGAGAGGCTTACATTCACGGCATGAACGGCATCGCCGAAGGCGTGCGACAGGTCCGCGGCAGCGCGGTGAACCAGATACGAGACGTCGAGCACGTGCTCGTCACGGCGGGCACAGGCGTGCCGACCAGTGCGATCATTCTCGGCAAACACTGAGGGCGCAGCGGAGCCCCTGGAGGAGTCGGACCCCATGGCAGATCTGATCAGCGACTTTCACGAGGGCGATCTCGTCCAGCACGCGAAGTTCGGTCTCGGCAAGGTTCTCGACGTGAATCTCCAGCACGTCCTGATCCACTTCCGGGACGACAACCAGGAGTTTCGCAAGCTCGCCGTTGGCAAGTCCCCGCTCACCGTGCCGGAGGTCCAGAGCGATCCCCAACTCGACAGCCTGCCCGCGTTCCACGACGGCAAGTTCGAGGGCAAGTCGAAACGCATCGGCCTCGACGACGCGATTGGCGAATTCGTGAACCAGTTCCCGAAGGGCTTCGAGGATCCGGCCTACGCCGAACAGCGTGCGCCCAGGTGGGCGGCGCACGAGCAATTCGAAGCCACGCTGGGGGGCGGCCTCGCGGAGGAACTGCTCGCCGCGAACGAGGTGGCGGAGATCACCCAGCAGGCCGTGGCGCTGATCGGCCCGACGAAGCTGCTGAGCAAGTTCGAGTTGATCGCGCTCCGCGATGGTCTCGGCGAGGCGCCGCTCGCGAAGCGCTTCTTCGGCGCACTTCTGGAGTTCGTGAAGGCTCCTGCGGACGAGTCGGGTTTCACGCGGCTCGCGACGGCGATCGGGAACCTCCCCGCGACGACGCCCAAGGCGCGCGTCGCGAGCTGGCCGGTGCTCACGATCCTGCCGTTCCTCGCGCGACCGGATCTCTTCATGTTCCTGAAGCCAGAGCCGACCGTCGCCTCGGCGCTGCGGCTGCGTTTCGACCTCCACTACGACCCGTCTCTCAATTGGGTCACCTACAACCAGCTGATGACCCTCAGCACCCTCCTCCTCGAAAAACTCCGCCCCCACGGCGCCCGCGACCACATCGACGTCCAGTCCTTCCTCTCCGTGATCTAGTGGAGAAAGGGGACGGTCCTCGCCACGGACGGGGCGAGGAGAAAAGGGACACACCTGCTCGAAGTCTGTCCCTCGAGTCCACAGCCAGGTCATTTCGAGGACCGTCCCCTTTCTCCTCGTGATGGACGTCTTCGCGACGATGGACCAGCGCCTGTCGCTCGCGGACGTCGCTGCGCACGCGCAGCGCGCCGAGCGGCTCGGCTACACGGGGCTGCACGTCCCCGAAGCCGTGCACGACGGACTCTTGATGTCGCTTCGCGCGCTCGAACACACGACGACGCTGCGCGTCGCGACCAGTGTGCTGCTGGCGTTCCCGCGCTCGCCGATGACGACGGCCTACGCGGCGTGGGATCTCGCGGCGCTCTCGGGTGGTCGCTTCGAACTCGGGCTGGGCTCGCAGGTGCGTGGCAACGTCGAAGGCCGCTTCGGCGTCGCGTGGTCGGCGCCGGTGCCGCGCATGCGCGAATACGTGCGCGCGCTGCGCGCGATCTGGGCGTGCTGGCAGGACGGCACGCCGCTCGACTTCGCGGGCGAGCAGTACCGCTTCGCGCGCATGCAGCCCTTCTTCGATCCCGGGCCGATCGAGCATCCCGCGATCCGCATCGCGCTCGGCGCGGTGGGACCGGCGATGACGCGGCTCGCCGGCGGAGTCGCCGACGCGCTCGTGACGCACCCGACCCAGGCGAGTCCGCGCGTGTTGCGCGAGCGCGCGCGGCCGCAGCTCGCCGAAGGTCTGCAGCGCGCGGGCCGCGCGCCGGATGCCTGCGCGATCGTGGCGGGCGGCTTCGTCGCAACCGGGCGCGACGCCGCGGCGGTCGCGGCCGAGCGCGAACGCATCCGCGAGTACCTCGGATTCCTCTACTCGACGCCGCAGTACGGGCCCGCGCTCGAGGTGCACGGCTTCGAAGAGGTGGGGCGCCGGCTGCATCAGCTCGCGCGCGAGGGACGCTGGGGCGAGATGCGCGCCGCGATCCCCGATATGTTGCTCGATGCGCTGGTGCCCGCCGCACCCTACGCCGAGATTGCGGACGCGCTGCGTGCGTGGTTCGGGGATCTCTGCAGCGGCATCACGTTCCCGGTGCCCGACGGATCCCGCCGATGACGCGCTCGCAGCGGCTGCGATCGCGCAGCTTCGCGGGTGACGCTCTCCGGGGCGTCCATTAGAGTGGACGGAAGATGAGCGCCCCCAGCGACGCCAGCAGACCCTACGGCGGACCCGGTAACTTCGTCCGCGAGCTGATCGAGGGCGAGATCGCGGCCGGCAAGCACAGCGGGCCGGTCGTGACGCGCTTTCCGCCCGAGCCCAACGGCTATCTGCACCTCGGCCACGCGCGCCCGATCACGCTGAACTTCGAGATGGCGCGCGAGTTCGGCGGTCACTGCCACCTGCGCTTCGACGACACCAATCCGGTGTCGGAGGACGTCGAGTACGTCGACGCGATCCTGGCCGATGTGCGCTGGCTCGGTTTCGACTGGGGCGAGCACCTCTACTTCGCGTCGGACTATTTCGAGCGGCTCTACGGCTGGGCCGAGGAGCTGATCGGCAAGGGCTTGGCGTTCGTCTGCGATCTCTCGTCGGAGGAGATGCCGCTGTACCAGGGCTCGCTCACCGAGCCGGGGCGGCCGTCGCCGTACCGCGATCGCTCGCGCGAGGAGAATCTCGATCTCTTCCGCCGGATGCGCGCCGGCGAGTTCGAGCCGGGCGCGCGCACGCTGCGCGCGAAGATCGACATGGCGTCGCCCGTGCTCGTGCTGCGCGACCCCTTGCTCTACCGGATCGTGAAGACGTCGCACCACCGCACCGGCGATCGCTGGTGCGTCTACCCGATGTACGACTTCGCGCATCCGCTCTCGGATGCGATCGAGGGCGTCACGCACTCGCTGTGCTCGTCGGAGTTCGTCGACCACCGCCCGCTCTACGACTGGACGGTCGAAAACTGCTCGATGCCGAGCCGGCCGCGGCAGACCGAGTTCGGCCGGCTGAACCTCACCTACACGGTGATGAGCAAGCGCTGGCTGAAGCGGCTGGTCGAGGACGGCCACGTGCGCGGCTGGGACGATCCGCGCATGCCGACGCTCTCCGCGATCCGGCGCCGCGGCGTTCCGCCCGCCGCGCATTCGGAACTTCAACCGCGACGTCGGTCTCACCAAGCGCGACATCACGATCGAGCTGCCGCGCCTCGAGCACGCGTGCGCGAAGAGCTGAACCGCACGGCGCCGCGCGTGATGGCGGTGCTGAACCCGCTGCGCGTGGTGATCGAGAACCTGCCGGAAGACGAGCGCCTCGAGTTCGAAGCGGTGAACAATCCGGAGGATCCGAGCGCCGGCACGCGCACGGTTCCCGTTCTCGCGCGTGCTCTACATCGAGCGCGACGACTTCATCGAAGACCCGCCCAAGAAGTACTTCCGGCTGGCGCCGGGTCGCGAGGTGCGGCTGCGCTACGCCTGCCTCGTCACCTGCGACCGGCGTCGTGAAGGACGCCAGCGGCGAGATCGTCGAGCTGCGCTGCACGTGGGATCCGGCGACGCGCGGCGGCAACGCACCCGACGGTCGCAAGGTCGCCTCGACGCTGCACTGGGTCTCGGCGACCCACGCGATCCCCGCCGAGGTGCGGCTCTACGAGACGCTCTTCCGCGTCGAGGACCCGATGGGCCGAGGCCGAGGCGAAGGGCGTCGACCACACCTCGTTCCTGAATCCGAACTCGGAACACGTGCTGCGCGAGTGCTGGGTCGAGCCGAGCCTGCGCGACGCGCAGCCGGGCACCGCGTTCCAGTTCGAGCGACTCGGATACTTCGCGGTCGATCCCGAGTCCAAGCCCGGCGCGCTCGTCTTCAACCGCACCGTCACGCTCCGCGACGAGTGGGCGAAGCTGCAGAAGCGATCCGGGAAGTAGCGCAGCGCACTACATCGGCTGGAGCGTGAAGCCGTCCTTCACCGGTTCGAGCTTCTCGAAGTGCGGGCCGAGCTTCGCCGCAGCGAATCGACGGTCCAGCGCGCGTCGCTCTCGAAGCGCGTGTCGAGATGCGGGGCCGTCGCCAGCGTCACCTTCTTGGCCCAGATCACGAAGACCTGGCCCGAGACGTTGTGCGCGAGCGGCGACGCCAGCCAGCCGACCAGCGGCGACACGTTCTCGGGCGCGAAGGTGTCGAAGCCGTCCTCGGGCTTCTTGAACATCGCGGCGAGCGGGCCGGCGTCGTTCATGCGCGTGCGCGCGCGCGGCATGATCACGTTCGCGGTGATGCCGTACTTCTGCATCAACTGCGCGGCGCCCATCGTGAGCGCGACGATGCCGGCCTTGGCGGCCGAGTAGTTGGGCTGGCCGGGCGGCGCGAAGAACGCGGACTCGGACGACGTGGAGATGATGCGACCGTAGACGGCGCCGGCCGGCCTTGGCGCGCTCGCGCCAGTAGGACGGTGGCGTGGCGCAGCGCGCAGAAGTGGCCCTTCAGGTGCACGCGAATGACGGCGTCGAAGTCCTTCTCGGTCATGTTGAACAGGATCGCGTCGCGCAGGAAGCCGGCGTTGCAGACGACGACGTTGACGTCGCCGAACGCGGAGACGCGCGGTGTCGAACATCCCCTTCGAGGCGTTCCAGTCCGCGACGTCGCCGAAATGCGGCACCGCTTCGCCGCCGAGCGACTTGATCTCGTCGCACACCGCGCGCGCGGCGCTCTCGTTCTTGCCCGATCCGTCCGCCGCGACGCCGAGGTCGTTCACGACCACGCGCGCCCCGAGCCGCGCCAGCTCCAACGCATGACAGCGCCCGAGCCCGGTCGCTCCGCCGGTGACGATCGCCACCTTCCCGTCGAGCATTCTCAAACCTCCGAACGAAGCACCCGACGAACCTCGGGGCCCCCTGACTCGTGTTGGCGCGCGGCCGTCCGGCCGCGGCGCGGAAGACCATAAGGCTCGCGGTCGAGCCGGCAGAGCCCTCAGATGCGTTCGATGATCGTCCCCGTCCCGACCGCTGCGCCGCAGCACATCGTGATGAGGGCCCGTGATTTGCCAGTTCGTTCGAGTTCGTGCAGCGCCGTCACGATCAGCCGCGAGCCGGTCGCGCCGACCGGGTGGCCGAGCGCGATCGCGCCGCCGTTGACGTTCACCTTGTCCATGTCGGCGCCCATCACCTGCGCCCACGAGAGCACCACGGCGGCGAAGGCCTCGTTGATCTCGACGAGGTCGATGTCCGCCATCGTCATGCCGGTCTTGCGGAACAGCTTCCTGGGTGGCGTCGATCGGGCCGTCGAGCAGGTAATAGGGATCGGTGCCGACCACGACGTCCTGGAGGATGCGCGCGCGCGGGCGCAGCCCGAGCGACTTCGCCTTCTCGGCGGTCATCCACAGCACGCCGGCCGCGCCGTCGCTGATCTGCGACGAGTTGCCCGCCGTGTGCATGCCGCCCGGCTGCACCGGCTTCAGCGCGGCGAGCCCTTCGAGCGTCGTGGGGCGCGGACCCTGGTCCTTGGTGACGATGCGCGTCTTGCCGGTGGGCGCGCCGCCGTCGTCGAGCACGGGCGCCTCGATCGGCAGGATCTCGCGATCGAAGCGTCCCTCCGCGGCCGCCTTCGCCGCCTTCTGCTGCGACGCGAGCGCGAGGCGATCGACGTCTTCGCGCGTGATGCCGCGGTTCTTCGCGATGCGCTCGGCCGCGTCGAACTGCGTCGCCGCCTGGTCCCAGGGCCAGTCCGCCGTCTGGAAGAAACCGGGACCGTGGATCGCGTTGGCGCCGAGACCGACGTGGCTCATCACCTCGACGCCGCATGCGATACCGGCGTCGATGCTGCCCACCTGCGACCAGCGCGCGCATCATGTGATTCGCCTGCTGGCTCGAGCCGCACTGCGTATCGACGGTCGTGCCGCCGGTGCGAAAGGTCTTGCCGGCCGAGAGCCAGGCATTGCGCGCGATGTTGTTCGACTGCTCGCCCGCCTGCGTGACGCAGCCGGCAATCACCTGCTCGACGTCCTTCGGATCGAGCCGGCCTTCTCGGCCAGACCGAACTGCGATCTTGGCGAGCAGCGTGGCCGGATGAATGCCCGACAGGTCGCCCTTGCCCATCTTGCCGCGGGCAATCGGCGTTCGCAGTGCTTCGACGATGACGGCTTCACGCATTCTCAGTCTCCTTCGGTGTTCAACAAACTCGCTGGGCGGTCCGGGACGAGGGTCGCCGAAACAATCCGCAGGCGCCCTCGATGTCGATTCCTCGCTCGACGTCCGCGCGCCGAGGACGTTTCGGCGGCCCTCGGCCCGGGCCGCCTGGCAACCAGGCTCCTAAAGCTTCCCGAGAATCATCCCCGAGGTGGGAACGCCGACTCCGGCGGTCACCAGCACGTGGTCGTTCTTCGCGGGTTGATTGAGCGATGTGCCGCGGATCAGCCGCACGCCCTCGTTCACACCGTTCATGCCGTGGATGTACGCCTCGGAGAGCTGACCGCCGTGCGTGTTGCACGGCAACGCGCCGCCCACTTCGAGGTTGCCGCCGTGGACGAAGTCCTTCGCTTCGCCGAGAGCGCAGAAGCCCCACGATTCGAGCTGCCAGAGCACCACCGGCGTGAAGGCGTCGTAGAGGATCGCGGCGTCCACGTCGCTCGCGCGCAGCCCCGACATCTCGTAGGTCTGCTTTGCAACCAGATCCATCTCGGGCAGGGACGAAATGCTCGGGCGGTAGAAGCTCGTCATGTTCTCCTGCTCGGCGCCGGCGGCCTGCGCGACGCCGCGGATCACGGCGCCCTTCGCCCGCATCGCGCGCGCGCGCGCGGCGGAGACGATCACCTGCGCGCAGCCGCCGTCCGACTCCTGGCAGCAGTCGAACAGGCGCAGCGGCTCGGCGATCCACTTCGACGCCTGGTGCTGTTCGACCGTGAGCGGCACCCCGTGGAAAAAGGCGGCCGGGTTGTTCACCGCGTGCTTGCGCGTCGAAACCGCGATCTGCGCGAGGTCCGTGCCCTTGCAGCCGTACTCGTGCATGTAGCGCTGCGTGTACATCGCCACCCACGAAGCCGGCGTCAGCAGACCGAAGGGCATGTACCACGACCAGTGGATCGCATCGGCCGTGACGAGCGCCTCGGAGATGCCCGTCGAGTAGCGGCGTCCCGAGCGCTCGTTGAAGGCGCGGTACACGACGACGCATTCCGCCACGCCAGTGGCGATCGCCATCACCGCGTGCTGGATCACGCCGATCGCCGCACCACCACCGTACGGCGTACGGCTGAAGAAGGTGAGGTCGCCGACGCCGACGGCGCGCGCGACCTCGATCTCGTCGTTGTTGTCCATCGTGAAGGTGGTCATGCCGTCGACTTCGGACGGCGCGATGCCGGCGTCGGCGAGCGCCGCCTTCACGGCTTCGCAGGCGAGTTGCAGCTCCGAGCGACCCGAGTTCTTCGAGTATTCGGTCTGGCCGATCCCGACGATCGCGGCCTGATCCCGCAGCGCGATCGACATCACGCAGCTCCCTTGGGAAGCGCGAGCCGCACCGTGCCCGTGACGTGATTGCCCCAGCCGTTCTTGCCGGCGACCTCGACCGTCAGCTCGCCGGCCGCGTCGTCCTTGCTCTTCACGCTGCCCACCATCTTCATGGTGTCGCCGGGCAGGTTCGGCGCGCCGAGCTTGATCGCGACGTTCTTCACCACGGCGTCCGGGCCGGCCCAGTCGGTGACGTAGCGACCGACGAGGCCGTTGGTGGTGAGGATGTTCATGAACACGTCCGCCATGCCCTGCGCCTGCGCGGCGGCCTTGTCGTGGTGGACGGGCGTGAAATCGCGCGAGGCGAGCGCGCCGCCGACCACCAGCGTCACCGTGATCGGGATCGGCAGCTCGGGCAGCACGTCGCCGACCTTCACCTGTTCGAAGCGGAGTGTCTTCATGCCAGCTCCCGCGGTCCGGTCGAAGCGAGATCGCGGCCGAGGCGGACGAGTTGGGGCGTCGCCGCGCCGAGCGACAACTCGATCGCCTTCGACCACAAGAAATAGCGGTGGATCGAGTAGTCCACGTCCACGCCGAGTCCGCCGTGCAGGTGCTGCGCGGTGTTCGCGATGCGCGAACCGCCGTCGGCCGCCCAGAACTTCGCGACGGCCGTCTCGCGCGTGGCGTCCTCGCCTTCGGCGAGCCGGCACGCCGCGCGCCACGCCGTCCAGCGCATCGCCTGCAAGTCGATCCAGCAATCTGCCGCGCGGTGCTGGACGCTCTGGAACGAGCCGATCGGCACGCCGAACTGGACGCGTTCCTTCAGGTGGCCCGCGGTGATTTCGAGTGCGCGCTCGGAGACGCCGACCTGCGTCACGCAGAGCGCCGCGAGCGCGCAGTCATGGATCCAGCGCGCGGCGACGGCGCCGTTCATCGCGTCGCCGCCGAGCAGATCGTCGTTGGAGACGCGCACTCCTGCGAACGTCATGTCGAAGAGCGGTTCGCCGGTGGAGGTGCGCTGCGCGGTGAGCGTGACGCCGACGGCGTTCGGATCGACGAGGAAGAAGCCGACGCCCAGCTCTGAGGAAGGAAGAGGGCTTCGCGGCTGAGGAAGAGGGCTTCGCGGCCGTCGCAGCGGGAACCAGGACGCGCGCTGCACGCGACGCGGCGGGAACGAGTCGCTTCGCGCCGTCGAGAATCCAGTCCGATGCTCCGGAGGGCTGGCGCGAATTTCCGTCGCGGCGCGCGCGGGTCGCGGGGCGCGCGACGTCGTCGGAGCCCGCGTCGACCAGCGCGGCGCTGAGGATCGCGTCGCCACTCGCGAGCGCGCGCAGCCAGCGCGTGCGCTGTGCGTCGCTGCCGAAACGCGCGATCGGCAGGCCGCCGAGCACCAGCGACGCCAGCGCCGGCACAGGCGCCACCGCGCGGCCGATCTCTTCGAGCAGCGTGCAGAGTTCGAGCAGTCCGAGACCCATGCCGCCCTGCGCCTCGGGTACCGCAACGCCGAGCAGGTTCGCCTCGGCGAGCGTCTTCCAGAGCGCGGCGTCGATGCCGTCCGCCGTCGCCGCGGCCGCTTTCAGCCGATCGCGCGTCAGCTCTTTGTCGAGGATGCCGCGCGCGAGTTCGCGGATCGCGTTCTGCTCTTCGCCGTACGAGAAGTCCATCGCGCAGTTACTTCACGGCCGCGGAGCCCGCTGCGTCAGCGGGGTAGAAGAACGGGAGTTTCATCTCTTCGTCGGCGGCTTCGATCTTCGCCTGCACGCGCATGCCGACGTGCAGCTCGGACGGCTTGCAGCCGACCACGTTGGCGACGAGGCGCGTGCCCTCGTCGAGGTCGATCAGCGCTACCGGCAGTGGGAAGTCGTAGCCGGGGATCGGCGGGATAGTGCATCACGACGAACGAGTAGACCGTGCCGGCGCCCTTCGAGATCGCCCAGTCCCATTCGATCGACTGGCACTTGCCGCACATCGGACGCGGCGGGTGGCGCAGCGTCTGGCACGACTTGCAGCGCTGGATGCGGAGTTCACCGGCGGCGATGCCGTCCCACCACCATTTGTTGTCGTGACCGAGCGGCGGTCGCAGTCGGCGAGGCTTGCCGGCGGGCGCGGGGCTTGGGGCGTTTTCCTGGGAATTCGAAAGATTGGGCCGGAAGCGCAGGATGCGGAACTTCATCCATCCCACTTCGTCGCCGTTCTGATCGCGGAACGTGGTGCGCGTGTCGATGAAGTAGCCGATGCCGAGCGCGGTGGCCTTCTCGTCGGAGATCGCCTCGAAGATCGTCTCCGCGACGACGCGGTCGCCGGGACGCAGATAGCGCAGATACTCCTGCTCGCAGTTGGTCGCGACCACCGAGGAATAGCCCGCCTCCACGAAGAGCCGGCCGAGCTCGATCTGGCCATCGGTGTACTTGCTTGCCGGCGACGCCATCTCGATGCCGCGCAGGATCCACGCTTGCAGCATCGCGGGCGGTGCGACGATCCCCCCGTGCACTGATTCGCTTCGCTGCAGCCGCGTCGGTGTAGACAGGATTGGCGTCGCCCATCGCTTCGCACCAATGGCGGATCATCGCCTCGTTCACGAGGTCGGGTCCCACCGTGGGCGGTCCCGCTGCCGCCCCGACGAAGGTCTTCAGCCTGGCTTCGAGTTCGGGGTTCGCCATTCGCCGCTATCTCCGATTCCTGGGCAGACCGAGACCGGCCATCGCGATGATGTCGCGCTGGATCTCGTTGACGCCGCCGCCGAAGGTCAGCGTCGTGGCGCCGCGATACGCCTGTTCGAGGAGGCCGCCGAACATGCAGCCCGGCTCGCCCGCAACGACGGCGCCGGCCGCGCCCGTGATCTCGAGCAGCAGCCGGTAGCACTCCACGAAGAACTCGGAGCCCATCACCTTCACGGCCGACGCTTCGGCCATCGCCGGATGACCCGCTTCGAGCGACCACGCCGAGCGCCAGTTGAGCAGCTTCAGCGCGTCGAGCTTCGCGTAGCAGCGCGCGAGGTTCTGTTGCACCCAGGGCTCGTCGATCAATCTCTGACCTTCGCTCGGCTGCGCCTCGCTGCGCGCGCCGGCCAAGCCGGCGCTTGCGGCACCGCCAGGCTTCTTCGTCTTCATCGCCCAGCCCCACACTTCGTCGAGTGCGCGATCGGCGACACCGGGCGTCGCGAGCGTGATGCGCTCGTGGTTGAGCTGCGACGTGATCAGCGACCAGCCGCCGTTCACCGGGCCGATCGTGTTCGTGAGCGGCACGCGCACGTCTTCGTAGTAGGTCGCATTGGTGCGCTCGCCGCCGAGCGTGCGGATCGGCGTCACCGAGAAGCCGGGCGACGCCGTCGGCACCAGGATGATCGTGATGCCCTTGTGCTTCGGCACTTCGGTGTCGGTGCGGGCGGCGAGCCAGACGTAGTCGGCGTCATGGGCGTGGGTCGTGTAGATCTTCTGGCCGTTGATGACCCAGTCTTCGCCGTCTCGAACCGCGCGTGTGGTGAGCGACGCGAGGTCGGTGCCGGCGCCGGGCTCCGTGTAGCCGATGCCGAACTGCAGTTCGCCGCGCAGGATGCCGGGCAGCAGCGCGCGCTTCTGTTCGTCGGTGCCGTAGCGCATCAGCGTCGGGCCGATCGTGTTGACCGCGATGATCGGGAGCGGCGCGCGCGCGCGGTACGTCTCTTCCCAGAAGATCAGCTGCTCGAGCGGACCGCGGCCCTGGCCGCCGTATTCCTTCGGCCAGCCGATCCCGAGCCAGCCGTCGGCGCCCATCCTGGCGACGACCTGGCGGAACACCGAGCCGCCCATGTCGTCCCATTCTGCGTCGAGAGCCGCCCGCAACTTGGGCGTGAAGAGGTCGCGGTAGTAGCTGCGGAGTCGCTTGCGAAGCGCGTGCTGCTCGGCGGTCAAGTCGAGGTGCATCGGGGGTGGGGGCTCCGGGAAGGCGCGCGGTGCGGAAGATCGGAATTGAAACGTGTTCCAATTATTGCGGAGGGAGTAGGGGCGGGCAAGGCGGGGAGGAGCTTCGGGCGGGGGGCGCCGCAGGCCGGAGAGGGCCCCGTGCTCAAACATCCTCGGCACGCTTTCGACCTTGCGGCTTCGATTGGGGCTCTTGGGGTGCAAGACCTTCGCGCTCCATGTGAGACGGGTCAGCGGCCTGCGGAACTGCGCGCGGGACCCTCTCCGGCCTGCGGCTACTTGCTGGGGCGTGCTCGACCGGGCGCGGCTGCTCGTCCGCTCCTAGAAGAGTGGGCGCTGCTTCGATGCAGACTTGCGCGCTTCACGCGCGAACTTGTCGCCAAGTTTGTTCCGGCTGAAGAAAGCGAGGTGGTAGAGGTTTTGTTGTCCCTTCGTTCGAAGGATTGCGTTCTCGAGATCCCATCTATACCCGAGCCGCTGCATCGACTGGCCAAACATATCGACGAGGAAGATCGCGAAGTTTCGGGGGTGCCCGCGGCGCGCCTCCTCATGCCAATCATCTCGCCATGACGCGTTGCCAAGAAACTGTGCCAGTCGAGTGTTGGAGGGATCGAGGTAGTAGTCCTGCTCTCGGTGAGCATCCATGAATGATGGAATCAGTACCAAGAAGTCGATCCGACGCTCGACGCCCGGCTCAACGAACGCCAAGCGTTCGATGGTCGAGAATCGCAGATCGCCGGTGTTGCGAGGGTCAACGACGCAGAAACTCAGCACCGATGGTGACCGACCCTCGCCAGGCAGCTCGGCGATGACCCGTTCGATCGTTTCGTTGCAATCACCGCGCACGTAGCTCACCTGGGCGCGCGGGAAGTCGCGGGACACGCGAATTTCAAGCGCGTCTAGCAGCGTGGAATCGATGTCGCAAAATACGTAGCGGTCGAATGGCGGATCGACTCCGAGAGACCTCATCGCCGTACCGCGGAGGATCCGATTCGTCCCCTTCACTCGAGCCCAACCCGCCGCCGCGAAAAGATCAAGGTAGGCTCGTGTCCATTTCCCCTTCATCGACGTGGAAACCATTTGGGAATAGTGCTCGACGAGTTCGTACTTCATCTCGGCCCAGTCGCCTACCTCCGGCAGAGCAAGTCCGTCGGACTGCAACGGCTCTGATGAGCGAACCTTCACCGCGCGGCTTCCAACGGAACCTCATCATACGTCCGGCCTTGAAGCGTGCGGCCCGTCAGGTGTTTGCGTGTTCCTCCCCATTGCTTGAAAAAAAACGCGACACCGAAGCGCTCGCATTGGTCGCGGATCGACAGAACCCAGCTTTCCTGCATTGGGCGAGCTCCCGGGCCGCTTTCGCCACCAACGATCACCCAGTCGATTCCACCAAGGTCGATTCGGCCAAGATCCTCGAGCAACGGTTCGACGGAGAGGAAACGCACGCGCGCCGGCGTGTCTCGAAGCGCTCGCAATCGCGGGAGTCCGTGCTTCTTGTTCTCGACGCTGACGCCGTACCAGACGTGGGGGAGCCGGCTCATCCACTCCAGCTCTCCGCGAAGGAGTTCCCGCATCCTCTCGTGCCGCTTGGTGAGGACCTGGAAGACGTGCCAGTCGGCCCGTTCCATGGCCCGACCGACGGCAGCAATGAACGACGTTGGGACATCGTCCTGAAAGAGATCGCTCATCGAGTTGACGAAAATCCGCCGTGGCTCGCGCCAACGAAGCGGCTCGTCGACCTTGCCAGGCACCAGGCGCAGATCGAATCCTTGCTCGAAGGGGTGACCAGGGACGCCCCGAAATCGCTCCGCGAATGTCTCTGCGTAACAATGCTTACATCCCGGGCTGACCTTCGTACACCCGCGAACCGGATTCCACGTCGCATCCGTCCACTCGATGGCGCTTCGATCGCTCATCGCGTTCCTCCGACAACCCTCTCGCAGCAGGCTCGCGCGATGTCGTGGCAGATACGGTCACAACTCGGCGCCGCATTATACGTTCAACCGTCATCTGGACCCAGCACGTCAATCCGGTCAATCTCACGCGATGCGCGCCGTCCTCTTCGATTTCGACTTCACGCTCGCCGACTCGACGCCCGGCGTGCTCGATTGCTTCGCGTACGGCTTCGAGCGGCTCGGGCTGCCGAATGTCGAGGCCGAGCGCGTGCGCCGCACGATCGGGCTGACGCTCGAAGAGGCGCTGCGCATCCTGCACGGCGTCGAGGATCCCGCCGCAGCGCGCGCCTTCTTCGACGCGTTCCGCGAGCGCGCGGCCGACGTGATGGTGCCGAACACGCGCTTCCTCGAAGGCGCGACGCGGGTGGTGGCGGCGTGCCGCGACAGCCGGCCTCGCGACGGCGATCTGCTCGACCAAGAAGCGCACCCACATCGAAGGCGTGCTCGAGCGCGACGGCGCCGTGGACCTCTTCGACGTGGTGATCGGCCACGAGGACGTCGCCCGCGCCAAGCCGGCGCCGGACGCGCTCATCGCCGCGCTCGCGCGGCTCGACGTCGTCGCCGAGCGAGCGCTCTACGTCGGCGATCATCCCGTCGATGCGGAAGCGGCGGCGGGCGCGGGCGTCGCGTTCGTCGCGGTGCTGACGGGGCCGTCACGGCGCGAGGAGTTCGGCGCGCACGCGGTGCACGAGTTCGTGCCTGCGATCGACGAGGTGCCGCGCGTGCTGCGCGCGCTCGCGAAGCGCTAGCCGGCCAGTCGATCTCCCAGCGCCGCGAGATGCGCGGCGCCCGAGCCCAAGCGTCAACTCGATCTGCCGCGACCACAGGTAGTAGCGGTGCACGGGGTAGTCGACGTCGGCGCCGATTCCGCCGTGCAGGTGCTCCGCCGCATAGGTGACGGTGTGCGCCGAGTCGCCCGCGAAGAACTTCGCGATCGACACGGCGTCGGTCGCCGTCTCCTGCTTCGCGAGCAGGTACGCGGCCTGCCAGGTGACGAGGCGCAGCACCTCGAGTTCGACGTAGGCGTCGGCCGCGCGGGTGTGGAACGCCTGGAAGGAGCCGATCGGGCGGTCGAACTGCCGGCGCTCGGCGCCGTAGGCGGCGGTGATGCGCAGCGCGCGGTCGGCGACACCGACCTGGATCGCGCAGAGCGACGCGGTCGCGCGCTCGACCAGCCACTGCGAGCGACGCGCGACCGGCCAAGGGATCGCCGAGCACGTCGCCCGCGTCCACGCGTACGCCGTCGAGCGTCAGCCAGCCCTGGATCTCGCGGTCGGTGACGAACTGCTTCTCGAGCTTCACGCCCGACGGCGTGCGGGTCGACGAGGAAGAGACCGACCTTGCCATCACCGGTGTTGGCGGGCACGAGAATGCGCTCCGCGACGAATGCCGCCGGCACGCAGAACTTCTCGCCGCTGAGCTTCCAGCCCGATGATCCGGCGGGCTGGCGCGCACCGCCGTCCTTCGTCGCCTTCGCCAGCGGCGCGAGCGGATCGACGTTGTTCGGCTCCTGCAGCGCGGCCGTGAGGATCACGTCGCCTGCGACGACGCCGGGCAGCCATCGCTTCTGCTGCGCGGCATTGCCGAAGCGCGCGATCGGCAGTGCGCCGCACACGAGCGTCGCCCACGCGGGAACCGGCGCGACGGTGCGGCCGATCTCTTCGAGCAGCACGCAGAGCTCGAAGAAGCCGTAGCCGCTGCCGCCGTGCGCTTCGGGCAGCGCGGCGCCGAGCAGGTTCGCCTTGGCGAGTTCCGCCCACAGCCGGCGGTCGATGCGCTCGTCGCTCTTCTCGATCTCGCGCAGCCGATCGGGCGTGCACTCGGCTTCGAGTATTTTGCGCGCCACTTCGCGCAGCGCGTTCTGTTCGTCGGAGAAGGAGAAGTCCATCTTGGTGACCTCGCCGCTCGCCTGCGGCTCGCTACGCGGGAAACGGGAGGTTCCCGGTGAAGTTGCGGATCGCGCTTCATTTGTCGGTCGCCGCTCGCCTGCGGCTCGCTGCGCGGGAAACGGGCTGCACGCCGCCATCGCGGCGGCTTGCCACTCAGCTCTTGTAGTGGGGCAGGCCGAGACCGGCCATCGCGACGATGTCGCGCTGCACTTCGTTGGTGCCGCCGCCGAAGGTGAGGATCAGCGTGGCGCGGTACATGCGCTCGAGGCGGCCGCGGCAGATCGCGCCGGGCGAGCCGTCCTTCACCGTGCCCGCCGGGCCGAGCACCTCCATCAATTTGCGATACGCCTGCACGTAGAGTTCCGTGGCGTAGATCTTCACGGCCGACGCGTCGGCGGGATGCAGGGCGCCCTGCGTGAGACTCCACGCCAGCTTCCACTGCATCAGCCGCAGCGCTTCGAGCTTGGCGTGCACCCAGGCGAGCGAGTCGCGCACCCAGGACTGGTCGATCACGCGGCGGCCGTCGGCGAGCTTCGTCGCCTTCGCCCACTCGCGCACTTCCTCGAGCATCTTCATCGACGGCCCCGACGGCGTCAGCGACACGCGCTCGTGATTGAGCTGCGAGACGATCAGGCCCCAGCCGTTGTTCTCGCCGCCGACGAGGTTCGCGTGCGGCACGCGCACGTTCTCGTAGTAGGTGGTGTTGGTGCGCACGTCGCCCATGGTAAAGGTTGGCGTGAGCTTGAAGCCGGGCGACGTGGTCGGGACGATGAACATCGAGATGCCGCGGTGCTTCGGCGCGTTCGGGTCGGTGCGCGCCGCGAGCCAGACGTAGTCGGCAAAGTCGGCGAGCGACGTGAAGACCTTCTGGCCGTTGATCACCCACTCATCTGAATCGGAGGGCTTGTGCGGATTCGCCGTCGCGCACCGCCGCGTCTTCAGCGACGCGAGGTCGGTGCCCGCGCCCGGCTCCGAGTAGCCGATGCAGAAGTGGCAGTCGCCCGCGAGGATGCGCGGCAGGAATTCGTTGCGGATCGCGTCGGAGCCGAACTTCATGATCGTCGGCCCGACGGTGTTGAGCGTGAGGAAGGGCAGCGGGAAACCGGCGCTCTGCACCTCGTCAGCGAAGAT
Source organism: uncultured delta proteobacterium (assembly GCA_963801625.1). Lineage (GTDB taxonomy): Bacteria > Myxococcota_A > UBA9160 > UBA9160 > PR03 > PR03. Next base: position 113,943 of record CAWDFQ010000013.1, read on the forward strand.
CATCTGCTCGATCGGCGTGCGACCCTGGCCGCCGTACTCCTTCGGCCAGCCGATCCCCAGCCAGCCGTCCGCTCCCATCTTCTTGAGCGCTGCGCGGTAGAGCGGCCCGCCGCCCTCGGAGCCCTTGATCTCGTTCTGCAGCTCCGGGGTCATCATCCCCGCGAAGTAGCTGCGGAGTTCCTCCTGCAGCGCGCGGTGCTCGGGCGTCATCTCGACGTACATGAACGGCCTCCGGACAGAACCCGGCCGACGTGGGGCGGGGCATTTTTAGAACGTGTATCAGAATCCATCTTCTGCGACCACGCAGGCCGCCGAAGGCGCACCAGAGTACGAAGGCGCCGAGCACCCTCGCGGACGGCGCCGGACGGCTGGGTTGGGCGCGCGATGATCAAGTCACCCGCCGGTTCCGCGTCTGGATCGCGAGCGCCACGATTCCCCTCGGCCTCGCCGCCATGTGCGTAACCTCGTTCGAGGAGAGGGTCGTCGATGCGTCGCCCCCCGGCGATCCGTGGATGAAGGCGATCGGCGACCTCAACGGCGACAGCAAGCCCGACCTCGAACCGGACGGCGCACTGCTCTCGCTCACGAGCCTCGGCGTGCTCGCCCACCTCTGTGCGCGGCGACGCAGGAGGCAGCAGCAGTGTGTCGCGGGATCGCCCTCCGTCCCGATTACGGCGATCATGGCCTCCGCGGCGAAGGGACTTCGATGGCGCGCGATGCCGCCTGGGGATTTCCTGGGAAATGGAGGGGGCCGATCCGACCCGGCACGGCTACCGTGTATGCTCGTGGCCGTCCGCTATCCCGACCGTGCATCCCGGCGCGAGCGCCTCGAGCGCGAGCTCGCGAGGATCCTCACGCGCATCGTCGATGCCGACACCGAGCGCGTGATCCTGTTCGGGTCGGCGGCGCGGGGGGACGTGAAATCGACGAGCGACCTCGATCTCCTGGTCGTGCGGCGCGACGCACGGCGGCCGGCGGAACGAGCGGCCGATCTCTACCGCCGCGCGCAGCCGTCGCTGGCGGTCGACATCCTCGTCTACACGCCCGAGGAACTCGACGCCGCGCGCGAGACTTCCAGCTTCATCCGCAGGATCCTGCGCGAGGGACGGGTCGTCCATGACCGAAGCCGCGCGGTGGCTTGAGCAGGCGCGGCGCGACCTCGACGACGCGGAGTTCGCGGCGTCCGGGTCGCGCTGGAACCTCGCCTGCTTCCTGGCGCAGCAGGCTGCCGAGAAGGCGTTGAAGGCCTACCTCTACGCCTGCGGAGCGGAGGCGGTGTGGGGGCACTCCGTTGCGGAACTCTGCCGCGACGCGTCGGTGAACGATCCAGCCTTCGCCGCGCTCGGCGCCGAGGCCGCCGCCCTCGATCAGTACTACATCCCGACTCGCTACCCGAACGGGCTTCCCGGCGGCATCCCGGCCGACGCTTACACGCGTAGCGACGGCGAGCGCGCGCTCGGGCTCTGCCGCGCGGTGATCGACCTGGTGGGCGAGAGAGTGGCGGCGCGCGGCTGACCTTGGTTCGCGCGCCGCGCGACGGCTGGCGACGCGCAGGCGACCACCGCCACCACGAGACTCCGTGGGAGCTCAGCCGCTCGCCAACTTCGCTCGGGTCACGAGCGCAGCCAACGCGATCGCAGCGACCAGCAAAGCCGCGTCGCCCGTCGGCTCCGGCACCACCTCGACGTCCCACGGATCGACGAGGAAGCCGCTGCGCGTAACGAGCGTCTGATTGCCGCCCCGATCGATCGCGATGATCTGACCTTCCTGGCTTCCATTGAAGGCGGAGCCGTCGCTCGCATACCCGGGCTCGTCGGGGCCGCCCGCACCGAGACCGCGCGGGCAGCGGAACCGCCCGCCGAGGGACGTATTCGGCTGCACGACGCCGTCGTCCACGGCCAGCACGCCGCTCGCAGCCGGATTGCACGACGAAGGCGCGATCGGCTCGACCTCCGTGAAGACACGCGTGCTCGTGTCGTGGGACGGCATCCAAACCCCGTAGTCGTAACGACCCTGCGCCGTCGGCGTGCTCGCGACCGGCGTGAGGTCGCCGCTCCCGACATTGAAGTCCGCGAGCCCTGCGTCACCGCGCGCGAGGCTCACGAGCCATGCCGCGCCCGTGTCAGGGTCCGAGTCGATCGACAGACCGTAGGCGGTCGTCATCCCGAGCGACTTGCGCAACGCGACGCTCCCGCCCGGCAGCGTCACTTCCCAGAGTCCGTCTCCCGCGATCCAGAGCGATCCGTCGTCCGCCACGTCCACGTCCCAGGGCGAGTCGAGCGCGTCACCCGTGGTGACGAGCGGCTCCTGGATGCCCGTTGCGGGATCCACCGACACGAGCAGCGTGCCGCCGACCGGGGTCACGACCCAGAGCAGGCCGCTCGGGTCGATCGCAACCCCGGTCGGCCGCGCGAGGTACACACCGGCGGTGATGAGACGCTGCGCGCCCGTCTCGGGCTCGACCTTCACGATCTTCTGCGAACCGTCGGCGACTACGATCTCGCCGACCGCGGGCACGAAGAGCTCGCCGGCCGGCGCGACGAAGAGCGAGTCGAACTTGACCAGGAAGCCTTGCGCGTCCGGTTGGGAGATCGCGCGGAGCTTCGCCGACTTCGCTCCCCCGGGCGCCGTGACGTTGCGCTGCACCACGTGCGACCAGCGGCCCGTCGTCGAGATCGTCGCGGTCTCAACCGCGACGTCGAGCTGGACCCCGAGGCAGCTCGGCTCACTCCACCAATCCAGCTTCACGACTGCAGAGCCGGTCACTTCCTGGAAACTCGGGATCTCGAGCCACGCGCCAAAATCGACGTGGGCGTTCGCGGGAAGGGCGACGCACTGCGCGAGGGTCACGTTGGCGCCCAGCGCGGCCGCGAGCTGCGCCGAGCCCGAGTCCGCGCGGCCGAAGACGTCCAACGTCACCCATGAGAGCGCGCCTCCCTGGCCGGTCCAGCTCGAGAGATCCGCCGCGAGCTCCGGGTTGATGATCAGATTCGGCGCCGCCGCGTGCGATCCCGTCGCACTGAGCAGCAAGACCGTCGCAACGAGCAGCAGGAGCATGGGGGTCTGCCTGAGCTTCATTTGCTTGCTCCGTTTCGGATCCGCGCACGCAGCGAGCGCCGGATCCGATGGAACTGCATTCCACATGCCACACTACGCGCACCGCGGAGCAATGCCGGCAGGCCGGATCGACGGCGCGGGAGGGGCGGATGGCCCCAGCCCGTGAGGCAGCAAGCTACGAGGACGAGGGCGTCCCCGGCGCGAGCACGGCGCGATCCACGACCGGCACGACTCCCGAAGCCGGAAGCGCGATCGGGAACGGCGCCATCGCGAGCACGTCGCGCTGGATGTCGATGCCCGGCATCACGCGGACGAGCGCGAGACCGGACGGTGTCGCCTGCAGGACACCGATGGAACTCACATAGAAGATCCGCTTGCCGGCGCGGAGCGCGCGGGCGGCGTCGAAGCAGCGCTCGGCGACGCGCGCCACGAGCTTGGGCTGGCCGCGCCGGACGATGCGGACCGCGCCGTCGTCGACGCGGATCTCGCCGCCGCGCATCCAGCGCGAGACGAACACGATCGTGCGTGCGGCGCTGGTGAAGTCGAGGAAACCGCCGGGCCCGACGTAGCGGCGCACGCCGCGGCCGCGCTTCGAGACGTTGACGTCGCCGGCGGCGTCGATCTCGAGCGCGCCGAGGCACGCCGCGTCGAGACGGCTCCTGCAGCGCGCGAAGAGCTCCGCCGTCGAGACGATTTGTTTCGGGCCGAACGCCGCGCCGAAGTAAGGGCCCGGCGCCGGAACGCCACCCACCGTGCCGCTCTCGACGAGGAAGCGGAACTCTCCCGCGCGACCGCTCTCGAAGAGTGCGACGACGGCGTCCTCGGGCAGCCCCGTGCCGATCGCGACGTGCGCGCCGCGCTCGAGTTCGGCGACGAGGGTCGCCGCCACGAGGCGCGCGATCACGGCGTCCATCGCGTTGCGGCGCGGGAAGCCGCCCGCCAGCTCGCCGAGGCGCCGGATGAACTGCGCGTGCGCAAGTCCGTCCGCGATGCTGCCCTTGCCGCTCGCGGCGACGAGCGGCCACGGCTCGCGGTGGAAGAAGCCGATCGTCTGTTCGGTGTCGGGATGGCAGACGATCGCGTCGATCGCGCCGGCGGGCAGGAAGACGCGCGACGGATCCTCGTCCACGAGCAGCCCGACGTTCGCGATGACGCACCCGCCGTTGCGCCGCGCCGCCCGCGCGATCTCGCGGCTGTCGCCGATCATCGCGGCGCCGTCCGCATACAGATTGCCGCGCCGATCGGCGGCGGGGAGATTGAAGATCGCGACATCGATCGGCGGCAGCCGGTAGCGAAGCCGATCACCTTCGGCGCACACCCACTGCGCGCGCCGGCCGCCCTGCACGGGCGAACCGCGCCCCACGCGCGGATCGAGGAAGGTGCCGACACCGACCTCCGAGAGCACCGTGTCCTCGCCGCGCCCGAGTGCGTCGTAGAGCTCGGCGATCACGCCGAGCGGTAGGCACTGGAGTTCGCAGCGGCGCGCCGCAGCCAGCTCGAGGAAGGCGCGAAAGGTCTCGAAGTGGCTGGTGAAGAGGCGCGTCACGAGGCCCGGCCGCGCCAGCTCGTCGAGCGTGCCCGGCGAGCAGCCCGCGTCCGCCGTGGCCGCCGACGTTCACGAGTGTCAGCCGGCGCGGATGTCCGGTCGCCTCGAAGCGCTCGCGCAGCGCCCAGTGGAGGATCGCGGCGCGCTGGTGTCCACCGAGGCCCGAGACGGCGATGACGGCGCCGTCCGGAATCCGCGTCACGGCGTCGCGCGCGCTCGTGAACTTCGGATTCCCCGGCACCCGCGTCGCAATGCGGGTGTCGTGACGCGCAGTCGCGATGACCCAGCGCGCCATGCGCAGCAGCAACACCGCCTCGTCGACGACCCGCACGTGCGCGAGAATACCTCCGCTCCGCCGTGAGCCGGGGAAAAGCCATGATCACGCGCGACGAGCCGCTGCGAGCGGCGCTCCAGACGATCGCAGCCCTGCTGCTCGCAGTGCTCGCCGCGGCGACGGATGCGGCGCCCCCTGCCGGCCTGGCGCCTCCGGACGTCACGTGGACGGAGGTCGATCACAGCGGCGAGGTCACGGTTCACCTCTGGTTCTTCTGGACGCAGACCTGCCCGCACTGCCTCGAAGCGAAACCGTTCGTCGAAACGCTCGCCGCGGAGCCGGGCCTCAGTGTCCACTCGCTCGAGCTGACCGAGCATCCCGAGAACGTCGCGCGCTACCGCGAACTCGCGGCTGCCGCCGGTGAGGAGGCACGGGTCGTTCCGGCCTTCGTGTTCTGCGGCCGCATGCTGGCGGGCTTCGATGCGAGCGCGACGCCCGAGGCGCTCCGCGACGGCATCGAACGGTGTCGTCGTGCGGCACGAGGATCCCCCGGCGTGCCCGCCGAGGCTCCACTCGAGCCGGCGCTCCGGCTGCCCGGCGGACTCGAAGCCGAAACGCTCTCGTTGCCCGTTCTGACGCTGGTGCTCGGAGCGCTCGACTCCGTGAACCCCTGCGCGTTCTTCGTGCTGTTGTTCCTGCTGAGTCTGCTGGTGCACGCGCGCAGCCGCGCCCGCATGCTCGCGGTGGGCGGCGTCTTCGTCGTGATCTCAGGTCTCGTCTACTTCGCGTTCATGGCGGCTTGGCTGAACCTCTTCCTCGTGCTCGGCGAGCTGCGCGCCGTGACGATCGGCGCGGGCCTGCTCGCCGTTGCGCTCGGCGTCGTGAACGCCCGCGACGGTCTGCGCGCGCAGGGCGCCGCGACGCTCGCGATCCCCGAGTCCGCGAAGCCGGGGCTCTTCGCGCGCATGCGCGGGCTGGTGCGCGCCGAGCGGCTCGCGACGATGCTCGCTGCGACCGCGGCGCTCGCGATCGTGGCGAACGCCTACGAGCTGCTCTGCACCGCTGGCTTCCCGATGGTGTTCACACGCATCCTGACGCTGCACGCGCTGCCCACGGCGAAGTACTACGGCTACCTCGCGCTCTACAACGCGATCTACGTGACGCCGCTCTTCGCGATCGTCGTCGCGTTCGCGTGGACGCTCGGCTCGCGCAAGCTGAGCGAACGCGAGGGGCACCTGCTCAAACTGCTCTCGGGGCTGATGATGGCGGGGCTCGGTGTGGTGCTGCTCGCGGCGCCGGGGTGGCTCGCGCGGCCCTGGGCCGCGCTCGCGCTGCTCGCACTCGCGCTCGGCGCAACCGCCATCGCGGCCCGCCGCCTGGGTCAGGCCGCGCCGGCCCGCAACAACTCGCGATAGGTCCCGCGGTCTTGATTCGCGGGCTCGGTGCGCTCGATGAAGTCGCGCAGCACTTCGGCGAAGCGCGCCGGGTATTCGACGTGCAGGAAGTGCCCCGCCCCCTCGAAGATCTCGAGCTGGCTCTCCGGCAGCAATTCGTGGGTGTCGTAGGCGTGCTGCACCGGAATGATCTCGTCGCGGTCGCCCCAGGCGATCAGCGTCGGCACGGCGGCCGCCAGATAGAGGCGGTCCCTTGCCGAAACCGATTGACCGCCGGGATCGATCACCGCGCGCACGGTGCGGATGAACGCGCGGCGGTTTTCGGTCTCGGTGAGCGAGGCGTACGCGCTCCACATCTCGGCGATGTGGGGCGCACGCACGCCGCGGTTGCGGAAGAACGCGACGACCTTCTCGCCACCCGTGCGCACGAAGCGCGGGAACAGCACCGGCATCACGTACTCGGCTGCGGGCAACGCGAGCGCCCGCAGCATCCAGCTCACCTCGCGGCCGAGGCCCCCGCTGCCGACCAGCACCAGCCGCTCGGCGATCTCCGGGTGCTGATACGCGAGCTGCATCACGACGCCGCCGCCGAGCGACTGCCCGACCAGCGTGGCGCGCTCGATCCCGAGGGCGCCGAGCAGATCGCGCAGGCCACTCGCGTAGGCGCCGAGCGAGTAGTCGCCCATCGGCTTGGCGGATTCGCCGTGGCCCAGCAGATCGGGTGCGACGACGGTGTAGTCGCGCGCCAGCAGCCGCATCACGTCGTGCCAGGTGCGCGACGAACCGGCCATGCCGTGGATCAGCAGAACGACCGGCCCGCTGCCGGCCATCCGATAGCCGACGTCGTGACCGTGGAGCGTGACGTGTTGCAGTCTCATGATCACCCCCTGCTCGCTGCCGAAGCTAGCGCTCGGCCGCAGCAGCCGCGCCGTCTGCCAACGGGCAGCGGAAACCTCTCCTACCGGAAGGACGGCGGTGTAAAGTGCGCCCGTGACATCCTTGCAGCGGCCGCAAGAGCCGTCGTTCACAGTCGTCGCTCCCGTTCTCGCTGAAGCGAAGTGCCGAACCGGGCTGGCGCGGCGCGTGCGGGAGGCAGCGTGAGGCGCCCAGCGTCGATCTTTCTGCTCTTGGTCTCGGCGCTGCTGGCCGCAACGATCTGGTTCTCGGCCGCCACGCAGCCGTTCAACGTCCAGCTCGAACGCGAACGACCGGCTCACGTCTACGACTTCTTTTCGTACTACCGGCCCAACGCCGAGTACGCGTTCACGCGCCTGCGCCAGGGCGATCTTCCGCTCTGGAATCCGAACCAGGGACTCGGCGGACCCTTCCTCGCGACGCTGCAAACCGGGGTCCTGTATCCGCCGAACTGGCTGCACCTGGCGCTGCCGTCGCAGCGTGCCTACGCGTGGCTGGCGTTCGCGCACGTGGCGCTGGCTGCCGCGCTGGCGGGTCTGCTCGCGCGCAGCCTCGGCGCGGGAACGCTGGGAAGCGTCACCGCCGGGCTCCTCTACGCCACTTCCCTGCCACTCTGGGACAGCGTGTGGATGCCACCGATGCTCTACACCGCTGCGTGGGCGCCGGGGGTGCTGCTTGCCGTGGAGAACGCGGTACAGAGGCCGGGCGCGAGGCGCGCAGCGGCCCTGGCACTCGTCCTCGCCGCGATGCTTCTCGCCGGCTGGCCTCACGTGCTGGCGATGACGATGCTCGCGGCGGTGATCACCGGAACTGCGTCGCTGCTGCTCGCCGCGTGGCGAACGCGCCGGCTTCCGATCGCGGCGCTGCTGACCGTCTCGTTGGGCGCCTGCGCGGGCGGATTGCTCGCGGCCCCACAGCTGCTGCCGTCGCTCGAGCTGATGCAGCAGAGCACGCGTGCGCCGGGCTCGCTCGACGCGGCGAGCGCGGGTCGCGAGGGCGTGATCCACGAGCCGGGAGTCTTCCTCGACAGCCTCGTGCAAGACGGGCTCAGCAACGGAGTGCCGGGCCTCATGAGCCCCGTGCTCGCCGTATTGGCGGTCGTACTCGCCGGCTCCGGGCGCGTTCGCGCGGCGGTGCTGCTTGTCGTCGCGGCCCTCGCCCTCGCCCTCTCGTTCCCGAATCACACGCCGCTCTTCGACTGGTCGCGCCACATTCCGCTGCTCGGAGATTTTCGTTTCCCGTTCCGCTACCGGCTGCTCAGCATGCTCGCCCTCGCCGTCTGCGCCGGACTCGGGATCTCGCGCATCGAGCTGCGCGGCGGGCGGCGCGGCCTGCTGTTGGCGACCGGCATCGCCGCGATCGCCGTGGCGTTGCAAGGGGTGCCGATGCTGGTGCACGCGACACAGACCGCGAACGTTTTCCCTCACGAGCAGCCGCGCAGCACCGGTGGCCTGTTCGCTCCGCTCGCCACAAAGAGCGAGTTCTCGAAGCAGCTCGCGATCGTGCGGCGACCGGAGAACCGGGAATCGCGCAGCTTCTGGCGCGCCTTCGGCACCGACAAGATCGGGCAGCGCAAGGGGCTGCTGGCCGTGCACGACCGCGAACCGCTCTCGCTCGCAACGACCGGCCGCATCATGACCTTCTTCGAGACTGGCGATGGCGCCGACGCGGGCGCCGATCTGGAGCGCGGCGCGGAGCTGCACGCGGCGCACGGCGAGCCGTACTCTGGCAGCGCGGAGCTTCCGGACGACGAGTCGCGCGCGGCCCTACTCGATCTGATGTCGGTTCGCTTCCTGGTGGTCGAGTCCCCGCCGCCGTGGCTCGACACGCGCTACCGGCGCGATTACGAAGTGCGCGATGCGCCCTTCGTCTTCGAAAATCCGAACGCGCTGCCGCGTGCGTGGCGCGCGATCCGGGGCGAGGCGCAGCCGGCGGATCCGCACGCAGCTCTCACGCGCCTCGTCGATCCGCTCTTCGACATCCACACGACGGTGCTGCTCGATCCGCTGCCGCCCGAGGTCGCGACATGGAACGCACCGGGCGACGCCGGAGCCGAGACGCGTCTCGAACGCGACGAGCCGGAGCACATCGCGATCCGCACGCGCGGCGCGAACCCCGCCGTGCTGGTGCTCAACGACGCGTTCTATCCCGGCTGGCAGGCGACGCTCGACGGCGTCGCCGTGCCGCTGCTGCGCGCGAACACCGCCTTCCGCGCGGTGCTGGTACCGGCCGGCGAGCACGTCGTCGAGATGCGGTACCGGGCGCGCTCGCTCCGGCTGGGCCTCGCGCTCGCCGGAATCGCACTCGCGTTGCTCGGCGTCGCGATGAGCTGGGGACGAATCGGCCCCGCGCGCGGCCCACAGGCATAGCATCGGAGCGATGACCGGCTCGCAGCGTCACGGTTTCGATCTTCCGGGTACGCGCGCGTGCTTTGCGCGCGGACTGCGCAGCAGCGCGCATCCGGAGAATGCGAAGGCCCGAAGCGCGTTGCGCATCGACCCGACGATCGCGGCGCGTCCCGAACTCGATGCGCTCTTCGACCCGCAGACGTCGGGCGGCTTGCTGTTCGGCGTGACGCCCGCGCGGGCGGACGAAGCAGTCGCGAAGTTGCGCGCCGCGGGCGACGTCGTGGCAGTCTGCATCGGGGAGGTCACAGCGGCCAGCGCGAACGGCGCGCTCTTCAGCGTGGTTGCGCTCGTCTAGCAGCTATCGTCCGCCGCTGTGTGGTCCCGCATCCCGCTCGGCGTGCGCTTCATGCTCGGCAGCGCGCTGGCGTTCAGCGTGATGAGTGCGCTGGTGAAATTCGCGGGCGCGCGACTGGCGTCGCAGGAGCTGGTGTTCGCGCGCTCGGTCGTGGCGATCGTGATCTCGCTCGCGCTGCTGCGCCGGGCGGGCGTGCACACACTGGGAAATCGGCGCTGGTTGCTGCTGGCGCGCGGCATCTGGGGCTACGCCGCGCTGTCGTGCGGTTTCTATGCGATGACGAAGCTGCCGCTCGCCGAAGCGACGATGATCCAGTACCTGCACCCCGTCTTCACGGCGATGCTCGCATCGGTGGTGCTGGGCGAGCGCGCGGATCGCTCGCTCGCGGCGTCGGTGCTGCTCGGCTCGGCGGGCGTCGTGCTCGTGACGCGCCCGGCGTTCCTCTTCGATGCGGGCGGCCCGGCGCTCGCTCCGCTGGGTGTCGCGGCGGCGCTGGGCGGCGCCGTGCTCACCGCGGTTGCGTACGTCGGCGTACGGGAGCTCGCGCGCACCGAGTATCCGCTGGTGATCGTGTTGTGGTTCCCATTGGTGTCGCTGCCGGCTTCGCTCCCCGCGACGCTCGCGCAGGGCGTCTGGCCGCGCGGTTTCGAGTGGCTCGTGCTGCTGGGCGTCGGCGTCTTCGCGCAGATCGGGCAGGTGTGCCTGACGCGGGGCCTCGCGCTCGAGCCCGCCGGTCGCGCGATGGCGATCTCGTACGTGCAGATCGCGTTCGCGACGCTCTGGGGCGTGCTGTTCTTCGGCGAGGTCCCTGGCGTCGCGACGCTGCTCGGCTCGCTGCTCGTGATCTGCGGCGCCGCGATCGGCGCCCGCGCGGTGCTGCGACGTCAGAGCCTGTGAAGAAATCGCCGAGCGAGCAGCGCGCCGCGCCGACAGGCCAGATGCAAGGCGCGACGACGAGTCCTATCGAGATATGGCGAGTAGGAGCAACGCAGCAGATGGCCTGTCGCCGCAAGCGATGCGACCGAGGCGATTTTTTCACAGGCTCTCAGTAGAGGCGGAGACGCACGAACGCTTCGGCCGGGCACTGCTCAGAGCCCCAATGCGCGCCCATCGCGCGCGCGGCGGCAGCGAGTCCACCGACGGCTTCTTCCTGACTCGTGTGCGCGAGAAGTGACGCTTCTTTGCGTGCGAAGCCGCCGGCGGCGTCAATGCGCAGATCGGGCTGCGCGGTGTCGAAGAGCCAGACTTCGCGCGGGTACCAGGGCTTCAACGCCTCGTCGCCGCCGAGCTGCTCGGCGTGGAAGTTCGGACTCGGCGAGCGCGGGTAGATGGCGTCGAGCGTCGCCTGGCCGGCGGCGCGGTGATCGCTGTGACCGGGCTGGGCAATGCCGGCGATGATCGTCCAGAGCGTGCGCGGGTCGTGGGCGAGCACCAGTTCGGGACGCACGCGGCGCACGCTGCGAACCAGGTCGCCGCGCAGCGGGTCGCCCGCGGCGAGGGCGCCGTCGGGGTGCGCGAGCCAGAGCCAGTCGTCGATGCCGAGCGCGGCGGCGGCGCGCGCCTGCTCGCCGCGGCGGACTGCGGCGGGATCGTCCAGATTGCGCCCGCCGCGCGCGCCGTCGCTGCACACCACGAGCGCAACCTGTGCGGCGGCGTCGCGAAGCTGTGCGACGGTCGCGGCGGCGAAGAACTCGACGTCGTCGGGATGTGCGCCGATCGCGAGAACGCGTCGCGGAACGAAGGGCAGGTTGGTCATTGGAGCGCAAGGGAAGGCGACCACGCGGTTCGTTGCAAGCGCGCGAGGTGTGTCCCTTTTCTCCTCAGCCCGTCCTCGGTGAGGACCGTCCCCTTTCTCCTCTTTCTCCGAACTGAAACTTGTTCTAGTTTTTGGGGGATGGATTTTCGGGATTCGGAGAAAGAGGCGGCGTTTCGGGCGGAGGCGCGGGCGTTTCTCGAGGCGCACAAGCCGGCCAGGTGGCAGCACCCGTTCGACGACGACGTCGACGAGCACGCGCTGCTCGTGGGGTCGAAGGCCTGGCAGCGGACGCTCTATGAGAACGGCTGGGGCGCCATCCTCTGGCCGAAGGAGTTCGGCGGGCGCGGGCTCGGTCCGATCGAGGCGATCATCTGGAACCAGGAGCTGGTTCGGTTCGGGCTCGGCCAGTCGATTTTCGTGGTCGGCACGGCGATGGCGGGGCCGACGATCATCGCCCACGGCACGCCCGAGCAGAAGTCGCGCTACCTCGGACCGCTTGCGCGCGGCGACGAGATCTGGTGTCAGCTCTTCAGCGAACCCGGCGCGGGATCGGATCTCGCGGCGCTCTCCGCGCGCGCCGTGAAAGACGGAGATCCGCGCCAGCCCGCCGGAACATTCGATTGGGTCGTCAGCGGCCAGAAGACCTGGTGCTCCGGCGCGCACTACGCGGACTTCGGCATCCTGCTCGCGCGCAGCGATCCCAGCGTGCCGAAACACGCGGGCATCACCTACTTCCTGCTCGACATGCGCGCGCCCGGCGTCGAGATCCGTCCGCTGCGCCAGATGTCGGGCGGCTCGCACTTCAACGACGTGTTCCTGAACGAAGTGCGCATCCCCGACGCGAATCGGCTCGGGCCCGCAGGCGCCGGCTGGGGGGCTGCGATGACGACGCTGCTCAACGAGCGCATGGCGCTCGGCGGCACGGGCGGCTTCTTCTCGTTCGACGAGCTCGCCGCCTTTGCGCGCGCCCACCAAGAACGCCTCGACGGCGTGACGCGCGACCAGCTCGCCCGCCTCTACACCTGGAACAAGACGCTCGACCTGCTGAACGCACGCGTCGTGAGCAAGCTCGGCCGCGGCGTCATCCCGGACGCGGAATCGTCGGTGATGAAGCTCGCGCTCGGCCGCATCCTCACGCTCGGCGCCGAACTCGGCTTGCGCCTCGCAGGCCCCGATGCGCTGCTGCGCCGCGGTCACTGGCAGCACCAGTTCCTGACTGCGCCTTCGATGCACATCGCCGGCGGTACCGACGAGATCCAGAAGAACGTCGTCGCCGAGCGCGTGCTCGGGCTACCGCGCGAACCGCGCCGCGACCGCGACGTGCCGTTCGACGAGATTCCGCGCTCCTGAAGCGCGCTTTCTCAAGAGCACCCTGCGACGAACCGATGCGCGTCGCGGCGGGCGGTGGGCTGGCGCTACGGACTCGGCTCATCGTGTTGCCGTTCGCGCTCCACGCCTTCTCGGCGCCCGCTGATGCCGATCGCGGTGCTCGTGGGCAACACGTCGGCCAGCTGCGGCGCGATCGCATTGGCGTTCGGATCTGGCGGATCTTTCGCCCGACGGATCGCTGGCCGCTCGCCTTGACGGCCGGGATCGTGGCGCTGCTCGTCGGTGTCCTTCGTCGGTCGCCTGCAGAATGTCGCGGCGATGCCGGCTCCCCCGTTCGTATTCTGGACCCTTCACGATCGGCAGCCTCGCGAGCTACGCGTGGAGCGCCTTCGAGTCGCTGCGCTTTCACGCGATGTTGCGACGCCGGATGCGGATCGGTCTCTCCGACGCCGACATCGCGCAGCGCTTCCTGCTCTGGGGTGTCGCCGGCAGCGCCGCCGTCGGCATCCACGTCTGCTCGGCGGCCAATCGCTTCATCGATCCCGATACGATCCACCCCGCGTTGCTGATCGCGCAAGCGGCGCTCGGACTCCGCCGCGATCGGCATCTGGTTCGCCTTCTTCCCGCCCCATCACTCGCGGCGAACGGCACTCTCCGAATAGCGGCGCATCCAGCTATCTTGGCGCCGTGCCGGTCTACCGCCTCGGCGAACGCGCTCCGATTCCCTCCGCCCGAGGAGGCGGATCGCGTCGGGACTGCTCGCGGTCGGCGGCGATCTCTCGCCCGATCGTCTGCTGCTCGCGTACTCGAACGGAATCTTCCCGTGGCCGCTCGTCGAGCGGCCGCTGCTCTGGTTCTCGCCCGATCCGCGCATGGTGCTGCAAGCCGGCGGAACTCCTGGTGTCGCGCAGTTTGCGCAAGACGCTGCGCCGCGGCGACTTCGAAGTGCGACTCGACACCGCGTTCCATCGTGTCGTGCAGCGCTGCGCCGAAGTGCCGCGCCGCGGCGAAGCGGGAACCTGGATCACCAGCGACATCGCCGACGCATACGCAGGCCTGCACGAACTGGGCTTCGCGCACTCCGCAGAGACTTGGCAGGACGGCGAACTCGTCGGCGGTCTCTACGGCGTCTCGCTCGGGCTGAGCTTCTTCGGCGAATCGATGTTCGCCGATCGGCCCGACGCGTCGAAGGTCGCCTTCGTCGTGTTGGTGCGACAGCTCCACGCCTGGGGTTTCGATCTCATCGACTGCCAGGTGCACACCGATCACCTCGCGCGCTTCGGCGCGCGCGAATGGACGCGGCGGCGTTTCCTCGCCGCGCTGCAACGCTCGCTCGCGGAGCCCACGCGGCGTGGGTACTGGAAACTCGAAGTGCCCGAAGCGCCCGCCTCCGATGCCGCGCGCTGAGACCCCGCGCGATCTGCTCGCCATCGCCGATGCGCTGGTGCGCGCGCTGTCGAAGCTGCGCTTCGCGGCGCCGGTGACGCACGTCTACCAGCCGCTTCGCTACGCGAGCGCCCCGTTTCGCGAGTACACGCAGCGCTACGGTCGCGGACCGAAGGAAGTGGTGCTGGTCGGCATGAATCCGGGGCCGTTCGGGATGGCGCAGACCGGTGTGCCGTTCGGCGAAGTCGGGCTGGTGCGCGACTGGCTCGCGATCGACGCGCCGGTCGGCAAGCCGGATCGCGAACACCCGAAGCGGCCGGTCGAGGGCTTTGCCTGCACGCGACGCGAGGTCTCGGGCCAGCGTCTGTGGGGCTTCGCGCGCGATCGCTTCGAGAAGCCCGAGCGTTTCTTCGCGCGTTTCTTCGTCGCGAACTATTGCCCGCTGCTCTTCCTCGAAGCGAGCGGTCGCAACCGCACGCCCGACAAACTGCCCGCCGCGGAGCGCGCACCGCTCGAGCGCGCCTGCGATCGCGCGCTGCGCCAGAGCATCGTGCTGCTACAGCCGCGCCTCGTCGTGGGCGTCGGCCACTTCGCCGAAGCGCGCGCGCGTCATGCGCTCGCGGGAATGAATGTCCAGATCGGCCGCATTCCGCACCCGAGCCCGGCGAGCCCCGCGGCGAATCGCGACTGGGCGGAGCAGGCGGAGCGCGCCTTCGCGCAGCTAGGCGTCGACGCCTGAGAGGGCTTGCTGCTTGCGCGCGAGGATCAACCGCTCGTAGCTGTGCGCCACGCAGAGTGTGAGCGCGTGAAGCGCACCGAGCGCCGTCTCGGCGAGCCGCTGCGGGCCCGCGTCGACGTAGAGCAGATTCACGACGCGCCGGCGCACTGCGATCGGAAGCACCGCGATCTCGCGCACCTCGGCGCGACCGAGCGCGCGCAGCACGCGGGCGTCGAGGGCGCCCTGGGGCGGCGCACCGAGATACGGCTCGCCGCTGGTGGCAGCGTGCGCCAACACGGAGTCGGCGTCGATCGGCACCAGCACGGCGCCGATGTGGCGTTCGAGATCGCCGCCTGCGCCGAACAGGCCCATCACCATGCCGCGGTGCACGATCAGCAGCGCCGCGGCGGGGACGTGCAGACGCGCCAATGCGATGGCGACCCGACCGGCGTCGTCGCGATCGGGCGCGGCGGCGAGCAGCGCTTCGAGCGACGCGGCGTCGCGCGGCAACTCGGCGGGCGGCGCATCGACGGGCTCGGGCTCCGCGCCCGAGACCGGACCGCCCGCTGCCTGTTCGCGGGCCAGCACGAGTCGCTGGTGCAACTCGGCGAAGCTGGACTCGTCGATCAGGTCTTCCCCCTCGACCGAGCGCGCTCGATGCCGAGCGCCTCGCGCAGGCGGACTTCTTCGGGGCGGTCGTCCGGCTCGACGGCAGCCTGTCGCCGCACCCGTTCGAGCTTCTTCGCGACGTTCACGAAGCGCACCGGCCGCGCGATCCCGAGGTGTCGCTCGAGCGCGTAGAGCAGGCGCAGCTCCGGGCAGCACGTAGACCTGTACGTTGCGATTGGTGGCGCGCGTGAGCGTGCCGACGAGTCGCGCGTCGTCCGGGTCGAGCAGCGCGACGTGCAGCGAGCGGCCGTCGAGATGCAACGGAAGCACGCTGTGGCTCTCGGCCAGCTCGCGCGGCACCAGCGCGATCGCCTTGGGATCGGGCGCCTCGACCCATTCCTTCGGCGGCAACGGGAAGCCGGACTTGGCGGACAGGCACTCGGCGATCTGGTCCAGATCGAGCACGCCCAGCTTCGACCAGGTTGGTGCCGAGGCGTCCGCCGTAGACGACCTGCGCCTGGAGCGCTTCGCCGAGCCGCTCGCGCGAGATCACGCCCCGTTTCACCAGGTACGCGCCGAGTCCGAACTCCGCCACCGCCACCTCCCGTTCCGCTTCCTCTTCGGAGCGCGTACGGGCGCGCTTGACTCGGAAGGCGCGCAGGCCCCTACAGACGGATGCGGCGGCCTCAGAGCCCTAGCTGAGTGGCGATCCGCGCGCGGTGCCAGAGCGGATCGCCGAACAGGAACTCGGCCGTCTTGGCCCGCCGGTAGTAGAGATGGCAGTCGAACTCCCAGGTGAAGCCGACGCCTCCATGAATGTGGACGTTCTCCGCGGCGGCGCGCAGGAAAGCGTCGCTGCAGGTGGTCTTTGCGACGCTCGCGGCTTCGGCGAGATCCGCGGCCGAGACTTCGGGCTGGGCCGCGACCCACCACGACCAGTACGCCGCCGAGCGCGCCGACTCCAGCTCCAGCATCACTTCCGCCGTCTTGTGCTTGATCGCCTGGAACGAGCCGATCGGGCGCGCGAACTGGATGCGCGATTTTGCGTAGTCCACCGCCATCTCGAGACAGCGGGCGGTGGCGCCGACCGACTCGGCCGCCACGGCGATCGCCGCGAGATCGAGCGCGCGCGCGAGCGCGGGCCAGGCGGTGCCCGCGTCGCCGAGCAGCGTCGCGGGCGCATCGACGAGGTCGACGCTCGGCGAGCTTGCGCGTGAGGTCGAGCGCGTCGGTCGCCTTCACGGTGACGCCCGCGGCGTCGGCGCGCACGGCGAGTAGCGAGACGCCCGCTTCGCCCCGCGAGCCGGCTTCGCGCGCAGCGACCACCAGCAGATCCGCGTTCTGCGCGTCGAGCACCGCGATCTTGCGACCCGTGACGCGCCAGCCGTCGCCGTCGCGACGACAAGTCGCGGCGATGCCGTCCGCGTCTTGGCGGCCCGAGGCTTCGAGCACTGCGAGCGTCGCGATCGTCGCGCCGCTCGCCAGGCTGGGCAGCAACTCGGCGCGCTGCGCGGCGGTCGCAGCGAGCTGGATCGCGTGCGCGCCGACGACGGCGCTCGCGAGGAAGGGTCCACCGGCGAGGCGTCGCCCCATCTCTTCGAGCGCGATGCCGAGTTCGATGAAACCGAAGCCCTGTCCGCCGTACGGCCTCGGGCAACGCGAGTCCGTGCAGTCCGAGTTCCTCCGCCATCTGCTTCCAGGTGCTGCGATCGAAACCCGCGGGTGTCTCCGCGAGCTTGCGCAGTTCCGCAGCCGACCAGTGCTCCTCGAGGAAGCGCCGCACCACGCCGCGAAACTCGTCCTGCTCGTCGCTGAACGCGAAATCCATCGCTGGCCCCCGGCGGCTGCAGATGCTGCGCTCGCGACCTTCCCAGATAGGGGTCGCGGAGCTTGCGCTTGTAGAGCTTGCCGTTGGGATCGCGCGGCATCTCGGCGATGAAGTCGATCTTCTTCGGCGTCTTGTACTTGGCGAGACGGTCCTTGCACCAGTCGAGCAGCTCGCGCTCGAGTTCGGGGCCCGCCTTCACGCCCGCCGCCGGCTCGACGACCGCTCGCACCTCCTCGCCCCACTCTTCGTGCGGGATGCCGAACACCGCGACGTCGCCCACCTTCGGATGCGAGAGGAACTCGCTTTCGATCTCGGCGGGATAGATGTTGACGCCGCCCGAGATGATCATGTCGGTCTTGCGATCGCAGAGGAACAGGTAGCCGTCGGGATCGAGGTAGCCGACGTCGCCGACCGTGAAGAAGTTGTTGATGCGATTCTTGCGGGTCTTGTCCTTGTCCTTGTAGTACTCGAAGTCGGCGGCGCCGAGTTTCATGTAGACGGTGCCGACCTGGCCGGGGGCGAGTTCGTTGGCCTCGTCGTCGTAGATGCTGATCTCGGCGCCGGGCCAGGCGCGGCCGACGGTGCCGGGCCTGGTCATCCACTCTTCAGCTCCGACGAGCGTGCCACCGCCTTCGGTCGCGGCGTAGTACTCGCAGATCGCGGGGCCCCACCACTCGATCATGCGACGCTTCACGTCGACGGGACACGGCGCGGCGGCGTGCACCATGCAACGCGTCGACGTGACGTCGTAGCGCTTGCGCACGTCCTCGGGGAGCGCGAGCAGCCGGTGGAATTGCGTCGGCACCATGTGACTGGTCGAGACGTGGTACTTCTGGATCGCCTCGAGGCACAGCTCGGGCGTCCAGCGCTCCATCAACACGACGGAGTGTCCGAAGTGCAGCGACGTCGACGAGAACACCAGCACGGCGGTGTGGTAGAGCGGCGAGCCGCAGAGGTGGACGTTGCCGTCCTCGGCCTTCACGCCGAACATCGCGAAGAAGCCGGTGCCGAGCGTCGCGGCCACGTCGGGATCGATCGGCGGGAGCGGGCGCCGAACGCCCTTTGGGCCGGCCCGTCGTGCCCGACGTGTAGTTCATCACCGCGCCGGCAGCGCGGTCGCCCGGCGTCGTGTCGGGCTGCCCGGCGGCCAGCTCCGCGAAGGGGCGGAAGCCGTCGATCTTGCCGACCGCGAAGCGGCGCTCGGGCGCGAAGTGCAGCTCCGTCGCCGCCTTCTTGCACGCGTCGCCGAAGCGCTCGTGTGCGACGAACACCTTTGCCTCGGAGTCCTCGACGATGTACGCGATCTCCGGCGCCGTCAGGTGCCAGTTGATCGGCACGAGATACATGCCGGCCTGCGCGACTGCGAGGTACAGCTCGATGATCGCCGCGTCGTTTGGCAGCACCGCGGCGACGACATCACCCTTGCCGAGCCCGAGCGCGCGAAGCCCGTGCACGATGCGATTGCACGAAGCGAGCAGCTCGCCCCGCGTCCACTCGCGCCCATCCGGCTCCACCAGCGCCAGCGCGCCCGGATCCTTCGCCGCATAGTTCCAGAACCCATGATCCGCCATCACCCTCTCCTCGCGTTGACTTGGGGACGTTCCTGCCTTGTTGACTTTGTTGACTTCAAGAACGTCCCCAAGTCAACGCCGCTTCGGTGGCGACCTTCTTGGCCCACGGATAGTCGGGTTTGCCGCTCGGGGAGCGGACGATCTCGTCGACCACGTGCAGAAAGCGCGGGGCCTTGTAGCCGGCGACGTGCTTGCGGCAGTGTGCGATCACGTCTTCCGGCGCGGCGCTGCGACCGGGGCGCAGCTGGATCAGCGCCGCCACCGCTTCGCCCCAGCGCGCGTCGGGAATGCCGACCACCACCGCGTCGAAGATCGTCGGGTGCGACTTGAGTGCGCCCTCGACCTCCTCGGGGAAGATCTTCTCGCCACCCGAGTTGATGCACTGCGAGCCGCGACCGAAGACGGTCACGGTGCCGTCGGCTTCGGGCCGCGCGAGATCGCCGATCAGCACGTGGCGCACACCGTCGATCGTGACGAAGGTGCGCGCGCTCTTCGCTGCGTCCTTCCAGTAGCCGAGCGGCACGCGACCGCGCAGGGCGAGCCGGCCGATCGCACCCGAGCCCGGCTCGATGACGCGGTTGTCGTCGTCGAGCACGACGGTGTTCGGGTTCATCCGGAAGCGGATGCCGCCTTCCGCTCGTACGCCGCCCGCGTCCATGCCCTGCGCGCCGGTTTCGGACGCGCCGAAGTTGTCGAGCAGCACCAGGTTCGGAAGCTTCGCTTTCAGCTGGTTCTTCACCGGTTGCGTCCACACCGCGCCGGCGGAACTCATCACGAAGAAACCGGCGAGGTCATAGCTGGCTTCGTCGAGCGCCTCGGCGAGCGGGCGCGCCATCGCGTCGCCCACGATCGACAGCGCGAGCACCTTCTCGTCCTGCACCGTCTTCCAGACCGCGTGCGGCTCGAAGCGCGGCACGAGGCACGCCTTCCAGCCCTGGAGCAGCGCGATCCAGGTGCCGAGCTGCGCAGCGCCGTGGATCAAGCGGCGCCGCCGTCATGCCCGCATTCGGTGTTCCCGCCGCGACGCGCTCTGCCACTTCCTCGGGTCGCGAGGGCGGCGGGCCGGTCGGGTTCGCGCCGAGCATGCCGGAGAAGAAGATGTCTTCCTGGCGCCACATCACGCCCTTCGGCATGCCCGTGGTGCCGCCGGTGTAGAGCATGAAGAGATCGTCCGGCGAACGCTCCGCGAAGTCGCGCGCGTGTCCGGCGCCGGCGAGCGCCGACTCGTAGTCCTCCGAGCCGGCGGCCGAGAGATCGACGCCGCTGTCGTCGTCCACCGAGAGCACCGTGCGCAGGCGCGGGAGTCGGTCGCGCACGGTGGCGAGACGGGGCGCGAAGCTGCGCTGGTGGATCACGGCGACCGCGTCCGCGTCGTCGAGCAGGTAGTGCAGCTCGTCTTCGACGTAGCGGAAGTTCACGTTCACCGGGACCGCACGCATCTTGAAGCAGCCGATCATCGCCTCGATGTACTCGGCGCCGTTCATCAGGTAGAGCCCGACGACGTCGCCGGCCTTCACGCCGCGCGCGACGAGCGCATGCGCGCACTGGTTCGCGCGCCGGTCGAGCTGCGCGAAGGTCCGTCGCTGCTCGCCACACACGAGCGCGGTGCGCTCGGGAACCGCGTCGGCGACCGACTCGAAGAGGTCGGCGAGGTTGAACGTCTATGGGCGCCGCTCGTTGCTCATCGACGGCTTCGGCGCTTCCGCCCACGATCCACATCGAGAAGAACTGCGAGCCGCCGCCGTAGGCGTGGCCGAGCGCGATCCGGGCGCCGTCCACCTGGTGCTCGCCCGCCTGACCGCGCACCTGCATCGCCGCCTCGGCGAAGCGGATCATGCCCGACGCGCCGATCGGGTTGCTGCTGAGCACGCCGCCGGAGCAGTTGACCGGCATGTCGCCGTCGAGCGCCGTGGCGCCCTCGTAGGTCATCTTCCAGCCCTCGCCGACGGGGGCGAAGCCGAGGTTCTCCATCCACATCGGCTCGAACCACGAGAACGGCACGTAGATCTCGGCCATGTCGATCTGCTTGCGCGGATCGCTGATGCCGGCCTTCTTGTAGACGTCCTTCGCACAGTCGCGACCGGCTTGCGGGTTCACCTTCTCCTGCCCGGCGAACTGCGTGGGCTCGCTGCGCATCGACGTCGCGTGGATCCACGCCGGCGCGTACTTCGTCTTCCGCACGCTGCGCTCCGACGTGAGCACCAGCGCGCAGGCGCCGTCGGACGACGGACACGCCTCGTGCAGCCGGATGGGATCCCACAGCATCGGTGAGTTCGCGATCGTGTCGAAGCTCATGTTGGGATCGCGCAGATGCGCGTACGGATTCTTCAGCGCGTTGCGGCGATCCTTCAGCGCGACGCGGATGCCGGTGTCGTCGGGCGCGCCCAGAGCGGTTCATGTAGGCGCGCACCAGCGGCGCGAAGTAGCCGCCCGCACCCGCGACGACCGACGCCTGCAACGGCGTCTTCACGGTGAGCGCCCACATCGCGTTGCTCTCCGACTGCTTCTCGAAGGAGACGGTCAGCACGCGCTCGTGGATGCCGGCCTGCACGAGGCTCGCCGCGACGATCGCCGTCGAGCCGCCGACGCTGCCCGCCGTGTGCACGCGCAGCATCGGCTTGCCGCTGCAGCCGAGCGCGTCGGCGAGATACAGCTCGGGCATCATCACGCCCTCGAACATGTCGGGGGCCTTGCCGACCACGACGGCTTCGATGTCGGGCCAGTCCATGCCCGCGTCTTCGAGTGCGCGCATTGCGGCCTCGCGCAGCAGACCCGCGATCGACACGTCGTCGCGTCGAGCGGAGTATTGCGTCTGTCCGATTCCGGCGACGGCGCAGAGCTGGGCCATCACTCTCCCTCCAGCACGCAGACGAGGTTCTGTTGCAGGCACGGACCGGAGGTCGCGTGCGCGACGGCGCGCCGCGCGCTGCCCGTCCCAGATGCGTCGCGCAGCTTCGCCGATGCGAGCGAGGCCGGCCGCCATCATCGGGTTCGCGGTGAGCGCACCGCCCGACGGATTCACCGCGACGCCTGCGCCGAGCCCGAGCGCTTCGCGCAGGATCGCCTCCTGGTGCGTGAAGGGCGCGTGCAGCTCGGCGAGGTCCACCGGCGCTGTTGCCGACGCCCGCCTTCTCGCCGGCGATGCGCGTCGAGCTGGAAACCGTGAGATCGCGCATGCCGAGCGCATGCGGCTCGATGCGATGGTCGATGCCGCGGATCCACGCCGGTCGCTTGCAGACCCGTCGCGCGCGATCGCCCGCGGCGAGCACCACGGCGACCGCGCCGTCGCAGATCGGCGCGCAGTCGTGCGCGCGCAGCGGCGCCGCGACGTACGGTTCAGCGAGCAGCTTCGCGATCTCGAAATCACCGGACACCGTGGCGCTCGGATTCGCTCTGGCGTCGCGAAGACTGCGCACCGCGATCTCGGCGAGATCGCGCTCGCTCTTGCCCGTCTTCTCGAGCCAGGCGCGCGCCTGCAGCGCCGCGAGACTCACCGAGTCGGGCCAGAGCGGCGCCACCAGATACGGGTCGAGCTGCGTCGCGAGCACCTCGGGCAGGTCGCCCGGCGACGACTTCCCGAACGCGTAGACGAGCGCCGTTTCGGCCTGCCCCGCCTGGATCTTCACCCACGCCTCGTAGAGCGCCCACGCGCCGTCCATCTCGACGTGCGACTCGGCGATCGGCGGCCACGCACCCGCGGCGTCGAGCGCGATCACGAAGGCAAAGGGCGTTCCCTGCAAGAAGTCGCTCGAACCCGAACAGGTGAAGTCGAAGGGACGCGCGATGCCCGAGCGCGCGACGGCCTCCTGCACCACGGGCATCAGGATCTCGACTTCGTTGCGTAGGTCGCTGCGCCGGTTCGGCGCCTGCGCGAAGGAGACGATCGCGACGTCGCGCATCAGACGGTCTCCTGCAGCTTCTCGGCGGGCACGTCCGGCTCGTCGATCGGCTTGAAGTAGCGGATGCTCTGGAGTGTCGGGCCGAGCTGTTCCCTGGGAACCCACACCGCCTGCACGCGCATGCCCATGCGGATCTTCTCGAGCGGGCACTCCTGCACGACGCTGAACATCGGAAGATCGGCTCCGTCGAGCAGCACGTGGACGCTCGCGAAGGGAAGCGGCACGTCGATGCTCTCGGAGGGGACGCGCACGATGGCGTAGGTGGTGATCGTACCCTTGTCCGAGAGTTCCACCTCTTCTTCGGTGGCCACCGCACAGCGCGGGCATGAACCGCGCGGCGGCACGTAGACCTTCGAGCAGCTCGGGCAGCGTTGGCCGAGGATCTTGCCCTGCGCAATCCCGTGCAGGAACCGCGACGTCGCGATGCCCGCGCTGTAGCGGTACTCGAGGCGTATCGGCGTCTTGATGCTGGTGACGGGTTTCTGTGCCTCTTCGGCCATCGCTATCTCTCCGGCTCGCTGACGCTCGCCCCCGAGCCCGTTGTCCGCCGTCGCCTACGGCTCCGGCTCGCTGACGCTCGCCCCCGAGCCCGTTGTCCGCCGTCGCCTACGGCTCCGGCTCGCTGACGCTCGCCCCCGAGCCCGTTGTCCGCCGTCGCCTACGGCTCCGGCTCGCTGGCGCTCGCCCCCGAGCCCGTTGTCCGCCGTCGCCTACGGCTCCGGCTCGAAACATTCGATGTCGTGGATGTGACCGACGCGTTCGGCGCGCCAGCGCGGTCGCACGCGCATGCCGGTGCGCATGCGCGAGAGATCGCCGGCGTCGACGGCGTGCAGCATCGCGGTGTCGGCGCCGTCGAGCTTTACGAGCGCCCACGCGAAGGGTCGATCGAGCGGCTGCTTGGCGCGCGGGCGCGCGACCCAGCTCCAGGTCGTCACGACGCCGCCGGGGCCGATCTCGACGAAGTCGCTGCCGGTCGCAGCGCCGGTCTCGGGGTCGTATTCCTGCGGCGGCGCCAGCACGCGTCCCTGCTGCGTGCGCAGCGCCGACGATCCTGCCCGCGCGCAGCTCCGTGAAGAAGCGCCCGAGCACCGGCCCCACCGAGCGTCGATAGGGGTACTCGAGCACATGCGGCGCGGTGAGAATCGCCGTCTTCGTCGCTGACGATCTCGCTCATGAGGTTCCCTTCTGGAAAAAGAGCTGATTGGCGTTTTCGTAGAGGAAGCGGTCGAGCACGCCGTCGCGCAGCGGAAGCTCCTCGGCCTCCTGGATGCAGCGCGCAAAATCGAGCACGGGATGATCCGATGCGAACAGGATCTTGTGTTTCCCGCGTGTGTTCATGAAATGCACCAGCTCGGGCGGGAAGTATTTCGGCGCGTACGCCGACGTCATCAGGTGCAGGTTCTTGTACTTGATCATCAGCCGGATCGCGACGTTCCACCACGGATCCGCGCCGTGCGCCATCACGATCACCAGCTCGGGCAGGAAATGGCAGACCTCGTCGAGGTGCATCGGGTCCTGGCAGGCGCCGGGCATCGGCGGACCGGGAAGCCCCGTGTTGAGCGAGACCGGCAGCTTCCAGTCGATGCACTTGGTGTAGAGCGGGAAGTAGCGGTAGTCGTTCGGGGCGATGCCGCCCACCATGAACGGCGTCACGCGCGCCAGTGCGACCGGCTCGTTCTCGACGAGCCCTTCGAGTTCGCGCACCGCCTTCATGCCGCGGCGCGGATCGACGACGACCGAGAGCGAGAAGCGCTCGGGGTACTGCTTCGGAAACGCGAGCACTTGCGGCAGCGGATGGTCGCTCGAAATCGTGACGATCGCCCTTTCGACGCCCGCCGCGTCCATCTGCGCGACGAGTTCGTCGGGCGTGAAGCTCTTGAAGATCGCGTCGGCACGCTTGAAGTAATCCTCGGCGACGCGCTTCAGGAACTCGGGCGGAACGACGTCGCCCATGCTGGTGTTCACCCAACAGTCGATGGCGCGGGGCACGGGGCTACTCCACTTCGGGCCGATGCAGGATGAGGTCCGCCGCCCGGCACACCTGTTCGCTGACGACGCGCTCGGGGTGCAGGCCCGCCGCCCAACCGACCAGCGACGAGAACCACACCTGCATGATCGTGAACGCGATCGCCTGTTCGCGCGCGTCGCCACACGACTGGTCGAGTGGCGCGCGGATGTCCGGGGCGACGCCGCGCAGGGCGGCGGTCACCACGCGCGCGATGCGGAGCTGGAGCGCGGCGATCTTGACGGCGGTGTCGGCGTCGCCCGCCGTCATCGAGCGGATCACCGCGCGCGCGAACTGCGGTCGGCGCGCCAGCGCGCGTGTCGCGCGCCGGAAGAAGTCGCCAATGCGCAGGTAGGGCGTTCCGGTGGTGGGCGGTCGCGTCACCATCCCGTGCTCGAGCCGCTCGAGTTCCTCGTTCAGCGCGAAGAGGAGGATGTCCTCCTTCGACCGGAAGTACTTGTAGAGCGTGCCGAGCGCGACGTCGGACTGCTCGGCGACGTCGCGCAGGCGCACCGCCTCGAAGCCGCCCTTCTCAGCGAGGTCGACCGCGGCGTCCACGATGCGGCGCATCCGGCGGAGTTGGTTCTGGGCGAGTCGCGCCCCCTGCGGGCTGGTGCGAGCGCCGCCGGCTGCGGGGCTCGACTCGGCAGCAACAGCCGGGCGGGGTCGGACCATGATCTTGCGAGACTAGAACAAGTTTCATTTCCGCGGCAAGGCTGTTGACTTGGGGACGTTCCTGAAGGCAACTAAGTCAACGCGGCAGGAACGTCCCCAAGTCAACTTCCCCAAGTCAACTCGGCGGGCAGTGGTAGGCTCCGCGCGTCAGCGTCCCAGCTGCATGCGAGGTTCCCCGATGTCCAACTCGCCCTTCCCGCAGACCGGTTCGATCCCCGGCGCGATCGGCGCCGACGTGCGCGTCAGCGCATTCCTGCGCAGCGTGTATGGCTGGATGTTCCTCGGCCTCGCGATCACCGCGGTGACCGCGACGTTCGTGGCGGGTTCCCCGTCGCTCGTCGAGGCGCTCGTCGCCAACCGGCTGCTCTTCTTCGGGCTGATCGCCGCCGAACTCGGACTCGTGTTCTACATCGCGGCGCGCGTCGCGTCGCTGGCGCCGTCCACGGCCGCGGCGCTCTTCATGGTGTACTCGGTGCTCAACGGCGTGACGCTTTCACTCGTACTGCTCGCATACACGGGCGCTTCGGTTGCGACGGCGTTCTTCGTGTCGGCAGGCATGTTCGGTGCGCTCGCGATCTACGGAACCGCCACCCAGCGGAGCCTCGCCGGCTGGGGCTCGTTCCTGTTCATGGGGCTGGTCGGCGTCGTGCTCGCGTCGATCGTCGGCCTCTTCTGGCAGAACGACACGATGAGTTTCGTGATCTCGATCGTGGGCGTGATCGTGTTCACCGGCCTCACCGCTTACGACGCGCAGCGGCTCAAGGCGATGGCGCTTGCAGCTCCCGGATGGACAGGTCGGCAGCTACGCCGTCTCCGGGGCGCTGTCGCTGTACCTCGACTTCATCAACCTGTTCCTGTCCCTGCTGCGGCTGATGGGGAATCGGCGCTGATCCGGCACGCGCTCGATCAGCGCGTCACCTTCGTGACCGGGCGCACGGCGCCGCGCTCGCGCAGGCTGCCGATCGTCTCGATCTGCCCCGTCCAGGCGAGCGGCTGCTTCGCCATCCAGAGTACGGCGTCGGACATGATCACGGGATCCTCGAAGCCGTACCCGCTCGAGTCGGCGAGCGTGGCGGCGAAGCCTTCGGTCCAGACCATCAGCTCGAGGCGCAGGCAGTTCACCGCGACTTTCGCGTCGCGCAGGTCGAAGGCCATGCACTCGGTGAGCGACTCGAGCGCGGCCTTGGTGACCGTGTAGCTCGCGCGCCCGAATTGGGGGGCCTGCGCGGCGCCCGACGAGATGTTGACGACGCGACCCCCGCCGGCGGCGCTCATGCGCGCGTGCAGGTGGTAGATCGCGTAGAAGGGACCGTTCAGGTTCACGTCGACCGCGAGGCGCCAGCGCTTGGTCGTGTCCTTCAGAGCGGGCGTCTCGGGCGCGATCGCCGCGTTGTTGACGAGCAGATCGCAGCGTCCCCATTCGGCGTAGAGTCGCTCGACGACGCGAATCATCGCGTCTTCGTCGCGCACGTCGAGCGCGACCGGCCAGGCACGCCGGCCCGCCTGCGTGACCGCGTGCGCCGTCTCCTCGATCGTGCCAGGCAGCTTGCTCGGGCGCTCGCTGGTGGAGCGCGCAGCGCAGACGACGTCGTAGCCATCGCGCGCGAGATCGGTGCAGAGCTGCTTGCCGATACCGCGAGAGGCGCCCGTGACGAGCGCGACCCGCGCGCGATGATCGTCGCTCGGCTTTGCCTCGCTGCGCAGCCCGGTTCCGCCGGTCCTTGCGCTCATCCCCGGATCTTCCGAAAGAAGCTGCGCACGTCGTCGACGAGACGCTTCGGCTCTTCGAGCGCGGCGAAGTGACCGCCGCTCGGCATCTTCGTCCACTGCTGGATGTTGAACGCCTTCTCCGCCCAGGCGCGCGGCGCGCGGTACAGCTCCTTCGGGAAGATCGCACCGGCAGTCGGCTGCTCGACGCGCTCCGTCGAGGGTCCGAAGCGTCCCGACTTCATCGTCTCGTAGTAGAGCCGCGTGGACGACGTGATCGAGTTCGTCACCCAGTAGATCATCACGTTGGTGAGCAGCTCGTCCTTGGTGAAGCGCTTCTCGACGTCGCCACCGCAGTCGCTCCAGGTGCGGAACTTCTCGACGATCCACGCCGCGAGGCCCGCGGGCGAGTCGTTGAGCCCGTAGCCGAGCGTCTGCGGCTTGGTGCCCTGGATCGACTGGTAGCCGGTCTCTTCCTTCTGGAAGTTACCGAGATCGCCGAGGCCCTTGATCTCGTCGGCGTCGAGCCCCTTCATCGCGTCGGGGCCGATGCCCTCGGCCGGGAACGCGACGACCATGTTGAGATGGATGCCGGCGCAGTGTTGCTTGTCGACGAGCGCGTTCTGCACCGAGATGATCGCGCCCCAGTCGCCGCCCTGCGCGCCGTAGTTCGCGTACCCGAGCTTCGCCATCAGCTTGGCGTTCACTTCGGCCATGCGGCGCACGTCCCAGCCGCGCGTACGCGGCGCTTCCGAGAAGCCGTAGCCCGGGATCGACGGACACACGACGTGGAAGGCGTCGCGCGCGTCACCGCCGTGCTGCGTCGGGTCGGTGAGCGGACCGAGGATCTTGTGGAACTCGAACACCGAGCCGGGCCAGCCGTGCGTAACGACGAGCGGGAACGCATTCTCGTGTGGCGAACGAACGTGGATGAAGTGGACGCGGTGGT
Source organism: uncultured delta proteobacterium (assembly GCA_963801625.1). Taxonomy (GTDB): domain Bacteria; phylum Myxococcota_A; class UBA9160; order UBA9160; family PR03; genus PR03. The sequence continues at coordinate 142,264 of CAWDFQ010000013.1, forward strand.
CGTCGATCGTCGTCTTGAAGTGCGGGAACGAGTTGAGCAGCCGCTCCTGTGCTCGCCAGTCGAACTCGTCCTTCCAGTACGCAACGAGTTCGCGCAGGTACGACAGCTCCGTGCCGTAGTCCCAGTTCGCGCCTTCGATCTGGTCGGGGAAGCGCGTGCGCGCCAGCCGCTCGCGGAGATCGGCGAGCACCGCGTCGGAGACCTCGATCTTGAAGGGTTGGATGGCTTCGCTCACGGGAGGGTCCTCCGGGATCTCGCGGTGGAATGAAAAGAGGCCGGGACCTTGTGGGTCCCGGCCTCTCGATCGAACTTAGCGTGCCGCGACTAGCGGCCCTTGGTCAGGCGGCCGACGTCGATGTAGCGGTGCACCTTGCCCACCGCGATCTCGCCTTCCTTGTTCACGTACGGCGTACCATTGCTGTCCCAGAACTCGATGCGGTTGCCCGTGCCCGTCTGCACGTTCACGATCGTGTCGGAGACGATGCGCAGGTCCATCGGCTTCGGGATCCCGGCCCACGGCTTGTACCAGTCGCCGCCAATCGTGTGATCTTCGCTCCAGCGATGGTTGTGCCAGATGATCTTCCACAGCTCTTCCTTCTGGTCGTAGGCGAAGGAATAGAGCGCGACGTAGGTTTCCTTGTCGACGTAGATGTCCTTGTGGTGATACGGATGGTCGACGTTCTTCGGCTTCATCCGGATCTTCACCGCGTGGCGCAGCTCCCAGCGGTCGTCGGCGTAGGAGAGGCCGTAGGGACCGAAGTTGTGGTCCTTCGCGTACGGGTACGCGTTCACCTTCGAGTTGACGGGCGCGAGAATGTCCATCTCGCCGAGACAGCTCCAGCTGTACTGCGGCACGATGCCGGCGAACGAGCGCAGATCGTCGAAGGTGAAGTCGGTGCCGGATACTGCGTCCGTGCGCTGGGCCGTCGAGATGCGGCGCACGCGGCGCAGTGTCGGAACGTACACCCAGGTGTCGTCGTTCTTGGCGTTGGCGCGCGGCTTCTCGGAATCCTTGTACCGGTAGCTCATCAGCAGAATGCCGCGGGCATCGAAGGGCGCGTCGACTTCGATGCCGAAGGTGTTGACGCGCTTCTCGCCGCGGAACAGGTCGCCGTTCTGCTTCTCTACCAGCTCGGGCTCCACACGGTGCGACATCATGATCGTCTTCGAAGTGCCCTCGTAGTAGAGCGGAAGCTCTTCGCCGCGATCCCAGTACGAGTAGAAGAAGCGCGAGTCGGAACCGTCACCGTCCCACTGATGGACGAAGTTCCACATGTGCTTGGTGCCGGCCTGGGGATCGCCCTTGCAGTCGATCGTCTTGGGGTCGAACGCGTATCCCGCGGAGTAGTTCTCGATGCTGTCATCGGGACCGACCTTCGCCTGGCCCTTGAATTTCTCACTCGCGGCCAGGTATTCGGGCGCTACGCCGTAGTCCTTGAAGAAGGGACCGACCTCCATCTTCATGCCTTCGTAGAAGAAAAAGTCCCGGTTGGCCCAGAACTCGGCGGGCAGGAAGCTCTTGATCGACTCGAGCTTGTCGAAACCGACCACGTCGCCTTCCTTGAAGGTCGGACCGGCCACGCCAGTGTCTTCCGCGGCGAACGCGGCCAGCGGCACGGCGACGGCCGCGAGCGCCATCCACACGACAGGAGCGAGCCGAGCCAGGCGATTCGGGCGCCAACGCACCATTGCGTCTCCTTTGCAGGGCCGCGGATTCAAAGGGGGGCCCGCGACCGCAGTTTCAGTGTGATTGCACGACGATCGAAGCTCGAACGAATCGAAGGTCGATCGATCAAGCATGGAACTTTTGCGCTTCCCCCGCGGAGCGGAGGCCGATCCTAGCCTGACCACCCCGCGAAGTCAGTTGAAATCCGCAATGACGGCGTGCATGGAGCAACGCGCCCGATCGGGGCCTCGGATGGGATCGCTCGAACGCCGCTCGAGCGCTCACCCCTCGCGTGCGGCGCGTATGTGCGCCTCGATCACGTCGGGCGGCGCCTGCACCAATTCGATCAGGACACCTTCGCCGCCGACGGGCGCGTCGCCGCTCCCCTTGGGGTGGATGAAGCAGACGTCGAAACCCGCCGCTCCCTTGCGGATTCCACCCGGCGTGAAGCGCACACCGGCCTGGCCGAGCCAGACGACCGCGGCAGCAAGGTCGTCCACCCAGAGACCAACATGGTTCAGCGCCGGATCATGGACGCGCGGCCGACCTTCGGGATCGACGGGCTGCATCAGGTCGACTTCGACCGCGAACGGACCCGAACCCGCGGCCGCGATGTCCTCGTCGACGTTCTCGCGCTCGCTCCGGAAGCTGCCGCGCGGCGTGAGCCCGAGGAGGTCGATCCAGAGTCGTGCGCAGCGGCGCCTTCTCGCGGGCGCCGACGGCGATCTGCTGCACTCCGAGGACGCGGAACGGTCGGTCTGCCAAGATTCTTCCTCCATCGCGGCGGGCCGGTCGATGGTACTGCGACGCGTCGCCCCTGCTAGGTTGGCGCGCCCGTGACTGCCCCCCCCGCGCAACTCGCCGGCGCCAAGGCCACCGTGTACTTCCGATCGCTTGGTTGCCCGAAGAACCAGGTCGACACGCGAGGTGATGCTGGGCACGCTCGCGCTCGGCGGCTACGCGCTGGCCGAGCGCATCGACGACGCGGACGTCGTCGTGATCAACACCTGCTCGTTCATCGAGAGCGCGCGGCAGGAGTCGATCGACGCGATCCTCGCAGTCGCGGAGCTGCGCGAGACCGGCCGGCTGCGCGCGCTCGTCGTCGCGGGCTGCCTGCCACAGCGCTACGGCGGCGAACTCTCCAAGGAGCTGCCCGAAGTCGATGCGTTCGTCGGGACCGGCGAGTTCCCGCGCATCGCCGAGATCCTGGATGGCGCGCTCGCCGGCCGAAAGCGGCGGCGTCTACGTCGAGTCGGGCCGCACCTATCTCTACGAGGCGCGCGACCCGCGCCTCCTGGTCGGACCCACCCACAGCGCCTACCTGAAGATCGCCGAGGGCTGCGACCGGATCTGCGCTTTCTGTGCGATCCCGGGGATTCGCGGTCGCTTCCAGAGCCGCTCGCTCGAATCGCTCGAAGGCGGAGGCCCGACAGCTCGCGGCGGCCGGCGTTCGCGAGCTGAACCTCGTCGCGCAGGATTCGACCTCGTGGGGCAAGGACCTAGCGGGTCGGCCACGACTCGACGCGGTGCTCCGCCGCTCGACGATGTCGAGGGCCTCGACTGGATCCGCCTGCTCTACTGTACCCGAGCGCGGTGACCGACGAGTTGATCGAGGTGCTCGCGAGCGGCCGACGCGTACTGCCCTACGTCGATGTCCCGCTCCAGCACGCCAGCGACGCGATGCTGCGCGCGATGAAACGCGGCACGACGGCGGATCGCCAGCGCCGCCTCGTCGAACGCTTGCGCGCGGGGATCCCCGATCTCGCGATCCGCACCACGTTCATCGTCGGCTTCCCCGGAGAGACCGACGCGGACTTCGAGACCCTATGCGAGTTCGTTCGCGAAACGCGTTTCGACCGGGTCGGGGTGTTCCGATACTCGGACGAAGAGGGCACGGCGGCACGCGACCTGCCCGGCAAGGTCTCGAAGCGCGTCGCGCGCGAGCGCCAGCGCGAGCTCCTCGATCTGCTGCGCGAGCTGCAAGCCGAGAAGCTGGCAGAGCTGGTCGGTCGCGAGGTCGAGGTGCTGGTCGACGCGGGCGGTCGCGATCGCGCTGTCGCGCGCATGCGCTCCCAGGCGCCCGACATCGACGGCAACGTGTTCCTGCACGGCGCCGCCAAGACCGGCGACCTCCTCCGCGCCCACATCACCGCCGTCCGCGGCCCCGACCTCGCCGCCGAGTTGAGTTGTTGACTTGGGGACGTTCCTGACTGCGTTGACTTTGTTGACTTCAGGAACGTCCCCAAGTCATCCCCAGCTCAACGGAGGAAGTCGCGGGCGATCAGGTACTTCTCGGTGCTTCCTTTGCGGGTTGCCTGAGAGGTGGTGAGGCGTGCGGAGGCGAAGCGCTTTTGCAGGCACTTCGCGATCGCCTGGGCCTCGGGACCTTCGAGCAGTTTCATGACGAGCGTCCCGCCCGGGCGCAGCAGCGCGGGCAAGAGCGCCCCGATCGCCTCGAGCAGCGTCTCTTCGTGCGCGCGGTCGGTCGCGCGAATGCCGGTCAGCTTCGGCGCCGCGTCGGACAGCACTACATCAGCCGGACCGCCCAGCGAATCGAGAATCCTTGCAGCAAGGCCCGGTTCCGTGAGATCCGCCTGGAATGCGATCACGGTCTCAGAATGGATTGGCGGTTCGATCGCGGCCAGATCGACGCCCACCACGCGACCACTCGGCCCCACGGCCTCCGCCGCCACTTGCAGCCAGCCACCAGGCCAACAACCGAGATCGACGACCCGGTCGCCAGCTCGCAGCAGCCGGTGGCCGCGCTGGAGTTCGTCGAGTTTGTAGGCCGCGCGGGAGCGATAACCCTCGCGCTTGGCCCGCTGATGGAACGCGTCCTTCCGCTCGGTCCTCATGACTTCCGCCGTTCATGATTTCCGCAGACTACCGGGAAGACCCCGCGCCGGGGGGGCTGGGGGGCGGGGCGGCTTGTGCGTGGGGCTCGTCTGCTAGCGCGGGGCGACGGCGGTGCGGACGCGAACCAGTCCGTCGTTGGCGCCGGGCACGGAGCCGCGGACCAGCAGCAGGTTCTTGTCGGCGTCGATGCGGACGATCTCGACGTTGCGGGTCGTGACCTGCTCATTTCCCATGCGACCTGCCATGCGCAGGCCCTTGATCACATGCGCCGGCCAAGTGCCGGGACCGATCGAGCCAGGCGAACGGAAGCCCTCGTGGGTGCCGTGCGTCCACTTCTGCATCTGGAACTTGTGGCGCTTCACGACGCCCGCCGTGCCGCGGCCCTTGCTCGTGCCCACGACGTCCACGCGCTGGCCCAGTGTGAAGATGTCGACCTTCACCTCCTGCCCGGCTTCGTAGGCTGCGACATCCTCTGCGCCGACCCGCGACTCGTGCAGGTGCCGCTGCGGCGCAATCTTGGCCTTCTCGAAGTGACCGAGCATCGGCTTCGAGGTCACCTTGCGCCTCTTTTCGCCGAAGCCGAGCTGGAGCGCCGAGTAGCCGTCCGTCTTCTCGGTCTTCTTCTGGACGACGAAATTGGGACCCGCCTCGAGGACGGTCACGGGGATCGCCTCGCCCTTCTCCGTGAAGATGCGGGTCATGCCGAGCTTGCGACAGAGAAGTTCGATTGCCACCGCTGTCTCTCCCGGAGGACCCGGGAGCGCCGAAGGGCCTGCTCGGGTCGCGGTTGGGGGCTATGAAGGCGGGGCAACATAGGAGGCGAACCCAGTCATGTCGAGCCAGACCCCGCACGCCATCACCCTACTGCCGGGTGACGGTATCGGCCCCGAGGTCACCGAGTCCGCAGTCCGGATCCTCGAAGCGGCCGGTGTCGCAATCGAATGGGATCGCGTCGAGGCCGGCGGCGAGGTGATCGCCAAGTACGGAACCCCCGTGCCGGAGCCGGTGCTCCAGTCGATCCGCCGCCGCGGGGTGGCGCTCAAGGGACCGATCACGACGCCCATCGGCGAGGGCTTCCGCTCCGCCAACGTCACCTTGCGCCAGGCCCTCGACCTGTACGCCTGCATCCGGCCGGTGCGCTCGCTGCCCGGGGTCACCACGCGCTTCGAGGGCGTCGACCTGATCCTCGTCCGCGAGAACACCGAAGACCTCTACTCGGGGCTCGAACACCGCGTCACGGCTGGTGTGGTCGAGAGCATCAAGGTCGTGACCGAGCGCGCCTGCCTGCGCATCGCCCGCTACGCCTTCGCACTCGCGCGGCGGCTCGGGCGCCGCAAGATCACCGCGGTCCACAAGGCCAACATCATGAAGCTAACCGACGGCCTCTTCCTCGAGTGCTGTCGGCGCGTCGCGCGCGAGCTACCGCGACCTCGAATTCGGCGACGTGATCGTCGACAACTGCGCGATGCAGCTGGTGCGCGATCCGCGCCAGTTCGACGTGCTGCTGCTCGGCAACCTCTACGGCGACATCATGTCGGACCTGTGCGCCGGCCTGGTCGGCGGGCTCGGTGTCGTACCAGGGCGCGAACGTCGGCGACGACGTCGCGGTCTTCGAAGCCGTGCACGGCAGCGCGCCCGACATCGCCGGCAAGGGACTCGCCAACCCGACCGCCGTGATCCTCTCGAGCGTCGAGATGATGAAACACCTCGGCGAGCTGGATGCGGCGAAACGGATCGATGCCGCGATCCATGCGACGCTCGCGGAGCCGCGGCTCCGCACCCGCGATCTCGGCGGCAAGGCGAGCACGGACGAGTTCACCAACTCCGTGATCGAACGACTCGGATAGCGGGCGCAGACTCGGATCAAACTCATGACTTCGCTCGCCTCCGGCTCGCTCGCGCGCGCTCCAGACGCTCCGGCTCGCTGCGCGCTCCCAACGGGCGCTTGCGAGTGTTCGTCCTCGGTCTCGACGGCGCGGACTGGGACGTCGTGCGTCCACTCGCAAACGCCGGACGGATGCCGAACCTCGCTGGCTGGCTGCGCGAAGGAGTCGCCGCGCCGCTGCCGAGCACGACGCCGCCAATGAGCTTCCCCGCATGGTCTTCGTTTGCGACCGGGCTCGCCCCCGGCCAACACGGCATCTTCGATTTCACGCAAAAACAGGAAGGCGCCTACCGCATCCGCTTCGTGAACGCGGCCGATCGCGCGGGCGAACCGTTCTGGATGCGCGCTTCGCGTGCGGGCCGGCGCGTGCTCTGCCTCGGCGTGCCGGCGACCTTCCCGCCCGATCGCGTCGACGGCCTGCTCGTGCCCGGCTTCGATGCTCCCGTCTCGACCGGCAGCGACGCCGCTGCCGCGAGCGACCCCGCGCTCTACACCCGTGTCGCGGAGCGCGTCGGACCGTGGATGGTGCCCGACCTCGACGAAGCCGCGCGCGCCGACGGCTGGCACGAACGCGCCGTCGCGACGCTGCTGTCGCGCATCGAGCGCAAGACCGCGTTCGCGCTCGAGGCGCTGCGCCAACTGCGCGAGGCGGGTCGCGATCCCGAGCTGATGGTGGTGGTGTTCGCTGAGAGCGACACCGTCGCGCATCACTACTGGCGCGATCACGATGCGGCGTCGCCGCGCCACGATCCTTCCGCGTCGGCGCTGCGCAAGGGAGCGCTCGCCGCGATCTACGAGCGACTCGACGCTGCCGCCGGGGCGCTGCGTGACGCGTTCGGCGACGACGCCGCGTGTTTCGTCGTCTCGGACCACGGCCAGGGCGGCGCCTCGCGCCGCGTCGTGCACGTGAACCGGCGCCTCGCGGAGTGCGGGCTGCTCGCGCGCAGCACGGCGGGATCGCTCGACACCGTCGCCCGGCGCGCGCGCGACCTCGCCCTGCACGTGCTCCCGCCGCGTGTCGCACAGTCGGTCTTCCGCCGCTTGCGCAGCTCCGCCGCGCGACTCGAGAGCGCCGCGCGCTTCGGCGGCATGGCGTGGCGCCGCACCGCGGCGTTCTCCGAGGAAGTGAACACGCAGCCCGGCGTGTGGATCAATCTCGCCGGACGCGAGGCAGCGGGCTCGGTGGCGCACGCCGACTACGAGCGCGTGCGCCGCGACGTGATCGACGCGCTGCTCGAATGGAAACTCGACGCAGCGGCGGGGGGCGGTCCGGTCGTGGCGCGCGCGCTGCCCCGCGAAGAACTCTACGACGGCCCGTTCGCCGCGCGCGCGCCGGACTCGGTGCTCGAACTCGGCCACGAGCGCGGCTATCTGCACTCGCTGGTGGCGACGCCCTGGGATCGCCCCGCGATCGGCGCGCTGCGCACGCTCGCCGACGACGAACTCGCGGGCGGGCGCGGGCGCGGCATGAATGGCACCCATCGTCGCAACGGAATCTGGCTCGCGACGGACCTGGCAGCGGAGCGGCCCGCCTCGATTGCGCAGGTCGCGGCGATCGTGCTGCGCGGGCTGGCCATCGAGCCCGATTCGGCGGGCGAGGCGGCGGACGGGGGCGTCCGGTCACGCCTCTGCCCTACTCTGCGGAAGAAGAGGCCCGCGTCGCAGCACGACTGCGAGCGCTCGGGTATCTGGAGTGACGGTGCCGAACCAAGCCGCACGGCCCGGCATGATCTCGCTGGTGTTCCCGATGTTCGACGAAGAACAGAACGTCGGGCCGCTGCTGGCGTCGGCGCTCGCGCTCGCACCGCGCCTCGCGGACGATTTCGAGATCATCGTGGTGGACGACGGATCGCGCGACGGCAGCGCCGCCGTCGTGGAGCGGCAACGCCGCCTCGATCTACGCGTGCGCCTGCTGCGCCATCCCACCAACGTCGGCTACGGCGCGGCGCTGCGTTCGGGGCTGCGCGCCGCGCGCGGCGACTTCGTCTTCTTCACCGACGCCGATCTCCAGTTCGACCTGCGCGAGATCGAGACCCTGCTCGCCCACGCGGGCGACTTCGACATCGTCGCCGGCTACCGTGCGCCGCGCCGCGACCCGTGGCGACGCCGCCTGCTCGCCTTCGGCTGGGCCGCACTCGTGCGCGCTCTCTTCGGCTTGCGCGTGCGCGACATCGACTGCGCCTTCAAGGTGTTCCGCCGACGGGTGCTCGACGCGCTGCCGATCGAGTCGATCGGCGCGTTCGTGAACACGGAACTGCTGCTGCGCGCGCGAGGCCAGGGCTTCCGGATCCGCGAAGTGCCGGTGACGCACCATCCGCGCGTCGCCGGCCGCGCGAAGGGCGCCACGCCGCGCGTGATCGGTCGCGCGCTCGTCGAACTGGCGACGCTGTATCGCGAGCTGCGCGCGGTCGCAGGGTCGCCGCCGCCCTCGTGGCAGCAATCGGAACGCGGCGTGCAGGAACGCATGGGATCGTGATGCGATCTGAAGCGAAGCTCGACCCAGACTCGCCGGTCGCGTGCATCTAGCCCTCGTCGGCGCCTTCGCGTTTCCCTATCCGCAGGGTTCGCAGGTCTTCTTCGCGCAGCAGGCGCGCGCGCTCATGGAAGCCGGCGCGCGCGTGACGCTCGTCTGTTACGGGCGCGGCGAGGGGGAGGTTCCCGCCGATCTCGCGCTGGTGCGCGCGCCGCTCTCGCCGCGCCAGCTCGCGTCGGGACCGAGTCCCGCGAAGCCGTTCGCGGATCTCGCGCTCGCCGCGTCGCTCGCGCGCGCCCACCGCCGCACGCCTTTCGACGCGGTGCTCGCGCACAACGCCGAGGCAGCCTTGGCCGCGCTACTGGTGCGGCCGCTCCTGCGGCGCCCCGTCGTCTACGTGGCGCACACGATCCTCGGCCACGAGCTCGCAACCTACGCGCCGCCGCGATTCGCGCCCGCGCTGCGCCGGCTCGGTACGCGCATCGATCGTCACGTCGCGCGCTGCGCAGACGCGGTGATCGTGCTGGCGCGCGCCGGCGAGCGCGCGCTCGCCCACTCCGCACGCGGCCCTGTGCTGCGCATTCCGCCGGCACTCGCGCCGGGCGGAGCGCCCGCGCCCGAGGCGATCGCCACGGCGTGCCGGCGCCATCGGCTCGAAGTCGGCGGCTACGCGCTCTACGCGGGCAATCTCGACGGCTATCAGGATCTCGCGGCGCTCGCGGAGGCGGCACGCGAGATTGCGGTGCCGGTGGTGGTTGCAACCCACGCGTCGGCCGACGCGCCCGCGCCGCTCCGCACCGTGCATGTCGTGGACGCCGACGAAGTTCGCCTGCTCACCTTCGGCGCCGCCGTGACGCTGCTCGCGCGGCGCGCGGCCGGCGGCTTCCCGATCAAGCTGCTCAACTACATGGAGGCGTCGCGGGCGATCGTCGCGCGCGCGTCGGTCGCGGAATCGCTCGTGCACCAGCGCTCGGCGTGGATCGTCGCCGACGACGCGCCGCCGGCCGCGTGGGCTGCCGCCGTGAGCGCGCTGCTCGCCGATCCCGCCGGCGCCGCGCGGCTCGGCGCCGAAGCGCGCCGCACGCTCGAACGCGAGCACGACCCCGCCGCGCTCGCACGCGACGTGCTGGCGCTGCTCGCTACGATGCGCGGTCAGGAAGCGACGCGCACGAGAGCGTGATGACTCCGAAGGGCCGGTGCCGGAAGCGCGCCCCTTCTGCGCCGCACGAACGAAGAGATGCACTTGCCCGAGACGCCCCACACGAGCGATCCGAACGATTCCGAGCGCGGGGAAGCGGAGGGCGGCGCACGCGCGCCGGGCTTCGTCGCGTTCTTCATCGACCGGCCGATCTTCGCGTCGGTCGTCGCGATCCTGATCACGCTCGCCGGCGCCATCACGATCCCGCTGCTGCCGGTCTCCCAGTTCCCGCCGATCGCGCCGCCGACGGTCCAGGTTTCGGCCAGCTACAACGGCGCCAGCGCCGACGTGGTCGAGCGCACCATCACGCTGCCGATCGAGGAGCAGGTGAACGGCACCGACGGCATGCTCTACATGTCGTCGGTGAGCGCCAACGACGGCCAGGCGAGCCTCACCGTCACCTTCGAGCTGGGCCGCAACCCCGACATCGCCACCGTCAACGTCAACAACCGCGTCGCGGTGGCCGAGCCGCGGCTGCCCGAAGAGGTGCGGCGCTTCGGCATCACGGTGCGCAAGCAGTCGCCGGATCTGACGCTGGTGGTGAACCTCTACTCGCCCGACGAATCGCGCGACGCGCTCTTCCTCTCGAACTACGCGCTGATCAACGTGCTCGATCCGCTGAAGCGCCTGCCGGGTGTCGGCGAGGTCGGCATCTTCGGCGAGCGGCGCTACGCGATGCGCATCTGGCTCGACCCGGAGCGGCTCGCGAAGCTCGGGCTCGTCGCGACCGACGTGATCGATGCAGTGCGCGAACAGAACGTGCAGATCGCGGCGGGCAAGGCCGGCTCCCCGCCTGCTCCCGCCGGCCAGCAGCTCGAGTTACCGCTGCTCACCAAGGGCCGTCTCTCGACGGTGGAGGACTTCGAGCAGATCGTGCTGCGCGCCGAGCCGGACGGTTCGCTGCTTCGAGACTCGGCGACGTGGCGCGCGTGGAGCTCGGCGCGCAGAGCTACAACGGTTTCACGCGACTCACGGGCCAGCCGACGATCAGCCTCGGGGTCTTCCAGCTGCCGGAGGCGAACGCGCTCGAGGTCGCCGCCGCGGTGCGCACCGAGATGGCACGCATCGCGGAGAAGTTTCCCGAGCGGCGTCGGCTGGCAGGTGCGCTACGACCCGACGCGCTTCGTCTCCGAGTCGATCCGCGAGGTGTTGACGACGCTCCTCGAGGCGACGCTGCTGGTCTTCCTGGTCGTGTTCCTGTTCCTGCAGGACTGGCGCGCGACGCTGATCCCGGCGATCACGATCCCGGTTTCGCTGGTCGGCACCTTCGCGCTGCTGGGCGCGCTCGGTCTCTCGATCAACACGATCACGCTCTTCGGCCTGGTGCTGGCGATCGGCCTCGTCGTGGACGACGCGATCGTGGTGGTGGAGAACGTCGCGCGCCTGCTCGCCGAAGGTGTCCCGACGGCGCCAGGCGGTGCGGCGCTCGATGGGCGAGGTGACGAGCGCGATCGTCGCCTCGACGCTGGTGCTCGGCGCGGTGTTCGTACCGGTCGCGTTCCTGCCCGGCACGACGGGTCTGATGCTGCGGCAGTTCGGACTCACGGTGAGCTGCGCGGTGTTGATCTCGCTGCTCAACGCGCTGACGCTCTCGCCGGCGCTGTGCGCGCTCTTCATGCGGCCCGAGCGCGAGCACAAGGGACGCTTCCATCGCGGCTTCGATCGCGGCTTCGGCGCGGTGCGCGCGGCGCTACCAGAGCGGCGTCGCGCGCGCTGCTGCCGCGGCGCGCGCTCGTGCTCGCGCATCTTCGCGGTGCTCGGCGTCGTCACCGTCGCTGCTGTTCCGCGCGTGCCGACCGGCTTCCTCCCCGACGAGGACCAGGGCTACTTCATCGCGAGCCTCCAGCTTCCCGACGGCGCGTCGCTCGAACGCACCGAGCGAGGTCGTGATCGCAGATCGAGAAGATCCTGCTTCGCGACACCCGGCATCCTCGGCGCCAACGTGTTCGGCGGCTTCGACGCGCTCACCGGAACCTCTCCCTCCAACGTCGGCTCGATGTTCGTGACGCTCGCGCCGTGGGGCGAGCGGGGTCGCGATCAGTCGCTCGAAGCGATCTTCGCGAAGGTGCGACCGCAGCTCGCAGCGATCGCAGGGCGCGCGCGTGATCGCGCTGAACCCGGCGCCGATCCGCGGGCTCTCGCGCACCGGCGGCTTCGAGTTCCAGCTCCAGGACAGGGGCGGCGGCGACATCCAGGAGCTCGCGGCGGTGGCGCAGCGCGTGATCGAGGCCGGCAACCAGTCGCCCGAGCTGCGCAACCTCTTCACCACCTTCCGGCCCAGCGTGCCGCAGGTGTTCGTCGACCTCGATCGCTCGAAGGCCAAGGCCCTCGGCGTGCCGGTGGACGACGTCTTCGAGACGCTCGGCGTCTTCATGGGCGGCCTCTACATCAACGACTTCGACCGCTTCGGTCGTCTGTTCCGCGTGTATACCCAGGCGGAGGGCGACCTGCGCACGCAACCCGAGGACGTATCGCGGCTGTGGGCGCGCTCGGAGCGCGGCGAGATGGTGCCGCTCTCGACGCTGGTGTCGCTGTCGCGCGTGGCCGGCCCGCGCGACATCTCGCACTACAACGCCTATCGCGCGGTGCGCATCCAGGGCGAGGCGACGCCGGGCTACAGCTCGGGCCAGGCGCTCGACCGCATGGAGGCGATCGCGCGCGAGCGTGCTGCCGACGACGATGTCCTACGAGTGGACGGGCACCGCCTATCAGGAGCGACGCGCCGGCAGCGAGGTGCAGCTCATCCTGCTCTTCTCGATGGTGGTGGTGTTCCTGTTCCTCGCGGCGCAGTACGAGAGTTGGAGCCTGCCGCTGATCATCATGCTGGCGGTGCCGCTCGCCTTCCTCGGCGCACTCGGCGCGCAGGCGCTGCGCGGACTCGCCGACGATCTCTACTGCCAGATCGGACTCGTCACGCTGATCGGGCTCGCCTCCAAGAACTCGATCCTGATCGTCGAGTTCGCGCGGCGCCGGCGGCACGAAGGCGTGCCGCTGCTCGACGCCGCGCGCGAGGCCGCGAGCATCCGCTTCCGCCCGGTGCTGATGACGGCATTCGCGTTCATTCTCGGCGTCGTGCCGCTCGTCGTCGCGACCGGCGCGGGTGCCGCGGCGCGACGCTCGCTCGGCACGGCGGTCTTCGGCGGCATGCTGGTCGCGACGTTGCTCACGTTGGTGCTGGTGCCAGCCCTCTACGTCATCGTCGAGGGCGCGACGGAATGGGTGCAGGCGCGGCTGCGCGGAACGCACGGCGACGCAGGAGGAACTCGATGACGCGTGCGCGGGCTGCGAACGCGATGGGGCTGGCCGCGGCGCTGGTGCTCGCGGCGTGCGGGCAGGGCGACGCTCCGGGCCCGCCGCCGCCGGCCGAGGTCGGAGTCGTCGTCGCGCAGCGTCGGCACGGTGCCCGACCGGCGCGAGTACGTCGGCAACGTGCGCGCCGCGAACGCCGTCGACGTGCGCGCGCGTGTGCGCGGCTATCTGCGCGCGCGGCGCTTCGTCGAGGGCCTCGCCGTTGCGGCCGGCGACGTGCTCTTCGAGATCGACCCCAGCAGCTACCAGGTGCAGCTCGCCGCGGCGAAGGGCCAGCTCGCCGAGGCGCGTGCGACGCGACTGCGCGCCGAGCAGGACTTCACCCGCACCAAGGAACTCTTCGACAAGGGCGTCGTGTCGAAGGCCGTGCTCGATCAGCAGCGCGCCGCGCGCGACGTCGGCGCCGCCGCGGTGCAGAGCGCCGAAGCCGCCGTCGCGGCCGCCCAGCTCGATCTCTCGTACTGCACGGTGCGCGCACCGCTCGCCGGCCAGATCGGCCGCGCGCTGGTGGACCCCGGCAACCTGGTCGGCGAATCGGGGCAGGACACCGTGCTCGCGAACATCGTGCAGGTGGACCCCATCAACGTCTACTTCGCGCCGACCGAACGCGATCGCCTCGACGCGCTGCGCGGCGCACAGCAAGGTCGCATCCCGCAGCAGCGCCCCGGCGCGATCCCGATCGAGATCGTGCTCGGCGACGGTACGCCGTATCCACAGAAGGGCGTCATCGACTACGTCGATCCAACCGTCGAAGCGACGCGCGGCACCATCACGGCGCGCGCGGTCGTACCGAACCCGGACGGTGTGCTGAAGCCGGGCCAGTTCGTGCGCGCAATCGCCGTGTTCCCGGATCGCAGCGACGCAGTGCTGGTTCCCGAGCGCGCCGTCCAGGACGAGCAGGGCGGCAGCTTCGTCCTCGTGGTGAAGCCGGACGACGTGGTCGAATCGCGCCATGTGCGCATCGGCCTGCTGCACGACGGCTTGCGCGAGATCGTCGAAGGCGTCGCCGGCGGCGATCGCGTGATCGTCGACGGCGTGCAGAAGGCGCGACCGGGGCAGAAGGTCGTCGTGAAGCAGGCCGGGCAAGCAGCGCCCGAGCCGGCGCCCGACGCGAAGCGCTCGTAGGAATCACACTCAGCGGTCTCTGCCGGTAGCAAGCTGCTCCGCCAAAGCGGCAATGAGGCGTACGCGTTCTTCGGTCCCAAGGGGCGTCAGCGGATCCGGATGGTGCCAAGGCGTGGCATGTGAGCGACGGGATCCGACGGCGGGCGTGGAATCAAGTGGAAGTGAACGTGCGGCGCCTTGTTCCCAAGCAATGCGTAGTTGACTCGAACGGGCTTCGTGACCGCTGTAATCGCGCGCCCAGCGTTCCGCAGATCCTTCGCCAGCGCCCCCGCTTTCAGGGGATCGAGTTCGGCAAAATGCTCGGCGTGGCGATGGAGAACCAGTAGGCAGCGTCCGGGAAAGCGTGCGTCGTCATACAGCCCGAGTGTCGCGCCGGGCGCTCAAGTATCGCAGCCCCCAAGGGTCTCTCTCTTCCCACCACTTCGCCTGATAGTCGACGGCGATCGTCCTCCAATAGCGGATCACATCGTTGAGCAGGAACCGAGGCACCCCGCGCTTCGTAGACTCGTCATATTCCGCCAGGTACCGGTCGAGCATCAGCTTGATCAGCCTCGAATGTCGATCGGGCTGATACAGAGAAACGCTTTCCTCGAGGATCAGGATGCGGCGAGAGTGAGATAGGTTCGTGTCATCCTGCAGCCCAATCCGCTCGGTCAAGTCCGAGCCGGAGATGACCTTCCCGAACATCCCGCTCGATCCCGGAGCCTTGAGGTGCAGCTCCTCCTCACGAAGTCGCTCCACCGCCGCGAGGAGTTGTTTGGCATCACGTGCCTTCTCAGGTAGCTCGTGGACGACGATCAAGTAGTCGAAATCGCTCTGCGGGGATGCCTCGAGCCTCGCAATTGAACCCACCGCGATCACGTCGAATGGACTTCCGTCAATCGGGACTGCCTCATGCAGGTAGCGCCTGGAGTTCTCGATGATCTTGGCGCTGAAGCCCGCAGCCTCGATCAAAGTGGGAAGCCGATCGCGGATTCCCAATGCCTCCAACTCGGCGAGCAGATGCTCGTATGCGGCTAACAACTCCTCAGCCTCCACCGCACGCCTCCGGCCGGTTCTTTGTAGAAGGTGGACGTGACGGATCCGGTCACGGAGATCCCGAGGGTCCTCTCGGCGCCAAGACCGAGCTGAGAGGCGGTAACGGACCGTGGGAATTGCCCCGATCCGCACCGGCCTCTTCGACCGCCGGGAACAGCGGGCTCCCCGGCGACCAGAGCTCCGCGCTGCCCGGATGCTCCTCGAAGAACGCCGCACTGGTGGTGATCCGCAGAGGCGCTCGCATGCCGGGCATCGCGAGCTTGTACTCGTGGCTCCCGAGTGGCTCCACTACGTAACCGGGCGGCAACAGCTCGGGCCGGCGGATCAGCGCAGCGAGGCTGTAGAGCGCAGGCAGCCGCGGCGGCTCGTCGAGATCGGCCTCGGTGATCGCATCGATGTCGAATCCCTCCTGCTCCTGCTTGCGGATCTCGTCTTCGAGGCTGTTCACAAATGGGTCAGGTCTGCGATTAGCCGCTTGACCCAACCCTCGATCGGCCGATCGCTAGACTCGCGCGCGACCTCGACCCACCCCCGTGCGGGGCGGGCCGGGGCCGTGTTGCGTTTCGCGTTCTGGATGCCGGCCATGGAGTCGACGAGTCGCTTGTTGAACCATCCGCCCAGTAGTCACCCGCCGAAGAGCTTCGACGACCTGTGCGCGCGCGTGCTCGCGCGCCACGGCGTCGTGCGACTCACGGGGCTGCGCGGCGCGGCGCGCGCGTGGGCGGGTGCGGCGCTGGTGCGCGCCGTCGCGCCGAAACCGGTGCTGTTCCTGGCGCCCGATGCGAAGTCCGCCGATGCGCTGCTCGAGGATCTGCGCGTGATGCTCGGCGAACCCGCGCCCGAAGAGGGCGGCCAGGTCCGCCCGTTTCCGCATCCCGACACGCTCCCCTACGACCGCTTCTCGCCGCAGCCGTTCGTCACGGCGCAGCGGATGGACGTGCTCTACCGCTGGCTCGAAGCGGCGGGCGAGCGCGGAGCCGGCGACAAGGGGCTCGTCGTCGTCGCGCCGCTCACCGCGCTGGCGCTGCGGGTTCCCACGCGCGAAGCGCTGCGGGCGCGGACGACGCAGCTCCACGTCGGCCAGTGGGTCGATCGCGATGCGCTCGTCGCCAAGCTGGTCGCTGCGGGCTATGCGCGGATGGCGCTCGTCGAGGAACGCGGCGAAGTGGCGGTGCGCGGCGGCATCGTGGACGTCTTCCCGCCGCAGCGCGCGCGCCCGGTGCGCATCGAGCTCACCGGCGACGAGGTCGAATCGATCCGCGACTTCGACGCGGCGAGCCAGCGCTCGCAGCAGCGGCTCGGCTCGGTGACGCTGCCGCCGCCACGCGAGATCCAGCTCGACCGCGATCTCGTGATCGAGCGCAGCGCCGAGATTCGCAAGCGCGCCGAGGAGCAGGGCGCCGACGCGCGCGCCACCGACGAGACGCTCGATGCGCTGCTGCGCGGCTCGCTGCCGCCCGGCTCGGAGGCGCTCGCGCCGTGGATCCAGCCCGGTGTCGAAACGGTTTTCGAGTATCTGCCGGAGGATGCGCTCGTCGTCGTCGAGGAGCCCGAGGCGGCACACGAGCGACTCGCGCGCTTCGGCCAGGAAGCGCTGCAGAGCTTCGCTTCGGCGCACGCGGCGGGCCGCGTCGTCGCGCCGCCGGACGAGGTTCTACTCCCGACGGAAGCGGTGGAGCAGGCGCTCGCGAGTCGCGCACCGGTCTGGCTCGAACGGCTCGACATCGAGACCGACGACCCGGCTGAACGCATCGCGCTGCGCTCGACCGACCACGAGGAGCTGCGCCGCGAACTCGCGCGCTCGCGAACCGGCGACGCAGCGCTGCTGCCGCTGATCCAGGCGATCGAGCGCTGGTGTCGCGAGCGCTGGCGCGTGGTGCTCGCGACGCCGGCGCTCTCGGGCGCCGAGCGCTTGCGCCAGCTGCTGCTCGAATACGGTCACGACGCGCGCCTCGCGCGCGACGCACGCGAGATCGCGCACTGGGGCCGGCCTGGCAAGCTGGAAGTGCGCGTCGCGGCGATCTCCGAGGGCTTCGCGCTGCCGCTCGCGCGCACCGTCGATCGTCACCGAGGAGGAGATCTTCGGACCGCGCGAGCGTCGACGCACCAAGGTGTCGATGCGCGAGGCGGCGGCGCTCGAGTCTCTCGCACAGCTGAAGACCGGCGATCTACCTCGTGCACGGCGAGCACGGCATCGGCATCTACCGCGGGCTCGTGCAGCTCGCCGTCGGCCCGGCGCGCGCGCGAAACGGCCAGCAACGAGTTCCTGCGCATCGAGTACGACGGCGGCGATCGACTCTTCGTGCCGGTGCACCGCCTGTCGCTGGTGCAGCGCTACGTCGGCGCCGAGGGCGTGCCGCCGCGGATCGACAAGCTGGGCGGCGTCACCTGGGAGAAGGCCAAGCGCCACGTCAAGAAGTCGCTGCGCGACATGGCGCGCGAGCTGCTCGGCATCCACGCCGCGCGCGAACTGGCGGAGGGCTTCTCGTTCTCGCCGCGCGACCGCGCGCTCGAGGAGTTCGAGGGCGCCTTCCAGTACGAGGAGACACCCGACCAGCAGGCCGCGATCGAGGACGTGCTCGCCGACATGCAGAACGGCAAGCCGATGGACCGCCTGGTGTGCGGCGACGTCGGCTTCGGCAAGACCGAGGTGGCCGTGCGTGCCGCCTTCAAGGCCGTGACGGACGGCAAACAGGTGGCCGTGCTGGTGCCCACCACGATTCTGTGTGCGCAGCACGAGGCGACCTTCCGCAAACGCTTCGACGGCTACCCGATCCGCGTCGAGTCGCTGTCGCGATTCCGTTCCGCGAAGGAGCAGAAGCAGGTGGTGAAGGGCCTGGCGGACGGCTCGCTGGACGTCGTCGTCGGCACGCACCGGCTGTTGCAGAAGGACATCGAATTCCGCGACCTCGGCCTGCTCGTGGTGGACGAGGAGCAGCGCTTCGGCGTCTCCCACAAGGAGCGCATCAAGAAGCTCAAGAAGACGGTGGACGTGCTGACGCTCACCGCCACGCCGATCCCGCGCACGTTGCAGATGGCGTTCACCGGGCTGCGCGACATGTCGGCGATCCACACGCCGCCGGCCGACCGCCTCTCGATCCGCACCCAGGTGGCGCGCTTCTCGGAGTCGATGGTGCGCGAGGCAATCCTGCGCGAGGTGCGCCGCGGCGGGCAGGTATTCTTCGTGCACAACCGCGTCCACTCGATCGGCCAGGTGGCGGAGCTGCTCGCAGCGCATCGTCCCCGAAGTGAGCGTACTGGTCGCGCACGGCCAGATGCCCGAACGCGACCTCGAAGACCGCATGCTGCGCTTCCTGCACGGCGAGGCGGACGTGCTGCTCTGCACCTCGATCGTCGAGAGCGGGCTCGACATCCCGCGCGCCAACACCATGCTCGTCGACCGCGCCGAGGCTTTCGGACTCGCGCAGCTCTATCAGTTGCGCGGCCGCATCGGCCGCAGCTCGCACCGCGCGTATTGCCATCTGCTGATCCGCGGCAACGAACGCAGCCTCTCCGACGACGCGCGCAAACGACTCGAGGCGCTCCAGTCGTTCACCGAACTCGGCAGCGGCATGCGGCTCGCGTCGATGGACCTCGAGATCCGCGGCGCCGGCAACCTGCTCGGCGCCGAGCAGCACGGCAACCTCGCCGAACTCGGCTTCGAGACCTACATGGAAATGCTCGAAGAGACAATCGAAGAGATGCGCGGAAGAGTGCGGCCGAAGGAGATCGACCCCGAGATCCGGCTGCCCGTCGCGGCCAAGCTCCCCGAAGACTACGTGCCCGACGTCAGCCAGCGTCTCGTGCTCTACAAACGCCTCGCCTCGGCGCCCGACCAGGCCGACGCCGACCGCATCCGCGACGAGCTGCTCGACCGCTTCGGCCCGCTACCCGACACGGCGGCCAACCTGTTGGCGGTGATCCGCCTGAAGATCGCCGCGCGCCAGCTCGGCGTCGCGGCAGTGGACATCGCGCAGGGCGAGCTGGTCTTCACTGCCGCCGAGAGCACGCGCATCGACCCGAAGCGTCTCGTCACGCTGCTCACCCACCCGACGCTCGGCATCCGCGTCGCGCCGAATCACAGGATCTACGCGCCACTGCCGCGCGAGCGCGACGCGGCGCAACTCTTCGAAGCGGCGCATCAGCTGTTGGCGCAGCTCGGCGGGTGAGAGAGCATGGTGTAGCGAATGTCCCTTGGGACGAGATGAACAGAGGACTCGCACATCTATGCTTGGAGGCCGAATCCTCCGACCCGGAGATTGACTACGTGATCCTGTGTCGTCGAATTCGATGGGACGACGTGTCCTGATGCCTTCCCAAGCCACTGATCTCCAACGGCGTCGAGACCGTCAGACGCCCACTCAGCGGAGCCCCTGCGAAGACTCTCTCCTGGCGGCAAGATCTGCTCTTGCGGTGTGTACACGGAAGTAAACATGAGCAATCTTGGGCGACCGTCTCCTCCACCTCCACCCGAGCCATTCCTATCGCGATCTGCCGCTGAACCTCGGAAATCGCTTCTTCTGTTCGCATGGGCTGATCATCGCTCATGCACGCAGCGGATAGCAGTAGGATGATCGCAGCAACGCAAGATGAGGTTGCACCGCATTCTTCGCCCCTATGGCACACGGGTGTCGTATCCAGGAACCCACACGGGTGGCTCGACCGTAACGCCTATTCGGTGGAGGAGGGAGAACGCCGCCGCATTGCTGTTTGTGCTCAAGATCTCGTAACGGATATTCGCGCTGTTGATTTCGGCTGCGAGCCCTCTCATCTCGCCGACTACCTTGTCGTATGCAAGCGGGACAGTGACTGTTCGCGTCAAGGTGACTCCGGGATCTGTAAAGCCGCTCGGAACGTCCTTCACCTCCGCTTGCAGCGTACCCATCGAGTTTCTCCCACTGGTAGTCAACACACCACCGAGCTTGCGACCCGCCGAGCCGCCTGCTCGGTCAGACGGCCCAGCCGTGTACTTGGTGTCACTTCCCCATTCGTTGGGATTCCGCGCGGTCACGTCGGCGTGATAGCTGCCGAGCTGCACATACGAGTAGTCAACGGCGATGGTGGTGGGCTCCCATTGGGACGTCGACTGAAGACCGAGATGCGTCGGCGCTCGTTCTGGAGAATGTCATCCCCTCTTGATTGAAGAACTGGAAAGCCCCGACTTTCATGGCCTCGGTCAAATCGCCCATCACCTGCACCGCGCGCATGTACTGCGCGACGGGGACTCCGCCGATCATCGCGCTGGCGGAGAGGCTGAAGCTGCCGCCCCCCATGAAGCTCGCGCCGAGCACGATGCCGGTGAAGCCGAGACGGTCGACCTGGCCGGCGTACACGTTCGCGTCGAGGCTCCAGGCGCCGGTCGGGTCGACGCGGCCGACCGGGTCGTTTCGCACGTAGCTGTAGCGGCTGAGCCCCTGGGGGTCGTAGGGGTCGGCGATCACGGGATCGGGCTGCAGGAAGCGACCGAGGTTCGGATCGTACCAACGCGCGCCGTAATCGTAGAGATTTCCTGCCGCGCGTTTTCCGTTGAAACCAAATGCGGTCGGAAGGCTGCCGCCGTCGATCAGGCGTCCCCAGGGTTCGAAGGCCGCCGGTGCGCCGACGAGTGCGCCGTTTGCGTCGGTCACCACGAGCACGCTGCCGAGATGATCGCCGTGGTAGTACAGCGACGACGGGACGAGCGATTGCGCGACCGCGTCGCCGCGCCGGGCGAAGGGCACCGGAACCAGCGCCACCAGCAGGAACGCCGTGCCCGTCCCGGTGGCGATGAGCACGCGCGCGCGCTGTTGCACCGCCACGCCACGCCAGCCGCGCCGCGCGCCGAGTAGCAGCAGCGCGGCGAGACCCGGTGCGAAAAGACCGAAGAGGTCGAACGGCGACGCGTCGCTTGCTGCGACGCCCGGCATGAGACCTGCGCACCGGGGTGTCGGGAGCGGCGGCTCGAAGGCCATCGCGTGGGTGGCGATGCGCGCGCCGCCGAGCGTCACGTGCACGCGCGCCTGGTGTGAGGCCTCGCCCCATTCGAAGTCGTCCGTCGGGAAGTACTGCGTCTCGCCGGCCGACGCCGACCAGAGTCGATGGGTGCGACCGTCGCCGTCGTAGCTCGCGCGCAGCGCCAGCGTGCCGCCGTCCCATACCTCCGTGAGCTTCGCGAAAGCGTTGTAGTAGAAGCGGCGGTTGCCCAGCGCGAGGACCGCGCCACCCAGGTCGTAGGCCGACGCGGCGCCGCCGACGCTGGTGGCGCGATGGTTCGTCGCGCGCTGGAGCGGGTCGCTCGCGGCGAACGGATAGACGAGTCGCGTTCCGCCGGCGCAGTTCGCGCCGGTGGCGTCGCGACACCGCAGGTTCCCGATCGCGTCGTACTCGTTCGTCCGGCTCTGCCATGCGCCCGCTTCCAAGCGGGTGGTGCGTTCCAGACGATCGAGCGCGTCGTAGCCAGCGACCATGCTGTGGCTGCCGACGCCGTCGATCACGCTCGTGATGCGATCGGCTTCGTCGTAGCGATACGACTGGTCGGCGAGCAGGCCCGGGCCGGGGCCGTCGACCTGCAACGCGTCGAGGCGTCGCGACTCGGCGTCGTAGCTCGCCGTGGTCACGACGCCGCCGGGGCCCGTCCACGACGTCACGCGCCCGTCGGCGCTCCACTGGATCGCCGACGCATCGGGCGAGCCCGAACCCGAGGAGATGCCCGTCAGATAGCCGCGCGGATCGCGCGCAAAGCTCAGCAGCGTGCCGGTCGGATGCTTGCGCGAGAGGAGCTGGCCGAGCGGGTCGTAGCCGTTCTCGAAGACGAAGGGGCGTCCCTTGTTGGCGACGAAGAGCGTGTACTGCTCGCGGGTCGGGCGGCCGAGCGCGTCGTAGTTCAGCACCCGGTAGTTGTGGAAGTCGTCGTCGAAACGCGCCGAGAGCAGGCCGATCCCCTTCGGAGCCGCGTCGTATTGCCAGACGATCGTCGACGCCGTCCAGTTTCGCGACGAGGTCCCGCGCTTGGTGAGCGGCCGACCCAGCTCGTCGTAGCTCCAGGTGATCGTCTCGAGTCCGCTCGCCTGCTCGCTGAGCACGTTGCCGTTCGCGTCGTACGTGAAGTCGCGAACCCCGATGTCGGGGTCGGTGATCCGCGTGCGGCGACCGAGGCGGTCGTAGCTGACCGTGCTCAGGTTGCCGTGATGATCGGTGATGCGCGTGAGCTGATCGGCGACGTCGTGCTCGTAGCGCGTGACGTACGTATCCGAGCCGTTTACTTCCTCGACGCGCACGATGCGGCCGAACGCGTCGTGCTGTTCGCGCACGACGTTGCCGTTCGGGTCGATCCGCTCGAGCAGGCCGCGGTCGTAGCGACGAGCGTGGACGCGCCCTGCGCCCGGCAAGGTCACGCTGATCACGCGATCGAGCGCGTCGTACTCGTAGAGCGTCTCCGCACCGGGCGCGCCGAAGCCGGGCTGGGTGGTCGAGACGAGCCGCCCAACGGCGTCGTAGACGAGACTCCCGTCCTGCACGGTCTGCCCGCCGGGTCCCGTGTGGTCACTCGATACCGAGCGGCCGAGCCCGTCGTAGTGGATGGTGGCGACGCGCATCGCGGTCGCCGACGACTTGCGCGACTCGACCGTCGCGACGGCCAGCGGCGTGTCGACATGGCTCCACGTCGTCCACGAGAGTCCCGCCGGCCCCGCTTCGCTCACGATACGGCCGAAGACGTCGTAGCAGCGGCTCCAGCTCGTGGATGCGGCGAGATCGTTGGGATCGCGCTGCTGTCCGACGAGTCCCTCCCCGGCGTTGTGCGCCACCGCGCAACCGGCCGGCGCCGTGTAGGAGATCTCGCTGCGGTGGCCGAGTGCGTTCACCATCGCGGTCGGGAAGCTGTGATAGGTGGCGTCGTACTCGGTCGTCGTGGTGCCGCCGCTTCCCCTTGCATTGGCGAGCGGGTCGGTGACGCTCGTGAGATTGCCGTAGACGTCGTACCCGAAACTGGTCGCCGGATCGGGGGTCGTCACGTCGTAGAGGGCGTCGGTGCGCCGGGTGAGATCGCCGATCGTAGGGGGCGCAACACCGCTCCAGTCGCCGTCGTACGCGAAGTGTGACTCGCGCACCACGGCGCCCGCACCGGGCGTTCCGCCAGTGCGTACGATGTGCGTCTTCACGCGGTCGACGAGATGGAGCGCGGCGTTCGTGAAATAGGACAGTTCCGTCGTGCGCGTATCGGCTGGCACCGCGTCGGTGGCCACGCCGCTGATCTCGCCCCACTCGATGATGGCGGTGCGGTTGCCGTAGACGATCGCGCCGCCGCCGTCGTAGCGGTACTCGGTGCGAGACAGTCGCGGCGTCGTCTGGCCGTCGTACTCGTATCGGTCCACGCGCGCGACGAGCCCGACGTACGGCGGCGTTGCGTCCTCGATGTAGTCGTAGTCGATGCCAGACCAGGGACGGCCTTCGGCATCGAGCACGGTTTCGCTGGCGAGCTTGCCGGACAACGCGTCGGTCTGGTGGAAGACGCGATCCGTGACGCGACCGTCGGGACGCGTCTCGGTCACGCCGGCGAAGCCGCGGAACTCGCGCGCCGCGGCGTCGTAGAGCCCGCCGTCGTAGTCGTAGTGCGTGGTGCCCACCAGGTTGCCCGGCAGCCCGGGCGACGGGCTCACGCTGACGGACGCCACCACGGGCACGACGAAGGGAAGGTCGGGGACCCCGTCGCCGCCGTTCGTGTCCTGCTGCGTGGAGACTTCGTAGCCGTAGTTCGTCCGCGCGCCGAGGGGACTCGTCACCTGCGTCAGCAGATCGGGGATCGAACCGCGGTTGCGGTAGAACTCGTTCGCACCATTCGCGGAGCGCACGAGATCCGTCATCCCGTCGCCGTCGAGATCGACGAGCCGCACGCCGGCGTCCGTGCCGTTCGCCGCGACGAACTCGAGGCCGGCCGGGATCGCCCACGCGGCGCTCGCGACCCACGGCGTCGGCGTCGCCTCGTCGACGTCGCCGTCGTTGAGCCAGGTCGCGCGGGTCGCGCCCGCCTTCGCCGACAACACGTCGATGCGGCCGTCGCCGTTCACGTCGGCGAGTCGCACGCCGGTGTCGTTCGAGTGATAGTCGCCGAGTTCGTAGAAGTAGACGCCGGCGGGCAATGCCCAGGCGGGATCTTCGATGTAGCCGCGCTCGCCGTCGTTGAGCCAGGCCGTGGCGGCGGTTCCATACCCGTTCTGGTACGGATCGAAGCTCGCTGCGAGGGTGTCGGCGAGTCCGTCACCGTCGAGGTCCACGTCGATCGAGCCGAACTCGAGGTTTGTGAGCCAGTACCAGGGGAAGGTCCCCAGCGACGGATCGCCCTTGAACTGCATCGGATGCGCTTCGTTGTAGAGAATCTGGTAGCCGCAATCGGCAAGGGAGCTGCTGAGATCGCATTGCTGGAAGTCGGTTGCGACGCGCTTCAGCGACGACTGGCAGGCGGAACCCGCCGAGTCGACGACGGGAGCGCGTTCGAAGCGCAGCTCACCGCGGTTCTCGAAGTAGTAGTTGGTGAGTCGCTCGTCGAGACACGCCCAACCGACCGAGGCAAACGGCGGACTGGGACCGCCGATTGCGGTCTGCCGGTACTCGACACCGCGCACGATCAGCTCGGGCAAGCCGTCGCCGGTGAGGTCCGCGAAGCGCGCGTTGCCCGATGTCGTTCCCGGTGTCGCGGTGAAGATGTAGATGTCCACGATGCCGGAGCGGTTCATGCCCCAGAAGGTGTCGGCCAGTACATCGCCAACGTCGGTTGCGGCGACGAAGCCGTTCGGCGAACCGCGGAACCACGTTGGCATTCCGTAGAGCGCTCGCACGCCGCTCGTCGGATCGAGATTCCGCATCCCGCCGACGAGATCGGCGCGGCCGTCGCCGGTGACGTCGAGCACGTCCAGTCCGGTGGTGTAGGACGAGTTGGCGTCCTGCCAGGCGAGCGAGAACGGGATCTGGCCGTTCTGTCCGGGGAACGTGGGCAGAACATGGCGGCTGCTCTTCGCGGCGAGGAAACCGCTTCCGGTGTTCAGGTAGACGCCGCTGTCCGCGGTCAATGAGAAGGTCGCGAGCTTTGGATCGGGATTGCTCAGCGTGGCGAGCGCCTTCACCAGATCGGGTCGCGCGTCGCCGTCCACGTCGACGAGGCGAACACCCTTGTCCTGGCGGGTGGCGTCGACGAGCGTGAGGCCGGCGGGCCAGCTCCAGTTCGCGAGCTGCCAGCCCGTCGTGCCGGCCGCAACATTCGACCGGTACGCAAACGACGTCACGAACGGAGCGTGCGGCGACGGCGACGCGGCGTCGTTGCCGTAGAGCGCCACCGACGCGAGTAGCGAGCGGAACGTATCGGGGCTTTGTGCATAGCGAAGGTCGTAGCGGCGCACGAGGGTGGCGCCGACCTTCACGTCGACGTAATCGAGCCGATGCGCGATGCGCGAGAGGAAGCCGGCGCGATGGCCCTCGGCCACGTCACTGCGCGGCGCGGATTCGAGCACGAACTCGACGCGGCGATCCTTCGCCGGATTGCCGTCCAGACTTTCGAGCGTGCCGCCTGCCGCGCGCCGCAGCGTGTAGCGGATCGTGGCGAGATAGGCGGTGCCGGGATCGCGCCGGTCGTAGCTCGCGACGAACGCGTTGCCGTGGCGATCCTCCTGTTGTTCGAGCAGCCATTGGAACGCCTGCCCCGCGGCGTTCGCCAGCCGCGCGGGCGCCGACACGCCGAAGCGAAGCATGACGCCGTCCTTGCGCGTGAGCGTCCAACTATTGTTCGCCTCGTGCACGATGCGCACGAAGCTCTCGCGCAGCGTGTGGTAACGGCGCGGCAAGCTGGGACTCGTCGTCTCGGGAACCAGTTCCTGCCCGGCCAGCTCGAACACGTCCGCAGCGTCGTCATAGCTGGGAACGCCGTGCTTCAGCGAGCGCGCGATCGCGGGCAGGCCGAGCGACCAGCCGCTGCCCACCCACGAATCGCCGCGCGCCTGGCTCGAGTACTGGAGCGCGAGCTGCGGCGTCATGCCGCCCGTCCCGGGCGGCAACTCGAGCGGAATCGTGTGCGAGGCGGCACCCGTGAACAGCTCGGTCGCAGGAGCGGCGCCGCCCGCGGCGCCAGCGGCCGGTGTGATGCTCCGCCCCGTCGGCAGCGTGGACGAGTCGGTGGAAATCGCGCGCACCGGATGCGCGGGCAGGGTGATCTGGCTGACGAGAAACCACACCACGAGTGACGTCGCTCGCTTCGAGCCGTGCATCGTCTCGCTCCCGAGCGCACCGCGCGACGGTCGTCCTGCCGGGTTCGCAGACGTCGCGGTGCGCGTGTGAGCGGGTCCATTGCAAACGGCGTGCGCAAGAGACGCCGCAAGCGCCGACCCGTCGCGAAGGATTCCCGGCGGGCACGCCGCCGGCTGTGCGCGGGCGGCGCTGGCGCGACGAAGCGAAGCGCGCCCGTTACTATCTCGCGTCTTTGCAAGTCCCCGGCGCATCGGGGGAATCGCGGAGGATCTCGATGCTGACCCGCTCGCCGATTCGAGGCACGGTCGCCCTGCTGTTCGCGCTCGCGTTCGCTTCGCCGGCGCTCGCCGAAGAGTGGAAGAGCGGCGCGGGAGCGGCAG
The DNA here is from genome assembly GCA_963801625.1 of uncultured delta proteobacterium. GTDB lineage: Bacteria > Myxococcota_A > UBA9160 > UBA9160 > PR03 > PR03. The sequence continues at coordinate 169,405 of CAWDFQ010000013.1, forward strand.
CGAACAGTGACCCCGCCGCCACAGCAGCTACGGCGACGGCCGCTTCCGGCCAACCCGCGGCCGCTTCCGGCCTGCTCGTGGACGGAATCGCCGCGCAGGTCGGCACCGAAGTGGTGCTCGTCTCCGACGTCCACCGCATCGCCGATCCGATCGAAGCGAAGATCCGCGCGCAGGGCGCCACCGACGCCGACATCGCGTTGCTGCGTTCCGACGTGCTCGACAAGCTGATCGAGCGCAAGATGATCGGCCTGCTCGCCAAGCGCATGGAGATCGAGGCGAGCGACTTCGAGATCGACGACGCCATCGCCGGCATCGCCAGGGAGAACAATCTCGATGCCGAGGGACTGAAGAAGAGTGTCGAGTCGCAGGGTCTGAGCTTCGACGCCTATCGGCGCCGCATCGGTGAAGAGATCGTGCAGCAGAAGGTGCTGGGCGGAATGGTGCGATCGCGCGTGAAGATCGAGGACGCGCAGATCCGCAAACTCTACGACCAGCGCTACGGCGCGATGCCGGCCTCAGGCGGCGACGAGGTGCACCTCGTGCACATGGCCGCGGGCGCCGAAGACGGCAAGCCCAAGTCGGTGGCGGCGGCGTGCGATAAGGTGCGGCGCGGCCTCGCGCGGGTTCGCGCGGGCGAGAGCTTCGAGAGCGTCGCGAGCCAGGTCTCGCAGGCGAGTCCCGATCTCGGTTGGATGCCGGCTGGCACGCTCGCACCGTGGATGCAGGAAGCGGCGGCCGGTTTGCAGCCGGGCCAGGTATCCAACGTGATCGAGCTGCCGGTCGGCTGCGCGGTGGTACAGCTCGTCGAGCGACGCAAGATCGAAGCGCTGAGCTTCGAGCAGGCCAAGCCGCAGCTGCAAGAGCTGATGATGGAGCAGGCGTTCCAGGAAGAGTACGTGCGCTTCGTCGGCCGCCTGAAGAAGCAGACCTACGTCGAGCGCAAGGGCGCCTTCGCCGAGATGTCGCGCCTCGACGTCGGAAGTCCCCCGCCGACCATTCGGTGACCGACGCGCCCGCACACAGCGCCGCAGCAGCCCCCACCGAAATCCAGGTCCGCGGTGCGCGCGAGCACAATCTGCGCAACATCGACGTGTGCATCCCGCGCGATCGGCTGGTCGTGATCACGGGACTCTCGGGCTCGGGCAAGTCCTCGCTGGCGTTCGACACGATCTACGCCGAAGGGCAGCGGCGTTACGTCGAATCGCTGTCGGCCTACGCGCGCCAGTTCCTCGAACAGATGAGCAAGCCCGACGTCGAGTCGATCGACGGGCTCTCGCCGGCGATCTCGATCGAACAGCGCAGCGTCGCCAAGAACCCGCGCTCGACGGTCGGCACGATCACCGAGATCCATGACCACCTGCGACTGCTCTACGCGCGCGTCGGGCAGCCACATTGCTGGATTTGCGGGCGACCGATCGCCAGCCAGACCGTGCAGCAGATGACCGAGCGCGTGCTTTCGCTCGGGGAAGGCGTGCGCGTGCAGGTGCTCGCGCCGGTGGTGCGCGGTCGCAAGGGCGAGTACAAGAAAGAACTGGACGCGTTCCGCCGGCAGGGCTATCGTGCGCGTGCGGATCGACGGCATGCTGCACGATCTCAGTGACGAGATCGCGATGGCGCGCACCGCGAAACACGACGTCGACGTGGTGGTCGATCGCATCGCGGTGCGCGAGACGGCGCGCACGCGGATCGCGGAATCGCTCGAAACCGCGCTGCGACTCGCCGACGGCATCGCGCTGGTGGACGTCGGCCCCGGTCGCGAGGAGTGGCTGTTCTCCGAGAAGAACTCGTGCTCGACCTGCGGCGTGTCGTTCCCCGAGATCGAGCCGCGCTTCTTCTCGTTCAACAATCCGCACGGCGCTTGCAAGGCCTGCTCGGGCCTCGGCACGCGCAACGTCTTCGACCCGGCGCGCGTGGTGCCCGACCCGTCGCGACCGCTCGCGATGGCGATCGAGCCGTGGAACGCGGGGCGGAGGCCGTCGCGTTATTACCTGAAGCTGCTCGATGCGCTGGCGCAGCACTTCGGTGTCTCCGTCGACACGCCCTTCGAGAAACTGCCCCTCGCCGCGCGCGAAGGAATCCTGTTCGGCACCCCGGATGCGGTCGCATTCACATTGGAGCGCGCTGGAAAGATTGGAAAGGCTCAAAGAAGCTGGGATGGCGTGATCGGCGAACTGTCGCGGCGCAAGGACGCGTCGGGCGACGCGCTGTTGCAGTTCACGACGCCGCGCCCGTGTCCCGATTGCGACGGCTCGCGGCTGCGGCTCGAAGCGCGCAGCGTGCGGATCGGGGACATCCCGATCGACGCGCTCTCGCGGATGTCGATCGCCGACGCTGCGAAGTTTCTCGACACGCTCGAGCTGCCCGCCGGCAAGCGCCTCGTCGCCGATCGCATCCTGCGCGAGATCAGCGACCGGCTGCGATTCCTGCTCGACGTCGGGCTCGACTACCTGACGCTCGAGCGCGGCTCGAGCACGCTCTCGGGCGGCGAAGCGCAGCGCATCCGGCTCGCCACCCAGGTGGGATCGAGCCTGCTCGGCGTCCTCTATGTATTGGACGAGCCGTCGATCGGCCTGCACCCGCGCGACAACCGCCGGCTGCTCGACACGCTGTTCCGGCTGCGCGACCAGGGCAACAGCGTGCTGGTGGTCGAACACGACGAAGAGACGATCCGCTGCGCCGATTGGATCATCGACATGGGGCCGGGCGCCGGCATCCACGGCGGGGAAGTCGTGGCCGAGGGGCCGCTCCCGGCGATCCTCGCAAATCCGCGCTCGCTGACGGGCGACTACCTCGCCGGTCGCCGCGCGATCGCGGTGCCGCCCGAACGCCGCAAGCCCGGCGATCGCAAGCTCGTGTTGCGCGATTGCCACGAGCACAACCTGCGGCACATCGACCTGCACCTGCCGCTCGGGCTCTTCGTCGCCGTGACGGGCGTCTCGGGCTCGGGCAAGTCCACGCTGGTCGTCGACACGCTGCACAAGGCGCTCGCGCAGCGGCTACACGCCGCGCAGGATCCGCCCGGGCGCTTCCGCGGCATCGAGGGGCTGATGCACGTCGACAAGGTGATCGACGTCGACCAGTCGCCGATCGGACGCACGCCGCGCAGCAACCCGGTCACCTACACGGGCGCGTTCGACGGCATCCGCAAACTCTTCACGCAAGTGCCCGAGGCGCGCGTGCGCGGCTATGGACCGGGGCGTTTCTCGTTCAACGTGAAGGGCGGTCGCTGCGAGGCGTGCCAGGGCGACGGCACCAAGCGCGTCGAGATGCACTTCCTGCCCGACATCTTCGTCACCTGCGAGGTGTGCCGGGGCCGGCGCTACAACCGCGAGACGCTGAACGTGCTCTACAAGGGCAAGAGCATCGCCGACGTGCTCGAGATGTCGGTCGAGGAAGGCGTCGAGTTCCTCGCCAACTTCCAGGCGGTGCGCCGGCCGCTCCAGACGCTGCACGACGTCGGCCTCGACTACATCCACCTCGGCCAGCCGGCCACGACGCTCTCCGGCGGCGAAGCGCAGCGCATCAAACTCTCGCGCGAACTTTCGCGTCGCGACACCGGCCGCACGCTCTACATTCTCGACGAACCGACGACGGGTCTGCATTTCGCCGACGTCGAGCGGCTACTCGGCGTGCTGCGCAAGCTCGTCGAACTCGGCAACACGGTGGTCGTGATCGAACATCACCTCGACGTCATCAAGACCGCGGACTGGGTGATCGACATGGGGCCCGAAGGCGGAGCCGCGGGCGGCGCGATCGTCGCCGAGGGACCGCCCGAGTGGATCGCGCAGCAGCGCGCGAGTCACACCGGACGAGCCTTGTCCAGGGTGCTCGCGTGAGCGAAGCGCCGCGCCCGTTTCCGTCGCCGCTCGCCGCCTCGCTGCTCACGATGATGGGCGCCTTCTTCACCACCGCCATCGCGCTGATGCTTTCGGATTGGGCATCGCCGACCGCGGCCGCCGGCATCGGTACCGTGCTGGGAATGGGCGGCGCCGGGCTGCTCGGCGCCGCGAACATCCCGCCCCCCCACGCCGAACGCGTCGGCCTGCGCGGACTGTGCCGGCGGCAACTGTTGCCGCTGCTGCTGCTGTTTCCGGTTGCGCTGCTCGTTAGCGAAATCGACAACGGCGTCACCGCGCTCTTCCCCGCGCCGGTCGTCCAACAAGCCGTGCAGGGAAGTGTCGAGAGACTCGACAGCGACACGAGACTCTCGCTGCTCGAAACCGCGATCGTCGCAGTCGGCCTAGTCCCGGTCGTCGAAGAATGGTTCTTCCGCGGCGTCGTGCAGCAGGGCCTGGTCGCCACGATGGGCGCCACCGGCGGGATCCTCGTCACGGCGCTCTTCTTCGCGCTGGCTCAGGGCGCAGGGCTCACGCCACAAAGCTGGGCCGCGCTGATCGCACAGACGCTCGTGCTCGGCGTCACCTTGGGCTACGCGCGACACAGGACCGGTTCGCTGCTCGCACCGATCGTGCTGCACATCGGCGTCAACGGCCTGGGCGTCGCGGCGATGGCGGCGCCGCATATCGTCTCGGTGCCGGGCTACAACGCGCCGGGGTCGCATACGCCCCTCAGCGTGCTGCTGCCTGCGCTGGCGTCGGTGGCAGTCGGGATCTGGTTGCTGTCGAAGGAAGTCGTGCCGCAGATTCCGGTCGTGCGCGTGGTGGATGAAGGGGATTCATACGAGGACTGACGGGCTCGATCGACGCGCGTAGCCGGAGCGGCCGCCGGCGATGAGCGACTCAATCCGACCTCTCGATTCGCTACGTTGACCCGCACGAACCAGTCTCATAGCCAGCGTCTTGCGCGGGATACACTGCGTCGGGCCTGCAGCCCATCTCGTCCGATACCGAAGAGTTCGTCTGAAAACGACCGCCACGGCGGAAGACTGCGGTCGCGTAGGATGTTGGGCGGTCTGTACGTGGCAGCATATGCGAGCGGCGCAGAAGGTCGCTGTCTTGCACGGACGAGCGAGCCGAGTAGCTTTCGAACACCGAGACAGGCAAGATGCATTCCCGCAGCGACTCTGATGCTCATTTCCTCAGAACATTCGCGCCGCACGACTTCACGTCGAGTCTCGCGTACGCCATCGGCTTTCGCGATTGGGCGTACCGGCGGAGGGCCGTTGACGCTCTTCGGCTGGCGACGGGCGACCGGGTGGTGGAGATCGGGTGTGGCACTGGGCGGAACTTCGCGCTGCTCGAGCGCGCCGTGGGCCCCGGCGGCGCGGTCATCGCGGTCGACGCCTCCGAAGCGATGCTCGCCCGTGCGCGCAAACGGGCCGCTCGCAATGGGTGGTCGAACGTCGAACTGGTGCAGAGCGACGCCGCCACCTACGGATTTCCGGCAGCGGTTGATGGCGTTCTCTCCACGTATACGCTGGTAGTCGTCCCCGAATACGACCGCGTCATCGAGAGGGCGTGCAAGGCATTGAAGGAGGGGAAGCGCTTCGTGGTCCTCGACCAAAAGCTGCCCTCCGGTCCGGCATCGCGCCTCGTTCCACTGTTGGATCTTCTCTCACGACCGATCGATTACTCGCGCATCGTCGGCGAACGCCGGCTGTGGGAGTCCATCCGGCGGCATGCAGGCAACGTTCGAGTCGAGGAGCTGTATTTCGGGTTCGTCTACTTGGCAGTGGGCGAGAAGAACGCCGCGTCACAGGAGTCGATCGTTGGCGGCACCGCTGTGGACCGAGAGCTTAGGCCAAAGCGTGACTGCTCGGTGTCTGCAAGCGCGCTGCCCAACAATCCGCTGAAGCTGACGGCCGCGGGCTTCAGCCGCCCGGGTGGCCGTGCGCGGCACGAGTCGTGGTAGCGTCACGCGCGGCCGCAGCTTAGCGGCAAGCCGTCCGTCAGCCGCGCGCCGGCTTTTCTTCCAGCTCCGCGTTCTCCGCTTCGAGCGGCAACGCGCTCTCGGTGATCGCGCGCGGACTCGCCTCGCGTGGGGATCCCGCCTCCACCGCCCAACCGTTGACTCGATCGATCAGCCGCCGCAACAGGCCGACGCAACGGCGATTGAAGAGCAGCGCGAGGCGCGGCAGTGCAGCGTCCTCGCCTTCCTCTTCGGGCAGCGCTTCGCAGCACTCGATGCGACCACCGAGCAGCAGCTCGCCGAACTCGCTGTTGAGCTTCGCCAGCTCCCGGTCGCTCGGCGCCACGCGCAGCCGCAGCACCAGCAGGTCGCGCACGAAGCGACTCGAGTGATAGTTGCGATAGAAGTCGGCGACTTCGCGCACCGCGACGTCGACCTCGTCGGTCACGCGGAAGAGCGCAAGATCATCAGGGCTGATCAGGCCGCGCTCGCTCAGGTGCGAATCGACATAGCGCTCCCAGTCGCGCCAGTAGCTTCCGCCCGGCTCGTCGACGAAGACCACCGGCACGATCTCGCTGCGTCCGGTCTGGATCAGCGTCAGCGCCTCCAGGCCTTCGTCGTGCGTGCCGAAGCCGCCCGGAAAGAGCGCGATCGCGTGCGCCTCCTTCACGAAGATCAACTTGCGCGTAAAGAAGTATCGGAAGTTGATCAGCTTCGAGTCGCCGGCGATCGTCGGGTTCGGCTTTTGCTCGAAGGGCAAGCGGATGTTGACGCCGAACGAGGCCTGCCGGCCCGCGCCGCCCTGCGCGGCCTCCATGATGCCGGACCCCGCTCCGGTGATGACCATCCAGCCTTCGCGGACGATGCGCTCGGCGAAGCGCTCCGCCGCCAGCCAATCGGGCGCACCGGGCGATGTCCGCGCGCTCCCGAACACGGCGACCTTGCGCACGTGCTCGTAGGGCGCGAAGACGCGGAACGCGTGGCGCAGTTCCTTCTGCGCGTTCGCGACGAGCTTCATGTCGGCGCGCGTGGCGCCGTCGCTGATGAGACGCAGTGCAGTGACGAGCAGCTGGCGCACCGACTCGGGGCTCTCGCTTGCACCAAAGCGCGTCTGGAAGCGGTCGAGCAGCGACTCCAGCTCGCGTTCGAGTTCGGCGTCGGGGAGTTCGTAGCGGCGGCGAGGTTCGTCGCTCACGAGGGCGGCGGAGGAGGCGGCGGACCGGGCGGAGGCGGGGGAATCGGCTCGTCCGTGCCCAGAGGCGCCGAGTAGCTGCTCGGCGGCGGTGCACTGAACGAAGCGCCCGAAGGCGGCGAGTTCATCGGGATCTGGTTGCCCCTGGCGTACATGCATTGCAGGAAAGCATTGTCGTAGCGACGCTGGAGTTCGGAGTACCAACCGTATCCCGCGTCCGCGCCGTACGCGGTGCCGAAGATCAATCCGCTCCCCGCACCGATCGCGGCGCCGGCGCCCGCGTTGCCCGACGCGGCGCCGATCGCGGCGCCCGCCCCTGCCCCGACGAGCGTGCCGATCACTGCGGCCGTGGCGGCCTGGTGCTGGGCCGCCGGCTGCGGTTCCGCCCCCGTCTGCTGCGCTGCCCAGTACTTGCACTCTTCGTTGTCACTCTGGAACTGCTCGAACGACTTGCCGGTACCCGGCAACACCAGAACGCTCGGACCGGTCGGCATCGTGGCGCAGCCGCTGAGCAGAACCAGGAACCCGAGCACCGTGGTCTTCATCGACATGTCTGGATCTCCGTGCGTTCGGACCCGGTCATCACTCGTTTGGCGAATCCGTCCGCGGGACTACCTGCAACCACTCGCCGCGGCACTTCTCGACGGACGGGTAGTAGCCCTTCGGGTTCTCGCAGTAATACCAGTACTGCGGCTCCGGCTGTGGCTGCTGCACATATACCTGGGGCTCCGAACGTTCGATGACGATGGGCCGCGAATAGTACGGATACGGGTAGTAGGGATACGAATCGCCCCACCAGTACGGTCCGCCGATGGTGACGCGCGGATACACGGCGAAGCCGCCCCAGCCACCACCCCAGCCGTAGCCCCAGCCACCGCCCCAGCCATAACCGCCGCGGTAGTAGCCGCCGCCATGGTGTCCGCCACCGTAGTGGCCGCCACCGTAGTAGCCGCCACCGCGGTGATGGCCGCCGCCCGCCTCTGCGCCAGATCCGGCGAGCAGCACGAATATCGTCCCCAACACGATTGCCAACTTCTTCACCGGTCTCTTCATCGGTCTTCTCCTCGCCCTGCCGCTCCCGGAGTCTACTCCGGAGGAACGGGAGGCGGAGCTTCGCCTTCCGGCCCTCTTCGGCGCTCGCGTCGCTCCTCGAAGATCTGCACGAGCTTCTGTCGCTGCTCCGGCGTGAGCAGCGCGCGGACCTCCAGCAGCGTACGCAGCCGGCGCTTCTTCAGTTCGGTCTCGGCCGCACCGATGCGGTCGGCCCATTGCATCACGTCATCCAGCTTCGGCGACTCGCCGTCGAGGAGTCGGCGCATCTCCTCGTGGAGCGCGCGGAGTTGCTCGTCGAGCGGCTGTTCTTCCTGCCGGGCTCTTGCGGCGATCACGCGGATCGCCGCGCGCGTGTCCGCGTCGAGGCCGAGTTCGTCGGAGTGGCGCTCGAGTCACCTTCTCGATCGGGGGCGGTCCATGCGGGCCGTGATGCCGCATCCCCGGCGGCCCGGCTCCGGCTCCCGGCTGCTGCGCGAGCGCAGCCACCGCGAAGCCGCCCGTCGCGAGCAGCGATGCGCAGACGAGCAGCGCGGATCGTCGAGTTCGTCGCGTCATGTCGGAACCCATCTCCTCAGTCGCCGAGCAGCAGGTCGGAGATCGCCAGGTAGTCCGGCGGCAGCGCCTCGTCCGTCTCGGGGAGCGAAGCGGTCGCCATCGCGAGGATCCATTCCTCGGCGACGGTCTCGCTCTCGTCCAGCGCGGGCTCGCTCCCCGCGACGCGCTCGACTTCGCCGCCGTCCGGCGCGTCGATTCCCGCGCGCCACACCAGCAGCGACAAGGCCACCGCGGCGACGGCGATTCCAGCGAACCACGGGCGGCGGCGCACCACGCCGTCGCGGATGCGCTCTTCGAGTCGGGCGTCGAAGCGGGTGCGCCGGGCAGCCGTCATCGGCCGCGCCGCGTACAAGTCCGCCACGCTGCGGACGAACGCCTCGTCGTCGGGCGAGAGCGGCTGTCGATCGTCGCGTCGGTCACTCATGATTGCGTCGCCCCCGCGCTCGGATCGAGATCGGCGAGCGCCTCGCGCAGCTTGCCGAGCGCGCGATGCAGATGCGACTTGATCGTCCCGGCGGCGCGACCCGTGATCGCGGCGGCCTCGCTCACCGTGAAGCCTTCGAGGTGCACCAGCGCGAACGCCTCGCGCTGGCCGCGCGGCAGGTCGGCGACGGCGCGCGCCACACGCTCGCGCAACTTGGGATCGCCGGTCGCTGCGGGCCGCGGATCCGGCGGATCCGCGGGCATCTCGCCCGCCACGCGCTGGCGTATCCAACGCCACCGCAGGTGACGCTGCGCTTCGTTGACGAGGATGCGATAGAACCACGTCGACATCTTCGCCTCCTCGCGAAACTGGCCCAGCCCTCGATACGCGCGCAGGAAGGCTTCCTGTGCGATGTCCTCCGCGGCCGCGGCGTCGCCGCCGACGAGCCGCCAGGCCAGCCCCACGGCGCGATCGCGGTGCGCAGCGACGAACGCGTCGAAGTCCCGTATCCGAGCGACGTCCACGTCCCTCACCGCGCCATCGAGCGAGCCCACTCCAAGCGTCACTCCATCGCTCCCAAACCACTGAGACCCGCGAGTCGCCTCGCAGGTTCACATTCCGCGCGGAGAGATGCTCGAGGGGCGCCTCGGCCGCGCCGCAGCACGGCTCGGCGCCCCTCGACATGGGTCTACAAGGGCTTCCCACCATCGCTGCGATCCCCGCATCTTCCGGGTCCATGTTGCGTGTGGAGCTTCTGCCACTGCTCCAGCGTGAGGAGCTGGCGGACCTTCACCATCGCCTCGAGTTCCGCCTTTCGGACCTCGAGCTCCAGCGCACCGATCGAGTCCGCCTGCGCGAGCACGGCTTCGAGCGACGGCGACTGCTGGTCGAGCAGCGTCCGCATCTGCTCGTGCGCCGCGCGAGACGAATCGCGAAGCGCTCTCAGCTGCGTGCGTGCCTGATCGAAGATCGCGTCGGCGGCCTTCCGGTTTTCCGGCGTGAGTTCGAGCTGATCGACGCCGCGCTCGATGCCGCCGAGCATGCCACCGGGTCCGTGCCGCCCGCCGTGTCGATTCGCAATTGCATTCCCCGCGACCATCGTGGCCGCCGCAAGCACCACGGCAACCACTGCCACTCGCTTCTTCCAGGAACCACGCATGTCGTTCCTCCTCTGCGTTTGGGTTCGCCGTCATGACCCGCGTCGAGCCAGCCCGGTTTACCGCGCGGGGTCACGGGCGATCTCGTGCCGGCTGGTGGAAGCCATCTCGCCTACACGATGCCCGCCTACAGCGTGAACACGCTCGTGCTGACGGTGCCCGAGGCGGATCCTGCTGGCGCGGCCGTCGCGATCGGCATCCTGTTGCTGCTGCGGATACGCCGCAGCGACTGAGAGGGTGCGCGCTGCTACGCTTCGCCCGATGCGACTCGTCACACTCTTGATTGCAGGAATTCTGCTCGCGGTTCCGGCGCGAGCGGCGACCACGGTGATCTATCTGAATCGGTGCGCCGCGGGCTGCACGATCACACCGGGCTTCGACGACTCACGCACCGACACGTCGTCGATCGTGTCCCAGACCCAGGTGCTTTCCGCGTTCGCGCACGGCGACACGAGTTTCGCGAGCGTGCTCGCGTGCGTGCAATCGCTCTTCGCGCCGTTCGACGCGGATGTGACCGACGCGGACCCGGGCAGCGCGGCTCATTTCGAGATCGACATTGCGGGCACGCCGCAGCAGCTGGGTCTGCAGGCGGGCGTCCTCGACATCTCGCCGCTCACCTGTTCGCTGGTCTCGAACGGAATGGCCTTCGCGTTCGCCAACACGATCGGCGACGACCCGCAGCAGATCTGCGTGGCGGCCGCGCAGACGGTGGGCAACCTCGTGGGTCTCGAGTTCGTGACGCCGTCCTGCGACGTGATGGGGTTCTCGCTCACCGGCTGCCAGCCCAAGGCCTTCCTCGACGAGGCCTCGCAATGCGGCGACACGACGCCGCACGCGTGCATCTGCGGCGGGACCACGCAGAACTCGCATCAGCGCCTGCTCGCGGCGCTGCCCGAACCGGATGGTGTGGCTGCTGGTGTCGTTGCAATGCTCGGCCTCGCTGCGCTCATGCGACGGAGCGTTCCCAGCCGAGGCCTCTAGGGGGCCGGAAGACCGCCCCCGGCCAGTACGGCTTCCGCCGCGGCAAACGCATCGATTTCGCCGGCGCGCAGTGCGGCGATCGTCCGACCGAGATCGGTCGCGCGCGCGAGCAGCCGCTGCGGGGCCTGTTCGCGCAACAGCGCGTAGAAGAGTTGCTCGGCGTGCGTGGCGGCGCGGCGCTCGCCCTCGCCGGTCGCGGCGAGATGGACGCGGTGCGCGTCGCACGCGTCGAGCAGCGCGGGAACGCCGTCGCCGCGCGCCGCTACGGTGCGCACGAGCGGCGGCGCCCAGCGCGGTTCGTCGTCGCGCCGCTGGGCTTCGAGATGGAGCAGCGCGCGGAGGTTCCGCTCCGCCGAGTCGGCGCCGGGCAGGTCCGCCTTGTTGAGCGCGTGCACGTCGGCCACTTCGAACAGACCCGCCTTCAGCGCCTGCACTTCGTCGCCGAGCCCGGGCACGCTCACCACGACGGTGGTGTGCGCGAGCTTTGCCACGTCGAGTTCGTCCTGGCCCACGCCGACGGTCTCGATCAGCACGACGTCGAAGCCCGCGGCGTCGAGCAGGATCGCCGCCCCGTGCGTCGCGCCGGCGAGGCCGCCCACGCGCCCGCGCGTCGCCATCGAACGGATGAAGACGTCCGGGTCGAGCGCGTGGCGCTGCATGCGCAGGCGATCGCCGAGGATCGCGCCGCCCGAGAAGGGGCTCGACGGGTCGACCGCGAGCACGCCGACGCGCTGCCCGCGCCGTCGCAATTCGGTGATCAGCGCATCGACCAGCGTGGACTTGCCGGCGCCCGCGGGACCCGTGACGCCGAGCCGCCACGCTCGCGCGGGCGCGCCCGCGACCTCGCGCAGCACGCGCGCGCCGAGCGCGTCGCCGTCTTCGAGCCAGCGGATCGCGCGGGCGAGCGCAGCGGTCTCGCCGGCTCGCAGTCTGGCTGCGGCGTCGCGCGCGCGCTCGCTCACTGCGCTTCGCGCTGCGTCCACCAACGCTCGATGAACTCGATGATCTCGGTCGTGGTGGCGCCCATCGTAAAGACTGCGGCGACGCCCATCGCGCGCAGTTTCTCCGCGTCCGACTCCGGGATCACGCCGCCGCCGATCACGAGCTTGTCGCTCGCGCCTTCCGCGCGCAGCAGTTCCAGCACCCGCGAGAAGTGCGACATGTGCGCCGCCGAGAGACTCGAGAGGCCGACCACGTCCACGTCTTCCTGGATGGCGGTGCGCACCACCATCTCGGGCGTCTGCTTGAGGCCGCTGTAGATCACTTCCATGCCAGCGTCGCGCAGCGCCTTGGCGATCACCGTGACGCCGATGGTGTGCGAATCGAGGCCGAGCTTCGCGAGCAGCACGCGGATGCGTTTCGCCACGCGCGCCTCAGATGCCCGTCGTCAGCGAGTCGGGGTGATGGGTGCCGAAGACGTCGCGCAGCGCCTCGCAGATTTCGCCGTGGGTGGCGTAGACCTTCACGGCTTCGAGGATCGGCGGCACGAGGTTCTCGCTGCCGGCGGCGGCTTCGCGAACGCGCGCGAGCGTTCGCGTCACGGCGGCGCCGTCGCGCTCCGCGCGCACGCGCTGCAAGCGCTCGATCTGGCGGCGCTCGGCGTCGGCATCCAGCTCGAAGAGTTCGATGCTGCGCTTCTCGCCGGAGACGGCTCCGTGGTTCACGCCGACCAGCTTGCGCCGGCCGCTCTCGAGGTCGCGGTGGCGGTCGTACTGCTGCTGGGCGAGCGCGCGCTGGAAGTAGCCGGTTTCGATGGCGCGCAGCGCGCCGCCCTGGGCGTCGATCTTCTCGATCTCGGCGAACACGGCGTCCTCGATCTTGCGCGTCATCACCTCGAGGTAGTAGGAGCCGCCGAGCGGGTCGACCACGTCCGCCACGCCCGTCTCGTGCGCGACGATGTTCTGCACCGCCGCACCCACCGCGATCGCCTCCTCGCTCGGCAGCGCGTGCGCCTCGTCGTGGAGCGGCGACGTCATCGTCTGGGCGCCGCCGCCGAGCGCGCAGGCGAGCATCTGGATGCCGAGTCGCGCGATGTTGTTGAGCGGCTGCTGGAGCGTCAGCGACATCGTGCCGGGCGAAGCCATCAGGCGCAGGCGCAGCGACTCGGGCTTCGTCGCGCCGTAGCGCTCGCGCATCAACTTCGCCCAGATCTTGCGGTAGGCGCGCAGCTTCGCGACGGCCTCGAAGAAGTCCATGTCGACGCCGGTGATGAAGGAGAAGTACGGCGCCACGTCGTCGATCGCGAAGCCGCGCGCCAGCACTGCGTCGAGGTACTGCATCGCGATCGAGAAGCCGAACGCCAGCTCCTGCACGGGATTCGCGCGCGCGGCGTAGAGCTGCGCGCTGACCACCGCGATCGGCACCCAGCGCGGGTGATGGCGGATCACGTACTCGATCACGTCGGTGGCGATGCGCAGTCCGTGCGCCGGCGGGTAGATGTAGCGCCCCACGCAGGTGTACTCGATCAAGATCGCGTTCGGCATCTGTAGCGTGAATGAATCGGGATCGACGCCGCGCTTCTCGAGCGCCGCGAGGATCATCGCGAGATTCACCGGCTGCGGTCCGTTGCACACCGAGGTGAGGTGTTGGAGCTTCTCGAAGGGCAGGTCGAGCGCGGCTTCCATGTCGGCCAGCGTGTCGATCGCCGTACCCGCGCGACACACCTCGCCGGCTGCGAGCGGGTGGTCCGAGTCGAGTCCGTTCGTGGTGGGCAGGTCGTACTCGATGATCAGTCCGTGGAGTCCCTGTTCGAGCATGTAGCGACCGCGTTTGGCCCAGTCCTCGCCGGTGCCGAAGCCGGTCACCTGCAACATGCGCCACAGCTCGGTGCGATAGCCGTCGGGACTGGTGCCGCGCGTGAACGGGTACTCGCCGGGGAAGCCGGCGTCGCGCAGGTAGTCGAAGCCGATCTCGTCGAGATCCTGCGGCGTGTAGAGCGGCTTCACCGGCCAGCGCATCGCCTGGGTGCGGAACTCGGCGAGCCGCTCGCCGTGCGCCGCGACGTGCGGGCCGCGCGTCGCGCGCTCCCACTGTTCCCGGCGTTTGCGCAGGTCGTCATGGTCGCCCCGCGGCTGGCTCATCCGGACCTCCCTCGCCAGGCCCCCGCCTGCGCACGGAGCGAGTATGCCTACGCCGTCGAGCTCGCGCCCGGCGGGCGCGAGCCCTGCTTTGGACCCGCAGGTTTCTCGTGGGGCGGACGAAGAGGGGGGGCTGGAGGCGCTCCCTGATGCGCATCGTCCTCGCTGCCGACGGGACCCGCGGCGACGTGCAGCCGATGATCGAGCTCGGCGTCCGGCTGGCGACTGCCGGCCATGACGTCGTCCTCTGCGCGTCGACCGACTTCGCTGCGCAAGCGGCCTCATGCGGTGTGCGCTTCGTCTCGGGCGGCAACTCGCCCCGCGACTTTCTCGCCGAGCACGCCGGCGTCATCGAGCGCCACCCGGCACGCGCACTCGCGGAAGGCATCCGCTACCTGCGGCAGCATTTCGAGACGCGGCTCGCCGCGTTGGTCGATCTCGCGCGGGGCGCGGATCTGGTCGTCGGCGCGGGGGCAGAGATGGCGGCGTCGAGCGCCGCCGAGGTGAACGGCGCCGCGTATCGCTACGTCGTGTACTGCCCGGTGATGTTTCCGTCCCGCGAGCACGGGCCGATCTTCACGCCGTGGCAGGGCCTGCCCGGCTGGGTGAATCGCGTGCTGTGGCCGCTGGTGCTGAAGCCGATCAGTCTTTCGCTGCGCAGCGTGCTCCGACCCCCGCGACGCCGCCTGGGGCTCGACCCTCGTGCCGACATGCTCTCGTTGCTGCTCGGAAGCCGGCCGCTCCTCGCCGTCGATCCCTCGCTCGGACGCGCCCCTGCCGACGTGCGGTTTCCGGTCGACCAGATGGCGTCGCTGCATCCGGTCGACGGCGAGCCGCTGCCCGCCAAGCTCGAATCCTTCCTGGAGGCGGGACCGCCTCCGGTGTATCTCGGCTTCGGCAGCATGCCGGACCCCGATCCGGCGGGCACGACGCGCACGCTCGTGGACGCGGTCACACGCGTCGGTTGTCGCGCCGTGATCGGAGCGGGCTGGGCCGAACTCGGCGACGGCCCGCTGCCCGAAGGTGTGATCGCGATCGAAGCGGTCTCCCATCCGACGCTCTTTCCGCGCTGTGCCGCCGTCGTCCACCACGGCGGCGCCGGCACCACGACGACGGCGGGGCGCGCCGGCGTACCGCAGATCGTCGTGCCGCACATCGCCGACCAGTTCTACTGGGCGCGCCGCGTCGCGCAGCTCGGTGTCGCCGTGCCGGCGATGGCGCGTCGCCGGCTGGACGCCGCGGGGCTCGCCGCCGCGCTCGAGACGATCCTCGACAACGAAATCATCGGCGAGCGCGCGCGCGACCTGGGTGCGCAACTGCGCGCCGAAGCGGCGGCCTCGGATCCCGTGCGAGCGCTCCTCGGCTAGGAACCGAGAAGCCGACGCGTGAGGCGCGGGGGCGGGACGTTCGTTGTCGAACCTCTGCTTCTGAAGCCCGTATGCCGAGCGCGGGCGGGGGACTCGGCCGAAACCCGCGAAGCCCTCCGGTCATCAAGCTGGCAGGCGGCCGCCCAACTCACTTTGCGAAGCCGCTGCTCTCCGTCCGCCGAGGACGTTTCGGCCGGGTCCACCGCCCGCGCGCCTCGCAGCAACGATCCAGAACAGGTGCGGATCCGCGGGGGCGCGCATCGGCCCCGGGCTCAACGGCCCATCCCGAATCACGCTCCTAGCGGTGGGAACGTGCGATCGCGCGCAGCGTCTCGCGCGCGATCATCTGCTCTTCGTGGGTCGGAACGACGAGCACGCTCACCGGCGAAGCGTCGGTCGAGATGCGGCAGATCGCGTCGAAGCCACGCGCGTCGAGGTTGCGCTGTGCGTCGAGCTGGACGCCCATGCAGCCGAGCCCCTGCACGGCGAGCGAGCGCACACCGGTACTGCCCTGGCCGATGCCGCCGGTGAAGACGAGGACGTCGAGCCCGCCCATCGCCGCGACGTAGGCGCCGATGTACTTGCGCACGCGGTAGCTGAACGCCTGCAACGCCAGCAGAGCGCGTCGATCGCCCGCGCCGGCCGCTCGCTCGATCTCGCGCATGTCACTCGAGACTCCCGAGAGGCCGAGCAGGCCGCTGCGCTCGTTGAGCAGCTCGTCGAGCTGTGCCGCGCCCAGTTTTTCGGTGCGTTCGAGATGGAGCAGCACGCCGGGATCGATGTCACCGCAGCGCGTGCCCATGATGAGGCCCTCACCGGGCGTCATTCCCATCGAGGTGTCGATCGATCGGCCGTGATCCACCGCACACAGCGAGGCCCCGTTGCCGAGGTGACAACTCACGATCGAGAGCGCGTCGTACGGGCGCCCGAGGTGCTGCGCTGCCGCCAGCGAGACGTAGGCGTGCGACGTCCCGTGAAAGCCGTAGCGACGCACGCCCTTCTGCTCGTAGTACTCGTAGGGCAGGCCGTAGAGGTACGCGTGCGGCGGCAGCGTCTGGTGGAATGCGGTGTCGAACACCGCGACGTGCGGCACGTCCGGGAACACGCGGCGCGCCTCGCGGATGCCCGCGGCGTTCACCGGATTGTGCAGTGGCGCGAGCGGACCCAGCGCCTCGATCGCGCCCAGCACTTCGTCGTCCACCACGACGGCCTGCGCGAAGCGCTCGCCGCCGTGCACCACGCGATGGCCGACCATGCCGATCTCCGAGGGGTCGCGAAGCACGCCGGTGTCGGGCGCCGACAGCTCGCGCACCATCGCGTCGAAGGCTTCGCGATGGCCGCCCTGCGGCAGCTCGCGGCTCACCTCGCCGTTCGGCCCGCGCTGCACGAGTCGAGTCCCGTCCGCGCCGATGCGCTCCACGACGCCATGCGCAGCGCTCAGCTCACTCGCCGCATCGAAGATGTCGTACTTCAGCGAAGACGATCCGCTGTTCACGACGAGGATCTTCACGGGGACTTCGTTGCTCGGTGATCGTCTCATCGATCTTCCGCCGCAGGCGGATTCGCGCCGACGAACAGGAACTCGATGCGGTGGTTGGCGTCGGGGCTGCGCGGCGACGGGCCCGCCACCAGCATCGCGATGTTGCCGGGCAACTGCTGCTCGTGCAGCCAGTGCTTGGCGAAGTTGCGCCACTCGGTCGGTTCCTCGGCCACCTCGATCGGCCACACGCCGTAGGAGAAGACCAGTCCCTGGCAGGTGGCGGCGCTCTCCGAGGGCGACGCGATCCAGACCGACGGTTTGAAGCGCGAGATCATGCGCGCCGTGGCGCCGCTGCGCGTCGGCACGAACACCGCCGCGCACGACACGGTATGGAGCGCGTGCTCCACGACCGACGCGATCTTCTCGGCGGCGCTCGGACGCGGCTGCCCGTCGATCCCTTCGCGCAGCGCGCTCAGTCCTGCACGCGAGCGGTGCGGCTCGGTGGCGGCGGCGATCTTCGCCAGCATCGCCACCGCCTCCTCGGGATGATCTCCCATCGCCGACTCGCCGGAGAGCATCACGCAATCGGTGCCGTCGAGAATCGCGTTGGCGACGTCGGTGGCCTCGGCGCGCGTGGGTAGCCGGCTCGTCACCATCGACTCGAGCATCTGCGTCGCGGTGATCACCGGCTTGCCCGCTAGGTTGGCTCGTGCGATCAGTTGCTTCTGGGTGACCGCGATCTCTTCCAGCGGCACTTCCACGCCGAGGTCGCCGCGCGCGACCATGATGCCGTCGGCCGCCGCGAGGATTGCGTCGAAATGCGTCAGCGCGTCGGCGCGCTCGATCTTCGCGACGAGGAACGGCTGCTTGCCGAGCGCTCGGGCCGCCGCGCGCACGGCCTCGACGTCCGCCGCCGTCTCCACGAACGACTGGCTCACGGCGTCGACGCCGTGCTCGAGCGCGAACGCGAGGCAGGCGCGGTCGTGGGCCGTGAAGGCGCTGATGCCGAGGTCGATGCCCGGCAGGTTCAAGCCCTTGCGCGAACGCAGCTCTCCGCCGACCGACACCTTGCAGTGAACGTCGTCGCCCGCGACGCGCTCGACCTGCAGCTGCACGAGGCCGTCGTTCAGGAACAGCAGATCGCCGGGCTTCACCACGCGCGGCAGGCGCTCGAAGCTCATCGAGACGCGCCGCGCGTCGCCGACGACCTCGCGGGTCGTCAACGTGAAGGAGTCGCCCGGACGGAGCTGGATCGGTTCGGGTTCGATCCGGCCGAGACGCATCTTGGGGCCGGGCAGGTCGGCGAGGATGGCGACGCGCCGGCCGGTCACGCGCGCGGCGGCGCGGATCCGCGCGATCGACTCGCCGTGGCCGCGGAAGTCGCCGTGCGAGAAGTTGAGCCGCGCCACGTCGAGCCCGGCGCGCATCAGGCGCTCGAGCATCGCGGGCGAGTCCGACGCCGGGCCGATCGTCGCAATGATCTTGGTCTTGTGATTCGGCAGCGTCATGGATGTGCGTCAGTCTCGTGTCGCAGGCCCTACTCGTTCAGCGCGGCCTGGGCGCGCAGCCACTCCTCGCGGTTGGCGCGGATCAGCGCGACCGTCGTCCTCGATGTCGGTCACGCAGTGCGGGATGCCGAAGTCCACGGCGCTGGCGAGTTCGCCGTCCTCATGGAGCATCGATCGGCGGCCCCATTCGACCAACTCGGCCCACATCTTGCCGACCAGGATCAGCGGCGTCGCGTAGAGCTTGCGCACCTGGAGCAGCTGCCACACCAGCGACATCTCGAGCAGCGTGCCGATGCCTCCGGGCACGACGACGAAGGCGTCCGACACGATCATGAATTGGTGCAAGCGCGAGAAGAACGTGCGGTGCGCGTACGCGCTGCCCGACGAATGGATTGATGCCCTGCTCGAAGGGCAGATCCACGCGGATGCCGACCGAGCGCTCGAGCGCCTTGGGATCGACCGACACGGCGCCCTCGTTGGCGGCCTGCATCAGCCCCGGGCCGCCGCCCGTGACGATGTCGCAACCCATCGCGGTCAGCTCCGCGGCGAGCTGCTTCACGGCTTCGTAGGTCGGCGAGCCGGGCTGGAGGCGCGCGGAGCCGAAGATCGTGACGCGATAGTTCTCGCGCTTCGTGCGCCGGAACCGCGTCAGCTGGTTGACGACTTCCCACAGACCGCCGATGGCATCCTCGAGCAGGCGCGCCGACGCCTCCTCGTCACGGTAATAGACGACGTCGGTCTGTCCGAAGGCAGGTCTGGATTCGCTCATCGTTCCTCGCCGGTTTGCCGCGTTCTCGTCGCCAGGATCTCAGACGTTGTCGCCTTCCGTCGACGTGCGTGCCGCGCCCGCGGCGACCTGCTGGCCCCAGCGCCAGCCGCGGATCTCCGGCATGTCGTCGCCGTAGTAGTCGAATGTACTGCGGAGTGCTCGAGCAGCTTGTCGCGTATCGCCTGCTTCGCGTAGGCCGCGCGCACGCCGAGCTTCGGAACGCGGTCGATCACGTCGCTGACCAGATGGAAGCGATCGAGGTCGTTCAGCACCGCCATGTCGAAGGGCGTCGTGGTGGTGCCCTCCTCCTTGTAGCCGCGCACGTGGAGGTTGTCGTGATTGGTGCGCCGGTAGGTCAACCGGTGGATCAGCCACGGGTAGCCGTGGAATGCGAAGACGATCGGCTTGTCGGTCGTGAACAGCACGTCGAACTCGCTGTCCGAGAGGCCGTGCGGATGCTCGCGCGGTGGCTGGAGCGTCATCAGGTCCACGACGTTCACGACGCGCACCTTCAGTTCCGGGACGTAGCGCCGCAGCAGATCCACCGCCGCCAGCGTCTCGAGCGTCGGCACGTCGCCGCAGCACGCCATCACGACGTCCGGTTCGCCGCCGCGATCGTTGCTCGCCCACTCCCAGATGCCGATGCCCGCGGTGCAGTGCGCCACCGCCTGGTCCATCGTCAGCCACTGCGGTGCGAGCTGCTTGCCGGCGACGATCACGTTCACGCGGTTGCGGCTGCGCAGGCACTCGTCGGTCACGTACAGCAGGCAGTTCGCGTCGGGCGGCAGATAGACGCGGATCACCTCGGCCTTCTTGTTGATCACGTGGTCGAGGAAGCCCGGATCCTGATGGCTGAAACCATTGTGGTCCTGCCGCCAGACGTGCGAGCTCAGCAGGTAGTTCAGGCTCGCGATCGGCCGCCGCCAGGGAATCTCGTTGCACACCTTCAGCCACTTGGCGTGCTGGTTGAACATCGAGTCGATGATGTGGATGAAGGCCTCGTAGCACGAGAAGAAGCCGTGCCGGCCGGTCAGCAGATAGCCCTCGAGCCAGCCCTGGCACTGGTGTTCGGAGAGCACCTCCATCACGCGCCCGTCGGGCGCGAGGTGATCGTCCTCGGGATAGATCTCGGCGACCCAGCAGCGATCCGTCACCTCGAGCACGTCCTGCCACCGATTGGAGTTGTTCTCGTCCGGGCTGACGAGGCGGAAGTTGCGGCTGTCGAGGTTGCGCCTTCATCACGTCGCGCAGGTAGGTGCCCATCACGCGCGTCGACTCGGCGTCCTCCGCCCCCGGGCTCGAGACCGCGACGGCGTAGTCGCGGTAGTCGGGTAGGCGAAGGTCGCGCAGCAGCAGGCCGCCGTTGGCGTGCGGGTTGGCGCTCATCCGGCGCGTGCCCTTCGGTGCCAGCGCCGCGAGCTCGGATCGCAGCGCACCGTTCGCGTCGAAGAGTTCCTCCGGCCGATAGCTCTTCATCCACTGTTCGAGGATCGCGACGTGCCCGGGATGGTCCATGTCGCCCATCGGGACCTGGTGGCTGCGCCAGTAGTCCTCGCACTTCTTGCCGTCGATCTCCGGCGGACAGGTCCAGCCCTTGGGCGTGCGCAACACGATCATCGGCCACGCCGGACGACCCTGGAAGCCGCGCGTGCGCGCCTCCTTCCAGATCGCGCGGATCTCGGCGACGGCGAGCGTCGAGGGTCGCCGCCAACGACTGGTGTACGAACTCGGGATCGTTGCCCTCGACGAAGTACGGCTCGTAGCCGTAGCCCTCGAAGAGCTTGTGCAGCTCGTCCTTCGGGATGCGCGCGAGGAAGCAGGGGTTGGCGATCTTGTAGCCGTTGAGATGCAGGATCGGCAGCACGGCGCCGTCGCGCACCGGGTTCAGGAACTTGTTGCCGTGCCAGCCGGTGGCGAGCGGTCCGGTCTCGGCTTCGCCGTCGCCGACGACGCAGGCCACGATCAGATCGGGATTGTCGAACGCGGCGCCGAACGCGTGGGAGAGCGCGTAGCCGAGTTCGCCGCCTTCGTGGATCGAGCCGGGCGTCTCCGGCGCGACGTGGCTCGGGAATGCCGCCGGGGAAAGAGAACTGTTTGAACAGCCGCTTCATCCCCTCTACGTCCTGGGAGATCTCCGGGTAGAACTCGCTGTAGGTCCCTTCCAGCCAGGCGTGCGCGACGATCGCCGGGCCGCCGTGCCCCGGGCCGATCACGTAGATCATGTTCAGGTCGTCGCGCGCGATCACGCGATTCAGGTGGGCGTAGAGGAGGTTGAGACCGGGCGTGGTGCCCCAGTGGCCGAGCAGGCGCGGCTTCACGTGTTCGCGCCGCAGCGGCTCGCGGAGCAGCGGATTGTCGAACAGGTAGATCTGCCCGACCGAGAGATAGTTGGACGCGCGCCAGTACGCGTCGAGCTTCTGGAGTTCAGCGGCTGCAAGCGGCTTCGACGTTGCGGCGGTCATGGCGACTCCTTGTCCGGCTGGGCGAACTCGCTACTTGTCGCCGAGCAGCGCCCGCTTCGCCTCAGCAAGCTCCGCCTGCTGCTCCTTGCCGACCTCCGGATACGCGAGCTCCAGTGCGTCGAGCGCGCTGATGACTGCCGCGGCGACCACCACCCGCGTGAACCACTTGTTGTCCGCGGGCACGACGTACCACGGCGCGTGCTGGGTCGCGGTGTTCTTGATCGTTTCCTCGTAGGCGTTCATGTAGTCGTTCCAGAACTCGCGTTCCTTGGCGTCATTGGCCGAGAACTTCCAGTTCTTCTCCGGGTTCTCGAGGCGTTCCAGAAAGCGCTTCTTCTGCTCCTTCTTCGAGACGTGCAGGAAGAACTTCAGACACGACGGTGCCGTTGCGCGCGAGGTACTGCTCGAAATCGCGGATGTCCTCGAAGCGCTCCTTCCAGATGTCCTTGGTGACGAGCTGAGGCGGCAGCTTCTGCTTCGTCGAGGAACTCCGGGTGCACGCGGACGACGAGCGTCTCCTCGTAGTAGCTGCGATTGAAGATCCCGATGCGGCCGCGCTCCGGCAGGCACTTCATGCAGCGCCACAGGTAGTCGTGGTCGAGGTCCTCGCTGCTCGGCGCCTTGAACGAGAAGACCTGGCAGCCCTGCGGGTTGACGCCCGACATCACGTGCTTGATCGCGCCGTCCTTGCCCGCCGCGTCCATCGCCTGGAAGATCAGCAGCACCGACCAGCGGTCCTGCGCGTAGAGCTTGTCCTGGAGTTCCGCGAGCACGTCGACGCCCAGCGCGAGCGCTTCCTGCGCCTGCGGCTTTGCCTCATCGCCGAGACCGAGCGTGTCGCCCGGATCGATGTCCTTCAGCCGGAACGCGCCGCCATCGGTCACGCGGAAGGGCTTTGCGAAGCGTCGGGCGCGTTTGATCAGCGCGTTCTTCTCGCTAGTCATTGCTGGACCTCGTGGTTCTGGGATTCACAGCCCCGCCGCGCGCAGGCGAACGGCCTCGATCCCGGTGTTGGCTCGCACGGCCATGATGAAGTCCTCCGCGTCCAGCGGTCGCCAAGCGTGCCCCTATGCTGTGGCCTTGTCACGGCGCGAACTCGTTCGAATCCGAATGTGTCGGCTACGTGACCTGGACTCCGCGCGCAGCGTGGTTGGAGTCGCGCCTACTGCGCCGCGTCGACGGCTCCATCCCGCGCCATCGGCTCCCAGATGCGCGACGTCGGGCGCTCGCCCGAGCTGAGCATCAGCAGACCCGCGATCACCGCGTCTTCGCTCGAGTCGCCGGCCTTGGCGGCGCGCGTGACGACGCGGCCCGCGGCATCGAGGGTGGACCCGAGGTCGAGCTTCCAGGCGCCGTCTTCGCGCACGAAGTCGGCGCGGAATCCGGAGGGCAGACCCGACGCGAAGAGCTGGCCGCCTGCGCGTTCGCCCTGCACGGCGACGTCGCCCAGGTCGATCGCGGCGAGCGAATCCCGATCCGCCATGCCGGCGCCGAGCGCGTAGCCGACGAGTTCGCGCGGCGAACCGTCGCGCCGCAAAAACTTCGGCGCGTGGTGGCGCAGCGCCATCACGACGAGCCGGCGACCCGGCGACTGCGCCGCCACCTCGGCGCGCTTGCCGTGCAGCGCGAGTTCGCGATCACGTTGCCACTCGGGAAGCGACGCGACCGAAAGCAGGCGCAGCCCCGCGTCGGCGTCGCGCGCGCCGAGCGCCGTGACGAAGCGCGCGAAGCTCTGGCGCACCTGCGCGGCGTCGGAAGCTCGCGCATGCGCAGGCGATTCCAGGATCGCGACGACTAACGAGAGTGCGATCGCAAAGCGGATTTTCACGCTGAACCCTCCGTGCTGCGCCAGCATCGCGAAGCGCAGCGACGCGCGCGAGCCGCGGTTACCTTGCGCGCCCATGGCCGAACGACAGGGCGCCCTGCTCTCGCCCGCCGAAGTCCTGAAACGACACCGCGGCGGACCGCGCACGGGCGTCTTCACCGACGGATCCTGCGAGGGCAATCCGGGACCGGGCGGCTGGGGCGTCGTGTGGGTCGATGAGGACCGCATCGTGCGCGAGGCGCATGGCCACGAACCAGAGACCACCAACAACCGCATGGAACTGCGCGCGCTGATCGAGGCCTTCCAGATGTTGCCCGCGGACCAGGAGGCCATCCTCTACTCCGACAGCCAGCTCTGCGTGAAGACGGTCAACGAGTGGGCGGCGGGCTGGGCGGCGCGCGGCTGGCGTCGCAAGACCGGGCCGATCGCCAATCTCGAGATGGTGCAGGAACTCTACGCGCTCGCCCGCTCGCGACCGAAGGCGAAGCTCACCTGGATCCGCGCCCACGACGGTTCGCGCTGGAACGAGTACGCCGACGCGCTCGCAACCACGTATCTGCGCGAGGGTGGAGCGAGCTAGCGCGGCGAGCTGTGCGCGACGGGCGCCTTCGGCGCCACTCGCGACGGCCGGCGGCGCGGCCGCTCACCCGCCGCGACTGTCTTGCGATCGCCTGGAGCCATGCCGCGAACGGAACGTCGCCGGCGTAGCGGTCGAGCGCTGCGAAGACTCGCACCAGGATGCGCTCGGTCAGGGATTCGGCGGCGGCGCGATCACCCGTCTCGCGAGCAGCGAAGGCATAGACGCAGCGGAAGCTCTCCTCGTAGATCGACGTGAAGGCCTCGCGATCACCGAGGGCCGCGCGCCGAACGAGGACTGTATCGGTGGTCATCAGCATGGGGGATACTTCGCCAATTCAGAAATGGATGTCAATATAAAAACTAGACGAGATATAGACGACTTTCCTCTCACCCTTCACATTGGCGATTCTGAGTCACCCTATACCATCTTCGGGTTCTCATGGAAATGAAAAACGGATCCGGTAAAGATTTGGATTAGTGCTCGTGTGAGGAAGTGGTGACGATCGCCAGTCCGAGCGATGCGCAGGGACTCGGCACCTGGGACCCGTGCCGGCAGGTCTACCACCCGCGTCGCCTGACCCGTGTTGGCGCGCGGCCGTCCGGCCGCGGCGCGGAATCATGAGGTGGGAATCATGAACGGGGTGGTGGAGCCGAGCGGGATCGAACCGCCAACCTCCGCGTTGCGAACGCGGCGCTCTCCCAATTGAGCTACGGCCCCACGCATTGGGATTCGGTCCCGTGCGGGACCGGGGCGGCACACGGTAGGGCCGGCCCCTGGTAGCGTCAACCAGATCCGGCGCCCGCAAACGGGGGCATTTCGTTCATCGCGCCGGGGACTTGCCACGGGGGGGCCGAGCGGGGGATGCTACTCGCATGACGATCGAAATTCGCACGATCCTCGTCCCGATCGACTTCTCGTCGCACGCCGAAGCGGTGCTCGACTGGGCCGCGCACATGGCCGAGAAGCACGGCAGCAATCTCGTGCTGCTCCACGCCTACCACCTGCCCGTCGATTTCCAGCAACTCGAAGGCGCCTATCTGCCGCCGGACTTCTGGAAGCAGGTGAAGTCCGAAGCCGACCGAGAATCTCGAGCGCTGTGCGGCGAAACTGCGCGCGCGCGGACTCACGGTGGAAGCGGTCGTGCGCGAGGGCTACCCGGCGACCGCGATCGAAGAAGAGGCGCGTTCGCGCCACGCCGATCTCGTCGTGATCGGGACGCGCGGGCATTCGGGGCTCAAGCATCTGCTGCTCGGCAGCGTGGCCGAGCGAGTGGTGCAGAAGGCGCCGTGTCCCGTGCTCGCGGTGAAGACACCCGAGGTGTGACGCGGGCCGGCGCGGCGGCTCCGGCACGCGAGCGCGCCTGGCTCGTCGCGGCGGCACTCGTCGCGGCGGCGGCTCTGCTCGCGCGTCTCCACAACGCCTTCGCCTATCCGCCGCTTCGCGACTACGACGCGGCCGGCCACGCGCTGAACGTGTTCGCGCTCTACCAGGGCCGACTCCCGGACCCGCAATCGTGGTCGGGTTTCCATCCTCCGCTCTACTACGCGCTCGGCGCTCTGCTGTGGCACGCGTTGCCCGAGGCGATCCCGGTGCACGCGGCGCTGCGACTGCTCTCGGCGGCTGCGGGCTTCGGGGCGATCGCGATCGCCTGGCGCGCCCTGCGCCGCATCGTGTCGCCAGCCGACGCCGCGGTGGTCGCGACGCTCGTGGTGTGCGCGCCGGTCGTGGCGATCGCGACGAGCATGCTCGGCAACGAGACCTGTTGCGCGCTCTTCACGACCGCCGCCCTCGCGCGCACGATGCGGATTCCGGACGACCCGCGCGCCGCGCGTCGCCACGGCTTGGTCACCGCACTGCTCGCGGCGCTCGCCGCGCTCTCGAAGAGCACCGGCCTCGTGGCGCTCGGCGTCGTCGGCCTTGCCTACGCGTGGCGACTGCGTCGGGCCGGAGTCTCGTTCGCGATGCGCGCGATGCTGGCGATGGGCGGCGTCGCGCTGCTGCTGCTCGCAGCTCCGTATGGGCGCCTCGCGATCGAGACACGCTCGCTGCTGGGCGTCATCAGCGGCGGCCTCTTCGCCGACCGGGCCGGCAACGAGATGTCCGTGCAGCCGCCCGGCGAGCGCCAGCTCGCCGACTACGTCTCGTTCCCGGTCGCTGCGCTCGTCGCGCCGTTCCGGGACGCACAGGGGATGCTGCACTCCGTTCCGGGTCCCCTCTACGCGGGCACCTGGGCCGACGCACAGGGCGAGTTCCTGCCAACACACGTTCGCGTCGTCCGCGACGCGGCGGCGGGGGCCGCGCTGCTCGGACTCGTGCCCACGCTTCTCGCGATCGCCGGACTCGTGCGCATCCTCCGCCGCCGCGAACTGCGCGCCGTCGCAGCCGCCCCGCTCGTCTTCGGCGCTCTGCTCTTCGTCGCGTTCCTCGCCCAGACCTGGATCGTGCCGCGCTACACGGCCGTGAAGGCGAGCTATCTGCTCTCGGCGCTGCTGCCCGCAGCGCTCGCGCTCGCAGTGGGTGTGGCAGAGGCGAGCCGGCGATGGCGCACGCTGTGGCGCGCGGCGCTGCTCGCAATCTCCGCGTACATGACGCTTCCTCACCTGGTACGGGTGGTGGGCGTGAGCGCGCTCGCGCGTCGCGCCGCGCTGGCGCTCGGGCTGCTCGCGCCGCTCGGGCTCGCGGCCTGCGGGGCGACCGAGCACACGCCGGCCGCCGTCGTCGAGAGCTACTTCCGGTGCCTCGCGCTGGACCCGCTGCGCACGCTGCCGCTGCTCACGCCCGAGTTCCATCGCCGCCACGCGTTGCGCGTCGTCACGCAGGCCGATGCGCAGGCGTGGATCTCGCGACGCGAATCCGCGTCGCCAGCGGACCCGGATCGCGCGGAACCGGAGCTCTCGACCGACCGCTTCCAGCTCGCCTGGCTTTCCATCCAGGGGCGACCCGAGTTCGCCAGGCTCGCGCGCGAATCGGCGCATTCCGTGCTCGACGTCCGCGAGAGCGGCGACGAAGCCGAGGTGATCACCCGCATCGAGCCGCGCAGCGGGCCGCCTTTCGAGCAGCACTTCCGTCTCGTGCGCGAAACAGCGGGGAGCACCTGGCGCATCGACGCCATCGAGCAGAGCGGCCTCGAGAACGCGAATGCCGCCGCCGCATTCGTCGCGTATCCGAATGAGAGCGCGCGGCGCGCGCTCGAGGCGCGCAGCCGCGGGCAGAGCGGCGTCGCTCCGAAGTGACGACCGGCGAGCGGCGCCGCGGCCGCGGAGGGGACCGAGTGCAGCGCAGCCGGGTGCTGGTCCTGACGGGAGTGTTGCTGTTCGCGCTCGCGGTTCGGCTGCTGCTGTTGGGCGTCGCTGCGGCGAGCGTCACCGCGAACCATCCCGAGCTGGAGACGCGCGACTTGTCGCTGCTCTTCGACGGGCGCCTGTACCTGCTCGTCGCGCGGTCGTTCCCGACGCCCTACCAGAGCCACGGCAACGACCCGGTTCCCGTCGACTATCCGGGTCTCACCGTCTATCTGCCGCTGCTGCCGGCCGCGATCTGGGGCATCGACCGCGCCGCCGGCGATCCGCGCACGAGCGCGATCCTCGCTTCGCTGCTCGCAGCGTGTCTAACGCTCGTCGGCTTCGAGCGACTCGCGCGCCGCCATCTCGCGCAGCCGCTGCTCGCCACCGCACTGTTTGCCGTCTTGCCACCGCTGTGGGTACTCGTGAGCGTGTTGCCGTTCAGCGACTCGGTGGTGCTGGCTGCTGCGACGCTCGCGTTCGCCGCGTTTGCTTCTGGCCGCCATGGGTTGGCGGTGCTCGCCGCGGGCGCCGCCGCGATCGCGCAGAAGAACGGTTTCCTCGTCGCCGTCGTGCTGGTGCTGTCGCTGGCGCGCGACGAAGGTTGGCGCGGCTGGCGCACGATCGCCCTCTACACACTCGCGGCGATCCCCCCGCTCGCGCTCCAGCTCTACCTCTATCGCGTCTTCGGCGATCCCCTCGTCAACGTGCACGCCACCGTCGCGGTCTGGGGCGGAAGCCCCTTCGCATTCCCCGGATCGATGCTCCTCGAAGGACTGCTGCGCTTCCCGGCGCTCGGCGGCGGCAGCGCCTGGCCGAATCGCATCGCCGTGATCGTCTCGCTGATCTTCTACGCCGGCGCACTCTGGGTGTCGCGACGCGACGCGCACCCGGCGGCGCGCCCGCTGCGCGCGTGGCTGCTCGTCGTGCTCGGCTTCAACCTCGTGCTCGGCGGCACCTGGTCCTACTACGACTTCCCGCGCCACATGCTGCTCGCCGCGCCCCCCGCCTTGCTGCTATGGCTACGCCGCTTCGAGTCGCGCCTGCAGCCGGCGGCCTCCGGCGCGCTGCTCGCCGCAGGCGTCGCGTTCTCGTTCTGGTACGGACTCGAATCCGTCGCCGTCGCGGTGCGCGTTCTCGAAAAGGTCGGCGTCTTCAACGGCCTGGTGAAGCTGCGCGAGCTGTTCTTCTGAAGCGCTCGTTCGCCATGCGGAGAGTCCATCGAACGACTCACACGGCGGGAATTGCTTCGTGATCTCTTCCTGGGGAATCAGCTCGGCGGCCTTGGACTGACTGAGCCTCGCTTCCGCTTCATCGCGTCACCCGATCGAACCCGCGGACCCTTCCGGGAAGCGACTCACCTCCAGGCCCTTTCCGATGGGCAACGTGACCGACTCGACTCGGGTACGGCTCCGAACGTATCGAACGTAGTCCCACAACTCGTGCGACAAGATGTTGTCTGCGACGACGACTGCTCCGGGAGCCAGCCGCAGCATTCCCGCGAATCGAACGTAGTCCTCCTTCTCACAGTCGAGGAGCACGAATTCGAGGCCCTCGTACCGGTCGAGGACGGTCGCCGCGTCGGCCAACACGAACTCCACGCGATCCGACAGCCCGAGCGCCCGCAACCTCCGCCTCGCTTCATCCTGGCGGATTGGTTCGACTTCGATGGACACGAGACGCCCGCCGGTCTGCCGAGCAGCCGCCGCCAGTGCGATCGTCGACAAGCCACTAGATCCGCCGATCTCGAGCAGCGCCCGAGCATGGCAGCCAGCCGCAAGAGCACAAATGAACTCGGCGGAATCGGGTTCCAGATTGCGATGGCGTTCGTCGCGCGGGAGCCCGCGCGCATCCTGGGCCAGCTTCTCGGCCCACAGCCCGGCGATCGCCTCACGCTCGCGCTCATTCAGCACAGTCGTCCACCCACCCGATCGAGTCCAACGAACATTCGCCGCGCGGCGAGCTCAACTCGCCTTCTTGCGCTTCTTCGGAACCGGGATGGCGACGAGTGCACGGAGGGCGGAGTTCACTGACTCCGACGTGTCGAAGACCGCTGCCACATCGGGCTCCAGTTCCACGAGCGTAGTCGTTCGCCCCATTCGGCCAGCGAAGATCTCGGGATCGACGGCGCTGCGGAAACCCAACTCCTGGACGGAGAGGGCGACGAGGTTGAAGTGTTGGTAGAGCCATCTCGCCAGGGCAGGCGAGAGCTGTGCATCGATCCAGATCGTCACGCAGCCAGCACAGGGTGATCGAGCCGACGGCTCGCATAGCGGAGGCACGCGACGATGTCGTCAGCTTCGAGATCGGGCAGCTCCTCGAGAACCTGGTCCGGCGCGAGCCCGGAGGCCAGCAGGTCGAGGACATCGACGACGCGAGTTCGCATGCCGCGCACGCAGGGCCGCCCACCGCACTGCTGCGGGTTCACGGTGATCCGATCAGCGACTTCCGCCATGGCGGCCTCCGGCCTGTTACCAGCATACGAGTAAGCTCCGACGCTTCCCCTCCGCCGCGGAAACCCTCCTCTGGGGTTCTTGCGCAACGGATCGGCGATGAGCCGCGGCCCGACCTGAGGACCACAGCCACCGCCCGGGGCGCCGCGCCCAGGATGCCGCCGGAACGTGGCGTATCGCGAGCGCAAGGGACGACGGATCCATTGGCGTGTCAGGCGGCACCCTTCTGAACGGCTGACATATACGCGCGAAGCACCGCGTTCATGCGCGATTGGTACCGCGGCCCCTGCTTCTTGAACCAATTGAGAACGTCTTCATCGATGCGCGGAGAGAGATGGGCTGCTTGGGAGTTGGATGGACTATCGATGCATGCGCAAAGAAGTCTGCGGGGAGGTCGGCGAGCTCCGGCGGCGAGGTGCGCTGGATGGTGCGCTCGCTCACCGTGCGGAGGGTGGCGAGCTTTGCACGGCCACGACGCGGCTTTTCACTCTTGCGCGACGGCTTCGAAGTACGTTTGGCGCTCACGGCGGTTGCTCACGCGGGCCGAGATGATGCGACGAACGACCGCGCCGGCCTCGGCCCGATCTGTGAAGACGACGGTGAGTGCGATGCCCTGGGCCAAGCCGATGGCGATGACGCGCCTCTCTCCGTAGTCCCGGCGGACGTCCTCGCGCTCCAACGTAGGACCCTCGAACACGAGGGTTGCGAACTCGAAGTCGAATCCGCGGTCACGTAGGTTCTGCGCACTCTTGCTGCGGTCCCACGCGAAGCGCACCGACGGACGATACAGGCGTATATACGAGGTGGCAATACCGAGGCCGCGACCGGGTGCCGCCCAACGAGTTGATCCGCCGCCTTCCCGTCGCCGTTCACCGAACCGCCTACCGCTTCTTCTTCGACAGCTCCCCCAGCCGTCCCGCCGGATGGCGCGCGTGGTACTCGTCGTGCGTGAAGCCACGCGCTGTCTCGAGCCCCGCCGACAGCGTCGTGAGTACGAGCAACGCAGCGGCGATGCTCGCGCGCGGGGCGAGGCCGAGGCCGCCGCCTTCGCGCGCGACGCCGGCGTCGAGCACGAGGTCCGCGGTCTTTGCGAGCGGCGAGTCCGCGTCGCCGGTGATCGCGATGACGCGCGCGCCGAGGCCGCGCACTGTGCCGACGGCCGCGAGCAGCTCCTGGGTGTGGCCGCTGTTGCTGATCGCGATCACCACGTCGCCCGGCACGATCTGGCCGGCGCTGCCGTGGACGGCTTCGGTGGCGTGCAGGAACGCGGTGGGCGTGCCGGTCGACGAGAGCAGCGACGCGCCGTAGCGCGCCAGGTGCTCGGGCTTGCCGACGCCCGTCACGTGCAGGCGTCCGCCACGCGCTTCGGCGTCGCGGATCAGCGCGAGCGCGGCCTGATAGCTGGCGGCGTCGATGCGCTTGCGCTGCGCGGCGAGTTCGTCGAGCACCACGTCGAAGGCCGCGAGCATCTCGTCGCCAGTGGGATCGGGCGGCCGGGCGCGCGGTTCGAAGCGCGTGCCGTCGTAGAGTTCGAGCGCGCGCCAGCGCGCCCACACGGCGTCGGCCGGGAACGCGCCGAGCCGCTCGACGCAGGCGGCGCCGGCCGCGTTGCCGAGCCTGGCTGCGTCTTCCCAACCGAGTCCCTGGTGCAGGCCGGCGAGCAGGCCACCCATGAAAGCGTCACCCGCGCCGGTTGCGTCCACGGCGCGGACGTGCGGTGCGGCGACTTCGCCCTCGAAGCTGTCGGCCGCGACGGCGCAGCCCGCGGCGCCGTCCGTCACCACGACGGCCCGATTGCCGAAGCGCTTGCGCAAGCGGCGCGCGAGATCGAGCGGTGCGGCTGCGGCGACGCCGCACAGCTCGAGCGCCGCGCGCTTCGAAGGCTTCAGCAGATCGGCGGCGGCCAGCACGGCGTGCAGCGTCTTCTCGTCGCCGAGGCTCGGCACGGCCTCGGACGGCGGCACGTCGAGATCGACACTGGTCTGCAAGCCGGCCGCGCGCGCGATCGTGAGCGCTTCGAGCACCGCGGCGAGCGGCACCTGGTGCACTTCCGTGGTGAGCCGCGCGCCGCGCGCGATGAAGGGCGCGTGGTGCTCGCGGACGTGGGCGGCCGTGGTTTCGGCACTGGCGGCCGGGTCGAAGTAGATCGCGCGCTCGCCGCCCGGCTCGACGAAGATCGCGGCGACCGACGATGCCGAGCCGTCGAGTACGAGGTGATGCGTCGATGCCGGCCTGGTCCATCGCGGCGCGCAGCAGCCGGCCATTTTCGTCGTCGGCGCCCTTGCCGAAGATGCCGGTGCGCAGGCCGAGCGCGCTCGCCCAACCGAGCTGGTTCAAGATCACGCCGCCGATGAAGGTGCGAACGGACGCGCCGCCCGGCTCGGACTGCAGCGGACCCTTCTCGTCGGGACCGAGAATGCGCGCGGCGCGGTGGACGCGGTCGACCACCATGCTGCCGATCCCGACCAGATCGAGGTCGCCCGGAAGGGTGGATGTCGCCGCTCGGCTCTGCCTCGCTACGCGGGAAGCGAGCCGGCACCTGCGGACTCACATCGTCCTCAGGCCGCCTTCGCGCTCGACCGCGATCGGTGCGACGCCGGGCGCGATGCTCACCCACGGCGCGCGGATCCGGCGTGCAGCCAGCTCGCGCACGTGGTCGAAGACTTTGTCGAAGCTATCCGCGTCGGGCCGCGTGAGGAAGGGCGTGCCGCTTGCGACGAGGTCGCTCGAGATCACGCCGAGGCGGCGCAGCGCGCGCTTGAGACACGCGATGCTGCGGCGACCGCCCGTCGAACGCGTGCCTTCGCGGAACGTCTCGAGCACCTCGCGGACCTGATCCATGCGCTCGACGTCGCCCGCCCGGCAAACCTGCCAGGCGCGCGCCCATTCGCGCGGCAACACGTTGGCGGGTCCTGCCACGACGCCGGCCGGCAGCGTGTCCGAGAGGCGCCAGCGATTCCAGTGTTCGGCCACCGTGCCGAGCATCCCGCTGCGCGGGCGGAACAGATCGAAGATCAGCATCGCGTCGCCGACGTAGATCGCGAACTCGCCGCGCTCATTGAAACTTGCCGCCGCCTTCGTGTAGTTGCCGAGCACCTTGCGCGGCGCCGACACCTTGATGCCGCGCACGAAGTCGAGGCGCGAGAGCGCCTTCACCTGGCGCGTGCGGATATGTGGGACGTTCGGATCGACGGCGATGTCGGCGTTGTCGTACAGATAGATCGGAATGCGCCGCGGCTGCGCGTCGAGCACATCGGCGACCTCGCGCGCGACGAAGCGCACCGGGTCGTCGATGCCCTGGATCGAGAGCGGCGCCAGCACCGCGGCAGCGGCGCCGGCTGCGACTGCCACCTCGAGGTTCTCGAGCGTCTCTTCGGGACTCGGCGCCGTGATGCCGGCCCAGAGTTCCACGTCGCGCTCGGCACGGCCGGTCAGGAGCTGCGCGTTGGCCTTGGCGACTTCTTCCGCGCAGACCTGGATCACGCGCTGGCGCACCCGGTTGTGGAGGCGATCCCATTCGCCAGTGGTCCCCGCGGCAAATACGACGTCGGCGCCGTAACCGTCCTGGATCACGTAGCGGACCAGCGCGCGTTGATCGGCTTCGATCAGCGCGCCCGCCTCGTCCACCACGGTGATGACGGGTACCGAAAGTCCCTTGCGCGGGCGTGTGTCTTCTACCGAGTGCAGTGTCCGGCCCCCCTCGCTTTGCCCCCCGCGGGCAGCCTCAAGATGGCGCATGGCGGCGGCGCGGTCATGGGGCGGGTCTCACGGACTTCACGTCGATCCGCCAACTCGGGCCGGTGGCGGCGCGCACGTCGATCCAGGCCGGGAAGCGGATGCCCTCGCCCTTCTTGGGAGTGCCGAAGCGGTACTGCGTGCCAGAGCCGTCGTCGATGCGGACGGGTTGCTGCGATTCCTGGTCCACCCACAAGGAGACGCGCGTGTTGGCGTCGAACGCACCCATGTCGCGACCCCCGAGCACCCAGCAATCGTGCGCGCCCTCCATGCCCAGATCGACGAGCTTCGGGTCGCCGCCGAGGGTCCGCAGCGCGTCGGCGACGGCCTGTGCGGTCGCGGCTTGCAGCAGCGCGACGGGGGGAAGCAGACGCAGCGGCTTTTCGACACGCGTCCCGGCGCGCGTCGCCTGATAGTCGATCGGCGTGCGCTCGTGCATCTCGACGGT
Organism: uncultured delta proteobacterium; assembly: GCA_963801625.1. GTDB lineage: Bacteria > Myxococcota_A > UBA9160 > UBA9160 > PR03 > PR03. The sequence continues at coordinate 203,560 of CAWDFQ010000013.1, forward strand.
GCCGTCCGCGAACGTGACGCCGAGTCGCGCGCGGCCGTTCGGCTCGAGGCGCGCGGTGCCCGTCGCGACGACGGCGCCGTCTGCGCCGACCAGCGCGATGTCGAGCGCCAGCGCCCGGGTGCGCGACGCGGCGCCGTTGCTCTGCGCGACGAGACTCCAGGCGCTCTCGGGCTCGGGGATCCACGCGCTCGCCCGCACGGCTAGCGACACTGCCAGGACGACTGTCAGCAACACGACCTGGCGCCCGCGTCGGCGAGAGGCGTCGCTCATGAACTTCGCTTGCCCTCGGCTCGCTGCGCGAGCTTGCTGCGCCCCGCGTAGCGCGCGCGCGGCCCCAGCTCGGACTCGATGCGCAGCAGCTGGTTGTACTTGCAGATGCGGTCGGTGCGCGATGCCGAGCCGCTCTTGATCTGGCCCGCGCCCGTCGCAACCGCGAGGTCGGCGATCGTGGTGTCTTCCGTCTCGCCCGAGCGGTGCGACACGATCGACGCGTAGCCCGCTTCACGGGCGACCCGCATCGCTTCGAGCGTTTCGCTGAGCGTACCGATCTGGTTCACCTTGATCAGGATCGCGTTGCCGACCTTCCGCTCGATTCCTTTGCGCAGGATGGCGGGGTTGGTGACGAAGAGGTCGTCGCCGACGATTTGGCATCGATCGCCCAGTTTCTTCGTGAGTTTCGCCCAGCCGTCCCAGTCGCTTTCGCCGAGTCCGTCCTCGATCGAGAGGATCGGGTAGCGCGCGCACCACTCGGCCAAGAACTCGATCATCTCGTCGCTGCTCTTGGTGGCGCCTTCGCCCGCGAGCACGTAACGGCCGTCCTTGTGGAATTCGGACGCCGCGGGATCGAGCGCGATCGCGACGTCGTCGCCGGGCCGATAGCCGGCCTTCTCGATCGCCGTCAGCACCAGCTCGATCGCTTCGCGGTTGCTCGACAGGTTGGGCGCGAAGCCACCCTCGTCACCGACCGCCGTCGAGTAGCCCTTCGCCTTCAGCACACCCGCGAGCGCGTGGAAGCACTCGGCGCCCCAGCGCAGCGCTTCCGCGAAGCTCGGCGCGCCGACCGGGAAGATCATGAACTCCTGCAAGTCGACGTTGTTGTCGGCGTGCGCGCCGCCGTTGACGACGTTCATCATCGGCGCGGGCAGCAGCGTCGCATCGTCACCGCCGAGGAAGCGATACAGCGGCAAGCCGGCGCTGAGCGCAGCGGCGCGCGCAGCGGCGAGTGAGACACCGAGGATCGCGTTGGCGCCGAGCCTCGACTTCGTCTCGGTGCCGTCGAGCGCGATCAACGCGCCGTCGAGGGCGCCCTGCTCGTCGAGTCCAGCGAGCGGCATGCCCGACATCTGGTGCGCGATCTCGCCGTTGACGTGCTCGACCGCGCGGCGCACGCCCTTGCCGCGGTAGCGACGCGGATCGCCGTCGCGCAACTCGAGCGCCTCGCGTGAGCCGGTCGACGCGCCGGACGGAACCGCGGCGCGGCCGACGACGCCGGTCGAGGTCGTGACTTCGACCTCGACGGTGGGATTGCCGCGCGAGTCGAGAATCTCGCGACCGAGTACGCGTTGGATCGTCAACTTTGCCATGGCGTTTCGCTCCGCTGTCTTGGGCGACCTGAGTCTGGGCTCGGCAAGCTAGGGCGCGAGCGCCCGCGGCACCACCACCGGAACGCCATCGGTCGCAAGGCCGAGTTCGACCTCGATGCCAAAGGCGGCGCGCAGCAGATCGGGCGTCAGCACCTCGCGCGGCGGGCCGTTCGCGAGGATGCGACCGTCGCCGAGCAGCACCAGACGATCGCAGAAACGCGCTGCGACACCGAGATCGTGCGAGACGACCAGCGCGCTGGCACCGGCCGCCGCCAGCTCGCGCACCACCGTCAGCACCTCGAGGCGATGGCGCAGATCGAGGAACGCGGTGGGCTCGTCGAGCAGCAGCAGGCGCGGCTGCTGGGCGAGCGCGCGGGCGACGATCGCGAGCTGGCGCTCGCCGCCCGAGAGCGTCAGCACGGAGCGATCGGCGAGCGCGCCGATGCCCATGCGCTCCATCGCGGCGCGCGCCACGTCGAGATCGTGCGCGCCCTCGAAGCCGAGCCAGCCGAGATGCGGCGTGCGTCCCATCAGCACGACTTCGGCAACCGAGAACGGGAACGGCAGCTGCGTGTCCTGCGGCACCAGCGCAACGCTGCGGGCGCGCTCGCGGCGCGGGGTCGAAGCGAGCGCGCGGCCTTCGAGCAGCACCCGACCGGCATCCGGCGCGAGCGCGCCACACGCGACGCGCAGCAGCGTCGTCTTGCCGGCGCCGTTGCGACCGAGCAGACCCACCACTTCGCCCGGCGCAACCACGAGATCGACGCCCGGCCAGCACCGCGCGCGGACCGAGCTGGACGGCGACACCAGAGAGCTCCAATCGCGGCTGCTGCGCGCTCAAGCGATCAGCCCGCGGCGCTGCTGCCGGCGCATCAGCGCCAGGAAGAGCGGCCCGCCCGCGAGCGCGGTGATCGCGCCGACCGGCAGTTCGCGGCCGGGCAGCACGCTGCGCGCGGCGGCGTCGCACACGATGAGGAACGCCGCACCGGCGAGCGCGGACGCCGGCACCAGCAAGCGGTGATCGGGACCGAGCACGAGACGCAGCGCGTGGGGAACGATCAACCCGACGAAGCCGATCAACCCCGACACCGACACCGCGGCGCCGACCATCAGCGCGGTCGCGAAGAGCAGCACGCGCTTCGCGATCTCGACGGAAATCCCCAGCTGCTCGGCGGCTTCGTCGCCGAGCGAGAGCAGATTGAGCGTGCGCGAGAGCGGCAGCGCGCAGGCGAGACCCAGCGCGAAGAGCGCGGCGAGCGGGATCAGCAGCTCGCTGCGCGCCGACGCCAGGTTGCCGATCAGCCAGAGGAAGATGCTGGTGCCCTCGGCCATGCCGCCGAGCGACGCGAGGAACACGATGGCCGCCGACGCGAAGGCGTTGAAGACGACGCCAGTGAGCAGCAGCGTCGTCGCCGCGAGCCGTCCGCGCACGCCCGCGGCGCCGAAGAGCAGCGCGGTCGTCGCGAGCGCGCCGCCGAACGCGGCGACCGGCACGGCGCCCGCGCCGAGTCCGAGCGCGTGCCCGAGACTCAATACGGCGACACCGCCGAGCGCCGCGCCGCCCGAGATTCCCAAGACGAACGGATCGGCGAGCGGGTTGCGCAGCAGCGCCTGGAACACCACGCCCGCGACCGAAAGCGACGCGCCCACCAGCGCGCCGGCGGCGACGCGCGGCAGCCGGATGCGCCGCACGATGTCGGCCGCGGGGCCGCTCGATTCCGGCATCGAGGAGTACGCCGAGCGCCTCGCGAAGCGACACGGAACTCGGTCCCCACGCGAGGCCGATCGCGATCGCCGCGAGCAGCACCAGTGCGAGCGCGGCCAGCACCGCGACGAGTCGCGCGGGCCGCAGCACCTTCACGGCGCGACCAGGGCGTCGAGCGGGAGCGCATTTCCGTGCAGCGCGCGCGCGAGTGTGACGAGCGCCTTGTCCAGATCGGGGCCGGGCAGCGTCACGTCCCCCGCGTTGACCGCGACGATGCGACCGTGCTCGACCGCGGGAAGCGACGGCCAGCGCGCCCAGTAGCGCGCCGCCGGCGCGGGATCGGAATCGCTGTCGAGAATCACCTCGGGGCCCGCCGCCGACCAGCCACTCGACCGACGTGCGCGGCCAGGTCTCGCCCAGTTCGGCGCCGAGGTTGCGCGCCGCCCGCCATCGCGAGCATTTCGTCGAGGAACGAACCGCGTCCCGCCACGAAGAGCGGCTCGCGCTGCAGCACCAGCACCGCGCGCAGCGGCGCGCGGCCGGCGGTGGCGCGCTGCACGACACCGCGCGCGCGGCGGATCGCGTCGACGCGCGTCTTCGCCTCGGCCTCGTGACCGACGAGCCGCCCCGAGCTCGCCAATCGTATCGAGCACCTGCTCGAATCGGACTGGATCGAAGTCCTCGAACGGAAAGGCTTCAGCGCGCTCGAGGCGCGTGCGGAACTCGCGCTGCTCGAGGCTCGGCACGATCACCACGAGATCGGGCGCGAGCGCGACCACCGACTCGAGACTCGGCGAGTAGAGCCCACCGACACGCGGCAGCGACGCTACCGCCGGCTCGGCGCGCGCCGAGAACTCGTCGACGCCCACCAGCGCGTCCTTTGCGCCGATCGCGACGAGGATGCGCGTGAGCGACGGGTTCATCGAGACGATGCGCCGCGCGGGCGCCGCGGCGACGGCGTCGAAAGCCGTCGCGGGCGCGGTCGCGAGGAGCAACGAGATGGCGACGGCGCACAGCAGGCGCATGGCGCGCCAAGGTAGCGGGCGCATCCCGAGGCCGACTTGCGCGCCGGCCGAGACGAGTTCGCAGGCTGGCCAGGCTGGGTACTGGGAGCCGCTCGCGCGACTCCCAGTCCCTGGTTTGCGCGATCTCGCTACGGCTTCGCGGCGCCGCCGCTCGTCGCGTCGTTCGACACGCGCACGTGCGGCCGCAGCTTCTCGAGCTGCGCGGGACCGATCCCGCGCACGTCGACGAACTCGTCGACGCTCTTGAAGCCGCCGCGCGCCTTGCGCGCCTCGACGATCGCCTCGGCCTTCTTGGCGCCGATGCCCGGCAGCGCTTCGAGCTCGTCCGCGGTGGCGGTGTTGAGGTTCACCACGGCGGGTCGCTCGTCCGCGTTCGGTGCGGCGCCGGCGAGCGGCGCCGCCACGGCGAGGGTTGCGAGGACGGCCAGCGCGAACACGCGCCGACCGAAGCCGGTCCGTCCGGCATTCTGCTTCTGCATGGGAGTCTCCCACGGGACCGTGGGGTGAATCGCGTTCGCTCAGCGGTCGCGCGCGGCGGCGAAATCCGCGGCAGCGAGCAGCGCCTGCTTGGCGACGCCGTCGGGGAACGGCGCGATCGCCGCGCGCGCGCGGGCGACGTGTTCTTCGGCGCGGCGCACCGCGTCGTCGACGCCGCGGTAGCGCGCCACCACTTCGAGCGCCGGCGCGAGATCGGCGTCGCTCGGCGTCTGCAGATCCTGCTGGTCGCGGCGCGCGGCGCTCTTCAGCACGCGCTCGATCGCCTCGCGCTCGTCCGCGTTGCAGCGCTTCAGCGCGAGCAGCAGCGGCAGCGTCACCTTGCCCTCGCGCAGGTCCGTGTAGCGCTCCTTGCCGAGCACGTCGGCGCCGGCTTCGTAGTCGAGCGCGTCGTCGCGGATCTGGAAGGCGAGGCCCAGCTCGCGACCGTACTCGGCGAGGCGGCGGCGCTCGGCGCGCGTCACGCCGCCGAGGATCGCGCCGGCTTCGCTCGCGGCGCCGAGCAGCGCGGCGCTCTTGCGCTCGATCACCGCGTAGTAGTGCTGCTCCGTCACGCTCGGATCGAAGCTGCGCTGGAGCTGCAGGATCTCGCCTTCGGCCATCAGCCGGATCGTGTTCGAGAACACCCAGAGCACGTCGAGATCGCCGTCTTCGACGATCATCGACGAGGCGCGTGCGTAGAAGAAGTCGCCGGCGAGGACGGCGCGGCGATTGCCCCAGAGCGCCATCGCCGAGGCCCGGCCGCGGCGCAGCGGCGAGACGTCGACGACGTCGTCGTGGAGCAGCGTCGCGGTGTGTAGCAGCTCGACCGCGGCGGCGACCTGCACGCGTCGCGTTCCGGTGTAGCCGCAGAGTTCGGCGGCGAGCAGCAGGATCGCCGGTCGCACGCGCTTGCCGCCCGACGAGAGCACGTGATCGCCGACGGCGGCGATCACTTCCGCCTCCGTCGCGAGTTGCTCGCGCATCGCGCGCTCGACCAGTTCGAGCGGCTCGGCGACGTGATCGAGCGCGTCAGCAAAGAAGGAGGGGGCGTCCGACATCGCGTCGCAGGCTAGCCACGCGGGCTGGGAGCGTCAAACCGGAGAACGCGCGGAAACGGCGGAATTGGGGCCGGAAACCGGCGTTTCAGCGCGACGATCCCGCGCCGCCGAGGCGCGCAACCAGGCGACCGCGTCGGCCACGCCGTCGACCGGCACGAGCTGCGCACCGCTCGCCTTTGCCAATGCGTCGAGCCTGCTGGACCTCGCTCGCCCTTGGCTCGCTGCGCGCTCGCTGCGCTCGCTTGCGGGCACGAGGATGCGCGTGAAGCCGAGACGCGCGGCCTCGCGTACTCGCGACTCGAGGCGCGCGACGCGCCGCACTTCGCCGCCGAGCCCGATCTCGCCGATCGCGGCGGCGTCGGGCGGCAGCGGCAGATCGAGCCGGCTCGACGCGATCGCGAGCGCGACGCCGAGATCCGCGGCGGGATCGCGATGCGCACGCCGCCGGTCGCGTTCAGGTAGACGTCGCAGTTGAGCGCGTCGACACCGCCACGGCGCGCGAGCACGGCGAGCAGCAGCGCGAGGCGGCCCTTCGTCGAAGCCGATCGCGGTGCGACGCGCGGTGCCGTAGCTCGCGGGCGCCACCAGCGCCTGCACTTCGAGCAGGATCGGCCGCGTGCCCTCGAGCAGCGGCACCACGCACGAACCGATCGCGCCGGCGCGACGCTCGGCGAGAAACAGCTCGCTCGGATTGTCGACCACTTCGAGACCCGCTTCGCCCATCGAGAAGACGCCGACTTCGAGCGTCGAGCCGAAGCGGTTCTTGATCGCGCGCAGCACGCGATACGAGTGACCGCGATCGCCTTCGAAGATCAGCACGACGTCGACGAGGTGTTCGAGCACGCGCGGGCCGGCGAGCGCGCCGTCCTTGGTGACGTGGCCGATCAACACGACGGCGGCGCCCGTCGACTTCGCCGCGGCCGCGAGCAGCGCCGCGCACTCGCGCACCTGGCCGACGGAGCCCGCCGCCGACTCGACGCGCTCGGTCTGCAGCGTCTGGATCGAATCGACGAGCACCAGCGCGGGCGCCGTCGCGCGCCACGGCTCGGCGATCGCCTCGGCGCGCGTCTCGGTGAGCACGCACGAGATCCTCGGGCAGCGCCGGCAAGTCGCTCGGCGCGCAGCCGAATCTGCTCGACGCTCTCTTCGCCAGTCACGTAAAGCACACGGCACCCTGACCCGTGTTCGGCGAGCCGGCGTTCCCGCCGGCTCGCGGGGTCATGAGTTGCAGACTCGCGGCGAGTTGCAGCGCGAGCGTGGACTTGCCGATGCCCGGCTCGCCGCCGAGCAGGACGACCGAGCCCGGCACGAGGCCGCCGCCGAGCACGCGATCGAGCTTCGGCGATGCCGGTCTGCGAGGCGCGGCGCGCCGCCGCTCGCGACGTCGCGCAGCGCGATCGGCTTGGTCGACGACGCGAGGCCCGGCGACGACGCGAGGAACTCCGCGCCGCGCGGCGCCGGCGCATCGGAGTGCTCGACCAGCGTCGACCAGCCGCCGCAGCTCGGACAGCGACCGAGCCAACGCGCGTGGTGGGCGCCGCATTCGGTGCAGGAATACGAGGAGCGGGCCTTCGCCACGGTCGTGCAGTCTAACCGCAGAGCCCGTCAACTCGACATGCCCACTTTGGTTGACAGGGGCTCCGGACTCGCGGACCTTGCCGCGACCCGGAGGTGTCCCGTGTTCGACCGCTACGCCCGCCTCGCCGAGCGCGCCCTGCGCGACGAGCCCCCGACGCGCGACGAAGCGCTCTGGATCCTCGACGCCCCGGACGTCGCGCTGCTGCCGCTGCTGCACGCGGCTTCGCTTCCGCGCGAGCGCCATTTCGGTCGCCGCGTGCAGGTGCAGATCCTCAACAACGTGCAGAACGGTCTGTGCCCGGAAGACTGCGGTTACTGCTCGCAGTCGAAGGATTCGTCGGCGCCGATCCGGAAGTATCCGCTGAAGGAGCGCGCCGAGATCCTCGCCGAGGCCGAGCGCGCCGCGCGCGCCGGCGTGACGCGCTACTGCATGGTGCTCTCCGGTCGCGGCCCGACGACCGCGCGCACCCACGAGATCGCCGACCTGGTGCGCGAGATCAAGGCGCGCTTCCCGATCCAGGTCTGCGTATCCTGCGGTCTGATCGACGACGAGAAGGCGCGCATCCTCGCCGACGGCCGGCCTCGACCGCCTCAACCACAACCTCAACACCAGCGAGCGCCACTACCCCGAGATCTGCTCGACGCACTCGTACCAGGACCGCGTGAACACGCTGCTCGCGGCCAAGAAGAACGGCATCGAGCCGTGCGCCGGCTTCATCCTCGGCATGGGCGAGACCAGCGCGCGACGTGGTCGACGTCGCGTTCGCGCTGCGCGAGCTGGAAGTGCCGTCGATCCCGGTGAACTTCCTGGTGCCGATCGACGGCAACCCGGTGATCGACGACGGCTCGCTGACGCCCGAGCGCTGCCTGCGCGCGCTCGCGCTGATGCGGCTGGTGAATCCGCGCGCGGAGATCCGCGCGGCGGGCGGTCGCGAAGGACACCTGCGATCGCTCGGCGCACTGGTGCTGTGGCCGGCGAACTCGCTCTTCGTCGAGGGGTATCTCACGACGCGCGGCGACGCGGTGAAGGACACCTATTCGCATGATCGCCGACGCCGGCTTCGAGGTGGACGGCAACCTGCTCTACTTCGACGAACACGAGAAGGGGACCGTGCACTTCGAGATTCCCGGCGGCGGCGACGACGTGCTGCGTCCGGAGATCGCCGCCCGCAAGCGCGGACCTGCGACCCGCGTGCGCAGCGAGCCGCAGCCGAGCGAAGCGCAGCAGGACGGCTCCGCGCCGGCAGAATGAGCGTCGAGGACGTCGCCCGCGAGAAGCTCGGCGCGATCCGCGCGCGCGGGACGCATCGCAGGATGCGCGTCCTCGACGGCGCGCAGGCGCCGCGCATGCGGGTCGACGGTCGCGACGTGCTGCTCTTCGCGGGCAGCAACTACCTCGATCTCGCGCGACACCCCGAAGTGGTCGAGGCGGCGGCGCGCGCCGCGCGCGACTACGGCTGCGCGGCCGGCGGCTCGCGCCTGATCAGCGGCAACCTCACGCTGCACGAGCGACTCGAAGAAGAGCTGGCCGCGTTCTTCGGCACGCCCGCCGCGCTCGCGTTCTCGACCGGCTACATGGCGAACGCCGGCGTGATCCCGGCGCTGGTCGGGCCCGGAAGACGCGGTCGTCTCGGACGCGCTCGTGCACGCCTCGCTGATCGACGGCTGCAGGCTCGCGCGCGCCGCGGTGCACGTCTTCGCGCACGGCGACGCGGACTCGCTCGACGCGGTGCTGCGCGCCGCGACGGCGGCGCATCGGCGCGTGCTCGTGGTGCTCGACGGCGTCTACAGCATGGACGGCGACCTCGCGCCGCTGCGCGAGCTGGTGCCGGTGGCGCGCCGGCACGACGCGATGGTGTTGCTCGACGACGCGCACGGCATCGGCACGCTCGGCGCGAACGGTCGCGGCAGCGCCGAGCTGCTCGGTGTCGCCGATGGCATCGACGTCCTCGTCGGCACGCTCGGCAAGGCGCTCGGCTCGTTCGGCGCGTTCGTCGCGGGTGGCGTCGCGCTGCGCGAGCTGCTCGTCAACACCGCCCGCCCGTTCATCTTCTCGTGCGCGCTCGCGCCGCCGCAGGTCGAAGCGGCACGCGCGGCGCTGCGACTCGTCGCGCGCGAGCCGTGGCGGCGCGAGCGGCTCCAGGCGAACGCCACGCGCCTGCGCGAACGGCTGGCGCAGGCGGGCATCTCGACCGCACCGAGCACCACGCACATCGTGCCGGTCCGGATCGGCGACAACGCGACCACGATGGCGACCTGCGAGCGACTTCTCGAGCGCGGCTTCTACGCCCAGGGCATCCGCTGGCCGTCGGTTCCGGAAGGCACCGCCCGGCTGCGCGTGACGCCGATGGCGACCCACACGGAGGGCGAGATCGACGCCTTCGCGGAAGCGCTCTGCGAGGAAGTGGCGGACCAGACCGTTCTCGCCGAAGGCCGCTCCAGTCGTGCCCGCTAGAAGGTCGCGAGCGCCTCTTCATCACCGGCACCGACACGGGCGTCGGCAAGACGGTCGTGGCCGGCGCGATCGCCGCGGCGCTGCGCCGCCGCCACCGCGACGTCGGCGTGATGAAGCCGATCGAGACGGGCGTCGGGACCCAGGGTCCCCTCGACGCGATCTCGCTCTGCGAAGCAGCGGGTGTGAACGATTCGCTCGACCTCGTCTGCCCGCAGCGCTTTGCCCTTCCGGCGGCGCCGAGCGTCGCGGCCGCGCACGAGGGGCGCACGGTCGATCTCGAAGTGATCCGCGCCGCCCATGCGGAACTCGCGCGGCGCCATCCGTTGCTGCTGATCGAGGGAGCTGGCGGGATCCTGGTTCCGATCCGCGCCGGCTACTCGATGGCCGATCTCGCGGCGGAGTTCGACGCGCCGCTGGTCGTCGTGACGCGCGCGTCATTGGGCACCATCAACCATACCCTGCTGACGCTCGAGGCGATCGAACGGCGCGGCCTCGCGCTCGCCGGGGTCGTGATCTCGCATGGGTCCCGCGTCATCTCATCGTCCGACCGCGCCAACCTGGTCGCGCTGCGCGAGTCGCTCGGCGCCCGCCTCGCCGGCGAAGTCGAGTCGCTCCCGGCCGAAGCTCGGGTGCCGGCGGGCGCGATCGACCTCGATCGGCTGCTCGCCCGCTGAACGCTCACCGGGTCGCGATTCGCTTCGGCCCAGAAGAAGGCCAGCAGCGTGACATCGAGGACGAAAGGGACTGTCCCATTCGTCTCTCGGGAAACGCCCGCCGTTTCTCCTCCGAATCCTCCCGCGTGTCGATCGCACTGCGACGCTCGGCTGACTCCCGGCAACCCCGTCAGCGAAGCTTCGCGCGGAACACCTCGCGACCGCCGATCCAGGTCGCGACGACCTCGCCGGCGTCCGAGAGCGCGACGAGATCCGCGCGTGCGCCGACGCGTAGTGTCCCGTGCTGGCGCTCGACGCCCAGCAGGCGCGCCGGCCGCAGCGTGCAGGCGGCGACTGCGTCATGCGAGCGCATCACATTCCATGACGCGACGTTGCGGATCGCCGCGTCGAGCGTGAGCAGAGAACCGGCGAGGCGGCCGTCCGGCAGCCGCCAGGCGACGCCGTCGCTGGCGAGCCGATCGGCCGCCAGCCAAGCGGGCGCTGCCGATGCCGCCTCCGGAACATCGATGCGGTCGCTGATCAGGATCAGCCGCGATCGCTTGGTACGCGCCGCGAGGCGGAGCCAATCGGGGTGCACGTGCGCGCCATCCGCGATGACGTCGCAGCCGAGCTGCTCTTCGTCGAGGACGAGGGCCGCGAAGCCGCCGGCGCGCGGCGGCGGGCGCGGCGTCGCGGTGGTGCAGTCGAACCCATCGCGTTGAAGAGGTGCGTCGCGTGGCAGGCGCCGTTCGCGACGGACGCGCGGAGGTCCGCATCATTCGCGAGCGTGTGACCGACGGCGATCGCGACGCCGCGACGCGCGAGATCGGCTTCGAGCCGCCGCGCGCCGGGCAGTTCGGGCGCGAGCGTGACGAGTCGCAGCGCCGAGCCGGCGCGGTCGAAGATCGCGGCGCCCTCGGCCGGGTCATAGGGACGGATGCCGTCAGGCGGCTGCGCGCCCGCGGCCTCGGGCCGGATCCACGGACCTTCGAGGTGGATGCCGATCGGCACGGCGCCCGGCCAGTCACCTTCGGCGAGTGCGGACGGCGAGTCCGCTCGATGCGCAGGCGCAGCTCGGCCGCCGGCCAGGCGACGGTGGTCGCGAGGAACGCGGTGACGCCATGACGCACGAGTGACGCAGAGGCTCGACGCAGCGCGCCCGCCGCGTCATCGAGATCGCACGCAGCCAGCTCGCCGTGGAAGTGCAGGTCGACGAATCCCGGCGCGAGTCGGGCGCCGCCGAGCGAGATCGGTCCGGCACCGGCCGGCGCCGGCTCGGCGGGTCCGAGTCGAGCCGCGATCCGGTCGTCTTCGATCAGCAGCGAGCCGGGCGCCTCGCTCGGCGCTTCGGGATCGAGCAGGACCGCGTCGTGTAGCCAGAGCCGGGGCATGCCTGGTGGCGAGTCTAGTCGAAGTCCCGGCGGGGGATTCCACCCTCAAGACTGCGCCGCGGCGCTCCGATCCGAAGCGCGTGCCGAATGCGCCGCCGCCCTCCTCTACGAACGAAATCGCCGAGGACATGCTCGTCCTCGACAACAAGATCAAGCAGCTGAAGTTCGAGTACGACCAGTACTTCATCGGTTCGCGGCCGCGCGAGCCGGTGCTGACGCGCGGCGACGTGAACAAGCTGGTCACCCGCTACTCGAACACCGGCATCCAGAACACGGCGCTGCGCTTCAAGTTCAACACGCTGTGTTCGCGCCTCTTCGCGATGCGGCGGCAGTGGGACGAGACGCTCCGCAAGATCGAAGCGGGGACCTACGAGCGCCACGTCTTCAAGGCCAAGCTGCACGAACGCGAGCGCGGCATCGGCGACGAGGTGCCGGCCGAACCCACCCGGTCGTCGAAGCGGAATGCCGACGAGGTCACCGCCGGCGGCACCGACCTCTTCGAGGCCTATCGCAACGCGCGCGCGAGCTGCGGCGAGGACGTCTCGGGAGTCTCGCGCGCGAAGCTCGACCAACTCGTCGCGAAACAGCGCGCCGCGATCCAGCAGCGCTACGGCTGCGACGAGGTGCGCTTCCGCGTCGTCGTCGAGGCCGGCAAGGCCAAGCTCAAGGCGACGCCGGTGAAGCAGTCCGGCGGCTGACGAGCGGTCTAGATGGCGCGCTGCTTCGCGGCGACCTGGAGCCGGATCAGCGCGCGGTGGAGCGCGGCTTCTTCGAGCTTGAACATCGTCGCGTCTTCTTGCGCGTGCTTCAGACGCTCGAGTCTCGTGCTCGGCGCGGGCGCGGGCGCGCTCGGCGCGGGCGGCGTCGATGTCGGCGGCGAACTCGCAGGAGTCGACCATCAACACGACCTTGTCGCCCGACACTTCGGCGAAGCCGTCGGAGACGGCGGCCCACCGGCCATTCGCGCCCGGGGTTTCGAGCTCCAGCTCGCCGATCCGCACCGGCGAGAGGAAGCGCTCGTGGCCGGGCAGCACGCCGAAGTCGCCCTCGGCGCCCGGCACGACCACGCGCTCGACCGGTCCGTCGTAGCGCACGCCCTCGGGCGTCACGATGGTGAGTTGGAGCGGCATTAGCAGGGTGCTGACAAACGTCGGACCGAGCCGAGCGCGGAGATTCGGGACGTGCCCGATGTACTTAGAGGGCTTCGCGGCGAGGCGCGGAAGCGCAGCCGTAGCAGAGCTACGGCGAGCTTTCGCAACGAAGAGATCGGCACGAAGATCCGTGCTCGGCGACGGGAGAGGTTTGTCTGCATCCTGTTAAACCAGCCGCTTGCCCTTCTCGACGGCCTCTTCGATGGTGCCGACCATGAAGAACGCCTGCTCGGGCAGCGCGTCGTGCTTGCCCTCGAGGATTTCCTTGAAGCCGCTGATGGTCTGCTCGAGGCGCACGTAGCGGCCAGGCGTTCCGGTGAACTGCTCGGCGACACTGAACGGCTGTGACAGGAAATTCCGCAGCTTGCGCGCCCGCGCCACGGTGATCTTGTCCTCTTCGGAAAGCTCGTCCATGCCGAGGATCGCGATGATGTCCTGGAGATCCTTGTAACGCTGCAACACCTGCTGGACGCCGCGCGCGACGTTGTAGTGCTCCTCGCCGACGGTCTGCGGATCGAGCATGCGGCTGGTCGAGTCGAGCGGATCGACGGCGGGGTAGATGCCCAGCTCGGCGATCTGGCGCGAGAGCACGGTGGTGGCGTCGAGATGCGCGAACGCGGTGGCCGGCGCCGGGTCGGTGAGGTCGTCGGCGGGCACGTAGATCGCCTGCACCGAGGTGATCGAGCCCTTCTTCGTCGAGGTGATGCGCTCCTGCAGCTCGCCCATGTCGGTCGAGAGCGTCGGCTGATAGCCGACTGCCGACGGGATGCGGCCGAGCAGCGCCGACACTTCCGAGCCGGCCTGCGTGAAGCGGAAGATGTTGTCGATGAAGAGCAGCACGTCCTTGCCCTCTTCGTCGCGGAAGTACTCGGCGACGGTGAGGGCCGAGAGACCGACGCGCGCGCGCGCTCCGGGCGGTTCGTTCATCTGGCCGAACACGAGCGCCGCCTTGTCGAGCACGGTCGTGCCGTCGCTGAGTTTGGCGTCCGCCATCTCGTGCCAGAGATCGTTGCCTTCGCGGGTGCGCTCGCCGACGCCGCCGAACACCGAGAAGCCGCCGTGCTGCTTCGCGATGTTGTTGATCAGCTCGAGGATGACGACGGTCTTGCCGACACCCGCGCCGCCGAACAGGCCGACCTTGCCGCCCTTCGGATACGGCGCGATCAGATCGACGACCTTGATGCCGGTCTCCAGCGTCTCGACCGAGGTGGCCTGGTCGACGAAGAGCGGTGCCGGCCGATGGATCGGGAGGCTCTTCTTGGCGCCGATCGGACCGCGCTCGTCCACCGGCTCGCCGATCACGTTCATGATGCGGCCGAGCGTCTCGGGACCGACCGGCACGCGGATGCCGTCGCCGGTGTTCACGACGGCGGCGCCGCGCGTCAGGCCGTCGGTGGTGTCCATCGAGACGCAGCGCACGGTGTTCTCGCCGAGATGCTGCGCCACCTCGATCACGAGGTTGTTCTCGGCGTCGCTGATCGCCGCGTTGGTGAGGCGCAGCGCCGTGTACACCTCGGGCAGTTCGCCCGGCGGGAACTCGACGTCCACCACGGGACCCAGAACCTGAACGACGCGACCGTTCGCACCTGCCATGATTTCTCCCTGAACTTGCCTACAACGCTTCCGCGCCAGAGACGATTTCGACCAGTTCCTTGGTAATCGCGGCCCCACTCATGACTTCGCTCGCCTGCGGCTCGCTGCGCGCCGCGATCACGTCCGCCTCAAGGGCCTCACTAGAGCGCCTCGGCGCCCGAGACGATCTCGACCAGTTCCTTCGTGATCGCAGCTTGCCTTGCGCGGTTGTACTGCAAGGTCAGCCTGCTGATCATGTCTTCCGTGTTGCGCGTGGCGCTCTCCATCGCAGTCATGCGCGCGGCGTGCTCGCCGGCCTGGCTCTCGAGCAGCGCGCGGAAGAGCTCCACCTCAGCGCCTTCGGCACCAGCATGCTTCAGCAGCGCCTCGGCGTTGGGCTCGACGGTGAACGGCACTGCGCCCGTAGCGACGTCGGCCGCGTTTTCGGGCGCGAGCGGAAGCAGCCGCACCACGCGCGGGCGCTGCGTCATCGTGCTCACGAACTCGCTGTGCACGAGCACGACCTCGTCGGAGTCGCCGGCGAGGAAGCGCTGCGCTCACGAACTCGGCAATCGACAACGGCGTGGCTGTAGTCGACGCGCGTGATGCCGGTGAAGCTCTTGCACCACCTGGCTCGCGCGGCGACGACCGAAGAACTCGCCCGACTTGCGGCCGATCAGCGTGAGCCCCAGCGACTCCGCGCTTCGCCGCGCGCGCCGCGATCTCCGCCTCGGCGCGCTTCAGCACGTTGGCGTTGAACGCGCCGCAGAGGCCGCGATCCGAAGTGATGACGACGACGTCGATCTTGCGCACCGACTCGCGTGTCGCGAGCAGCGGGTGTTCCGCGGAACCGCCCTGGCTCGCCGCCACCTCGACCAGCGTCTCGCGCATGCGCTCGGCGTACGGGCCGCGCCGACTCGATGGCATCCTGCGCGCGCCGTAGCTTTGCCGCCGCGACCATGCGCATCGCGCGCGTGATCTGCTGCGTCTTCTTGACGCTGCCGATCCGGCGCCGGATGTCCTTCAGGCTGGGCATCGGGCTAGGCGACCTCGGCGTGCGCGCGCTTCGACGGCTGGAAGACGTTGCGCGAACGCGTCGAGCGCGGCGTCGAGCTTCGCCTTGACGGCCGTCTTCGAGCTTCCCGCTGCTCTGGATCTCGGCGAGGATCTCGGGGTGCTGGCTCTTCACGTACGCCAACATCTCCTGCTCGTAGCGACCGATGTCCTCGACGCCGTACTTGCGCACCCACGACGGGCGACCCTCGGCGGGCGTCGCCGAGTAGATCGCGACGACCTGCTCTTCCATCGCGCATCGGCCGGTACTGCGGCTGCTTCAGCATCTCGGTGAGCCGCGCGCCGTTGGCGAGCTGTTCCTGCGTCGCCTTGTCGAGGTCCGAACCGAACTGCGCGAAGGCGGCCATCTCGCGGTACTGCGCGAGGCGTCAGCTTGAGCTTGCCGGCAACCGCCTTCATCGCCTTGGTCTGGGCCGCACCGCCGACGCGCGACACCGAGATGCCGACGTTCACCGCCGGCCGGATGCCCGAGTTGAAGAGGTCGGTCTCGAGGAAGATCTGGCCGTCGGTGATCGAGATCACGTTGGTCGGGATGTACGCCGAGACGTCGCCCGCCTGCGTCTCGATGATCGGCAGCGCGGTGAGGCTGCCGCCGCCGAGTTCGTCGTTCAGCTTGGCGGCGCGCTCGAGCAGCCGCGAGTGCACGTAGAACACGTCGCCCGGATACGCCTCGCGACCCGGCGGGCGGCGCAGCAGCAGCGAGAGCTGGCGGTACGCGACGGCCTGCTTCGAGAGATCGTCGTAGACGATCAGCGCGTGCTTGCCGTTGTCGCGGAACCACTCGCCCATCGTGCAGCCGGTGTAGGGCGAGATGAACTGCAGCGGCGCCGGCTCGCTCGCGGTGGCGGCGACGACGATCGTGTACTCCATCGCGCCGAACTGGGTGAGCTTCTCGACCACCTGCGCGACGGTCGACTGCTTCTGCCCGGTCGCGACGTAGATGCAGAACACGTCGAGGCCCTTCTGGTTGATGATCGTGTCGAGCGCGATCGCCGTCTTGCCGGTCTGGCGGTCGCCGATGATCAGCTCGCGCTGGCCGCGGCCGATCGGCGTCATCGCGTCGATCGCCTTGATACCGGTCTGCAGCGGCTCGTGTACCGACTTGCGCGTCACGATGCCCGGCGCCTTCAGCTCGACGCGCCGCGTCTCCTTCGAGTCGATCGGACCCTTGCCGTCGATCGGGCTCGCCGAGCGCGTCGACGACGCGGCCGAGCAGCCCCATGCCGACCGGCACTTCGACGATGCGGTTGGTGCGGCGCACCAGATCGCCTTCGCGAATGTGCTCGTACTCGCCCATGATCGCGATGCCGACGTTGTCCTCTTCGAGGTTCAGCACCATCCCGCGCACGCCGCCCGGGAACTCGACGAGTTCGCCGGCCATGGCCTTGTCGAGCCCGTAGACGCGCGCGATGCCGTCGCCGACCGAGAGCACGGTGCCGGTCTCGGCGATGTCGATCTCGCGACCGTATTCCCGGATCTCGCGCTTCAGAATGTCGGTGATCTCAGCCGGCTTGATGTCGAGAGGCATCTCTCATCGTTCTCCCGTGAGTTGCGCGCGGAGCTGCGCGAGCTGGGTGCGCAGACTGCCGTCGAATACGAGGTCGCCGACCCGGGCCACCAGCCCGCCCAGCAGGTCGGGATCGACGCGGATCGCGAGATCGAGTTCGCGGCCCATGCGTCGCGCGAGGGCCGCACGGATGCGAGTCGAGCTGCGCCGGTTCGAGCGGCGTCGCGGACACCAATTCGCCGTGCACGCGACCCGCCGCTTCCTCGGCGAGCCGCACGTAGTCCTCGTGGATCACCGCGAGATCGCGCGTCCGGCGCTGATCGATCAGGAAGGAGAGGAAGTGGGTGAGCAGCGGCGAGAGACCGAGCGGGCCCGCGAGCCGTTGCAGCGCTGCGCGCCGCTCCGCCGCGGGATACATCGGAAGCACGAGGACGTCGGCGAGCGTGGGAACCGTCGTCGATCGCCTCGGCGACACGATCGAGTTCGGCTCGCACCGACTCGACTGCGCCCGCTTCCTGCGCGAGGCCGAAGAGCGCCTTGGCGTAGCGGAGTGCGGCGGAGCGCTTGCCGGCCATGCCGCTCAGCTCCGCGTCGCCGCAGCGGGCGGCGAGGACTCGACGCGCTCGACGAACTCGTCGACGAGCCGCGCGCGGTCCGAATCGGTGACTTGTCGCTTCAAGAGATCGCCCGCGAGGCGCACGGCCATCTCGACGGCCTCGTTGCGCAGGTCCTCGCGCGCGCGACGCGACTCCTGCTCGACGGCGTGCGTGGGCGTCGCGGTGGATGCGCTCGGCCGCGACGCGGGCGTCGGCGAGCAGACGCTCGCGTTCGTTCTCGGCCTGCGCGTGAACGGTGCGGCGGATCTCCTCGATCTCGCGATCGAGCGACGCCACCCGCTCGTTGCATGCGACGAGCCGGCTCTCGGCTTCCGACAGTTCGCGGCTGCGCCGCTTCGATGCCCGCCTCGATGTTCTGGCGACGCTCGGCCATGTAGGTGCGGATCGGCGTGCGCGCGAAGTAGACGATCACGCCGACGACGAGTGCGAGGTTGATCACGTGCCAGAGCAGACTCGACTCGTGCGCGCCGCCCTCACCAGACGCCAGCGCGAGCGCGGGCGCGAGCAGCACGAAAAACGCGGGCACGAGGTTTCGGACGCGTTTCACGCGGCGCTCCGGCCGAGCAGGCGTGCGGTGATTTCGCGCGCCAGCGGTTCCGCCTCGGCGCCGAGCGCGCCGCGCGCCGAAGCGGCCGCGCGCGAGATCTCGCCGCGCGCGCCGACGACTTCGCGCTCGGCGGCGCTGCGGGCCTCGCCGACCGTCGCCTGATGGGCGCGGCGCGCCTCCTCGACGAGTCGTACCTGCTCGACGTGTGCGGTTTCGCGCGCCTGGCGCACGGCCTCGTCGTGGCGCGCGAGCAGCGCGGCGGCCTGTTGAGCCAGCTCCGCGGCGCGGACGCGGGCGCCTTCGATGCGCTCCGCGCGCGCGTCGAGCACGCCGAGCAGCGGCTTGAAGAGCAGTCGGTCGAGCACCGGCACGAGGATCACGAAGAGCACGAGCAACACGAGCAGCCGGGTCGGCTCGGGATAGATCTCGAGGCCTTCTTCGGATGCGGCGGCGATTTGCGGCATCAAGAGCGCAGACGTCACGACCAACCCCAGGAGCGGCGCGGGCAGCGCAGTGGGTTGGCGGCGCATCGCGCTTCTCCTCCGGGATCCAACAAGACCCAGTGTGACCCGCGCTCGGCCGGACGTCTCGCTCCGGGCTCTCGGGCCCCCTTTTCGTGGGGCCAACCCGCGAGGCGTCGCTTCGTGGCGGAACGGCGCACCGTGGCTGCGCTTTGGGTCGGCCGCACCGGAACACCAGTGGGACCTTCGGGCGGGCGGATTCTTACAAAGATCGACTGCGTTTCAAGGACTGGGGAGGCCCGAAAAGCCGCTTCTCATGCAGCGGAAGCAGGCGTCGGCGACGGCGCGGCGGACCCCTTCTTCGTTCCCATCTCGAGGCGCCCTTCGATGCGGCCGCCCTCCGCAAGGACGAGACGTGGCGTTCGCACGTCTGCGGTGATGCGGCCGGTGGCGAGCACCTCGACCCGCTCGCGCGCGACGACCTCGCCTTCGACGAGACCCGCGACGATGAGCACATCCACCTCGATGCGCGCGTGCACGTCGGCCTCCGGTCCGACCTGGAGCGTTCCGTCGGCGACGACTTCTCCGCGCAGCCGCCCCTCGATGCGTGCGAGTCCCCAGAAGCTGACGGTGCCGTCGAACGAGGCGCCGGGCCCGATCGCGCAGGCCGGGTCGGCAGCTCCCGTCGCTTCGACGATCGGCTCGCTCACGGCGCTCCCAGGATCAGCTCGACGAGGCGATTCAGCTCGTCCGCACCGACATAGTCGATCTCGATGCGGCCGCGACTCGCGGAGCCGCGCAGTCGCACCTGCGCTTGCAAGCGCTGTCGCAGCAGGTCGATGAGGTTCGCGAGGTCGGGATCGACGGTGGTGATGCGGCTGCGATGGGCCACGCGCGTCGCCGCGCCGAGATCGCGCGCGAGCTCTTCGGCTTGTCGCACCGAGAGCGCGTCGCGCACGATGCGGTCGCGCAGCGAACGTCGGCGCTCCGGGTTCGCAACGGCGAGGATCGCCTTGGCGTGGCCGACGCTCATCGCGCCACCCTCGATGTCGGCCTGCATTTCGCGCGACAGCTCGAGCAGGCGCAGGTGGTTCGCGATCGTCGAGCGCTCGAAGCCGACGCGTTCGCCGATCGCTTCCTGCGTCGCACCGGTGTCGGCGAGCGCGCGGAAGGCGAGCGCGAGTTCGATCGGATTCAGGTCGTGGCGCTGGACGTTCTCGACGAGCGCGAGTTCCAGACGGTCGCGCGGTGCCACGTCGGCGACGACGGCGGGGATCGTGGTTCGGCCGGCGGCCTGCGCGGCGCGCCAACGCCGCTCGCCGACGACGAGTTCGTAGCCGCCCTCGACCGCGCGCACGACCACGGGTTGCAGCACGCCGTGCCGGCGGATCGAATCGGCGAGTCGCTCGAGTTCGGCTGGGTCGAAGCGGCGCCGCGGTTGCTCGGGGTTCGGGCGGATCTGCTCGATCGGCAGCTCACCGGTGGCCTTCGGATCGGGAGCCGACACAGGCTCCGGCTCGATCGCTCGCTCGCGCGCGGCGCCCGGAATCAGGGCGCCGAGGCCGCGTCCGAGGGCACTGCGTTTGGGGGTCGTCATCGGTCGCCTCCAGCGGGGTGGGTCGCAGCGAGTCGGCGGAGGATTTCCTCGGCGACGCGGAGATAGGCCACCGAGCCCTTCGAGCGCACGTCGTAGAGCAACGCCGGGCGGCCGTGACTCGGAGCTTCGGAGAGTCGCACGTTGCGCGGGATCTCGGTGGTGAAGACGCGATCCCCGAGATGATTGCGAACTTCGTCGGCTACCTGACGACTCAAGTTGTTGCGCGCATCCATCATCGTCAGCACGACGCCTTCGAGCACGAGTCGCGGATTCAAGTTGCTGCGCACCAGCTCGATGGTGTCGAGTAGCCGCGCGAGTCCTTCGAGCGCGTAGTACTCGGCCTGCAGCGGCACGATCACGGAATCCGCTGCGGTGAGCGCGTTGAGTGTCAGCAACCCCAGCGACGGCGGGCAGTCGATCAACACGATGTCGTAGTCGTCGCGCACTTCGGCGACCGCGCGCTCGATGCGGCGTTCGCGATGCTCGGCACCCACCAGTTCGATTTCGGCGCCGACCAGGTCCGGGCCCGAGGGAACGACCCGCAGGAACTCGAGCTCGGTGGGCTGCGCGACGTCCTTCAGCGGATAGCGCCCGATCAAGGTGTCGTAGACATGTGTCGCCTGGGGCGCGACCCCGATGCCGCTGCTGGCGTTGGCCTGCGGGTCGAGGTCGATCAGCAGCGTCCGCCGCTCGGACACGGCAAACGAGGCGGCGAGGTTCACGGCGGTCGTGGTCTTGCCGACCCCGCCCTTCTGGTTGGCGACGGCGAAGACGTGTGCGCGGCTTCCCACGGGGGTTTCCCTCTGGGGACGTCATTGGGGATCAATCTCTAGGTATCACAGCCGCGCAGGGCCCGTCCAGGAACTCCCCTCCTGCGGGGCGACCCAGCCATAGAGATCTCGAGACGTTTCCCAATGGGACCCGGTACCGACGGATCGCCTCGAACCGGACATCCGTAGGCGCCACGACGCTCGGGGGACGATCCGATTGCGCCAGAACGAGCCACCCGTCGGGCGTGGCCCAGCGACGCATCCACTGCAGTGCCGTCGAGGGCTGAGCCATGGCTTGCGCAACGACAACCTGGTGCGGCGTCGCCTCCAGCGACTCGGCGCGGCCGCGTAAGGCCCGCGCGTTCGAGAGACCGAGCGTCCGGATGACGGTCCGCTGGAAGTGATGCTTCCGCTCGCGGGAATCGACCAACGTGACCTGGCAGGAAGGCCAGAGGATCGCGAGGGGCAGCCCAGGGAACCCGGCGCCCGAACCCAGATCCGCCAGCGTTCGAGGCGGGACGGCGGGGAGTGCAGCACCCAGGGCGACCGCATCGAGCACCAACCGTCGGGCGACCGCATCGGGGCCACGGTGCGCCGTGAGGTTGATGCGCTCCGCCCAGCGCGCGACGAGACGGGAGAGCTCGGCCAGGGCGGAGACGCGATCGCCCGAGAGGCCGAGCTCCGCGAGGCCAGCCGCAAGGATTGCTTCGAGATCGAGAGGCTGGGGAGGTTCGTGTTCCACGTGGAACGAAAGGTGCCTCACGTTCCACGTGGAACGCGATCAGTCGCGGCTCTCGCGCTGCTGCGACTGCGACTCGTAGCGCTTCGCCTCTTCGTATTCGGGCGCGTTGTCGGGAACCACCACGACCTGGCGATAGTGGCCGTCCCCGACGCTCATCGTGGCGATCCCATCCGTCTCGCGCAGTGCAACGTGCACACTGCGGCGGTCCCTGGGGTTCATCGCCTCGAGCGCGACCGGGCGCCCGGTCTCCCTCGCCCGCGATGCAGCGCGCTCGGCGACCCGCGTGAGATAGACGTCGCGCTGATCCCCGTCGCCCTCGACGTCGAGGACGACTCGCGGGGCGTCGTCGCCACTGATGCGAAGCGATGCCTGGTTGGCCAGCAGCTGCATCGCATCGACAGTTCGACCCTCGGCGCCCACGAGCCGCTGAGCGGCCCCGCCGCGCACCTGGATCACCACGAGCGACTCGTTCTCCTGGGTCTCGGTGATCTCGAACGCCCCGAGTTCCATCCGTTCGACGAGTCCCTTCACGAACGAACCGAGTTCGCCCATTTCGTTCGTTGCGGTGCCGATCGACGGCCCGGCCTCGGTTGTGGGGCGGGGCGGCGTCGCAGCCTCGCGCGTTTCCCGAAACTCGCGGGGCTCGCGCTCGGGTCGCGACTCGCGGGCTTCGCGGCGGCCGCCAGCGTCGCGAGACTCACGCGGACCGCGGGCGCCGCGGCCGCCTCGGCCGCGACCCTCGTCGTCGCGCCGGGGCTCACGGCCTCCGCGATCCTCGCGACCCCCGCGGCGCGGTTCCGGTGAACCGCCGCCGCCACCGCCGCGATTGGGCGGCCGCGCCGTTCGCGGGTACACGACCACCACCGTCCGAGCGCCGAGCCCGGCGATCACGCCGACCTCGGGCTCTGCGATCGCAAGGTCTTCCTGCGGGCAACCAAAGAAGCCAGCCGCCTTCGCGACTGCCTCGGCGCGATCGCGTCCCACGAACTCGCGCACTTCCGAACTGGAGTCGTACACCACTACCTCCTGAATGCTTCGCTATGCCGGCTGGGGCGTGAATTGCCGGTTCAAGTAGAGCTGCTGGGCAATCGCCAGCAGGTTGCTCACGAACCAATACAGCACCAGGCCGGCCGGGAAGCCGTAGAACATGAAGAAAAACATCACGGGCATCACGACCATCATGGTGCGCGCCTGCGTTGGATCCATCGTCGTCATCGGCGTCATCCGTTGCTGGAGCACCATGCTGAGCGTCATCAACACGGGGAGCACGCGCACCGGCCAGCCGACACCCGGAATCGTGAGGAGCGTCTCGGGCCGCGACAGATCATCGATCCAGAGCAGGAACGGCGCCTGGCGCAGGTCGATCGAACTCTGGAGCGCGTAGTAGAGACCAATGAAGACAGGAATCTGGAGCACCATCGGAAGGCAGCCGCCGAGAGGGTTCACACCGGCTTCCTTGTAGAGCTTCATCATTTCCTGCGACTGCTGCTGGCGATCGTCTTTGTGCTTCGCTTGGAGCGCCTTCAGCTTCGGCTGGATCTCGCCCATCCGCTTCATCGACTTCATCTGCTTTGCGGCCAGCGGGGCCGTGCAGAGCCGCACCATCACGGTGAGCAGGATGATCGCGACGCCGTAGTTGGGGATTACCGAATGGCAGGCCTTGAGGAGCCAGACGAAGGCACGCGTGAGTGGCGCAATCCACGCCCAGCCGAGATCGATCGAGCGATTGAGCTGGGCGCCCACCGCTGCGAGCTGCTCTGGATCCTTCGGGCCCGCGTAGATCGCATACTCCCGTGTGATCGAGGTCGCGATGGGCACGCTGACGGCCGGCTGGGAGACGGTCACCAGCGTCTCCTCGCCAGGCTTCGCCACGAGCCAACGGACCTGCGCATCGCGGGCGATGTCCGGAATCAGCACGGTCACGAAGTAGTGGCTGTACGCGCCAGACCAGTCGATCTCGCCGGCGAAATTGCGCTGGGGCTCGGGTTTGTTCCCGAACATTGCACCAATTCCGCCCGACTTGCCGAACGACGCGATCAACTCGCGCTGGACGCTGCCCTGTACGAGAGCGGCGATCGTCAGCTCGCGGAAGTCCGAGCCCGGTTGCACTTGCGCGGGTAGCACCACGCCGAACTCCGGAGAGATCTCGCCCGCCGTCCCGTTCGCAATCTCGAGCCCGAGCCGGAATCGGTAGCTGTCCTCGTCGAAGACGAAGGTCTTCCGAATGGTGACACCTGATTGTGTTCTCTCGAAGACCACCTTGCGAGAATCTGCCGAAACGACGCGAAAGTCGGCGTTTCCGAGGTCGCCGAGGCCGAGTTCCACGAGCGGCGTCGCGAACGCCGGATTCCCGTTTTCCTCGCGGGCGATCAGCGCCACCGGCCCGCCGCCTTCGCCGTGCGGCGCGTTGTAGCGGGCCAACTCGAAGCGCCGGACGCCCGCTCCGTGCGACGTCAACACCGTGTGGTAGAGCGGCGTCACGACATCGACCAGCTGTTCCGGAGCACCGGCGGACGGTGGAGTCGCCGCGGATGCCGCCGGCACACTGGGCGCAGGGGGTGTTGGCGCAGGTTGCGCGGGCGGGGGTGTGGCCGGCTCGCTCGTCCGCGCAATCACCTCGCCGGGCTGCGGCGCCGGATGGCGCTTCGCCTCCCACGTCATCCAGACGCTCAGGACGAGAAACGAAAGAGCGAACGCTAGGAATGCGTTGCGGTCCAAGAAATCCTCAGGGAACCGGGTCCAGCCCGCCGGTGTGCAGCGGGTGGCATCGAAGGAGACGTCGCGCACCCAGGTATGATCCCCGAAGGGCGCCGTGGCGGCGGGTGGCGTCGATGAAGTATTCGGAGCAACTCGGCGCGAAGCGACAAGTCGGGCCCAGCAATGGCGAAATCGCGAATTGGTACGCGCGGATAGCCATTACGATCATGATGATGACGCAGTGACCGAGTACCGCGGAAAGCTGGCTCATCCGCGCACCGGCGAGCGCGCGAGCAGGGCAGTGAGCTTGGCCGCGGTGGCGCTCAGTTCCCTCTCGAGAGAGGCGGGAGCCTCGACGGCCATAATGCCACGGGCAATCACAACGATGTCTCTGCTCACCGGAAACTCTCCGCGATGGCGGCGGAACCACTCGCGAATTCGTCGTTTTACCAAGGACCGGACCACCGCTGTTCCAACGCGTCGACTCGCCGTGATACCGAGGCGTGTCGTTCTCTGATCAAGTTCTCGTCGCGGTACGGCTATCAGGACAAATGAGGATGAGGTCAAGCGAATGCCCTCTCTGGACACCCGCTGGTAGTCACGCCGCTTGCGGAGACGATCGCTGCGTCGGAAGCGCTCGCTCGCGCTCCTCGTCACTTCGTGCCGGTGGACACCGAGAGCTGCTTGCGGCCCTTGGCACGGCGGCGCCTCAAGACTGCGCGGCCTGCCTTTGTCTTCATCCGGGCTCGAAATCCGTGCGTGCGGCGTCTGCGGATTCGGCTGGGCTGATACGTGCGCTTCATGGTTCGTCCAGGTTTTTCGGAACGTGCACCGTAGCTAGGTGGCTTCGAAGCTGTCAAGCACGGGCCTTTTCACCATCGACCTGATGGATTGCCCGCGTCGATCCGGACGGCTGCGTGATAAGATTGGAACTCGGGTGGATTCGGCACTGTGATTGCCGATCGCGTTCCTCTTCGCCCGTGGACAAAGCAACCAGAGTCGCAACAGGCAGATGAAGCCATTTTGTCGGGTCCGTCGGCCTCTACTCCAATGACTCCAAGACTCCATTTGAATAGGGGAGAAGGTAGGAAGATGAAGCTCTCGATCCCCCGATCCGAACTCCAGCGCGGGCTCGGTCGTATCCAAGCAATTGTCGAGAAACGCAATTCGATGCCGATTCTCGCCAATGCGTTGTTGCGCGCTTCGAAGGGTGACGTGAGTCAACTGGAAATTGCCGCAACTGATCTCGAAGTCGGGATCCGCGGCTTTCACCCCGCGGATGTGTCGAAGGCAGGGAGTCTGACCGTCTCAGCGCGAAAGTTGTTCGAGATCATTCGCGAATTACCCGAGGAGCCGGTTCAACTCGCTGCTACGGCCAACTCGTACCTCGAAATCCATTGTGGTCGCTCACGCTTCACCCTGGCGGGGACCTCGGCAGAAGAGTTCCCCACGCTGCCCGAATTCTCACCGAGCGCGATGGTGAGACTCCCGGCGGCTGTCGTCTCGAGTTTGATCGAGCGAACCATGTACGCCGCGTCCGCTCGATGAGACGCGATACAACCTGAATGGCGTGTACTTCGAGCTGGTGGAGGATGGAGCGAAGATCCGCATGATCGCGACCGACGGTCACCGCCTTGCCATGGTGGACCGGATCTTGTCCGCTGGCGCAAGCGACCTGGCAAGCGGTGTGATCCTTCCTCGCAAGGGCCTCGCCGAGCTCAAGCGACTCGTCGATGAGGATGACTCCGACGAAATCGATCTCGGGATCGAGGGCAACAGCGCGCTGGTTCGGAAGGGTGAAGTGACCTTGACCATGCGGCTCATCGAAGGAGAGTTCCCGAACTATCGCCAGGTGCTGCCGAAGGTCATCTCGCGCAAGATCACGATGCCGTCCGAGACGCTCAGCCAGGCCTTGCGTCGCGTTGCGCTGCTCTCGGTCGAGCGCAGCAAGGCGATTCGCGTGGAACTCAGTGCCGGTCGCTTGCGGCTCTCGGCAACCAACCCCGATCTGGGCGAGGCCAGCGAAGAAATCGACATCGACTATCAGGGCGAGTCTCTGACCGTCGGCTTCAACGCGCGCTATCTGCTCGACAGCCTCGCCGCCTTCAAGACCAAGGAAGTGGAACTCGGTCTCGAGGACGAACTCTCACCCGCAAGACTGAGTCCGATCGACGACCCTGATACGGTGGCCGTCGTGATGCCGATGAGACTCTAAGCCCGCGGCGCACTTCGAGAAAACATCACCGCCATCGCCTTTACGCAGGCACCGCGATTCACTAGCTTTCGCGTCGGCTTCCCGAACTACGTCGAGCCTTTGGCCACTCGCGACGTAGACGGGCGATTCGCAGCCAGAACCACGCGACCGACATCCCCGCGGCCGCGCAGTGACCTCCGCTGAAACGAGTGCGCGCCGTGCCCGGCGGCGACCCTCGAGTCAGTGCAGGTCGGTCCGCACGGAAGGAGCTTCGTGGCGTACGACGCGAGTGCCATCGAGGTCCTCGAAGGCCTCGAACCGGTCCGCAAACGGCCCGCGATGTACATCGGGACGACGGGCCCCGATGGGCTGCATCACCTCGTCTACGAAGTCGTCGACAATTCGATCGACGAAGCGCTCGCCGGCTACTGCACCGAGATCCACGTCGTGATCCATGCCGACAACAGCGTGACGGTCGAAGACGACGGCCGCGGGATTCCGGTCGACGAGCACGCTGCCGAGAAGCGTTCCGCGGCAGAAGTCGTGATGACCACGCTGCACGCGGGCGGGAAGTTCAACGAGAAGAGCTACAAGGTTTCGGGCGGGCTCCACGGCGTCGGCATTTCCGTGGTGAACGCGCTCTCCGAGCTGCTCGAATTGGAAATCCGACGCGGCGGTACGGTCTGGCGGCAGATCTACCATCGCGGTGTACCCGAGGCGCCGCTAGCCCCGATCGGCAAGACCGACCGCACTGGCACACGCGTCACCTTTCATCCGGACGCGGAGATCTTCCAGACCATCGAGTTCAGCTTCGACATCCTCTCGCAGCGCCTGCGCGAACTGTCCTTCCTCAACGCCGGCATCAAGATCCACATCAAGGACGAGCGCTCCGAGAAGTCGCACGACTTCTGCTACGAGGGCGGGATCGTCTCCTTCGTCGAGCACCTGAACCGCAGCAAGCAGGGACTGCATCAGCCGCCGATCTTGTTGTCGGGCGAGCGCAAGTTCGAATCGCACGGCGGCAGCGAGACGCCGGTCTCGATCGAAGTCGCGCTCCAGTACAACGAGACGTACAACGAGAGCGTCTTCAGTTTCGCCAACAACATCAACACGGTGGAAGGCGGCAGCCACCTGATCGGCTTCCGCACCGCGCTCACGCGCGCGCTGAACCGCTACCTCACTGCCCAGAAGAAGAACGGCAGGGGCGAAGCCGAGTCGGTGAGCGGCGACGACGTGCGCGAGGGTCTGACGGCCGTGATCTCCGTCAAGCTTCCGCAGCCGGAGTTCGAGGGTCAGACCAAGACCAAGCTCGGCACGAGCGAAGTGCGCGGCCTGGTCGAAGCGCTCGTCTACGAGCAGCTCTCGTCATACCTCGAAGAAAACCCCGGCATCGCGCGGCTGATCGTCGCGAAGGTCGTCGATGCCGCGCGCGCGCGCGCGGCCGCCCGCAAGGCCCGCGATCTCGCCCGCCGCAAGGGCGCACTTTCGGACTTCAGCCTGCCCGGCAAGCTCGCGGATTGTCAGGAACGCGCGCCGGAACGCTCCGAACTCTTCATCGTCGAGGGCGACTCGGCCGGCGGCACTGCCAAGCAGGGTCGCTCGCGCGAGACGCAGGCGATCCTGCCGATCCGAGGCAAGATCCTGAACGTCGAGCGCGCGCGCCTCGACAAGATGCTCTCGTCGACGGAGATCCAGGCGATCGTCTCGGCAATCGGCTGCGGCATCGGCGAAGAATTTGATCCTGATAAGGCTCGCTACCACAAGATCATCATCATGACCGACGCGGATGTGGACGGCAGCCACATCCGTACGCTGTTGCTCACCTTCTTCTATCGCCAGATGAAGCCGCTCTTCGACCGCGGCTATCTCTACATTGCGCAGCCGCCGCTCTACAAGATCAAGAAGGGCAAGAGCGAGCGGTACATCAAGGACGAGGCCGCCCTCGAGGCGCACCTCCTCACTCAGTCGCTGGCGAACTGCCGCGTGATCGCCGCCGGACGCGAGGCGCCGATCGCGCCCGACGACGTCCGAACGCTGCTCTCCCATGCGAGCGAGTACGGCAAGCTGCTGCGCATGCTGGCGCGACGTCGCATGGACGATCGCGTCGTCGACGCGGCCGTTGCGCTCGATTGGCCGAGCGAAGCCGATCTCGCCGACGCCGCGGCGCTGCGCGATCGCATCGCGCCGCGCATCGCCGAACGTTTCCGCGAAATCGATCCCGAAGCCCGCGAGATCCATTGGTCCGTCGAAGCCGATCCGGAACACAGCGCGAACGCCTTGAAGGCGAAGACGCGCCGCGCTGGCATCACGCTGCGCACCAACTTCGACACCAGCTTCCTGCGCTCCTCGGACTGGCGCCGGCTGCGCGCGCTCGCCGCACAGAGCGACGCGATCGGCGGTCGTGCCGGCTTCCGCATCGAAAGCGACGACGCCGAGCCCGAAACCGTGACGACCGCGCCGCGCCTGCTCGAACGGCTGCTCGAGATCGCGAAGAAGGGTCTCGCGATCCAGCGCTACAAGGGTCTCGGCGAGATGAATCCCGATCAGCTCGCGGAAACCACGATGGATCCCGTGCGGCGCACGCTGCTGCGGGTGAAGATCGAGGATGGCTACGAAGCCGATGACGTCTTCACCAAGCTGATGGGCGACGACGTCGAGCCGCGCCGCGACTTCATCGAGAAGAACGCGCTCAACGTGCAGAATCTGGACATCTAGCAGTGGCCGACGAAACGCCGCCGCCGGAAGCGCCGACACCGCCCGCCCCGACGCCGCCGGGTGCGAACGAAGCCATCCCGGTGAACATCGAGGACGAGGTCCGCTCCTCGTTCCTCGACTATTCGATGTCCGTGATCATCAGCCGCGCGCTGCCCGACGTGCGCGACGGCTTGAAGCCCGTTCACCGCCGCATCCTCTACGCGATGCAGCAGGAGGGCCTGCTCCCTTCGCGCGCCTATTCGAAGTGCGCGGGCGTCGTCGGCGAGGTGCTGAAGCACTACCACCCGCACGGCGACTCGGCGGTCTACGACGCGCTCGTGCGCATGGTGCAGGACTTCTCGCTGCGGTATCCGCTGATCGACGGCCAGGGCAATTTCGGCTCGATCGACGGCGACTCGCCCGCCGCCTACCGCTACACCGAGAGCCGTCTCGCGCGCATCGCCGAGGAATTGCTGCGCGACATCGACCGCGAGACGGTCGACTTCCAGCCGAACTTCGACGGCTCGACCAACGAGCCGATCGTGTTGCCGACGCGACTTCCCAATCTACTCGCCAACGGTTCCGCCGGCATCGCCGTCGGCATGGCCACCAACGTGCCGCCGCACAACCTGCGCGAGCTGATCGACGCGCTGGTGCTCGAAGCCACCAATCCGGAGTGCACGCTCGAGCAGTTGTTGGAGAAGATGCCCGGGCCGGATTTCCCGACCGGCGCGCTGATCTGCGGCACCGAGGGAATCCGCCAGGCCTACGCGACCGGCCGCGGCCTCGTCACGGTACGCGGTCGCGCCGCGATCGAAGACACCAAGCGCGGCAGCCGCATCATCATCACCGAGATCCCCTTCCTGGTGAACAAGGCGTCGCTGCTCGAACGCATCGCCGACCACGTGCGCGAAGGCCGCATCGAGGGCATTTCTGACCTGCGCGACGAGTCGAATCGCCAGGGCATGCGGATCGTGATCGAACTCAGGCGCGACGCGACGCCCGACGTCACGCTGAACCAGCTCTACAAGCAGACGCCGCTGCAGAGCACCTTCGGCGTCAACATGCTCGCGCTGGTGAACGGCCGGCCCGAGACGCTGTCGCTGAAAGGCATGCTGCGGCCGTTCCTCGAGTTCCGCCGCGAAGTCGTGATCCGGCGCGCCATCTACGACCTCAAGCAGGCCGAGGCGCGCGCCCACATCCTCGAAGGCTTCGCGATCATCCTCGACAACCTCGACGACGCGATCCGGCTGATCCGCGCCTCCGAGGACACCGCCGGCGCCCGCGCCGCGTTGATGGAGCACTTCCAGCTCTCCGAACGCCAGGCCAACGCGATCCTCGAGATGCGGCTGCGCGCCCTCACCGGCATGGAACGCCAGCGCGTGATGGACGAGTTGGCCGAGATCCGCGGCCGCATCGAAGACCTGAAGGGCCTGCTCGCGAGCGACGCGCGCGTCACCGAGGTGGTGCTCCAGGAACTCCAGGAGATCCGCGAGAAGTACGGCGACGACCGCCGCACCGAGATCACCGGCGCCGTCGACGTGATCGAGAGCGAAGACCTGATCGCCGAAGAAGAGATGGTCGTGACCGTGTCGCACCTCGGCTACACGAAGCGCAACCGCGCCACCGAGTACCGCGCGCAGCGCCGCGGCGGCAAGGGTCTGCGCGGCATGGAGACGCGCGAGGAAGATTTCGTCGAGCGGCTCTTCGTCGCGTCCACGCACGCCTACGTGCTCTTCTTCACCAACCGCGGCCGCGTGCACTGGAAGAAGGTCTGGGAGCTGCCGCTGCTCGGCCGCGCCGCCAAGGGACGCTCGCTTGCGAATCTCCTCACGCTCGGCGAAGGCGAGCGCGTGCAGGCGACGCTGCCCGTGCGCAGCTTCGACGAGTCCGGCTACGTCGTGCTCTGCACGCGCAAGGGCGTCATCAAGAAGACGGATCTCGGCGCATTCTCGAACCCGCGCCGGATGGGCATCATCGCGATCAATCTCGACGACGACGACGAGCTGATCGCCGCCGCCCGCACCACCGGCACGCAACAGATCCTGATCGCGACGCGAAACGGCAAGTCGGTGCGTTTCGAAGAAACCGACGTGCGGCCGATGGGCCGCAACGCGATGGGCGTGCGCGGCGTCTCGCTGGCGGACGACGACCGCGTCGTCGGCATGGAGATCCTGTCGCCCGGCGCGACCGTGCTGTCGGTCACCGAGAACGGCTTCGGCAAGCGCACGCCGCTCGAGGATTACCGGCTCCAGAAACGCGGCGGTCAGGGCATCATCACGATCCGCACCAGCGAGCGGAACGGGCCGGTGATCGGCGTCGCGCAGGTCACCGACGAGGCCGAGCTGATGTTGATCACCGACGGCGGCAAGGTGCTGCGCTGCCGCGTGTCGGGGATCTCGACGATGGGTCGCGCGACGCAGGGCGTGACGCTGATGGACCTCGGCGAGGGCGAGAAGCTCGTCGCGATCGCGCAGCTCGCGGAGTCGGATGAGGCGGCTGCGGAGTAGAGTCTTCGCTTCGTTGCTCCGGTGCGCAGCCGGGTGAGGGGTCCGTGCTCAAACATCCTCGGCACGCTCTCGACCGTGCGGCTCCGACTGGGCTCGGTGGATTCAAGACGTTTCGCGCGCTGATCAGTGAGGCTCAGCGGCCTGCGGAACTGCGCGCGGACCCCTCACCCGGCTGCGCACCTCCTCGGTGGATGCGATGAAGCGGACGCAATCGAAGATGTTGATGAGGCGGGCGCGGAAGGTGATTCCGGGGGGGGTGAACTCGCCCGTGCGCGCCTATGGATCGGTGGGGGGCGTCGCGCCCTTCATCGCGCGGGGCAAGGGCGCGCGGATCTGGGACGCGGACGGCAACGTGTACATCGACTACGTCGGTTCGTGGGGGCCGCTGGTGCTCGGGCACGCGAACGCGGCGGTGCTGCGCGCGGTGCGTCTCGCGGCGGCGAATGGCACCAGCTTCGGCGCGCCGACCGAGTTGGAGGTGCAGCTCGCGGAGGAAGTGTGTCGCGCGCTGCCGTCGGTCGAGATGGTGCGCTTCGTGTCGTCGGGCACCGAGGCGGCGATGAGCGCGATCCGGCTGGCGCGGGCCGCGACGGGGCGGGCGCGCATCCTCAAGTTCGACGGCTGCTACCACGGTCATGCCGACGCGTTGCTGGTGGGCGCCGGCAGCGGCGTCGCGACGCTCGGGATCCCGGGCTCGCCGGGCGTGCCCGAGTCGTTCGCGCAGCTCACCGTGCAGGCGCCCTTCAACGACCTCGCGGCCGTCGCCGACGCGCTTCGGCGTTGGCATGGCGAGATCGCGTGCCTGCTGGTCGAGCCGGTGGCCGGCAACATGGGCTGCGTGCCGCCCGAGCCGGGCTTCCTCGAAGGACTCGCGTCGCTGGCGCGCGAACACGGCGCGCTGCTGATCTTCGACGAGGTGATGACCGGCTTCCGACTCGCCTACGGCGGCGCGCAGCAGCGCTACGCGATCACGCCCGATCTGACGATCCTCGGCAAGATCGTGGGCGGCGGACTCCCGGCCGCGGCGTACGGCGGTCGCCGCGAGCTGATGGAACAGATCGCGCCGGTGGGTCCCGTCTACCAGGCTGGGACGCTCTCCGGAAACCCGCTCGCGATGGCGGCCGGGCTCGAAACGCTGCGGCAACTCCGCGCGCCTGGCGTCTACGAAGCCCTCGAAGCCCGCGCCCGAACGCTCACCGACGGACTCGCCGCGGCGGCTCGCGAGGCGGGGGTCGAACTCAGCACGGCTGCGGTCGGCGGGATGTTCGGCTTCTTCTTCCACGCGGGACCCGTCCGCAACTTCGCGGATGCGCGCGAGTCGGACGCCGTGGCCTTTCGCGTCTTCTTCCACGCGATGCTGGACCAGGGCTGCTATTTCGCGCCGTCCGCCTACGAGGCGGGCTTCGTGTCGCTGGCGCATCGGCCGGCGGACATCGCCGCGACGCTTGCAGCCGCGCGAACGGCCTTCAAGAAGGCGGCTCGGGCGCATTGAGGGGCCTGGGGGGGTCCGCTAGTTTGCGCGCCGCTTTTTCGGTCGCCGAGCCCTCGCAGCGATGACGCATCCCACTCCGGATCGGCAGAGCGAGGAACGGCGGCGTGGGATCGCGGCCTACCAGGGTGCGCTGGAGGCCGTCCTCGCGATCGTCATCACCGCAGGCATCGGCTATTGGGCCGACCAGCGTTTCGGCACCGCGCCGCGATGGTTGATTCTGGGGACCTGCCTCGGTTTTGCGGCGTTCGTGCTTCGCTTGTTCCGCATGCGCAAACTCTTCGAGGATCCGGCGCCGGGGAATGAAGCGCGGCCCGCAAGCGAGGCCCGGCACGAAGGCGAAGGAACGGACGACTGATCGTGCGCCACGACCCGATGGAAAGTATGAACCTCGGCATCTCGGCCGGCGCCGTTGCGGCGGCCTTCGCGCTGGCGTCGCCGGTTTTCGCGGCGAGTCTCGCATTCGGCGCGGCGATCGAGGCGGTCAATTTCAGGGCGCTGCGCGCCGCTGCGTCGCGCCTGTTCGCGGGCGACCTCGCCATGGGCAAGGCCTGGGCGGCCGGCTTCGGACTGCGCTTCGGGTTCCTCGCCATTGCCATCTCGTTGGCGCTCAGCGCCGGCGCTCACCCGGTGGGTCTCGTGATCGGTCTCTCGACGACGATCCCCGCCGTCGTGCTGGGTGCGATCTACATGCGACCGCCCGTGCTCGAGACCGGGCCGGCCCCGCCGCCCGACGATCCGAGCTGGGACGCCTGGAACCCGTGGCTTGCGCGCGAGCGCGACCCCGCCGAGAGCGAGGAGGGCTGAGTTGGACGATCCGCTGGCGCAGGCAGAGTTCTGGGGACTGATCGCGCGCGCGCTCGGGGTGATCGTTCTGCTGCTGCTGGCGAGTGTCGCGGTGCGGCGCCGCATCGCCGAGACGAACGGCGGCATCATTCCCGACGAGGGCGTCACGATCCGCAACGCGATGGAAGTGATCGTCGAGGGTCTGACGGGTCTCGCCAAGACGACGATGGGCCCCGAGTGGAAGAAGTGGTTCCCGTTCGTGGGCGCGATGTTCTTCTTCATCCTGATCGGCAACCTGCTCGGGTTGATTCCGGGCCTCGCCGGGCTCACCGACAACGTCAACACCGCAGCGGCGTGGGCGATCATCTCGTATGTGCTGTTCAACTACATCGGGATTCGCGAGCACGGGATCAAGCACTACCTGATCAAGTACATGGGGCCGAGCTTCTACACCTGGCACGTCGGTGGCAAGCACGTCCATGTCCGCCCGCTCTTCTTCTTGTTCTTCCCGCTCGAGACGATTCTCGACGCGGTTCGCATGGTGACGCTGACGATTCGTTTGATCGCCAACATGTTCGCCGACCACGCGGTGGTCGGCGCCTTCCTGTTGATCGTGCCCTTCGGCGTCCCCGCGATCTTCATCGGCCTCGGCATGCTGGTGTGCGTGCTGCAGGCCTTCGTGTTTTCGCTGCTCACGATGATCTACATCAACATGGCGCTCCAAGAGGCCCACTGAGGTCGCGACCGAGCGCGGATTCAAGCAAGGAGAGAGACTCGTCATGAAGAACTTCGTCAAGGTCGCACTGTGGACTCTCGTCGCTGCGTTGTTGCCCGTCACCGCGTTCGCGGCGGAAGGCGCCGACGGCGGTAGCTCGCTCGGCCCGGCGCTCGGCGCGGGTCTGGCGATCGGCCTCGCCGGTCTCGGCTGCGGCATCGGCCAGGGCCTCACGGCCGGCAACACCACCGCCGGTATCGCGCGCAACCCCGGCGCCGCCGGCTCCATGTTCGTGAACTACATCCTCGGCATGGTGCTCATCGAGTCGATCGCGATCTACGGCCTGGTGATCGCGTTCCAGCTCGTCGGCAAGATCTAGCCGCAGCAGGCTCGAACTGGAAAAAGACGCCGGACGGGAGCTCGACGCGGGCCTCACCCCGTTAATGGTTCCCGCGTCGAAAACTGTGCCCCCGTCCGGCGGCTTCGATCCCTCGCGACCCCCGGTCCCGTCGAGGGGTCGCTTCGGGAAGCGTCTTGCGACGCTGACCAGCCTGCCTTCGCAAACGACGTGCCGAGCGCGGCACGCGACCTCTCGGCCGCGCGCGCTGCGTTTCGCGCCGATCGCGCGCGCTTTCCGTGAACGCGACGCCGCTCGGCGTCAGCGCGACGTCTCGAGACGGCCGTGAACCGCGGTCGGCTCGTCGTCTTCGAGGGCGTCGACGGCAGCGGCAAGTCGACGCAGCTGCGGCTGCTCGCCGAGCAGCTGCGCGAGAGCCATCTCGCGCCCATCGTCACCAGGGAACCGACCGACGGCCGCTGGGGCCGCAAGATCCGCGCGATGGCGCGCTCGGGCGAAGTGATCGCGCCCGAAGAGGAGCTGCGCTGGTTCCTCGAAGATCGTCGCGAGCACGTCGCGACGGTGCTGCGACCCGGCATCGAAGCGGGCCGGATCGTGCTCAGCGATCGCTACTACCTCTCGACCGTCGCCTACCAGGGCGCGCGCGGCTTCGACCCGCAGGCGCTGCTCGCGCAGTCAGAGGCGGAGTTGCCCGCTGCCCGATCTCGCGCTGATCTTCGAGATCGAACCGGAAGCAGGCCTCGCGCGCGTGCAGGCGCGCGGCGGCATCTCCGAGCCCGCCTTCGAGGACGCGGAGTTCCTGTCGCGCGTCGCCGCAGTGTTTCGATGGCTCGACCGCCCCTACCTCGCCCGCATCGACGCGAGCGGCCCGATCGAGACGGTCGCGCGCGCCGTGCGTGCGACGCTGCGCGAGCGACTCGCGATCTAGCGACCGCGCGGTGGCGTCCCTAGAGTGGCCGCGTGTCGGCCGAGCCGCGCCTGCTGTCCACCCGAGCGATCCCTGCGCACGAGCGCCTGATCGCCGCGCTCGACGTGCCCGACACCGACGCGGCGCGCCGTCTCGTGCGCGCGTTCGGTGATTCGGTCGCGTTCTACAAACTCGGCCTCGAGCTGCTGATGAGCGGCGACTATTTCCGGCTCGCCGACGAGCTGGCCGACGCCGGCAAGAAAGTCTTCCTCGATCTCAAGCTGCACGACATCCCCGAGACCGTCGCGCGCGCGGTGCGCAACCTGCGCAGCCGTCGCGCGCACTTCGTCACGGTTCACTACGACCGCCGCGTGCTCGAAGCCGCGTGTCGCGAACGC
This sequence comes from uncultured delta proteobacterium, assembly GCA_963801625.1. GTDB lineage: Bacteria > Myxococcota_A > UBA9160 > UBA9160 > PR03 > PR03. The sequence continues at coordinate 240,271 of CAWDFQ010000013.1, forward strand.
GGCGCGCTCGGCATCCTCGCCGTCACCGTGATGACCAGCATCGACGCCGCCGACCTGCGCGACCAGGGCTTCGCGGCCGGCACCGATCCCGCCGATCTGGTGCTCGCGCGCGCGAAGAGCGCCTGCGATCTCGGCTGCGACGGTGTGGTCGCGTCGCCGCTCGAAGCGTGCCGGATCCGCAGCGCCGTCGGCCCGAAGCTCGCGATCGTGACGCCCGGCATCCGACCGGCCGCACTCGAGGACGACCAGCGTCGCGTCGCCACGCCGCGCGACGCTTTCGAAAACGGCGCCGACTACATCGTCGTCGGCCGCCCGCTGCGCGACGCGCCGGATCCGCGCGCCGCGGCGGACGCAATCCAGGCGACGATCGCCGGGCTTTTCGGGTAGCCCGGCCTCCGCTGGGGGATCAAGCCTCCGGCGCGTCGCGTCGACACGGGATCCATGCGCGACGCTTGGATGCCGTTCCTGGTGGCAGGGGCGATGGTGTACCTCACCCTCGCCTTCGTGCTGGTGCGGAAGCGGCCCGGACCCGGCGCGGGCGCGATGGGGGCCTCGCTCTTCGCGATCGCGGTCTGGGTGATCGCAGCCGTCATCGAGGCGCATACGACGACGCTCGGCGCCTACGTGCTGATCGCCAAGATCAAGTACACCGCGATCGCGTTGTTGCCGCCGCTCTTCTTCATCTTCTTCCTCCAGTACACCGAGCGTTTTGCCTTGCGCGCGCGCCAATGGCTCGCCGTGCTGGTGTTGCCGCTCGCCACCGTGGCGCTCACCTGGACCAATGAGAGTCATCAGTGGATGTGGGCGCATCCGCCGCTCGACGCGAACGGGGCGTTTCTGGTCCGCATGCCGTGGGGCCCCTGGTTCTGGTGGGTCCACACGCCATACAGCTATCTGCTGACGGGCGGCGGCACGGCCGTGTTGGTGGCGGAACTCTGGCGCGAGTCGAAGCTCGCCCGGTCGCAGGTGCTGCTGCTGCTCGCCGGCCTGTCGCTCCCGCTCGCGGTGAACGTGCTCTTCATGACTGGGCTCCTCGAGCCGGGCGGGCGCATCGGCCCGACGCCGTTCGCGTTCGCGGTGAGCGGGCTGATCTTCTCGTGGAGTTTCGTGCGCGGGCAGGTCTTCCCGTTGGCGCCCGTCGCCTACCGCGCGGTCTTCGAACACATGGAAGACGGCGTCATCGTTTCGGACGCGCTCCACCGCGTCGCGAACGTCAATGCAGCGGCGCTCGCGATGACGCGACGACCGCGCGAGGTGGTGATCGGCTACCGCATCGAGGACGTCCTTCCCGACCATCCCGAACTCGCCAAGGCGCTGCGCGCTTCGGACCCGCTGACGCTCGCCTGCAACACGGACGATGGTCGTCACCTCGAAGTGCGCGTCTCGCCGATCCGCGGCGACTCGGGTCGGACGCGCGGCCATGTCGTCCTGCTGCGCGACGTCACCCAGCTCGAGCGCGCCGCGGCGACTCAGCGCGAGAACGAGGCACTGCTGCTCGGCATCGTCGAGCACTCCCCGAATGGCATCCTGCGCCTGCGCCCCAAGCGCGGCGACGACGGCGAGGTGCGCGACTTCATCTGCGTCTTCGCCAACCCCGCCGCCGCCGCGCAGATCGGCCGGCCGCAGGCGGAGCTGGTGGGGCGTCCCTTCAAGGGCGCCGTGCACCCGCACACGGCGGCGCTGTTCCAGGCCTTCCGCGAAGTCGTGCGCTCGGGGGAGCGCTGCGAGGTCGAGCGCTGCGTGGCACGCGATGGCGGCGAGACGTGGCTGCGCTTCATCGCCGTCGCGGCCGGCGGTGATCTCGTGGTGACCTTCTTCGACCTCACCGAGCGCAAGCACCGCGAGTTGGCGATGGAAGCGGCGGCCGCGCAGGATCCGCTCACCGGCCTGCTGAATCGCCGCGGCTTCGAGTGCGACGCGCCTGCGCTGCTGCTGAGCCCGGTCGGCGAGCCGCGCCCGAGCGCGCTGCTGTACGTCGATCTCGACCGCTTCAAGGAAGTGAACGACACGCTCGGCCACGAGGTCGGCGATCTGCTGCTCTGCGAGTTCGCCGCGCGCATGCAGCGTTGCACGCGCGGGCCCGATCTGCTGGCGCGCTTCGGCGGAGACGAATTCGTGCTGCTGCTGCTCGAAACCGGCGTCGACGGCGCGATGTGGGTGGCCGAGCGCCTGCTCGCCTCTTCCCGCGAGCCAATCCGGATCGGCGAGCACGAACTGCTCTGCGTGCCGAGCATCGGGATCGCGCTCTTCCCGGAACACGGCATCGAACTGAAGCGCCTGCTCCAGGCCGGCGACCGCGCGATGTACGACGCCAAATCGCGTGGCGGCGGCATCATCGCGGTGGCGCCGCTGGGCTTGTCTGCGCGCTAACGCTCCTCTTGCGGCACTACCGAGCGGAACTGCGCGAGTAGCAGCAGGTCGTACGCGATCTTCAGCGCGCCGCCGATCACCAGCGGCCAGCCGAAGTCGCTGGCTTCGAGCAGCGCGCCCGCTGCGATCGGCGACAACGCCGAGGCGAGGCTGCGCGGCACGTTGGTGACGCTCACCGCCGCGGCGCGCTCGGCCGGCGGCGTCACCGCGATCACATACGACTGGCGCGCCGGCACGTCCATCTGCGAGAGCGCCATGCGCGCCAGCAACATCCCGATCGCGGAGCCGGCGGTCGGCATGAACGCGGCGGCGATCAAGAACAGACTTGACGGCAGATGCGTGTAGACCATCGTGCGCACCAGGCCGATGCGCGCGGCGAGTCGCGCCGACACGAGCTGTGAGAACGCCGAGAGCAGGCGCGCGCCGAAGAACACCGCACCCACCGTCTCGAGCGACAGATCGAAACGCCGGAACAGCCACAGCGCCAGCAGCGAATCGACGACGAAGCCGCCCCCGAGCGAATCGAGACTGAAGAGCGCCGTGAGTCGCAACACCGCGCTGCGCGCTTCGACGAGGCGGCCGCGGCCGGCATCGGTCGCGCGCACGCTGCGTCCGCTGCGCAGCCCGAGGTAGAGCGCGCCGATCCCGATGGCGACGGCGCCGTACAACAGAAACGGTCGCGGTTGCGGGGCGCCTTCGGCCGCGACGAGAACCGGCACCCCCGTCGCGAGCGCACCGAGTGCAGCGAGCAACGTGCCGGCAACGTTGTAGCGGGCGAGCAGCGACGTGCGATCCGCCGCATCGACGTTCGCGGCGAGCAGCGACTGCTCGGTGGGCAGGAACACGCTGACGTCACCGCCCGACGGATTGAGCGTGCCGATGAACGCGACGAGCAACAGCAGCGGAAATGCCGAGACACCCGCGAAGGCGAGTCCCGTCGCGAACATCAAGAGCGACGCGGCGAGCAGCACGCTGCGCTCGGGGAGTCGCCGCCCGCCGAGTCCGACGGCGAGCGTCAGCGCGGCGGAACCGAGCAGTGTCGCCGTCACGACGGCGCCGACCTGCGCGGCGGAGAGACCGATCGCGGCGAGGTGGCTCGCGAGCAGCACGCTGACGAGTCCGTCGGCGAAACCGCGCAGTGCGCGCGCGGCGACGAGGCGCCGGGCGTCGGAGGTGGCGCTCGGGGGGAAAAGCATGGCGAGCTAGGGTCGCGCAGCGAGGATGGAAGTCGCCATCGGAAGCTCAGCGACGCAAACGACTCGACGCGCCCGCGTCGCTGAGTGGGTTGCGCATGAGTTCTCCTGGCGCGTTCGCACGAGACGGCTCGTCGGGCCGAGAACCCTGGGTACGGGTGAGCGCGCTCGCTCTCGCGAGAACGCCGTCCGTGCCGAGCGCGTGCTCCCCGTTCTCGTAGTGCGCGCAGCAGCCCGTCAGGGCACCCGTGATCCCGCGACGGCGAAGCTTTTCTCGTCCCGGAACCGGACGGACTGACTCTCGAACACGACCTCGATTGCGTAGATCCCGTCCTGGGCTGCGCTCGGGATCTCGACCGTCGCATCCACCACCCAGCGGCCGGGCTTGAGTTCGTAGCCCGCAGCACGATCACGCCCGACCGTGCGGCCCTCGTGCAGGATCCGCGTCTCGAGTGCGCCGCGCACGACGTCGGTCGGTCGCGCCGCGCAAAGTGCATACACCATGCGGTGGTTCACCGCGTCGCCTGCAGCCACGCGGGCGGGAACGATCTCGCTGCTCTCGAGCCGCAGGAAGGGCCTCGCGACGCGGTCGCAGCCGTACTCCTCCGCGACGCGCTCAGGCAGCGCTTCGAGCTTTTCGCCGGGCGGTCGCAGCATTCGCTGCGCCTGGCCCGCGATCCGCTGGCTGGTCTGGCAGCTGAGCGCGAACGCCGCCAGGACGAACGCCGTCGCTAGCGCCTTCTGATCACCCATTTGTCCTCTCCCGGGATCGGGCCAGGCGTCGCCGCCTTGCGCTTCGGGCTTGGAACCTTCGGTGCGCGCGCCGACCGGGGCGGGGGTGAGGGCGCCAGCCCCGGGCCGGGTTTCGCCCGCGAGATAACCGCAGGCTCGTGTATGTGAGTATCGGGCTCCTCGGCGACCACGCCGCCACTCGTATCGGGAAGCGACGCGCGCGAGTCTCGAAGCGCGCGAATACCCGCGGCGACGGCGAGAGCGATCAGCACTGCGGCTGCCGCGGCGAGGAGCCAGCGTGAAGTCGGAGCGCGCTCGGGTGTCGATCGGAACGCTGCAACCGGAGGCGATCGGTCGACCTGCGGACCCACTGGTGTCTCGCAGTCCGCAGCATCCGGAATCACCACCGTCGGCGCCGGGACATCGAGAGCAGGCGACTGCTGAACTCGCTCCCGCGGCTCGTCGAGTTCCGTTTGGTCTGCGAGGGCGAGCGTGCGCGTGACGGTCTCGTCGATGGTGTCGGAGAGGAAGGGCACGGTGAGCGAAGCGACGAAGCCTTCGCCGAGCGCCAGGCGCATCTCGGCGACGCTCGCGAAGCGTTCCGTTCGATCCTTCGCGAGTGCGCGCAGGATCGACTTCTCGATCGTCTCGGGCAGAGTCGGCGCGAAGCGTCGCGGCGGAGGCGGTTCCTCCTCGATGTGTGCGTGCTGGAGCTGGTAGTGGTTGTCGCCCTCGAAGGGCAGTCGTGCGGTCGTGAGCCAGTACAGCAGGAGTCCGAGGGCGTAGATGTCCGTGCGGACGTCGGCCTTCTCACCGCGCACCTGCTCCGGAGCCATCCACGCCGGCGTACCGAAGCTGTGCGGACCCTGCGTGAGATGCGTGCTCCCGATGACGCGCGCGATGCCGAAGTCGAGCATCTTCACGGCGCCCAGGCGGCTGAGCATCACGTTCGACGCCTTGAGGTCGCAGTGCACGATCCCGTGGTCGTGTGCGTGCTCGATTGCGTCGAGCACCTGGAAGAAGAGCGGAAGCGCGCGCGTGCCCTGCATCGGCCCGAAGCCGCGCACGATCGCGTGCAGTGTCTGCCCCGGGATGTACTCCATCACGATGAAGGGCGTGCCGCCCTCTGTGTGGAAACCGTGGATCGTCGCGACGTTCGGGTGATTGAGCCGGGCGAGCGCCAGTGCTTCGGTCCGGAAACGGGCGACCACCGCCATCCTGCGCCGCAAGTTCGGGGCGCAGGAACTTCAGCGCGACCTCGCGGTCGAGCGACAGGTCGACCGCCTTCCACACCTCACCGACCCCGCCCTGGCCGATTTTCTGGGTGATCCGATAGTTGCCCAGGATGTTGCCGATCACTGGAACCCGCCGCGCAAGGAAGTACAGATCGGTTGATCGGATTGCTGGGAGGGCGGCTTGACCAGCGGATGACGCTGGGCTGGGGCTCGCCGGGGTGTTCGTCCCGCGGTGGGTCGCCGCGCAGGATCTCCGCACTCGTCGCCGCTAGGCGCTGGCGTCGCGCAGCGCCGCTTCCAGCTCCGGCCGGCGCAGGATGCGATCCGCCGCGTCGGGCTTGCAGTAGCCCTCGCTCGCGAAGAAACGCACCGCGTCGGCGAGGACAGTGCGTGCGGGGCGCGGCGCGTAGCCCAGTTCGCGGCGCGCCTTCTCGATGCTGACGTAGCGACTGTCGCGCGCGTGCAGCGCGGCTTCGCGCGTGGCGGCCGGCTCGCTGTGCGTGATCGTGTCGGCGATCCATTCCATCACCTGCCCGACGACCTGCAGCAGCGGCAGCGGCAGTGCGACGCGCGGGGCGGGGATGCCGGTCAGCTCGGCGAGGATCGCGAGCAGTTCGCGCATCGAGAGGTTGTCGCCGCCGAGTACGTAGCGCTCGCCCGCGGCGCCCTTCTCGAGCGCGAGCACGTGGCCGAGCGCGACGTCGCGCACGTCGACGACGTTCTGCGCCATCTCGACGAATACTTTCATGTGTCCGTTGATGTAGTGCTGGATCATCGAGCCGCTCGGCGTCGGGCGGCAGTCGCCGGCGCCGATCACCGTGGTCGGGTGCGTGATCACCAGCGGCAGCCCGCGCGCTGCGGCGCGCAGCGCGACCATCTCGGCCATCGCCTTCGACATCTTGTAGTGGCCGCGAAAGCGGCGCAGGTCGAAGACGCCCTCTTCGTCGCCCGGCACATCGCGATCATCGGGAATCCGGAAGGTCGGCGAGAGCGTGGCGGTGCTGCTGGTGTAGACGACCTTGCGCACGCCGAGATCGCGGGCGGCGTCCATCACGTGGCGCGTGCCGTCGACGTTGACGCGGTAGATGTCGCGGCGGTCCGCGCTTCCAGAAGGCGTAGCAGGCGGCGCTGTGGATCACGGATTCGGCGCCATCCAGGGCGCTGCGCACGCTGGCGCGATCGCGCAGGTCGAAATCGCGCACCTTCACCGGCAGGCCGGCGAGCAGGTGGTCGTCGACGTCGGCACCGACCAGCGCGGTCACCTCGTGACCGCGTTGCAGCAGCTCCCCGACGATGTGCGAGCCGATGAAGCCGTTGGCGCCGGTGACGGCGACGTGGCCACCGCTAGCCGCCGGTCTTCATGCGGATCGCGGCGCCCGCGAGCTGCTTGCCGAGATCCCAGACCGCGCCGCCGACCTGGTGCGTGTCCGACGATCACCTCGGTGCACGCGGAGACGATCCACTTGCGATCGTCCTGCGTGATGTTGAGCGGCGGCAGGAACTTCACGATGTGCATCGCGTGGCCGGCGATCTGCGAGAGGATGCGGTGCTTGGTGAAGAGCGGGACGGTGATCAGCTGGCCGAACAGGCTCTCGTTGGCGGCGCCGAGCAGCTTCCACGCCGCGCGCAGCTTGAAGCTCTCGGGCTTGCCGAATTCGAGCGCGATCATCATGCCCTTGCCGCGCACGTCCTTCAGGAACTCGAAGCGATCGACCAGCGGTCGCAGGTCGTCGACGATCTGCTGGCCGAGCGTGGCGCTGTTCTCGACCAGCTTCTCCTCGTCGATCACTTCGAGCGTCGCGAGCCCGGCGGCCATCGCGAGGTTGTTCTTCGAGAAGGTCGAACCGTGTACGACGGCGCGGTCCATGCGGTCGAAGACCGCGTCGAACACCCATTTGCGACACGCCACCGCGCCGACCGGAACGAAGCCGCCCGAGAGCGCCTTCGCCATGCACACCATGTCCGGCTCGACGCCCCAGTGCTCGACGGCCAGGAACTTGCCGGTGCGCCCGAGGCCGGTCTGCACTTCGTCGCAGACGAGCAGCGCGCCGTACTTCTTGCAGAGTGCAGAAGCGCCGGGCAGGTACTCGTCGCTCGGGATGTGGACGCCGTGGCCGATGATCGGTTCGACGATGAAGGCCGCGACGTCCCGCCCGCGCAGCGCGTTCTCGAGCGCCGGCAGGTCGTCGAAGCGAATCCGCACACAGTCGGGCAGCAGCGGCCCGAAGCCTTCGCGGAACTCTTCCATGCCGTTGATCGAGAGCGGGCCGTAGGTGAGCCCGTGATAGCCGCGCTCGACGAAGACGATCTTCGAGCGCTTGGTCGCGTAGCGCGCGAACTTGATCGCCGCCTCGACCGACTCGGCGCCCGAGTTGCAGAAGAAGATCTTCTCGAGCCCGGCGGGCATCTTCGCGACGAGCCGTTCGGCGAGCAGCCCCGCGAGCACCGTCACGTCCATCTGCACCAGATGCGGCAGCCCGCCGTGCAGCACGTCGTTCAGCACCTCGATCACCTTGGGATGGTTGCGGCCAACCGCGAACACGCCCCAGCCGGAGAGCAGGTCGAGGTAGCGATTGCCCGCGCCGTCGAAGAGATACTGGCCGCGCGCCTCGGTGTAGGCGACGTCGTAGCCGATCGTCTTCAGCACCTTCACGATCTGCCCGTTCAGGTACTCGTCGTGCAGCGCGTACTTCTCGGGCAGTCGCTCGGCGATCAGATCCAGAATCTTCATGCGGCCCCCATCAAGAAGCACGACTCGATGGCCGCGGAGACTAGCGAACGCGGAGAAAGGGGACGGTCCTCGAATGGACGGGCCGAGGACTGGAGGGACACACCTGCGCGAGGTGTGTCCCCAAACTCCGTCGCCAGTCCACGGCGAGGACCGTCCCCTTTCTCCGGGCTAGGATCGGCGGCGTGAACATCCTGTTCGTGACGCTCGACCAGTTCCGCGGCGATTGTCTCTCGGTCGCCGGTCATCCGATCGTGCGCACGCCGAACCTCGACCGGCTCGCGACCGAGGGCGTACGGCTTGCGCGCCACTACAGCCAGGCGGCGCCCTGCAGCCCCGGCCGCGCCTGCCTCTATACCGGCACGTATCAACTGAACAACCGCGTCGTGGCGAACGGCACGCCGCTCGACGCGCGCTTCGACAATCTGGCGCACGCGGCGCGGCGGGCCGGCTTCGCGCCGACGCTCTTCGGCTACACGGATCAGAGCATCGACCCGCGCGACGCGAGCGGTCCGAACGACCCGCGGCTCTCGAACTACGAGGGCGTGCTGCCCGGCTTCGACGTCGGCCTCGAACTCACCGGTGGCGAGCAGCGGGCGTGGATCGCTCGGCTTCGCGAGCTGGGCTACCCGGCGCCCGCCGCCGCCGACCAGGCGCTCGCGCTCGAATCGGAACGCCCGATCGAGCACAGCGTGTCGGCGTTCCTGACCGACGCGCTGATCGAATGGATCGAGCGGCAACGCGGTCCGTGGTTCGCGCACGCGAGCTACTTCCGACCGCACCCGCCGTACGCGGCAGCCGGACAATTCGCCCGCGCCTACGACCCCGCTGCGATGCCGCTGCCGATCGCACCTGCCGCCGAGCGGCACCGTCTGCACGAGGGCTTGATGATCCATCGCGAGACCGCGGCTCCGCGCGACGAGGCCGCGATCCGCCTGCTGCGCGCGCAGTACTTCGGAATGCTGAGCGAAGTCGATCACCAGCTCGGCCGCGTCTGGCAAGCGCTCGAGCGACGCGGTCACTGGGACGACACCTGGATCCTCGTGACGTCCGACCACGGCGAGCAGCTCGGCGATCACGGGCTGATCCAGAAAGGTGGCTTCTTCGAGGGCAGCTATCACGTGCTCGGGATCGTGCGCGATCCGCGCCACCGCGCCGCGCACGGTTCCACGGTCGAACACTTCACCGAGAACGTGGACGTGTTCCCGACGCTCTGCGACGCGCTCGGGATCGAAACGCCGGCGCAGTGCGACGGCCTGCCGCTGACGCCGTTCCTGCGCGGCGAGTCGCCGCCCTGGTGGCGCGATGCCGCGCACTGGGAGTTCGACTGGCGCTTCACGATGCTCTCGCACGGTCCCCACGCGTGGCCCTGGGACCGGCGCCTCGAACGACAGCACCTCGCCGTGCTGCGCAGCGACCGCGCCGCGTACGTCCACTTCGGCGACGGCTCGTCGCTCTGCTTCGACCTCGCGGCCGATCCGAGCTGGCGTACCGAGGTGACCGACGGCGCCGTCGTGCTCGATCACGCACAGGCGATGCTCACCTGGCGCTCGCAACACAGCGATCGCACGCTGACGGGTATGCTCGTCGAGGACGGCGGGGTCGGCCGCTGGCCGCCGATGCCGGCTTCGTGGAACGACCGAACGACCCCCGGCAAGCGAGGCTGAAGCGAAGATGCGCGAGATTCCATTCGAAGCAGGTCCGGTGGAAGTCGTCGGCGCGCTCGAGCTGCGCCGTTCGCCCACCGGCTACTCGCCGCGCCGGCTTCCGGCGTGGACGGCGCCGCAGATTCCCGACGCATTCATGGACCTGATCGTGCAGATGACGTCCGGCGTGCGGCTCGCGTTCCGCACGACCGCGAGCTGCATCGAACTCGACGCGATGGTGACCGCGATTCGCCTCGAAGGCGAGCTGCGCGCACCGACCGTCTTCGACCTCGTCGTGAACGGCGAGCCCCATCGATCGCAGGCGACCGACAGCGGCAATACGATCGTCGTCGACCTGTCGCACATCCCGCCCGGGGCGCGCGTCGAGCCGGGTGCTCCCTGCACGCTGCGTTTCGACTCGCTCCCGCCCGGCAGCAAGGAGGTCGCGCTCTGGCTCCCGCAGGCCGCGGCGGTCGAGTTGCGCGCGCTGCGCATCGACGCGGACGCCGAGATTGCGCCCCGCGTCCGAACGGGCAGACGCTGGGTGCACTACGGAAGCTCGATCAGTCATTGCATGGAGGCCGCGACACCGCTCGGCATCTGGCCCGCCGTTGCAGCGCGGCGCGCGGGAGCCGACCTGCTCTCGCTCGGCTTCGCCGGACAGTGTCACCTCGACGGCTTCGTCGCGCGCACGATCCGGGAACTGGACGCCGACTTCATCTCGGCGAAGATCGGCATCAACATCGTGAACGCGGACTCGATGAAGGAGCGCACTTTCGTCCCCGCGCTCCACGCCTTTCTCGACACGATCCGCGAGCGCAAGCCCGTGACGCCGATGCTGCTCGTATCGCCGATCCTGTGTCCGATCGCCGAAGACCACGTCGGCCCGACCGTGCGCGCGGGCGACCACGAGGTCGTCCTCGATGGCCCCGCGGAAATCCGCGCTGGTAGCCTCACGCTGCGGCGCATCCGCGAACTCGTCGCGGACGTCGTCGAGAAGCGTCGCGCGCTCGGCGACGCGAACCTGCACTATCTCGACGGGCTCGCGCTCTTCGGGGAGGCCGATGTCGCCGACCTTCCCGACGGTCTCCATCCCAACGCCGCCGGCTATGTGCGGATCGGGGAACGCTTCGCCGAACGAGTTCTTGGAGCGGGCGGCGCGCTCGCGAGGACCCGACCTGGCGCGTGACGACGAGTCGGCGGGCGCGTGCGCCTTCCGGTCCGACACGATCGCGACGCCCGCATGCGTCGGGGCCCTTCATGCGATCGCGGCTTCGTCGATCATTCCGTTGCGGATCCCCAGTGCTGCGTAGACCGGCGTCACGAGGATCTGCCCATCGACCGGATGATCATTGCGCGCAGCGCGCAGGATCTCCGCGACCACGCGATCGGCGAGGTCGTCATGGACGACGATCTCGAGCTTCACGCATGGCATCGGCTTGTCTTCGCCCCGCGGTGCGGCGACTCCAGCGGGAGACCTCTACTACCGTGATGCCGTGCACGCCCACACCGTAAACGGCTTCTTTGATCTCGTCGAGCTTGAACGGTGCGAAGATGGCCTGACGAGCTTCATCGCGTCGACCCCCGCCTTGCGTTGGATCGAGAGGGGGATGGTCGCGGACGGACTCCGAGGAGCCCGTCCGCGACGGCTGTTGCTAGTGCGTGGGGCGGATCGATGAAGTCGGGATACGCGGGCGCTCCGACCTCGGGAATGTCGAGGCCTTCGCGCTCGACGTCTGCCGGCACGCGGATCGGCGTGATCTTGTCGCTGAGCTTGAACCAGACGTAGGCCACGACGAAGCCGAAGCACGCGACGACCGCGCAATCGAGCACCTGCGCCAGGAACTGCGAGAAGTCCCCGTAGAGCAGGCCGCGCACGCCGTCCGCATCCGTACAGCTTCACCATCTCGTCGCGCACGACGCCGTTCCAGCCGGCGCCGTACTCGCCGTTGGCGAAGATGCCCGACGGCAGAGCACGCCCCAGAGGCCGTTGACGCCGTGCACCGAGATCGCGCCGACGGGATCGTCGAGGCCGCGGTTCTCGAAGAAGAACACGCTGTACACGACGAGCACGCCGGCGATGGCGCCGATCAGCGCGGCTGCCCACGGTCGACACGAAGGCGCACGGCGCGGTGATCGCGACCAGGCCGGCGAGCATGCCGTTGCAGATCATCGACGGGTCGTGGCTTGCAGCCTCTTGAACGATCAGCGTCAGCCATCGCGCCGATCGCGCCGGTGATGCTCGCGAGCATCGTGTTCACCACCACGAACGAGATGCGCAGGTCGGTGCCCGAGAGCGTCGAGCCCGGATTGAAGCCGAACCAGCCGAAGGCGAGGATGAAGGTGCCGAGCACGACCATCGGGATGTTGTGGCCGGGAATCGCCTGCGGCTTGCCGTTGATGAACTTGCCGATGCGCGGTCCGACGACGATCGCCCCGGCGAGGCCGATGAAGCCGCCCATCGCGTGCACGACGCCCGAGCCGGCGAAGTCGACCGCGCCGTGGCCGAGTCCCCAGTTGAGCCCGGCCTGCGCGAGCCAGCCGCCGCCCCACACCCAGTTCGCGAACAGGCAGTAGGGCAGCGCGACCCAGAGCGCGAAGAGGCAGAAGTTCTTCCACGCCCAGCGTTCGGCCATCGCGCCGGTCGGGATCGTCGCCGTCGTGTCCATGAACACCATCATGAAGAAGAACAGCGCCATCACGCTGACGTCGTTCACCGACGAGCCGAGGAAGAATCCCTTGAGCCCGATCAGGCCGTAGGTGAACACGCCGGTGGCGTTGCCCGCCGCGTCCACGACGGCGCCGAGGCCCCAGCCGTCGTTGAGCAGCGACAGGCCCGGACCGAGCGACGGATACCAGCCCGGCGGCACCGGGACCGTTCCACCAGTTGCCCCAGCCGATCGCGAAGCCGTAGACCCAGAACGCGAAGCAGCCGAGCGGGTAGATCATGAAGTTCATCGCCACGGTGTGCGCGGCGTTCTTCGCCCGGCACAGCCCCGTCTCGACGAACATGAAGCCGGCCTGCATGAACATGACCAGGAAGCCGGTGATCGAGCAGCCAGACGAAGTTGATCGAGTAGAGGTTGTGGACGACGCGGTCGTAGAGATCCGGGAGCGTCAGCGAATCTGGGACGTCACCCTTGCCGTCACCGGCCGGCGTCGCCCAGACGCCCGCCGCGCCGCCCGTCGGGTCGGGCCACGACGGCTTCGCCGGGTCGTTCGTCGCGGTGAAGTAGGCCGGCAGCGGCGCAGGTTCGGCCGCGGGCGCCGGAATCTCCTCCTGCTTGGGCGCGGCCGGGGTCGTCGCTTTGACGGCCTCGGAGCCCACAGACGCTTCCTCGGCCATCGCACTCAGCGCCGGCGCGCCCGCCCAGATCGCGAGCGCTGCCACCGCTGCCAGAATACCCATCGCTCGGAGTCGCAGATGCATATCGGTATCCCCCGGTTTCGAGGTGGCTGCCGCCGGACATCATGAAGCGATCCGACGGGCATGCCGGTACTTGGCTCAAAGCAAGGAACGCACCAAGTGCGATCCGCCCCAAGTTGCATCCGTAGCGGGGAGAGAATCGCCCGAATGACGGATCTACGTTCGGCGCCCGCTGCGCGTTGCCTGAACTGATCGCAGGCGTGCCGCATTACCAGGCGACGCAGCCGCCGCCGACGCGCTGCGCATCGGGCCGGAAACGGTGTGCGGAACATCCGCCCTGCAGCTGTGCCGATTGGAGCCCGCATGCCTTCCAGAGATCACCTCGATCTCCGCCTCTCTACGCGAGCGTGTCCCGCTGCTCGTCAGCCGCATCGCAACGCGTAAAGACGAATCGTCCCGAGTTGTCGCACGACCCGGGTCTTCGACACGATCGCTCTCGGGTCGCCCTGCCGGTGCCCGCAGCCGGATCGCAATCCATCGCGATCGAGACCGACGTCGGCCGGAGGCAGTGCCTCGACGCGCGAACGCGCGCCCGGAGTGAGGGCGTTCCACGCGCAGCGCAGCTCCGGCCACACGCGGATCTGGAAGATCCGCGCGACGCTGCGGAACGGCCGACCGCGCAGCACGCCGTCGTAGAACGAACGCCCCGCCTCGAAACCACGCCCGTTGAAGAACGCCTCGCCGCGCGGCCCGAACAGGAACGGCACGAGCGGGAACTCGTCGAGAGCGCTCATTCGTGATCACGTGAGCGGAAGCCGTCCGTGTACCAGGCGCCGGCGGCGTCGTTCCAGGCGCAGCGCCTCGACCTTCAGCGCGAAGGGCGAGAGCGTCGAGGCTCACAGCGTGAGCAAGAGCATCGGATCCATCGACACACACCGAAGCTGCCCGGCGCCGGAACCGACTCGAAGAACCAGAGCACCCGGATCGCGAGCGCCGGCTCTGTCGTTTGCTGCGCGGACGGAATCATCTTCATCAGCCGAACACCGGGAGTCCTCGCGCGAAGGGCGCTTCGCCCGACGGGTCGTAGCCCGACGCCGGCGCATCGACGCGCCACAGCGGCGCCCAGCAACCGTGCGCTTCGAGGAGGCTCCTTGCATCCGCGCGCGCGCCGCCGGGGAGTGCCTCGAAGTGCGCGCGCAGCCTCTCGAGACACCAGACGCGGTAGCGTGAAGTCGGCAGCGCGCGATACGGTACGCCCTGGATCTCCGACGTCGAAGCGCCGCCGGCGCGCCTTCCACGCGTCCGCGTTCGCGCACAGGTACGGGAGATAGGCGTCGCCGACATCGCAAAGGATCGGGCGCCAGTCGGGCGGGATGCCGGCGAGCAGCTCTCCGTGCGTTCGCGATCCGCGCGCGTTCCAGAGTCGCGCCAGCCACGCGTAGACCGCAGGGCGCGCGCCGGAGCATGATCGCAGCGGGCGTCGGGTCGAGGCCGAAGTGGCGGAACATCGACGCGAAGAAGCCGAAGTCCGCGAGCGTCGGTCGGTCACCGAGTAGGAACGGGCGCTCCGCGAAGATCGCTTCGAGCTGATCGAGGCTGCGCAGGTAGATGGCTTCGATGCGATCGCGCGTGGTGGCGGTGACGCCGTCGCCGCGCACGTAGCGGCGCAGCTGGCGCTGGCGGATGCCGAAGCGTTTCAGCGCGCCGGGCACGGGCACGCGGGGCATCATCTCGTCGACGATGCGGCGGCTCAACAGCAGCGCGTCGCCGCGGTAACTCCAGCGATAGTGCAGCGCCGGCCGCCAGAGCCACTCGTCGGCGTAGTCCTCGACGAGCCGGCTCACGAACGCCTGGAGCGGATCGCGCGGGATCACCGCGGGCTCCGGGTGCTGCGACTCGAACCAGCCTATCATCGGCGTGGTGTCGGTCATCCAGCGGCCGTCGGGCAGCAGGGCCGCGGGCATCTGCGGCGTGCCGGTACGCCGGCCGACCCTCGCGCGCACGAGTGGCGTCATCGGCACGAGCTGGTACGGAATCTCTTTGTAGCGGAGATAGCCCTCGAGCTTGCCCGTGAAGTACGAGATCGACGAGCCGTAGACGCGCAGCGGCGCAGTCGGCGACGAAGCGGTCGGCGTCATCGGCTCATTCCAAAGCGAGTCGCTGGCGGATCTCCGCCTCGACGAGCCAGAGTCGATCCTGTCCCCAGGTCGAGAACACGACGGCGCCGGTGGCGTCGCGCAGGCAGTAGCTCGGCACGCCCCAGAGTCCGAGCGCGAAGAGCGCCTCGCGATTCGCTTCGAGTTCGGCGCGCCAGCCGTCGTCGCGGTCCAGGTGCTCGCGCGCCTCGCCCCAGCGGAGCCCGGCTTGCTCCACCACGGTGCGTATCCCGGCATCCGATCCGGAGTCGACGCCCTGCGCGAAGGCGGCACGCGTGAAGGACAACAGCAGCTCGCCCGCGCGGCCGTGCTCGCGCGCCCAGCGGTAGAGCGAGAAGCAGCGCTCGACAGGCCGTCCGACGGGATCGCACACGCGACCGAACGGGACGCCGGCGTCTTCGGCCTCGCGCTTGGTGTCGAGCACGATATAGAGCTGCTTCTCGCGCGGCACGGGGAGCCCGCGCATTACCATCGGCAGCACGGGCCGCAGCACCAGATCGACGGGAAGACGTCGCGCGAGGTCGAAGGTCCGCTCGAGCGCGATGTAGCTGTAGGGGCTTCGGAGCGACGCAAAGCACTCGAGGACGACACGCTCGCGCGACGAGGGAACCGGATCGCGACTCGGATCGGGCCGCGGCGCGAGCCATGCCGGGCCCGAGTTGGCGTGGCTGCCCGCGCGCCGCGCGCCGAGCGCGCTGAGCCGGCGCTCGAGATGGTGCAGCCGATCGACGCCCCAGTACCACTCGCCGCCGTACCAGAACATCGCGGAGAGATAATGGCCGCGGCGCTGCCGCTCCGCGCTTCCCGCTTCGATGGCAGCGCGCGCCTCTTCGTCGCCGACGGCGCCCACGAGATCCGCGAAGCGCCCCAGGCTCGCGCGATCGCCGTCGAAGAGCGCACTGCCCACCGCAGCTGCCGCCGACGCGAAACGCCCGCCGGCGATCGCGGCGGCGAGCACGCGTGCGGCGAGCTGGACGTCCGCGACGTCGGGCGCCGTCTCCCGGCGTGGGAATAGGAGCCCGTAGCCGGGCGCGACGTCGGCGGCGTCCTTGCGCGCGAACGCTTCGAGGCGGGCGCGCTCGGGCGCCGCCGCGTCGGGGGGCGGACCCACGAGGTGCGCGACGAGGTGGACATCATAGTGCGTCACCAAGCGCTCGAGCAGCTGCGCGGCGAGCTGGGAGTAGGGATCGTCGACCTGGTGGAAGTAGTGCACCTGATGCGGGCGGCGCGTGCTGCGGCGGCGCCACTCGGCGATCGCGCGGCGCGCCGCGCGCGTTCGCGGGCTCGTGTAGGCGGCCATCAAGCGCGGCGCGATCCGGCGGATGGGCGAACTCATGTGGCGATGATCTCCGTACCGGCCGCAAAGCCGTCGCGATCGAGTTCTACCGCGGCGGGCAGCAGCGTCGCCAGCTGCTCCCTCGCGTCCGGCGCGAGAGCGTCCCATTCCCGGCGCAAGGAGCGCCACACGCGCACCTGAAAGCTCTTGGCGACGCTGCGGAACGGATGCCCGCAGAGCACGCCGTCGTAGAGCGCGCGGCTCGCGTCGAAAGCCCCCTCGTTGAAACGCGTCTCGCCGCGGGCGCGATGCTGTTCGAAGGCGTCGTGGTTCTGTTGCATCAACGAGACGAAGGTGTCGGCGATCCAGGCGAGCAGCGGCGCGTGCGCCGCAGCGAGCGCGAGCCGCCCGTCGCGCCGGTGCCCGCGAAACTCGGCCCGGGCGATTCGCTCGACCCAGCCATGCACGGCGGGCGCGATCTGTCGCAGTCGCGCGTCGGCGCTCGGATCCGCCCGGTTCATCGCGAGCTGACCGTACACGCTCGCGTCGGCGATCGTGAAGCGCTCGCCAAATAGAAACGGCTGCGCGCCGAGCAGCGGCTCGAGCGCGCCGACGAGACGCGCGTACGCGTCGTCGAGAAGTGCGTGCGTCGGCGGGAATCCGGAGCGCCGGGGCGGTCGCAGCCGTGCGGGGAGGTCGGCGAAGCCGGCACCGTCCGGCGCCACGCTCAACAGATACGGGAGGCGGCGGACCTGTCGAGCCGGGAACGAGCGGCCCAGCAGCGGCGCGAGCGGGCCGAGCAGCGGCCGCATCTCGCGCGCGAGCCGCGCGCCGGCGTCGTTGTCGCGCGCCGACACCACCCAGCGGTTGTGGTGCACGAGGTAGAGGCCCACCTCGTCGAGCGCTTCGTCGACGAGCCGGGCGGCGAAGTGCAACACGGCGTCTGCGCTTGGGAGCAACGGCGCCTCGCGCGTCCAGCCCTGCGCATCGAGCCAGACTCCGATCGCCGAGGAGTCGTAGAGATTCTCGCCGCGCGGTCCGAACAGGAACGGCACGAGCGGGAACTCGTCGA
This sequence comes from uncultured delta proteobacterium, assembly GCA_963801625.1. Lineage (GTDB taxonomy): Bacteria > Myxococcota_A > UBA9160 > UBA9160 > PR03 > PR03. The sequence goes on from CAWDFQ010000013.1 coordinate 258,046, forward strand.
GTGGATTCCGCTCGGGCCAGCTGAGCGCGATCCTCCCGCGGATCAGCGCGCGGCGGCGGCGCTCGAAACGAAGCGCCTCGGCGAAGCGTCCCTGCGCCGGAAGCCAGCGCAGCGGCACGCGCGCGAAGCGGAGCATCGCCTCGACCTTCAACGCGAACGGAGAGAGCGTCGAGCCCCACAGGGTCCAGGGCGCTCCGTTCGACCTCGACACGGCGCTCAGATCGGCCCCGCCGGCGAAGGGCGTGTCGCTCGCGCCGATCACGAAGCGCCGCTTCGACAGGAAGCCGAGGCGTGCTTCCGATGCCGCCCGCCGCGAGCGCTCTGGCCGCCCCCCGCGCCGGCGCGGCGAAACTCGGTCGGCCGGTCGGTCGAGCCGCCGACGGCCATTCCCCCGGACTTCGCCGCCTTGGCGAAACGGTTGCGCATGCGTCCGGGACCAGCTTTGGCGGCCGCAGACGGATCGAACGCCATCTTCTCCTCACCCATCACGTTTTCGGCCGGGCGCCCTGCCACCAACGCCAGTGGAACACCACTCTCCCTTCGTAGTGGAAACTCAGCGGGGGTCATCGATGCGGAAGCAGGCTAGCGGCGTGGTGATGGCGGTGTTCCTTGGTGCCGTGGTGATGGCACTCGGCGGTGCACCGGCAAGTGCGACGTCCGTGGTCGTGTTCCAGGACAGCTTCGACGGCGAGACCGGCAGCGGTGACGGCGCGAGCGGCCAGAGCAAGGTCAACTACGCCGCCTTCGCGCAGTGGACGGTGTCCGATGGCAGCGTCGATCTGATCGCCAACGGCGACTACGGCATCGACTGCTTCGGCGGCGTGGGGAAGTGCGTCGATCTCGACGGCGGCACGAACGACGCGGGCGTTCTCACCAGCAGCGTCGCGTTGAACCTCGCGGCCGGGAGCTACGAATTCAGCTTCCAGCTCTCCGGAACCGATTCCGGCTTCACCCAAACGAACGCGAAGATCCCGAACGTCGTCGACGTGTCGATCGGCAGCCTCTTCGCCACCACCATTACCGCCAACTGGGGCGACCCGTTCGCAACGCACGGCGGTTCGTTCGACGTGCTCGCGCCGACGATCGTCTCGATCGTCTTCGCCAACCAGGGCGGCGACCAGTTCGGCGCGATGCTCGACTCGGTGAAGCTCGAAATGGTGCCCGAGCCCGCTACCGCCGCACTGCTGGCGCTCGGGCTCGGCAGCCTCGGCGCCTTCGGCCGCCGCCGGGCGTAGATCGCGAACTGATCCGCGGTTCCGCTCCGTCACCCCCCGTCGCCGCGATCCGGCGCATCGGCGGCTCGCAGCTGAACGAGTCGTTCGAGAAGAACGCGCTACGGGTGCTCGCCTGCGGCGCGCCTCGGCGTGCCGGGCCTGCGCGACTTCGTCTTCGTGCCGCACGACGGGGGCGGGATCATCGGAGTGCGCATCCTCGCCGAACATCCGGAGCGGGTCGCCGGCGTCGCGATCTCGCACAGCGGCCTGCCGGAACGCGGTCGCGCGCTGAAGATCGCGCGCGCCGGATGAAGCGCGCGGAACTCGTACGAAGGAGATCCCGATGCGCTCCCCACTTCGAATCGTGACGACGCTTCTCGGCGTCTTCTTCGCGCTGCAAGGTCTGGTCTGGATCGCGAAGCCGGGGCGCGCGGCGGAGGGTCTCGGCATGCCGCTGCTCGACGGCCTCGGGCGGAGCACACAGATCGGCGACTTTGCGTCCTTCTTCCTCGCGGCCGGCGCGACGATGGTCCTCGGCGCGAGGCCCGGCAACGCGCGGCTGCTCCTCTTCCCGGCTGGCATGCTGGGCGTCGCCGCGCTCGTGCGTATGCTCGCCTGGGCGCTGCACGGCGCGGCGTTCGCTGCGGCGTTCATTGCCATCGAGGTCGCGGTGGCTGTGCTGCTGGTCGTCGCGGTACGCCGGCTCGACGCGGCCGGCTGAGAACGGGCGATGAGTCCGAAAGAGGACCCGATGGCAGACGGAGAACTCGCATTCGAGGTCGGGCAGATCGTGGACGCCGCTCCGCACCGCGCCGGCCTCGCGCCCGTCTACGCGCAGTACTTGCCCACCAGCGGCGGGAAAACGCGAGCGCCGCGACCAGGAGTGGCAGCGAGATCAGCCCTCCGCCGGGTGACGCACGCGATCATGCGCGTGCGCGACTGCGCGCTGCGAGGAGGCCGAGGACGGCGAACGCAGCCGCCGCCTGGGCCGCAGAACCGGGCTCCGGGAGGAAGACGGCGTCGAAGTAGACCGTCGCTGGCCAGGAAACAGAGAAGGGCTTCACGACACCCAGGACCGCCAGGACCGAGCGCGTCGCCGCAGGCGGAGCCAGAGGGCCCTCGATCCGCTTCCAGCCTTCGCCCATCGACACCTGACCGATCGGGAACTCGTCGCCCAGCTCGATCCCTCCTCCACACCCTACCGTGTCGAAGTAACGGACGAAGGGATCGGCGTACAGGTACTCGAACGACTGGGTGGGGACGAGGATCGTGACGCCCATCCAGAGTGGCACGCCCGCATCGACATCGACGCACTGCGACGGGCCGCTGGCGCCCCCGTTCGAGACCGTCGACACCACCTCGATGGAACCCGACGGAGTCGGATCGCCCGGGTCCTGGGGGCTCCAGGCCATTCCGATTTCCACCGGATCCAGGTTGCTCCAGCCGGCGAGGTTCGCGTCGAACTCGCCGTTGACCAAGAGGTTCTGGGCCGCCGCCGGGACGGCGAGCAGCAGCACGAGTCCTGCCGCTGACCGTGCGCTGAGCCGCGCTCCGAGCCGAGTTCCGAGGCAACGCCTTCGTGACATGCACCCTCCGTTTACAATGCGCCCGCTGCAGACGCTCAGCCGGGCCTCCCCTCCGCGGCGGGCCTTCGCCCGCCGATTCGCGCGCGCGCCCGGGTTGCGAGCCCCTGCACGCGCCGCGTCGCGGAGTCCACCACGCAGTAGAGGACCGGCACGACCACCAGCGTGAGGGCCGTGGAGGTGACGAGGCCGCCGATCGTGATGACGCTCATGCCGCGGCGGAACTCGGAGCCCACGCCCTCGGAGAGAACGGCAGGGAGCATGCCGAAGACCAGCGCAAGGGAGGTCATCAGCACCGGCCGCATCCGGACCGGGCCGGCGCGCAGCACCGCTTCGTCGCGGGGCACGCCCGCCTCGCAAAGCTGATTGGTGTAGTCCACCAGCAGGATCCCGTTCTTCATCACGAGGCCCATCAGCACCAGGAGTCCAATGCCGCTCATCATGTCGAGCGAGAGGCCCGAGAGCGCGAGCGCGACGAAGCCGCCGATGAAGGAGAGCGGCGCCGACACCATGATCGTGAACGGGTGGGTGAGCGAGTTGAACAGCGACGCCAGCACCATGTAGAGCGCGACTAGCGCGAGGCCGAACGCGAAGCCGATGTCCTCGGCGGTCTCGTTCATGGTGCGGGCTCCGCCCCCGGCCACCAGCTCGTCGGGCGGCTGGATGCCCAGCTCGGCGCCCCACGCCTCCATCTTCACCGCGCCGTCGCCGAGTGGGATGCCGGGCGCCATGTCGCCGCTCAGCCGGATCTCGCGCGTGCGGTTCTCTCGGCGGATCTCGACGGGCCCCTCTCCCACCCGCACGGCGACGGCGTTCGTGATCGGGATCAGCTCTCCCCGCAGCGAGCGCACCCGCACCAGGTCGATCTTGCGCGGGTCGTCGCGGTACTCGGGCAGCACCTGCACCCGGACGTCGTAGCGGAGGCCCGCCTCCTCGAACGATCCGACCTTCTCGCCGGCGAGCAGCGTGCGGATCGTGCGGCCGACGGCGACCGAGGAGACGCCGAGGTTCGCGGCCCGGCCGCGGTCGATCTCGAGGGTGATCTGGGGCTTGCCGGATTCGAAGGAGCTCGACGCATCGACGATGTCGCGATCGGCCCGCATGCGCGCCAGCAGCTGCTTCGAGTAACGCTCGAGGCGGTCGAGGTCCGGTCCGCGCAAGCTGTAGACGAGGGAGGTGAATCCCCCGTCGCCCTCGCCGTAGGCGGGGTGGCCGACCGCGATCTCCGCCTCCGGGAGAAGCGCTTCGAGGCGGCTGCGAAACTCGCTGAACGTGGTCTCGATGTCCTCGTCGCGCTCTCGCTTCGGAACGAGCATCACGGTCGCCCGCGCGATGTGCGGCTCGTGCCGGACCGCGCTGCCCGCAGTGACGAATACGTCGCGCACGAACGGCTGCGCCCGGAGCAGCTCCTCCATGCCGCGCATGGCCCGATCGGTCGCGGCGAGGGGCGTTCCGATCGGAAGCTTGGCCTGTACCGCAACCTCGCCCATGTCGTCGCGGCTGTAGAGATTGAGGGGCAGGCCGCGGGCGACGAGCAGCCCGCCCACCACCGCGGCTGCGCCGAGCCCGAGCGTCACCGCCTTGTGCCGGAGCGCGACGACCAGAACACGGCGATAGAACTGCTCCAGCCGGTCGAGCGCGCGCTCGAACACGCGAAACGCGCCGCGCGGCTCCGTGGCCGGGCGCAGCAGCCGGCTCGCGAGCATCGGCGCGAGCGTCAGCGCAACCAGCGTCGAGATGCACACCGCAACCGTCACGGCGACGCCGAACTCGAAGAAGTAGCGGCCGACGACGCTGCGCATGAAGGCGATCGGAACGAACACCGCGCACACCGCGAGCGTGGTGGAGACCACGGCGAGGCCGACCTCGCGCGAGCCCTCGCGCGCCGCTTCGAGCGAGGGCAGGCCCTGTTCGAGCTTCCGGTGGATGCTCTCGATCACGACGATGGTGTCGTCGATCACGAGCCCGATGGCGAGCGAGAGGGCCAGCAGCGTGGTGTTGTTGATCGAGAGGCCGAAGGCGTAGAAGAAGGTGAAGGTGGAGATCACGCTCGCCGGGATCGCGAGCGAGGAGATCAGCGTCGAGCGCACGTCGCGCAGGAAGAAGAGCACGACGGCCACCACCAGCAACGCGGCGATCACGAGGTCGCGGAACACCTCCCAGATCTGCGTCTCGATCCACACCGCGTACTCGCGCGCGATACTGATCTCGACACCGGGCGGGAGCGAGGTGGCGATCGAGGCGACTTCGGCGCGCACGTAGCGCGCGGTCTCGACCACGCTCGAGCCGCTCGCCTGGCGGATCTCGAGGGCGACCCCCGGGCGCCCATTCAGACGCGCAATGCTCCGCTCCTCGGCCATCCCGTCCTCGACGACGGCGACGTCCCCGAGCCGCACCACGCGGCCCTGGCGCTCGGCGACGATGATGTCGCGGAAGGCGTCGATGCTGGTCGCCTTGCCCTGGGTCGTGACGGACCACTCCCGGCTCGCTCCCTCGATCCGCCCGCTCGCGAGTTCGGCGTTCTCCGCCTGCAGCGTGTCGGCGACGTCCTGCACCGAGAGCTCGTAGCCCGTGAGCCGGAGCGGATCGAGCCAGATCCGCACCTCGCGCTCGCGCGCGCCAATCAGCGTGACCGAGCCGACGCCGGGCAGACGCTCGATCCGCTCCTTTACGCCGTGCTCGGCCAGGTCCGACAAATCGCGCAGTGAGATCGAGCCGCCGAGCATCATGGTGGTGGACGCGATCGCGTTCAGGTCGAACTTCTGGACCAGCGGAGCCTCGACGTCGAGCGGGAGGAGGGGACGCGCGAGGGCGACCTTGTCACGGACCTCCTGGAGCTTGACGTCGACGTCGCTCGAGAGTTCGAACTCGATCGAGACCTGGGACAGACCTTCCGAGGAAAGGGAGCTGAGGGTGCGGATGCCTTCGATCGAGTTGAGCTGCTCCTCGAGCGGATCCGTGACCTCGCGCTCGACCGTCTGGGGCGAAGCCCCGCGCAGCTCGGTCATCACCTGCACGAAGGGGAAGTCGAGGTCCGGATCGAGCCGCATCTCGAGGCGTCCGACGGACACCAGGCCGAGCACCACGAGCCCGAGCACGAGCATCGCCGCAAAGACGGGGCGCCGGATCGAGATGTCAGAGAGGCTCAAGGAGAGCCGTCGCCCGGCCGCGCCGGCTCCGGCGCGACGTCGACCTGCTGGCCATCGACGAGACGCGGCACGCTGTCGCCCTTCGCCACCTGGTCGCCGACTGCGACCCCAGCGAGGACTTCGACCCGGTCTTCCTCCCCGGCGCCGACACGCACCGGCACGCGCGCGACGACGCCATCGCGGATCAGGAACACGAAGTCGCGGCCATCGCGCGAGAGGACGGCGCTGCGCGGCACGACCGGGCGCGGCTCGCGCGACGCGGAGAGGATCTCGGCGCGTACGTAGGAGCCCGCCTTCAAGGTGTGCGTCGGGTCGTCCACGCGACCGCGGATCCGGTAGGTGCGCGTCTCCGCCGTGATCTGCTCGCTGACACGCTCGACTGTCGCCGCGATCGGCTCGGGCAGCGACGCGGCGTACAGCTGGAGCGTGTCGCCGGGGCGCACCGGCACCGGCGCACTCTCCGGGACGTCGATCATCACCTCGAGCGCTCCCACCTCGACCAGCACCACCACGGGCTCGGGTCCGACCATCGCGCCCTCGTGGAAGCGCCGCTCGACGATGCTGCCGGCGTAGGGCGCGCGCACCACCGTGCGGGCGAGATCCCGCTCCGCCCGGTCCACCCGGGCCTCCATCTGCGCGACGCTCGCCCGGGCGACGGCCGCCGCCGTCGCGAGCTTCTCATGTTGCTGCTTCGAGGCGATGCTCAGCTCGACGAGGCGCGCGGCGCGCACGGCCTCGGCGGCGGCGTTCTCGCTCTCGGCGCGGGCCAGGGCGAGACCCGCGCGGGCTTCGGCGAGCGCCAGCTCGTAGGGAACCGGGTCGATCCGGAAGAGCGGCGCGCCGGCGGCGACCGCGTCCCCGAGGTCCACCATCACCTCGACGAGGAGCCCGGGTACCTCGGCGCCGATCGCCGTGGTGCGGCGCGCGATGATCGAACTCGACGCAATGAGGCGTCCCTGCACGCGGTCGAGCTGCACGACCGCCGTCTCGATGCGCTCGCGCGCGCTCGCCTCTTGCGCACGTCGGCCCGCGGGCGGGTCCGCTGCCGCGCGGCCACCCCGCTCGCAGGCCGTGGCCGCGAGGAGCGCGGCGAGAAGCACGCCGGCGTGGCTGAGGGCGAGGAGCGCATCTGTTGCAACCGGTCGCACGCTGCGTCCGCCCTCCGGAGCGCCTCGCGGGCTCGCTCTCTAGGCTCGAAGCTTGCGGAGCGCCCCACGGGACGGGTTATGACTCCAGTCATAGCGATACGCCCGGCCTCATCGCCCCGCGCGTCGGCGCGCGTTGCGGGGGGCGATCGATCGGCGCGGACGGGTGGCCCGCGAGGGCCAGCGTCGCGTGTCGCTTCCGTGACATCGCTTACGGTCGCCGGGATCCATTCTCCTCCGATGAAATACGACCGGGGTCTCGTTCTCGTCGGATTCATGGCCCTGCTGGGTTCCAGTGCGTCGGCGTCGATCGCGCTCACGCCGGGCGACCTCGTCGTCAGCGAGCAGTCGCCGCCGACCGTGTACGGCGTCGATCGCGCCAGCGGCGCGCCCAAGGGATCGTGCGAGTGCAGCGCGTGCACCTCCTCGATCCACGACGTCACGGTGCACGGCGCGAACGAGATCTACGTCAGCACGCCCTCCGCGATCGTGGAGATCCTGGCGGCGAGCTGCGCGAGTCGCGTGGTCGCCGAGATCGACATCGCCTTCGGCTTCTTCTCGGGGATCACGCTCGACCCGAGCGGCGCGCTGCTGGTCAGCGCCGAGGACTGCGCCGATTGCGCGCACGGCGGCACGACCTACGGCGGCGTGCTGCGCGTCGATCGGAGCAGCGGCGCCCGGACGCTCGTCTTCAGCGGCCCGCCGCTGATCAGCCCCGGCGGCCTCGACGTCGCCCCGGACGGCCGCATCTACGTCGCCGGGCAGGACACCGAATCCGGTTATGCGAGCGGTGTGTTCCGCATCGACCCCGAAAGCCCCGCGGCGGCGGGCTTCGTCGCGATCGGCGACGACACCGTGGCCCCGATCGACCGCACCGACATCGTCAGCGCGACCGACGTCGCGATCGAGAACGCGTCGGGTCCGCTCTACGTGCTCGACACCCGCTATCGCGGCAGCACGCTCCAGGACGAGCTGCGTCTCATCGCGGTGGATCTCGCCGGCGCGCCGACGAGCAACCAGACGCTGCTGACCGAAGATCTCGAGGGCGTCAATCAAGACCTTTCGAGCGGCTCGCTGCTGGGCATCGAGGTGTCGGGCGGAACGATCTACGCGCTCGACCACGTGTTCTCGACCGGCAGTAGCAGCGACTGGGCCGGCATCGTCTCGTTCGTTCCCGGCGTGAGCAGCGCCGAAGGCACGCACGTGACGGACACGTCGGCCTTCTACGAGCCGAGCGGCCTCGCCGTCGTGCCCGAGCCGCACGGCCTCGCGAGCGCCGCGGCGTCGTTCCTGTCGGTGGCGTCGCTCGCGGCCTTGCGCGCTCGGCGCGCCCCCAGGTAGGTCGGCGACGATCACGCGTCTGCCTCGCCCTCGCGGCGCAGTTCGTGAATCCGCGCTTCGCGGGCGGTAGCGTCGGCGCCGCGCTCTGAACCGCACGCAAGGAGAGCAGACCCATGCCGAGTCCTTACCGCATCTTCGGAATCGAGCTGTCTCCGTACTCGGTCAAGGTGCGCTCGTACTTCCGCTACAAGGCGCTCCCGCACGAGTGGATCGTGCGCAACGTCGCGACGCAGGCCGAGTACCAGAAGTACGCGAAGCTCCCGATCATTCCGCTCGTGGTGACGCCCGACGGAGAAGGCATCCAGGACTCGACGCCGATCCTCGAACGCTTCGAGACCGCGCATCCCGAGCCGAGCATCCACCCCGGCGATCGCGTCGCCGCCTTCGTCTCCGCGCTGCTCGAGGAGTTCGGCGACGAGTGGGGCAACAAGTGGATGTTCCACTACCGCTGGGCGCGTGAGGTGGATCAGCTCTGCTCGGCCGGACGCATCGCGCGCGCGATGATGCCGGCCGCAACCGATGAACAGCACGCGGGCATGACCGCCCAGATCTGCGAGCGCATGGTGAACCGCGTGTGGTTCGTCGGCTCGAACGCGGAGACGGCGCCGCAGATCGAGGACTCGTTCCGCGAAACGATCGGGCTGCTCGATGCGCACCTCGCCACGCGTCCCTACCTGTTCGGCGCGCGTCCCGCGTTCGGCGATTTCGGTCTGTGGGCGCAGCTCTACGAAGCGTGGACCGATCCGACGCCGGGCGCGCTGATCGAAGGCCGCGCGCCGCATCTGCTCGACTGGGTGCACCGCATGCTGTGGCCGCGCGCGGAGGGCGACGTTCGAGCCGTGGTCGCGTCTCGAGCCGACCCTGTCGCCGCTGCTCGAGCAGCAGGTCGGCCGGCTCTTCCTGCCGTGGACGGTGGCGAACGCCGCGGCGATCGCGGCCGGCAGCGACGAGTTCCGCGTCGAACTCGCGGGCAGGAGCTGGACCCAGAAGCCCCAGAAGTACCACGCCAAGTCGCTTGCGGCGCTGCGCGCGAAGTACGCCGCCGTCGCAGGCGATCGCGCGCTCGAAGCGGTGCTCGCGCGCACCGGATGCCTCGCGGCGCTGCGCGGCTGACACGGAACGACGAGGAAGACGCACGAAATCCGGAATCGGCGCGTCCCCCGGTCGCCCCTGGCAAATATGGGCAGAACGCGCCAGATGGATGAGAATCCCACGCCGCGGATCTTACGAACGCTGGAGAAACCATGACGACGACGAAGACCGGACTCATCTACGACGACTACGCGACGCTGACGCCCGTCCACGCGGGCATCGACTTGACCCGTCTGAGGCGGCTCGTCGCCGAGGAGCTGGAGCTCTATCAGAAGCGGACGCCGAAGAGCGCGGCACTCTTCGCGCGCGCGCAGAAGCACATGGTCAAGGGCGTGCCGTGCACGTGGCAGGCGGACTGGTTCCTGCCGTACACGTTCTACGTCGACCGCGCCAAGGGCAATCGGCTGTGGGACGTCGACGGCAACGAGTACATCGACTTCCATTTCGCCGACACGCCCGCCATTTTCGGTCACTCGCCCGACAACGCAGTCACGCGCGGCATCGCCGACCAGATCCTGAACCGGGGAGTCACGTCGCTGGCTCCCACGGAGGACGCGATTGCCATCGCCGAAATGCTGGCTGAGCGGGTGGGTCTGCCGTTCTGGTACGTGACGTTGTCCGCGTCGGATTCGAACCGCATGGCGATCAATCTCGCGCGCAGCATCACGAAGCGTTCGAAGCTGCTGATGTTCAACATCGGCTATCACGGGACGGTGGACGACACGCTGAAGTGGATGCCGCGCCCTGGCAAGATCGAGTACCGCTGGGCGCACTTCCGGCCGGGGGAAGATCCGGCCGCCGTCACCAAGATCGTCGAGTTCAACGATCTGGAGGCGCGTCGAGCGGGCGCTGAAGGACGAGGACGTTGCGGTCCTGCTGACCGAACCGTTCCTGACGGACGGCGGCTTCACGATGCCGCGGGAAGGCTGGCACGAAGGGCTACGCGAGCTCTGCACCCGCTACGGCACGCTGCTGCTCATCGACGAAACGCACACCCAGACCTCGGGTCCCGGAGGCCTCACGCGCGAGTGGGGATTGGATCCGGACATCTGGGTGTCGGGGAAGAGCATTGGCGCCGGGTTGCCGGTCGGTGTCATGGGGCTCAAGGAGGAATGGGCCAGGAAGTGGCAGGCCCTGCTCGACGGCTTCACGCCGTGGGGGGTCTGCGGGCTGACCGGCCAGGGCACCACGAACTCGGCGAACATGCTGTGCTTGCGCGCGTTGCGCCTCTCGTTGGAGCACAACTACACCGACGCGACGTTCGCGAAGATGTTCGCCTCGATGGACCATCTCGAGCGCGGCATGCAGCGCGTCATCGAGAAACACGGCGCGCCGTTTCGCGTCGATGCCGTAGGTGCGCGCCTCAACGTCAGCTTCACACCGGACGTGTGTTATGACGCGCTCTCCGCTGCGAAGGGCGTCGGCTTCGGCGGCTACCGCGAGTACTGGCTGTACTACTGCCTGAACCGCGGGGTCGTGCTGATCCCCATCGTCAACATGATCCTCACCGGACCCGACACCACGTTCGACGACTGCGACAAGCTCGTTCAGCTCTGGGACGAGACCCTCGCCCACATGTACGGGAAGTGACGCAGCTCCTGCCGATCGACTGAACGCGCACCCAGCAATCCCCCGCCCGGCCCCCTCCCGTCGCCCGGGGCCTCAGGGGATGCCCCCGAAATTCCGACAGACCGGGTCACAAACTCTCTGTATCCTGATATGATCTTGTAGTCAGATACAACTTTGCACTCCGCATCGGTATTCTGAGTGCCGAGGCGGCCGGAGGAGCGATGGGGATCTCGAGGCGAACCTTCCTGGTGGCCGCCGGCGCGGGGGCCACGACCTTCGCGCTCGGTCTTTCCGCGCTCCGGCGAAAGGAGGGCCTTACCTATCCCGGCATCGAGACCATCCCGGTAGACCAGGTTTCCTACGGCGATTGGACCGACACCTATCGCGCGAAATGGACCTGGGACCGCGTCGTGAAGGGAACCCACAATCGCTCCAACTGCTTCTCGGCGTGTTCCTGGAATCTCTTCGTGAAGGACGGCGTCGTCTGGCGCGAGGAACAGAACGCCGTCTATGGCGCGTCCCGAGCGGATGTCCCGGACTTCAACCCGCGCGGCTGCCAGAAGGGCGCCTGCCACAGCGACCTGCACCTGAGCGAAGCGCGTCTGCTGCATCCGATGAAGCGCGCGGGCGAACGCGGCGAAGGCAAATGGAAGCGGATCACCTGGGCCGAGGCCTACGACGAGATCGCCGATGCCTGCATCGACGCCGCGCTCGCGGCCGGTACCGAGACCATCATCCACGACCACGGCACCACGAACTGCGATTACAGCCCCGACTCCTCCGCCGAGATGCGCTGGAACACCGCGATGGGTACGACGCTGCTCGACTCCTGGGCGGGAGTTGGCGACATGCCCAACGGTCTGGTGGAGACCTTCGGCCTGTACAACGCCGACGGCACCACCGACGACTGGTTCCTCTCGGACTACATCGTCCTCTGGGTCGCCAACCCGGCCTACACCCGCATGCCAGACGTGCACTTCGTGAACGAAGCGCGTTACCGGGGCGCGACCGTCGTCGTGATCTCGCCGGATCTCTCGGCGAGCGCCATCCACTCCGACTTCTGGGTGCCCGTCAAGCAGGAGACCGACGCGGCGTTCGGCCTGGCGGCCGCGCACGTCATCCTCGAGGAGGGGCTCTACAACGACGAGGCCGTCCGCGAGCAGACCGATCTGCCGTTCCTCGTGCGCACCGACACCGGGCGCTACCTGCGCGAGTCCGACCTGCGCGCGGGCGGGCGCGACGACCTGCTCTACATCTTCGACGAGATTGCTGGGAAGATGACGGAAGCGCCCGGCTGTCAGGGCGAAGGTTCGCACCTGCTCGCGCTCGGGGGTCGCAAGCCGGCTCTCGACGGTCACTGGGACGCGACGCTGGCGGACGGTTCCAAGGTCGCCGTGCGGCCGCTCTTCCAGGTGCTGCGCGAGCATCTGGCTGCCAGCTACACGCCACAGAAGCAGGAGGCGACGACGGGCGTCAAGGCCTCGGTGGTGGAGCGCTTCGCGCGCGGTCTCGCCAAGGCGCCTGCCGCGATGATCTATTCCTCCTGGGGCGCGTGCAAGAACTATCACAGCGATCTCTTCCAGCGTGCGATCGCGCTGTTGATGGCGATCACGGGCAATCAGGGTCGCAAGGGCGGCGGCCTGCGCGTGGCGTCGTGGTGGGAGATGAAGGGAGCCGACGAACTCGGCGGCGGAAACTACCGCCCGCCGCTCACCGAAATCTTGAAGCTGATGGCGAAGGGCATGCGCGGCCTCGGGCCGACCGACTGGGAACAGGTATACACCGATTACAGTAAGTTCTACCCGATCACGCCCCTGATGCCGTTCCTGTACTACCACGCCGGCTACGACGAGGTCTGGAACCGGGCGCAGCATCAGGATCCGACGATGCCGAACCCGCTGAGTCAGTACATGCAGGAGGCGGTCGAGAAAGGTTGGATCCCGATCCACCCGGAACCGGGCACGCGGCCCCGCGTGTTCATCTTCTCGGGCTCGAACCCGCTGCGCCGCTGGCCCTCGCCGCAGACCGCCAGAGCGAACCTGTGGCCGAAGCTCGATCTGATCGTGTCCACGAACTTCCGCTGGAGCACGAGCACGCTGTCGTCCGACATCGCGCTCCCGGTGGCAGCCTACTACGAGAAGTACGGCGTCAAGTACGGGGTTTCCGCGATGCCCTACATCGTCGTCAGCGAGCCGGCGACGGCGCCGCTCGGCGAGTCGAAGTTCGACTACGAAGTCTTCGGCACGTTGGCCCGGCGTGTGAGTGAGCGCGCCCGCGAGCGCGGCCTCACGCAGCCGGTGAAGGGACCGAAGGGCCGCCCGCTCGATCTCACCAAGGTCTTCGACGATTGGTCGATGGACGGCGAACTCGACCCGATGAACGTGCGGCCGGTGATGGACCGCATCTTCCGGCACAGCGACATCGTCGGCAACGTGAGCATCGACCAGGCGCTCGAACTCGGCGCCGTGCCGGTGGTGAAGGAAGGAACCTTCACGCTGGTGAACCAGGCATGCTCTTCGTTCGAGCCGGGCGACACCTTCACGCCCTATCGTTGGTTCCGCGAGGGCAAGATGCGCTGGCCGACACTCTCGGGCCGCATGCAGTTCCTGATCGATCACCCGTGGTTCATGGCGGGCGGGGAGTCGCTCCCCGTACACAAGGATTCGCCCGGGATGCGCAGCGGCCAACCGCTGCGCCTGACCAGCGGGCACACGCGCTGGAGCGTCCACGCCATCTCACGCGACCAGAAAATCCTGCTGCGTTTGCAGCGCGGGGGACCCAGCGCCTGGATGCACCCGGCCGACATGGCGTCGCGCGGGCTCATCGACAACGACCGGATCCGCGTCTTCAACGATCACGGCGCCTTCGAGGCGCGCGTGCGGCCCGGCTCGCGCATGCAGCCGGGCATGGTCCAGATCTATCACGCCTGGGAGCCCTACCAGTTCAAGAAGTGGCAGGGGCAGCAGGCGCCGATCGCGGCACCGTGGAAGCCGCTCCACCTGGCAGGCGGCTATGCGCAGCTCCACTACCGCATGTACTACGGTTCGCCGGGCCACAACCCTCGCGGTGTCGGTGTCGAGGTGGAGAAGGTCGTTTGAACGAGACCCCCGGCCGGCGGGAGCGGAAGAAGCGCGCGCGCCGCGAGCGGATCTACGAGGCCGCTCGCCAGCTCTTTCTCGAGCAGGGCTATGCCGCCACCACGGTGGAGCAGATCGCCGAGGCCGCCGACGTGGCGCAGACCACGTTCTTCAACCACTTCCAGAGCAAGGACGCCGTGCTCCGCGAGATGACGGGCGAGATCTCGGGTCATCTCGAGGCAATGCTGCAGCAGGAACTCGCCACGCTGGATACGGCTGAGCACCGCATCCGTCGCTTCGCGACGCAGGCGCTCCGCGCGCTCGGCGCCACCGAAGGTCTCGCGCGTGAAGTCCTCCTTGAACTGCTCCGCAAGGCGTCTGGCCCCGGCACTGCGCTGCCCTACCTCGCGAGCGTCCGCGAGCCGTTCACCACGATCGTACGCGAGGGTCAGTCCGCGGGAGACGTCCGGCGCGACCTCGACCCCACGCTGCTCGCCGAAGTCGTGATCGGCCTGCTCAACACCGCCCTGCTGGGCTGGCTGAACGACCCCAGCTACCCGTTCGAGAAGCGCATGACACAGTTCGTGGATCTGATCGCGGAGCTGATCCGACCCCGGCCGGTGTAGTTCCTCCGGCGAGTCGGGATTCCGCCCCTGCTTCAGCGGATTTTGTAGTTGTCCATGATGAGGTACTCGAACCAGCGCGCGGGCAGCGCCGGCCGCAGCGCGACCACCGTGCGCTGCAGGAGATTCGCCACCGGGTAGCGCAGCCGCGGCCGCTTCGATTCGACGACCGCGATCACCTTGCGCACCACCGGCCCGATGTCCGCGTTGCGACCTTCGTCCGCGGCCATGCGGCCGACGGCGGCGCGGCATCGCTCGTGGTACGCGGACGACGGACCGCTCGCGCGTACCATGCGCCGCTTCGAGGTGAAGCCGGTCGCGAAATCTCCCGGCTCGACCAGCGACACGTGAATGCCGAACGGGCGCACCTCCATGCGAAGCGCCTCCGTGTAGGCTTCGATCGCATACTTGGTTGCGCAGTAGAACGCCTGGAACGGCACGCTCACGAGTCCGGCGAGCGAGCCGATGTTGACGATGCGCCCGCTGCGCTGCTCGCGCATGCCGGGCAGCGCGGCGCGACACAGGCGGTGCGTGCCCAGGAAGTTGGTCTCGAGCTGGGCCCTCGCCTCCTCGACCGTGGTGTCCTCGATCGCGCCCGCCACGCCGAATCCGGCGTTGTTGACGAGCACGTCGATGCGGCCCTGTTCACGCAGGATCCGCTCGACGCCTTCAGCCACGCTCGCGTCGCTGTCGACGTCCATCGCGAGCGGCCGGTAGCTGTCAGCCTTCGCCGGCGCCGGGGCGGTTCGCGTCGTCCCGTACACGCAGTAACCACGCGCGTGCATGGCTTCGGCGATCGCCTTGCCGAAGCCGGACGAGGCGCCGGTGATGAGGACGACCTGTTCCGAACGTGCCATGGTGTGTTCCGTTCTCCGGGTGTGCCGCAGCGGCGGGTCCGGTATCCCGCGAGCGGATACTCGTCGGAAAGATGCGTTCCCGACAGCGGGACGCTTCGAGTCCTCGCCCCCCCCGTGGTACTTTGCACCGCGCACACGTCGGGAGGCAATCGATGCGTCAGGACTGGGATGCGATCGTCGTCGGATCTGGACTCGGCGGACTGGCGTGCGCCGCGTATCTCTGTGCGGCGGGCCAGCGCACGCTGGTGCTGGAGTCGCACTCCGTGGCCGGCGGCAATTCGCAGGTCTTCCGCCGCAGCGTGCGCGGCAACGACTACGAGTTCGACGTCGGCATCCACTACATCGGCGAGTGCGGTCCGGATGGTCTGATCACCCGCATCCTGAACGGCATCGGGCTCGCGGAACGCATCGTGTTCCGTCCGCTCGACCCGGACGGCTTCTCGACGCTGGTGTTCCCCGACCTGCGCTTCCGCGTTCCGGTAGGTTGGGATCGCTACCGGGCGCGGCTGCTCGAAACCTTCCCGGACGAGGCCGAGCCGCTCGGCCGCGTCGTGGATCTGATGCGCGAAATCGGCGAGCAGGGCCGCCGGCTCCAGAACCAGGACGTCGGGATGGGGGAGCTCTTCGCGTCGGCGCCGAACGTCGCGCAGTGGGGGCTGCGGCCGATCACCGAACTGTTCGCTGCGCACGGACTCTCGCAACGCGCGCAGGCGGTGCTGCTCGGCGAGCAGGGCGACTACGCGGTGCGGCCGTCGAAGACGCCCGCGGTGCTCGCGGCCGGTCTCACCGATCACTACATGCGCGGCGCGTTCTATCCCGAAGGCGGTGGCCAGGTGATGGCGGCGCGGTTGATCGAGGCGATCCGCGCCTACGGCGGCGAGCTGCGCGTGCGCGCCGCGGTCGAGCGCATCGTCGTGGAAGGCGGCCGCGTGCGCGGCGTCGTGCTGGCGAAGAGCGACGAGCGCATCGACGCGCCGGTCGTGGTCTCGAACGCCGACCTGAAGCGCACCGTGCTCGAGCTGGTCGGCGCCGAACACTTCAAGCCCGGGTCGGTCGAGCGCGTGCGCGGCTTCCGCATGTCGCTGCCGCTCTTCGCGAGTTATCTCGATCTCGACGTGGATCTGGCCGCCCTCGGCGTACCCAACACCAACTACTGGATCTGGGGCAGCTACGACCTCGAGGCCGTCTACGCGGAGCTGGAGGGCGGCAAGATGAGCTCGACGCCGCTCGCCTACGTCACCGCGGCATCGCTGAAGGATCCCAGCAATCCGCGCCTCGCGCCGCGCGGTCACACCAATCTCCAGATCATGACGCTGGTCCCGCGCGAGTACGCGCCCTGGCACGTCGAGCAGGGGCCGCACGAGGCGAAGAGCAATCGCTACCACCTCGACGTCGAGTACCGGCGCAGCAAGCGGGAGCTGGTGGAACGCTTGATCGGGATCGCCGAGGACGTGATCCCCGGACTCGGGAAGCACGTGGTGTGGAAGGAGTCCGCGACACCCGTGACACAGGAGCGCTTCACGCACTCGACGGGCGGAACGTCGTACGGCATCGAGTTCGCGACCGATCAGATGGGCCCGCTGCGGATGGGGCCTGCGACCGACGTCGGCGGGCTCTATCTCGCCGGCGCCAGCACGCCCTCGGGTCACGGCATCGGCGGCGTGCTGCGCAGCGGTGTGATCGCGGCGAGCGCGGTGCTCGAAGCCGACTTGATGGGCATCCTGCGCAGCGGCGAGCGGATCGGCGATCCGGGCCGGCTGCCGCCGCTCGTCGCCAACTGGGATCCCTGGCGCGCGAGCCGCTGAGCGTCGAGACGACGAGGGGGAGACGCGTGAGACAGCAAGATCGCGGGGGGCGCGGCCTCTCGCGCCGGGCCTTCTTGGCGGGCACCGCAGTGGGCGGTGCGGGCATGTGGGCGGCGGCCGTGCTCCCGCGGCGCCTGCTCACGAACGATCCGAATCGGCCGCCGGCACTCTACGAGTTCTACGTCGACAGCTTCTGGATGCAGTCGGCGGGGATGTGGGAGGAGCCGATTCGCCCACCGCTGCGCGGCAGACACAAGGCAGACGTCGCGATCGTGGGCGGCGGCTTCTCGGGCATGGCGACTGCGTACCACCTCGCGCGGCGCTTTCCCGAAAAACGGATCGTGCTGCTGGAGGGCGCGCGCTGTGGCTACGGCGCGAGCGGGCGCAACGGCGGCTTCGCGGATCCGGGGATGCCGGGCCTCGACTACGTGTACGAGACACACGGACCCGAGGGCGCACGCGCGTACTACGACGCGACGCTGCTCGGCCTCGGCCAGATCGGCGCGTTCGTCGGCCAGCACGGCGTGGACTGCGACTTCGAGCAGAACGGGAGCCTCGAACTCGCCACCGAGCAGGCGCACCTCGACGAGTTCGGCGGAGCAGAAGCGCCGCTTCGATGCGATGGGGATCGAGACGTCGCTGCTCGACAGTGCAGCGCTGCGCAAGCTCGTGCATTCCGAGCGCTTCGTGGGCGCGCTGCGGCTTCCGGGACCCGCGATCCTGAATCCCGCGAAGCTCGCGCTCGGCATGCGACGCACCATCGAGTCGCTCGGGGTCGTCGTCTCCGAGCGCTCCAAGGTGTTGCGCATCGAGCCCGGATCCAGCGTGCGCATCCGCACCGAGTTCGCGGAGCTGGAGGCGCCGCAGGTGGTCGTCACGCTGAACGGCTACGCGCCGCAGCTCGGCCTGTTCCGCGATCGCATCCTTCCGCTCTGCAACTACGTGGTCGCGACCGAGCCGCTCTCGGCGGCGCAGTGGGAGCGCGATCGGCTGGTCCGGCCGCGAGGGCCTCTCCGACGCGCGCGTGCAGTTCATGTATCTGCGGCGCAGCGCCGACGGCCGCATCGTCTTCGGCGGCGAGAGTTCGCCCTACTTCTACGACAGCACGCCCAGCACCGGGAACTACCGGCCCTCGATCGAGAAGCTGAAGCGGAGCCTGCTCACGACGTTCCCGCAGCTCGAGGGCGTGCGCTTCACCAACGAATGGGGCGGGACGATGGCGTTCACGCGCGACTTCGTGCCGTCGGTGGGAACGCTGGATGGCACGCAGAACGTCTTCTACGCGGTCGGCTTCAACGGCGAGGGCGTCGTGATGACCCAGCTCGCGGGCATGATCCTCGCGCGCCTCGTCGCGGGCGAGTCGGACGCCCTCACGAAGCTCCCGATCGTGAACAAGCGAATGCCCTATCTCGGCCCGGAGCCGATCCGTTCGGTGGGCATGCGCCTCTACCAGTGGGCGCTGGAGACGCTGGGGACGAACCCGGTGCGCTGAGACGGGCCACGCAGCGCGCCGGTGTACACACGGCGTCGCGATCGCAATGCGGCGTTCGGCCGACTTCCGCCAAACCTGTCAGCCTTCGGGCGGGAAACCCTTGGCGCGCGGCACCGGGAAGAAGTGATGGTGGTAGCCGCCGGTGATCTCGTGGATCGCGATGCCCTCGCGGCCGTCGTCGGTGCGCACGGCCAATAGGTTCTGGCCGCCGCCGTAGGGTCCGTAGCGCGCGGCCCAGGTGCCGCGTCCCTCGACGCCGATGCGGCGCCCACCCTCCAGCGTGAACTCCAGGCGGCCTTCGAGGCCGTGGACGTTCTCGCCGTCGCGCCCGTAGCTCGTGCGGCGGCCGTCCGCGTCGAGCCAGTGCAGGTCGTGGCGGTAGTCGATCACCGGCACCGGCTCCGCGCCGCCCGCCGGCGCGAAGCAGCCGTCCGTGAAGACCCGCGCGCCGTTCGGGTACTCCCAGTGCCAGCCGCCGATCATGCCGTCGGGGAGCTGGATCGCGAACCATTGCCACATCGGACAGCGGGCGTGATCGCGGATCCCCCAGGAGTGATCGCGCTGGCCCCACCAGCCATCGACGCTCACGGTGCTGCCCGCGTGGCGGAACCACCCGGTGTACTCGCCCGACTGGACCATGTGGCTCTGGTCCCAGATGATCTCGTGACCCGCCTTCATGGTTCCGCGACGGAGCCCGTAGGCCGCGGTGCGCGCGGTGAAGGTGACGTCCATCGCGATCGGCGCCGCGGGCACGTCCTCGACGCGCAGGTGCAGTTTTCGAAACGGCTCGACGATCTCGATCGTGACGGGCCCGACCGCCATCGTGTGCGGGTCGCCGTCGAACGGTCGCACATGGCGGGCGTACTGGAGCGCGCCGCCCACCCGGCCGAGCTGCAGGGCCTCGACCTCCTTGCGAGCTGGGAACGCCGCAAGCGTGAGGATCACCGCGTCGCCCAGGTGATCGCGGGGGTGCATCACGAAGAAGAGGCTGTCGCGCCAGTGCTCGTGGTGCGTCACCACATTGGGAAACGGTTCGGGGATCTGGTGGACGAAGAGTTCGTCCATCGGCGTCAGGCGGGGCATCGTTCGTCTCCGAACCCGAGGGCGGGTGCAACCCGCTCGCCCGGGTACCAGGGCTCATGTCGCGAGCAGTGGGTCAACCGCGAATCATCTGTCCGAGTGCGCGCACCATGGCTTCGATGCCGGACGCGATCTGCGGCAGCGTCGCATCGCACATGTAGGCCGGCGTCGAGAGCACCTTTTTCTCGTCGTCGGCAACGAACGAGTCCGAGAAGCAGTCGACGTGATGCGCGCCCATCTTCGTCACGGCTTCGGCCGTGCCGGGATCCTTGCCGATCGTGAGCCGCACACCCGGAATGATGCGCGCGGCGATCGTCGGAGCGATGCAGACGAAGCCGATTGGTTTTCCCTGCGCGTGGGTGTCACGGACGAGGCGGGCGACGGAGGGTTCCACCGTGCACTCCGGGCCGCTGATCGCGAAGTCGGAGAGGTTCTTCGCCGCGCCGTAGCCGCCGGGAATGACGAGACCGCCGAACTCCGAGGCCTGCGCGGCGGCCGTCGCCCGCACGCTCCCGCGCGCGATGCGGGCCGACTCGTGCAGCACGTTGCGTCGCTCGCCCTCGACGGTGTCCCCCGTCAGATGGTCGACCACATCGCGCTGTTCGATATCGGGCGCGAGACATTCATACGCGATGCCCGCCTTCTCCAGCGCGAGCAACGTCAACACCGCCTCGCGGATCTCCGCGCCATCCCGATGCCCACAGCCGGACAGAATCACTCCCACCTTCGCCATGCCTGACTCCTTGCCGCCTTCGATGCTGCTGGCCGGATTGCATCGACGCGCAGCGCCGGCCGGCTGCCAGCGTCGGCGATCGTCTTCAGCGCGCGCGATCGTATCAGACCGTTCGTGCCACGCGATCGAGCCGCGACTCGGTGCGCGCGACGCTGCGACGATCACGGTTCGATCCAGCAAGGCGCTCTGCGGCCGAGATGATCCCAGTCATACGCGGGCCGGCGCCGCGCGCATAGACTCGATTCTTTTCGGGGTGGCCCCGCGCCACGCGGAGACGGAGGAGCGGCATGGAGGGAACGGAACACCGCGGCAGGATGAGCCGGCGGCAGTTTCTCGGGCGTGGCGCCGTACTCGCACTCTCGCTCGGGCTGCTGCGGATCGAGTCGGCCCCCACGACTACGGCGGCCTCGCCCTCGGCGGCGCCGGCCGAAGCGGCGGCGCCCGCCTACGCGAGCTGGCAGGACCTCTACCGCAAGAGCTGGGCGTGGGACCGCGTCGTCTTCTCGTCCCACGGCCGGGCGAACTGCATGTCCGCCTGCTCGTGGAGCGTCTTCGTCAAGGACGGGCTCGTCTGGCGCGAGGAGCAGAACGCGGTCTACGACGCGGCCGAGGCGGGCGTCCCCGACTTCAATCCGCGCGGCTGCCAGAAGGGCGGTTGCTACTCGCACCTGATGTACGAGCCGTCGCGCTTGTTGCATCCGATCCAGCGCGCGGGCGAGCGCGGCTCGGGCAAATGGAAGCGCGTCTCCTGGGACGACGCGCTCGGCACCGTCGCCGACGCGATGATCGAAGCCGCGGTCGCGAACGGCACCGGCACGATCGTCTACGACAATGGCACGACGAATCTGGACTTCGGTCCCGATCACACCGGAGAGGTTCATCTCTTCGAGCTGCTCGCGTCGACGAACATCGAGTCATGGGCGGGCGTGGGCGACATGCCGCACGGCGTGGCGCAGACCTGGGGCATGTACAACTGTGAGGGAACCTCGGACGACTGGTTCAAGTCCGACTTCATCGTGGTCTGGGTCGGCAACCCGTCCTACACGCGAATTCCCGACATGCACTTCATGCACGAGGCGCGCTACCGCGGCGCGAAGCTCGTCGTGATCGCGCCCGACTACAACGCGACCGCGGTCCACGCCGACTACTGGATCAACCCGCAGGTCGGAACCGACGCCGCCCTGGCGCTCGCGATGGCGCAGGTGATCCTCGAGGAGAAGCTCTACAAGGAGGACTACGTCCGCGAGCAGACGGATCTCGCGATCCTCGTGCGCGAGGACACGCGGCGCTATCTGCGCGCCGCGGATCTCGCGATCTCGGGTGGCAAGGACGTGCTCCAGTTCTGGGACGAGGCGGGCGACCGGCTCGCGGTGGTGCCGGGCTGTGAAGGCGAAGGCTCGACGTCGCTGGCGCTCGGTTCGCTTCGGCCCGCGCTCACGGGACGCCGCGAAGTGACGCTCGCCGACGGGAAGACAGTCGGCGTGCGCCCGCTCTTCGACTTCCTGCGCGACCATCTCGACGGCGGTTACCGGCCCGAACAGGCCGCGACGGTGACGGGTGTCACGCCGGCCACGATCCGCCGGATCGCGCGCGAACTCGCCAAGGCGAACTCGGCGATGATCTACTCGTCGTGGGGCGCCTGCAAGCACTACCACAGCGATCTGATGCAGCGCGCCGAGATCCTGCT
This sequence comes from uncultured delta proteobacterium, assembly GCA_963801625.1. Lineage (GTDB taxonomy): Bacteria > Myxococcota_A > UBA9160 > UBA9160 > PR03 > PR03. The sequence continues at coordinate 280,493 of CAWDFQ010000013.1, forward strand.
GATGGCGCTGACGGGCAACCAGGGCAAGTCGGGCGGCGGCCTGCGCGTGGCGGCATGGTGGGAGCTGGACGGCCAACGCGCGCTCTGGGGCAGCGGCACCGGTCCCTCCTGGATGTCGGCGAGCGAGAAGCTGACGTTGCTCTACAAGACGAAGGTCGGCGGGGGACTCAGCTGGCGCGAGTTCGAGGCGCTCGCCGTGAAGGCGAAGGCGTACCGCGGCGGAATCCCGCTGAACTCGTTCCTCTACGCGCACGGCGGTTACAAGGAAGTCTGGGATCAGCCCGAGTTCCACGACCCTGCGCTCCCGCGACCCAGCGCTGCGTACATGAAGGAGGCGGTCGAGAAGGGATGGATCCCGGTCCGTCCGCTGCCGGGGATCGACCCCAAGGTCTACTACTTCACGGGCATGAATCCGCTGCGACGCTGGCCGGCGCCGCAGATCGCGAAGAAATATCTGTGGCCGAAACTCGCGATGATCGCGAGCGTAAACACGAAGCTGAGTACGTCGTCTCTGATGGGGGACATCGTGCTGCCGGCCGCCGGCTGGTACGAGCGCGACCTGATCAAGTACACGGAGGCCTACATCCCCTACGTGGTGCTCAATCAAAAGGTGGTGGAGCCGCTCGGCGAATCGAAATCCGAATGGGAGATCTCGGGGCTGCTCGCCAAGAAGATCCAGGAGCGGGCGCGGGCGCGCGGCGTCACGACCGTTCGCGACGCCGCCATGAAGGGCGAGGTCGACCTCTCCACCGTCTACGACCTCTGGACGCTCGACGGCAAGTATCACGAGACCGACCCGCGCGCGGCGCTCGACGAGATCCTGCTCAACAGCAAACTCACCGGGAACAAAGGCTACGACGAGGCGGCGAAGACCGGCATGCTGCCCGTGGTGCACGCGGAAGGCGGCGCGGCCGCTCTGTGGGCGCTCGGCACGCGGTATCGACCCGGGCACACGGTGTTTCCGCACGAGCGCTTCGTGCAGGAGAAGGAGGCCTGGCCGACCTATTCCGGCCGGCAGCAGTTCCTGATCGACCACCCGTGGTTCGAGGAGGCGGGCGAGACGCTTCCCGTACACAAGGAACCGCCGAAGGGGGGCGGCGATCACCCGCTGCTCCTCACGGGCGGTCACACACGCTGGTCGATCCACGCGATCTGGCGCGACTCGTCGCTGATGCTGCGGCTACAGCGCGGCGAGCCCGTCGTCTTCGTCGCCGGCAAGGACGCACAGGCGCGCAACGTCGCCGACGGCGATCGGATCCGCGTCTTCAGCGACGTCGGCGAGTTCGAGGCGATGGCGAAGGTCGCGTTCTCGGTGCGTCCCGGGCAGGTGATCATCTACCACGCGTGGGAGCCCTACCAGTTCAAGGGATGGAAGGGCCAGCAGGAACCCGTCGCCGCGCCGTTCAAGCCGCTGCATCTCGCCGGTGACTACGGCCAGATCCACTACCGCGGCATCTACAACGGGCCGGGTCATCACCCGCGCGCGCAGCGTGTGGACTTCGCCCGCGCTGAAAGTGTGTAGCGCCACTCCTCGCAGTGCGAGGCAACCTGCCCATGTCGCATGAGCACGTCCGCGTCGAGCCTCACGGCGATGTCGTCGTGCTACGGCTCGATCGCCCGCCGGCGAATGCCTTCTGTCTCGAGCTGGCGCGCGACTTCTGCACGGCCCTCGACTCCGACGCGGTGAAGCGCACGAAGGCTTTGATCGTGACCGGCAGCGGAGACTTCTTCTCCGGCGGTCTCGACCTGAAGCTGGTGCCCTCCTACTCCCCGCAGCAGCAGCGCGAGTTCCTCGGCGTGCTGAACGGCGTGGTCGGGCGGCTCTACGGCTTTCCCGCGCCCGTCGTGGCGGCCGTCAACGGTCACGCCATGGCGGGCGCCTTCGTGCTCATGCTGACCGCGGACTACCGCGTGGGACCCACGGGCGACGCCCAGTTTGGGCTCACCGAAGCGCGTGTCGGGATCCCGTTCCCCGCTGCGCCCATGGTCGTCGTGCACGCCGAACTCGCACCGCAGGACGTGCGCTACATCGCCCTCTACGCGCGCGGGTTCGGCTCCGAGGAGGCGCGACGCCGCGGAGTGTTCGACGAACTCCAGCCGCCCGCCGCGGTGCTCGGCCGCGCCCTCGAGGTGGCGCCCGACATGGCTTCGATGCCCGCCGACGCGTACCGGCGTATCAAGCAGCAGGTGCGCGGCGCCGCGCTCGCGCGCATCGAGGAGATCGTCGCGAAGGGCGCGGACCCGATGCTCGCCGGCTGGGTCGACGCCACCGCTCCCGAGGCGTCGGCGCAGTGGCTCGCCGAGTCGAAAACGCGATAGCCGAGCCCGAAGCGACGCCCGACCCCTTTCGGCGCGACACCAACAGTCGTCGGATTGCATGTATCATGCTCGGCGATCATGCATCGGGCAGAGTGGGTTGGGCACTGCCGTCGCGGGTCGGCGAGGATCTCCATTCCCGCGGAGGAGAGTCATGGCTTCGAGTACCGACAGGCAGTGGGTTCGAGGATCACTCGTGGTTCGGAGCCCGCTGTGGATTGGTGTATGTGCGGGCATCGCCTTGGCTGCGACCGCCGCGCAAGCGACGGGCGTCGTCCCGGACAACGGATCGGGGACGATCGCGCTGCCGCCCGGTGACTATCAGGCCGTCGCCAGCGTCATCACCGACGGTCTCCCGCTCGGCACTTCGATCAACGTCACGGCATGGCTGAAGCCCGCTGGCGCGATCGAGGCCGCGGGCGGTTTGCTCGGTGGCAACGTGGAGACCTGGAACGCGGCCGTGCTGGATCTCGAGCTGACGGGAACCGGGGCGCTCGCGGGCTTCACGCGGTCGATCTCGATCCCGAACGTTTCCGTCGTGACCCATTCCGGAGCGCGCAGCGCGGGGACGTCGCCGCAGATCTTCGAAACGGATGTGTTCATGCTCCAGGGGCAGTTGCTGCGGAAAGATCTCGACTTCGATCTGCTGCGCATCACGGCGGGCACTGGCTTCGGCATGCCTTCGCCGGGACAGACGACACTCACGGATCTCGGCGGCGGCAACTGGTTTGTCGACAGCTTCTTCGACATCAACTACCGGATCGACTTCATCGGCGCGCCGGTCACTCGCTCTTCTTGCCGAAACGCTCGCGCAGGGTCTCGAACTCGCGGGTGACGAAGTCGATTGCCTCGCGTCCCGAGTGTTCGACGTTCGCGAGCAGCTCGGACACGCTTTGTTCGAGGTCTTCGAGGCGTCGCTCGCGACGAGCCTGGCGGCGCCCCTCGTCGACCGCGTGCTTGGCGGCTTGCCCCAGGTCTTGGAGTTCGCGGCCCAGGTGCACCACCAGATCGTCGATCGAGACCATGCCGACGAGTTTTCCCATCGCCCACTACGGGGATCCGCCGCACCCGCGCCGTGCGCATGCGCTCGACCACCGATTCGATCGGCTCGTCGGCCTGCGCGACCAGGGCCGGAGCGCTCATCACGGCGCTCGCCGGCGTCGTATTCGGGTCGAGCGCGGGTGCGACCACGCGACATGCGAGGTCGCGGTCGGTGACGATGCCCACCGGTCGCTTACTCGCGTCGACGATCACCACGCAGCCGATTGCGTACTCGTGCATGAGGTCCGCGAGCTTCGCGACGGGTTCGTCGGGATGCGCCGTGGCAATTTCAGTCGCGTAGTAGTTGCGTTCCTCCGTCATTGCTCGAGGACCTCCATCAGCGCACGCGAGCGGGGGACACCGGCATGCGGCGCCTGCGCGCCGATCGTCGCTGCGAGCCCGGCGAGTTCCTGCGCGAGGATCCCGATCAGATCGTCCCACAGCACCATGCCGACCAGACGCTTCTCCGCGTTGCGGACGAGCAGCCGCCGCACGCCGAGCTTTCGCATCATCCCGACGGCGACGCGCACCATCGTCGTCTCGCTCACCCCAACCGGGTCCTCGCGCGCGACGATCGAATCGAGCGTGGCGGTCCTCGCGTCGAGCCGACCGCACAGCGCACGCAGCGCCAGGTCGCGGTCAGTCACCAGGCCGCACGGCCGGTCGGTGAGGTCGAGCATCACCAGGCAGCCGGTGTTCTCCTCTTTCATCCGCTTGCCGGCCTCGGCGAGCGTGGCCGTTCCGTTGATGGTGCCGACGTTGCGCCGGCAATAGTCTCCGACGGGCATCGCATTCCTCCCTCGGACAGGTCGTACACGACCCTGTCTTCATTCACGTTGCAACCGACGTGCCGAACCCAACTCGCCGCTGTGGCCGCGAGCTGAGGCCCGGCGGCGCAATCGCTGGCTTCGGCGAGGCGCCCTGTCACGCCGACCGGCGCGCGCGCCGCCGCCTAGCCCTGTGCGGCGCGAGCAGGACCCACGGCTCGTGACCCGTCGCGCGCCGGTAGCCAGCGGTCGCCAGCAGCGCGGCGAGCGCACCGCTGAAGGCGCAGGTCATGTCGCGCTGTGCGTCCCACTCGTCGCCCTGCGTGCCGAGATAGGCGGTGCCGAGTTCGGGGCTCACGATCCAGGCGACCCAGGCCTCGATGAGTTCGTAGGCACAGCTCGCCGAGAGCGCGGCGAAGAAGGGCAGCAGCCAGCCCCAGAGCGGGCGCGGCCGCAGCGAGCGGAGCGCGATCTCGCGCATCGGGTAGGTGAGGAGCGCTCCGAATGCGAAGTGCACGAGGCGGTCGTAGTGGTTGCGGCTCCACCCGAACGCGTCCTGCAGCCAGAACCCGACCGGCGTTTCCGAGTAGGTCGAGTGGGCGCCCACGGCGTGGAGTGTGAGGAAGAGCGCGATCAGCAGCCACGAAAAGTTCGAGAACACGAAGCGGCGGTGCGTCGCTGCGAGCGCCGCTGCGAAGGCGAACACGAGCAGGTTCTCGAGCAGCCAGTCGGAGCGATACGAGGGCGCGATCGCGAGCGCGATCCAGACCGCAACGTACACCGCGACGATCACCTGCAGGAAACGGTTCCGCGCGAGCCGCGCGACGGCGGGCAGCGAGGCTGACATCGCGCGATCGTAGGCGGCGTGCGATCCCCAGGCACGGGCGGACTCCGGGATATCGCGGAACCCGGCGCGGCCGACGATCTCGCGGCGAGCGCGCGGTTCCACTCGACGAGCGGGGTCCGGCTGCGCCAAGATGCGCCGGTCAATCGCGAACGGCCCGCGCCGATCCCGGCCGCGAGATCTGCGCCAATCACGCAAGTGCAAGCACGCAACTGCAATCACGCGAATGGGGGGAGCATGGCAATTCGAGTGCATCGCATTCTCGCTCGCGGGAGCCGGATTCCCCGGGTGCTGGCCGTTGGAGTGGCCGCCTGCGTCGCCGTCGCCAGCGCGGCGCGCGCTGCGGATCACCCGGGCAAGGCCGCCTTCGACCAGTACTGCGCGTCGTGTCACGGGACGGCTGCCGACGGCACCGGCCCCGTCGCGGCCGAGATGAAGGTCGCCCCGCCGGATCTGCGCAAGCTCGGCCAGAAGTACGGGACGCCGCTTCCCAAGCCGAAGCTGAGCGAACTCATCGACGGCCGCGAAATGTTGCGCGCGCACGGCACGAGCAAGATGCCGGTCTGGGGCGAGAAGCTCGTGCACAACGTGCCGCCCACCGCCAACACCGAGTTCTTCAAGCGCGGCACGATCCTCGTGATCGTGGATTACATCGAGACACTGCAGCTGAAGTCGTCCGACTGAGCGCCGCGCGTCCTGCGTTCTCCCCGGAAACTGCGACCGGATCCGGCTGTTTCGGTATCGGCCTCGGTGTGCCAATGAAAATCGTCACGCAAATTGTGTTCTCATTCTTGCTGGTCGCATCCTTGTCGACTGCCGCCTACGCGGCCGAACTGGATGTCGCAATCGACGGTGGCCTCTCTCCGCATCTTCAACCGGAGGCGGTCGCAGAGATCGCACGCGGGCACCTCGCTAAACCCATTGAAGGCATAGACACCGACGTCAGAACAGGTAGGGCGCGAGTAGTTCCGACTCAGCCGAATGTCCAGAGGCTCCACTGCACTACGTACGACAAGATCATCGAAATTCGCGACCCAGCGGGCAACCTCAACCGAAGCGTCGTGTGGATGGTCGAAGAGCAGGGAACATTCGTATCCCAGCGAGGGGCTCCAGGAACTCCCAGCACAGTTCACGACCGGGGATTGCTCGTGATCGACGATGCTTCAGGCGCCATTCTTGGCGCAGGCTCGACAATGCCGCCGCGTGGTATATCGCCGAGTAACCAATCGCCTCCGCAACCGTAGAGCATCTGAACCACCCCAGGTCTCCCGGATATACTGGCGTATGAGTCCGACCCGCGTGGCCGGACGTACATGGCTCTGAACGTATCGCTTCGAACTCGACCTCCTCGATTGCCAGGGAGCCCACCATGCCCCAGCCCGATTCTGGACTGCTCTCGCTGCTCGTCGCAACCCGCAAAGGCGTCTGGATGCTGCGCAGCGACGCCGCGCGGCGACGCTTCGATCTCGATGGGCCGCACTTTCTCGGCCACGTGATCCACCACGCGGTGCTCGACCCGCGCGATCGCCGCACGCTTGCTGGTGGCGGCGCGCACCGGCCACCTCGGCCCGACGGTGTTCCGCTCCGTCGACTGCGGGGAAGACCTGGAAGGAGGCGTCGAGCCCGCCCGCGTTCCGCAAGGCGCAGGCTGGCGAGACGGGTCGCGTCGTCGATCACGTGTTCTGGCTCGAGCCCGCGCACGCGAGCGAGCCCGGTTGCTGGTACGCGGGTACGTCGCCCGAAGGACTCTTCCGCAGCGAAGACGGCGGCGACACCTGGTCGCCCGTCGCCGGCTTCAACGACCACCCGCGCAATTCCGAGTGGACCAAGAACGACGACCTCGGCACGCCGGACGGACCGATCCTGCATTCGATCCAGATCGACCCACGCGATCCGCGCCATCTCTACATCTCGATGTCGGGCATCGGCGGCGGCGTCTTCGAGAGCAGCGACGGCGGCGGCGACTGGAAGCCGATGAACGCCGGCTGCGTCGTCAACTTCGGGCCGATCCCCGAGCCCGAAGTCGGTCACGATCCGCACTGCATGCGGCTGCACCCGCTCGAGCCCGATCTGCTCTACCAGCAGAACCACTGCGGCATCTACCGAATGCGCCGGCCCGAGGAGCGCTGGGTGCGGATCGGCGACAACATGCCGAAGGACGTCGGCGACATCGGCTTCCCGATCGAGCTGCACCCGCGCGACCCGCGCACCGCGTGGGTCTTCCCGATGGACGGCACCGACGTGTGGCCGCGCACGAGTCCGGACGGCAGGCCCGCGGTGTACGTGACGCGCGACGCGGGCGAATCGTGGCAGCGGCAGGATCGCGGCCTGCCCCGCGAGCAGGCGTGGTTCACGGTGCGGCGGCAGGCGATGGCGGTGGACGCACGGGATCCTGTCGGCGTCTACTTCGGGACCACCAGCGGCGAAGTCTGGGGCAGCGCGAGCGAGGGCAACGAATGGAGCTGTCTCGCGCGCCACCTGCCGCTGATTCATTCGGTCGAGACGGCAGAGTTCGCCACTTGAAAGTCTGGATTCCGCAACCGCTGCGCTCCTACACGCAGCAGCAGTCGCAGGTCGAGGCGGACGGCGCGACGATCGCCGAGCTGCTCGCCGATCTCGACCGCCGCTACCCGGGTATCCGCTTCCGGATGATCGACGAACAGGACGGCGTGCGCACGCACATGCGCGTCTTCGTGAACCGCGAGCCGGTGGAGTCGCTCGCGACGCCGCTGCGCGACGGCGACGAAGTCCACATCTTCCAGGCGCTGAGTGGCGGCTGAGAGCGGAGTCAGGAACTCGCGCCGTCGCCCTCCGTCACCAGCGCCTCCTGCGCCACCGAAGCGACGAGCGATCCCTCGCGCGTGAAGATCTCGCGCCGGGTCAGCGCGCGACCTGCGTGGCTCACGTCGCTCGCGGTGGTCATCAGCAGCCAGTCGTCCCACTGCACGGGGCGGTGGATCCAGAGTGCGTGATCGAGACTCACGAAGCGGTGCCGCGGGAAATCGGGACCGAGTCGCGTCTCGACGCCCCAGTGCGAGCTGTGGTCGCTGAGCAGTACCAGCGCCGCAGCGTGCAGGTGCGGGTCGACAGGAAGTGGAACGCGCGGCCGGAACCAACCCGTCCAGCTCACCGACACAGCTTCCGGTGCACGCGGGAAGGGCCATGCCGGGCCGATGCGCCGCCACTCGATTGGAGTGAGGTACAGCTCGGGCCAGCCCTCCGCGCGCGCCAGCTCGACGTCGCTGGGCAGCGATTCGGGCGCGGGGAGCGGGAGAGTCGCGGGTGTGACCTGGTAGCTCGGCCCGTTCCGGGTCGCGGCGAAGCTGGTCATCACTTCGCAGATCTCCCGATTGTCAGCCCACAGCGCGACGCGTCGCTGCGCGCGGCCACCGTCATCTCGCAGCGAAGCGACGCGCAGCAGGATCTCGCCGCCCGCCGTCGCCGGCCGCAAGAAGTACGCGTGCAGCGAGTGGAGCGTCGTCGTGTCACCGGTGCTGGAGGCTGCCAGCACGGCGCGCGCCAGCACGTCGCCGCCGAGCGCCTTGCCCCAGCCGAGGTCTGCGAGTCGCGCGGTCCAGGCGTCCGCGCCCGCCCGCTCGATGCGCAGAAACGAGGCGAGCGGTTCGTTCATCCCGATGCGCGGTTCCATGCCTCTCCTCCTCTCTTTCCAAGGGAGACGAACGCGGGCGCGAGAAGGATACGCGGCGCGGCTAGCGAGCAAGCTCGCCACTCACCCGATCGTACCAGCGCTGCTGCAGCTCCGGGTCGTGGCGCCCGGAGGTGTCGCGGTCGAAATCGCTGTTGCGCTCGGTCATCTCGTGCATCCCGTCGCGGAAGACGCCGTCGATCGCGCGTTGCAGAGCAGCCGCCGTCTGCTCGGGCGAGTCACCCGTCGCCGAAAGCTGTCGTACGTGCTTGGTCAGATCGCGTGCGGCCACTTCGGCGATCGCGAAATGGATCTGCTCGTGTTGCAGGATGTAGGTCGAAGCGTCGCTACTCGGGGCGGGATTCCACCAGGAGCAATTGCGATCCATCCTCGCGACAAAGGTGGCCTTGGTGGGTCGCGCGACGAACGCGCCCCCTGCTGATTGCTGCCGCAACTCCATCTGGAGTTCGCCCTTCGGGACGACGTTGGCGCAGGTGAAGGCGCTCATCTGCGCGGCGTGGCCGGCGTCCGCGAGGGGCGCCTGCTTCGCGCGGAAATCGCCGCGCGTGAGCTTGCGGTAGGAGATGCCGTCCGTCCTTGCGAGCTGCGACGCCTCGACGAGTTCGACGCGCGGCATCGCGTAGTCGGGCAGCCGCGCGCAGGCGGTGGCGAGCAGCAACAGCGCGATCCGCGTCGATCGCCACGACAAGGCCCCGCTACCTCTCCGCGACGCTGCGCCAGGCCGACGCCCGCAGCCGGTACAGCAGGTGCGGCAGGCCCGCGTGTTCGACGCCGCGCTCGAAGGTGAAGCCAATCTTCTCCATCACGCGCTGCGAAGCGCGATTCGTCCTGAGCGTGAAGCAGACGAGATCCGCGAGCCCGAGCGCGGCGAAGCCGGCGCGAACGCTCGCGTCAGCCAGCTCCGTGGCGAGGCCGCGCCCCCAGAACGCGGGCAGGAAGCCGTACGCGACTTCGATCTCGGGACAGCCGCCGACGGTGGTGTGCCTCATGCCGCCGCGACCCGCGAACGCGCCCGTCGCGGCGTCGCGCGCGATCCAGAGTCCGAAGCCGTGCGCGTCCCAGTGCGCGATCCAGTCGTCGACCATGCGTCGCGTCGTTGTGGCGTCGCGCACGCCGCCGAGCGTCGCCATCGTCCGCGCGTCGGCCTGCATGCGTTCGATGTCGGGAAGGTCGCGCTGCGTGATGCGTTGGAGCTGCAGGCGAGGCGTTCGCAGCTCCCCGAGGTCGGGGTGCGGAGCCGCCCGCACGTCAGCCGCTTCCCTCGAGGAGCGGTTCGCCTGCGCGAACGTCGAGAACGGCGACCTCGAGGATCATCCGAGTCACATCACACCGCGGCGGGGCGCGTTGGTTCCGTAGGTCTCTGCGAGGATCGGCGCGCCCATTTCGGCGAGCACGCTACGGTGCTGCGCGATCGGCGTGCGGATCACGCGGTCCTCGAACGGCGCGAGGCGCGCGAAGCCATCCTGCGCGAGCACGCGCTCGACGAAGCGCGCCGTTTTCGGCCAGCGCGCGGCGTCCACGCGGTAGCCCGCGAAGGCCGCGTTGCGGAAGAAGACGGCGATTCCGATGTCCGCGATCGAGAAGTCGCCGAAGACGAAGCCGTCCGCGGGCAGCTGGGACTCGAGGTAGTCGAGCACGCCCGGAATGTCCTCGCTGAGCGCCTGTTTCAGGATCGCCTCGTCGGTCTTCTCGCCGAACACGAAGGGGTTGATCACCACCTGGTTGAAGAGCTTCCAGATGAAGACGTCGCCCATCCGGGTGTCGGCGAACTCCTCGAGCCAGCGCGCGCGGGCGCGATCCGCGACGTCGCGCGGGTAGAGCGACGGCTCCGGGTGACGCTCTTCGAGGTACTGGCAGATCACCGACGAGTCGCAGAGCGTCACGCGGTCGTCGATCAGCACCGGGATGCGCCGCACCGGCGAGAGCTTCGAGAAACGCTCGTCGCCGAAGAACGGCACGATCGGGTCGATCTGGTACGGAATCTTCTTGTGGTGCAGGAACACCAGCACCTTGCGCACGTACGGCGAGAGGTAGGAGCCGATGATCGTCACGGGTTGCGTCACGCGCCGCCCCCGGCTGCGCCGCCCATCGCCTTGTTCAGGAACTTCACGAACGGGTCGCGCGTCGAGTCGATGTGCCACTCGTACTCGGTCGCCTCCGCGATCTCCTCCGCCTTCGCCCTGCCGTAGAGGCGTGCAATCACCGCGAGCGCCATGTCGATGCCGGCCGAGACGCCCGACGAAGTCGCGAACGGGTCGTCCTCCACCCAGCGCGCCTCGGTCACCCACGTCACATTGGCGCTCTGCATGCGCGCGAGATCGAACCACTGCTTGTTCGAGGTGGCGCGGCGGCCGTCGAGCAGGCCCGCCTTCGCGAGAATCGCCGAGCCGGAACACACCGACATCGTCACCTCGGCGGCCCGGGCGCGCTCGCGCAGGAACGCGTGCAGCGCCGTGTTGCCGAGCTGTTCGACTGTGCCAACGCCGCCCGGCAGCAGGATCAGGTCGAGCTTCGGGCAGTTGGCAAATTGATATTCCGCGACCGTCTTCGGCCCCTGCACCGAAGCGACTGGACCGCCTCTTTCGGCGACCGTCACGATGCGCAGCTCCGGCCCGACGCTGCCGAACATCTCGAGCGGGCCGTAGTAGTCGAGCAGCTCGAAGCGTTCGTAGAGAATCGCGCCGAGGGTTCGGGTGGGTTGCGTCGCGGTCATGCGAGCCACCCCGAGATGAACGCGAGGGTGCCGAACACGGTACTGTGGTGGCCGCGCTCCTCGACGCGCGCGAAGCCCGCCTCGCGCAGTAGCTCCGGAAGTCGGCCGGCGAGATTATCCGCCATGCGCTCGCCGTGGTTCAGCGCGCGCACGACGCCGCGCGCGAGCCAGTTGCGCGGTGGTCCGAAGTCCACCAGGTGGAACGAAGCGCCTGGCGCCAGCACGCGACGCACTTCGCGTAGCGCCTGCAACTTCTCGTCGCGCGTCAGGTGGTGCAGCACCAGCGAGGAGAGCACGCGGTCGAAGCTCGCGTCGCGGTAGGGAAGCCGCGTCGCGAGCGCCTCGTCGAAGCGGATCGCGACACCCTGCTTCTCCGCCTTCGCGCGGGCGAGTGCGAGCACCTTGGGATCGCCGTCGACACCGACGACGTCGGCGCTCGGGCAGCGTTCCTTCGCCAGCAACAGCAGCGTCGCCGTTCCGCAGCCGAGATCGAGCACGCGCTGCCGCGGCTGGATCGCGGCCAGGTCGAGGAAGCGCGTGCGAAGTTCGCGCTCGCGCATCAGGAACCGGAGCACCGGATCGTAGAGCGGGAGGAAGAAGTCGTGGCCGGCAGCGGGGATGTAGTCGGCGTGGCGGTGTATCACGGAGATCTCCAGTGGAGCGCGCGAACCCCGGGAGAGTACGAGAGATCAGGGCTCGCGCTCACCGTCCTCCCACTGCCCGGCCATCGCCAGCAGTACCGCGGCGACGGCGTCCTTGTGCTCGAGCATCAGCAGGCGCGCGCGACGGCCGGGACCGAAGAGCAGCGCGCCGAGTGCCTCGGCGTCGATCGCGATGCGCACCGCGAGCACGCGCGGCCCGTGGCGTCGCAGCAGCGACTCGACCTGCCGATAGAAACGCTCCGCCCCGTCGCTCGCGAGGATCAGCAGTCGCGAAACGCGTACCCCGCGCGGCGCGCCGCTCTGCCGATCCGCGATCCGCAGCCCGCGCTGCTCCGCCGCGAGCGTCTTCTCCGCACCCTCCATCCCTCGCACCACGCGATTCGCGCTGTAGGCGCCCTTCAGCGCCGCCGCGAGCGCGTCGCTCATGCGCGCGACGGGAACCCGCACCTCGCTCCCAGACCACAGCGGCGCCGTGTGTGCCGAGAGATCCAGCAACAACTGCGCCCCGCGCGGGTCCGCCTCGACCGATCTCGGCAGTACGGTGCCGGGCGTCAAGTTATTTCTTGTCAAGTTGTTGGGGGAGCATCGACCGTCGCGTCCGATAGTGGCGAGCCGAATTGCTGCGGCGCTGGCAATATGCCATCACGTGGACCTCGACCGCGACACCTGTTACCGCGCGCTCCAGGCACGCGACGCGCGCTTCGACGGCCGCTTCTTCGTCGCGGTGCGCACGACCGGCATCTACTGCCGGCCGATCTGCCCGGCGCGCTGCCCGAAGCTCGAGAACATCGACGTTCCACGCGAGCGCCGCGTCCGCGCAGGAGGCGGGCTTCCGGCCCTGCCTGCGCTGCCGCCCCGAGTGCGCGCCCGATCTCGCCGGCTGGCGCGCGACCTCGCGCACCGTGTCGCGCGCGCTCGCGCTGATCGCCGACGGCGCGCTCGACGACGGCGACGTCGACGCCCTCGCGCTGCGCCTCGGCATCGGCGAGCGCCAACTGCGGCGGCTCTTCGACAAGCACCTCGGCGCGTCGCCGATCGCCGTCGCGCAGACGCGTCGCGTGCTGCTCGCGAAGCAGCTGCTCCACGAGACGCGCATGAAGATGGTCGACGTCGCGTTCGCGGCCGGCTTCGGCAGCCTGCGCCGCTTCAACGAGACCTTCCAGCGCCTCTACGGCCGCCCGCCGTCGGCGCTGCGCCGCGAGACGACCGCCGCGACCGCGCGCGAGCGCGCGACAGCCTGCACCGGCATCACGCTGACGCTCGGCTACGCGCCTCCCTACGACTGGCCCGCCATGCTCGAGTTCCTCGCCGCGCGCGCGATCCCCGGCGTCGAGGCCGTCGAGGGCGATCGCTACCGCGCGCACGATCGAGCGTGAACGGCTGCCACGGCACGCATCGAGGTCGCACCGATGCGCGCCGCAACGCGCTCGCCGCGACGATCCGCTTCGCCGACGTGCGCGCGCTGCCCGCGATCATCGGCCGCATCCGCGCGCTCTTCGATCTCGGCAGCGACGTCGCCGCGATCAACGCGCAACTCGCCGAGGATCCGCGCCTCGCGCGCGCTGGTCGCCGCGCGACCGGGGCTGCGCGTGCCGGGCGCCTGGGATCCCTTCGAGCTCGCGGTGCGCGCCGTGCTCGGCCAACAGATCACGGTGACGGCCGCGCGACAGCTGGCGGGCGAAGCTGGTCGCCGCGCACGGCGAGCCGCTCGCGTCCGGCCCGCACGGCGGACTCACCAGCGTCTTCCCGCGACCCGAGCGGCTCGCGACGGCCGACCTCGCGCTCGGGATGCCGCGCGCCCGCGTCGCCACGCTGCGCGGCGATCGCCGCGGCGGCCGTCGCCGACCCGCAGCTCTTCGCGTGCGACGGCGATCTCGATGCGAAGCTCGCGCGGCTGCGCGCGCTGCCGGGCATCGGCGAGTGGACCGCGCACTACATCGCGATGCGCGCGCTGCGCGAGCCCGACGCCTTCCCCGCCGCCGACATCGGCCTCTTGCGCGCGATGACGGGACGCGACCGCGTGCGTCCGACCCCCGCCGCGCTGCTCGCGCGCGCCGAACGCTGGCGCCCGTGGCGCGCCTACGCGGCGCAACATCTGTGGAGTCACGGCGGCGAGATCGCGGACAGCGAGCCGTCAACGCCAGGAGACCGTCGCATGATGCCTGCACTCGAGCACTTCCAGATCGACCGGATCGCGTCGCCGCTCGGCACGCTGCTCGTCGTGTGCGACGACGCGGGTCGCCTGCGCGCGCTCGACTTCCACGACTACGAGCCTCGCATGCAGCGGCTGCTGCACATGCACTACGGCGAGCGGGGCTTCGAGCTGACGACGGGCCGAGCGCCCGCCGTCGTCGCGGACGCGCTCGCCGCGTTCTTCGCCGGTGCGCTGCACGCGATCGAGTCGATCGAGGTACGCACCGGCGGCACGGCGTTCCAGCGCCGCGTGTGGGGCGCGCTGCGCCAGATTCCGGCCGGCGTCACGCACAGCTACGGCGAACTCGCGCGCGCAATCGGCAAGCCGAGCGCCGCGCGTGCGGTCGGCCTCGCCAACGGCGCCAACCCGGTCGTCATCGTCGTGCCGTGTCACCGCGTGATCGGCGCCGACGGATCGCTGACCGGCTTCGGCGGCGGCATCGAGCGCAAGCGCTGGTTGCTGGAGCACGAGCAGAAGTTGCGCTCGGCGTCATCGCCGATCGCGCAGCGAGAGGTTGCATGAGCAACGCATCCGCGATGCACGCGAAGATCTTCCGGCAGCTCCACGCACCGGGACAGTTGCTGCGTCTCGCGAACGCCTGGGACGCCGGCAGCGCGCGACTGATCGAATCGAGCGGCGCGGCGGCGATCGCGACGACGAGCGCGGGGCTCGCGTGGTCGCGCGGCTATCGCGGACGGCGACGTCGCTGCCGCCGCGCGTGCTCGCCGCCGCCGTCGCGGAGATCGCGCGCGTGCTCTCGGTTCCGCTCAGCGCCGACGTCGAGGGCGGCTACTCGGCCAGATCCGCGCGCGGTCGGCGAGATGATCGCGGCCGTGCTCGACGCGGGCGCCGTCGGCGTGAACCTCGAAGACGGCGCCGAGTCGCTCGACCTGCTCTGCGCGAAGATCGAAGCGGCGAAGAGCGCAGCCACGCGCGCCGGTGTCGATCTCTTCGTGAATGCGCGCACCGACGTCTACCTGCGCGGCCTCGTGCCGCCCGAGCGCGCAGTGGCAGGAGACGACTCGAGCGCGGTCGCCGCTACCAGGCGGCCGGCTGCGACGGCTTCTTCGTGCCGAAGGTCGCCGACCTCGCGGCGATGCGCGCGATCGCCGCGGCGATCGCCGCTGCCGCTCAACGTGCTGGTGATGCCGGGGCTCGCGCCGGTCGCGCGAGTTGCAGAGCGCTCGGCGTGCGGCGCGTCAGCGCGGGGTCGGCGATCTCACAGGCCGCATACGGCGTGGCGCGTCAGCGCGGCGACGCAGTTCCTCGACGAGGGGCGCTACGACGCGATGTTCGAGTCGCCTCACCGACTATGGCGAGATGAATCGGCTCTTCGCGTAGCAGGTCCGCCACGCCTCGACTTTGTCGGCATGGGACAGCGCCGCGTGAGCGGGACTCGTGGATGGAAGCCGGTGGTATTGCAGCTCGCCGGCAGCGTCCAGTTCCGGGAGCACATGCCTTCGGTAGAGCTGCTCCGCCTTGGCGCCGTTGAAGCAGATGCTGATGATCTTCACGTGAGTCCGGAAGAACCCCGCGAAGTCGTTGACGGCGATCGACGCCTCGTCGATGTGGGAGTCCAGGCTCGTCGCGCGCGTGCACGACGCGAGCACGTCCCAGAGCGCGATGCGCCGCTTCTGGAGCGCTGCGACGCGGCGTTCGTACGGAGCCGCTGCATCGATCGCGAACAACTCGCTCATGATCTTCCAGAACGCGTTGCGGGGATGTGCGTAGTACTCGCCGGCAAGCAGCGACGCCTTGCCCGGCATCGAACCGAGGATCAGGACCTGGCTCGACGCGTCGGCGATGGGCGCGAAGCTGTGGACGTGCATGCGTCTCAGTGCAGCTCGACTTCGCCTTCGATCTCCACGGGGATATCGAAGGGAAGCTCCGCGAGGCCGACGGCGCTCCGGCAGTGAGCTCCCGTTTCGGGGCCGAAGAGTTCGAGGATCAGGTCCGAGAAACCGTTGATCACAGTGGGCTGTCGGTTGAACCCGGGCGCTGAGTTCACCATGCCGAAGACGCGGACCCACGCGGCGATCCGATCGAGGTCGCCCAGCGCGCGTTCGAGGCTGCCGAGGGGCGGCAACGACAACCCGAGCGCGTGCAAGCGTTCTTCGATTCGCGGCATTCCGTCACTCCTCGTACCGATCGTCTCATCCGCCAACGTACGAAAGCGCTGCGCGGATCGCGATGAACCACACCGCCAGTGTCGAGAACAAGTAGAGATTGAAGCGCAGCATCACGAGATTGAACGTGCAGTGGACCGCGCTGTGGAGCACGCGGAACGCGACGAAGATCCACGCGGCGCCGGTACGCGGCATCCACCTGGTTCGTCACGAACAGGTACAGCGCGAGCGCATAGAACAGCACCGGAATCTCGAATCAGGTTCTTGAAGTTGTCCGAAGGATTCGACACCGCGGGAGGCGAGAGCTGCGCGAGCGCGCCGGGCACCGCCAGATCCTTCGGACTGAGGCTTTGCCCCGGATGAAATGGATCCGGCGGACGTACATGTACACCCACACCAGCAGCGTCAGGAAGATCGCCGCGAAGAACGGGCCGAAGATTGCCGTCTGGTTCATCGAGTCCTCGTCGCTCGGTTGAAGACCGGCCGCTCAGATCGATGGCGTCGGTTGCAGGAGATCGTCAGCCCGCCCGTGACTTCCATGCCCGCACGAGGGGGAGCATGTCATCCGGCTGCGCGTCATAGCGAAGCGCGCCTTCGGGCAACGCAAACCAGGATTGGGCGCTGCGCGTCCAGACGTGGCCCGCCGGTTGGAACCACGAGGTGTCGTCGAGCGTCCCCGGTTGCAAGTTGAGAAGATTCGGGAACCGGATCGGCGCTCCCCACAGAGTCGTGTTGCAGGCGGCGCAGCGGTAAGCCCGCTTCACGCGGCCATCGTCGAGACGGCACTCGTGAAGCTCCGGCTCTCCGCGCACGAGAGTGATTGCGTCGCGGGTCACGATCATCGAGAGCGCGAAGCTCGTGCCGGTCGCCGTCTGACAATCGGTGCAATGACAGGCGTAGAGCGTGACCGGATCTACCGTCAGCTCGTAGCGAACGGCGCCGCAGACGCATCCTCCCGGTCGCGGCGAAGATTCGATCCCTGCTGCCTCCGTCATCTCGCCAACGTCCCCGCCAGACCCATCTTCGCGAGCACCAGAGGGGCAATGAACATGCCCACGATACCCGCGATGGCGGTAGCCGAACAAATCGCAGGAGACCTCCCAGCAGCGAGGCGTCATCGCTAGCCGGCTTTCTGTTTGCGTCCGCCTGGA
>CAWDFQ010000014.1:0-626980 GCA_963801625.1 uncultured delta proteobacterium
ACCCCGCGGATCGAGCACGCGCACGTTGGGCGCGCGCAGGTCGAAACGGTCGAGAGCGATCTTCCAGGGCGGGGGCGCGTCGGCGGCCGGCGGCTCGGGCGCCGGCTCGGCCGTCGGGCGGACCAGCGGTTGCGCGTGGCGCAGCGGATCGATCTTCCCGTCCGGCTCGGGCGTGACGCGCACCGACGGCGCCTCGATCAGCAACTCCTTCAGGTGGACGGTGCGATCGCGCAGGTCCTTCCAGGTGAGGCGCGTCTGGATACGGCCGACGTGCAGCAGCGCGTTCGCGGGGTCGATCGGCGGCGGCTCGAGCGCCGCGTCATTGGGCGCGACGCCGTCGGGCTGCGCAGCGAGGCTCACTCCCTCGAGCACCACCAGGCCGTCGAGCAGCGAGAAATCGACGTTGTCGATGCGAGCCGGCAGGCCCAGGTAGCGTCGCGATCCCCACGCCGTCCCACGCTCCACCGCGAGCGGCAACAGCGCGCGAAGCCCCACGACGAGACCCACGAACAGCACCAGCAACACCCACGGCCACCGCCGCCGCCGTCGCCTCGTGGGGCCCGCCTCGACCGATCCCTCGTCCATCCGCCCCTCCCCCATCCCCGTTGACTTGCGTTGACTTGGGGACGTTCCTGCTGTTGTTGACTTAGTTGCCTTCAAGAACGTCCCCAAGTCAACAGCGGTAGCAGGGTTAGCAGGGTGACGGGGATCCCGGTGCGGGCGTGGCGGCGCCATGTGAGCGGGATGCCGTGCCGTGAGGCGGCATCGACGACGATCAGGTTCGCGATGCTGCCCACTAGGACCAGGTTGCCCGCCAGCGTGCTCGCGAGCGCGAGGAGCGGTCCGCCCTGCGCCCCCTGCGCGTGTGGCAACAGCAGCATCACGGCCGGCACATTCGATACGAGGTTCGAGAGCGCGACCGTCGCCGCGAGGAGCCAGCTCGGCTCGGCGAGGTCGATGCCCCGATCGCGCAGGGTCGCGACCGTGGCCGAAGCGAGCCCTGTCTCCGCCAACGCCCCATTCACGACGAAGAGCCCGAGGAACAGCACCAGCAGCGGCCAGTCCACGAGCCCGAGCTTTTCGCGCGAATGGAGCCGCCGGCTCAGCAGCAGCACGCCGGCCCCCCCGAGCGCCGCGACCTCGCGTGGCCACGACGTCGCCACGAAGACGACCAGCAGCACCACCACGACCGCCAATCCCTTCGCCGTCTGCCACACATCGAAGGATGTGATCTCCTCGTCCTCAGCGAGCGCCCCATCTGCCGCGTCGCCCGCTCCGCCCCGGTTGCCGCGCTGCTGCAGCGCGATGACCCCCCACACCGCGACGAGCCCGAACGCCGTCGGCAGCGCGGCAACCCCAAAATAACCGTTGAACGACAGTGCGAGCTTCTGCCCGATCAGGATGTTCTGCGGGTTGCCGATCAGCGTCGCCGCCGAGCCGACGTTCGCGGCGCATGCCAGCGCGAGCAACATCGTTGGTGAAGACGGCCGAGAGCAATCCCGTCGCGGCGACCAGCAGGGCGAGCAGCACGGGGGGTGAGACATCGGCAGCGGCGAGCGCAGCCGCGACGCGCGCGTAGAAGCCACCGAGCCGCAGCTGTGCGGATACGACCATCAGGCCGAAGAGCAGCGCGAGCGTCGGCACATCGACGGCAGCGCCCGCCTGCGCGAGCGTCAGCGCGCCACCCGCGAGCAGCGCGATCGCTCCGAGCAGCGCGACGCCGGTGCGATCGAGCGCCAGCCGCGGCAGCTCGCCGAGGATCATCCCGGCGTAGACCGTCGCGAAGACCACGAGCACGAACAGCTCCACGCTCCCTCCCCATTACCCGCGCTTCGCGCCAGGTCAGTCGCTCCATGCTACGC
Organism: uncultured delta proteobacterium; assembly: GCA_963801625.1. Classification (GTDB taxonomy): domain Bacteria; phylum Myxococcota_A; class UBA9160; order UBA9160; family PR03; genus PR03. The sequence goes on from CAWDFQ010000014.1 coordinate 1,863, forward strand.
CGCGACGCAGCAGTTGCAGCGCACTTGCGCTGGCAGCGCGCACTCGCTGCGCGCTACTCCCTCGCGCCACACGCAAACATCGCTCGAACGAACCTTCACCCGGCCATCGAACCGGTCGATACACGAGGGGTGTGCTGGGGACTTCGGGGTGGTGGACCGTGACCCGAAGTCAACGGCCGCGGACACTCACCAGGTGGCCGAGCTGCTCCGGCCACACCGCGAGGCTGGACGTCGGGATCGGGCGGGGTCGCGCGGCGTGGCGGAGAGCGAAATGGCGGTTCAGTACCCCCATCAGGCCTGGCATCCGCACGGACGAACACATTGGGCGCATTGCGCGCCGGCTGCGCTCTTGCTGCTGGCCGCCCTCGCGTCGAGCCCTCGCGCCGAGGCGCAATCGATCCCGGTGACGCAGGCGATCGGTTCGGTGCCGACGACGTCCCTCTACCCAGGCCCCGACGGTTGCGCCAACCCGGATCCCACGCGCGAACAGGCCTTCCTCGCAACCCGCGTCGCCGCGCCCAGGAAGGAGGCGTGGCAGGCCGAGCACGGCGGTCAGGCCGCCGCGAAGCCGCACGTGAAGGCGCGCCTTTCGGGCTGGCCGCAACGCCTGCTCGTCGATCGCGCGACGCTGCCCCAGGGCGACGCCGAGTTCCTGGGCCGACTCGCGCGCGACACCTGGCGCGGGCTCGACGCGCTGACCGACCGCGAGCACGCCATTCCCGTCGACCACGTGCGCTTCTGCGGCGGCTCGCTCGACGCCAGCCGCGTGAAGATCGGCGACTACACGAGCGGCACCAACATCGGCCTGTATCTGATGGCGACGGTCGGCCGCCGTCGATCTCGAGCTGATCCCGCGCGAGCAGGCCCTGGCGATCGCGCGCCGCGTGCTCGAGACGCTGCGCCAGCTCGAGACCCACCAGGGCTTCTTCTTCAACTACTACGACACCACCACGCTCGAGCGCACCAGCGACTTCGTCTCCTTCGTCGACTCGGCGTGGCTGACGACGGGGCTCATCGTGGTGCGCCAGGCGCTTCCCCGAGCTCTGGGACGAGCGTCTCGGAGCTGGTCGACCGGCAGGACTACGGCCTCTTCTACGACCCGAAGGCCAAGCTGATGTCGCACGGCCTGACGATCGCCGACGGCAAGGCCACGCCCTCGCAGTTCCACTACGGGATGCTCTACACCGAGGCGCGGCTCGGCAGCCTGATCGCGATCGGCCGTGGCGACGCGCCGGAAGACTCCTGGTTCGCGATGCACCGCACGCTTCCGCCGAGCACGGAGTGGCAGACGCAGAAGCCGCTCGGACACGAGAAGACGGTGCGCGGTCACAGCTTCTACGCCGGCACCTACACGTGGCGCGATCTGCGCTACGTACCGTCCTGGGGCGGCAGCCTGTTCGAGGCGCTGATGCCGGTGCTCGCGCTCGACGAGCGCGCCTTCGCGCCGCGCAGTCTCGGCCGCAACGACGAGGTGCACGTCGAGGTCCAGCGGCTCTACGCCGAGCAGCTCGGCCAGCCGGTGTGGGGCATGTCGCCCAGCTCGATCGCCCGACTCGGTCGACTACGGCGAGTTCGGCGCCGCGCCGCTCGGGATCGTGGGCTATCGCGCCGGCATCGTGACGCCGCACGCCTCGGCGCTGGCGCTCGCCGTCGCGCCCGAGGCCGCCACCGCGAACCTGCGCGCGATCGCTTCGCGATATGATGCCTACGGTGAGTTCGGTCTCTACGACGCGGTGGACCCGGCGAGCGGCAGCGTGGCGCACTCGTACCTGAGTCTCGACCAGGCGATGAGCTTCGTGGCGCTCGCCAATCACCTGAAGGACGGTTGCGTGCAGAAGCGCTTCGCCGCCGACCCGATCGCCAGCGCGGTGCTGCCGATGCTCGCGCGACGAGGACTTCTCGGATTGAGTCAACGCATGGCCTCGCCGCTCGCCGTAGGCTCGCTACGCGGGAGATGCGGACTCGATGATCCTCGCCGCTCGCCGTAGGCTCGCTACGCGGGAATGCAACTCATGATCCTCGCCGCTCGCCGTAGGCTCGCTACGCGGGAACGCAGGGACGTTGCCGCTAGCCACTTGGTCGCTGCGCGGGAAACGACTTCACCATGGCGCGCGTCGACTTCGAGCAGGTCGAGAAGGTCTACCCGGGCGGCACGCAGGCGCTGTACGACTGTTCGCTCGAGCGTCGCGGACGGCGAGCTGCTGGTGCTGGTGGGCCCGTCGGGCTGCGGCAAGTCGACGCTGCTGCGCCTGCTCGCGGGTCTCGAAGCGCCGACCCGCGGCGCGATCCGCATCGACGGTCGCGTCGTCAACGACGAGTCGCCGCAGTCGCGCAACGTCGCGATGGTGTTCCAGGACTACGCGCTCTACCCGCACATGACGGTGCGCGAGAACCTGGCATTCCCGCTGCGCATGAAGCGAGCTCGCGCCGCGACGACGTCGCGCGCCGCGTCGCGAAGACCGCGGAGCTGCTCGAGCTCGACGCCGCTGCTCGACCGCCTGCCGCGCCAGCTCTCCGGCGGCCAGCGCCAGCGCGTCGCGATGGGGCGCGCGCTGGTGCGCGAACCCGCCGCCTTCCTGCTCGACGAGCCGCTCTCGAACCTCGACGCCAAGCTGCGCGGCCAGGTGCGCGCCGAGATCGAAACGCTGCAGCGCCGCACCGGCACGACGATGCTCTACGTCACGCACGACCAGGTCGAGGCGATGACGCTCGGCGATCGCGTCGCGGTGCTGCACGAGGGCCGGCTCCAGCAGGTCGCGACGCCGCGCGAGCTCTACGAGCAGCCGGCGAACGTCTTCGTCGCGGGCTTCATCGGCTCGCCGCCGATGAACCTGTTCGCGGCGCGCGTCGCGACCGACGCGAACGGGCGACCGGCACTCGCCGTCGCCGGCACGCTGCTCGCAATCCCCGAGCGCGCTGCTCGAAGCCGCCGCGAAGCACGACGGCGCGACGCTGACGGCCGGCGTTCGTCCCGAGTCGCTCACGCTCGTCGCGCCCGACGCCAGGGACGCGCTCCCCGCCCGCGTCGAACACGTCGAGCTGCTCGGCCACGAGACGCTCGTGCACCTGCGCGTCGCCGGCGACCTCCAGTGGATCGCGCGCACGCCCGGCATGGAGTCGCTCGCGCGCGACGAAGCCGTCGGCCTCCACCTCGCCCCCGAGTCCCTCCACCTCTTCACCCCCAACGGCCCCCGCCTCCCCTGTTGACTTGGGGACGTTCCTGAATTCAACAAAGTCAACGGACCCAGGAACGTCCCCAAGTCACTCGAAGGGGATGGTGGCGGGGAGGGCGTGCACGCGGATGGTGTGGCGCGGGGATGCGGGCGAGTGGACCTCGATGCCGTTCGGCGGGATTTCGATGCCGGCCTCGATTTCGACGACCAGCGAGTGGGCGCCGCCGGCGGACCGGATGCTGTAGCTGAGCGGTCCGTAGTGCGTGTGCAGGTTCTCGACCGCGACCCCCGCCGCCGAGCGCGCCCAGGCGAGCGGCACGCCCGCGGCCAGCACCAGCGCGCCGTCGTCGCGCTCGTAGGCGAAGAGCGCCAGTGCGGCGCGCACGAAGCCCGCGGCGATCCAGCCGTGCGGCATGTCGCCGATGAACTTCGGCGCCTTCGGATCGCGCCAGACGATCTCGCCCCACTGGTTCCAGCCGGGCGGACGCTGGTCGGCGAGGATTTCGCGCAGCACGAAGAGCGCGTCGTCGCGGCGACCGAGATGGACGAGCGCCTCGGCGTTGCGCAGCTCGTAGGGCGTGTAGGCGTCCCATGCCTTCGCGCCGCTGCGGCGGCCGCGGAAGTCGGCCATGTACTCGTCGTAGGTGCGCGCGAGCGCGGCGGCGGGGAACAGCGACGCGCTCGCCGCCCGGCGCGATCGCGATCGACGTGGCGCTCGGATCGAAGTCGCCGAGATCGGCGGAGGCGGGGATCGTGGCGAGATGGAAGTGCCGCATCGTCGCCTCGATCGACGCGCGCAGGTCGCGGCGAAACGCGTCGCGCAGCGCGGCGAAGCGCGCGGCTTCCGCCGCGTTCGCCGAGCGCGGTCGCGGCGACGACGGCCTCCTTCAGGCCGAGCAGCGCCCAGTAGTCGTCCCAGTACGAGTGCACCGCGTGCTTCCAGTAGCCCTCGTGCGAGATCGACTCGGGAAGCAGGCCGTAGAAGCGGCGCTTCTCGGGCGTGCGCCACGCGTCGCCGAGACGCTGGCTGCGCAGCGTCTCGATGAAACGCGACGGCGCGCACCACGTTCGGCCACAGCTCGCGCAGCAGCGCCACGTCGCGATCGTGGCGGTAGAGCGAGACGATCGCGTAGATCAGCTCGCCGGGGCTGTCGTGCTCGGGAACCGGGTCGGCGCCGCGCGCGTCGATGCAGCACGGCACGCGGCCGTCCGGCTCCTGGAACGACGCGAACCATTCGACGAAGGCGCGCGGCGCGTCGTCGATGCCCAGCGCCAGCAGCGCGTCGTCCATCAGCGCGCCGTCGCGGATCCATGCGCGCTGGTAGGTGCGCGTGCCGGGTTGCAGCGCGGGACCGGCGCGCGCGACCAGCATCTGCGCGACGGCGCTGCGCAGCGCGTCGCCGAGCTTCCCCGCTTCCGGCGGCAGGCGCAGCTCCGTGCGCGAGAGCCGCTCGCGCCAGCTCCGAATCGTGGCGGCGAGCGTCTCGCGGCGTATGCGCTCACGTCGCGCGCTGCCGGCAGCGTCGCAACGAACTTCTCTGGCGCGTGGAACGGAACCGCGAGCACGATCTCGCGACTTGCGCCGGGCGAGAGTTCGAACGCGTAGCGCAGCGCGCCCGACTCGAGGAAGCCGGCGTCGAAGCCGTCCGGTTCCGTGAGCGACGCGACCGCGGTCGACCCGTTCACCCACACGACGCGCCCGTCGCGGCGCAGCTCGCGGATCGGGCTCGCGCCGCCGGCGCCGTTCAGGTCCTGCCACGGCGGATTCACCTGGAACGGGCGCAGCGCCAGCAGCAGTGCGACGCGCAGCGGCGACACGCCGTCGTTCGCGAGCTGATACCGCGCGAAGAGAGCCGAGTCGCCCGGCGTGCCCGCAGCGAAGACGGTCTCGGTGAGCGTGACGCCGTCCGCGCGCCAGGTGACGATCGGGATGGGCAGGTCGCCGTCTTGCAGCGACGGCTCGATCGCGGCGTCGTTCCACGTCACCAGACGATCGTCGATGCGCAGCAACGGCTCGACCGAGAACGAGCGCTGTCCCACCTCGATCATGCCCTCTTCGTTGACGAGCGCCTTGACCGTGTCGCCTTCGACGCCGACCGCCGTCCAGTACGTCTGCTCCTTCGAGAGATACTTCGGAAGCGCGCCGCGTCCGGCAGGCGGAGACGGCGCCGGCGAAGCACACGCGACGAGCAGCGCCACGAGCGCTGCGCCGAGCCCGCGCGTCACTCGCGCAGCCCGCTCGTGACGATGCCCTGCATGTAGTAGCGCTGGAGCGCCGCAAACAGCACGACGACCGGCGCAACCGTCAGCACGGCGCCCGCCATCATCAGTTCGACGTCCTGCACGTGTTCGCCGAGCAGGTTCGCGAGCGCCACCGGCAGCGTGTAGAGACGGTCGTCGGTGAGCACGATGAGCGGCCAGAGGAAGTCGTTCCAGGTGCCGAGGAAGGTGAAGATCGCGAGCGTCACCAGGATCGGTCGGAGTCAGCGGCAGCACGATCGATCGTGAAGATGCGCAGCTCGCCGGCGCCGTCGATGCGCGCGGCGTCGAGCAGGCTCTGCGGGATCGAGAGCGCGTACTGGCGCACCAGGAAGATCCCGAAGACGCTGGCGATGCCCGGGATCACGACGCCCGCGTAGGTGTTGACGAGGCCGAGCTGCTTCAAGCAGCAGGAAGAGCGGCAGCATGCCGAGCTGGCCGGGGATCACCAGCGTCGCGACGAGGCACGCGGAAGAGCCGGTCGCGACCGGCGAAGCGGAGCTTCGCGAAGGCGTAGCCGGCGAGCGCGTTCACGAACACCGAGATCACCGTCACCGTCGCGGCGAGGCCGGCGCTGTTGGCGAGCGTGCGCGCGAGGTCGAGGCGCGTGAAGAGCGTCGCGTAGTGCTCGAGTGTCAGCGAACCGGATCGCAGGTTGGCGAGTAGATCGCTCGAGCCGCCCGCGGGCATCAGCGACGCCGCGACCATCCACGCGAGCGGCAGCAGCGTGAGCAGCGCCGCCGCGATGAGCGCCGCGTGCAGCAGCAGCGAACGCGCCAGCCGCATCACGTCGCGGCCGCCGCCGAGCGGGCGCAGCTTCAACTGGAGCGCCGTGCCGGCGAGCAGGATCGCGAAGAGCACGAACGCGATCGCCGCGGCGTAGCCCATGTTCCAGAAGCGGAAGCCCTCCTGGAACATCAGCAGCACGACCGAGAGCGTGCGTTCGACGGCCCGCCCTGGCGTCATCACGTACGGCTCGGCGAAGAGCTGGAAGTCGCCGATCATCGTCATCACCGCGACGAAGAGCGCAGTCGGCGCCAGCATCGGCAGCGTCACGTGGCGGAACTGGCGCCAGGGCCCGGCGCCGTCGAGGCTCGCCGCCTCGTAGAGGCGCTCGGGGATCGCCTGCAGGCCGGCGACGAAGATCACCATGTTGAAGCCGAAGTTCTTCCAGATCGACATCACGATGATCGCGGGCATCGCCCAGCGCGGATCGCCGAGCCAGTCGATCGGCGCGACACCGAAGCCGCGCCAGCAGCTGGTTGAGGAGTCCGATGCGCGGGTGGTAGAGGTATCGCCAGACCACCGCGATCGCGACCAGCGTCGTCACCACCGGCAGGAAGAAGGCCGTGCGAAACAGCGGCCGGCAGCGCGCGAGGCGCGCGTTCACCAGCAGCGCCGCCGCGAGCGAGGCGGCGACCGAGAGCGGACCGCCCACCGACGACGAAGTAGAGCGTGTTGCGCAGCGCCTGCCAGAAGAGCGGCTCGGCGAGCAGCGTCTGGTAGTTGGCGAAGCCGACGAAGCGCAGGTTGCGCGGCTCGGCGACCGCGTAGATGTCGAAGTCGGTGAACGAGAGCAGCAGCGACGCGAACACCGGGACGAACAGGAACAGCGCGATCGCGGCCAGCGCGGGCGCCACGAAGAGCCAGGCGGGATTGGCGCGTCGTCGCATCGCCATCCTATTCGGCATCCGGCTGCGCGCCCGCGAGCAGCCAGCGCCGCTTCGCGAGGATCGCGTCGACATCGGCGTCGAGCGCCGCGAGCGCCGCGTCGGGCGCCACCTCGCCGCGCACCACGGCCTCGGCGCTGCGCGAGAGCTTCGCGGCGATGCGCTCCCACTCGGGCACCTTCGGCACCGCGCGCACGTGTTCGAGCTGGGCGCGGAATGCCTGCGCGCGCGCATCGGTCGCGAGCAGCGGGTCCTGCCACGCAGCAGCGGCGCGGCGGCAGGTCGCCCGACACGCGGTAGAACTCGACCTGCTGCGCGGGCTCCGCGAGCCACTCGACCAGCTGCCACGCCGCTTCCTTGCGCGGCGAGTGCTTCGCAATCGCGAGCGAGCGCGCCCCCCGCGAGCGACACGCCGGGCCGTCGCGCGTCGGGACCGGGCAGCGGCGCCGTCGTCCACGCATCGGCGAGCGCGGGCGGCAGGCGCGTCGCGAACTCGCCGAGGTTCCACGGACCCGAGAGATAGAAGCAGAACCAGCCTTCGGCGAAGTCGCGGTAGACGCTGGCCGTCGCGCCCGCGCCCGCGCGCGCGGCGTAGCCGCGCTCGAAGAGATCGAGGTAGAACGCGAAGGCGGTGCGGAACGCGTCGCTCTGGAAGTTCCCGTAGCGGTCGCCGTCGCGCAGCAGCTCGGCGTCCTGCGAGAGCGCGAGCACGACGGGCACTTCCCACTCCGAGAGCGGCACGAAGATGGCGTGGCGATCGGGGCCGACGCTCTGCTTCACGCGCTCCAGCGCCGCGCTCCACTCGGCCCAGGTGCGTGGCGGCGTCACGACACCCGCTGCTGCGAGCAGGTCGCTGCGGTAGAAGAGCAGTCGCGTGTCGACGTACCAGGGCAACGCCACGAGCGTGCCGTCGATCGCGTTCGCGTCCCAGACGCCGGCGAAGTACTCACCCGGCACGACCGTCGCCGAGCGCGCGACAGAGGCATCGAGCGCTTCGAGCGCGCCCAGTGCTTGAAACTCCGGGATCCACGTCGTGCCGAGCTGGAACACGTCCGGCATCGAGTCGCCGACGAATGCCGTCAGCAGCTTCTCGTGCGCTGCACTCCACGGGATCTGCTGCACGCGCACCGATACGCCCGGATGGCTGCGCTCGAACTCGGGCACGAGCTTTGCCACCGCCTCGCCCTCGTGGCCGAGCGCCCAGAACTGGACGGTCGCGCCGTCGTCGCGCGGGGCGCACGCGGCGGTGAGCGCCGCGAGAGCGACGAGCGAGCGAACGCAGTTCGCGAAGGGCGCGCGCATCGACAAGGGACTCCCGCACGAAGCGGGGGGTGGCGGTGAGGATGCGCGAAGCGCCGCGCAAGGGCCAGCGATCGCGGCGACATCGCTTGCCGGCTCCCTGCGCTCGCTCCACCACGACCCTGCCGGCGCCACGCACGCGCGCTGCACCGGGCGTGCCGGTCCTGAAGCAATGCCGCCTTCACGCCGATCAGCTATCCGCAAGCTTCGAGAAAGGTCCACCATGATCCGCAAGTTCGTCGCGACACTGCTCCTGATCGCGTTGCCGGCGCTCCCCGCGCTCGCCGGAAAGCCGGACAACCCGGGTAAGGGAAAGGGCAAGGGCAACTCGGCGAACTCGCACGGTGGCGGAAGCAACAACGGCGGAAGCCACGCGAAGGGCGGAAGCCAGGGCAACGACGGGGGTCGGAGCTACGACGGCGGCGGTCACTACGACGGGCCGCGCTTCTCCTCCCACGACCGCGACTATTGGCACGAGTACTGGAGGGGCGAGTACGAGCACGGCAATTGTCCGCCCGGCCTCGCGAAGAAGCACAACGGCTGCATGCCGCCCGGTCAGGCCAAGAAGCGCTACGCGATCGGCCACCCGCTCCCGCCCGGCTTCGTGGTGCTGCCGGTGCCCGTCCTGCTGCTGCCGCGCCTCGCGCCCTGCCCGCCCGGCTACCGCTACGGGATGATCGACGGCGATCTCGTACAACTCGCCGTCGGCACGCTGCTCGTGGTGGATGCGATCGAGGGCCTCACGAACTGAGTCGCGCGAGCGCAGCAAGCATCGCGAGCGCGACCGCCATCGCCGCCGCGCTCGCCGGCTCCGGCACGGCCCCGTACTCGAACGCACCGATGTCACAGCGCACGCCGGCGACCCGCGGCGCGCCGCGCTGGTCGGTGGCGAGCGGGCTGCCGTTCTTGTCGATGCAGGCAAAGGTCGCTTCAGCGCCGTCGATCATGTCGCTGGGGGGCACGAGCGCGACCGTCTGGGTTGGGCCGCCATTGTCTTGTAGCCCACCTAGCTCGGAGAGAGAGAGCAGAAGAGTGTGACTTCCCAGGCCGATCTGGGTGATCGTGCATCCAAGCACCTCCCAGAACTTGTTGCGGCCATACGAGCCTAGAGCCCCGGTACATTCGTCGTAGATGGGTGCTCCGCTGAGATAATTTCCTGCCACGACGCTGTTGATCAGATTGAACGTTCCACCGCCCACGTTGTAGACGCCCCCCCCAGAGCCGCCGCCGGGGTCTGCGTCCGAGTCCGCCTCATTGAAGAAGATCGTAGAGTTGTAGACGTTGGTCGTACTGTAATTACTGTTGTAGATGCCGCCGCCGTCGGTGTTGCTGCTGTTCAAGATGATCGTGCTGTTTGTCACGTAGAGCGTGTCGGAGTTGTAGATGCCGCCGCCGTTGTAACCCGCCGTATTGCCGGAGATCGTGCTGTTCGTCACGTCCATGAAGCTGACACCGACGGAAGAAAGATCGTTGTAGATGCCGCCGCCAGAGCCCGCCCTGTTGCCGGAGATCGTGCTCTGGCTCACGTCGACACTTCCTTGGTTGAAGATGCCGCCGCCATCGAAGGCAGCGTGGTTGCCGCTCAGGGTACTCAGGCTGAAAAAAAGCGTGTAGTTGTTGAGGATGCCGCCGCCGTCGCCGTTCCAGGTGTTGTTCCCGCTGATCGTACTGGAACTCACGGCAAGCGTGCCTTCGTTGTCGACCACCGCCATCCCTCACTGGTGTTTCCGCTCAGCGTGCTGTGGCTGAGCGTAAGCGTGCCGTATTGCGGATACCACCACCATAGGCGCCGCATTGCCGCTGAGCGTGCTGTGGCTGAGCGTAAGCGTGCCTTGATTGTAGATGCCGCCGCCGGAAGTACGTGGCACCGCTCCGTTGCGCAGGGTGACTCCGGAGATGGTTGCGGTTCGGCCGGTGGCTACGCTGAGTACGCGGTCGATCTGGTTGGCATCGATGATCGTGGTGGTGTCGCCCGCGCCAGTGATGGCAATGACCGGAGCGCCGCTCACGGGGGTCGTCAGGTTGAGGTCGCCGTCGTCGTCGCCGTCGGTAACCGTGGCGGGTCGGACCAGCGTGTAGATTCCGGCGGGCAGCAGAATGGTAGTCGCGACGGGTCCGCTGAGCTTGTTCGCCTGCATGATCGCTGCGCGCAGCGAGCAGCTATTGGCGCTGGTATGACAGACGCCGTCGCTGGTGTCGTCGTCGACCAGATCAGCAACCGTATCGACGGCGAAGTTGACGGCTGCGTTCGCGGCGGGAGCGGCCAACATCGCCAACCCCAGCACTGCAAGTCGCGGGATGGCGTTGGCAACCGATAGGTTCTTCAAGATCTCTTCTCCGTTCTGTGCCGCCGTTTTGATGGGCCGAGTCGGACCGCCCGCGAACTTCGACGCGAGAGTCGCGGGTGTCCTGATCCGCATCCTGGTCCGCACGCCAATCAGGGACACCCATCTCTTGTATGCGTGTGTAGGAAGAACAAACAGGAAAGGAGCAATCACCGCTCGGAGGCACCCTAGCACGGCGAGAAGCACGGGAACGACTCGAGCGGCGACCGCAGTGGTCACGACGAGTACCGGCGCTCGCCCGCGCGCGGAGTGCGCGCTCAGCTTCGCGCAGGAAGCTCGCGCTCGAAGGCGCGAAGTTGCACCGCGACCTCGCCCGCCGAGACGGGCCGACACGCAGGCTGCTTTGCCATCAAGCGCACGACGAGTTCGGCGAATGCGCCCGGAATGCTCGCGACCCGCTCGCGCGGATCGGGCGGCGGCGTGTTCTGGTGGTGATGGGCAGGATCCCCGTCCTCGAAGGGAAGGCGACCGGTCAGCAATTCGAAGAGCGTGACACCGAGCGCGTAGAGGTCGGCGCGCCCGTCCACTTCGAGCCCCTGCGCCTGCTCGGGCGCCATGTACGACGGCGATCCCGCGATCAGCGACGCGCGGCGACGCACCTCCTCCACCATCTTCGCGAGACCGAAGTCCATCACCTTGAGCGATCGCTCGCGGGTCACGAACAGGTTGGCCGTCTTCACGTCGCGGTGGACGATGCGTCGCTCGTGCGCGTAGGCGAGACCGGTCGCGGCATGTTGGCCCACCCACGCCGCCGCCTTCGGCGTGAGCCGCCCGCGCTGCTGGAGCACCGCGTTCAGCGGCTGCCCCTCCATCAATTCCATCGTGATGAAATAGGCGCCGTCGTCGAAGTCGACGTCGTACACCGTGACGATGTTGGGGTGGTTGAGGCGTGCCGCGCTGCGCGCCTCCTGCATGAGCAGCGCGACGGCGCGCGGATGATCGCGAATGTGCTCGGAGAGGCGCTTCAGCGCGACCATCCGATCGAGGCGCGTGTCGCGCGCGCGGTAGACGACTCCCATTCCGCCCCGGCCGAGTTCGGCCAGCACTTCGTAGCGGCCGGTGCTGGGAAACGGAGATGCGCCCGGCGCCGGCGCTGCGGCTGCGAGCACCGCCGGCGCGGCGTTCGCGCGCTTGCGCAACTCTTCGATGCGCGTGGCGATGCCGCGTCCCGGGTCGCGCTGCCGCAGCGCCTGCAACACGACCAGCGCCTCGGCGGGCCGGTCGGCGTCGGACAGCAGGCCCGCATACCACTCGAGGAGATCGGGCTCGATCTCCATCAGCGCGGGGCCCACGAACGCCGCGTCGAGCCGCGCGAGTGCGAGGTCGGGCGCACCGGCCGCGACGAACGCGCGCGCGGCGTCGACGGCGTCGCCCACCGGCAGGCGGGGACGCGTCGTGCGCTGCCCGGCGTCCGGTGCCGGCTCCCGATCGTGCACGAGTTCCGCGCTCGCATCGCTCGGCGCGGGCAGCCGCGCCTCGATCGCGAGGGGCGCAACAGCTTTGCTCGGCGCGGGACGCCGTCGCAGCAGGAGCGCGGCGGCCGTTCCGACACCGATGAGCATCAGTGCGGCGAGAACCAACGCGCGACGCGACGTGGGCTGCGCCGTCGCAACCGGCGTCGCGGCTTCGCGCGCGCCACTCGCGCGCGCAATCGACGCCGGCGCGGGCACCGCTTCGATCGCCGGTTCGGGAGCCGGCTGCAGCTCCGGCTCGACGGTGAACGGCTCGGGCTCCGCCGCCGGAGGCGTCGGTTTGCTCGCCGTCGTTCGCTTCGGCTGCACCGGTTCGCGCGGGCGCGACGGCACGGGCTCCGGGCGAGACTCCGGCTCGACGCTGCGCTGGAGTCTGCGTACCACGCCGCGCAGCGGATCGACGAAGTCGCGGGGGAGGTCGATCTCGAAGCCGGGGTCCCCGCGACTCGCCCCGCGCCCGCGGCCGTGATCGCGACCCGCTGCCGGCGCGGCGTAGCTGGCTGCAACGAACAGGAGGGCGACCGCGACGCCTGCCTGGCGCAGCCCGGCGCAGTGGCTGCGCCCCCTTCGCGCTGCATGCCGCTTGCGCACTCCCGAACCCCCAGCGGCGGATTCCTGCGCGCCGCGCGGAGGATCCAACCCCTGTCGAATCGGCGATCGGGGTGGCGTCTGAAGCAGGAAGGGCTCTCGGGCCAGCGCGTGCCGCGGCGCGCTGCGAGCGCCCATCGCGTCGATCATCGCGAGCCGGGGCCGCCGTCTCAGTTCGCGGAACTCAGCGCTTCGGCGCAGCCGCCTGGCTGCACGCCTTCTCTTCATCGGGGCCGAGCACGTCGTCGTGGTTCGCGTCGCAGCGCGTGAACCAGGCGAGCGCGAGGCCGACGTACTCGTCGACATCGAGACTGCCGCTGTGATCGCGATCGGCGCGCGGCACGACGTCGGGCGGCAGTTGCGCCAGCTCCGCACCGCGCAGCACGCGATCGTCGTCGCCGTCGATGCTGTGGAAGGCGCGCGCGAAGAAGTTGCGGAACTCCTCGCGGTCGATGTGACCGTCGTCGTTGAAGTCGAGCTTCTGCGCGACCATTCGGAATCGGCTCCGGCTGCGCCTCGACCACTTCGGCGCCCGCAAGCGGGCCGCGCAGCGCTTCCCCATCGCTTCGCTTGGGAGCCGCCGAGACCGGTTGCCGGGCGTTGCCGCTCGCGCAGCCGAGCAGCGCGGCAATGCACGCACTCGCGAGCCACACGCGTGCCCGACTTCGATGACGAGGGTGCGGAGTGCCGGGTTCCATCGCGTGTTTCTCCTCGCGCGCCGCGAATGTGCAGCGGACCGAGGGTATAGTGATCCCGCGCCGTCCGCCGGCCGGCGCCGGGAGGAAAGTCGTGAACCAGCTCGTGAACCGTTTCGCAGCGATCTCGATGATCTTGGCTTGGATGGGCATCGTGGTGCCGGACGTGAGCCTTGCAGCGAGCGACGACGAACTCGTGCGCTGTGAATCGAGTGCGCGCGAGACGGTGCGCTGCGGCGCGGACACGCGCGGCGGCGTCGTGTTGCAGCGACAGCTCTCGCGCGCGGGCTGCTGGTACGACGAAACGTGGGGCTTCGACGCCCGCGGCATCTGGGTGAGCAACGGCTGCCGCGCCGACTTCGCGCTCGGCCGCACGACGGCCGCTTCGCAGGCCTACGACGAAACGCCGGCGTCGGACGAGGGAATCACTGGTTCGGACGTCGCATTGGGCGCCGGCGCCGTGCTCGTGCTCGGCGCCATCGCCGCCGCGGTGCTCGCGAACCGGAACAATGACGACAACAACGACAACGACAGCAACGACGGTCGATACACGGATCGAAATCGTCGCCGAGCCGGCAACGATCCGTGGGGTCGCGACCAGGTCGTGCGCTGCGAGTCGGGCGGGAAGCAAGAGCGCTACTGCAAGGTGAACACGCGCCGCGGCGTCGAGCTGTATCGCCAACTCAGCAAGGCGCGCTGCCGCTACGGCAGCTCCTGGGGCTACGACCGCAAGGGCATCTGGGTGGACGAAGGCTGCCGGGCGGACTTCCTGATCCGCGGCTGATCGCCCGCACGCGGATCGGAGTGCATGCCCAGGAGCCGCACGCGCATCCCCCTCGATCCCGGCGAGGTGACGGAGCTGGTGCGCGCCGCGCTCGGATCGAGCGCGCGCGTCGCGTCGGCGCGACTGCTCACCGGCGGCACCTTCAACGCCTGCTGGAAGGTCGCACTCGCGGAAGGCCCGTCGCTGGTCTTGAAGGTCGCTCCGCCACCCGAACTGGAGTTGCTCCACTACGAACAGGACCTGCTGCGCACCGAGGTCGATTTCTACGCACGAGCCGCGCAGGCCGGCGTTCCGGTGCCGGCGGTCGTCGGCGCCGACTTCAGTCGCCGCGTGATCGGCAGCGACTACTTCCTGATGACGTGCATCCCCGGTCTGCCGCTCACGCGTGCGCGCCGGCGCCTCTCGCGCGAGGCGCTGCGCGGCGTCCGGACCGAACTGGGACGCTGCGCCGCGCGACTCACCGCCGTGCGCGGCGACTTCTTCGGCTACAGCGCGGCGCCAGTCGGCACGCGCGCCCCGACCTGGCGCGCCGCCTTCGATGCGATGCTCGCGATCCTGCTGCGCGACGCCGAACGCCTCGGTGTCGCGCTTCCGCGCCCCGCCGCCGAACTCACGGCGCTCGTCGAAGCGTGCGCGCCGGCGCTCGACGCCGTCGCGGCGCCCAGTCTGGTCCACTTCGATCTTTGGGACGGCAACATCCTCGTAGACGTAGCGGCCGACCCGCCGCGCCTCACCGGCCTCGTCGACGGCGAGCGCGCGTTCTGGGGCGACCCGCTCGCCGAGTTCGCGTCGCTCGCCCTCTTCGGCG
This sequence comes from uncultured delta proteobacterium, assembly GCA_963801625.1. Classification (GTDB taxonomy): domain Bacteria; phylum Myxococcota_A; class UBA9160; order UBA9160; family PR03; genus PR03. The sequence continues at coordinate 16,956 of CAWDFQ010000014.1, forward strand.
AGATCGACCGCGACGCAGCGTTCCTGCATGGCTACGCCGAAGCAGCGGGACGGCCGCTCGCTCTCGACGCCCCCGAGCGCCAGCGCATCGCGCTCGCACAGCTCTACCTGTATCTGATCATGCGCGTCGAGCCGGCGACACGCGGCAGCGGCGGCCTCCTCGGCTTCGTGATCCAGCGCCTCGTCTCGCGCTCGCTGCGGCGCGCGCTGCGCCACCTCGACGCGTCGCTGGGCGGGCGCCGCTGAGCGGGCGGCCGCCGGGCGATCCCCTCGCCCTCAATGCCCCCGCGTCTTCGCCAGCGTCCACCGCACCAGCGGCGTCACGATCGCGTGGAAGAGCGGGGCGTCGAAATGAGCTCGATAGCGGGCGAGCTGCGCGTCGAGGACGTCGCGCGGGTAGAGGCGGCCGTCGCGGACGACGCCGGCGAGCGAGTCGAGTGCGTCGAGGCTCTGTGTCGGGTCTTCGCGGAAGATCAGCAGCTCGGCGGGCGCGCCGGGTTTCAGCAGGCCGAGGCTCAAGACGCCGAGGTACTCCGTCGAGTCGCGCATCGAAAGTGCGAGCGCCTCCTCGGGCGTGAAGCCCGCGTCGACGAAGAGGCGCAGCTCGCGGTGCAGGCTGGCGCCCGGCACGACGAACGGGACCAGCGAGTCGGTACCGGTGTGGACCTCGACGCCGGCGTCGTGCATGCGCTTCACGGTGCGCTTCTCGATCTCGAAGGCGCGGCGCAGCATCGCGAAGTCGTCGCTCTTCATCTGGCCGGTGACGCTCATGCCGCCGTCCGGGTTCCAGAGCACCTCGCGATAGAAGCGCGGCAGGCAGCTGCAAGTCGGGTTCGACGCAGCATGCTCGCGTAGTCCTCGCTCTGGATCATCCGGTCGATCACGACGAGCGTCGGCGTCGATCGCGATCTTCGAGCGCTTGCTCTCGGCGATCAGCATGTCGAGGCGTGCGTCGTCGAGGCGCTCCCACTCGGCCATGATGAACGGGAAGATCCGATCCGGATCGGCGGGCGGCGGCGGGATGCCGATCATGTGCTGCGCGTCGTCGAGTCGCGCCACTTCGTAGGGCACGCGCTTCGGAACGTGACCGATCAGCGGCAGGCCGTGCTCGTGCGCGGCGTCACGCATCGCGGCGAGCGTCTCGGCGTCGAGTCCGTCGTACGCCTTCACGCAGTCGTAGCCGCGCTCGGCGATCGTCTGCACCGCGCGCCGGCCCTCCTCGGGATTGCGCGCGACGAGCGAGTTCTTCCACAGCGGCGGCTCGCCGTCCACGAAGGGACCGCACGAGAACAGGCGCGGGCCCGGGAAGCGACCTTCGGCGATGCCACTGCGCGCGGGGTCGCTGGCGGTGCCGTCGACGTCGCCGGCGTCGCGTGCGGCGGTGATGCCGTGATAGAGCTAGAGGAACGCGAAGAGTTCCGTCTGTCCGGGCAGCGCCGGACGGCGGAAAGTGTACGTGCAGGTCGGCGAGTCCCGGCAGCACGTACATCCCGGAAAACGGATTGTCGCCGCCGGGCAGCGCCGGCTGGATCGTCGCGATCGTGTTGCCCGCGACGACCAGCCGCCGGTGGTCGATGCGCGAGCGGCCCGGCTCGATCAGCGTGACGTCGTGGAGCACGGCGCCGCGTTCGGGCAGCGCGAGCGGCGCCGGTGGTTGCAGCACCCGATACGCGACGACGCTGAACGCAATGAGCAGAACGACCAGCACGAGCATCGCCCGCAACAGGATCTTCAGATCGTCTCTCCCCGGTGCATCGGCGCACTATACGCCACGCGGGTCGCGGCCTCCCCGCCCTCTACCCTACCCTCGCCAATCCGGAGGACCCCGCGATGACCGAGACACGCTGCGAGCTGCCCACCCGCGGAACCGACTGGAGCTCGCTGCGCGAGCGACTCGTCGCACTCGGCGAGCACGACGTCGACTGGCGTCACGCCCGCGCCGCCGTCTACGTCTTCCACGCCGGCGACGACGTGTTGCAGGTCGCGAAGGACGCCTACGCGCTCTACCAGTCCGAGAACGCGCTCGGCCCCGGCGCCTTCCCGAGTCTGAAGCGCATGGAAGAGGACGTCGTCGGGATGGGTCTCTCGCTGCTGCACGCGCCCGAAGGCGCGCGCGGCAACATGACCTCCGGCGGCACCGAGAGCATCATGCTGGCGGTGAAGACGTGTCGCGACGAGGCGCGCGCGCGCGGCGTCGACACGAGCGGGCGCGGAGATCGTCGCGCCGCAGCTCGGTGCACCCGGCCTTCGACAAGGCCGCGCACTATCTCGGCCTGCGCGTCGTGCGCGTGCCGGTCGCGAAGGACTTCCGCGCCGACGTCGGCGCGATGGCGGCGGCGCTGACCGCCGCGCACGCTGATGCTGGTCGGCTCGGCGCCGTGCTTCCCGTACGGCGTGATCGATCCGATCGAGGAGCTCTCGGACGCTCGCGCTCGAGCGCAACGTCTGGCTCCACGTCGACGCGTGCGTGGGCGGCTACTTCGCGCCGTTCGCGCGCATGAACGGCGTGCCGGTGCCGCCCTTCGACTTCGAGGTGCCGGGCGTGCGCAGCATGTCGGCCGATCTCCACAAGTACGGCTACGCGGCGAAGGGCGCGTCCACGGTCTTCCACCGCAGCGAAGCGCAGTGGCAACACCAGGTCTTCCGCTTCGACGCATGGCCGGCGGGCGGCATGGTGACGCCGACGGTCGCCGGCACGCGACCCGGCGGTGCGATCGCCTCGGCCTGGGCGGTGCTGCACTACCTCGGCGTCGAGGGCTACCGCGAGAAGGCGCGCCAGGTGGTCGCGACGCGCGAGAAGCTGATGGCGGCGATCGACGCGATGCGACGGCCTGCGCACCCACGGCGAGCCGCTGCTCGGCCTCTTCACCTACGGCGCCACGGAGCTTCGACCTCTTCGCGGTCTGGGCGCGCATGATGAAACGCGGCTGGTTCACCGGCCTCTGCACCGAGCCGCGCGGCGATCCACCTGATGCTGTCGCCCGCGCACGCCGGGGTGGCCGACACGTATCTCGCGGACCTCGAAGCGAGCGTGCGCGAAGTGCGCGGCAGCGGCGAGAGCGGCGGCGAACGTGAAGGCGAGCTACGCATGAGCAAGACGGCCCGCGTGCAAGCGTGAACGGATCGAGATGCGCTACGACGAGGCGGGCCGCGGCGGGCGCGCCTTCGTGCTGGTGCACGGCTTCACCGGCTGTCGCGACGACTTCGCCAGCGCAGCTCCCGGCGCTGGCGGCGCACGGCCGCACGCTCGCGACCGGACCAGCGCGGGCACGGCGACTCGACCAACACCGGCGACGCAAGACCTACAACCTCGCGCAGCTCTGCGACGACCTGCTCGGCTTCGCCGACGCGCTCGGCCTCGAACGCTTCGACCTGCTCGGCCACTCGATGGGCGGCATGGTGGCGCAGCGCTTCACGCTCGCGAACCCGGAGCGCGTCGCGTCGCTGGTGTTGATGGACACGGCGTCCGAGCCGCTCGCCGAGGGGCTGCCGCGCGCGATGCTCGAGAAGGGTGCGGCGATTGCGCGCGCGATCGGCATGCAGGGCCTTCACGAGATCATCCGCAAGGGCGCCGGCCAGAACGATCGGCGCAGCGCACCCGATCGCCGCCTCGAACAGGAATGGGGCGCCGATCGCTACTGGGCGCGCGTGCGACACGGCTTCACGTCGATGGACGTCGAGGCATTCGAGGCGCTCGGCATCGAACTCGGCGCCGGGGAGCCGATGACGGCGCGGCTTTGCGAGATCTCCTGCCCGACGACGGTGTTGGTCGGCGCCATGGACACGCCGTTCCTCGCCGCGTCGCACACGATGCACCAGGCGATTCGCGGCTCGCGGCGGGTCGAAATCCCGGACGGCGGTCACTCGCCGCAACTCGAAGCGCCCGCGGCGTGGCTCGCGGCGATCGAGGGACACCTGCGCTGGGCGCGCGCAACCTGAGGACTGGAGTGCGAGTCATGCGGAATCTCGCGATCGCCTTCGCCAGCGTGCTGCTCGGCGCCTGCGTCGCGCGCGCGGAAACCGTGGACTGGAACTCGGCCCACCAGCACGACGTGATCGAGATCCTGACGACCGATCCCGACGGCGCGGCCCGCGAGACGAAGGTCTGGGTGGCCGCCCTCGACGGTCGCGGCTACGTGCGCACCAACGACAGCCGCTGGTTCCAGAACCTCGAGCGCGAGCCGAACGCGGCGATCCGCTTCGGTGACACCGAGTACCCCGTGCGCGCCGAAGTGGTGCGCGACGCCGCGCTGCGCGCGCGCGTCGATGCCGTGTTCGCCGAGAAGTACCCGATCTCGATGTGGGTCGCGGGCCTCTTCGGTCGCAGCGGCGGGGTGAACTGCGTGGCCTTCTCAGCGCGCGAGCCGTAGCGCCGCGGCTGCGTCCGGCAGCGTCACGGAATCACCGCGACCGCCTTCACCTGGACGAACACGCGCACGCCTTCGCGCAGCTCGAGGATCCGCAGCGAGCGGCGACTCACGCGGGCCAGCAGGGCCGTGCCGCCGATGTCGACCTTCACGATCGGCTGGGCCGACTCGGCTTCATACACCGTTTCGACCCGCGCGGGCAGCACGTTCAGAATGCTCGTGCGATGCGGCGCCTCGAGACTCAGGCTGATGTCGCGTGCGAGGATTTCGACGCGACGCCGCTCGCCGAGGCGCAGACGGCCCGGCACATAGAGCATGCCGCCTGCGAAACGCAGCTCTGCGATTCCGTCGCGCTCGTCGACGGCGACCACCTCCGCCTCGACCACGCAACCGAGTTCGCCGGGCTCGCCGAAGGGGGCGTCGGCGCGCAGCATGATCTCGCGGAGCGGGCCGCTCGCGCGCACGCGACCGGCCTCGATCACGATGACGTGATCCGCCAGGTGCACCGCTTCGCTGCGCGCGTGCGTGACGTAGAGCACGGGCATCGCCGTGCGGGCGAAGAGCGCGGTCAGCAGCTCGAGGATCTCGGCGCGCGCGGGCGGATCGAGCGACGCGAGCGGTTCGTCGAGCAGCAGCAGGCGCGGTCCCGCGAGCAGCGCGCGGGCGATCGCGACACGCTGTCGCTCGCCGCCCGAGAGGCCGCCCGGGCGCCGGTCGAGCAGCGGCGCGATGCGCAGCCAGCCGGTGACGTCGTCCAGCTCGAGGTGGCGCCGCGCGACCGGGCAGCGGCGCAGCCCGTACTCGAGGTTCCTGCGCACCGACAGATGCGCGAACGGCGCGGCGTCCTGGAACACCACGGCCGCGCCGCGTCGATGCGCGGGCACGCAGACGCCGCGTGCCGCGTCGAGCCAGGTCTCGTCGCCGAGTTGGATGCGGCCGAGCACGCGCGGCTCGAGTCCCGCGAGACAGCGCAGCAGCGTCGACTTGCCGGAGCCCGAGGGACCGACCACGGCGGTGACGCCCGTGCCCGGCGCACGCAGCTCGACGTCCAGGCGAAAGCCGCCGAGCGTGAGCGCGAGCCGCGCGTCGAGTGCGCCGCTCACGTGACCGGCGTCCCGCGCAGGCGCCGGTTCGTGGCAAAGACCAGCAACAGCACCGCGAACGAAATCGCGAGCAGGATGCCGGCGAGCTGATGCGCGGCGCCGTAGTCGAGCGTCTCGACGTGGTCGTAGATCGCGATCGAGACCACGCGCGTCCGGCTCGGGATGTTGCCGCCGATCATCAGCACCACGCCGAATTCGCCGAGCGTGTGCGCGAAGCCGAGCACCGCGGCGGCGAGGAAGTGTCGCAGCGTCTGCGGCAGCGCGACGCTGAAGAAGCGATCGACGGGACCGGCGCCCAGCGTGGCCGCGGCTTCGAGCGGCGCGCGGCCGAGTTGCTCGAAGCCCGTCTGGATCGGCTGCACCACGAACGGCAGCGAGTAGATCACCGAGCCGACGACCAGCCCGCTGAAGCTGAACACGAGCGGCCCGCCGCCGAGTGCGCCCCACAGCGATCCCACCGGCCCCTGCGGTCCGAGTGCGAGCAGCAGATAGAAACCGAGCACGGTGGGCGGCAGCACCAACGGCAGCGCCACCGCCGCCTCGATCGGCGCCTTCCAGCGCGACTGCGTGCGCGCGACCCACCAGGCGAGCGGCGTCGCGAACAGCAACAACAGCGCGGTCGAGATTGCCGCGAGTCGCAGCGTGAGCAGCAGCGCTGCGAGGTCTTCGTTCACGGCCGCGACGGGATCCCGTATCCGGCGCGCTCGATGAGATCCCGGGCCGCCTCGCTCTTCAGGAAGTCGAGGAACGCCCGCGCGGCGGGAGTCGTCCCGGCCCGGCATCAGCAGCACCGCCTGCTGCTCGATCGGCGCGTGCAGATCCGGCGGCACCAGCCAGCGCGATCCGTCCTTCTCGGCCGCGAGCTGCGAGAGCGCGACGAAACCCAGCTCGGCATTGCCCGTCGAGACGAACTGGAAGGTCTGGCCGATGTCCTCGCCGCGCACCAGCTTCGGCTGCAGGCGATCCCAGAGGCCGAGGTGCTGGAGCACGTCGCGCGCCGCGGCGCCGTAGGGCGCGAGCGCGGGGTTCGCGATCGCGAGGTGCTGGAACGCGTCGCCGCGCAGCACGCTCTCGTCGCGGACGAAGTCCTCGCGCGCGCTCCACAGCGCCAGCCGTCCGAGGGCATACGCGAAGCGGCTTCCCGCCACGGCGTGCTGGCCTTCTTCCAGCTTGCGCGGCCGCTCGGCGTCGGCGGAGAGGAACACCTCGAACGGAGCGCCGTTCTCGATCTGCGCGAAGAGCTTTCCCGAAGAGCCGTCGCTGATCACCACCTCGTGTTTCGTCGCGGCACTGAAGGCGTCGGCGATCTGGCGGCAGGTCGGGGCGAAGTTGGTCGCGACGGCGACGTGCACCGGATCCGCACCGGCGCTCGCGCTCGCGAAGAGAACCAACAGCAGTGCGGCCAGGCGCGTCATGCTCAGCTCCCGAAGGCGTCGAAGCCCGTGATGTCCTTGCCGATGATCAGCCGGTGCACGTCCTCGGTGCCTTCGTAGGTGTTGACCGTTTCGAGGTTCATCATGTGTCGCATGATCGGGTACTCGTCCATGATGCCGTTGCCGCCGAGGATGTCGCGCGCGAGGCGTGCGATCTGCGAGCGCCTTGGAGACGTTGTTCATCTTGGCGAGGCTGATCTGCTCGGGGCGCACCTTGCCGGCGTCCTTCAGGCGTCCGAGCCGCAGCGACAGCAGCTGCGCCTTGGTGATCTCGACGATCATCTCGACCAGCTTCGCGCTGCACGAGCTGATAGCCGGCGATCGGCCGCGAGAACATCACGCGACCCTGCGCGTAGCGCAGCGCGCAGTCGTAGCACGCGATGGCCGCGCCGATCGCGCCCCAGGAGATCCCGTAGCGCGCCTGCGAGAGGCACGGCGAGCGGCGCCTTCATCGAGCCGGTGCCCGGCAGGCGGTTCTCCTCGGGGATCCAGCACTTGTCGAAATACAGCTCCGAGGTGACCGACGCGCGCAGGCTCAGCTTGCCGTGCATCTGCTCGGCCTTGAAACCCGGGCGATCGTTCTCGACGAGGAAGCCGTGCACCTTGTCTTCGAGTCGCGCCCAGACGACCGCGACGTCGGCGATGTTGCCGTTGGTGATCCAGCGCTTCACGCCGTTCGAGCACGAAGCCGCCCTTCGCGCGCTTCGCGCTGGTGCGCATGCCGGCGGGGTTCGAGCCGAAGTCCGGTTCGGTGAGGCCGAAGCAGCCGATCGCCTGGCCGCGCGCCATGCGCGGCAGCCAGTTCGACTTTTGACTTTCCGATCCGAACGTGAAGATCGGATACATCACGAGGCTCGATTGGACACTCGCGAAGGAGCGCAGGCCGCTGTCGCCGCGCTCGAGCTCCTGGCTGATCAGCCCGTACGCGACGCTGCTGGCGCCGGCGCAGCCGTACTCTTCGGGTAGCGTCGAACCGAAGAAGCCGAGCTCGGCGAGACGCGGCACGAGCTGCATCGGGAAGGTGCCATTGCGGTAAGCGTCGATGATGTGCGGCTGGAACTCTTCTTCGACGAAGCGCCGCGCGGTGTCGCGCACGAGCCGCTCCTCTTCGGTGAGCAGCTCCTCGATCGCGTAGTAGTCGGGGGCTTCGTAGGCCATGGCGTCGGCACTCCTGCTGCGGTCGCAGCGCGATGTCCGACCCTAGCGATACGGCGCGCGCCGGGCGACTTCGAGTTCGCGATCGCCGGTGCGGAGTTCGCTCGCCTGCGAGTACCAGAGGCCCTGCTCGGCTACGAACGACGGCAGTCGGCGCAAGGTCGCTTCGATCTCGTCCCAGCGCACGCCGAGCGCGTCCGGGTGCGAGCGCGTGTGCACGGCGCCGACGATCGCGCTGGCGCGCTCGGATCATTGTGCTGCAACGCCGACATCACCAGCACCCCGAGCGTCACCAACTCACCGTGCAGGGTCGTGCGACCCGTAACTTCCTCGAAGGCGTAGGCGAAGAAGTGCTCGGAACCTTCCTCGAAGCGGGCGTGGCCGAGTGCGTGACAGCGCCAGCCGATGTCGCGCAGGCATTCCATCAAGCGGCGCACGCCTTCGTCCTCGCCGCTGCGCCCGATCCCGCGCTCGGGAAATCGAAGATTCCGAGCGGCGTGCGGATGCAATGGGTGGGTCGCGCCGCGGACTAGCGAGCCTGCTCGCTCCGCAACGACCGTCGCGCGTGCCAGATCGACGGGACGTTGGTGCACCAGACCGGACGCGACCGAGGGGGCCAGGACGGCCGCGGTCGCCACGACTCACGGGAGCGGTACTGCGAGCCGTGTTCGCGCGGGCGCCCGACTGGACGCCCGCGCGATGCACCTAGTGACGTCTCAGTGTGTCGATCGCCGCCGTACGGCGAGGCTCGCGACACCCAGCCCGAGCATCATCAGCACGGAAGGTTCGGGCACGGTCGAGTAGAACGCTCCGGAGACGGTCGACACGGTCGCGCCGCCGTACTGGGGAGTGATCGAGTTGAGGGCTACGAACCCGCTGCCGAGATCGGCCAGGAACTGGAAGTTGGCCACGAAGTCCGCGCCGGCGGAGTCGTCGATGACGGCGCCGATCCCGGCGGCGAGGCCGGTGAGGCCGGCGACGCTGCCCTCGAGCACCCACGGTGTCGCGCCCAGGCCACTGACGTCGATCTCGAGTCGGATCGGGCACGAGGCGCACGAACCGGGGCCGGGGCCGCCCGGCGAGGTGTAGCTCGTCGTCCCCTGCCAGACTGCCGTGGTGCCGGAGATGCCCGCGAACGGCAGGCTGTGGTAGACGCCGTCCAGCCCTGCTTGCGGTCCGGGACTGAGACCCCACTGCGGGCCCCAGTACAACGAGGCGAAGTAGCTGTTGTCGAAGCCACCGTAGTTTCCGTTCTGGCCACCGGCGTCACCAGTGGACGGAGCGCCCGACGGGAACCACGTATTGCCGCCCGGTGCGGGATAGCTGGGACCAAGCAGCGGAAGAGCCGCAGCGGTGCCGGCGAAGAACAGGGCAGAAGCGGCGACGGCCATCAGCGGCAGTCGCAGTGTGCGTGCACGAATCATCTCTGATCTCCCTTCCCAAGGAGTGGGGTGGCCCGCCACGCACATCGAGACTCTCTCGACGTGCGCGTTTCCGGACTCGCCCGGGTCGACACCATGCAATTTCTACACCTATCTGTGAAGGTCAAATTCCGCTGGAATTCCGCGCATGGGATCGAGTTCGATACCTCCGGCGTCGGAAAAGTTTTTCCTGGCGAGGGAAAACCGGCGCCCGCGCAGCAGCCGGCCGCGGGGCTCGGGCGGGCCAAGCGGGATCCGGCGCTCGCCGCGATGGCTGCGGCGGCACCGCGCGACCGCTGTTTGATCCGCGACGGCTGCCGCCGGATACCAGGCTTCGCGACGAGAAAGGGCATGGGCGGGCCCGTCCGCGCGAGCCGGAGCAGCACCGGCGCGAGCCTGATCGCGCCAGCGGCGCGCCGCGAAGGCCCTGTTGCTGGCTGCGGGACCTCGCTTCTTGTACTCCTTCGTTCCCGCAACTCGTTGCGGTCCTCTGCTTCTCGATTCGTCTTTCCGGATCAAGGGGGCGCCATGGAACGAACCAATGGAATCGCGCGACTGCCGCAGTCGATGAGGGCCGCAGCACGCGCAGCGGAGGCCGCTCTTGCGCTGCTGCTCGCGGTGCTGGTTTCACTCCCGTGGCCCGGGGTGGTCGTCGCGCAGCAAGACGCACAGAGCGCCGCCTTCAGCCCCGAGCAACTCGAGCAGGTCGTCGCGCCGATCGCGCTCTACCCCGACTCTCTGCTCGCGCAGGTCTTGATGGCGTCGACCTACCCACTCGAGATCGTCGAAGCGGACCGCTGGGCGAAGGGACACCCGGGCCTGAAGGACAAGGCGCTCGACGAAGCGCTGCAATCGCAGACCTGGGACGCGAGCGTGAAGTCGCTCGTCGCGTTTCCGCAGGTGCTGACGATGATGAACGACAAACTCGACTGGACCCAGAAGCTGGGTGACGCGTTCCTCGCCCAGCAGGGCGAGGTGATGGACGCCGTGCAGGTGCTGCGCGGCAAGGCGAAGGCGCAGGGCAATCTCGAGTCGGGCAAGCAACAGAGGGTGATCGTCGAGCAGGCGCCGCAGGGCGAACCCGAGATCATCCGGATCGAGCCGGCGAGCCCGCAGGTCGTCTACGTCCCAACCTACAACCCCACCGTCGTCTACGGCTCGTGGCCGTATCCCTCGTATCCGCCCTACTCGTATTATCCCCCGGGCTACACGGCCGCCGCGTCGCTTCTCTCGTTCGGCGTGGGCATGGCGGTCGGATCCGCGCTGTGGGGCGGCTGCAATTGGGGTTGGGGGGGGCACGGGGACGTCAACGTCGACGTCAATCGCTACAACAACTTCAACAGCAACGTGAACAGGAACTGGAACCAGAACAACGTCAGCAACAAGTTCCAGAACGGGAAGTGGCAGCACGACGGCTCGCACCGCAAGGGCGTGCAGTACCGCGATAAGGGCGTGCAGGACCGCTACGGCAAGGGCAGTCGCGGCAACGTCCAGTCGCGCGAGGCGTTCCGCGGCCGTGCCGAGCAGGGTCGCCAGCAGATGGCGCGGGACGGCGGCGCCAGCGCGCGCCGCGATCTCGGGAAGCAGGGCGGCGTAGCCGGGGCCGGCAATCGAGCGGGCGCGGGGCAACTCGACCGAGCCGGTGCGGGACAAAGAGACCGCGCGGCGGCCGGCAATCGCGGTGGCGGCGATCGCCGTTCGCCGAGCGCGTTCGGCGGTCAGGGGAGCGGGCAGCAGGTCCGGCGCGATTCCAGTCGCGGTCGCGCGAGCCAACAGAGCGCCCGAGCTTACAGCTCGCGCGGCGGATCGCAGGGCATGCGCAGCGGTGGCGGGGGCGGCGGGTCTCGCGGCGGCGGTGGAAGTCGCGGTGGCGGCGGTGGCGGACGCGGCGGTGGTGGTGGCGGTCGCGGCGGCGGCGGGCGTCGCTGATGGACGCGCAACCGTTGGCTGATGAAGGCAGCGCGTGCCGCGCTGCGGCAATCGCATCTCGGGAGGTAGGGAAGATGACCGCGCGCCACAGTCGCGTTCTCGCCGCAGCGTTCGTCGCTGCATTCCTCGTCATCGCCGCGGCGCCGCATGCAAGCGCCGCCGTCGCCAAGCAACAGCACTTCGCGTCGCCCGAAGAGGCGGTGCAGGCGCTCGTCGCAGCCGCGAAGACCGGGGAATCGAAATCGCTGTTCGCGATCCTCGGCCCGGCGGCGAAGCCGCTGGTCGACTCGGGCGACCCGGTCACCGATCGCGAAACCCTCGAAAAATTTGTCAAGGGCTATGAGGAGGCGAACGCACTCGAGAAGCCGAGCGAGACGCAGGTCACACTCGTGACCGGCAAGGACGCCTGGCCGATGCCGATCCCGATCGTGAAGGACGACGCCGGCTGGCGCTTCGACACTGAAGCGGGCGCCGACGAGATCGTCGCGCGCCGCATTGGCCGTAACGAACTCTCGACGATCCAGTCCTGCCTCGCCTTCGTCGACGCCCAGCGCGAGTACTACGAGCGCGATCCCGAGAAGAGCGGCCTGCTCCACTACGCGCACCGCTTCGGGAGCAGCCCGGGCAAGCGCGACGGTCTCTACTACCCGACGCAGGACGAAGAGAAGCCGAGCCCCCTCGGCGAACTCTTCGCCGCCGCCAAGGCCGAGGGGTACCAGAAGAAGAAGTCCGGCGAGCCGACTCCGTATCACGGCTACCAATACCGGATCCTCGACGGCCAGGGCCCCCACGCGGTGGGCGGCGCCTACAGCTATCTCGCGCGCGGCACGCTGCTCGGTGGCTTCGCGCTAGCCGCCTATCCGGCGAGCTACGGCGTTTCGGGCGTGATGACCTTCCTGGTGAACCAGGACGGTGTCGTGTTCGAGAAGGACCTCGGGCCGAAGACCGCGGCGAGCGCAGCCGGGATCAAGCTCTTCGATCCTGACGAGACCTGGAAGCGCGTTCCGAATCCGGAAGAAACGCCGATGGCCGCGGCCGAGTGAAGCGCCAGGCACGAGCGCGGCAAGGCGCCGAGCAACCAGGAGGGGCCGTGCGCCGAGCGATTCTGCTGTCGATGCTGATCGTGCTCGCGGGAGCGAACGCCGCGCAGTCGCAGGGCGGCGGCTTCGAGAAGCCGCCCGTGCTGGGCGCAGCCGATGCGGCGCCGCCGGATCTGGTGAAGGGCAACGGGTTCCGCATCGCCGATCGCGTGCCGACCGACGGCTTCACCGCACTGTTCACGCTGAAGGCCGACGTCGGCACCAGCGAGGTACACGGGGTCGAGACGCTCGCGCTGCGCGTCTCGGAGTTGCCCGCGCTGCGCGAACTCGGCAAGGCCAGCAAGACCGCGACCTTCACGAAGGCGCTGGCCGAAACCACCAAGCGGCCCGTGAAGGCCGCAGCGCAGATGGTGCAGCACCCCGTCGACACGGCGAAGGGCATCCCGAGCGGACTCTCGCGCTTCTTCGACCGCGTCGGGTCCGGCAGCGAACGCCTCTACGACGCCGCGAACGACGCGAGCAAGTCGGGCTCGGAGCGCAACGAGGAGATCGCGAAGAGCACCGGCCAGGTCGCGATGGATGCGCTCGGCTACGAGCAGGAGCGGCGCAAACTGGCCAAGCAGCTCGGCGTCGATCCGTACACGACCAATCTGGCGCTCGCGAAGAAGCTCGATGAGTTTGCGAAGGTGGCGTTCTACGGTCGCGTCGGGCTCAACACGCTGATCTCCGTCGCGGTTCCCGCGTCGCTCGTGATCAGCAGCACGAGCGTGACGCGCGATCTCGTCTACGACACTCCGCGCGGCGACCTGATCGTGCGCAATGAGAACGCGCTGCGCGCGATGGGCGTCGGCGACCCGCAGATCCGCGCGCTGCAGGCTGCGCCGGGTTTCACGCTGGGTTTACAAACCGATCTCGTGGAGCAACTCGGCAAGCTCGACGGCGTCGCGGGCCGACCCGCGGTGGTGGCGCTCGCGGGAACCGCGGAGACCAGCGACCAGGCGCTCTTCGTGCTGCGCGGCGTTCGGATGCTCGCGAAGAAACACGCGGAGCTGCCTCTCGCCGAGATCAGCGCGATCGGTACCGTCTTCGCGAAACGCAACGACGGCAGCCTCGTCGTGCCTGGCGCTGTCGACTACGTCTCTTGGACCGAGCCGCTCGCGCGCTTTGCCAAGCGCCCCGATCTCGAGGGAAGGCGGCGCACCGTACTGCTGACAGGCCGCATGTCCCCACTCGCAAAGAAGAACTTCGAGGCACTCGGCTGGCGCGTCGCGGAGCACGCGGCGGACTGAACCGTTCAGCGCGGAGGCGCTGCGATTCAGCATCGACCAGCGCATCGAGATGCGGCAGCGGGGCACAGGAGATCGACCCGATGAGTCCTCGACGGAGAAACGTCGCGATCTGCGTCGCGATCCTCGCGGCGCTGCTCTGCGCGCCGCTCGCGAGGGCTGCCGACCCGCTCGCCTCGTGGAACGACGGCGCGGCAAAGAAGGCTATCGTCGCATTCGTCGCGAGCGCGACGCGCGCCGGCGGGCCCGGGTTCATCGCGCCGGCCGAGCGCATCGCCGTCTTCGACAACGACGGCACGCTCTGGGCCGAGCAGCCGATCTACTTCCAGCTCGCCTTCGCGTTCGACCGGGTCCGCGCGCTCGCGCCCCAGAATCCGCGCTGGAAGACCACGGAGCCCTTTGCGAGCATCCTCGCCAGCGACATCAAGAGCGCACTCGCTGGCGGCGAGAAAGGCGATCGCCGAGATGGTGATGGCGACGCACGCGGGCATGACGACCGACGAGTTCGCGAAGGTCGTCGCGGATTGGCTCGCCACCGCGAAGCACCCGCGCTTCGACCGTCCGTACACGGAGATGGTCTACCAGCCAATGCTGGAGCTGCTCGCGTATCTGCGCGCGAACGGCTTCAAGACCTACATCGTCTCCGGCGGCGGCGTCGAGTTCGTGCGCGTGTTCTCGGAGAAGGTCTACGGCATCCCGCCCGAACAGGTGGTCGGCAGCACGATCGAGACGAAGTTCGAGCTGCGCGACGGCAAGCCCGTGATCCTGCGCGAACCGGCGATCGACTTCATCGACGACAAAGCGGGCAAGCCGGTCGCGATCAACAAGTTCATCGGCCGCCGCCCGGTCTTCGCGTTCGGCAACTCCGACGGCGATCAGCAGATGCTCGAGTGGACCGCCGCGGACGGCGGCTCGCGCTTCACGGGCCTGGTGCACCACACCGACGCCGAGCGCGAGTGGGCCTACGATCATCCCTCCGCGGTCGGCCAGCTCGACGCCGCGCTCGTCGAAGCAACCGCGAAGGGCTGGACCGTCGTCGACATGAAGAAAGACTGGAAGCGCGTCTTCCCGTTCGAGACGACGCCGGCGGCAAAGTGATTGCGGCAAAGCAAGCCGCGGGTCGATAGGCTGCCGCAATGAGCCGAGCGCGGGCTACGGACACGGAGAAGGCGTACTGGAAGAAGGTCGGGGCTGCGAACGCGCTCCTCGAATCCGAATGCGCACCCGCGAGGTCGATGGAGGAAGTGTTCGAGCGGATGGAGAGCATCCGACGTCGCCTCGGCACTCTCGCAACCCCGGGTCTCCCTCCCGACGACGACCTCGCCATCGCCGAGAACCTGAAGATTCGAGCGCGCTTCCTCCAGAGAGACCGGCGTGGAAGGTGACGTCGTCGCGGCGATCGCCGCTCTGCTCGACGCGCATGGAGTCGGCTGGGTCGTCATGGGAGCCGTGGCGGCCAATCGCCGTCCCGACATACGAGTGACATCGAGGACGAAGGGGACAGTCCCTCCGTCCGCGCACCCAAGTCCAACGCCCCGCCGCGCTCCAACCGCGGACGGCGGGACAGTCCCTTTCGTCCGCGAACGAGGCGCACCGGGTTGCCAGGAATTCGCTTCTGGCTGGAAAAAACGCAAGCCGATCGGCGATCGCAATGCGGCGCGCGGTCGATTTCCGGAAACCCAGTCAGCGCCGGCTGTCCGCCTCGAGCTGCGCCAGAAGCGCGCGCGCTTCGGGATCCTCGGGGAACACTTCGACGAGCATCCGCGCGTAGCGCAACGCCGCGTCGTTGCGGCCGGCGTCGCGCGATAGCGTCGCCAGCGCGACCAGTAGATCGCGATGGCGCGGATGCTGCGCGCGCGCCGCCTCGAGCACCCCGAGCGCGCGTTCGATCTGCCCGACGCCCTGGAGCGCCAGCGCCCACACGTAGGCGTAGTGCGGCTGCGCGGGTGCGAGTTCGCTCGCTCGCGCGAACGCCGCGACAGCCTCGTCGCCGCGCTTCATCCGGATCAGCGCCAGGCCGAGCGCGTAGTGCACGTCGGCGTAGTTCGGCATGAGCGTGAGTGCGCGGCGCAGCAGGGATTCGGCGGCGGCGTCATTGCCTTGCGCGCGCTCGAGGTCCGCGAAGTTCACGTAGGCGGGCACGAACCAGGGCCCGAGCCGAAGCGCCGTCTCGAACTCGCCGCGCGCGGCGTCGAACTCACCGACTCGCATCGCGAGCGAGCCGAGATTCACGTGCGATTCGGGCAGATCGGCGTTGAGGAGCTGCACGGCCCGATACTCGCCGAGCACGTCGGCGAGCGTGCTGCGATCGCCGTCGCGCCACGCGGCGGGCGGCACGTCGGCGAGTGCCTGCGCGGCGTCGATGCGAACCGCGAGGGTCGGATCGCGCAACAGCGGGAGCAGCGTCGCGAGTCGCGACGAAGGCTCGGAGCGCTCGGCCATCGCCACGGCGGCGAGACGCAGCAGCGGATCCGGGTCGGACACGGCGCGGCGCGCGGCATCGAGCGCGGCTCGCTCGTTCGGGTCGAGCTGGGCGATCGCGCTCGCCCGCACGATCGCCGGCAGCTTCGCATCAGCCGCAACGGCGAGAAGCTTCGCCGCGGCGTCCGGGGCACCGATTTGCTCGGCATGCAGCGCCTCGCCGTAATGCGGCTGCCCGCTGCGCCCGGCCGGGAACCAGCGCGCGACCGCAGCGGCCGCCCACTCCGCGTTGCGATCGCCGTGACAATCGTTGCAGGCGTTCGGCGTTCCGATCGACACCGACAGGTCGGGTCGCGGCACGCGGAACGAGTGATCGTGGCGCAGGTCCACCCCCATGTAGGTGCGCGCCGCCATGTGACAGGCGACGCAGCGCGCGCCCGGTGAAGCTTCCTCGTGGTAGTGATGCGTCTGCGTCGCATAGGCGGTGGGCCGATGGCATAGCCCGCACAGCGCGTCGCCCGCGGCGCGCATCTTCGTCGAGTGCGAGTCGTGGCAGTCGCTGCACGTGACACCGGCTGCGTACATGCGGCCCTGCAGAAAGGAGGCGTAGTCGTAGACCTCGTCGCGTATCTGGCCGTCGGCTTCATAGAGACCCGGCTCCAGCAACGAGGGCCGATGCGTGTCCAGCAGCGGCTCGCCGGGGAGGCGGCTCTCGCGCAGCGTCGCGCGACGCGCGTGACACGGTGCGCACGTCTCGAACTCCACGTGTTCGCTGCGCGGCGGCACGCGATGCGCGATCTTGGCACCGTCGTCGAAGACCCACTGCGCCGCATCGCCGGCGTCGAGCCGTGCGACGAGACCGAAGTTCGCGAGGGTCGAGTCCTTCTTGCCACGCGCCGCGGCATCTGCCCACGCAACGTGGCGCGAGCCGGGTCCGTGACAAGCCTCGCAGCCGACGTCGATCTCGGACCAGGTCGTGGCGTAGCGTGTTCGCCGCGAGGTCGTAGCCCTTGCGCAGATTGGTCGAGTGGCACTCGGCGCACTGCGCGTTCCAATTGTGTGACGGCTGGGTCCAGTGCATCACGTCGCTCGGCGGGACGCGTTCGGCGCCGTTCAGATCGAACCAGCGCTGGCCACCGGCGTCGCGCGGGCGCGCGTCCCACGCGAGCGACAGATCCTGCATCCGGCCATCCGGGAAACGCACCAGGTATTGCTGGAGCGGTTCGAAGCCGAAGGTGTACGCCACCTCGTAGTCGTGCAGCGCGCCGTCGGGACCTTCGGTGTTCACCACGAAGCGGTCGCCGCGGCGTTCGAAGCGCGACACCACGCCGAAGTGATCGAGCGAGGCGCCCGCGAAATCGCCGACCACTGTCGTCGCGTTCGCTTCTTCCATCGCGCGGTCGTGGTCCGAGCCGTGCCAGCGCTCCGTTTCGGTCGCGTGGCAACTCGCGCAGCGCAACGAGCCGACGTAGTCGAGCGGAGCCTCGGCGGCAGGCGCCTTTGCCGTCGGCGGCGGCGGCTCTGCTTGCTGCTCGGCGCCGCGCTCGGGATCGCGACAACCGGCGACCAGCGCGATCGCGCCGATTGCAATCGCCCGCGCGAGCGGCCCCAAGTGTCGAGAGCAACACCTGCCCAAACCGCGCACGTTCGCACAGCGCAAAGCGCGAGCCCAGCGGCCGCGCGCTCGCGCTCTCAGTGCGGCGTTCGCCACGCCCGGCAGGATCGAATGGACGAGCAACTCAGCCAGTCTCGCCGGGAAACAAGCGCTCGATTACTTCGAGTGCGAAGCGGGTCGAGACGGTGGCCGGGCCGCCTCCCATCTCGATTCCCACTTCCACCGTCTCGAGAATCTCGCGCACCGTGGCACCCGCTCTCGCCGCCTGCTCGATGTGCCACTGCATGCACGACTCGCAGTCGATCTTCACGGAGATGCCGACGGCGATCAGCTCCTTTGTCTTCCGGGGGAGCGCACCGTCTGCGAACGCGGCTTCTTCCATCTTCAGAAAGGCCTCGTAGACCTTCGATCCGAGCGCCTGGAGCTTGGCGTGCGCGTGCTTCCGCTTCCGCGTGATCTCTTCGAGCTTGTCCATGGACGACTCCGCTCGTTGGTTGACCATCGCGCCCAATCGCTGTTCTTCATGCCGTCGAGCGGATTGCGGATGAGCTGCGGGCGGCGAAGCCGACCGTCTGCTCGATCCGCTCGTTCGGCGGCATGCTCGCTCCGGTCGCTGCCATCCGGGTCAGAAGAAGCTGATCTCCTGGGTGGCCGCTGCGACTACATAGCAGCGCTCGACGTTCGATCCGGCATCCGCTGGTACGAGGAAGAACCCCGGGCGTCCGGGCTGGTAGCCCGTCGTGGTTCCCACCAGGACTTCACCGTCCTTGAATTCGACCCTGATCCGGCGCCCCGCAGGCGGGTGTGCAGGGTCGAACGCCTTCTTCTCGACGTGCAGAGGATCGCCGGCGAGGTCCTTCACGAAGAAGAGCGCTTTCAAGTCCTTCGTATGGATCTCCACAGAAGTCGTCCCAACAGGGGCCGCGGCCGCGGTCACATGGAAGCGGTCCTTCGCCGGGGAGAAGTCGGCTGTCATGCCCTTGACCATACGACCGCCGGCCAAGCGTGCCACGACCTTGTTCATCGCCCCCTCCTCTCGAAGCGAATGCCGACGCGACAGCTGCGCCCGCCGTGAGCCCAACGTACACCGCCCGGCGGCCCGCCGCGAAGCTGCGATGCCCGCGCAAAGCGGAGGCCCGCCACGGCCAAGTGCTCGTCCACAAGAACCTGCCGTCGAACCCCGAAGCGTTTTTGGAGGCGGTCGCTCCGTATCGCGAGGGCCTCGTCGTGGCCGTCGAGTGCATCTTCACCTGGTACTGGCTTGCCGACCTCTGCGCCGCCGAAGGCATCGCCTTCGTCCTCGGCCACGCCCTCTACATGAAGGCGATCCACGGCGGCAAGGCGAAGAACGACCGCATCGACGCCTTGAAGATCGCCATGCTGCTGCGCAGCGGGATGCTGCCCCAAGCCTACGTGTACCCGGCGGGCATGCGCGCCACCCGCGATCTGCTGCGCCGGCGCCTGCCCCTGGTCCGCAAGCGCGGCCAGCTGCTCGCCCACATCCAGATGACCAACCAGCAGTACAACCTCCCGGCCTTCGCCAAGCGGATCGCCTACCCGAGCAATCGCGAAGGCGTTCCCGGGCGTCGGCAAGGTGCTCGCGCTCACGATCCTCTACGAGATCCACGACGTGAAGAGGTTCGACCGCGTGCAGGAGTTCGCCTCGTATGCACGGCTCGTGAAGTGCGCGAAGGAGTCGGCCGGGAAGAAGCACGGCACCAGCGGCGCCAAGATGGGCAACGTCCACCTCGATTCGGCGTTCTCGGAAGCCGCCGTACTCTTCGTACGCCACCGCCGAAGGCAAGAAGCGCCTGGCCCAGCTCGAAGGGTGTCACGGCAAGGGCAAGGCGCTCTCGATCCTCGCGCACAAGATCGGGCGTGCGGCCTACACATGCTGCTACGTGGCAAGGCGTTCGAGATCGAACGCTTCGTCGCGACCGTCAACTGAGGGAGTGACGGTGCGTGAGCCCGTCGTCCAACGAGAGCCCCATGGATCGAGCTCGAACGAGACTGCGTCGTCCCCGTGCGCCTACGAGCGCGAGAAGGCACCGGTCATGAGCCCGAAGATCCGGCAGCTCCATGCCTTGATTGGACACGCGCTCTCGCTCCCTCTCTCGACATCGCGTCTCGACTGCTTGCAACTCTGCCCCTCCCCCGAGCCTGGAGACAACGGACCTTCGAGGTCGACGCCATGAGGAGGCCGGCATGAGGGAGCGAATGGGCTTCTAGGACGCGGAGGCGATTGCCTCCCCACTCGATTCGCCAAGCGCGATCGAGCGTGATCCTCGATAGGTGTTGGGTGCAGAGTCCCGGACGCTGTACCAGATCTTGGAAGCGAAGACGGAGTGCGAAGCCGAGACGAACGCGTCGATGCGTGGCCCCTGCCCCTGGTAGGGAGGCAAACGCATAGCACCGCTGACTACCTGCGATGCCGCCATGGGCGACTGATGTAACCGCTGGGCATCAGTGGGCCGGAGATGCGAGCCACTTCCTGTCTGCTCCCGCTCTCGTGAAGCGCAGACAGTCGAAGGTCAATGGTGCACGGTTTTGCTTCACTCGAGCGCTTGAAGCGAGCGACATTGACGAACGCAGCCCACTCGCCCGGGCCGATCCAAATCGGCCCAGAATCTTCGCCCTGCAAGACACCTCCATTCATGGGCCACTCTATGCGACAGCCATCGGAGCACTGAACGTTTCTTCCCTCTTCGTAAAGCACAAGGCCCTTTTGCCCGTTGTTGCGGGCGAGCACGCGAACCACGAGCAGTTCTGGATAGTCGCGATCTTCTTCGATGAGCATCTCCGCTGAGACAGCGGGGTTCTTGAGATCGGAGACCTCACGCTTCGGAGGTTCCAGGGGTATATCGATCCTACCCGACTCGATCGTTTCGCCACTCTCTTTGTCCGTAACTCGGAAGGTGGCTTCGCAAGAACCTTCGAGCGGCGCTTCGAGCCCCAACGGGAAGGAACGATGAAGCCAACTCCCAGCGCGCACGACCCCGTCTGTGGACGGGCTATGCCAATTCGTGATGTCGAGAAAGCGCCGGTACTGCTTCGGCACCGACTTGATCTTCTCACCGTTGCAACGGATCGCCTCAGGGGCGACGACGTTCAGGGTTCGACTCGCCTCGCCCTCGTTCAACGCGAGGACGTTGAGTATTGGCTGCGCCGCGCTGTTCCAAGACAGCGCCGTCATTGTCTCCACCTTGTCAGCGAACGCCGCTACCGGACTGATCACCAAGCAAAGAGCGACCGTTGAGAACCGTCTAAGGCGCATACTGAACTCCGCTTGGAAAATTCCGGAACTGTTCGGGATACAGCCGGCGCCCAACCGCAAGCTCGCTTCGATAGTTCCGGAAGGCCGACGACACAGACTCTCGGCTCGCACCGGTCCACGATTGGCTTCGGAGCTCCCAGAGATACGCATTCGTTTCGTGGTAGGTCCGTTGGTCGCCATCCGTTGGCTCTCCCGGCCCGGGATTGACATAGATTCACTTATCGGCCCGGAATGCCCGCTTCTTCTTCCTACGCGCTGCCTCCACACCCGCCTGCGATAGAATCCCCAAGACGGGCCGCCCAGCCAGCGGCTCAGCTCAACAGCTTGTATCCGGAATGCTCCGCACTCCGGATACAACCCTCTTTGTTAGGCCGCACTTTCTGCGCCATTTCTATGCCGCCCTCAGGACTGCGGGTCGAACCCGAAGACGCGTAGCTCTTGGTCACAACGACAGGCCTTCGCGATGCGCGCGGCCCACGCGACGGCCTCCTCGCGTGAGGGTAGTTCGAGCACAGTGAAGCCGCCGTCAAGCGGGGGCGCCCATGGGTAGCCGCCCTCGGCGACTGCTCCGTCTGCTGCGACGAGAACGGGCGGCACGCCTTCGTCGATGCCGCCGCCGAAGACGTAGACGCCGGCGGCTTTCGCCTCGTCGATCACGGCGTGCGCGTCGCGACCCACCGCCTCCCACTCGCCTTCGGGCACGACCATCGCAGCGCTGGGAAAGGAGATCAGGTACTTGGCCATGGTGCTATTTCCTTTGGAGATTGATGTCGGTCGTGGAGCGAGTGTGCGGCCTAACGGCTGGCGCATCAGCTGACGCCCGCCGTCAACCCAACGTACACCGGCCGGCGGCCCGAGGCGAAGCCACCGGCGCATCGCCCAAGGCTCGGACGGCCGCCGGCCAGGAGCGCGCGAAGACTACAAGCCGCGGGCGGCCAGCTGCATGCGATTGTTGGGCGCAAGTCCGAACTGGCTCATGAAGGGAGCCAGACTTGCTTGATCGAGTCTACGGCTACGTGCGCCTCATCGAGGAGTTCGAGAAGCGCGTCATCCGAGAGCGGGTCCGCCTCCAAGGCTCCAGGGGCAATCTGGACGGACAACACCCCCTGCACCAAGGGAGAGAAGTACTGCTCGGCATCGAAGAAGTGATCGTTGAGTTCCGAAATGCCAATCCGCTCTGAGCGTTCTTCTTCCAGAGCAAGATAGTCGGCCTTGAAGATCGCATAGTGGAAGAGGCACTCGATCTCAGTTGTGAACGGAATCACGAAAAGACCGTCGCCGTAGTATTCGAAGCCATCCAGGTCGAGTTCAACCAACTCGGGGCTGCCGATGGATAGAATGGAGGCCTCTTGATTCTCGCCAGGAATCTCATCGGAGACTACGGCCGTTCCGGGCAAGGATCGCAGCAGGCCGACTTCCAGCGCGGCTTCGATGGGCTCAGGTTTGGCGACGAGGAGCGAGGCGAGCCGACACGCATTGTCTTTCGAATAGTGTTCCTTGAGGAGCCCCTGGTAGTCGTCTTCTGATATCAGCTCTCCCAGAGTCGAGAATGCGTTGATTGCTTCGATCGTGTCGCATGCCTTCTGCATGCCGTCGTCTTGAGATACGACGTCGAGATCGCCAACTGCGCTCTGCAAGTCGACAATAGATTGCCATATGAAGGCATCAGGAAAGTCATCGCGGGACTTGCGCCTCTTGAATGGTTTGGCCCCGGAGAAGTAGGACTCGACGACTCGTTGGCCGTACTCTGGCTTTAGCGGGTGGATCGTCGCACCGACCTCCGCCACCCATGCCTCGAACGAATCGCGGACGTGCTTCTCGATGGCAGCTGGAGCTGTCTTCATCGTGGCCTCGAGACCACGCAATGTCTCGGAAACGCTGTCTGGCAGCGTTCGGCGCCCCAGGGCCTTGGCTGTGTTGCCCAGCTTCTCGACATGGTTCGAATAGATCTCGAGTTCCTGTGAGATGAACTCCTCGACCGTGACGGCGGATAGGTGGATCTTGATACTGCCCGCTTTGGCCAAGCGACTCAGCGCTTGGAACGCAGCGGTCCTCCGTTCCGGATCGCCTCTTAGGACAGTGGTGTCGAGGAATACGTGGAACACTCACCTTCCTCTTGCCGCCCAACGGCTTGCGCATCAGCTGACGCCCGCCGTGGACCTACCGTACACCGCCCGGCGGCCCGACGCGAAGCCGTCTACGCGCCATTCAGCGCGCGGCCGGCCGCCGGACCGGGACTGTCGAGAACCACAAGCCGCGGGCGGCCAGCTGCATGCGCTTGATTCTCATCCGAGGCCTCTCCCTGCGCCTACTCCACCCGGAGTAGGCTGGATGCCAATCGAAACACGCGCATCCGCGCAGGGAGAGAACCAATGCGATTCTACACGAACCAGCACCGCCACTACTGCGGCATCGATCTGCACACGAAAACGATGTACGTCTGCATCCTCGACCGCGACGGCCAGGTTCTGGTCCACAAGAACCTGCCCTCGAACCCCGAAGCGTTTCTGGAAGTGGTCGCTCCCTATCGCGACGACCTCGTCGTGGCCGTCGAGTGCATCTTCACCTGGTACTGGCTTGCCGACCTCTGCGCCGCCGAAGGCATCGCCTTCGTCCTCGGCCACGCGCTCTACATGAAAGCGATCCACGGTGGCAAGGCGAAGAACGACAAGATCGACGCGCTCAAGATCGCCATGCTGCTGCGCAGCGGGATGCTGCCGCAAGCCTACGTGTACCCGGCGGGCATGCGTGCCACGCGCGATCTGCTGCGCCGACGCCTGCACCTGGTCCGCAAGCGCGGCCAGCTGCTCGCCCACATCCAGATGACCAACCAGCAGTACAACCTCCCGGCCTTCGCCAAGCGGATCGCCTACCCGAGCAATCGCGAAGGCGTTGCCGATCACTTCGAGGACCGCGTGGTGCGCAAGACGATCGCGGTCGATCTCGCACTGCTCGATCGCTACGACACGCTCTTGGTGGACCTCGAGAGCTATCTCGTGCGTCAGGCCAAACAGCACGATCCGCAAGCCTTCCAGCTGCTGCGCAGGGTCCCGGGCGTCGGCAAGGTGCTGGCGCTCACGATCCTCTACGAGATCCACGACGTGAAGAGGTTCGACCGCGTGCAGGAGTTCGCCTCCTACGCGCGGCTCGTGAAGTGCGCGAAGGAGTCGGCCGGGAAGAAGCACGGCACCAGCGGCGCCAAGATGGGCAACGTCCATCTCAAGTGGGCCTTCTCGGAAGCCGCGGTGCTCTTCGTCCGCCACAGCGAACCCGGCAAGGAGCTGCTCGCACGGCTCGAGAAGCGCCACGGCAAGGGCAAGGCGCTCAGCATCCTGGCCCACAAGCTCGGGCGTGCGGCCTACTACATCCTGCTGCGCGGCAAGGCGTTCGAGATCGAACGCTTCGTCGCGACGGTCCACTGAGGGAGTGAGGGTGCGTGAGCCCGTCGTCCAACGAGAGCCCCAGGGATCGAGCTCGAACCAGACTGCGTGGTCCCCGTGCGCCTACGAGCGCGAGAAGGCACCGGTCATGAGCCCGAAGATCCGGCAGCTCGCTCGCTTGATTGGACGCGCGCTCTCGCTCCCTCTCTCGACATCGCGTCTCGACTGCTTGCGACTCTGCCCCTCCCCGAGCCTGGAGACAACGGACCTTCGAGGTCGACGCCATGAGGAGGCCGGCATGAGGGAACGAATGGGCTTCTAGGACGCGGAGGCGATTGCCTCCCCGCTCGATTCGCCAAGCGCGGTCGAGTGTGATCCTCGATAGGTGTTGGGTGCAGAGTCCCGGACGCTGCACCAGATCTCGGAAGCGAAGATGGAGTGCGAAGCCGAGACGAACGCGCAGCGCGGAAAGATCGCGGACAGAGCCGCGGTCAGCGGGACTTGTTTGCCCACTTGACAGGGAGAGGCCTCATAGGTGTTGGGCCGCTCCTAGTCCGAGAGGATTGCATCTCGCTCAAGGTCTCGGCCGGTGATCTCTGCGTAGACCTTGCGCAGCCCTTCCTGGCCGGCTGGATCAGCGCTCCAATAGGCGCGGACGAAAGGAGAGAAGTCGGTCGTAAACGCGAGCCGCTGGAGGCAGCTGAGATCTGATGCGGATGCCTCGGTAGGCGCCCCGAGCACGCGCACCATGCAGGGGGAGGCAGCTGCCCCGGCGCCAATACTCACGCCAACCGGGAGCAGGAACGCTAGGGCGGTGCCGACCAGGCTGAGTACCGACTTGGCGACAGTGTCCGGCTTTTCAGCGCAGAGGAAGAAGCGCCAGTAGACCGTCGCGGTTGCGACCGGGATGAAGCCGAACGGAACGAGCGCGATGAATGGTTGCGGCCTCCCTTCTAAGACTGTGACTGCACCACTGACGAGAAGTAGGGCGGCAAACGGCACGAGGAGAAGACTCATCGCGCTTGCTAGCAGGGCAGCAAAGAGAAGGATCCCTCGGCAGAGGGGCGGCGTATGAGGGCGCACCAAGGCGATGCCCAGCGCGGCCATCGATACCAAGGTCGCGCTGTAGAAGAAGCCGGTCGCCGAGGGAAACCACGGCTGATCTAGGCTGCTCGACTTGAAGAGACCGGGATCGAGGACGATGCATAGAACTGGACTGATCACTCCGAAGAGCCAGCCGCTTCGCTTCCACCCTTCTTCGGTTATTTGTCTCATGGTCTGCTATGTCGCCGATGGTCGGGGCGGCCCAACGGATCGGTGCTTCCATGAGAAAGCCATCCGATGTCAAGCCCGACGTGGCGGGCGGGCGCGATCGCGATCGGTGCCAGGCTTCCATTCGCACTCAGGGTGCACGCTGGGGTTCGTCCCGAGCGGGTGCTGCCATCTCACCTTCGGGCTCGCATTCCGACGAAGTCGGCTGCGGCGCCAAGCACCATTCGCAGTCACCCGAACAGGGCAATCCGATCGTGGATCTCGTCCGGTCTCCCGCTCCGTGGGACCGAGTCCCGGATGTCTCCTATCTCCCGCGCAGCCGACCTTCGGCCTACGCGGCTTGCACCTTCGCGCTCGGCGCACCGAGCGCATGATACGCCTCCCCCGTCACCCACAAGCGGTGCAGCAGCGTCGCAAGTTTGCGTGCGACCGCGACTACCGCGCGCTTCTTCGCCCGCTTGCCACCCTGCCCCAGAAGACGCAGCCCGAACCGCCGCAGATCCGAGTCGGGACCGAAGGGGCCGAGTGTGTAGTGCGCCGCTTCGATCAGAAGCCGTCGCAGGAACTCGTCGCCGCGCTTCGAGATCGCGAGCTCGGGTTGCGCCTCTCCCGAGTCGCGCTGCTTCGGTGTGAGCCCGAGATAGGCGCCTACCGAGCGACTCTTCGCGAACCGCTTGGGGTCCTCGATCGTGAGTACGTACGCGAGCGACGTGATCGGTCCGATGCTCGGCACCTGCCGCAGCACCTGGGTCTCCGGATACTGCTGTCGTCCCAGCCGCTCCACCTCGTGATCGAGCCGGCGAACCGATGCGGTCAGCTCGTCGCACAGACGCAAGAGTTCCTCCAGGCCCGGGAAGAGCGTTGCCGCGTCCGCCTCGCGCACCCGCTTCGCAAAGCTCGGCGCCGAACTCGTCGGCAACGCCACTCCGAATGCCTTGGCGAGCCCGCGCGCACACTGGATCAGCTTCGTGCGCGACCGCACCAGGCCCTCGCGCACGCGCAATAGCGCGAGATCCTGCTGCGCCGACTCGCTGCGATGCTCGACCGGATGCAGCAGCTTCGGGTCCGCCCGCCCGAGTCGCGCCAACGTCTCCGCGTCGGTCCGGTCGCTCTTGCGCGCGGCCTCCGCGATCAGTCGCACTCGGCGCGGGTTCGCGACGATCACCTCGTGGCCCCGTGACTTCAGAAGCCGAGATAGCCACGGCGAGTGCGGGCCCACCTCGAGCACCACCCGCGCGTGCGCATACTCCGCAAACCAAGCTCCAACGGCGTCGGGTGTCGTGCGCACGCGATCCTCGCGCTCGATCTGCCCGCGTGCGTCGAGCACGCAAAGCCGGCTATAGCGATCACTCACGTCCATGCCGATGGTCACGCGACGACGAATAAGGGTAGCTTTGCCCACGGTCAGTCTCCTTGATGATGGGGGCGCGCACTGCGCGACCCCGCATGATGTTGGGAACCTCACGGTATCCCGCCCATCGTCAGGAGACTGGCTTTCTCATCCCATCTCACCTGCGCGGCCCAGCGGCCGCCGAACACCGCCAGAGGCATACCCTACGCCGCCAGACGGCACTACGCCACGACGCGGCGCCGCTGGGCTGCGCCAGGTGCAGCACCTTGTTGTACAGCGCTCTTACGCGCGACGAATTGACGCCAGCCCCGCGCCTGCAGCCACCAGCAAGCCGCCGCCGACACGCTCAGCCACGAGCCGGAAGCGCGTCGATACGCGCCGACCCGCACGAAACGAGAGCGCCGCATAGACCGACAGGACGGTGAATTCAATCACGAAGGAGCTGCACGCCAGGATGGCGACCTGACTCGGAAGCGGATGCGCGTGTCGACGAACTGCGGGAGGATGGCAGCGAAGTAGACCAGGAGGTTGGGATTCGCGCCCTGCGTGACGAAGCCCTGCCACACCGCGCGACGCCCAGAAACGCCGGCCGGAGAGCGCCGGCTCGGTGACGGCCCTCGAGAACGAGCGGACGACGATGCGCATGCCCAGCCAGATGAGATATGCAGCTCCCGCCCACTTGATGACGACGAACACCTCGGCCGAGAGCGAATGGAGAGCGATGAGCCCACTGGCGGAGAGCGCGAAGTAGAGGGCGTTGGCTGCGAGAACGCCGACCGTCGCGGCGAAGCCAGCCGCTTGGCCGCGAGTGAGTGCGAGCGAGATGACCAACAGCGCCGAGGGACCCGGGCTCAGGCAGAGCAGCGTCTCCGTCATGCAGAAGAGCGCCCAAGCATGAACGGTCATGGCTCCCTCTCCGTGCTGTACAATAGGTCTTCAACTGCCGCCCCGCAGTCTAAGCCGCCCCGTGCAAACACTGCAATGCGCCGGTGTGGCGTCGTTCTCCCTCGGGAAGCTGCAGCCTAATCCCCCAAAATGGGGAGATAGGCTGCGGGTTCGTGGTCAGTCTTTGCGGGCCGTAGAGAGGGGTACGAGCCTGCGCGTCACGGTCGGTGTTCGCCTTTGAGATTCGTCGAGCGTTGGTCCGTTTCGTCATTCGCCCCACATACGCGCAGAACCGGGCTTTGGCTGGTTCGCGCCGGAGTGTCTCCGTGAACGAGCACGGTCGAGGCTACGAGCCGCCCGGGTAGCTTCCCGTCGCTGCCCGAACCTGCAACAGCAAGGCGCGCCCCTCGAAGCGCTCCAGCAGGTCCGGCACTTCGAGGCGTGTGACGGCGCGGCGCGCGTGCTCGCGCGCTTCGTCGCAGGGCCGCTGTACTGATCCACCACGTCGCCGCGCGTCGAGCCGAAAAATGCGGAGGGCCGAGACCGCGACCTGGAAAGGCGTCGCGACCTCGGCCCCGGAGTTCTCGCGTCGCCCCCGACGCGAGAATCCAGCGACGCAGCTAGTTCGGGAAGACCCGAACGAAGTACAGCACCCCGTTCTTCGCGATCGCGATCTCGCGACCGCGCGGGTCGAAGTTCAGTACCGGCTTCGGCGGATCGTTGGTGTCGAGTTCGACCTGGCCCCGACCCGTCGCGCCGACGACGATCGTCGCGCGCACGCTTCCGTCGACGAGCACCTGGTAGCTGCCCGGCGCCACGTCTTCGATCTCGCACGCTGAAGGTCTCGCGGCAGTCGTCGCGCATGCGCAGCTCGCGCTTCGGCGTGCCGTCGGCGATCGACGCCCAGGTTCAGCAATGCGCTCACGGTGCGCATCGTCGACGCAGGCCACGCCGCTGGCGCCCGGCGCGGCGCCGATCGCGCTCGATCAGCACCACCACGCCGTCCTGCACGATCTCGATCATCTCGGCGCTCGGATCGAAGTCGAGCGCGGGCGAGCCCGGCGACGTCGTCGCCGAACTCGACCTCGCCGCGCACCTGACCCTTCGCCGGGATCGAACGCCGCCGTCAGCGTTCCCGGCACGACGCCGCCGATCACCACGTCGTAGCTGCCCGCGACGACGTCCTCGATCTGCGACGTGGAAGTCGGTCCGGCAGTCGTCGCGCACGCGCAGGCGTGCGTCGCCGGAGGCAGACGGCTGTGCCGCGCTCGCGCCGAGAGTCCTGTCGCTGTCCGGACCGTGCAGGTGCCGCTCGCGCTCGGACCGGCCTCGAAGACCGCGAGCGCAGAACGCGACCTGCGCGCCCGCGACGACTTGGATCGACTGGCCGAGCGGATCGAAGTCGAGCGGCAGCTCCTGCGGCTCGTCGTCGTCGGTGTCGAACTCGATCTCGCCGCGCACGCGGCCCCGAGCGGCGTCGAAGGCCGCCGTGATGGTGCCGCGCGCAACACCGCCGACGAGCAGCTGTGTAGGCGCCCGCCGGGACGTCCTCGACCTCGACCTCGAAGTCGCGATCGCAGTCGTCGCGCATCGCGCAGCCGCGCCTGGCCTCGCCGCCCGCCCGGGGCAGCGTCGCGCAACACTGGCTCGGTTCGCAGGAGTTCACGTGGGGACGCGTCGCGCGCAGCGAGCCGGTGAAGGCGACGTCGCCGTGCGCACCAGATCGATCTGCGCGTCCTCGGGATCGAAGTCGAGCAGGAGCCGCCGAGGCCGGCGTCGTCGAGCTTCGAGTCGAACTCGATCTCGCCGAGGCCGGCGGGCGCCGCGATCGAACCGCGCTCGTCGCGCCGACGAAGAGCTGATAGGTTCCCGGCCGTGCACGCCCTCGACCTCGACCGAGAAGCGGCGCCGGCCGTCCTCCGTCGCGCGCAGCTTCGCCGTCGCCGGCCGCCGGCCGGCGAGCGCGCGTCGCGTCGAGCAGCGACCGAGTTCGGTGCGCTTCGTCGAGCGAGCCGCTCACGCCCGCCGCCATCGCGACGCGCAGCACGTCCGTCCCGCCGTGCCGCGTACCTCGACCTCGCGACCGCGCGCGTCGAGATCGAGGGATATGCGTCGTCGCCTGGTGCGCAGCACCACGCGCGCGCCGCCGTGTCGTCGGTGACGAAGCTCGCCTGGACGCGGTCGTCGACGGCGATCTGATAGGTGGTGTTCGGCGCGAGGCCGGCGACGTCGAGCTGGAGATCGAGAGCGATCGCGGACAGCGCCGATCGCGACCGAGCCGCTCGCGTTCGGGATCGACGCCGGTTCGCGCGAACGCTGCGCGCATGCGTCGAGTAGCCGTTGGACGGGCGCACTGCGCGCCGACGCCGCCGGTCGCGCAGAGAAGATCCGAGAATCATTGCGAGAGCCTTGTCTTGTCGCATGGTCGTGTTTCCTTCCGATGGGGATGGCCCGATCGCTGCACGCGGGCTCGGTCGCGCAGTTGGACGCCCTTCGCAAGGGCAGTGCCAAGCGCGCGACGCGTTCTCCGCGCTCCGCACTGCAGCCGACCGGGGCGGCCACGCAGCAGCGGGTGACCTCACGCGGCGCCGCGCGATTCCACGCATTGGCGCGACTCCTGCTAGAGTGGGAGCCAAGCGATCCCGGAAGGAGCCAGCGCATGCGAGCAGCGGTCGAGTGGGGCATTTCACGCGGACAGCTGGGGCAGAGTGCCCCGGAACTGGGGGCGCCGGCTGCTAGGTTCGCGCGTCCGTGGCGTCGATCCTGATCATCGAAGACGAAGTGCTGCTCGCGCGCCAGCTGGTGCGATCGCTCGAGGCGAGCGGCCACGACGTGCGCACGCGTCGAATGCGCGCTGTCCGGCATCGACGCCGTCGACGCCGACCCGCCCGACCTCGTGCTGCGTCGACCTGCGCCTGCCCGATCGCTCGGGACTCGACGTGCTGACCGACATCCAGGCGGAGTCGCCCGGTCTCCCGGTGGTGCTGATGACGGCGTACGGCTCGGTGCGCGACGCGGTCGAAGCGATGCGCCGCGGCGCAGCCGACTATCTCCAGAAGCCGCTCGACCTCGACGAGCTGTCGCTGCTCGTCGATCGCGTGCTGTCGCGACAGCGCGAGCAGCGCGAACTCTCCTATCTGCGCGGCCGCGAGTGCGGCGTGCCGTCGGGACGTACTCGGGCGCGATCCGCGCCTGCTCGCGGTGTTCTCGCAAGTCGATCGACTGCACGAAGCCGCGCTGCCGCCGGGCAAGCGACCCGCGATCCTGCTCACCGGCGAGACGGGAACGGGCAAGGGCGTGGTCGCACGCGCGATCCACGCGCGGCTCGGCGACGGGCCCTTCATCGAAGTGAATTGCACGGCGATGCCCGCGTCGCTGGTCGAAGCCGAACTGTTCGGCCACGAGCGCGGCACCTTCACCGACGCCAAGACGTCGCGCACGGGACTCTTCGAAGCGGCCAATGGCGGCACGCTCTTCCTCGACGAGATCGGCGAACTCGAAGGCGGGCTCCAGGCGAAGTTCCTGAAGGCGATCGAAGAGAAGCGGATCCGCCGGCTCGGATCGACACGCGACCGCGCCGTCGACGTGCAGGTGATCGCGGCGACCAACCGCGATCTCGACGCCGCCGTGCGCGCGGGTGCGTTCCGCGCCGATCTGCTGCACCGATTGCGCGTGCTCGCGTTCGAGATTCCGCCGCTGCGCGCGCGCGGCGACGATCTGCTGATCCTGGCGCGCCACTTCGCAGCCGAGCTGGGCCAGACCTACGGCGGCGCGCCGCGCACCTTCACGCCCGAAGCTGCGGCCGTGCTCCAGCGCTACGCGTGGCCGGGCAATGTGCGCGAGCTGCGCAATCTGCTCGAGCGAACGGTGCTGCTGCATCGCGAGACCGAGATCGGCGCGGAGGCGATCGAGGAGATGATCGGCCCGGCGCGACCGCTTCGCAGTGTCGCGTCCGCACCCGACGCGGCGGCCGTGGCGCCAAGCACCGAGTTCGCGCTTCCGGACGCGGGAGTCGATCTCCAGGAACTCGAGCGCGCGCTGATCGAACAAGCGCTCGCGCGCACCGGCGGCAACCGCACCCGCGCCGCAGCCCTGCTCGGCCTCACCCGCGACACGCTTGCGCTACCGGCTCGAAAAGCACGGGATCGCCTGAATGGACACCGACGCATGAAACGCAGTCGAACTCTCGCCCTCGTGCTCCTCGGAAGCGTCGCGATGTGCGCGTGGAACCAGGGCGCCCGCGCCACCCAGACCGATCCGGTGCTCGTCATCGCACGCGCGCTCGGCGTTGCGGCGACGGCCGGCACGCTGGTGCAGCTCGACGCGATCTTCCCGGCCGACGACATGCTCCAGCGCGACGGTCCCGGTGCAGGTCCTCGTGCGCGATCTCGCGAGCGGCGGCACCCACTACGCGCGCTTCGCCCTCGGCGGAACGGCGGTGTCGGGCGACGATCGCCGTCGCTCGCCGACGGACTCGACGCCGGCGACGTGTTCGGCGCTGCTCGCGAGCGGTACGCCGCTTGCCGGCGCGCGCGCTGCTGTGCGATGGGCTCCGATCGCGTCGAGTTGTGTTGCCGCCCGGCTTCGACGCGTCCGCCGAAGTGCAGATCTTCCTGGTCTACGAGGGCGACCCGCTGCTCTCGAATCCCGCGCCGCTCTGCTCGACGGAGCGACGCCGTGAAGCCCGCGAGGCGAACCCGACGGATCGCCTCGCCGCGCTCGCCATCGCGCTGCTGCTGCCCGGCTCGCAGTGCGAGATCGTGCAAGGAAGGCGACCCGCTGCTGAACCTGCGACGTCTTCGACGGCTCACGCTGGGACGCCGCCGAGATCGTCCCGGGAACGCCCTGGATCCAGCCGGGCCGCGATCGGCGTAGCTCGGCACCGCCGACGACGCATCCGACACCGACGTCGTCGGCGACATCGATCTGGTGCTGCGCAGCGGCGCGCACCGCGATCGGCGCGACGGTTCCGCCGCCGACCGCGGCGAGCGCGCCGGCGAGCTGGCCGCACGGCGATCGCCGAACCGTTCGCCGAGGGCACGCCGATCGACGTCGTCGTGCCCGTCGATGGTCACACGAGCGCGGCCGTACGGCACGCCCGGCGCGCCGCCGTACTGGAACGGAATGCCGGTGCTGGTGCTCGCGTTCGCTGATCTCGACGGCGATGGCTTCATCGGCGTGACGAACTGCTCGACGGCAACGCCTTCGACGCCGCGCTCGAAGAGGCGGAGTGGGTCGCCGGTCGGCCGGCACTTCACGTTCGGCGCCGACGGCCAGGCTACGGGTGCGCTCCAGATCGGTGTCGGCGGACCGGCCGCCGCACCCGCACGCGTCGCGCTCGCCGCCGCCGCCTGGGCGGGCGCGTTCGACCCGGCCTTCCTGGGCGGCAACGTCCGCTCGGCCCCGCGGTGACGACGCGCCTGCCCTTCCTGCCGGTGCTCGATCCGACGAAGGTTCTCGAAGGCGGGCCGGCAGGGATCCGGACCGCCGCGCACGCCCGACGTCGCTCGTCGGCGTCGAGGTCCGCGTCGCGCGCGCGCCCGACCCGAATGATCCGCGCATCGGCGAGTCGTTCACGCTGCGCCTCGACGGCAGCGACGCGACGATCGACACTGCGCTCGTGCGCTCCGGCGCCGCGAGCCGTTTCGGCGTCGTGCGGAGCCCGATCCCGCCACGTACCTCGGCCTGCCCGCGCGACCGCTGCGCCCCGCTCGTCGCACCCGGCGGCGCGCGCTCGCGGTCGAGGTGCTGACGCGCGCGCTGCGTCGCGGACGACGGCGCCGCGAGTCGCGCACCGCCATGCGGTGGTGCGCGCTCGATCGCCTCGGCAACGTCACCGAGCCCGGCGGCCCGACCGCCGTCACGCTGCGCACCAGCGGCCCGGTGCGCATCGCCTTCCCCGATCGGACGGCGATCCGCATCGCGAGATCGTCAGCGTCGCCGACGCGATCGGCGCCGCGGTCGAGCTCGACGATTCGGGGGACACCTTCGACGATCGTCGAACGACGACACGCTGCTCGTCGAGGCGGCGCGACTCGATCGCGAGCATTCCGCTGCTGCTGCCCGATCCCGACGTCGACGACTCGGGCGCCGTCGACGCCGCCGACTTCGCCGCGATCCAGGCGCACGACCGCGACCCAGCTCGGCGACCCCGGCTTCGACGCGCGCTACGACCTCGACGGCAGCGGGCGCATCGACGCCGTCGACCTCGCGATCGCGAGGCGCACTCGGCGCGCTGGTCGCGATTCCCTAGAGCGCGGGCAGCTCGATGCGGAACGCGGTGCCGCTCGGACCGGTGCGCGCGACCGCACACCGTCCCGCCCTGCGACTCGATGATCTTCTTCACGGTGGCGAGCCCGATGCCGGTGCCTTCGGGACGCGTGGTGAAGAAGAGGTCGAAGACGCGGTCGCGCACGCCTTCCGGGATCCCGGGGCCCGTGTCGGCGACTTCGAGGATCGCGCGGCGCCCCTCGCGTCGCAGCGACACGAGCCAGCGCGCCGCCGCCCTGCGCCGCCATCATGCGCAGCGCGTTGCCGGCGAGCTCGAGCACCGCCTCCTCGATCAGCGCGGGATCGCAGTGGCTCGCGATCGCCGCGTCGGGCACGTCGACCGCGACGCGCGATGCCGTTCGCGCGCGCGTGCGGTTCGAGCGTCGCGACCACCGCGCGCGCCAGCTCGCGCAGATCGACGCGCTCGAAGCGCGGCTCGTGGGGCCGCGAGAAGTCGAGCAGCGAGCGGATCCGCTGTTCGAGACGGTCGGCTTCGTTCAGCACGCCCGAGCAGCGACTCGGCGAGCGGACCGTCGCCGGCCTGGCGATGCGCGAGCTGCGCGGCCGCGCGGATGCCCGCCAGCGGATTGCGGATCCCGTGCGCGACCGAGCCCGCGAACTCGCCCACCGCCGCGAGTCGCGCGCGTGCGCAGCAGCGCCTCCTGCGCCTCGCGCAGCGCGTCGATCGCCTGCGCATTCTGGAGCGCGAGAGCGGCCTGCGCGGCGAGGCCCCGCACCAGCTCGCGCTCCGCTCCCGAGAACGGCGCACCCGAGAGCTTGGGTCCGCAGGCCAGCGAGCCGAGCCGATCGTCCTCGGAAGCGCACGGGCTCCTCGATCGCCGGCGCCGCGAGGCGCCGTGTTCGTCGCCGAGGCGCAGCTCCGCCCAATCGAGCGCGAGCGCCTCGCGCGATGCGCTGCGCCACCAGGAACGCGCCGATCGCGGCGGCGTCGGTGCGCGTGGCGAACTCCGTGCTCGCGTCCTCGAGCACGTGCGCCACGTCGAGACGCGAGCGGAAGAAGGCGCGGTCGATGCCGACCTGCACGCGCCGCCGCAGCGGGTCGAACGACACCGCGATCGCGATCAGCAGCGCGAAGGTGACGCCGGGATTGCCGGCTGCGCCCGCGCTGCACGAGACGTTCGAGCGCGAACGACGATCGCCGCGTAGCCGAGCACGACCGCGGCGGTCGCAATCGCGTAGCCGAGCGTCAGGCGCACGAAGCGCTCGGCGCCGAGCAGGTCGTGTCGCACGATCGCGTAGAGCACCGACGCCGGGAAGAACAGGAAGAAGGCGCCGATCCACGTCCACGAGAACGACCAGCCGAGCAGCGAGAAGGCGAGCACGCCGATCGACGGCAACAGCACGGCGACGAGCGAGCCGGAGAGCACGACCGCCGCCTGCATGCGCCGCTCGGGCTCGCGCGCGCGCACCACCGCTTCGCGTGAAGCTCGCGAGCATCGCGAGCCCGATCGCCGCGAGCACGACGTAGAAGGCGAGGCTGATGTCGTCGGCGGCGCGCGGCCGCGCGTAGAAGACGACCGACGACACGCATCGCCGCCGCGAAGAGCGCGAGCGTCAGGATTATCAGCAGCGATGCGCCGCACGCGCGGACGCCAGCCGCTCGACCGGGAACGCGAGCGCGAAGTACGCGAGGGCGGCGGGCGCCAGCGCCTCGACGAAACGCGTCACCGGCACCCAGCGATACGCCGTGAGGTAGTCGACGGAGAACGCCAGCAGCGCGCCGATCGCGGTCGTCATGAGCGCGAGCGCGCGCGCATCGCGCGAGTCGGGTCGCAGCCACAGCGCGATCACGCCGATCGCGAAGAAGGCCGCCGCCGCCGCCAGATAGTTGCCGAAGGTGAGCGCCCAGTCGCCGGCCGAGAGGCGCATCGTCGGGACGTCGTAGTCGCGCACGCCCTCCGTCGTCTCGATCGCGTAGCGGACGCTCGAGGGCGGCACGTGCTCGGCCGCGTGCGCGAGCAGCGCTCGCCCGCCCGCGAAGGGTTCGCCGTCGACGCTCGACCACGATTCCGCCGTTCAGCGGCAGATCGGCGGCGGCACCCGTCCAGTCCGGGGCGTGGAAGGCGACGAGCAGCGCCGTTGTCCCAGACCAGGAAACCCGGGAACGGACGGTCGACGAGGCGCCAGACTTCCCGCCAGCACCATCGCCAGCAGCGCCACCGAGACCACGGCGACAGCGACGGCCACGCGCGAGCGCACCACGGCCCGCGCGGCGCGGCATCGGTCCGCTCGTCCGCGACGAGGCGATCGCGGGCGCGGGCGACGTTTCGATCACTGCCCGTACATTGTCGCCATCGTGCAAACGTCGCAAGGTCGGAATCGTCGCTCGCGAGCGCTGCTGCTCGCCTCATCGATCGCCGCAGCGAGCGGGGTGCTCTATGCGCTCGCGATGCCGCCCTTCGCGGTCTGGCCGCTCGCCTTCTTCTGTCTGGTGCCGCTGCTCTACGCGCTGCGCGGACGCGGCTCGCTCGCGCGCATCGCGTGCGGCACCGGCGCGGGGGTCGTGGCGGGATGGTGCACGTCGCTCGTGCCGACCGCCGTCGGGCTCGCCAGCTTCTTCGATCGTCCGCTCGCGTTCGGGGTCGCGCGCGGCGCTCGCGATCAACGGACTCGTCGGCGGCATGGCGTTCGCGCTCTTCGCAGCGCTGGCGGGTGATCCGTCGCGCGGCCGCGCGCAGCTGCTGCCCTGGCGCATCGGCGCGGCGTTCGCGGTCGGTGAAGCTTGCCCGCTCGCATCTCTTCAGCGGACTGCCCTGGCTGCTGCTCGCCCATGCGCTCGCACCCGCGCCCGCGTCTCGCGCAACTCGCCAGCTGGATCGGCGTGATCGGTGTCGGATTCACGCTCGCCACCGCGAACGGCGCGTTCGCGGCGCTCGCGTGGCGCGACGGTCGCCGTGCCGCCGCAGCGTGTCTCGTGTTGCTGGCGTTCGCGATCGCCGCCGCGGATCGCTTCGCACCCGCGTTCGCGACGGGCGACCCCGGATCGATCGCGCACGCGGAGCCCGGCACCGCATCGCGAACCGGCGCGATCCGCGTCGCGCTCGTCCAACCCGGAACGCCGCGCGAGTGCGATGCGCGACGCGGCGCGCGTTGTGGCACGACTCGATCAGCTCGTCGCCGTGACACGCAGCGCGCTTCCCGCCGACCTCGTCGTGTGGCCCGAGAACGCCATCGGCGTGGCGCTGCCCGCCAATGCGTCGCTCGTGCGCGACGCCGCTCGAGCCGCTCTCCCCGCGCCCCGCCCTGCTCTTCGGCGCGCCCGCCTACGACCCGGCCGACGCCGACGCGCCTCTTCAACTCCGTGTTGCTCTGGGACGCGAGCGGCAGCGAACGCGGCCGCTACGACAAGACGCACCTGTTGCCGTTCACCGAGTTCGTGCCGCCCTTCTTCGCCGCACTCGGCGTGCGCGGTGGACACAGCGCCGCCGGCAAGTCGATCGCGCCGCTCGCGTGGCGCGATACGAAGCTCGGGATCCTGATCTGCTACGAGCTGCTCTTCCCCGAACTCTCGCGCGAACTCGTCCGACAGGGCGCCGGCGTGCTGATCAATCCGTCGAACGATGCATGGTTCGACGACGACCGCGGGCCCGCAGCAGATGCTGGCGGCCGCGGTGCTGCGCGCCATCGCGACGCGACGCCCGCTGCTGCGCGCGACGCCGACGGGGATCACCGCCGCGATCGATGCGCGCGGTCGCGTGGTGGCGCAGCTCGCGCGCGGAGTCTCGGGCGCGCTCGTCGTCGACGTGTGGCCGGTGCGCGAGAGTCGCTGAGAATCCTACCGTGCGGCTCGAGCGTCCGAATCGATCGGCAACGACATGCCTTCGAGATAGAAGGCCGAATCATCGCCCAGCCGACCCAGAACCACCGATTCCGTAATTCGCAGGATGTCCCTGCGAGCCTTTCGGTGCAATCCTGCCCGCGCGTCCCGGTACGGGACCTGGAGGATCGACATGCTGACCGTCCCGGATCCGCTGCATCCCGCCATCGTGCATTTCCCGATCGCGCTCGCCGTGCTGGTCCCCGCCCTCGCGCTCGCTGCCTTCGTCGCGATCCGAGCCGGCTGGGTTCCCGCGCGCGCCTGGATCGCGGTCGTCGTGCTCCAGTCCGTGCTCGCCGGGGCCGCCTGGCTCGCGATCGAGACCGGGGAAGACCAGGAAGAGAAAGTCGAACACGTCGTCGCCGAGCGCCACATCGACGAGCACCAGGACGCTGCGAAACGCTTCCTGTACATCGCAATCGCGGCGGGACTCGTCTCAGCGGCGGGTCTGCTGCAGGGCGGTCGCGGGCGCGCCGGTCGCGCAGCCACGCTGGTCGCGGGACTCGCCGCGCTCGCGGCGGCTGTGGCCGTCGGTCACTCGGGCGGCGAGCTGGTCTACAAGTACGGCGCCGCGAGCGCCTACGCGAAGGCTGCAGCGGATTCGCCCGGCACGGGAGCGCCGGCCCACACGACCCGATCGTCCGACCGCGACGACGACGACGACTGAGTGCGCGGACCGGCCACCACGGTTCGCTCAGCGCGATCGTCGAGTTTGTGATCCCGGTGACCGTGGGTTGCGCACGGATCGCGTCGTAGTGGAGAGCGAGGCTTCGATGTACAGCGGCAAGCAGCGCGGGCTCGCGCTCTTCTACGGCGTCTTCTGCCATCTCTCATTCGCGGTCGGGATCGCCGCGATGATGCTGGGCCTCTACACGGGACTGCGACTCGGACGCGGACCTCTGACGGGCATCGCGGCGGTCTTCGCGGACGTGCTGCTGGCACTCCAGAGCCCCGCGCGAACGCTCCCGGCCGTCGCGCCCGCGCTACTTGCTGGAGGCCACGTAGACGCCGTCCCACTCCGGTAGCGGCGGAGCGCTGCGGAAGCCGGCCACGCGCGTCTCGTAGAGGCGATGCAAGTGCTCGAGTCCGAGGTCTGCCCCGAGGCGCCGGCACTGCGAGATCGCAGCCAGCGCTTCTTCCCAGTGCTGGCCCCGATAGGCCGCGAGCATCGCGTCGTGCGCCTTCACGAGTTCTTGGAAGCGCTCGCTCGACGCCAGCTCTTCGCCGCCGAGCAGCGCGTAGATGCGCACCGGGTGCGTCTTGCCCTTGACGCGAATCAGGTCTAGTTCGAGACAGGCGAACGCGGCAACGCGCACCCGCGTGCTCTCGCCGATCACGATCGACACACCATAGGTCTGGGACTGTCCTTCCAGCCGCGACGCGACATTTACCTCGTCGCTGATCACGGAATAGTCGAAGCGCTGATCGGATCCCATGTTTCCGACGCAGCACATCCCTGTGTTGATTCCGATGCCGACGGCCAGCGGTGCGAGGGGACGGCCGATCCCTTCGTCGCCACGCGTGAGCTGCACGTTCAGCTGCGCCAGCGCCTCGAGCATCGAGAGCGCCGCCTCGCAGGCATGGCGGGGATGTTCGGGGTCGTCGAGGGGGGCGTTCCAGAACGCCATGATCGCGTCACCCATGTACTTGTCGATGAAGCCGCGCGCCGCGAGGATGATGTCCGTCATCGGTGTCAGGAAGCGATTGACGAGATGCGTGAGTGCATTGGGGTCGAGCTGCTCCGAGAGGGTGGTGAAGCCGCGCACGTCGCAGAAGAGCAGCGTCATGTCACGCATCTCGCCGCCGAGGCGGAGCTTGGCCGGGTCTGCAGCCAGCTCGTCCACCAGGGTCGGGGAGAGATAGCGGCTGAACGCGGTGCGTACGCTGCGGCGTTGCGCCTCGCTCTGCAGGAAGTTCTGCAACGAGCCCACCAGATAGACGCCGAGCGCAGCGAGGCCCGGGTAGATCGGATCGAGAAGCCAGCGCCAGGAGCTGTAGGCGTACCAGGAGAGCGCCACCGCGACCGCGATCCCGCCGCTGCCGAGCAGCGCCGTGCCCACCGCGCCCACGCGCGGGATCAGCAGCGCCAGCGGGAGGCCGAGCGCGAAGAGGTAGAGCAGCTCCGCGCCGGTCGCCCAATCGGGGCGTTCGAGATATTCGCCGAGCAGGATCTGCTCGATGATCTGCGCGTGGACGGTCACGCCGGACGACACCGGATCGAGTGGCGTGGCGCGCACGTCGCGAAGGCCCGCGGCGGTGGTGCCCACCAGCACGATGTTGCCCTCGATTTTCTGCCGATCGGCCTGCCCAGCGAGCACCTCCCACGCCGGCACGAAGCGCGCGGCGACGGGCTGCGTGTACCAGACCCAGATCTCGCCGCGCGAGTTGGTGGGGACGGTGAACTCCTTGCCGATCCGCAGCTGCGTGATGCCCGTGCTCTTGCCGAAGCTCGCCTCGCCGCTCGAGCCCGCCGTCTTGATGCTGTAGGAGCGCGCGCCGCTGGCGACGCGGATCGCCTCTGCCGCCAGCGACGGGTAGAGCGCGCCGTCGTGGGAGAAGAGAAGCGGCACGCGGCGGTGGATGCCGTCGGGATCGGGATCCACGGTGAAGGCGCCGTTGCCGCTGGCGGCCGCTTCGAGTGCAGGGAGATTCGCGACGGAGCCGGTTGCGCGGGAAGAGATGCGCGAACGGATCTCCGCCGTAGCTGAAGCCGGCCGCCGCCCGCGGCTTGCCGCCGCGCGCGTCGTTGGTGAAGACGAAACCGGTGACGACATGGCCATTGGCAAAGGCGTCGGCCAGCACCGCATCGTGATCCGGCAGCTGCTCGATCTCGCGACGGAGCTTCTCGTTCACCGCGAGACGCGTCATGCCATCGAGAAGCCGCAAGGGAGAGGTGCGATCGGGCTCGGCGAATACGGCGTCGAAGACGACGACGGCGGCGCCCATCTCGAAGAGTTTGTCGACCAGCGCGCCCACCTCGGAGCGCGGCCACGGCCACTGCCCGATGCGCTCGAGGCTGGCGTCGTCGATGTCGACGATGCGCACTGGCACGTCGGTGTAGGGCCGCGGCGCCAGGCGCTGGAACACGTCGAAGACGCGGAGGTGCAGCTCCTCGACGGGTGCCGGCTCGACGACCCGCAACGCGAGCGCCAACCCAAGTGCGACGAGCGGCGCGAGCCAGCGCGGGCCGAAGCGGCGCATGGGCCGACTGGGAGCCTGGCTCCTAGGGCTGGGTACGAGGGATCGGCACTACCGGAGCCGAGATCGTCCCGAGCGCCGGTTGGCCCGTCACGACCGGCGCAGTGATCGTGACCACCGGTAGTGCAGAGTCCGCAATCCCGCTGTTGCCGTTGAAGAGCACTGCTCCGCCAAGCACGTCGCAGCCGTTGCCGCACGGGCCGCTCGGTGTCGATCCCGACCTGACCCGGGCCGCGAAGACCGCCGGGATGTTGCTGTAGCTGCTCGTAATCTCCGAGAAGTCCATCTCCTCGCTGAACGACTGCCCGCTCAGGCCAAGGGAGTTCGAGTGCACGTTGGACACGCCGATATCCGCGAGCTGGGTACCGAGTCCCACATGGAGCGAGAAGTTGTAGTTTCCGTCCCGCTGCCCATCGAGGGTCACGAGACCGAGCTCATTCGCCTGGTACAGCGCTTCTTGCAGGCCGCTCGCCGCGAGCGTGCTGAGCTGGTCGTAGGTCGTGATGTCCGGCTGGCAGATAGGACGGGGGTGGATTGGACCCCACGAAGGAATCGATTCCCTGCAAGCAGCTGCTGGCGTCGCTGCAATCCACCGGGATCTCGACTACGCGACCATTGACGTCCACCGACTGGCTCGAGAACTGCGCGACGTCGGTGGTGGCCTGGTCGAGACCCTCGAGCGTGCGCAGCCGGGTTCGCGTGGTGTTTCCATTCTCCGCACCGCTGGCGTCCGTGATCCCCGAGACCTCGGTCGCCGAGCGCGGGTCGCCTTGGGCGCCCGGTTCCTCGCCCGGACCCGCTGCGACGTCCGGCGTGGTGCCACTCTCCGATGTCGCCGTCTCGACCCAACCCTCCGGGTCCGACACGGACCGCGTGAGCGCGTCGATCTCCTCGGAAGAGAAGCGGAACGGCCGCACGGGCGGCGAATCGGGGCCGTCGATGATCGTGCCGTAGCCGGGCCGATTGATGCGCACGCACTTGCCCACGTTGCACGCCTCGAAGGCGCCGGCGGGTGAGCCGGTGTCGTTCTCCGGGCCTTCGCCGAGCAACACCAGCCGGGAGCTCTTCTGCGTCTCGTCCACGCGGCCAGCGACCATCGTGCCGCGCACGCCGAGCGTCCCGGACGGGAGCTTCAGCTCCATGTCTTCCGGGTTCTCGTGGGCGATCTTGCCCGAGATGAAGCGGAACACGCCCTTCGTGACCCTGGCGCCGAGCTTGCCGGCGTTGCTGCTCGGGTCGTACACGAACTCGTCGATCACGAGTTCGCTCTCGGGCCCGATCGTGAAGACGGTCTCGTCGAGGAGCAGGATCTGCATGCCGGAACGCGTCCCGCTCCGAATCGCGTCCTGGAGCAGGATCGGCTCTCCGCTGACGACCTGACGACCGACGGCGACCTGGAGCCGGTTCAGCGCCACCTGACCGCGCACGGCGGCGGAGACGCCGGCTTGCTCGGCGGCCAGCGCCGGCAGCGCGAACGACGAGCGCGATCGAGAACAGCGTCGGAGAAGCCGGGAACCGCATGAAGAGCACCTCGCGGAGATTGAAGTCAGTGCGGACTCTATCGTGGACCGCCCGCCGAGCGAGCGTTCCGGGCGTCGCTCAGAACTCGAAATTCTTCGAGTACAGAACGGTGACCCGCCAGTCGTCGTACTGGTAGTTCTCGATCGTGGACTGCTCGCTCAGGTATGTGGCGTTCACGGTCAACATGGTGTCGCGAAGCGCGCGCGGGACGTTGAGGAACGGCAGGAGGAACCCCAGGGGCGCGCCGTAGGTGAGACCGCCGATGTAGATCGAGTCGCGACGGGTCTTGGAGGAGATGATCGGCTCGGGTCCGCCGTAGGCATCGTACTCGTACGTGAACGTCGAGAGCAGGAACTGACCCCGCCCGAGCAGCCAGGTGCCGCTCAGGCCTGCGAGCGGCCCGGAATACGCGTAGAAATCCTGGTCGGCCCACTTG
Organism: uncultured delta proteobacterium; assembly: GCA_963801625.1. Taxonomy (GTDB): domain Bacteria; phylum Myxococcota_A; class UBA9160; order UBA9160; family PR03; genus PR03. The sequence goes on from CAWDFQ010000014.1 coordinate 60,150, forward strand.
CTGACGAGCCCGGCCCCGGCGTCGAAGCGGAGCGTCGGCGTGGGCGTCCAGGTAGCGCCGACCCCCCCCTGGAAACGGCTACCCGTACGCTGAGAGGTGAGCGGGCTGCTGTCGAGGCTCTCGAAGAACTCGTAGTCGACGCGGAGGCGGGCGAAGACGTCGAGCGATTTCGAGAAGCGATGATTCGCGCGCACGCCGACGCCGGCGGTGCTGACGTAGCTCTCTCCGCCGAGGTTCAGGTAGGTCCCGTAGACACTGGGCTGCACATCGATCTGGGGCGTCCGGTACAGACCGCCGGCCTCGCCGGAGATCGCCATCAGGTCGAGTTCCGTCACGTCGATCTGCTTCTGGCCGTAGACCTGCAGCCCGCCGATCAACGCGTGCCCCGCGTCGAAGCCGAGATCGTGCTGCGCCCGCAGCCCGGCGAGCATCACGCCACTGAAGTCGCTCTGCTTCTTCCCGGTGACGAGATCGAAGGGTGTGTCGAGAAAGAGCACCTGGTCGCCGGCGGGGCCGGCGTTGCGGTTGCTGTCCCACTGCATGCCACCGCCCAGGGTGGCGGAGTAGCGCGTCGTCTTGCGCCGCAGCGCGATCTGCTCGAGGTAGTGATCCACCTCGTCGCGCAGGCTGTCGGACATGGGAAGCTGACTGACGGTCCGGAACTCGCGCTCCGCCTCGTTCAGGTTGTCGAGCCGGTAGAGCACGACGGCATACAGAAGCCGGACGCGCGCGAGATCGGGGGCGACCATCAGAATGCGCTCGAGCGTGGCGGCCGCTCCGCGAAGGTCACCGTCCGCGACCTGCGACTGTGCGTAGCAGGTAGTTGAGCTCGACGTCGTCTGGATGACGCAGGATGTCCTCGTAGGTGACGCGTTCGCCCGGCTCGAGCGGGCGAAGTTCCTCGGCCGCCTTGAAGGCGCGTTCCGCCCGCTCGGTTTCGCGGAGTCCCTGCACCGGACGCTGCTGCTCCTGAACGGCCGGTACCTGGGACTGGGCGGCAACCGGGCCGGACACCGCGGTGAATCCGAGCACCAGCGTCCCGATGAGGGCGATCCTCGAGTCTGCGCGCATGGTTCCCCTCGTTTGCGCGGCGATGCGCTGGGAGTATTTCAGTGAGCGGCGTGAAGGTCGGCGCGCATCATAATCCGGTGGCAGCGGGATTGCGCGCGGATCTCGGGGGGTTGGGGGGATGGGCGAACCCCGCCCTCCTGGTTCGCAGCAGGGCGCAGGCCCCCAACGTGGCGCGCATCTGCGCCGCGCGCGCCCGCGAGATCGATGACCGGGCTGGCCGGTCCGTCACCGTGGTCCGAGTGCCGCTCGATTTGCTAAGAACCGGCCAACCAGCGAAGGAGATTCGACGTGCGCAAGTGGATTGCATTGGGAGCATCGGTACTGCTGCTGGCAACCCTCGCGAGCGGGAGAGCAGCCGCCGCCGACGGCAAGGAACTCTTCAACAAGGTCTGCGCCGGCTGCCACGGAGAGACTGGCAACGCCGACACCAAGAAGGGGAAGGCGGCGAAGGCCAAGTCCTTCCACGAGGCCGAACTCGCCGCCAAGCTCACGGCTGCGGACGGCGAAGCCTCGGTGACCAAGAACGTCCGCACCAACAAGAAGCACAAGAACGTCACCAGCAAGGTGACCGACGAGGAACTCGCCGCGATCGCGTCCTACGTGAAGGTGCTCGCGGCCAAGCCGTAGCGAGTCGCCGCCGGGCGGGAGCCCCGCGGTGTCGCGGGGCTCCCGATGCCAAGCGGATGAGGCGCCACGCGCCGATCGTGGGCGCCGGTCGCAGCGTGCGTTCGGCGTGATGACGATCGCGTTCTCGGTGAGTCCCGGCTGCCCGAATTCGCCCAACACCGGCGTGGTGCAGCACGCGGCGCCGGTGACGAGCACGACCGACCCTCCGACGCCGAGCAGATCGGAGTCCGAATCGCCGTCGGGACGCTGCTCCGGCGCCATGGAAGCGCCCGTTCCGAAGCGCTGGGGCGCGGTTCCCGACTCGCCGTGCAGGAGTATGCTTCCCCCGTCGGGCCGCTCTCGCGCCCGATTCCGCAGCGGGGAGGACGGCCATGTGGGTAAGCGAGATCCGACGCATTCCTGGCTCGCTGCTCGGGGTGCTCCTGCTCGCAATGGCACCGGCCCCGGCTCGCGCAATCGACGGCGCCGAGGTCGAACTCTACGGCTACTCGATCTCGCGGGCGGGTGCGCCGGCGAACTACGGCTTCCCCTTCCCGGCGAATTTGCCCGACCTCGTGCTGGACGGCGACTTCGACGAGCCGCTCGGGCTGCACGGCGACCACGAAGACGCGGCGTTCACGCGCGATCGGCTCTACGCCGACGGCGAGCGGGTCAACACCAGCCGGGCATTCGGCGGGCTCGGCCCCGTGCGCGGCACGATCGAAGCCGGGCACTCGATTTCCGTGACGACGGGCTATGCCGACGCGGGAAGCAACGAACTCGGTGGACGGGCGGAAGCGAACGCCGGATCGCTGGGACCCGCTGGCTCGGGCGCTGGCACCAGCTCGATGCGCATCGAAAAGCGGATCACCATCCAGGCCGGCGACTCGGGACTCGCGGACGGCGACCTCGTCACAGGACTGCGTTGGGTGATCGACGGGCACGGGACCCTCGAGGTGGGAGGGCGCTCGTACCCGAACGACAGCGCGGCGAGCGCATCGGTGGGGTTCGACATCCTGATGCTGCGCGGGCCGACCGGGACCTGCGGCGCTTTCGACTGCCCGCAGGGCGCACTTGCCATCCAGCTCGATCTAACGACGAGCCTCGCGGTCGCGGACGTCACCCCCGTTGGGCCGGGCGACCCCACCGCGCGCTTGATCCGCCACGACACCTGGACCGCGTCCAACAACACGGGCGTCTTCAAGGCCGGCGGCGTGTTCGACAGCGGCACCACGGAAGTCGAACTCGGCCTTCCGGTCACGCAAGAAGATGTGTCGGTCGGGCGATCCGAGGGCGTCGACACTGGCGCCGATCCGCTCTTCCGCGACTGGATCGATTTCGAGGCCAACGTCGGCGAGACCCTGAAACTCACGATGAGTCTCGACCTCTATGCCAGCCTCGGCGGATGGGGCAACGCCGAGTCGGACTTCTTCGGCAGCTTCGACGGCCACGTCGAGGATCCGCTCGCGCGCGGGCTCGTCTTCGAGTCGTCGGTGCCCGAGCCCGGCGCTGGCGGAGCGGGTGCGCTCGCGGTGGCGCTGTTGGTGCTCGGGCGGATCCGCGCCGCGAGACGTTCGTAGGCCACGCAATGTCCAGCGCAGCGCGGCGACTCGCACGATGCGCCGCGCTCGGGCTCGCGCTCACGACCGTGCTGGCGGCGCGCTGCACCGAACCGCCGGACGATCTTCTCTTGTTGGGCACGGTCGAGCGGACACTGATCGAGGTCGCGCCGCCGATGTCGGAGCAGATCCTCGCGATCCTCGTCGCGCCTGGCCAACACGTCGGCGTCGGCGACGTGCTGGTGCGACTCGACTCGCTGCTCAGCGAGGCGGATCTCGCCGCCGCGCGGGCCTCGGTCGCCGGCGCGCAGACACAGACCGAGGTCGCGCTCCAGGAGCACCGGCGTGCTGCGAGTCTGCGCGGCAGTGGCGTGGCGTCGGAGGCGCAGCTCGACCGCGCGCGCCTGGCGCGCGACGAGGCCAGCGCGCTGCTCGGCTCCGCGATGGCGCGCATGGCCGTCGCGCAGAAGCGCGTGAACGACACGACAGTCGTGTCGCCCGTCGCCGGCACCGTGGATCAGCTTCCCTTCGATGCGGGCGAGCGCGTCGCGGCGGGCTCGGTCGTCGCGGTGCTGCTCGCCGACGGCAAGCCGTGGGTGCGCGTCTGGGTGCCGGAGCGCGCCTTCGCGCGCGTCCACCCCGGGACGCTCGTGACGATCCACATCGACGGCATCCCGAACACGTTGCACGGCCATCTGCTCGATCTCGGACGCGAGGCGTCGTTCACGCCGCACTACGCGCTCACCGAGCGCGAGCGCATGCACCTCGTCTACCAGGGGCGAGTCGAGATCGACGACGCGCCAATTGAACTGCGGCCCGGCGCGCCGGCCGAGGTGCGCATCGCGCTGCCTCCGCTCGCGAGCGCCGAGCCGGCGCCGTGAACGCGCGCGAAATCGTCGTCGAAACGCACGCGCTCACGCGGCGCTTCGGCGACACCGTCGCGGTGGACGGCGTCGATCTCGCCGTCGCGCGCGGCGAGGTCTTCGGTTTCCTCGGTCCGAACGGCTCCGGCAAGTCCACGCTGATGCGGATGCTGCTCGGCTTGCTGCTCCCGAGCGCGGGCCAGGCGCGCGTGCTCGGCTGCGAGATGCCGCGCGACGCGGAACGGCTGCGGCCGTCGGTCGGCTACATGACGCAGCGTTTCTCGCTCTACGAGGAACTCACCGTCGAGGAGAACCTGCGCTTCGCCGGGGAGGTCTTCGGCCTGTTCGGGCGGCGCTTGCGCGCGCGACTCGATCTGGTGATCGCCGCGCACGCGCTCGATCCCTTCCGGCGCCGCCGCGCGGGAGCGCTCTCGGGCGGCTGGAAGCAGCGCCTCGCGCTCGCGGTCGCCACCGTTCACGAGCCGCTGCTGCTGGTGCTCGACGAGCCCACCGCGGGCGTCGATCCGCAGAGCCGGCGTTCGTTCTGGGAGCGCCTCTTCGAACTCGCGGCCGGCGGCACCACGATCCTGGTCTCGACCCACTACATGGACGAGGCGGTGCGCTGTCACCGGCTCTGCATGCTGCGCGACGGGCGCCGCGCCGCGCTCGGGACGCCTGCGGCGCTGCTCGGCGCCTTGCGCGGTCGCGTCGTCGAGTGTCGCGTCGATCGCATCGAAGCGGCGATCGCGCAACTCGCGAAGGCGCCCGAGGTCGCGAGCATCACGCAGCTCGGTGACAGCGCTCACGTGCTGCTCGCTCCGGATGCGCCGCCCGCGGAAGTCGCCGCGGAGCTGCTGCGCCAGCGCCTCGAGCACGCCGGCTTCGCAGGCGCCGCCGCCGCGCCCGGCAGCGCGGCACTCGAGGACGTCTTCGTCGCGCTGCTGCGCGGCGAACGCCTCGCCGAAGCGCCGAACGCGGCGGAGGGCGTCTCGTGAGCGAACGGCCGTCGCGCGCGTTGCTCTCGCTCTGGCGCGTCCTCGCCGTCGCGCGCAAGGAGCTGCTCCAGCTGGTGCGCGACCGGCTCTCGCTCGGCTTCATCGTCGGGATCCCCTCGCTCCAGCTCCTGCTCTTCGGCTACGCGATCAACCTCGACGTGCGTCACATCCCGACCGCCGTCGTCGATCAAGCCCAGAGCGCGCTCTCGCGACAGCTCGTCGGCGAACTCGCCGCGACCCAGACCTTCCGCCCGGTTCGCGGCACCGAAGAGCGAGGCGGAGGCGACCGGGCTGCTCGCCGCGAGCGAGGTGGGCGCGGTCGTCGTGATCCCGCCGGATCTCGACCGGCGGCTGTACCGCGGCCGCGGCGCCGAGATCTCGATCCTCGCCGACGCGAGCAACCCGACCGTCGCGGCGGCGGTGGCCGCGGCCGGCGAGGGGCTCGGCAACGCGATCGCGTTGCGCGCGCAGCCGTTCGTCGTGCCCGGCGAGGCGAGCGTCGCGCGGCGGCTGCCGCCCGCCGACCGCGCGCTCTTCGGGGTCCGCGAAGACGCCGTGCGCGCCTCGCCGCTGCGCATCGCAGTGGTGCCGTTCTACAACCCGGAGCGCCGCACTCCGGTGTTCATCGTGCCGGGGCTCGTCGGCGTGATCCTCACCATGACGATGATGCTGATGACGGCGCTCGCGGTGGTGCGAGAGCGCGAGCGCGGCACCTTCGAGTTCCTGATCGCGACGCCCGTGCGGCGCAGCGAGCTGATGGTCGGGAAGGTGATCCCCTACCTGATCGTGGGGCAGATCCAGGTGGCGCTCGTGCTGGCGCTCGGCGCGTGGATCTTCGACGTGCCGATCCACGGGTCGCTCGTCGAGCTGGCGCTCGCCGCGGCCGTCTTCGTCGGCGCGATGCTGACGCTCGGCCTGGTGATCTCGTCGCCGGCGCGCACGCAGTTCCAGGCGGTGCAGATGGCCTTCTTCTTCTTCCTGCCGTCGATGCTGCTGTCGGGCTTCATGTTCCCCTTCGACGCGATGCCGGAGCCGGCGCAGTGGATCGGCAGCGTGCTCCCGCTGACGCACTTCCTCCGCATCACGCGCGGCATCCTGCTGAAGGGCGCGCCGCTCTCGAGCCTGCTCGACGAGGTCGCGGCGATCGCGCTGTTCGGCGCCGTGACCCTCGCCCTCGCCGTGCGGACCTTCACGAAGCGGATCGGGTAGGACACGCAATCGAGCGCGGAGAAAGGGGACGGTCCTCCAAGTGACCTGGACGAGGACTCGAGGGACACACATCGCCGAGGTGTGTCCCTGAAGTCCCATGCCAGTCCACGTCGAGGACCGTCCCCTTTGTCCTGTCGGCTCCCGGATGCGGCTAGCCGAACCGTTTGTAGAACTGTTTCTTCGCGAACTCCGAGGCCAGCACGTAGCCGGCGGTGATCGCCACCACCATCGCCAGCAGCGAAGGCGGGAGCGGCACGAAACCCAGGTAGCCGCTGAGCGGCAGGTAGGGCAACGCGAACGTCACGAGCGTCACGGCGATCGTCGAGAGCAGCAGCCAGCGGCCGGGCCGGCTGCGGTAGAAGGGCCGGCGCGTGCGGACGACGAGCGCGATGACCAGCTCGGTCAGCAACGACTCGATGAACCACGCGGTGCGAAACACCTCGGGCGTCGCGTGGATCACCAGGATCAGGACACCGAAGGTGAGGTAGTCGAAGACGGAACTCACCAGCCCGAACAGGATCATGAAGTTGCGGATGAAGCGGATGTCCCAGCGCCGCGGCTTCTCGACCAGCTCGCGGTCGACGCTGTCGCCGGCGATGGTCATGCCGGGAATGTCGGACAGGAAGTTGTTGAGCAGGATCTGCTTCGCCAGCAGCGGCAGGAATGGCAGGAAAAGCGACGCCCCCGCCATGCTGAACATGTTGCCGAAATTGGCGCTGGTGGTGGTGAAGACGTACTTGAGCGTATTGGCGAAGGTGACGCGCCCTTCTTCGATGCCCTCGCGCAACACGTCGAGCCCCGATTTCAGCAGCACGAAGTCGGCGGCCTCCTTCGCCACGTCTACGGCGGAGTCCACCGAGATGCCGACGTCGGCGGCGTGCAGGGCGGGCGCATCGTTGATGCCGTCACCCAGGTAGCCGACGACGTGCCCCATCTTGCGCAGCGCCAGGATGATGCGCTCTTTCTGATTGGGGTCGACCTCCGCGAACAGCGTGGTGCGCTCGGCGGCATGCCAGAGGGCCTCGTCGCGCAGTTCGTTGATCTGCGTTCCCGTGAGCAGACCGTGCACCGGCAGCGCTACCAACTCGGCGACGTGGCTGGCGACCAGGCGGTTGTCGCCGGTGATGATCTTCAGCTGCACGCCCAGCCGGGCGAGGTCGGCGATCGCCTCGGTCGCGCCCGGCTTGGGCGGGTCGAGGAACAGCAGGAAGCCGCTGAAGACGAGGTCCTTCTCGTCGCTGCGCGCGTAGCGCGCCTGCGGGGGCAGATCGCGCGTGGCCACGCCCAACACGCGAAATCCCTGCCGACTCCATTCGGCGTAGTGCTGCTGGAGCTGCTTGCGAACGGCGTCGCTCACGGGCTGCGCCGATGGCCCCACCTGCACGTTTGTACACACGGAGAGGACGCCATCCAGAGCGCCCTTGGTGATCAGGCGCTGCCGCCCCGCAGACCCGGCCACCACGACGCTCAAGCGCTTGCGCACGAAGTCGTAGGGGATCTCGTCGACCTTGCGCTCGGGCTCGACCGTGAGGCCCTGCTCGGCTCCATGCGCCACGATCGCTTCGTCAAGCGGATTCGCCAGCCCTGACTGGAAGCTGGCATTCAGAAAGGCGGCGCGCAGCACGTCGGGCGAGGCCTGGCCGTCCGCGCCAAAGGCGCCGTCGAGCCGCACGACGCCGGCCGTCAGCGTGCCGGTCTTGTCGGTGCACAGCACGTCCATGCTGCCGAGGTTCTCGATGGCGTTCAGCGTGCGCACGATGACGCCGTGCTTGGCCATGTGCTGCGCGCCCTTGGCGAGGTTGACGCTGATGATCGCCGGCAGCAGCTCCGGAGCGAGACCCACCGCCAGTGCGATCGCGAACAGCAGCGAGTCCACAGGCGGCTTGGAAGAGAAGACGTTGACGGCGAAGACCACCAACACCAGCGCGGTCATCACCTGCGTCAGCAGGTAGCCGAAGCGGCGGATTCCGCTCTCGAACTCGGTCTCGGGTGGGCGCAACGTCAGGCGCTCGGCAATCTGACCGAAGGCCGTGTCCGCGCCGGTCTTCACCACCAGCACCTGCGCGGTGCCGCTGCCCACGTTGGTGCCCATGAAGACCGCGTTGGTGCGCTCGGCCAGGCTGGCATCGGCCGGCGCCCTGGCAGCGGTCTTCTCCACCGGGAAGGTCTCGCCGGTGAGCACGGCCTGGTTGACGAAGAAGTCGCGCGCCTCGAGCACCACGGCGTCGGCCGGAATCAGGCTGCCCGCGGCGAGCAGCACGATGTCGCCCGGCACGATGTCTTCCGCCGGCACCGATTGCGACCGCCCGTCGCGCAGCACGTTGGCCTTGAGGGTGACCTGCGACCGCAACCTGGCGACCGCGTTGCCGGCGCTGAACTCCTGCCAGAATCCCAATACCGCGCTGCCGAGGACGATCGCGATGACGATGCCGGCGTCGATCCACTCGCCCACGAAGGCCGACACCATGGCGGCAAACACCAAGATGAGGATCAGTGGGCTCCGGAATTGATTGAACAGCAGGGCCAGCGCGGTGTGGCGCTCGCGCGCTTCGAGGGAATTGGGCCCGTACCGTTGCAGCCGCTCGTCGGCTTCGGCGGAAGTCAGTCCGGTCGGCGCGCTGTGAAGCGCGGAGAGCAACTGCTCTGGGCTCGCGTTCCAGTAGCTATCGAGCGGCTCGCTGGGCGCCGCGTCCGGCGAGGCGATGGTACGCGGAGCCATTCGCTAGCCCCCGATCCTGGCGCCGATGACTGGCGACGACGTGTTCGATGACGCCGCAAAGGGAACCATTCCCTCCGACGCGCCGACCGTGCCGATCCTGGCACTTCGGCCACTCGTCGATGATAGGGCTGCGGCGTGTGCCGTTGGAACCTGCCGATGCGCGTGGCATGCTGCCGCGCCCGCTCGGGGCAGGAGGACTCTGCTTGCGCCTCATCGCGACGCTCACCGTGCCGTTCTTGATCCTCTCGATCGCGCTCGGCGCGGCGCGGGCCGGTAGCCCCCCGTGCTTGGCGGGTTCCTTCAGCTTACTGCGCGCTCGGAACCTACGCCGCGCAGACGGGTACGATCGCGTGCACGCTCTGCGAGCCCGGGCGCTTCTCGGACATCTACGGCGCATTCGAGTGTCAGGCCTGCCCGCCCGGCTACTTCAGCGATTAGGCCGGCCAGTCGTCCTGTCTGATCTGCAGCGCCGGAACTGCCGCGGCAGAGGCCGGAAGCAGCGCGTGCCAAGCGTGCGCCGCCGGGCCACTACAGCGAAGTTCTCGGCGCGACCGCCTGTACCGAGTGCAGCCGGAGCCGCACGCGGCGCTCGCAGGCACCACGGCGATCGCGCCGGCCTGCTCGCCCTGGCGCGGCGGCGATCGGGTCGCGCCTGACAGCTGCGCTTCCCTCCCGAAGCGCGTTCCGCCCGCACTCCAAGGCACTAATTCTATAGACTATCGATTCTAGCGAGAGGCCCGGCTATCCAGCCGGCATGGCCGAATCCGCCCCCGAGACCCGCAGCGACTTGGCCCTGCGCCGGCTGCGCAGCGCGATTCTCACCGGCGAGTTCCCGCCCGGGACGAAGCTGCGGGCCGAGGACCTGGCCGCGCGCTGGCAGCTGAGCCCGACGCCACTGCGCGAGGCGTTCCAGAGACTGGGCGGTACGCGGCTGGTCGAGGTGAGCCCCCAGCGCGGGGTGCGCGTGGCCGAGTTCACGCTCGAGGATGCGGCCGATCTCTACGCGCTGCGCCTTCGCCTCGAGCCGCCCGCGCTGCGACAGTCGCTGCGCAGGAGCGACGACGCGCACCGCCGCGAGATCGCCGAGGCGCTCGAACGGCTCGACTCGGCGCGTACGCTCGAGGAAGGCACCGAAGCGCATCTCGCTTTTCACGCCGCGCTGCTCGCGCGCTGCCCCTCGGCGTGGACGCGGCACATCATCACCATGCTCGGCGAGCACGCGCAGCGCTACGTGCTGCTCGGCGTGCAGAGCTACCGGCGCGGGCGCGGTCCGGGCGCCGAGCACGAGGCGCTGCGCGACGCGGCACTCGCTGGCGACGTCGAGGGCGCCGTCGAGCTGCTCGCCGAGCACCTGCGCGGCACGCTCGATTCGGTGCGCGCCGCATCCGCCAAGGCGCCGGCGACTCCGCTTCGAAAGCGCGCCCATCGCCAGAGGAGAGCTTCCCAATGAATCGCGAAGAGCGCCGCGAGTTCGTGCGCGAGCACCGCACCGCGGTGTTTGGCTATGGCCGCAAGCACGACGGGCCGGCACAGTCGATCGTCTACTACGTGATGGACGGCGACGACGTCCTGGTGTCGACGATGGGCGCGCGTGCCAAGACGAAGGCGGTTGCGCGGCTCGGAAAGGTGTCGCTCTGCGTGCTCGACGAGCAGTGGCCGCCGACCTATGTGGTCGTCTACTGCGACGCCCAGGTGGAGACCGAGCCCGAGGCCGTCATCGACCTGATGCTGCGCATCGCGGGTGTGATGGCGGGCAAGCCGATGCCCGAGGCGGTGCGCCCGATGATCGCCGAAGGCGCGCGCCGCGAAGGCCGCGTCGTCCTGCGCCTGCGGCCCTATGCGACCTTCCATTCGCCGCCCAAGCACGTGCACCAGGCGAGCGACGTCAGCGAGAAGCTGCTCCATGGCCTCGGTGATTCGCTGCCGTGGTAGCACGCAAGGAGACGCTGCGATGAGGCTCTGCAGCTTCCTCCACGAGAACGCCGCGCGAATCGGCGTCGTCAGCGACGACGGCGTCGTCGATCTCGCCGCCGCCGCTCCCGAGCTGCCGCGCGAGATGAGCGCGCTGGCGAAGCTCGTGGGTCGCCCACTCGGTGCGAGCGCATGAGTGCTCATCGTCGTATCGACGTACACCAGCACGTGGTGCCGCCGGCGTACGCCGCGTGGCTGCGCTCGAAGGGCGTCCACGACGCAGGCGGACGGCCGCTGCCGGAGTGGTCGGCCGAAGCGGCGCTGCGCGTGATGGAGGCGCACGACATCGCGACGGCGGTGCTGTCGGTCTCGACGCCGGGCGTGCGCCTCGACGCGGCCCGGCGCGACGACGCCGAAGCTCGCGCGATGGCGCGCACCGTCAACGAGTTCGCGGCGACCGTCGTCCGCGATCATCCCGATCGCCTCGGATTCTTCGCGACGCTCACGCTGCCCGACGTCGACGGCGCGCTCGAGGAGGTCGCCTACGCGTTCGACGTGCTCGGCGCCTCCGGCGTGATCCTGCTGGCGAACACGCACGGCCGCTACCTGGGCGAGCCGGACGACGAGCCGCTGCTCGCCGAACTCGACCGGCGTCACGCCGTGGTGTTCGTTCACCCCTCGACGCTGCCGGGCCCGCCGGTCCCGGGCGTGCCGCCGTTCGCCGCGGACTTCCTGCTCGACACCACGCGCGCCGCCTACCGGCTGGTGCAGAGCGGTGCGGTGCGGCGCCATGCGAACCTGAAGATCATCCTCGCCCACGCCGGCGGCTTCCTGCCGTACGCGAGCCATCGACTGATGGCGGCGCTCCTCGCAGCGGGCGGGCGATCTCCCGTCGAGCTGCTCGAAGACCTCCGCAGCTTCTATTTCGACACCGCGCTGTCCGGTTCTCCGGCTGCGCTTCCGAGTCTGCTCGCCTTCGCGAAGCCAGGCCACGTGCTGTTCGGCAGCGACTGGCCCTACGCGCCGACCCCGGCCGTCGCCTACTTCACCGGACAACTCGACGCCTACGAGCCGCTCGACGCAACCGGCCACGCCGCGGTCGATCGGGGCAACGCGGAAGCGCTGTTTCCGGCATTCTGAGCAGAAGCCATCCAGCGAATCCGCTTGCTCGCCGTCGTCCTCAAAGGCACCGCGCTCTCGGTCACGCTGGTCTGCGACGAGCCGCGTCGAAATGAGACGCGTCGCATACCCGTGTAGCCAAGAGACGATCGGGAGCTGGAAGCGGTGGCACGAGGGGCAGGAGTTCGCGCCCTGGCAAGGCCCGATCTCCCGGCGCTTCGCGGGGGATCACCGGGTGCCCGTCGATCGCACGCTGGCGCGCTGGATGGCGAGCGCCGCCCAGACCGTGACCGAAGCCGGTGGCCGCGGCGGCTCGCCATCGCAAGCCGGGCCACTGTGGTCGCATGCACTCGCACGATGGAGGCGGTGGTGCGCAATGTCTCATCGGCTGCGGCGAGAAGTCGGGCGGAGGCGATCGCACCGACCCGGGGTCGATCGAGCGACGGCATGGGCGTTGCAAACTGATCAGGCCGTGTGATGCGATCGCTTGAATGGAGGAAGCGCGATGAAACATCACTTCCACCGCTGCGCTCATCTGCGCGTGCTCGAGGTGGACGCCTCGGGGTTCTCCCGGAACCGCAAGGGAGGAGCGCAGATCCTCGAGGAACTCTGCGACGCGAAGCGGCTCGCGCGCTGCGTCGGACTCGTGGAGTGCGACGTCCTTCCGCTTACGCAGAAGCGCGAGCTGCTGAGTGCGCGGGCCGGGCGGCTGCGCGACGAGGAGGCGGGAGGCTCGCAACTCGCCGGCGCGCCCGATGCGCGCGCCGCCGAGCTGCACGAGCTGAGCCTCGAATTCGAGGCCGAGTACCGCGAGATCGTCGAACAGAATCGGGAGCGCAAGATCGACGCCGCAGGGGCGGTGGCGCGCAACCCGCGGCCCCTGCCGCCGCAGCAGGACTGGAGTCTGGCCGTCGCCGGCCTTTCGGTGTTCCTCGACGACGAGCTGCGCGAGCTGCGGACCGCGCGTCTCGATCTGCTCGAGCGTGCGCTCGCCGCCATTGGGCGCGGCCGCTACGGCAGCTGCGCGCGTTGCAAGGGCTTCATCGACATCGAACGACTGCGCGAGACACCCGACACGGTAGTGTGCGGTGCGTGCGAGCGCGAGGTCTGGCCGGATCGCGACCAGCCGGCCTGGGCCGAGCCCCGGCCGCCGGACCGATCTGCAGAGCGATCACCAGCCATGCGCCGGAGGAATAGAGAGTCATGACGCTTGCGCGTGACATGATGCAACGAGACGTAATTACCATCGCCGGCGCCGCGTCGCTGCTCGACGCCCACCGCCTCTTCGTGGAGGAGGAGATCTCCGGGGCACCGGTCGTGGACGAGGATGGCCGCGTGATCGGGGTGCTGTCGGCGCGCGATCTGTTGCGCGCGATCGACGAAGAGCGCGACACCGCGGTGGTGCAGACCAGCTACTTCCGCGATCTCACCGAGTTCTCGGGTCCCGACTGGGGCAGCACGGCCGAGGACTTCCAGGACCGGCTCGCGGGCCGCTCGGTCTCGGAGGTGATGTCGCCGGACGTGATCAGCGTGGCGCCGGACGCGAGCGTTGCCGAGGTCGCGAGAACGCTCCGCCAACACCACGTGCACCGCGTCCTCGTCGCGAAGGACGAGGCGTTCGTGGGCCTGATCTCGACCTTCGATCTGATCGCGCTGCTCGAGAAGGAGGTTCCGAAGCGCTGATCCGCTGCGGCGGATCGCCGGCGATCAGCGGCGCCGCTTCTGATAGGTTCCGATTAGCTCGGTCTGCGCGAGGACGTGGCCGTGCATCGCCTGCTCGAGGCGCGCCTTGGTCGGTCGCTGCAGATCGGGCAGCACCAGATCGAGCGCGTAGAGCTTGAAGAAGTAGCGATGGCGGCCGATCGGCGGACACGGGCCGCCGTAGCCGGTGCGCCCCCAGTCGTTGACGCCTTCGCGTGTCCCGGCGGGCAACGAGCGTACCGCTTCGGGCAGGCCCGCCGCCGCCGGAGGGACGCCATACAGCACCCAGTGGACCCACGTCCGCTTCGGCGCGGCCGGGTCGGGCGCGTCGGGGTCGTCGACGATCAGGGCGAGACTCTGCGTGCCCGCGGGCACTTCGCTCCATGCGAGCGGCGGCGCTACGTCCTCGCCTTCGCAGGTGTAGCGCTCGGGGATCTCGCCCTGATGCGCAAATGTCGTCGAACTCATCTTCATTGTCTCGCCTCCCGACGATGCGTTCGGCTGTGCGCAGATCGCCGCCAGCGCCGCGCCGGCGGCGATGCCGAGCCAGACGGCTCGATCGCGCGGCGCGCGTGCAAGAGCGAGCGATCGGGCCGAAACGCGCAACACGACGCCCTCCTCCTCGACGTCGGCACCGCCACTTCGTAGCGGACGCCACCCGGGGATGCCTCCTCGAGAGCCCGCCGGGCGCAAGTCAGGCGGAACCGAGCACGCGCTCGAGGGTGCGGCGCATGCGGTCCACGTGCGAGCCCTCCCAGTAGATGCGTCCGCAGCGCGGGCAGCGCCAGAAGCGCTCGTTGCGGGCCAACACGCCGGGCGGAACGCGCGCCGCGGCGACTTCGCGCGGCACGGCTTCGATCGGAGCGTTGCAGCGCGTGCAGCGCGCGAAGAGCCGGACGCCCGGGCGCAGCGCGAAGGCATCGAAGATCTCGCGCAGCTGCTCGAGCGGCTGCTCGGACTCGACGAGGTGGATGCGGGGCACGCGCCACTCCTCGGGCAGCGCGCGGTCGCGCGTCAGCAGCCAGCGCCCCTCGTCGAGCGCGTGGCGCACGAGAGCCACATCCGCGACATCGGCGCTCCAGGTCGCGTCGAGGCCCAGCACGCGGAGCCAGCGCGCGAGGCGCCCGAGCATGGCATCCAACGCGAAGCGCGGCGGGCCCTCGCTGCGCGGATCGTCCGCGCGAATCTCCGCGCCGACGCGTCGCCCGCAGGCGCAGCAGATCGTGCGACCGAATGCAAAGAGGGCGTCGTCGTAGCGGCGGCCGCAGCCGGTGCACAGGATGGCCATGGTTGGCAGCCAGGAGATTGACCGCCGACGTGGGTGGCGGCCAGGCTGCTGAACCCGCTGGACTCGCGAGCGCCGCAGCGTCTCGGCGTCAGCCGCGAGGTCCCACGCTCAGCCGGCCGTGGCCGTCGACGCGCCCGCGCCGGCCGCAGAACTCCTCGCGCATCATCGCCGCGAGCAGCGCGGGCTCGGAGAGCGTCGCCCAGGTGCGCTGCCCGGCGTCCGTGAGGCAGGCGGCGTGGGCGATGCGGGGCTGCCCCTTCTGGTGCGCCACGGTGTAGGCTTCGAGGGTCACCGGACCCTCCCAGTCGACGAGCGCTTCGCGCAGCGGGAAGGCGTCGGCCTGCGCCTGGAGGTTCTCGTAGCGGAAGTCGAACTTCGGGGGCTCGCTCGAGTAGATCGCAAAGGCGTGCTTGGCGAGCCAGCCGCCGTTGCCGCTGACGAGACCCGTCGAACCGCGATCCGCTCGGACGACCTCCGCCATCCGCGCGACCGCGTGGAGCGTGTAGCTGTTCATGGGTCCGCCGCCGAAGGTGAGCCCGCCGGTGACGGTGAGCGGGCGGCCCTCGGCAATGCCGAGTTCCGTCGCGGCGATCTGCACCACCGAGGGGAAGCAGCTGTAGAGATCGACGTGGTCGATCGCTCCGATCGCCTTTTCGGCGAGTTCGAGAGCACGGCGGCCCGCGATGCGCATCGCCGGCGAGCGGTGGAACTCGTGGCGCGTGGACAGGAAGTTGCTGTCGTTGGCTTCCGTCGCGGCGTGCAGGAAGACGAGTTTCTCCTCGGGGACGCCGGCGCTCCGCGCCGTTGCGAGCGAGCAGAGGATGACGCCCGCCGCCATGTCGACACGGGAGTTGGCGTTCATCAATCGCGTGTAGGGATACGAGATCATCGGGTTGTCGGGGGAAGCCTGGCCGATCTGCTGCGCGGTGTACGGCTGGCGAATCCAGGCATGGGGATTGCCCTGCGCAACCGCGTTGAAGCCCGCCCACAGCGCTGCGGCTCGCTGGGCGTTGGCCTCGAGAGTCTCGCCCTTCGCGAAGCGAAGCGCGCTCTCGATGATCGCGAAGACATCACTGGCGCTGTTCATCCCGCGCGCGAGTTCGGCCTCGTGGAAAATCGCCTTGTCCTCGGCGATCTTTCGATCCGGCCTTCCGGGCGCTTCGGTTTCGCGCAGCCGGGCGCCCTGCCGCTGGGCCTGGCCCTGGCTGCGGCCGTTCTCCGCGCCGGTCACGAGCACCACGTCGCGACGGCCGGCCTGGATCTCGCGCGCCGCGTCGATCACACAGGCCTGGGCGAAGTTGCCACCGTACGGTGTGCTGACGGTCTCGTCGGGCATGGCGCCGAGCCGGCGCGCGATCGCGCGCCCGGGGTCTCCGTAACCCCACATCCCGCGGATCACGTAGATCGAATTCGCGCGCTGCAGCAGCTTCGGCGCGCCGGCGTCCTGCCCCGCCTGCTCGAGCACGGCCAGCATCATCGCGAGCGGCTCCGCCGCCTCCCTGGGATCATCCTGTCGTTGCAGGAGCTGGGCGACACCGACGAGTACGGGAATGGGTTGCGTCGCGCTCATCCTCTCTCCTCAACCAATGCCTCGGCGTTGCCCTCTGCGCGATCGAGACGGGATCTCCAACACATCTCTGGCTCTACCTCAGTCACGGCCGAAGGAATCGGATGGGCACGATGCGGCGAGAACGTCCCCGATTCGGCTTCAGCCGTCGAGGCGGAAGATTTCGAGGGACCGGACGCTCGTGTCCGCGTCGGAGAGCAGCTCGATGCCCGTACTCGCCGCGTCGGGGAAGACGAGATCGCTGAGAACGGTGCGGCCTCCCTCCGCGAAGACTTCGACCGAGCAGGCGTCGACGAAGATCCGGAGTGCGATGGCGCCTTGCACCGGCGCGACCGCCGCGCGATGAATCCCGGCGAACGCCGGCGAGAACTCCGTGACGCCCGAGCGGGTGCGGTCCACGAAGACCTCCGCGCCCGCCGCGTCGAAGCCGACGACGGTGCGCTCCGCTCCCGCGCTGCGTACGGCGACCGCGCAGGTCGATGCGCGACGCGGCGCGAGGGCGACGTCGATCTCGAGCGCGGAGCCGCCCTGCGTCGCCGCGAGCTCGCGGTTCACCACGGCGAGGTCGGCGTTCGCCACCCGCAGCAGCGGGTGGCGCAGGCGCGCGAGTTCGGCGATCGGCCGTTGCGCGAGGCGCAGCCCCGCCTGCGTGCGCGCGAGCCGAAGCTCGCGCGGAATCGAGAGCTGTCCGCGCCAGGGCGCGGTGGGCACGGAGTTGGCGTACTCCCAGTGGCTCATCCAGCCGATCCAGACGCGCCGCCCGTCCGGGAGGTCGCTGAACGACTGGGCCGCATAGAAATCCCGGCCGTGGTCGACGCGCAGATCGCGGTGCGTCTCGGGATCGGCCACGAAGCGGCTTCCATCGAAGTCGCCGACGAAGTAGCGGGCGCCGTCCGCCTTCTGCACGTCGACCTTCAGCACCCAGCGCCGCCCGTCGGGCTCGCCCTCGACCGGCAGCGCGAACAGATCGGGGCACTCCCACGGCCCGTCGGTGGAATCTCCCGGACCAAAGCCACCCGCATGCGTCCAGTGGAGCAGATCGCGCGACACGTCGAAGCGCACCGCGCGCAGCGCGGCGAGCACCGTGACCATCACCCAACGCCGGGTGGGCGCGTGCCAGAACACCTTCGGGTCGCGGAAGTCGCGCGAGCCGATCGCGAGCACGGGGTTGCCGGGATGGCGCACCCAGCTGCGCCCGCGGTCGTTGCTGTAGGCGAGATTCTGGGTCTGCTCCGCACGACCGTGTCCGGTGTACAGCGCCACCAGCGGCGGCTCCCCTCCGGCGCCGAGGCCGCTCGTGTTGTGCCGGTCCACGACTGCGCTGCCGGAAAAGACCATGACGCCGTCCTGCTCGGCGAGCGCCACCGGGAGATGCTCCCAGTTCAGGAGGTCGCGGCTCACGGCATGGCCCCAGCTCATGTGCCCCCACGTCTCGCCAAACGGGTTGTGCTGGTAGAAGAGGTGATACTCGCCGGCGTGGAAGAGGAGCCCGTTCGGGTCGTTCAGGAAGTTCCGCGGCGGCGTGAAGTGGTAGCGGGGGCGGATCACGAATTTCTCCGGCGGAGCGCAATGGTCGGACTTCGCCCGCAGATCGGCGAGCTCGCAGGATCGTGAACCCGGGATACCCTGTCTCGCCCTTGCCAAGCTACAGGCGACCCATGCGGCCGAAGATCGCGTTGCTTCTCAGTGTCGCGGGCCCGCTCGCAGTCGGTCCGGTGCGTGCCGCGCAGCTCGAGGCGGTCGCGTCGGTCGAGGCGGGCGTGGCGGCGTGCAGCCTCTCGTCGCTCCCGCTTCCCGACGGCGGCGTGGGCGGGTACAACGTCCCGAGCGGCACGACGTTCGTGGGCTGCGGCTTCAGCGGCGACAGCGGCCTCGACGACCAGACGGCCGCGTCGGGTCCGCTCGCGGCGAGCGGGTCGGCGGGCGATGTTCAGTTTGCGGGAGCGGCGCAGGCGCAAGCCGACTACGGGCCCCTCTCGGCGGCGGCCTCGGGTACGAGCACGCGTTCCGGGAACTTCACGGGCAATGCCGCCGCAGCGTTCGCCTCGTTCACGGACGTGCTGACCGCGACGAGCGCGTCGATTGCGAACGGCTCGCCGGGCTGGGTGATCTTCCACTTCGCGATCGCCGGCCAGATCGACGTCGAGAACGCTGTCGAGCTCATCGGGAGCCAGGCGCCGACCCTGCTGCCGCCGGTCCTGAGTGGTTTCACGAACACGCTCGGTACGACCGGCTGGACCGTCGCCGGTTCCGGCGCCAGCGCGACGAGCAAGCTTCCCATCAGCTTCGGGACACCGTTCTCCACTACGGTGACGCTGCTCGCGGAGGCGTTCCCGCAGACGCAGAGCCTCGCTTCCGGCAGCGCCGACGTGAGCTTCCTGAGCGGCGCGACGCTCATCGGTTTCGAGTTCATCGATGCACTGCAGCAGCCGATCGGCGACGTAGTCGTGACGGCGGAATCCGGCACGCAGTACGTGCCCGAGCCGTCGTCCGAGTTGCTGGCGCTCGCGAGCGCGGCCGCGGTCGCGCTGCTGCGCCAGCGGAGGCGAGAAGCGACCTCTTCCTGAGTCGTGCAACGGATCGCCCCTGCGCACCGCTCCTCGGTCGATCGCGGTGCGGCATCGGACGCCCCGGTCTCGACGCGACCGAGCAGAAGCGCGACGAGCGCGGTCACGTGCGTCATGCCGCTCTCACTCGCGCACGGAGCAACGGGCGACCATCGGCAGGGAGCTGTGGGCGTGAAGAGCAGAACGATCGACTGGACCGAGGGCGACCTGCGGCGCGTGATCGAGGTCGACGAGCGCAGCCGCGCGCGCACGACAAATTTCGAGCACGAGGGCCGTCCGCTGCTCGCAGCGGGATGGTCATCGGTCGCGATCGGCTGGCGACTCGTCGTCGATGGCGAGGTCTTGCACGGAGCGTCGGAAGCCGTGGAGTTCGTCGGGCTCGATACGGCGCCCGCACCCACGCGACACGCAGGAGCGGCGACCGATCGCATCCTTCGACACCGCGCGCGCACGCGCCCCGTCGCGATCGATCTCCACGTTCGCTCATTCGCGGATGCGCCCGCGCAACTGCAATGGCTCGAGGTACGCAACGAGGGCGACCGGCCCCTGCTGCTCTCGGACATGCAGTCCCTCGAGCTGCCGCTCACGCCCGCACCCCTCGAGCGCATCGAGGTGTTCCGCGACTTCTGCTCGACGCCCGCCCACGGCGACCACTACGGGGGAATGGACGACCCCGCGATTCGGATCGACGATCCGGAAACGGGACGCGGCCTGTTCCTGATCCACCTCGGGCCGGGCCTCGTGCGCCGTTCGATCGTCCGCCTCGGCTACACACCTCTGTCGACCCTCGGCTACGACACCGCGCGCTTCCCCGTCGAGGTCGAACTCGCTCCCGGAGCCTCGTTCGCGGCGGATCCGGTCGGTCTGCTCGCGTATGGCCGCGATCCGAGCGGATCGCTGCGCGCGTTCGCCGCGCGTCACCTCGCGGGGCGGCCGCGATCGGCGGGCGACTTCGCGCTGCGCGTCTACCGCGCAATCGAACGCATCGCCGAGCGCTGGCGACGCGAGCGTCCCGGCCTCCTCGTCGATCTCACCTACGAACTCTGGGGGGGACATCACGCCGCCGATTACGCGCTGCTGCGAGCGGGGGATCTCGTGTGGCTGAGCAACGTCCTCGACACCGCGGGCCTCGGCGCGCCGCGCGCCGCCCGCCGGCTCGCCTTCCATCGCGCACGCTGTCTCCCGCCCGAGCGTCTGCTCGTGGGAAACCTGCGCGCAGACGGACCGGACCCGCTCGCGAGCGCCGCTTCGTCTCTCGCGAGCGTTCCGCTCCTGCTCGGCGATCTCCGATCCGTGTCGCCCCGTGAGGGCGATGGAATCCGTCGCGTCTTCGAGGCCTATCGCCGCACCCGCGACGAGTACGGACTCGACTGCTTCGAAGCGCTCGAGAGCACGGGGCGCTCGTGGGATGGCTTCTACCGGGGAGACGGCCGCGGCAATGGACTGCTGGCGCTGTTTCGCAACGGCGCCGGCGCCGCGACGCCGGCCTCGATGCCGCTGCCCGCGTCGGCACGGGGCGCTCTCGACTGTCGCGACCTGTTCGAGGGGCGCCGCTTCGTCTCCACGGCGGAAGAGCTTCGCCGGGGAGCGCTCGTGCCCCTCGCAGACGGCGCGTCGCTCGCGCTGCTCGAAGTCCGAGCGCGATGACCCCCGTCTGTGGTCCCAACGTCTTTACCCCTATGATGCTCACACTCGGCGATCCACGGCGGACCCGTCGCGCAGCGCACGGTGGCAACGAGTCGGGTCGCCAGGCCGGGATCCCGCGCCAGCGGCGGGCCATCCGTCACTTCCTGGTGACGGAAAGTGAGGCATGATGCGGACGCGGCGAATCGGACTCCTGGCGCTGGCATGCGCCGTGGGCTGCGCGCGCGCCGCGGGCAGCCCCGATCTCTACGACGCGCTGCTCGATCGCGATCTGCCGGCGCGGCTGGCCGTGGCCCAGCGCGCGAACTTCCTCGCGGACTTGCCGAAAATCAGCACGCACGAGCACTACCGCGCCGGGGGCTCGCTCGACAGCTATCGCAAGGTCGCGGCCGAGATGGGCATCCGGAAGGTGATCCTGCTCCCGACCGGTGACGCGCCCGACAACCGCGGCTACCGCGAGCACATGGCGAGCCTGCTCGAGGCCGCGCGGCGCGACCCCGACTTCCTCATCCCCTTCGCCACCGTGAACCCAGCCGACGCGGATGCCGTCACGCTGCTCGCCGACGCCGTCCGCCACGGCGCTCGCGGACTCAAACTGATGGCGGGGCACCCGGACTACTACCAGGCCCCGCTCGACGGGCCGCCGATGCTCGCGGTGTTCGAGGAGGCGCGCGCGCTCGGCATCCCGGTCCTGCTGCACGTGAGCCCCATGCGCATCCCGAAGCAGATGCCCGAACTCGAGCATCTGCTCCGCGCCTTTCCGAGCCTCACGGTGATCGCCGCGCACTACGCGCGCACGCCGCCCGATTTCGATGAGACCGCCCGGCTCCTCGACACCTATCCCAACCTGTTCATGGACGTCAGCATGGGCGGGGGGCTGTCGCGCTATCAGGGCGAGATCCCGCGCTTCCTGCGGCGCTACCGCGACTTCGTCGTGGCCTACCAGGATCGCCTGCTCTGGGGCACCGACCTGATCCTCGATGCCGGCGAGACGGAGCGTTCGATCCGCGAGCGGATCGAGACCGATTTCCTGCTGCTCGGCGCGCGCCTCTACGTCGATCCCCAGGCGGGGCGGGACAAGACTTCGATCGAGTTCGGCCTCGACCTCCCGCGCCCGGTACTCCAGAAGATCTTCTACGAGAACCCGATGCGAATCCTCGGGATCCGCTGACGGCGCGCGCAGCGCTCACCGGGTTGCGACACCGAAGCCGGCAGCCACCAGCTGTCCGAGCGCGATGCCGCCGTCGTTGGGCGGGACGCGCTGGTGCCAGTATGGGGCGAAGCCGCTCGCCGCGAGTCGCTCGATCGTTCGCTCCGCTAGCGCGAGGTTCTGAAAACACCCGCCGGTCAGGCAGACGCGCGGGAGCGCTTCGCGCATCGCCACGGCCACGATCATTTCGGTGAGGGTGTCGTGGAATCGCCGCGCGATTCGCGCGACCGGCACTGCGGAGCGCTGGTCGGCTTCGATGGCGGCGATCATCGGTGCCCAGTCCACGACTTCTCCCTCGAGCGTGAAAGGATAGGCGTCCTGATCGGTCGCATCGTCGATCGCGAACTCCAGTTCCATCGCGGCCTGCCCCTCGAAGCCGACGCGCGTGCGCAGTCGAAGCAGCGCAGCCACGCCATCGAAGAGGCGTCCCGCGCTCGAGGTGCGCGCCACACCGGTGCCGGTCGCGAGCATCCCGCGCAGCACTGCGAGCTCCGCGGGTTCGAAGCCGAGCCGCCCGGCGAGATCGGGGCGCGCGAAGACGGCGCCCCCCTCCATTTCATGGAGCAGGCCGAGCGCGCTGCGCCGCGGCTCGCGGGCCGCAGCGTCACCACCGGGGAGCGGGAACGTCCGCAGGTGGGCCACGCGTTGAAACGCGCCATCGCGCACCCGCAGGAACTCGCCGCCCCAGATGGTGCCGTCCGTGCCGTAGCCGGCGCCGTCCCAGCCGACGCCGAGCACTTCACCCGCGAGCTCGTTGTCGGCCATACACGCGAGAACGTGGGCAAGATGATGCTGCACCCCGATCCGCCGGGCCGGGAGCGTCTCGGCGAATTGGGTGGACGCGTAGTCGGGATGGAGGTCGTGGGCGACGACCGCGGGCGAGAAACCGTAGAGCCCCGGTAGGCGTGCGACCACGTCGTGCATGGCGGCGAGTGCCTGCGGCGTCTCGAGGTCTCCGAGGTGGTGGGAGAGCATCAACTGCCCCTCGATGGAGAAGCCGATGGTGTTCTTGAGATGAGCGCCCACAGCGAGGATCGCGTCCTTCGCGTCCGTCTGCGCCAGCGGAAGCGGGGCGTAGCCGCGGGCGCGGCGAAGCAGCATCGGCCGGCCCGAGACGGTGCGCGCGATCGAGTCGTCGGCGTAGCGCGCGATGGGCCGGTCGTGGACGAGGAAGAGGTCGGCGATGCCGTCGAGCCGCGACAGCGCTTCGCGTTCGTCGGTGGCGATCGGCTCGTCGGTCAAATTGCCGCTCGTCGCCACCACCGGGAAGCCGAGCGCGCGCGTCATCAGATGGTGCAACGGAGCGTAGGGGAGGACGACGCCGAGATACGGGTTTCCCGGCGCGACCCATGGCGAGAACGCCTCGTCGCGCCGGCGCAACAGCACGATCGGCGCTTCCGGAGACGTGAGCAGCTGTTCTTCCTGAACGCTCAGGCGGCAGGCCGCGCGCACCGCGCCGAGGTTGGGGAACATCAGCGCGAACGGTTTTTCCTCGCGCCTCTTGCGCCGGCGCAGCTCGCGCACGGCCTCTTCGCTGCGCGCGTCACAGATCAGATGGAAACCGCCGATGCCCTTCACCGCGACGATCCGGCCGGCGCGAATCGCCGCGATCGCTGCGAGCAACGCGAGCTCGCGCGCCTCGATCCGCGCGCCCGATGGATCCCAGAGCTCGAGGTGCGGCCCGCACTCCGGGCACGCGTTGGGTTGGGCATGGAAGCGGCGGTCGCGCGGATCGTCGTACTCGGCCTGGCAGGCCGGACACATCGCGAAGCGCGCCATCGTGGTGCGCTCGCGGTCGTAGGGGAGCGATTCGATGATGGTGAAGCGCGGGCCGCAGTTGGTGCAGTTGATGAAGGGGTAGCCGAATCTCCGGTCCGAAGGATCGAAGATCTCGCGGAGGCAGTCGGCGCACGTCGCAATATCCGGCACCACCACCGTGGTCGCCGCCCGCTGGGCGTCCGTCTCCTTCACCTCGAAACGCGTGTGCCCCGCGGCGTCGAGCCAGCGTGTTTCGAGTCCCTGAATGATGGCGCGCGGGGGTTTCTGCGCGAGCAGCGCGGGGACGAAGCGCTGCACCACGTCCTCCGCTCCTTCGAGGTCGATCTCGACGCCTTCCGGCGAGTTGGCCACCCACCCGTTGAGCCCGAGATCTGTCGCCACGCGGTAGACTGTCGGGCGAAACCCGACGCCTTGCACCGCGCCCCGAACGTAGACCCGCAGTCGCTTCGTGCTCCTCGTGTGCTGATGGTGCAAACATTTTCTGGACACCGCGTTATCTCATCCGTAACGTCTGATACAAGTTAGTCGTTGTTCGAGAGAAGGCAGAGAGTGCGACTCCGCCGCCGATCCTGTTTCTTGCTTCGACTGCCCGAGCGACCTCTTCTCGAAGGAGGGGATCGCGATGCCCAATCAAGCGCGCACTGTCTGGCAGGACATGCAGAGCCGCGGCTACATGCGGCGAGACTTCAACTAACTCTGCGCCCTGCTTACCGCATCCGCCGGCCTCGAGGCCACCATGCTTCTACACCCAGACCCTGCAGGCCGCGGCCGGTGAACAGGCCGAAGCGGCGGTGCGCAACACGATGGAGAAGTATTTCGGCCAGTACCTGATGTTGATCGAGGGGTCGATTCCCATCGAGGCCGATGGTCCCGACCGGCGCGACACCACTACACAGAATCGTATCGGGAAGACCGATCATCAAGGTGCCGGGGTGCCCGCCGATCGAAGCGCGTGCACGATACGTGCATTCGCCGCGCCAACCACGACGCGGGTCTGTTCGTCGAGAGCTGGGACGATGAGCGCGCGCCCAAGGGCTACTTGCCTGTACAAGATGGGCTGCCGCGGTCCGACGACCTACAACGCGTGCAGCGTCACTCGCTGGAACGGGGGAACGAGCTACCTGATCCAGTCCGGACACGGCTGCATCGGTTGCAGCGAGGAGAAGTTCTGGGACAACGGTCCTTATGCCTATCGGCTTCCATCAGCTACCAATTGGTGATAAGGGAACGGCTCGCCGTGGACGGCTCGGCGAAGCACGAAGCCGAACATCTCTGTTTCGTGCCAGCGCCGATCGAAGCGGTAGACGAACTCGTCGAGGTAACGCTGCAGATGCTTGCGGCTCACACCGTGGAAAGTGCCTCGCAGCCAGGTCTTGAGGTTGCCGAAGATCTTGTGGCTCCACGGAAGGATCTCGCCGGCGCGGGTGGGATCGGAGCCTCGGACGAGTCGCTCGTGGCGCACGAAGGGGCCCAGATCTCTCTCGAAGGTGACGCTCTTGTGGCGCGCCACGAAGAAGATCGCCCAGAACCGGTCATTCGCTGAGCGAGGCCGATAGGCACGTCGGGCTTTGCGGTGTCCCGACGTCGTTTACGACCGAAGCCTGGATGAGGTTTGCTTCGGCGTTTTGGACAGCACGGAGGGGGCATGGTGAAGCATTTGACGCTGGGAACTCGGGTTTCCTTGACCGCCGGTTTGCTCGTAGCCGCCGGTTTGCTCGCGTTGTCTGCGGCGCTCATTTCGAACCACCGCGGTCAGATCGTCGAGGAAATGATTCACGGCACCGACAATGTCGCGCAAACGCTACTGCTGAGCATTTCTAAGGAGATGCTGGACGACAATTCACAGGGTGTGCAGGAAGTGATCGAGGCTGTGGCGACCCACCCCGGCGTGGAGCGGATTCGGCTCTTCAACAAGGAAGGCAAGATCTCCTATTCGTCACGCCCGGATGAAATCGGGAACATGGTGGACAAGAACGCCGAAGCCTGTTTCCTATGCCACGACGCGAATGAACCGATCCACCACCTCACGATCTCCGATCGCTCTCGGATTTATGAGAACGAGGCCGGCAAGAAGATTCTCTCGACGATCACTGTGATTCAGAACGAGAAGCGGTGCAGCGGGACGGACTGCCACGAAGATCCAACCGCGAAGAGTGTGCTCGGAGTTCTCGACGTGGGCGTATCCTTGGAGCCCACAGAAAAGCGAATCTTCGCCGCCAGTTGGCACGCCGCCTTTGTTTCCTTGGGTGTCCTGGTCTTGACGACGGTCGGTCTGTTCATTGTGGTTCAGAATAGGGTCAACCGGCCTTTATGGAATCTCATCGATGCGACGCGCCAGGTGGCGAGCGGCGACTTCTCTCAGAAAGTTTCTCCCACCGCTGCGGCGGAGATCGGCATCCTCACTCGTTCGTTCAACGAGATGGTCGAAAGCATGCACGTCTCGCGCACGAAGGAGCACAAGTGGATCAATGCTTTGAAGGATGAAATTGAGAAGAAGTCGAAGGAGGTGCGTGCGGCCCAGTATCAGGCCATGCAGGCCGAGAAGCTCTCGGCTGTTGGATTGGTTGCAGCTGGGGTCGCCCATGAGCTGAACAGTCCGCTCATGGCCATCATCACCTTCGGTCATCTCGTGCGGAAGAAGTTGGTCCCAGACTCGCAAGACTACCATGATGTGGGGATCATTTTGGACGAGGCGAAACGTTGCGCGGTCATCATCCGAAATCTTCTGGACTTTTCACGGGATCAGAAGCTGGATCAGCAGCTCACGTTCTGCAGCCCTGGGGAGATTGTGAACCACACGCTGGAGTTGGTGCGCCCCAAGTTCCGAGAGAACGAGATCGAGGAGGAGTGCCTGATTGCGGAAGGTCTACCCCAAATCCTCGTGGACCAGAGCCAGATGACTTCGGTGTTTCTCAACCTCATGTTGAACGCAATCCAGGCCATGAAGCCGGGTGGCAAGCTATCCCTGAAACTGGATGAAGTTCGGCGCAAAGATTTCGCGGACCGCGGCTTGCCCCCGAACGGTCGCTCCGATGCATTGGTTCGTTTCCGCGTTCGGGATACCGGCCACGGGATTTCAGCAGAACAGATAGGGCGAGTCTTCGAGCCGTTCTTCACGACAAAGCCGGCGGGACAGGGCTCGGGGCTCGGTTTGTCCATTTCGTACGGGATCGTCACTCGTCACGGCGGTACGATCCTGATCGATAGCGACGGCGCGAGTTGGACGGAGTTTACGGTACTCCTGCCGGTGGCTAAAGCCGATGCAGCTATAGAAAGTGCGAGTTCCACGAGTTGAAGTTGAAGGAGCCTTCGATGAGTCAAAAAGAGGAATGGCATTTGTCGCCCAAGATCCTAGTGATCGACGACGAGGCTGTGGTTTGCGAGAGCATTCGGCGGGTCCTGGGCGATGAGGGATACGAAGTCACGACGACTTGTGATCCGAAGGACGGAATCGAGCGTTTGCGGAATGGCAACTTCGATCTCCTTTTGCTCGACATCAAGATGCCTGGCCTCAGCGGTATGGAGGTATTGCACGAAGCCAGAGCGATCTCTCCCGAAACCGAAGTCCTGATCGTGACGGGCTATGCCACGATCGAGACGGCCATCGATGCGATTCGGCAAGGGGCGTTCGACTATTTGCAGAAGCCGGTGGCGCCGGATCAGCTCCTGATCGCCGTGGCCCGCGCCCTCGAGCGAAGGCACCTACTGAATCTGACGCAGCGGTTGCGTTCGGAGCTGGAATCGCGCCATTGCATCGGGGGATTGGTTTGTTCATCGGCAAAGATGCAGGCCGTCATGCAGCTCGTTTCCAAGGCGGCTCCGACCAATAGTACGATTCTCATCTCGGGCGAGACGGGCACGGGCAAGGACTGCATCGCCAAGGCGATTCACTACAACAGTCCGAGGAAGGACAAGCCCTTCGTCGTGGCCGACTGTTCGGCACTCAACGAATCGCTTCTGGAATCCGAACTCTTTGGCCATGTGCGCGGAGCGTTTACCGGCGCCATCCGCGATCGACAAGGCCTGGTCGAAGCAGCACGCGGCGGAACGCTTTTTCTCGATGAGATCGCCACGATCTCGCCACGAATTCAGAGCAGCATTCTGCGCCTTCTTCAAGAACATGAAATTCGCCCCGTCGGTTCCGACAAGTATGTGAAAGTGGACGTCCGCCTGGTTGCGGCTACGAACAAGGATTTGATGGAACTCGTTGCAAACGGCACGTTCCGCGAGGATCTCTACTATCGCCTGGCGGTTTTCACGGTCGCTTTGCCGCCGCTTCGGGAGCGAATCGAAGAACTCCCCTTGCTGGCCCATCACTTCATCGAGAAATGTTCGAAGGAGTTCGAGAAACGGATCGATGGCATCCGACCGCGTGCGCTCTCTGCACTCGAAGTGCATGAGTGGCCGGGAAACGTGCGTGAACTCGAGAACGTGATCGAACGCGCAGTGCTTCTCACAGATACCGAGTTCATCGACATCGATGCGCTGCCCACGATTCTGGGCGAGCACTCTGCGATGAAAAACGAAGACATCCCGGCCGATAGTCGCTCGTTGGCCGCGCGAAAGAAGGAGCTGCGGGCCGAGGCGGTGGAGCGGCTCGAGAAGCTCTTTGTCATCAAGGCGCTGCAACAGGCACGCTGGAATGTCACCGCGGCAGCTTGCGCCGTCGACATGCAGCGCCCGAACTTCCATGCCCTGATGCGCAAGCACGGTGTCAGCGTGCCCAGGCTTCCCGGGAGTTCCCCAGAAGACGTGCCCTCGACCGATGTTTGAGCCTCAATTCCTCGGTCCGAGCTGCGGCGTTCCTCGCCGGAGACACTGGTTTCCCTAGGGAGCGTGTATGCGGTTCGTATACACCGCAAATCCAGCGGCGCAGCAAGCAACTGATTCATCAAAGTCTCGATAAATCAATGCCTTGGCGAAACGGGTGGCTTCCAGCGAAGCGGCCACCACCCCGGGCCGTATACGGGGCGCATACATTGGCCTTGATTCATCGGTTGGTCGATTCTGTTCAGTTCTGAAAAACCATCGATTCCACGAGTGGTTAGGCGTTCGGCGCCCGCGCGGGGCAGTCGCTGATTCTCTGGTATGCGCCTTGCACTACAGAGGAAGTGAAAAGGGGTTTTTTCAGCGATCCATCGGCGGGATGAAACATGAACCGTCAGCACAATCTCATAGCAATCCTGGAAGGTGGCCCCGCAGACGATGCATTGGCGGAGTCCTTGGAGAGAGAAGGGCTTCTCGTTTTGCGCTTTCCGAGCATTGAGGCACTGAGCCGGAGCGACCGCTTGTCTTCGATTGCGGTACTCGTGTTCCGGATTGGTCGGGTTCGATTCGGATCACTTTTGATCGCATTGAGCCGGTTGAGTCTCGAGTATCCCGGCTTGAGAGCGCTCGCGATCGTGGAAGGTGGCCTATCCGTGATTCTGGCCGCCTATCTAAGCTCGTGCTCCGTGGACTTCTTGGAAACGTATCTCGATGCGTCTGGTTTAGAGCGCGTAGTGCGCTCGGTGCGTCGAATTCTAGAACCACGGATCTGGTGCCTCGCTCCAGCTCAAGAGTTCACGTGGAGACTAGCCTCCAAGGAGATGGAAAATGCAAACTCAACAACACACTGACGGGATGCTTCGTAAACAAGAGATCTTGTTCGTAGACGACGAAGAAGGCGTGCGAGAAGGCTGGCGACGCATGTTGTCTGCGGAAGATCGGAAGGTAAGGACGGCCGCGGATGGCGATAGCGCGATTCGCGGGCTGAAGGGACACCCGGTGGATTTGGTGATCTCCGATCTTCGGATGCCCGGAGTGGATGGGCTGGAGCTGTTGGAGTGGATTCACGAAAACAAGCCCGAAACCCGCTTCGTTCTCATCACGGGCTTTGGTAGCCCCGAGGTCGAAGAGAAGGCCCGCAAGCTCGGCGCCTACGGATATCTGGAGAAGCCGGTATCCCCGGACGAGCTGGAGCAAATCGCATTGGCTGCGTTGCAAGGTGAACGATCTTCCTGGGCACACGCTGTCGTTGCGGACGATCCCGCTCTGGAATCCGCGCTCGCCGAGTTCGTGGCGCCGGTCCGCACAGAGCCGGAGGTTGCGGAAGCAAAGGCGGCTGAGGTCGCGCCGGGCACGCTTCGCGGACTCGCGAGCTTGATGGCTGCTCCGATCGTGGGTTTGGTCTACATCATCTTCCTGCCCGTGATCGGGATCGCAGCAGCCTTCTACGCGATCGGAATGGCGCTCGCGAAAGTGCTTCGTCCCGCCGTCGAGTCTGGAATCGAATCCTGCTCCGTCGTGTTCGGGGAGGAGCGAATGGAGCCGGTCGTCGAACCGACTCTGATTGAACCGGGCTCATTGCGTGATTTCGGAAGACTGGTAGCCGCGCCGTTCAAGGGGTTGGCATACATCGTATGCCTTCCGCCAGTGGCCATTGCGGTTGTTGCTTATGGAGTCGGAGTGAGGATCGCCAGGATCTTCCGTCCGGCCAACATTCGGTGAAGAGGTCGTCATGCGTATTCCGGTGGTGCCTCTTGTGCTCATGTTCCTGCTCCTCGCAGTTCCGGCGTGGGGGCAGGGACTGCTCCCCGAAGAAATCGATGCTCTGAATGAAGATTGCTTGGCCTGTCACGAGGACATGGATGAGGACAAGAAGGAGTACGTCTTCCCCAGTGGCGAAGTGATCTACTTCCAGCTCGATGGTGATGCGATTCGCAGGTCCGCGCACGGCGAGATTCTGGCTTGTTCATCGTGCCATGGTGAGGAGTACGCGGATGATCATCCCGACTTCGACGAGCCAAGCGAACGGGGGTATGCGAAGGCGCGCTCTGAACTCTGCCAGTCGTGCCATGAAGAGATCCATCCCAGGCACAGCGCGGAGGCCGAGGACGCTCCTATGTGCACGGATTGCCACTCGGCGCACGCAGATCGGAGCTTCGAAGCGGAGCCGCTGCCGATTCTCAACCGCTGTGGCCGTTGCCACGAGTCCGAGTTCGAGGATTTCAAGGCCGGAGGCCACGCGGAAGCCCTTTCGGAAACGTCGCCCAACCGCGACTTGCCGAACTGCAACACCTGCCATCCGGCCCACGGAGACACGGAGGGCGATCAACTGCCGATGATCGCCCGCGTGACGACCCTGTGCATCGACTGCCATTCGAATAGCCTGCTGATCTTGAAGTATGAGCGCGAGGGCACCGTGGTGACGTCCTACATGGATGACTTCCATGGGCTGACATTTCAGCACCTGGTCACGGGCTTGAAGGGCACCGATCCTTCGGAGATCATGACTTGCGCCACCTGTCACGGAGCTCACGACGTGGGACCGCTGACGGAAGAAGAGGTGGTTGCAGTTTGTGCCGGGTGTCACGAAGGCGCATCGACACGCTTCGCCGGGGCCTGGTTGGGGCACGGTGAGGTGGGACCTGGGCGCCGGACTATCGTATGGATCGTCCGAATAGCCTATCAGTTCCTGATTCCTATCATGCTGATCGGTTTGCTCGTGCACATCATCATCCAGATCCTGCACCATCGTCGAACGCATGCCGATCAGGTATCGGAGGAGGAAGCGGAGACCGTCGAAGGACTGCCGAGCAGCGTGCAGCGCTTCTCGAAACTGGAACGTGCGCAGCACTCGGCGGTGATCTTCTTGTTCAGCATGTTGGTGCTGACGGGAATTCCGCAGAGTTATCCGAGTTCCGGTTTGGCCGGAGCCGTGATCAACTTTTGGGGCGGAATCTTTGCGGCACGACTGATTCATCGAACTTGTGGCTTCGTGTTCGTAACGTTCTTGGCGGCGCACGTCGTGCACGCTGTCATTTCGACACTGCGCTCGCATGAGCGACCGGAGATCTTGCCCACGGCGAAGGACTTCCGAGACATCATCGAGAGCCTGCGGCATCGCCTGGGCTTGGGGCCGGCACCCCGCTTCGGCAAGTTCGATTACGGTGAGAAGTTCGAGTACTGGGGATTCTTCCTCGGTGGCTGCCTCATCGGTGGAACGGGGATCCTGCTCGTCTTCCCGGAGTTTGCGACCACCTATCTGCCGGGTGTGATCCTGGCTGCGGCCCGTCTCGCGCACGGGTATGAGGCGACGTTGGCCGTGCTCGTGGTGCTGATCTGGCATCTATGGGGTGTCACTTTCCGTCCGGAAGTCTTTCCGCTGGATACGACGATGTTGACGGGAAAGATGAGTATCAAACGGCTGCGTGAAGAACACACATTGGAATATGAGAGACTCGTCGCCGAACGCAAGAAGGAAGTTGCCGTGGCCGGCAATGAGGGCGTCACAGCACCCTTGGAGCGCATGCCTGAAAGGGCGGTAACCCCAGAGTGACGTCGCACCTGCCGCCTGGGCGGGCGCGCTCGAGCCGCCCGCCTCAGCAGATGCGCGGCAGTTGCTCGCCCGAGTGCATGTCGACGATGCGGCGGGCGCCGATGCGCGTGTGCAGCACGAGGCGGCCGCGCGGCTCTTCGCGCACCTGGCCGATGATGGCCGCGTCTTTGCCGAGCGGATGGCGTCGCCACGCATCGAGGACGGTCTTGGCGTGGGACGGCGCCACGATGGCGAGGCACTTGCCCTCGTTCGCGACATAGAGCGGATCGAAGCCGAGCAACTCGCAAGCCCCCTGCACCGCCTCGTTGACGGGAATCGAGCGCTCCTCGAGCTCGATCGACACTTCCGCTGCGGTCGCGATCTCGTGGAGCGCGCTCGCCACCCCTCCGCGCGTCGGGTCGCGCAGCACATGCACGTGGGACCCCGCGACATCGAGAGCCGCGGCCACGAGTTCGTGCAGTGACGCGGAGTCGCTCACCATCTCGGTCTCGAATTGCAGGCCCTGGCGCACCGACATGATGGCGATCCCGTGTACCGCAATCTCGCCGTTCACCAGCACCAGGTCGCCGGCGCGCGCCCGGGTCGGTGCGATCTCGACGCCTTCCGGCACGATGCCGATGCCCGCGGTGTTGATGAAGATCCCGTCGCCCTTGCCGCGATCCACCACCTTGGTGTCGCCGGTGACCACGGTGACTCCGGCCTCGGCCGCCGCTCGCCCCATGGACGCTACGATGCGTCGCAGGTCGGCAGAGGGGCAGCCCTTCCTCGAGGATGAAACCGGCGGAGAGATGGAGCGGCCGCGCGCCGCACATCGCGAGGTCGTTCACGGTGCCGTGCACCGCGAGCGAACCGATGTCGCCGCCCGGGAAGAAGATTGGGCTGATGACGTAGGAGTCGGTGCTGAACGCGATCCTTCCGGGAGGAAGCGAGAGAATGGCGCCGTCGTGGAGCACTTCGAGGGCGGGGTTCCGCAGCGCCGGGACGAACACCGACTCGATGAGCTTCTGGGTCAGCCGGCCGCCACCCCCGTGGGCCAACTGCACGGTGTCGGACGATTGGGTGGGCACCGGGCACGACCACTGCGATGGATCGGGGGGCGTCTCGTCGGTCATGCCGGTCTCCGATGGGCGTAGTACGCCGAGCAGGCACCTTCGGCCGACACCATCGGCGCGCCCAGCGGGTGATCCGGCGTGCACTCGTTCCCGAAAGCCGCGCACTCGGAAGGCCGGCGATGCCCGAGGAGAATCTCGCCCGCGATGCATTCCGTCGGCTCGTCGGTGCGGATGTGGCCGCATTCGAAGCGACCTGTGGCGTCGAGCGCTGCGAACTCGCGACGCAGCTTCAACCCGCTCCGCGGAATGACGCCGATCCCGCGCCACGCGCGGTCGCACGTCTCGAAAACGCGCCGCACCAGCGCGCGCGCGTGCGGGTTGCCCTCGCGGCTCGCCGAACGCTTGTAAGCGTTCTCGACCGTCGCTGATCCCTTTTCGAGCGCTTGTACGCAGACGAGGATCCCTGCCATCAGGTCCACCGGTTCGAAGCCGGTGACCACGATCGGGACGCCGTACTTCGCGGCAAGCGGCTCGTAGTCTTCGCAGCCTTCCACCGTGCAGACGTGACCGGCGGCGAGGAACCCCTGGATCCGGCAGTCGGGTGCCCCCAGGATCGCGTCGATGGCCGGCGGAACCAGGACGTGCGAGCAGAGGATGGTGAAATTGGGCAAGCCCAGTTCGTGCGCGCGCCACACCGCCATGGCATTGGCGGGCGCGGTGGTCTCGAAACCGACCGCGAAGAAGACGACCTCGCGCCCGGGGTTCTCCTCCGCGAGCTTCACCGCGTCGAGCGGGCTGTAGACGATGCGCACGTCACCGCCCTCTGATTTCACCTGCAGCAGACTCTTGCTCGACCCCGGCACGCGGAGCATGTCGCCGAAGGACGTGAAGATCACTTCCTTCCGCGCAGCGATGTCGACTGCCTGGTCGATCAGTTCCAGCGGCGTCACACAAACGGGACACCCCGGGCCATGGACGAGGGTCAGCGAGGCGGGGAGCAGCTGATCGAGGCCGAACTGGAGAATGGAGTGGGTCTGGCCGCCGCAGATCTCCATCAGCGTCCACGGCCGGGTCTGCACCGAGGCGATGGCCGCGGCGGCCTGCCGCACCGCCTCGCCGTCGCGGTATTCGTCAACGAACCGCATCGCTGCCGGTCTTCGGGACGGCGTCCGCGCCGGCGTCGGTCAACTCGGCGAGGTCGCCCATCTGCCTCAGGAGTTCCAAGGTCATGGCCGCCTCTGCCTCGTCCACCTGGCTGATCGCGAAGCCGGCGTGCACGATCACGTAGTCGCCCAGCTGGATGTCAGGGAGAAACGAGAGGCACACCTCCTTCTGGATCCCGCCGAACTGGACGCGACCCATCTGGATGCCTACCTCGTGGCGGGTGATATCCACGACCTTTCCCGGAACACCGAGGCACATGCGTTCCGTTCTCCTGTCAGAGCGGGGTGTCTACCGCACGCTGGAGCCACGAGAGCCAAGCGTCCATTCCAGAGCCGCTGCGCGCGGACACTTCGAAAATGGGAGCGTTCGGGTTCAGTCCCGCGATCAGATGCTTCGCTTCCACGAGGTCGAAGTCGACGTGGGGAAGCAGGTCGATCTTCGAGATGACCACCGCTGTCGCGGTGCTGAACGCGAGCGCGTACTTGGCCGGCTTGTCGGCCCCTTCGGCTACACTTATTATTGTCACTCGCTCGTGCTCGCCCAGTTGAAACTCGGTCGGACAGATCAGATTGCCCACGTTCTCGATGAAGCACAGCCCGCGATCGGGCACCGCGAGATGACCGAGCGCGTGCTGCACCTGGTGAGCATCGAGGTGGCAGGAACGGCCGGTTTCGATCTGGAAGACGGGAACGCCGGTGCGCGCGATGCGCTGCGCGTCGAGGTCGGTGGCCTGATCGCCCTCGATGACTGCGCAGGCAACCGAGCGGTCGCGGAGCGCGCCCAGCGTCTTCTCGAGCAGCGTGGTCTTGCCGGCTCCCGGCGAGCTGATCAGGTTGAAGCAGCGGGTGCGGCGGCCGGCGAAGAAGGCGCGGTTCTGCGCGGCGAAGCGGTCGTTCTCGGCCAGCAGCGACTGTTCGACCTGAATCAGCGTGGTGGCGCCGGTGGCGCCCGAATCATCATGGTGATGCTCGTGCGAAGGACCGGCGTGAGGATGGTGATGGCCGTGAGCGTGCGCGCCTTCCTGTCCATGTCGACGACGATCCGTCTGTCCGCACCCGCAGGTCGTACACATCGCTACTCGACCTCCAGCGCGCGAAGCCTCATCTCACGGCCCCCTTCGAGTCCGAGCGGCCAGGATCCGCATACCGGACAGTGGGTCATGAAGTCGCGCACTTCGCTGGTGGTTGCGCAGCCGGGGCAGCGGCCTCTCGCGGGCTCGATCTCGACGTCGAGCCCGGCGCCTTCGCACACGGTGCCTTTGGCCACGGCCGGAAAGCAGAAGAGGAGCGCATCCATCTGCACGCCGCTGAGCGCCCCGAGAACCACGTCGACCTTCACCACGCGCAGGGCCCCATGCCGGATCGCCTCAGCGGCGGCGGCCTTCACGAGAGAGCAGGCGATCGACAGCTCATGCATGGTTGGCCCTGCAGCCCGTTTGCACCCCTCGCGGTGAGCATAGGCGGTTCCCACCTTCCAGTGAGAGTCCGCCCGCGAGTGCGCCCTCTCACTCGTCCTCGTCGCTCAGCTTGCTCGAATCGATCCCCAGCTGGCGCAGCTTCTTATGGAACGTCGCACGGTGAATGCCGGCGAGTTGAGCTGCCCGGCTGATCTTGTCATCTGCGCGCTTGATGATCTCGCTGAAATAAGCGCGTTCGAAGACGGTTCGAGCTTCGCGGAACCCCTGTCCCCCGGATCCCGCGGCCAGCGCCGCCACTCCCGACTGCTGCCCGGTGACCCGCCCCGGCAAGTCTTCCGGTTCAATCGTCTCGCCGCTCGCCACCAAGACCGCATGTTCGATCGCATGAGCGAGCTCACGGACGTTCCCCGGCCATGTGTGATCGAGCAGGCAACGCATGGCGGCTTTGCTCAGCGAAGGCGTCTCCACTCCCCTCGTGAGCGCCAACCGCTCGAGGAAATGCGCTGCCAACAGAGGAATGTCGTCGCGGCGTTCGCGCAGCGGCGGGAGCTCCAGCCGCACGGTATCGATGCGAAAGAGCAGGTCTTCGCGAAACTTGCCCGTCCGCGTCAGCTCTTCGAGATCTTGATTGGTCGCCGCTACCAGGCGAACGTCCACCTGGATCGGCTGCTCTGAGCCAACCGGAATGATCTCGCCACTCTCGAGTGCGCGCAGCAGCTTCGCCTGCTGCGCGGGGCTCATATCCCCAATCTCGTCGAGAAAAAGTGTACCGCCGTCGGCCTCGCGGAAGTATCCCGTGCGAGCCCGCACTGCACCGCTGAAGGCGCCCCGTTCGTGGCCGAAGAGTTCACTCTCGAGCAGGCTCTCAGGCACCGCCGCACAGTTGATCGACAGAAACTTGGCTTGAGCTCGCGAGCTTTGTCCGTGCAATGCGTGAGCCACGAGATCCTTGCCCGTGCCACTCTCACCAGTGATGAGTACCGGGACGTCAGCAGGACCCACTTTGCGGATCAGATCGAAGAGTGCCTGCATCTTGGGGCTCTTGCCCAGAAGGTTGTCCAGCCGGTAGCGATCCTCGATCACCGCGCGCAGCTCGCGGTTCTCCTGCAAGAGTCGTCGATGCTCGAGCGCGCGGCCCACGACGATCTCCAACTGTTCGAACTCGATGGGTTTGCGCATGTAATCGAATGCCCCGAGCTTCATCGCCGCAACTGCGCTTTCCACCGTCGCGTGGGCCGTCACGAGAATCACCGGCATTTGAGCGTCATGCTTCTTGAACTGTCGAAGCCCCGCGATTCCATCCGCATCCGGCATACGGAGATCCACGAGTACCGCGTCAATGACTTCCGTCGAGAGAATCTCCTCCGCACGCGCCACCGATTCGGCCGTGATGGGTCGGTAGCCGATGTCCTTCAGGTAGCGACTCAAGATCTCCCGTGCCGGAGCCTGGTCGTCGACGACGAGGATGGTCGCTCGTTCACCCATGATTTCGCCTCCGTCTCTCGCCCGTGGAGGCCGCGGCTGCGCTGGGATCCGTGCTGTGCCCGTCGTGCAGTGGCAGCAAGACCTTGAAGATAGACCCAGATCCGATTTCGCTCGTGACGGTGATCTCGCCACCGTGCAGTTCGACGATGTGGGCGGCGATCGCGAGACCCAGTCCAGTCCCCTCACCCGCAGGCTTGGTGGTGAAGAAAGGATCGAAGATGTGGCTATGGGCTTCTTCGGAGATTCCCCCACCTTCATCCTCGATGGAGATGATTCCGCAGCGCCCACTCTTCCAAGCCCGAATCCGCAGCTTTCCGCCATTGGGCATGGCTTGGATCCCGTTCATCACGAGGTTGAAGAGCGCCTCCCCGAGCAGCCCGGGATCCCCATGCAGGGAGATCCCCTTGTCCGCGACTTCAACCGAGATCTCGACGGAATGGCTCGTCGCGGCAAACGCTGCCATCTCTCGCACGCTGTCGACCAACTCGTCCAAGGTGAACTCCAAGCGAGTCGGATTGCGCGTTCGCGTGAGCTCCTGCGTGCGTTCCAGAAGTGCACCCGCGGCCCGCACCTCTCTCGCGATCGCGGACAAGTCGGAAATGACGCCCTGATCTCCATCCTGCAGCTGCCGCGATAGCAATGCAGAATAGCCTTTGATCGCATTGAGATGATTGCCGAGCTGATGCGCCATTCCGGCCGTGAGCGTCGCCATCGAGCTCAGCCGCTCCGAGCGCATCATGTGTTCCGTCAGCTTTCGGCTCTCACTCAGGTCTTCCGCCACCACGACCAATGCGCCCAATTCGTGCGTTTCGCTTTGCAGCGGTGCGACGCGCACGCGGGCCGGCCGAACGGAATCCCCGCCGCCGACGTAGACATCCGTGTGGAGCAGCGCCGAGCTCTGCGTGGCGCACGCATGCTCGATGGTTCGCTGCAAGGCATCGGAGTCGACTACCCGATCCCAGAGTGGCGCATTGGCCGTATCGCCGAAGAATTCTCGCGCCGGTTCGTTGACCCTCACCACATGGCCGTCTTCGCGCACGACCAGAACGGCATCGCGCACGGAATCGAGGACCGCCGACAGCTCTGCCGCGCGCGCTTCGAGCCCCGCCGAGATCACGGTGATCTGGTGATGCAGCTTTCCGGTGAGCTCCAGCACTTGTGCGCGTTCGCCTGCCAACATGTCCGAGAGCTCGACGAGTCGATCCTGAACAAAGCCAACCTCGCCGTCGGCGCGTCCCTCCGGCGGCAGGCGATAGCTTCCCCTTCCGATGTGCAACAAGTCGTCGGCGAGTCTCACCAGCGGACGAATCAGGAGATGCGTCGCCCAAAGCGTCAGACCCGCGGCAATCGACATCCACCAGAACGCCTCGACCATGAACTTGGTGACGATCTCCCGCAGACGTTGTGCCGCTTCGTCGGACCGCACACCGCACATCAGATAGCCTCGAGTGCGATCGTCGCCGAGAATGGGCGTTGCAATCACCAGCTCGAGCGGCGCGGTCCCCAGCGCCCAGAGTGTCTGGGGAACGGCGCGCAGACGCAGGCGCGTAACCATGCGAATTTGTTGCGGTGTCGGAAGATCACCGTAGTGCGTCACGACCTCGCCTTCCGGAGACAAGAGAGCCAACGAGCGCACTTCGAGCTTGCCCTTGAAGCGCCCTGCGAATGGTTCGAGATCGGGGACTTTGTCTTTGGTCCAGAGGTTTCCGACACCGCTGGCCAGAGTCACGAGAACGAGTCGGGTCTCGAGCGCGATCTCCTCCTGAATCCCGACGGCCTCGTGTACCAACGCCTGAAACGATTGTCCCATCACCACCAGACCGACGATGCTCCCGGCGAACAGCGCCAGCTTGATGCGTATGCTGACGTTTCGAAGAGGAGTCATGCCGGCAACCACTCACTCATCGGGGCCTCGCGTCTTCTTGCTCGAAGTCGTGACAGTTCTTGCACTTTTGCCCGGGGTAGTGCTTGGAGTAGTTCTCGTGGCATTCCGTGCACTGCCGATTCGTCGAAGTCCAACCATGCGGCTGATGGCAATCGCCGCAAACCTGATGATCGGGATGCTTGTGCAGTCCGAAGATCTCGGACTCGCGGTGGCAGTCGGCGCACGGCGCGATACGGCCATCCGCATGCGGCTCGTGGCAGCCGGAACACACGAATTGCATGGGCGCCGTGGGCGGCAGAAGAATCGGCCGGTCCTGCTTTTCGTGACAGCGCATGCAGTCGGCACGATTCGGCAATAGCTTGTCTTCTTCGGTGGACAGATAGTTGTGACAGGCGAGACAATGATTCGGCTCATGCGCCTTGCCAGCATCCTTCCCCTCGTGGCAGCTGAGGCAGACCTCG
Source organism: uncultured delta proteobacterium (assembly GCA_963801625.1). Lineage (GTDB taxonomy): Bacteria > Myxococcota_A > UBA9160 > UBA9160 > PR03 > PR03. Next base: position 99,742 of record CAWDFQ010000014.1, read on the forward strand.
CGCGCGGGCTGACCAAAGTGCATCTGCTGGCCATGACACTCCGTGCAGTCCAGCCGCGCCTTCGTGATGTGCGTACGATGCCCCGTGGAGTTGGCTATCTCGGGCCAACGCGGATCGTGGCTGGCATGGCAGCTTGCACAAGAGGAAACACTCACCTTCGCGTGCTGGATGTTCGGCATCTTGCCGGTCATGTACACCCACAAGATCTCGAGTCCCTCTTCCGTCGTCGGGTGATGGCAGGCTTGGCAGCGAATGTCGCGATGCTCGCTCTCCAACCAGGCCGCCACTTCCGGAGCCGCTTCGTGACAGCTCTGACAGAAACGCGGGTCTTCCTGGGTGTAACGACGCACACCCAGATAACTGGCGATGACCGCAAGCCCTACCAGCAGAAAGATGATCTCGGCCGCGTGCCCTACTGTCACCCTATCTTTCTGCACGCGACAACGCCCCCACGCTAGCTGTTGAGTTCAGGGAGGTTCGTCACACGGACCTCGCAGTGCGGGAAGATGGGAGGGCGGCGTCGTGCATCGTCCAGCCGAGCCTCGACACTTTCTCCAACCCGAGTGACGTACGTGCTTGGAATCGACGGCTAGGCCTCCGGCTCTTTCGCCGGAATGTGGATCTCCTCAGGCTCGTGGCACTCCAGGCAGCCCTCTCTATCCGTGGTGAACTTCTCGTGAAACACTGACTCGTGACAGCTCGTGCACTCGCTGTCGAAGTCTTCTTCCTCGAAGTGCAGGGTGTGCGGGAACTTCTCCTCGCTGTTCTTGTAGCGTTCCTCGTTGTGGCAGCTGAAGCAGGTCTTCCACGGATCGAATCTCTCGTCGTATACCCCGACCACTTGGGAGGCAGCGATCGCGGTCACTGCATGTCCCTCCGGTTGCTCGGTAATGCCGAGTTTGGCCATCTCCGCCCGCAAGGACGCAACGTCGAGTGAGAGGACGACGACGGAAGCGAAGAACACGATCCCCAACGCAGCGATCGACCAAACGGGATGTTCGTGCCAGGCCGTCTCGCGCTCCGGTGCGCGCGGTGGCGCCTCACCATACTCCTGCTCGTAGGTGAGTCGGTGTTCATCGTAAAGAGCTTCGCCCGTGATCCGTCCAGTAATCCACACCCAACTCATCGGGAACACGGCCGGGCGAAGGTGCTGGTTGTAGAAATGCCAGAGGAAGATGGCGAGCAAGGCAAGCAGCGCTTCATCACTGTGCGCAATGAACGCAAGCGTGATGACATCACCGGGAAGCAGACGCGCGGCGATCTCCGGGAACCAGAGAACGAGGCCCGTGCCCGCCATGAGGGGTACGCCCCAGAAGATTGCCCAGTAATCGAACTTCTCGTAGTAGGTGTACTTGCCGAACTTCGGTCGTTCGCGGCGCACACCGAGGTAGTAGAGAAGGTTCCCGCTGAGGTCGCTCAGGTCCTTCGGTCGGGGAATCATCTCCGGGCTGAGCCTTCCGCGGCGCCAGCGAAGGAAGATGTAGACCAGGTGGTAGACCGAGACGACGATGAGCAATACGCCCGCGCAACGGTGCAAGAGCGCCAGCGTGGCCTGTCCCCCGAGCGCCTTGACGAAATTGCTCGAGGCTCCGACGGCGGCGGACTTCAGCGGCCAGCCGGTGAGCGCGAGGGTGACGAACGAGACGATCATCATCACGTGCTGAGCGCGAGTGTGTCCGTCGAAGCGCTGAACCTCGTCGTCGGCCGCCAGTGGTGCATCGGCGGGGCCGTGCTCGGTTGCCTCGCCATGGGAGAGTGCATTGCGGGTCGCGTGAAAGAGATCGAGCGCGAGGTGAAAGAAGAGCAACAACAGCGTGCCGACCGTGAGCATCGAAAAGCCGAGTGATGTGGCCCAGGCCCAGAAGTTGGAGTCAATGGTGTGAGGCCGATGGGAGATTGCCGCCGTAAAGGATTCGGTTGCGCCCTCGTGACACGCGCGACAGGTTTCGGCTCGGTTGTCTGGATGTACCTTGGAGCGCGGATCGTCGATGGCGTAGATATCGTGTCCGCCATGGCAGTTGTAACAGGCCGCCGCATCCTCGTTGCCCAGGGCGATCATCTTGCCGTGAATGGTGTCGCGGTAGGTGTCGGCCACGGGCGGTTTGGTCGATTCTGTGTCGCCTTCCTTGAATTCATGGCACGCGATACAGCGCCCATTCATCGCGTGCTTGTCGGTTGCACTGGTCGTGCTTGCGTGCAATGGCCCATGGCAGCTCACGCAGCCAGCGCGCGGGGCGCCTTCGTCGGTCTGGGGGCCGGCGCCATGGATGGAGTCTTTCCAGACATCCGTCACGTCGTCGTGACAACCGGTGCAGCCGGCAATGATTTCGGGGCTGCGCTCGGAGTAGCCGCCAAACTTTTCGGTGAGCTCGGCTTCTTCATCGCTGAGCTCGGGCGGCAGGTGGGGATTGAAGCGGCGTCCTAGATGGCACTCGATGCACTCGACTTCCGCGTGCGCATCGTTCTCATCGAGAGCCTGCCGCAGTTGGACAACGTCATCGTGACAGATCTTGCAGGACGACTCTGGATCGATGCTCGGGGCGACGATCCGCTCGTTGTCCAATCCTTCGGACTGAGCCGCCAGCATCGTCTGTGGCATGGCCATCGCAAAGAGAAGAGCCAGAAACAACCGTTTCATCATCCATCTCCGGGAATGGAGAGCCAGCTGTCGATCAGGAGGTACCGCTCCGAAGGCGCGAACGCCGGTCGAAAGACTCACCGCAGGCGTATTGATAGGCCGAATCAATCTCCACTGGGTATGACCGAGATCCGGCTCGCCGCCCGTTCACTGTTCGAAACGACCGAGGATCAGCCGATCCTCGGTCGTCTTGGGCTGCGTTCGTAGGCTTTCGAAACCAGTGCTCGCTTTCAACAAGTCTTCGAAATCAACGGAGCGCCCTGTCGTCGCCGCGACAATTGCGGCCGTGTCGCCCGCCTGACAAACGCAGGTAGCCGGCGGCGATGGAATCGCCGCCGGCTACCTGCTCGCTCGGGGATGGTTGCAGCTCAGTCGGTCGGGACTTCGACCCTGGATTCCTCCCGTGCCGCAGGTACCTCGCGCTCGGCACTCAGCACCGAGACCAGCCCGTAGGCTCCGGTCGCCAGGATCGCACCGCCCAGCACAAAGATTCCGCCGATCGCCAGTACACCGGAAATCACGCCCAGGACCACCGTTGCTTGGCCGAACACACTCTCATGGATCGGCGTGCCGAAGATGGCGCTACCCAGGATCAGACCGGCATAGCCTCCGTAGAGAAGCGAGGGGAGCAGGCCTACGCCGATGAAGAGTGCCAGCCCCATCACACCCCCAATGAAGGTGATCGGGTTTGCTCGATTCAGTCGCGCCGCGTTGTTCTTTGCCATGACAATCTCCTCAATGGTCTGGGGTTCCGATTCAATCTCTGTTCGCATGCCTGTTTCTAATGCCTAAACCGTGCCAACTCGTAAGTCATTGATTCAATTCGAGTTGCCGTCTTGGCGGCGTGTCGCGAAATGGCGACGCGCTCGAGCTCGGAGATCGCTCAGGTAGGAATTTCATCTACAAGACCAGCTACTTGATCGCTCGGCGCATTATCGCGACATGGGTGAAGCCTTTTCGCGACAAGACCGCGAAGAGCCAACGGAACGAACGTCACAGCGGACCCATCTGTTCGAGGGATCGCTTTGGTAAAGTGCTGCGCGACCTCTCGGAATCGGCCGTTTGCCAGCTCACGGGAACACCCGGACTCGAGTAGGGGTCGTGTCGAATGACGGACCGAATCACACCGAATCGGAGCCAGCAGACCGACGCTGGCGATTCCCAGTTCGCCAAGCCGGGGCCCAGACTCATCCCGATCGGAACCCGGCTGCTCCTCGTCGGCGGCGGATTCATGGCGGCATGGGGAACACTGGTCACGGTTGCTCTGGCGGTGATCCTGGTGATTCAGGGTCCCGGCCCCGGCGGTCCCATCCCATTCCTCCTCGGGGGATTCGTGATCGGCCTCGCCCCGATCGGTTTTGGAGCAATCCTCTTGCAGCTTGGCCGAGAGAGACTGCGGCAGACACGGGCGGATGACACCCCGGAGACGTCGGGGCCTGCCACCACGGGATCCTGACCGGATTCCGGGAGAGCGAGCACTTCGAGCACGTCGAGAAGAAGAAGAGCAAGGACGAGCAGGGGCCGACCCGCGTGAACCGCCACGGCTCGATCAGCTCCGAGGCGCTGAAGCTGAACTCCTTCGCGGTGGCGTGTGCGCGCTGTCACAACGAGGAGCGCGACGACCACCCGGATGATCCCGAGAAGACCCGGGAAGTCTGAATCGCATGCTGTCGATCCCACGCTTCCACCGCTACATTGCGCCGCCAACCGAACCGGGCGCGGCGCGCGAGTTCTTTCGTGAGATCGGCTCGAAGATTGATTCGTTCGCGGTGAAGTGGCACAGATTCGATCTCGAGAAGATCGATCAGGCGACGGACGCACCGCGGTAGCCGTGGGGCGGAGCCCCGGCACGATGCCCGGCACGATGCCCGGCACGATGTAATGGGGGCGGGGCCTCTCGGCGAGGGGACCGGCTGGAGGACCGACGAATGACAGAAGGCGAGCAGGGCGGCCCGGAGGGTGGCGAGCGTCGCCCGCATCCGTTCTATAACTGGCTGAGCCTCACGGGGCTCGCCCTCGCGGCCTGCAACGTGACGGCCCTCGCGTTCTTCGTGCTCGTCAGCATCTTCTCCCGCGAGTCCGGCTACGGCGGCCTGACGTTGCTGCCGCTCGTCGGCGGCGGCCTGTTGGGTTTCGGTCTCGCGCTGGCAGGCTTCATTCGGGAACAATGGCGGCAGAAGCACGGGCGGCATTCGAGCTTTCTCGGGAGTTGGGTGCTCCATCCTCTCGGCTTCGTCCGCGGAACCGGTCTCGCCGTGGCCACCCTGGGGCTCATGATCGCGACCCTGGCCCTGCTCGTGGCGGGTGCCAGCTTTTTCGCGCTGACCGAATACAGCGAGTCGAATGCCTTCTGTGGCCAAACCTGCCATCAGGTGATGAGCCCCGAGGCCACCGTCTATGAGAACTCCCCGCACTCGCGAATTGCCTGCGTGGAGTGCCACGTCGGCCCGGGAACGGATTCGTACGTCCGCGCAAAGATCGGCGGATTGCGCCAGCTCTGGGCCGTTGCAACGGGGAATATCGACCGTCCGATCCACACGCCGATCCGCAACCGACGGCCTTCGCGGGAGATGTGCGAGACCTGCCATACGCCCGATCGCTTCATCGGCTTCAAGACGATCAGCCACAGCTATTACCTGTCGGGGGAGGAGAGCAGCCCGGTGAAGCTGCTGATGCTCGTGAACGTTGGAGGCGGGAGGACTGATAACGGTCTTCTGCAGGGCTCGGGGATCCACTACCACATGCTCACGGCGAAAAAGGTCGAGTACGGGGCCCGCGACGAGCAGCGGCAGGACATCGCGTGGGTGCGAGTGACCGATCCGGACGGCACAGTGCGGAAGTTCGCGAAGAAGGACGCACCGCTCAGCGACGCCGAGCGCGCCGCGCTGGAAGTCCGAACGATGGAGTGCGTGGATTGCCACAGCCGACCTGCCCATAACTTTGAGAGCCCCGTGAGATCCGTGAACGCGGCTCTCGCAGCCGGCGCCATCTCCTCGGAGATTCCCCGCGTCAAGGAGGCGAGTGTGCGAGCACTCGACAGCGACTACCCGACGAATGCCGCCGCAATCGAGGGAATCGCCGGGAGTGTTCGCGAGTTCTACGAAGCGGAGGAGCCCGAGGTACTCGACGAGCAATCAGAGGAGATCGAGAAGAGCGTCGAGACGCTGAAGGGGATCTACAGCCAGACCATCTTCCCCGAGATGAACGCGAAGTGGTCCGCGCACCCGAACAACATCGGCCATTTTGAGTCTCCGGGATGCTTCCGCTGTCACAACGATGCGATGACCGACGAGAACGACGAGGCGATCCCCACGGCTTGTACGACGTGTCACGCGATTCTCGTCCAAGGCGAGGAGGTGATCGAAGAAAGCGCCAAGATCGACACAGGCCAGCCCTTCGTGCACCCGCCGGATTCCGAGGTCATGGAGGAATTCACGCAGTGCACGGAATGCCACTCGGGAGGGGCCAGCGTCTACGAGTGACGCGCGGCAGCCTCTCTGGTCTGCGGCTCGCGACACGAATCCACTTCATCCGTGATCTCGAACGGGCGCGAGAGGGGAGAGTTCAATGCCATTCGATCCGGACGATCTGATCCGGCAGGGGCAGGATCGGTTCGAGCAGCTGATGCCAAGTGGAGGGGCGGGCGGATTCATCGTCGTCGCCATCCTCGCTCTGGCCGGGCTGGCGCTCTGGACGGCCTTCTACACCGTTCCCAGCGATTCGGTCGCCGTCGTGCAACGTTTCGGTCGCTATCTCGCGGACGTTCCGCCGGGGCTTCAGTTCAAGCTGCCCCTGGGCATCGACACGGCCACGATCGTTCCCGTCAAGCGACAGTTGAAGCAGGAGTTCGGGTTTTCGACCCCGGGCGCCACCGATCCGTACCAGGGTCCGCGCGACGGAAGGCGGGAAACGGAGATGGTGACGGGTGACCTGAACGCCGCGCTGGTGGAATGGGTCGTTCAATACCGGATCTCGGATCCCGCCAAGTTTCTCTTCGAGGTTCGGAAACCGAGTGAAACGCTCCGCTACGTCTCCGAATCCGTGATGCGCGAAGTCGTCGGGGATCGCACCGTGGACGAGGTGATCACCGTCGGCCGACAGGAGATCGAGTCGGAAGCGCTGACCAAGATGCAGGCGCTCTCCAGCAAGTACGCGATGGGAATCAGCATCGACCAGGTGCAGTTGAAGAACATCAATCCGCCCGAGCCGGTGCAGGAGTCGTTCAACGAGGTCAACCAGGCCCAGCAGGAGAAGGAGAAGCTGATCAACGAGGCCCGGCGCGACTACAACAAGGTGATTCCGTTGGCCGAGGGGGAGAAGGATCAGCGCATCCGCGAGGCCGACGGCTACCGGCTCAAGCGGATCAACGAGGCGGAAGGCGACGTCGCCCGCTTCAGCGCCTTGTTGGCGGAATACAGCAAGGCCCCGGAGGTCACCCGCCGCCGCATCTATCTCGAAACGCTGCAGGATGTGATGCCGGGCATTCGCTCGAAGATCATCGTCGACGAAGCGACGCGCAGCATCCTGCCGTTGCTGAATCTCGACTCCCAGAAGCGAGAGCAGCCGTGAATCAGATCAGGGGAATCGCGATCCTGGTGCTCCTGGGCCTCGGGATCTACCTCGCGATGAGTTCGGTCTACGTGGTGAGCGAAGTCGAGCAGATGATCATCACCCAGTTCGGAAAGCCGGTCGGCGAGCCCGTGACGAGCGCCGGCCTGAAGCTCAAGGTTCCCTTCATCCAGGAGGTCAATCCGATCGACAAGCGGGTTCTCGAGTGGGACGGCAATCCGTCGGACATGCCCACCAAGGACAAGCTCTACATCTCGGTCGATCTCTTTGCGCGCTGGCGGATCACCGATCCCCTCCAGTACTTCCTGCGGCTCCGCGATGAACGCTCGGCCCAATCCCGCCTCGACGACATCCTCGGCAGCGAGACGCGCAACGCGGTCGCCAAGCACGAGCTGATCGAGATCATCCGGACCACCAGGGATCGCGTGCCGCTGCGTGACGCTCTGCTGTCCGACGCGGAACGCCAACTGGACATGGGGTCGCTGGTCCCGATCCAGAAGGGACGCAAGCAGGTCGAGCAGGAGATCTTTGCGGCCGCGGCCGAGAAGGTCCGCGTGTTCGGCATCGAACTACTCGACATCCGCTTCAAGCGGATCAACTACAACGACAGCGTGCGCCCGAAGATCTTCGACCGGATGATCAGCGAACGGCGGCAGATCGCGGAACGCTTCCTCTCGGAAGGCAACGGCGAGGCCGCGAGAATCCGCGGCAATCGCGTGCGGGACCTGAACAAGATCCAGTCCGAAGCCTACCGGCAGGTCGAGGAGATCCGCGGCGTGGCGGACGCCAAAGCCACCGAAATCTACGCGAAGGCCTACAACCAGAGCCCCGAAGCGGTGGCGTTCTACGAATTCACCCGAACGATGCAGGCCTACAAGTCCATCATCACCGATGACACGACTCTCGTGCTCTCCACGGACAGCGACCTCTTCAAGTTCCTCAAGGGGATGACGCCGGACGGTGACGCTTTTTCGGGTCGGCGGCCCGGCGAGAACCGCTGACTCCTCACTGCAACGCGTCGCGTTCCGCCCTCCGGCACCGATTGACATCGAGGACGAAGGGGACTGTCCCTCCTCGGCAGTGGCTTCCGCGTACCAGCGGACGTGAAGCCCGAGAACTTCTGCAGCACGATCGGGCACAGCGCTCATGAGCCCTCATGAAGGATGGCAGCAACGTGACCATTGACGAGCTGATCGCGAGCGCTCCGATTCTCACCGACGGGGCTTGGGGGACCGAGTTGCAGGCGCGCGGCCTGGCGTCCGCCGATCTCCCGGACCTGTGGAACCTGGCGCACCCGGACCGTGTCGAGGCGGTGGCCCGCGCCTACGTCGACGCGGGCAGCGGCATCATCCTCACCAATACCTTCCGCGCCAACCGTGTTGCACTCGCCGAGCACGGTGCCGCCGACAGCGTCGAGGCGATCAACCGCGCCGGAGTCGCGATTTCGCGACGCGCCGCCGGCAGCCGCGCACGGGTCTTCGCCTCGATCGGACCGAGTGGACGCTTGCTCTTCGCCGGCGAGATCGACGCGGCCCAACTGCGCGAGGCGTTCACCGAGCAGGCCCGGGCGCTTGCCGCAGCGGGGGCCGATGCGCTGGTCGTCGAGACGATGAGTGATCTCGACGAGGCGCGTATCGCGGTGGCCGCAGCGGTAACCACGGGGCTGCCCGTGGTCGCCTGCATGGTGTTCGATTCGGGCCGTCACCGGGACCGGACGATGACCGGCGTGGCGCCAAGCGACGCGGCCGTGGAACTCGCGCGCGCCGGGGCCTGCGTGATTGGCGCCAACTGCGGGCTCGGCATCGAGGCGTACGTCCCAGTGTGCGCCGCGCTTGCGGCGGCTACTGACCGGCCCGTCTGGATCAAGCCAAACGCCGGGCTCCCGACCCTCGTCGACGGTCAGGCCGTCTATGCGGTGACGGCGGAGCAGTTCGCGAGCCACGTTCCGGCGCTGATCGCTGCCGGCGCGCGCTTCATCGGCGGCTGCTGTGGTACCACCCCGGCGTTCGTCGCCGCACTCCACCGGCACTTCGCCATCCATCAGCAGGCGCAGTCCCCCGTGAGAGGACCGTCCCCACCATCTCTACAGAGGCCGCGATGACCGGACGAGAGCGCATCTTGACAGCTTTGAGTGTCGAGGAGCCGGATCGGGTGCCGCTGTTCATCCACGGCATCAACGAGCGACCCGTCCTGGGCATCGGCCAGCACCTCCGTGACGGGCTGCCGATCGGCAAGACCATCGACGAGATGACCGACGCCGAGAAGGCCAAGCTGATCGACACTCTGTTCCTCATCCTGGAGGAGTTCGGAGTGGACGGGTACACCTGCCTGCCCATCGGGCCCGGCACCGAGTTCAGCGGCGGCACACCGCTGCTGGACGACTGGGGTGCCGGTTTCACGCGCAGTCCGCACGGCATGCCCGTCGCCACCCAGCATCCCGTTCGTGACCGCAGTGATCTCGACCGTTACGCGCCGCCCGAACCGAGTCGGGCGCACCTCATTCTGGTCGACCTGATGAAAGCGCGCTTCCAGAGCGCCAAGGCGGTCTTCTGGATGATGCGCGGCACTTTCGTGCGAAGCTGGCGCCTGGTGGGGATGGACAACCTCATGCTCAAGATGATCGACGACCCGGAGTTCGTACACCGGGTCGCCGCGCTGGTGACCGAGTACAACCTGCAGCAACTCGAGATGATCGCGGACGCAGGCGTCGACGTGCTGGTCGTGGAAGACGACATCGCCGACACGCGCGGGCCGCTAATCTCGCCGAAGTTCTTCAAGGAGTTCGTGAACCCGTACAACAAACAGCTCGTCGACGCGGCTCATCAGAAGGGACTCAAGGTGGTGCGGCACAGCGATGGCAACCTGTGGCCGTTGCTCGACATCCTCATCGAGACCGGCTACGACGGCCTGAACCCACTCGAGCCACAGGCAGGCATGGCCATGAAGAGGGTGAAGGAATACTGCGGCGACCGGTTGTGTCTGCTCGGCAACATCGACTGCCAGCAGTTGTTGCCCGCCGGCAGCGTCGCGGAGGTCGAAACGGCGGTGCGGCAGGTGATCGAGGACGCCGCGGCCGGTGGCGGGCTGATCATCGATTCTTCGAACACCTACCACCCCGGCGTGAAGCCCGAGAACGTGATGGCGGTGTTCACGGCGACACACAAGTATGGCGTGTACCCGCCGCGCCCGCAGGGACGACAATGGAAGCGCGAGAACTTCCCGAACGCGTAAAGTGGCCGACCGGAGGCGATGTCATCTCGATCACCGCGGAACCGAAATGGATCGAGCGGATTCGCCGCTGGGAAGCCTTCTGGTCGCTCGAAGACATCGGCAGGCCGTTGTGGATGATCCCGACGTCGCCGGTGTTGACCGCCGCGTTCACTGGTCTGGTGCCGCTGCGACCGCTGCTACAGGACAAGGCCACGCAACTGGGCGCGCAGCTCGGGCTGCTGGCGTGGCGCGAGGCGGCAAACATCGACGACGACTTCGTCCCGCATCTGCAGCCACAGGGGGGCGTCACGGTCTTCGCGTCCGCCTTCGGTTGTCCGGTGGAGTTCTTCGATCACACGTTGCCGTGGGCCCATCCGCTGATCCGCTCGAGCGATGCGCCCGAGACCGTCTACGACCTCGCCGCGCCGGCCGTCGACGCGGGCCAGCTCGGCGACATGCTGGCCTTCACCGACTACTTCGTGCGTGAGACGCGCGGGCGCTACCCGGTGGCCATCACCGACCTGCAAGGGCCACTCGATTCCGCCTATCTCGTCTGGGAATCCAGCGCCTTCATGATGGCCATGCACACCAACCCGAAGGAAGTGCATCACCTGATGCGTCTGGTGACCGACCTCATCATTCGGTACGTGAAGGAGCAACGCTCGCGCTGCCCGGAATTCGTCGCTTGCCATACGCCCCCGCTGTTCCTTCCGGACGGGCGTGGCATCAGCGTCAGCGACGATTGTCTGGCCGTGATCGGCGCCAAGCTGTATCGCGAGTTCTGTCTGCCATACATGAACGAGCTGTCGGAAGAGTTCGGTGGCGTGATGGTCCACTCCTGCGGCAACTTCGTCCACCAGTTCGACAATCTCGCCCAGATCCACGCGCTGCGCGGCATCAACTTTGGCGTCACGGAGACACCGTTCGAAGCGGTCTGGGAACGTTTCGCCGGAAAGACGGCACTCATCCCCCACCTCGGCTTGAACAAGGACATCCATTTCGAAGGCAATCGCGAATACCTGCAACACGTGTTGCGAACCGCGACCCACGACCGCGGCCTGTGCCTGGTCGTGACCCCGGAGGAGCTGGGCCACCAGGCTGCAGACCCCGCAACGATCACGCGACTCGTCGACGAAGTGAGGGAGGCCTTTGCGGACCGAGCCACAAGGCGGCGTTGAAAGCCAGCGATCGGGAGCGCCGACGCGGAGGACAGCGATGTTGGAACGACGCTTCAAGGCGAAACCGGATTTCAAACACCTCCGCGCCGTGCTGCTGCGCGAACGCAAGGACGGACCGGTTCCGTTGCTCGAGTTGGCCGCGGATCCGGAGATCATGTCCGAGGTGACCGGCATTCCCTACCCCGCCGCGCGTGCCCGAGAGCTCGTCTTCGGCGGCCCCGGCAGCCTCGATCCGGAAGCGGCAAAGCTGGGTATCGCACTGATGGACTTGAGCATCGCGTACAGCGCGAAACTGGGGCTGGACTACGCGACGATGATTGCCGTCGTTCCGCTGTCCCGAACACGGGCGCAACTGGCGAAAACCGGTCTTGGCCGGGAGCGAGCCCTCAGGTCCTGGCAGGATGAGCATGCCGGCCTGATTACCAACCGCGACGAGTTCCTGCGCTACCGCTGGCCAGCGTTCGACCAGATCAACATCCTGCCGGTCGACTACGCCGCGACCAGGATGCCCGACGGCATGAAGGTCGTGCTCATGTACAGGGGTATCTTCGAAGATCTCAGGCAGCTGATGGGTTTCGAGACGCTGGCGTACGCCACCGCGGACGACCCCGAGCTGGTGGACGACGTCCTCGAAGGCCTCACGCGGGTCGCGGAGTACACCGTCGGGTTGGCGGCAGCGCACCCCGCCACCGGAGCGATTTTCTACGGCGACGACATGGGCTTCAGCTCTGGGACATTCCTGTCGCCGCGCTTCATGCGACAGCACGTGGTGCCGCGACTGAAGCGCATCGCCGATGCCTGCCATGAGCACGGCAAGCCCTTCATCCTGCACTCGTGCGGCAACGTACTCGCGCTGATGGAGGATTTCATCAACGTGGTGGGCATCGACGCGAAGCACAGCTTCGAGGACAAGATCCTGCCGGTGGAGGACTGGTACGCGCGCTACGCAGACCGCATCGCGATCATCGGCGGCCTGGACATGGACCTCCTCGGGCGTGGCAGCGAGGAGGAGGTGCGAGCCCGGACTCGCCAGATCCTGCAAGCGTGTGCTCCGGGTGGGGGGTACTGCATGGGCACAGGAAACTCGGCAGCCAACTACATCAAGCTCGACAACTACTACGCCATGATCGACGAAACGAGAAAGTGGAACGAGGAGCATGGCTGCTGAAGCGCGCGGTCCCTCGATCGGGATACGGCGGCGGCTGGAAGGGGTGCGTCAATGGTAGATCTGCAGGAACTCCACGAGGCGATTCTGAACGGCGATGCGAAGGCTGCGGCCGCAGTGACGCGGGCGGCGCTCGCGCAGAACGTGCCAGCCCTCGATCTGATTCAGCAAGCGATGGTGCCGGCAATGGATGAGGTCGGCCGGCGCTTCGAATGCCAGGATTACTTCGTTCCGGAACTCTTGCTGTCGGCGCGCGCGATGAAGGCGGCACTCGAACCGCTGCGCCCGCTGCTGGCCGCCTCCGGTGCGCAGCCGGCGGGCACAGTCGTGATCGGCACCGTGAAGGGCGATTTGCACGACATCGGCAAGAACCTGGTGGCGGCGCTACTCGAAGGGGGCGGCTTCGAAGTGATCGACCTGGGGGTCGATGTCGCGCCGGAAAAGTTCGTCGCGACCGTCCAAGAGACCCACGCCAACATCGTCTGCCTGTCGGCGCTGTTGACGGTCACCATGCTGTCGATGAAGGCCGTCATCGAAGGGCTGCGAGCGGCGGGGTTGCGCGAGCACGTCACCGTGCTCGTTGGCGGCGCACCGGTGACCCGGCAGTTCGCCGAGGAAATCGGCGCGGACGGCTACGGCGAGAACGCCAGCGCTGCCGTGGCGCTGGCGCGTAGCTGCGCCAAGTCCGCCGCGGTCGGCTGAGACCGCGAGGGGGCGTGCGCTGTCTTCTGGTCGGCTGCGAGGTGCTCTTGCGCGAGCTCGCGGATGCCATCGCGCGCTCGCCGCACACGATCGATGTCGAGTTTCTGCCCAAGGGACTGCACGACCTCGGGGGCGCGCGCATGCGGACGGCGCTGCAGGCGTCCGTCGATCACGCCAATCCGGCGTGTCACGAGGCCGTCCTGATGGGCTACGCGTTGTGCGGCAACGGTCTGCACGGGCTCGAAGCGCGCCACGTGACGCTGGTTGCGCCGCGCGCCCACGACTGCATCGCCCTGCTGATGGGGAGTCGCCAGCGCTATGACGCCTACTTCCACAGCCACGAGGGTGTGTATTTCCGCTCGACCGGGTGGCTGGAGCGCGGGCGCGACATCGAACAGCTCGCGCGCGATGCCGGAACCGATTTCACGCTCGCCGACTTGATCGCGAAATACGGCGAAGACAACGGCCGCTATCTGTATCACGAGCTGAGGCGCTACGAGAGAAGTTACCGGCAACTGACCTTCATCGAGACCGGCCTCGAATCCGACGGCCGCTTCGAACAACAGGCGTGCGCCGAGGCAGCCGAGAAGAACTGGCAGTTCGAGAAGATCCGCGGCGACCTCAGCCTGTTCCGCAAGCTGGTCGGTGGCGAGTGGGATCCGGCCGACTTCCTCGTCGTCGAGCCGGGTGGGCGGATCGTGGCGAGCTACGACGAAGGCATCATCAAAGCCGAGCGCATCGGGTGAGAGGGAGACACGTTCGTGCGTATCTCTTGATGGCCACAGGAACGAAAGCCGTCTGGTGATGAAACAGCGCCGACTGCTGTACGAGCCCGTTCGTGACGGCGCCCTGCGGGATTTCCTCTTTGAAGCAGGCGTCGAGTTCCCGTGCGGCGGTACCTCGCTCTGCGGCAGCTGCAAGATCCGCGTGCTGTCGGGCGACGTACCGGCGACCGCAGAGATGCGGGATGCGATCAGCGAGACGGAGCTCGCGGACGGCTGGAGATTGGCCTGCCGGGCCGAAGCGCGTGGCATCGTTCAGCTGGAAGTCGAGCAGTGGTCGCAACAGATTCTCACCGACGAAACTGCCGTGCCCTTCGAAGCGCGGCGCGGCGTCGGGGCGGTGGTGGATGTCGGGACGACCACGCTGGTGGCGCAGCGCGTGGACCTCGAGTCGGGCCAGGTGACCGAGGTGGTCACCGCGTTGAACGACCAGGCGCGTCATGGGGCCGACGTCATGACGCGCATCGAGCATGCTCTTCACCATCCCGGCGCGCTCGGCGAGATGATCCGCGCGCAGGTGCGCAGCATGCTCGCGCCGATGGGCGATCTCGAGGAGATCCTGCTGGTGGGCAACACGTGCATGCACCACCTGTTCTGCAACCTCAGCGTCGCGTCTCTGGCGGCCGTGCCATTCCGGTCGCCGCATCTCGGGGCGCAGCACTTGCCGGAGGCGGTCCTCGGAACTCCGGCCTTGTTCCTCCCCTGCCCGGGTGGGTTCGTCGGCAGCGATCTTTTCGCCGGACTCGTCGCCACGGGACTACTCGACTCCGCCGAGCTCGGAGTCTTGCTCGACCTGGGGACCAACGGCGAGATCGCCGTCGGCAATCGCGACGGCGTCGTCTGCGCCTCCACGGCGGCGGGTCCTGCCTTCGAGGGCGGTCGCATCCAGCGCGGCATCCGTGCCACCTCGGGTGCGATCGACCGGGTCGAGTGTCGCGATGGGCGCCTGCATTGCCATGTCATTGGCGGTGTCGAAGCGCGCGGCGTGTGCGGCAGCGGATTGGTGGATGCAGTCGCGGCGGGACTCGATCTCGCGTGGATCCACCCCGGCGGCAGGCTGGCGAACGGGCGTACCGACATCGAGCTGGGCGCGGACGTGCGGCTGACGCAACGCGACATTCGCGAGCTACAGCTCGCCAAGGGAGCCGTGGCCGCCGGGCTGCATCTGCTGCTGGACGATCGTCCGCTGCGCGCCGACCGTATCTTCCTGGCTGGTGCGTTCGGCAACTACATCCGCGCCGAGAGCGCCCGCCGCATCGGGCTGCTGCCCACCTGGGCGACCTCGCCGATCGCCGCCGGCAACACGGCGCTGCGTGGCGCCCGAATGCTGCTGCTCGCTCCGTCGCGCCGCGCCTCGATCCTCGAACGACTCGCCTGCGTGCAACACGTCGAACTTGCCGGCGCCCCGCGTTTTCAAGACCTGTTCGTCGAGTTCATGCGACTGGGAGCAACGACGAGCACCGCCCTCCGGCAACCAATCGCGCACCGACGGCGGCAATAGCAGGCCCTGATCCGGCTCGTAGCGTCGAGACTCTCGCGGCATGCCCATCATACACCGAATCGATCGGCGCGATGGCCTTCTACCGCGCAAGCTCCTAGCCTGACGACTCCTCGGCCTTCGGCGTGTCGCGACGCCGTCGTGCCGCGGTCATCGCCTCGGCAGCGAAGCGCTTCGCCTGCTCGAGCCACGCGATGCGCTGCTCCGGTGTCGTACGGAGCCACGCGAGACGCTGCTCGCGCTGGGCACGTTCGAACGCTTCGCTGCGTTCTCGCTCATTCATCCTGCGCCCTCGCGTCGGATCGCCTCGAGCGCCTCGATGTCTGCGAGGTCCTTCGGTCGGCCCGCAATACGCTTGAGCGCGATCAAGTCTTCCAGACTCGCGGCGGTGACCTTGGTCGAGCCGATCGCAACGCACAGCGCACGTCGATGCGCGGGCTCGAAAGGAAAGGGCTCGGCGGCGAAGAGATCCACCTCGGTCAGGGGGAACTCCGGGCTCACGAGCGAGAGAACCGTCAACCCCTTCTCCTCGATCCAGGAACGGCGCACTTCTGGATCTGAGAACGTGTCGAGTGATACCGGGGCGCGAGGCCGATAGCCGAGCGATCGAAGCGCACTCACGGCCGATCGTATGTTTGCTGCGTCGAGTGCAATCACCAGATCGAGGTCAGCCGTGAGGCGTGGATGGCCGTGGAGCACCACCGCGACCCCGCCTACGACGAGGTACCGGACGCCCGCTTGTTCGAGCGTGGCAAAGATCCGCGCGAGATCGCCGCTCGGCATGGTCGCAGCCTACCGCAGACTCTCGGCCAGCTCGCCGGGCGTCTGTCAAAGGGTGTGACGCAACTTCAGCGCCGCGGCGACGATCGGCTTTGCCCACTCCGGCGTGTGCGACAGGTCCGCCGGACCGAGGATCTTTCCCTGCTCCATGTGCAGCAGCAATCTGGGCGCTGGTGCCTTGCCGGCAGCGGGGTCCGCATCCGCGCTGTTGTCGTACACGCGCAGGGCCGCGAGTTTGGGCAGGAGATGGATGAGGTTGATGCGGCTGCGCTCGAAGCGCCGGCGGATGTCCGCTTCGGGAATGTCGTGGCCGCCCTTGCGGACGCGCCCGCGCACGCGCTCGATGTGGAGCTCCGGGCTGAATAGGCCCGCGTACCAGATGTGGACTTCGACCCCTTGAGCCGCCCCATTGGCGAGCAGGCCCGGGATGGTGTCTGCGCCGAGCGTGGTTTCGAAAGCGAAGTCGAGCCGCCCGGCGATGGCCTTCTCCAGCAGGCCTTTGCCCAACTGCCAGGCGGTGCCGTTGGCGTCCGTCTGACTCAGCGCGGGATTGGCGGTCATCAGCGCGCGGGCGGTCTCGTCGGGGTTGTAGTAGTCGGCCCCGGACGCGCGGAAGGCCGCGCCGGCGAGGCTGCTCTTCCCCGCGCCGTTGACGCCGGCCAGCACATAAATGCGCGGCCGTTCGGGCGCAGTCACACCCTAGCGTTTCTTGGCTGCGGCCCTGACGGCGGCACGGCCGAACGCTGCCGGCGAGGCGTTGAACGCGGCCTTCATGCCCTTTCTTGATTTGGGCGTCTGCATGCGCTGGAGCAGGCCGTCGAACTGTGCGCTCAGGTCTTCGAGAGAGGAGGAGCGCGACTTGACCAGTGATTCGAACTCGGCGTAGGAGAGCAGCACCGCTTTGGTCGAGTCATGGCGGGTGATCGCGACCGCCCCGCG
This sequence comes from uncultured delta proteobacterium, assembly GCA_963801625.1. Lineage (GTDB taxonomy): Bacteria > Myxococcota_A > UBA9160 > UBA9160 > PR03 > PR03. Next base: position 117,203 of record CAWDFQ010000014.1, read on the forward strand.
GGCGACGGCATCATCGAGGACGGCGCCGAACTCGCTCTTGGCTCTCGTGGCGGGAACGGTCGGGATATCGACCAGTTCGCCTCGACTGTTGCGGAACGTCAGAGTGGTCATGGTGGGTGGGCCTCGCAACTGGATTTCAGACATTATAGTCATTTTGTTCGTTCTGTCTATTTTGAAGTACGGCCCCCAGCGCCACCCCCGTGAGATGACTCGCCTATCATTGGGGCCGCCGCATCGGAATCCACACCAGAACGCGACGCGATGGCGCTTCGACGCTCTAGGCGCTCCGACGACGTCGGGCTAGCAGCGCCAGGCCCAACCCGAAAATCCCGAAGGCTCCCGGCTCGGGAATCGGCCGCAGCTCGCTGCGCCAATCCGTGATCTCAGCGCGGAGCGAGAATGTGGGACCGACGAGGTCGGTATCTGTTCCCACCAGCCGCGGAGGCGAGAAGATCGAGAGCGTGTGCACCGGCCACTGCGTCAGGTCGACCTCGGTGGGCCATACGGTGCCTTCGATCGCGTTGCCGCCCGCATCGGCGAGCTCGGCGAGAAAACAGAAGCGGAGCGGCACCCCAGGCCCCTCGCAGCCGCCGAAGCGCAGCCGATCTCCCGTCTCCCCGTTGTCGATGACCTCGCGCGCCGGGATCGTGGTGCCGCGGTAGGCGACATCGTTGATCGAGTACGCGAGAACCTCGAGGACCGTAATGCCCGGGTCGTGCGGCCCGAAGGCCGTCCAGTCGCCGCTGCCCGGCGCAGGGTCCCGGTCCGCGAGGTCCGGATCGAACGCGAACCGGCCGAGAACGATGTTCCCGAGCTGGATCGAACCGAGCGCCGCGTTCGGGTCTTCGATCTCGACGACCCTGGCACTGAGCTGCGTGTCGACGAAGCGCGTGGCGAAGGCCAAGGCGTGCGCCGGGAAGCCAAGGGCTGCTGCGATCGCGAGCGCCGCCATGGATTGCCAATTCATCGCTCGGGCCCTCCTCGGTCCCGAGAGGAGGTGCCCGCCGGGTGCAAAGCGTGGCAGCGAGTCGATCATGCAATCCTTCATCGAGCTCATGCACGAGGGGCGCCACGCTTCGAGCGCATCGACTCGAGCCAGGCCGGCAGTCAGCCCGTTATTCTTCAGACGCTGAGAATCTGGAGACGCCATGCAACACCGGCTCGCCTGGCTCGCGTTTTGCCTCGTGCTGCTCGCCCTCGCCGGCGCGGCGCGCGCGAAGGACGATGCGAAGCACGGCGATTTCCTCGATGGCGTGCTCGACGGCGCCAAGAAACTGATGCAGCCGAGTCGTCCCGCGACGCGTGAGGAGACGGCCCAGCTCTGGGACGGCTTCCTCACCAACGTCTCGAAGCGGGCTGCCGGCGAGACCGAGGACGGTGACCTGCGCGGTGGGTTCTTCGCCGCGCTCGTGGAAGGACGCTTCGACATCGTCTCGATGCTGTCCTCGGCCCGCGGCGACAAGGCCGATCCGCTGCGCCAGCTCTTCCTGTCGAGCTGGCCGCGGCTCGCGCCGCTCCTCGAGCAGCTCACTAAGTCACTGCCCGGCGATACGGCGAACCGGTACCGCTCGCTGCTCGACGCGGGCAATGCACTGCGCGACGTCGGAAAGATCGGCGGCGAGCTCGCGGGTGAGCTGTCGGCCCTCGGGCTGACACCCGAGACGCTTCGCAAACTCGCGTCGCTCGTCGGCGCGCGCGATCCGCTCGCGTATGACACCGTCGTGGACCCGGAGCTGCGCGACGTATTCGGCTTCGGCGCGCCGCTCGCGGCACCGCGCGCGAATCCGCTCGTTACATGGCGCGCGCCGAGCCCCCTCGATTGGCTCGTTCCTGCCGCGCAAGCCGCGGAGCCGGCGGCGGGCAGCGACATCGAGTCGCTGGCGAAGCGCCTGAACGCCTGGGTGCCGACGCGCGCCGACGTGCGGGCCTATCTGCCGATCATGCGCGCGCTGCTGCAGCAAACGGCCGCGCAGACGCTCGCGGCGAAGCCGCTCGAGCCGGAGTTCCACACCCTCTACGACGATCTGGTCCTCGCCACCGCGTGGCAGGAGAGCTGCTGGCGTCAGTTCGTGCGCACCAAGAAGGGTGGCCTCATGACGATCCGGTCGGGTACCGGTTCGGTCGGCCTCATGCAGATCAACCAGAAGGTGTGGCGCGGTTTCTACGATCTCGGCGGCCTCAACCACGACGTCGCCTACAACGGCGCCGCCGGCGCGGAGATCCTGCGCCACTACCTGCGCGACTACGCCATCAAGAAGGGCGAGCACATGGTCACCGGCCAGATCGACAATCTCGCCCGCTCCAGCTACGCGATCTACAACGGCGGGCCCGGCCACATCCGCCGCTATCGCGAGCCCGGCACGCGCGCCGACCTCAAGGCGATCGACGCGGCGTTCTGGTCGAAGTATCAGGCGGTGAAAGCGGGCGACGAGCTGGGCGTCGAGCGTTGCTACGGCGGCCCGATTGCCGCGCACTGACCCACAAATCGGTCGACTGATGAGCGCAGGCGGAGCGAATCGGATCGGCAGAGACCGCTCGCGCTGGCGTCCCTACCCCTTCCCGCATGCGTCGTGCGCGGCGATGTAGCCGAACGTCGTCGCGGGACCGAGCGTCGAGCCGGGGCCGGGATAGGTGCGGCCCATCACCGCCGACGAGCAGTTGCCGATCGCATGGAGGCCCGGGATGACCTCGCCGTTCTCGCGAAGCACGCGCGCCTTCTCGTCGACGCAGAGGCCGCCCTTCGTGCCGAAGTCGCCGGCGAACGTCTCCATCGCGTAGAAGGGCGGCTTCTCGATCGGAGCGAGGCACGGGTTCGGTTTCATGTTGGCGTCGCCGTAGTACGTCTCGATGAGCGTCTCGCCGCGGTGGAAGTCGAGGTCCTTGCCGGCTCGCGCGAACTCGCTGAAGCGAGTGACCGTTGCGCGCAGGCCGGATGGATCGACACCGATTAGAGTCGCTAGCGCCTCGACAGTGTCGGCCTTCTTGAGATACTCCCGCCGGATGAGACGCGGGAGCGCCCAGTCGGGTTGCTGCGCCCCCGGAAGAAACGGGCCGAGCGGATACTTCGACCGCGCCGTGGCATCGAAGACGAGCCAGCACGGAACGGTCGGCGCTTCGGGCGTGTTCTTCTCGTACATCGCGTTCACGACGTCGTTGTACGGGAGCGCCTCGTTCACGAACCGCCGGCCCTTCTGGTCGACCATGATCGTGCCGGGCAGCGACTTCTCGATGACGAGCAGCCGCGCCCTCGCTTCCCCGGGCACGACGGTCGTCGGGCTCCACCAGGCGTCGTCCATCAGCCCGATCGCGGCGCCGATCGCGATCCCCATCTGGATGGCGTCGCCCGTACTCGTGGGATTCGCCGCGCTCCACGCGGCGCGCGTCGGGTTCGGCAGGTACTTCTCGCGCATGGACTGGCTCGCATCGAAGCCGCCGGCGGCGAGCACCACTCCCTTCGTCCCGCCGATGCGCAGCGTGCGGCCTTCCCGCTCGGCCACGATGCCGACCACCCGCCCGCCCTCCACGACGAGTTCCCGTGCTGGCGTGCTGAGCCAGAGCGGAACGCCGCGATCGAGAAGCGACGCGCGGAGCCTCCCGACGAGCGCGTTGCCCATGCCGAGCTTGCGATCGCGCCGGCTCCGGAAACGCCACGGAAGGTCGAGCCAGTAGCGCGCCATCAGTCGCGTCATGAGCGCGATCCAGCCGGGCGTCTTGCAAAAGAGAATACGCGCCTCGGCGACGGTCATCGAGACGCGGCCCATGATGAGTTCCTGGATCGCCGTCTCGCGCATCTTCAGGAACTCGTCGCCGAGGTTGCGCGCGTGGAAGGCCTTCGGCTCGAGCGCGCGCCCGCCGGGTCGGCTCCCGGGCGCGTTCGGGTAGTAGTCCGGATACTCCGGAAGCGAGACGAGATCGATGCGCGTCTTCTCGCAGAGGTACTTCGCCATCTTCGGCGCGTGATCGAGGTAGGCGCGCAGTCGCGCCTCGGCGACGACGCCGCCGGTCACCGCCCTTAGGTACGCGAGCGCGTCGTCGTAGTTGTCGGTGATCCCCACGCCGGCCATCAAGTGGTTGTTCGGGATCCAGAGGCCGCCGCCGCTCATCGCAGACGAGCCGCCGTAGAGGGGGCCCTTTTCGAGCAGAAGCGTCGTCGCGCCGAGGTCGTGCGCGACGATCGCGGAGACCATCGCGCCCGCGCCCGATCCGACGACCAGCCAGTCAACCGTGTGATCGAAGCCCTGCGTACTCATCGAGAGGCCCCCTCGTGTGGAGGATCGCGGCGCGACCGGCTCCTACTTTATCGCCCCTGAAAGCGCGGCTTGCGCCGCTCCGCGTACGACCGCGGCCCTTCCTGCGCGTCTTCCGACTTCTGCACGCGCTGAAAGAGCGCGTTTTCGAGCACGAAGGCCGGCTCGTGGTTCCACGCGCGCACCGCGATCTCCTTGGCCGTGCGAACAGCGAGCGGGCCGTTCTCGCAGATCTGTTCGGCGAGCTCCATCGCGGTGGGCAGCACCCGATCGAGCGGGACCACGCGGTTCACGAGGCCCACGTCGTACGCGCGCTTTGCGTCGATCGGGCGGCCGATCAGAAGGATCTCCATCGCGACGGCCCACGGAATCGCGCGCGGAAGGCGAACGTGCGAGCCACCGGCGGCGATCATGCCCCAGCGCACTTCTCCGAGGCCGAAGCTCGCGTTCTCGGACGCCACGCAGAGATCGGCGCCGAGCACGAGTTCGAGGGTCGCGAAGCCGTTCACGGCGCAGATGATCGGCTTCCAGATGTCGCTGTAGATGCGCTTGGTCGGGTCTTCGTTGATCTTGTAGCGGCCCGATGTGACGGCCGGAATCATCGTCTCGAGGTCGCCGCCCGCGCACCACGCCTTGTCGCCCGTGCCCGCGACGACGGCCACGAGCAGGTTCGGATCTTCGTCGAAGTCGGCGAGGGCGGCGTAGTAGGCGTCGATCATCTCCGGCGTGAAGCAGTTGCGCTTCTCCGGCCGATTCCACGTCATGACGGCGACGGGGCCCTTCTTCTCGTAGAGGAAGTCGGCTTTCTCACGCAAGCGGATCTCTCCCTAGCCGCGCACGCGGCGGAACTTCGGCAGCGTCACGCCGGACGGCGCGGCGTCGAACGCCACTTCCACCGGCATCCCAGGCCGGAGGTCGTCGGGCGGGCAGTCCACGACGTGGCTCACGATCCGCACGCCCTCTTCCATTTCGATCACGCAGGGTGCATAGGGAACGTCGTTCGCGAACGCCGGGTGCATGGGTCGACGCACGATGGTCCACGTGAAGACCCTTCCCCGTCCGCTCGATCGCGCCCACTCCCACTCCCACGCGCCGCACTTTGTGCAGGTCTGGCGCGGCACGTGCCTCCACGCGCCGCACTTCGTGCAGCGCTGAAAGCGGAGCTCGCCATTCCGACAGTGCGCGTAGAACTCGCCCGCGAGATGCCGGAGAAGCGGCTGGGGCCTTGCCGGGGAGTTCACGAGGCTCTCCCGAGAACGACGACACTGCCGTCACCGAAGTCACCAAAGCCGGTCACGATGCCGATCTCCGCATCGCGCACCTGCCGCTCATCGGCCTCGCCGCGAAGTTGTCGCACGGCCTCGACGAAGTGGTTCATGCCGAGCATGTGCGCCTCCGAGAGAAGCCCGCCATGCGTGTTTACCGGGAGTTCGCCTCCGAGCTCGATGCGTCCGCCCGCGACGAACGGCCCGCCCTCGCCCCGCCTGCAGAAGCCCATCTCCTCGAGCTGATGGATCACCTGGAACGTGAACGGGTCGTAGATCTCGGCGAAGTCGACATCCGCGTGCGTGATTCCCGCCATCTCGAACGCGCGCGCGGTGGCGTGCGTCACGCCGAGTTCGAAGGGATCTTCGCGCGTCACGATGTCGTCGGCCGGGAAGGGCTGCCCCTGCGCAAAGCCGAGGATCGGAACGGCCTTTCCGCGCAGGTCCTTCGCGCGCTCGGCGCTCGTCACCACGAACGCCGCCGCGCCGTCCGCCTCGAGCGAGCAGTCGAGCAAGCGGTACGGATCGGAGATCAGCGGCGAAGCGAGGTAGTCGTCGATCGTGATGGGCTTGCCGCGCATCAGCGCATTGGGATTTCTCTGGGCGTGCGTGCGGCAGGCGACCGCCACGGCCCCGAGCTGCTCGGGCTTCGTGCCGAAGGTGTTCATGTGTAGGCGCGCGATCATCGAGAACCACTGCACGGGCGCCGTGAGCCCGTAGGGGAAGTAGTAGTCGCGCGCGTTGGCGCCCCCGGACATCGCCGAGACGTCCTGCACGACGATCTCGCGCACGCGACGGCCGGCGTAGCCCCACCAGCCGCCGGGAATCAGCACCTGGCTCGCGATGCCGCTCGAGACCGCCATCGCCGCGGTGGCGATCGACGCGCCCGGCGCCGCGCCACCCAGGTGCGAGGTCATCTGGAAGCGGAGATCCGCGATGCCGAGATGCACCGCGAACTCCTCGGCGAGGTCGAGCCCAAAGAACGGAAGAATGCCGTCGATGTCCTGCGTTCGAAGCCCGGCGTCGGCGATCGCGGCCTGCGCCGCCCGCAGCTCGAGCGTGAGGTTGGTGCCCTCCGGCTCCTTCGCGCGCCGGTATTCGGTGTTCCCGATCCCGACGATGCAGGCCTGTCCTCGCAGCGATGACATCTAGAAGATCACCTTCTCCTCGACGAGCTTTCGGTACTCGGCGTCTGGGAGCCCGACGATCTCGCGGAAGACCCTCTCGCCGTCCTGTCCGATGCACGGGCCGGGCCGGACCTCCACGCTGAAGCCGGTCGTCTTCACGTACGCGCCGTAGATCGTCTCGCGGAAGCCGAGCGGGTGATCGACTTCGACGAACGTCTCGCGCGCTTGCAGCTGCGGGTCGAGCAAGAGATCCGGAATGCTCGAGACCGGCGCCGCGGGAACGTCGTACTCCTGAAGGCGCGTCGCGAGCGCGCGGTCGTCGAAGCCCTTCGTCCAGGCGGAGAGCTTCTCGTGGAGCTCGTCGATGCGCGCGACGCGGCCTGCGGCGGTCGTGAGCGCGTCGTCCCCTGCCCAGGCGGGATCTCCCATCGCGCGAACCAGGCCGCGCCACTCGGCGTCGTCGACCACGGCGATCGAGATCCAGCGGTCGTCGCCCGCGCACGGAAAGACCCCGTACGGCGCGCCGGCCGCGAGCGGATGCCGGTTTCCGATCGGTCCCGCGACCCGGCCGTTCATCGCGTAGTCCATGAACGCGGGGCCGACGAGCTGCGCGATTCCTTCCTGCTGCGAGAAGTCGACGTGCTGTCCTTCTCCCGTTCGCGCGCGGTGCGCGAGGGCGAGAAGGACGCCGAACGCACCGATGATTCCGCCGAGCGGATCCGCGAAGGCGTTCTCGACAGGAATGGGCGGGCCGTCCAGGTAGCCCGTGAGGCTGTCGAGCCCCGTGATGCTCGAGAGGCTCATGCCGTAGGTGCGGATGATCTTCATGGGGCCGGTGAGCCCGGCCGCGGGCATCGACGCGAGGATCAAGTCGGGTCTCACCGCGCGGAGCTTCTCGTAGCCGAGGCCGAGCTTCTCGATGACGCCCGGCCCGAAGTTCTCGATGGCGACGTCGCAGTGAGCGACGAGCCGGCGCGCGAGCGCCTGCCCTTCGGGCTTCTTGAGATCGATCGCGACACTGCCGTTGCCGGCCCAGCCAGCGTGGTTTTGAAGGCTCCGATCGGGGTCGCGCACGCCCCCGCCGAAGGGGGGCAGCGTGCGGTTCAAGTCGATGCGGGCGCGGGATTCGATCTTGTAGACCTCGGCGCCGAGCCACGCGAGGGTCTGCCCCGCGACGGGCCCGAGCCAGCCCCAACCGAAGTTCGCGACGCGAAGGCCCGCGAGCGGGCGCGCGCGCACCGCGGGAGCAGAGGACCGCCGTCTCTTCCCGGTGTCGGAGATCCATTCCATCACCTGGGTGCGATGCTCGTCGAGCAGGGGCGCCGGCCGCGACGCGCCGCCCGGGCACGCGGGAAGTCCCACCGGCGCGCCCATCGTGCGAATCTCGCCGAGCGCGGGGTGCGAGATCGTGCGCCAGAAGCCGCGTTCGCGAAGGTGCGGCAACTCCGCCATCTCGCCGACGGTGAAGAGCGCCGTCGTCGGGCAGCCGTTCGACTGGCAGAGGTCCATCACATCCTGCTTGGTGTGCTCGCGCGTCCAGTCCTCGAGGAGCGGATAGAGCAGGTCGGCGTTCTGCGCGCGCGCGAACATGTCCTGGAAGATCTCGGGCTCCGCCCACTCGGGGTTGCCCATCGCGCGCCGCAGTCCGTTCCACTGACCGGACTCGAGCGCGAGTAGCCAGACGTAGCCATCCTTGCAGGGAAGAATCGTGGCGGGCGCGCCGAGGCGCATCCCGATGCCGCTTCGTCGCTCCCACGTCCCGTCCTGCGCCAGCGCCCCGACGTTCTGCGCGCCCGTGAACAGCGCCGCGATCGCCTCGACGCACGAGACGTCGAGATACCCACCGCCGCCGGTCTTCTCGCGGCCCAGGATCGCGCCGAGCCCCCACGTCGCCGCGACGTAGCCGCCGAAGAAGTCCGCGCTGAACGTCCCGTGCTCGAGCGGCGGCTCGCCCGGCCGGCCGCAGTAGCGGTGGCCCGCCGCGGAGAGGTGATACGCGTTCAGGTCGTGCGCCTTCCAGTCCGCGTACGGGCCCGTGCGACCGAACGGCGTGATCGAGATCCAGACCAGGCCGGGGTGCGCGGCGAGGAGCGCATCAGGATCGAGGCCCCACGCCCCGAGCCGCGACGCAGGCTCGTTCTCCACGATCGCGTCGGCCGATGCGAGGATCGACCCGAGCGTCGCACGGCCTTCTTGCGAAGCGGGATCGAGTTCGATGCTACGCTTGTTCGTGTTGAGAAAGAAGAAGAGCCCGCTCTTCTCCGGGTGTGGCTCGTCGCCTGGAAACGGCCCGAGCCGGCGTGCGGCATCGCCGCCGGGTGGTTCGACCTTGACCACGTCGGCGCCGTAGTCGGCGAACAGCCGCGCGCAAAAGGGGGCGGACACCCCTTCTCCGAGCTCGACCACGCGGATTCCCGCGAGTGCTCCCTGCGCCATGGAATTCGCCTACTGTGATGCGACGCGGGTATACTAATACGGATCGTCTCGTAATTGAACTACAATCAACCCGGCCCGCGTGACCCAACGGGGCCCCTCCCACCAGGACGATGAGGACGGACGGACCGTGAACAAGAACCCGCTCCACACGAAGCTCTGCGACTCCCTCGGGATCGAGTACCCGATCATCGCGTTCACCCACTGCAAGGACGTCGCGGCGGCCGTCATCAACGCCGGTGGCTTCGCGGTGATGGGGCAGACGCAGCACACGCCCGACGAGATCGCGGCGGACATCAAGTGGCTGCGCGAGCGCATCGGAAGCAAACCGTTCGGTGTCGATCTGGTCTTCCCCGCATCCGTTCCCGACGTCGGCTCGATCGACGACCTGCTCGCGAAGATCCCGAAGCCCCAGCGCGATTTCACCGAAGACATCAAACGGCGGCACAAGATCCCTCCGCCGAAGAAGACGCCCGAGCTGTTTCAGCTCGGGTGGATCACGAAGGAGACGCCGCGCAAGCAGCTCGAGGTCGTGCTCGACGAGAAAGTTCCCGTCCTCGCGTCGGGCCTCGGGAACCCGGCCTTCGTGCTCGAGGCCGCGCACGCGCGCGGCATGCAGGTCTGGGGGCTCGTCGGAAAACCGCGACAGGCGAAGCGCGAACTCGAGGCGGGCGTCGACGCGATCATCGCGCAGGGCACCGACGCCGCGGGGCACACGGGCAACATCGGAACCTTTTCGATCGTTTCGCAGGTCGCCGCAATGGCGGGCGACACACCCGTGATCGCGGCCGGAGGCGTGACGGCGGGCCGCCACCTCGCCGCGGCGATCACGCTCGGCGCGGCGGGCGTGTGGACCGGAACGGTCTGGCTCGCGTCGCGCGAGTCCGATGTGCCGATGGTCATCAAGGAGAAGGTCCTCGCCGCGACGGCCGAGGATACGGCGTTCTCGGCGTGCATCTCCGGCTTCACGATGCGCACGCTCAGGAGCCAGTGGCATCGGGAGTGGGAGAGCCCGAACGCGCCGCCGCCCGCGCCTGCGCCGTTCCAGCTGCTGCTCTTCGGAGAAGTGAAGCAGTCGGCGATCGACTGGAACCTCGAGAACTTCATGACCGAGGCGGTGGGACAGGGCGTCGGCTTCGTGAAGGAACTGAAACCGGCGCGCCAGATCGTCTTCGACATGGTGGAAGAAGCGATCAGCGTGTTCGAGGAACTCACGGGCTAGCCGGTTGCTGCCTCCACTTCGCGCGGGGCATTTGGCGGGGAATGGGCACGATCGTCGTCGAGCGCGGCCTTCTGGTTCCGATGCGCGACGGCGTGCGTCTGGCGACCGACGTCTATCGGCCCGCCGCGCCGGGCCGCCATCCCGTCCTCGTCCAGCGCACGCCGTACGGCAAGCACGACCTCTGGCCCGTCGCCACACTGATGTTCTCTCCGCTCGACGCCGTCGAGCGCGGCTACGTCGTGGTCGTGCAGGACTGCCGCGGGCGCTTCGCCTCCGAAGGCGAGTGGATCCCGTTCGTCGTCGAGGGTCCGGACGGCCATGACACCGTGGAGTGGGCCGCGGCGCAGCCGTGGAGCGACGGGCGTGTCGGGATCTACGGATCCTCGTACAACGGCGTGACGGTCCTCCAGGCCGCGATCCATGCGCCGCCGCACCTGCGCGCCTGTGTCGCGTACATGACGGGCGCGAACTACCACGAAGGGTGGGTCTACTCGGGCGGTGCATTCGAACTCGGCTTCGGCCTCTGGTACGCGCTTCATCAGACATGGGACGCACTCGGGCGCGTCGGGCTCGACGAGGCCGGAATCGCCGAGGCCGCGGCCCGGCTCACGCGCGCGACCCTCGATCCGATGGCTGCCTTCCGGCAGCTGCCGCTCGCGGAGCATCCTCTCTTCGAGGGTCGCATCGCCCGCTACTGGCGCGACTGGACCTCCCGCGAGAGCTACGACGAGTATTGGCGGGAGATCGACGTCGTCGCGAACGCCGCGAAGATCCGCGTGCCCGTGCTCCACATCGCGGCCTGGTACGACGGCTTCCTGCGCGGGCACCTCGACCTCGAACAGGCGCTCGCGAATCATCCGGACGCACGCGTGCGCGAAGAGCACCGGCTCGTCGTCGGCCCGTGGGAGCACATGGCGTACCTCGGGGTGCGGAAGGCGTCGGCGGGCGAGCGCGAGTTCGGGCCGATCGCCGTCGGGGGTCCTGTCACGGCGGCGCCGCTTTGTTTCGAGTGGTTCGATCGGTTCGTCGCCGAACGCGAGACGAGCGCGCCGGCGTCGAGTCGCGTCCGGTACTTCCTGCTGGGCGCGAACGAGTGGCGCGAGGCCGACGCGTGGCCTCCTCCGCATCGGCCCGAGCGACTTCACCTGCGAAGCGCGGGACGCGCCCGTTCGCGGCACGGAGACGGTGCGCTCTCCCGCGAAGCGCCGGGCGAGGAGCCGCCGGATCGCTTCGTCCACGACCCGCTCGATCCGGTCCCGACCGTCGGGGGGCGCAACATGATCCCGGGCGTCTGCTCGCCGGGCGTGCAGGACCGGTCGAAGCTGGAGGAGCGCGACGACGTGCTCGTCTACACCTCGCCCGCGCTCGACGCGCCGCTCACGATCGCAGGCCCCGTCCGGTCGAAGCTCTTCATTCGCGCGAATGCACCCGACGCCGACTTCGTCGCGAAGCTCGTGGACGTCGAGCCGTCGGGCTACTGCGCACCGATCGCCGAGGGCGTCCTTCGCGCGCGCTTCCGCGGCGGACGGGATCGGGAGGAGCCGCTCGTCCCCGGGGAGGTCGCGGCGATCGAGGTCGATCTCCTCGCGGTGGCGCACGTCTTCGCCGCCGGCCACCGCATCCGGCTCGAGATCGCGGGAAGCGACTTCCCGAAGCTCGACCGGAATCCCGGAACGGGAAAGTCCGCGCTGCACGCGCGCGAGGCCGACCTCAGGCGGATCGAGCAGCAGGTGCTCCACGACGCGGAGCACCCCTCCTGTCTCATTCTCCCCGTGGCTGCGTGAGCGCCGCGATCTCCGCGTCCGCGTAGCCGAGTTCGCGCAGGATCTCCGCGCTGTGCTCGCCCGGCCGGGGCGCGAGCGTTCGCACCACGCCGGGCGTCTCGGAGAGCTTCGGAGCGACGCCGACCTGCGTCACCTCCCCGAAGGCCGGATGCTCGAGCGAGACGATCATTTCGCGGGAGCGGTTGTGCTCGTCGTCGAGCGCCTCGGCCATGTCGTAGACGGGGGTGGCGCAGATCTCTTTGGCGCGAAGCTCGGCGAACCATGCGTCGCGAGGCTTCTCGCGAAAGCGGCGCTGCAGCAGCTCGAAGATCTCGGGAAAGCGCGACGCGTCGAACTGCGCGTCGGCGAAGCTCTCGCAGCCGAGCTGCGCGCAGAGCCTTCGCCAGAACCACGGCTCCATGCACGCGATCGAGAGCCACTTGCCGTCGGCGCACTCGTAGACGTGGTAACAGGGAAGCGCGCCGTTCAGGTAGTACGCGCCGGGCCGAGGCGGCGTTCCCGTGGCAAGCGTGTCCGCGGCGGCGAGGCAGGCGAGCGAGAGCGATCCGTCGCTCATCGCCATGTCGACCTGCTGGCCCCTTCCCGTCTTCTCTCGCGCGACGATCGCCGCGAGAATCGCGAACGCCGCGAAGAGTCCGCCTCCCGCGAAGTCCGCGACGACGTTCAGGGGGATCGCGGGCGGCTGCCCCGGCGATCCGATCGATCCGAGCACGCCCGCGACCGAGATGTAGTTGAGGTCGTGCCCGACGAGCTGCGCGTAGGGCCCCGTCTGCCCGTAGCCGCTGATCGAGCAGTAGACGACGCGGGGATTGCGCGCGTGGACCGCTTCGTAATCGACGCCGAGCCGCGCCGCGACACCGGGCCGAAAGCCCTCGACCACCACGTCCGCGCGATCGACCAGACGCAGGAACGCCTGGCGCGCGCGGGCGTCTTTCAGGTCGAGCGCGATCGAGCGCTTGTTGCGGCCCATCGGCAGAAAGGCCTTGGTACGCTCCGAAACGTTCATCTCGGCGTCCACGCGGCGACCCGTCCCGGGCGGCTCCTCGACGACGATCACGTCGGCGCCGAAGTCCGCGAGGAGCATCGTGCAGTACGGCCCCGGCGCGTAGCGGGAGAGATCCACGACCCGCAGTCCCTTCAATGCCGTCATTGCTTCCCCTCGCTGCGCCCTACGCCCGCACTTCGCTTGCTCTCGCCGCGTACTCGATGAAGCGTGCTCCCCCGACATCGAACGAGGCGATCGACGAATCCACTACCCTTCGCGACGCGGCGGCGTTGGCCGAGCCGCCGATGCGCAGCGCGAGGTAGATCATGGCCGTCGAGAATCGCAAGTCCATCACGGAGCTGCCTACCAGCGGGGCCCGGTTCATCGGGAAGTCGGTCGACCGGGTCGAAGATCCGATGCTGGTGACCGGGCGAACCGAGTTCATCGACAACATCAGCCTGCCCGGCATGGTGCATTGCGCGATGTTGCGCAGCCCGCACGCCCACGCCCGGATCCGGTCGATCGACGTCGCCGCCGCCGAGAAGCTGCCTGGCGTGCTGGGGATACTCACCGGCGACGAAGTTGCCGCGCAAACCATCCCGCTCCCTTCGTTCCCGGAGCAGTGGGGCGGTCACTGCATGGCGGTCGGCAAGGTCCGCTTCGCCGGCCAGGCCGTCGCGGCCGTCGCCGCGACCAGTCGCTACGTGGCCGAGGACGCCCTCGAGTCGATCGAGGTGGACTACGAACCGCTGCCCGCGGTGATGGATCCGGTCAAAGCGATGCAACCGGACAGCCCGCTGCTTTACGAAGAGAAGAGCAGCAACGTCATCTTCAGCCGCCTCTTCCGATGGGGCGACGTCGATGCCGCCTTTCGCGATGCGGATCACGTCGTCACCGAGAAGTTTCGCTGGAACCGGCTCGGGGCGAACCCGATGGAAACCTTCGGCGTCATCAGCCAGTGGGATCCAGTCGATCACTCGCTCACGTGCCGTGGCAGCTTCCAGGCGCCGGGCCAGTTCGCATCGGTCATGGCCATCGTGCTGCAGCTGCAGAGCAACAAGGTGCGCCTGATCGCGCAACCACACGGGGGCAGCTTCGGTGGCAAGGGCAACCTCGCCGGTGCCGTGGTCGCCAGCCTGCTCTCGCGCAAGGTCGGCGGCAGACCCGTCAAATGGATCGAGGACCGGATGGAATACCTGCAGGCCGGCGGCGGACAAGCCTGGGACCGCCGCTACCAGGGCTGGCTGGCGCTGAAGGACGACGGCACGGTCACCGGGTTGAAGGTCGAGCTGATCGACGACATCGGCTGCTCGGCGGAGAACTTCGCCGCCGTCGGCGCCGTCAAGCCGTTGGCCTCGTTCACCGGCTGCTACACGCTCTCGGCCGCGTCGTACGATCTCACCATCGTCGCCACCAACAAAGTTCCGTCGAGTGCGTACCGCGGCATGGGGCCGCCCCCGCACAACTGGGTGCTGGAGCACTTGATGGACCTCGCCGCACGCCGGATCGGGATGGACCCGGCGGAGATCCGGCGCAAGAACTTCATTCCGCCCGACGCGTTCCCCTACACCATTCCCAGCGGCAACGAGTACGACAGCGGCAACTACGAAGCCGTACTCGACAAAGTGCTCGAAATGGCGGACTACGAGCGGCTGCGCCAGGAACAGGCCGCGGCCCGCGAGCAGGGACGCTATCTGGGCATCGGTGTCGTCAGCACCATCGAGCCCGGGGTCTTCGACTGGAATGCCTACGCCATGATGGGCCTGACGATGACCGGAGTGCCCGAAGGGGTCACCGTCAGCATCGACATCTTCGGCAAGTTCACCGTCCGGGTGGGGTTCGCGATCGAAGGCCAGGGCCAGTACACCATCGCCACCCAGTTGTTGGCCGACTATTTCGGCGCGCAGATGGAAGATGTGCGGGTCGTGCCGATGGACACCCTATCGGCGCCGCCGCATTTCGGACCGGGCGGCAGCCGTCTCGGCGTGTCGCTCACCGGCGCCGTGCTGGGCGCCGCCGACCTGCTCAGGGACAAACTCTACAAG
Organism: uncultured delta proteobacterium; assembly: GCA_963801625.1. GTDB lineage: Bacteria > Myxococcota_A > UBA9160 > UBA9160 > PR03 > PR03. The sequence goes on from CAWDFQ010000014.1 coordinate 132,311, forward strand.
GTGGCCGCCCGCTTGATGCAATGCGATCCCGCACAGCTGGAGCTGATGGACGGGATGATCCGGATCAAGGGCGTTCCCGGTGCGGAGATGCACGTGGCGCAGGTGGCGGCGACCATGCTCGCCCGCAGCGATCTGCTGCCGCCCGACATCGACCCCAGTCCGGAGGCGACCTACGTGTGGACAGCCGCCGGCCGCACGCAGGCCGACGATCAGGGCCGCGCGAAGAGTTACCTCACGGCCGCCAACGCCTGCCACGTCGTGCTGCTCGAGGTGGACCCGGAGACCGGCAAGGTCGAGATCCTGAAGTACTGGATCGCCGACGATTGCGGCACGCGCTTGAACCCCGCCACCGTGGAAGGGATGATCCAGGGCGGCGTGGCGCAAGGCGTGGGAGCCGCGTTGCTCGAGGAGTACGTCTTCGACGACGAGGGCCAGCTGCTGACGTCGACGTTCATGGACTACCTGCTGCCGACCATCCACGAGGTCCCGATGACGGAGAAGACGGCCATGGACACGCCCTCGCCGTTCTCGCCGCTCGGGGCCAAGGGCATCGGCGAGGGCGCCATTCATACGACACCGGCGGCGATCCTCTGCGCGATCAACGACGCCCTGCAGCCGCTGGGGGTCAGGGCGACGGAGGTCCCCGCTTCGCCCAACCGGCTCTGGAAGCTGATTCAAGCATCGAAACGGCCTGCCTGACCCGTGACCGGGAACCGGCACACGTCCCCGATCCACGTCGAGAATGATCGATGGCCAGGAACCCCCTCCACACAAAACGGTGCGACATGTCGAGAAAGCGTGACGAGCCCATCCCCGTTCAGGAAGGATTCGATCCGGACATGGCCGGAAGACAGGCCGAATGCGACGGGGGCGGCCCGATCGAAGGCACGAAATACGCGGCACGCCAGGAATTCACCGGAACCCTGACGGGCCGCTACATCGATCACGGCGACCCGCCCTGGCGCTGGTACTTGATGGTGGAGTTGGTGTGCAAGCCACGAGAGTATCCGTGGGACAGCGTGTGGTGTGAGTCGGGCAACCTCTTCTTGATCGAGAAATGACGGGATCGACCATCGAAGACCGCGCCCGATCGGCAGCGGGCGTCAGACGTGCGCCATCATCGTCATCATCAAGGTCTCGTTGGTGCCGTCCATGATCCGCAGGAGCAGCGCGTCACGCGTGTACTTCTCGACTGGGTACTCCTTGGAGATGCCGTAGCCGCCCAGCACCTGCACCATCTCGGCAGGTGTGCTTCACCGCCAGCTCGGTGGCGAGGATCTTGGCGCCGAGGCTCGTCTTGAGGTCGCCGGGGAAGCTCTTCGCACTGAGCCAGCTGCCCTTCCAGAGGTAGGGCGCGGCCGCCTCGATGGCCGACTGGTGGCACTCGAAGAGCTTCTTCGCCACGTGCTGGTGCTCGAGGATCGGCCGGCCCCACTGCACCCGCTCCTTGGCGTAGGCGAGCGCGTGCTCGTAGGCCGCGCGCATCATCCCGACGGCGAGGTAGCCGACCGCCAGGTTCCCGACCGTCACGATGGAGTTGTGCAGCATCGGGTAGCCGTCGCCGTGGGGGAAAGATCAGGTTCTCCTCGGGCACCTCGACATCGACGAAGGAGACGGTCGGCCTGGTTGAGCACCCGCAAGCCCGTCTTGTCGAGCGCTCGCCCCTTCTTGAGCCCCGGGCATCGGCCGGCGACCACGAAGGTCCCGGAGCCGCTTGCAGCCCCTGGCTGGGTCGATGCACGCGAAGACGATGTAGCGCCGAGGCGATGCCGCCGTTCGAGACGAAGTCGGACTTCGCGCCGGTGAGGACGTAGCAGTCCTGCCGTTCTTCACCGCCATCGTGTGGTGGTGCACCTTGCAGTCGTCGTAGTTGCTGCCGTCGGACCCGACCTCGGCTCGCTGCTGCACCAGGCGGTGATCTTGCGGTCCGGTCGTGTCCTCGGTGTAACGGCGTGACGAAGCGGTCGCGACCAGCGCCTTGTTGTCGGGGGCGAGGAACGAGATGAGCTGCGGCACCACCGCGCCCGGCATCAGCGTCGCGGCGAAGCCCGCTCCCCAGCGCGCGAGCTCCTCCCAGACCATGCCGGTGGTCTGGGGGTCGAGTCCGAGGCCGCCCAGTGCTTCGGGAAGCGCCATCGGTTGAAGCCGAGCTCGAACGCCGAGGCCAGGCGCTCCGAGTATTCCCGGCTCTCGACGGCCTGATCGGCCGGCATGCGGTCGACGGCTGATTTCCGCCGGTTACAGCACCTCGCGACCGAACTCCCCGGCGAAGCCACGATGCTTCTTCTGCGTGTCGGTCAGGGAGAAGTCGATCATGGCGCTCCGGCTCCCCGCACGGGGAAGTCGGTCACTTGAAGTAGTAGGGCAGGTAGGCGTCGCCATCGACCTTGGCGAGGACCTCGCCCGGCCACATGGTGTTGTCGCTCACCAGGTAGAAGGCCATCAGAACCCTCGGTCACCTCGACCTCGACCCACGGATCGGCGCGGAGAGGCCGAAAGACGAGCTCTGGCCATCCGACCTCCAGCTCGCTTCGGCGCGACCTCGGTGCGTCTGCTTGCAGAGGAGCACCGGTCCGTCGAAGCCGGGCTTCAGGTCGATGCGCGGCAGCGCCTTGAACAGGAAGTTGGGGCCGGTGGGCGGCAGCTCGGGCAGGCTTCCCGACATCAGCTCGACCTTCAGCTCGAAGAAGCGGACGCCGTGCCGCTCGACCCAGCCGTGGACCGTGCTTCTCGTTCCGCTCGAAGTGGATCTTCGCCAGCTTCTTCGGGAAGCCGAAGATGTCGCGGCCGTTGGTGCAGCGCACCTCCTCGCGAGTCGATCGGCATCGCCAGGCAGTAGGTGCCGGCCTCGCCCTGGTACTGGCACTGCAGGAAGAGCGCCGCCTCGCGGTAGCCGGGCCCGAGGTTCGTCTCGCGGGTACTCGGCGATGAAGACCAGACCGCCGGGCAGCTCGGCCGGCTCGAGCGGCGGCGGCAAGAAGCTCGCGCGACGATCTCCGGCTGCGTCTGGAAGATGACGCCCAGCATCTTGGCGCCGGGGAACAGCCGCGGCCGGGTTCTCGTAGAACGCTGCGAGCTCTGCCGGGGTCTTCACGAATCCCATCTTGCTTCCCTCTTTGCCGAAGCGCTGATGACATCGATGTTTCGATCGCGGCTGCGAGCCTGAGAACGCGCCGAACCGCCGCTCAGCCGTCGACCGCGACGGCGATCTCGTGGCGCGAGAACTGCCCGGCCACCTGCTGCAGCGGCGAGCTGGACGGCGGCTCGATGCTCCGCACGCCCGGCGTCGAGCCCGAGCGCCGCGTACTTGTCGAGGTAGAGGCGGTGGTAGGGCACGAGGCGCAGCGCCCGCACGCCGTGCTCCGCGAGGAAGTCCGCGACCGCGTCGAGGTTCTTCGCGTCGTCGTTGACGCCGGGCACGAGCGGCATGCGGAACTGCACGTTCGCGCCCTGCTCGAGCAGGAAGGCCGCGTTCTGCGTGGATGCGCTCGGTGCCCGCGCCGGTGAGCTCCCGGTGGCGCTGCGGGGTCCATGTGCTTCAGGTCGAACTGGAACAGGTCCACGAGCCCCAGCACGGCGGCGAGGTTCGCCTCGCGGCACGGCCCCCGAGGTCTGCACGCAGGTGTGCAGACCGTGGCGCCTTCGCCTCCTCGAGCAGCGCGCGCACCGGCGCGGGGTGCAGCAGCGGCTCGCCGCCGGAGACCGTCAGGCCGCCGCCGCTCACCTCGTAGTACGTCGCGGTCCTTGAGGACCTCGGCGAGGACCTCTCGGGGCGTCAGCGCGGCGGCCCGCTCGCTGCGGAAGGCCTCCGGGTTCTGGCACCACGCGCAGCGCAGCGGGCAGCCCTCGAGGAACACCGTGGTGCGGATGCCCGGGCCGTCGTGGACGCAGAACCGCTGCACGTCGAAGACGCGGCAGGTCGGCGCTGGCGCACTCGCGTCACGACGCGAACTCCGTGCGCCCGATGATGTCGTCCTGGATGCGCCGGCCCAGCCGCGTGAAGTAGGCCGAGTAGCCGGACACGCGGACGATCAGGTCGGCGTAGTCCTCGGGGCGCTCCTGCGCGGCCCGCAGCGTCGCGGTGTCCACGGTGTTGAACTGCACGTGGAAGCCGCCCTTGTCGAAGTACGTGCGGACCAGGTGCGCCACGCTCTCGACGCCCTTGTCCGACTTCAGGATGCCCACGGGCAGGCGCATGTTGAGCGGAGTTGCCGTAGCCGATGTGCGTCTGGTCGATGCGGGCCAGCGAGTTCAGCGTCGCGGTCGGGCCGCGGCGCTCGGCGCCGTTGCTGGGCGACATGCTGTTGGAGAGCGGCTCGCCCGGCGCGGCGCCCGTCGGGCGTGGCGGGCTCGAGCGCGCCCTCGTAGACGTTGAGCCCGTAGGAGATGAGGCTCGCCTTGTAGTGGCCGCCGCAGGCGGTCTTGCGCGCCGCCACCATCGCGCAGAAGCGCGCGACGAGCTCCCGCGGCGAGGCCGTCGACCTCGGTCGAGGTCGTTGCCGAAGCGCGGGGCCGCCGAGCGAGCCGCTGCCGCAGCGCCTCGCGTCCGCGGAAGTTCGTGGCGAGCGCCTCGCGGAGCTCGCCCATCGAGAGCGACCTTCTCCTCGAAGACGAAGGTGCGGATCGCGACGAGCGAGTCCACCACCGTGCCCAGGCCGCCGCCGCCCACCGCGCCGAAGTTGTAGCGGGCCCCGCCGGCGGTCATGTCCTTCGCGTTGTCGATGCAGCCGTCGATGGTGCAGGAGATGAGCGGGTTGTGGAAGCGCTCGGCCCAGATGGCGTCGCGCAGGTTCGTGGCCTCGGTCACCCAGCCGACGAGCGACTCGAGCTGCCGGTAGAAGGCGGCGAGGAACTCCTCGAAGCGAGCGCATGCGCGCCGGGTCGCCGGTGTCGACGCCGTCCTGGTTGCCGAAGAAGGACGTCTTGCCGCGGTTGAAGACCAGGTCGAGCGCGGTGGGGAAGTAGACCTTCGAGCCGCCCGTCGCGCCGTAGGTGTCGCCGTTGCCGCTCGGCTCGACGCAGCCGACCAGGCAGTACTGGCGCGCGTCCTCGACGGAGTAGCCGTCGCGCACCAGCGCGGCGATGGCCGTCTCGTCGTTGAGGAAGGCCGGCGAGTTGGTCTGCGCGGTGGATCGCCACCACCTGCCGCACGAAGTCCTTCGGGCTCTTCTTCGAGACGCGGAAGGACGCGGTCGTCGCGAGGCTGGTGTTGGTGATCGCCTCGATGAAGAGCGAGGAGAGCTCGTTGGTGGCGTCGTTGCCCTGCGCGTCCACGCCGCCGAGGGTGATGTTCTCGACGTCGGAGCCGAGGTGGTTCAGCCGGACCCCGCCGATGTTGGGCCAGATGATGACGTTGTTGTTCAGCTTGATGACCAGCTCTTCGAGCAGGCGCAGCGCGTGCTCGCGGGTCAGCGCGCCGCTCTGCGAGGTCGGCGACGAAGTACGGGAAGAGCAGCTGGTCGACGCGGCCCGGGGTGATGCCGCTGCCGGCGCCGTAGCTGATGATGGCGGCGTTCTGGGTGAACCAGAGCGACTGCACGGCCTCGGCGAAGCTGCGCGGCGGGAGCCACGGCACGCGGCTGCAGCGCTCGGCGATGGCCTCGAGCTCGGCGCGGCGCTCGGGGTCGCGGGTCGGCGGCCGCCTCGACGCGGGCCAGCGCCGCGAACCGCTCGGAGAAGGCGCGCATCGCCTCGCAGGTCAGCTCGACGCTCTGCAGGAACGCGCGCTCGCCCTCCGTCCTGGCGCGCGCCCGCCGCGCGGCGGCCTGCGGCCTGGATGCCCGAGAAGCCGAGGCCGCAGCACGTTCTTGTGGCCCAGCACGATGTGCGCCTGGGTGTCGGTGCAGCGGCCGCGCCCCTTGAGGTTGTCTCCGGCGCCGGCGCGCACCGCGCGCAGCAGCCGCGGCAGGCTCGCCGCGAGGCGTCTGCCGTCGCTCGCGCCCGGCCTGGCAGGTGTCGGCGCGCTCGCTCGTCGACGACCAGCCGGACCAGCGAGCGCAGCGCCGAAGCTGCGCAGCTTGCGGCGGATCTCCCGGGGCGAGAGGTCGAGCTGGCTCGAGAGGTCGTGCGCCTGGAACGCGGCGATCTTCGCGTCGCGCACCGTCTTGCCCTTCCAGTAGGGGATGAGCTCGTCGAACAGCAGGCGCTCGTCCGCCGGCTCGATGCGGTAGCCGAAGCGCCTTCAGCTCGTCGAAGAGGTGCTCGAAGACGAAGGTGAAGTCGCCGCGCTCCGGGGCGATCGGCGGCGCGATGAGCTTCGACGAGCGGTTGCCCACCAGCAGCTCGTCGGGCTCGATGCGCACGCGTCATCTTCTCGAAGACGCGCTGCAGGGCCCGCGCCGCGCGCAGCGACGGGTGCAGCCCCTCGGTCTCGCGGTGCGCCTCGGTGTAGTACCGGGCGCGCTCCATGCAGAGCCAGTGCTCGGCGCCGAGGAGGCGTCGCCTTCTGCGCGGCGTTCTTCGGGTGGAGCGTGGCCATGGCTCAGCTCCTCGCGCTTCGCGCTTCGGGCGTGCCCCGGAGTCTCGCGGAACAGGAGCGCCGACCACGCGGCGGACGTGGCGCTTGCGCGCCTCGAGCGCCTCCGGGGAGAACGGATCCTTCCCGGTGAGCCGCTGCAGCACCCGGCCGTAGGTGAAGTACGTCACCACCATGCCGTAGACGCTGGTGAGCACCTGGTCGAGCTCGAGCCCGGCCGGGGCGTCGGCGCCGAGCTGCCCGAGCCACTGCGTCGCCCAGCTGGAAGATCGGCAGCGTGCCCTCGACGATCCGCTCCACGTGGCGGCCGCTCGCGACCTCGCGCTGGACGATGCTGCAGAAGGTGCGGTTGCCGGCGAGGAAGTCCGCGTACGCGTCGAGGACGTCCATCGCCTGCTCCTCGAGCTGCCGTCCGCCGGCCCATCGCCGCCAGCGAGCGCCGTGGTCAGGCGGCCGTAGTAGTCGTCGAGCAGCGCCATCGAGGAGCTCGTCCTTGCTGCCGAAGTGGTAGTGGATGAGCGCCTTGTTGACGCCGGAGCGCTCGGCGATGTCGCGGGTGGTCGTCGCGTCGAAGCCGAGATCGCCGAACAGCTGGTCGGTGGCCGCGAGGATTCTCGCCTTGGTCTCGTCGGGTCTCATGCCCACCGCCTCGTTGGGCATATGGTTTAGGCGATCGCCCAATTTCTGTCAAATCCACCGCTGCTGACCATCCAAGCCGGGCGGGATCGCTCGTGGGCGCCGGAACTCCAGGCGCCGCTACTCGGCGCTCCTTCCGCGCGACCGCTCGCAGTGCGAGCAGCGCGCCGAACGCCGCACCGCTGCGCGCGGCGTCGCCCGGCTCCGGCACGGGTTCGCCGAGGTACTCGAGGTTGAAACGGACGAAGCGCGTGTTGAGATAGCTGGGTTCGTAGAGCAGTCCGATCGTCCCGTCGTCGAGGACGGTGAGCGACGAGTACGCCGAGAAGCCCTCACGGGTCGGAATCGAATCGAGCGACTCCTGCCGGGTTCAACGAGCGGCGTGCGAGACGGCGGCGAGCAGACCCCGCACGCGCGGGTTCTGCCAGCGCGGGCCGGCGCGATTCATCGTGTAGCCGACGGCGAGGCGCGCATCCGGGTCCGCGAAGCCGAACGCGCCGCCCGCACCGAAGTGGCCGAACGAGCGCGGGCTGGTGCCGAACGGCCGCTCGGGCATCGAGAGCTGGAACCCGAGTCCGAAGCGCGTCGGCCGGCGCAGCACGAAGTCCTCCCCCGCGGACGCTTCCCGGATCGCTTCGTCGATCGTCGCTCGCTGCAACAGCCGGATCCCGCCGACCGCGCCGCCGCACGCGAGTGCGCTGTAGACGCGCGCCACGGCGCGCGCATTGGCGTGCCCGTTCGTCGACGGCATTTCCGCCGCACGCCACTGCGCGGTGTTGACCGTGCCGATGCCCGACACGCCGCGCGGGTTGATGTACACGCGCTGCAGAAGCTGCGCGTGCTCGGGGTCAGCCGGAGTCTCCTCACGCGCTCCGCCGCCGAACAGCGCACCCGGCAGGAAGTCGGCGACCCGGTCCGATGTTCCGCGGCGCGACGCCGAAGTGGAAGTCTGCAGCGAGCGGCCCCGCGATCTCGCGCCGCACGAACGCGCCGATCGAGTCACCCGTCACACGCCGGACGATCTCACCGACGAGGAACCCGAACGTGTTCACGTGGTAACCGTGCAGGCGACCCGGCTCCCAGAATGGTGCTTGCGCTGCGAGCTCCTCCGTCATCTGCTTCCAGTCGTAGATCGCGTCGTCCGGAAGCAGCCGCCGGATCGCCGGCAGTCCGGCGCGATGAGCAAGGAGCCAGCGGACGCTGATCGCGCCCTTGTCTCCTTGCGCGAACTCCGGCCAGTAGCGCGCGACCGGGGCGTCGAGGTCGACGAGCCCACGCTCGACCAGCATCAGCAGCGATACGGTCGCGATCGCCTTGCCCACCGAGAATACGTTCACGAGTGTGTCGCGCTGCCACGGCCATGAGTGCGCCTCGTCCGTCCAACCGGCCCACAGATCGACGACGAACTCGCCGCCGACGGTCACCGCCACCGCCGCGCCGACCTCACCGTGCTCGCGGAAGCCGTTCTCGAGCGCAGCCTTCACCGCCCCGAAGCGCGGAGCGCAGAAACCGTGGATCGGAGGAACGTCTGCCACGGGCACGATGCTACCGACCGCTACGGAGCCGAGCGAAGCACCTGTCGATCCGCGCTTTCCATGCCCGCTGACGCCGGCCCATTGCGCGGCAGAGGCGCGGGTCTGCGCTGGTAGAATCGCCGCATGATCGACCGCTCGCCACGAAGTGCTGACTCCACCGACGATTCCGAGCCGGCGCCTGCCGGCTGGGCGCGCGCGCTGCTCGCCGACCTCGGGCCCGTCGGCGACGTCGAAGCGTGCTGCATGGAGGTCGCGGGTCGTGACCCGGTCATTCCGACACGATTTCGTGTCGGCGAGGCGGCGGCTGCGGCCCTGCTCGCGGTGGGTTCGGCGAGCGACGCACTCTGGCGGCTGCGCGGTGGCGGGCCGCAGCGTCTCGCGGTGGACGTGCGGGCCGCGGCGGCGTCGCTGGTCTCCTTCCTCTTGTGCCGCGTCCCGGGCCTCACCCTCGTACGCGCCGCACCCGCCACCGTCGCGCTCTACCGCGCGCGCGAGGGAGGATGGGTCCATCTGCATGGCGGCTTTCCCGAGCTGCACACGGGCACGCTGGCGCTCCTCGGATGTCCCGACGACGCCGCGTCGATCGCCCGGGCGGTCTCGTCGTGGAACGCGCAGGCGCTCGAGGATGCGCTCGCCGAGCGAAGGCTCTGCGGAGCGCGGCTGCGGAGCACGCTCGAGTGGGGAGCACATCCCCAGGGCCGCGCCCTCGCCGCGGTGCCCCTCGTGGAGATCGTGCGCATTGGCGACGCCGATCCTCGTCCGCTGCCGGGACCGCCTGCGCGGGCGCCCGGGGCGCGTCCGCTCTCGGGCGTACGCGTGCTCGACCTCACGCGCGTTCTCGCCGGTCCGACCTGCGCGCGCACGCTGGCGGAGCACGGCGCGGAGGTGCTGCACGTGCGGAGCCCGCGGCTGCCCTCCATCGAGCCGTTCGTGATCGACACCAACCCCGGGAAGCTTTCGTGTCACCTCGACTTGGACGTGGCCGCTGACGCCGATTGCCTGCGCTCTCTCGTCGCCGGAGCGGATGTGTTCTCGCAGAGCTATCGCCCTGGCGCGTTGGAACGCCGGGGCTTCGGGCCCGGGGAGCTGGCCCGGATGCATCCCGGCATCGTCGTGGTCTCGATCAACTGCTACGGGCACGCGGGCCCCTGGGCGGAACGTCCCGGCTGGGAGCAGCTCGCCCAGACGGTGACGGGAATGGCACAGGAGCACGCTGGAACGGAGTCCGCGTCGATCGTCCCCGCCGCGGTGAACGACTACGTAACCGGGAACCTCGCGGCGCTCGGCGTCCTCGTCGCCCTCGCGCGCCGCACGCGAGAGGGCGGGAGCTGGCACGTGCGCGTCTCACTCGCGCGCACGTCGTCGTGGATTCTGTCGCTCCCGCGCACACCCGACCACGCCGTTCCGAGCGGGCTCGAGGCATCCGTGCTGGCCGCTCACGAGATCGTGATGGACACGGCGTGGGGTCGCCTCTCGCGCCTCGGCCCGGTGCTACACATGAGCGAGACGCCGCCCGGCTGGACGCTTCCGCCCGCTCCGCTCGGAAGCGATCTCCCCCGCTGGGCCTGATGTGGCCGGGGGCCACGCACGTTTGGCCGCGCGGCCCCGGCCGCGATGGAGCGCTTCGACGCCGAACGCAGGGAGGCGGCGAAGGCGACGATCTGGAACAGTGGCTGCAAGAGCTGGTATCTCGATCGCAACGGCCTGCCGACCGCGTGGCCGTGGACCTACGATCGCTTCCGGCGAGAGATGAGCGCGCCGCATCTCGACGACTACGAGCTGCGCTGAAGAGGAGCCCGCATGAACCCCGATCACTGTCTGCTCGAGCGCGAGGGCCACGTGCTCGTCGTCACGCTGAACCGTCCCGAGGCGAAGAACGCGCTCAGCAGTGGAATGTTGGCCGGCATGTATCGCGCCTGGCGATTGCTCGACGCCGATCCCGAGCTGCGCGTCGCGATCCTGACGGGTCGCGGCGACGTCTTCTGCGCCGGCGCCGACCTGAAGGCCATGGGCGGAGGCGGCGAGAAGGACGAGGAGTTCCAGAAGCTGATGGTCGAAGTGCCGGACCTGCACTGGCAGGCGCTGCTCCGGCACAACCGGCCGATGAAGCCGATCATCGCGGCGGTGGAGGGCTATGCGGTGGCCGGCGGCACCGAGATCCTCCAGGGCACCGACATCCGCGTGGCCGCGGAGAGCGCTGTCTTCGGTGTCACCGAAGCGCGTCGTGGACTCTTTCCGCTCGGCGGCAGCAGCGTGCGGCTGCGACGCCAGATCCCCTACACGCTGGCGGCCGAGATCCTGCTCACCGGACGACACGTCACGGCGCAGGAGGCGCTGGCCTTCGGCCTGATCGGCCGCGTCGTTCCCACCGGCCAGGCGCTGGCCGAGGCCCGAAAGGTCGCCGCGGAGATCTGCGACAACGCCCCGCTCTCGATTCGTGCGCTGATGCGGATGCTGCGCGAGATCGACGAGAGCTACCCCGAAGCCGACGCGCTCGCGAAGGAACTCGAGATCGGCGGACCCGTGTTCGCCTCGAAGGACGCCCGGGAAGGGCCGCGGGCCTTCGCCGAGAAACGCAAGCCAGTGTACACAGGCCAGTAGCGGAAGAAGTCGCGCGATTCGACACGCCTGGATGTCGGCGCAGCGCTATCGCCCCCGGAACACCGGCGGGCGTTTTTCGAGGAAGGCGGCCACTCCCTCTCGGGTGTCGCGGCTGGCGAAGTTCACCGTTTGCGCCGTGGCCTCCCAGCCGAGCGCCTCGGCGAGACTCAGCGAGGACGCGCTCGCGAGCATGCGCTTGGTCATCTGCAGCGCGATCGTCGGTCCCTGCGCCAGCCTTCGGGCCCACTCGTCCACGAAGGCGTCCAACTCGCCATCGGGGACCACGCGGTTGACGAGGCCGATCTCGGCGGCCTCGCGCGCCGAGAGCATGTCGCCGAAGAAGGCGAGCTCCTTTGCCTTGTGGAGGCCCACGATGCGCGGCAGCAGCCAGGTGCCGCCGAAATCGACGGACAGCGCGCGACGCGAGAAGATCTCGGAGAATCGCGCGCTCTCGCCGGCCACGATCAGGTCGCAGCCCAGCGCCAGGTTCATTCCCGCTCCGACGGCGGCGCCGCGGACCTTCGCGATGACGGGCTTCGAGAGCTCGCTCAGTGCGAGGGCCGCTGCGCTGATGGGATGCATGCCGTTGAGCACGTGCCCATCCGTCATTACTCCACCCAGGTCGGCGCCCGAGCAGAAGTCGCCCCCGGCGCCGGTGATCACGAGCACCCGATCGGCCTCGCTCTGGGTCACCTCCTGGAAGACGCGCCGCAACTCCTCCCACATGTCGCGGGCGATGGCGTTCTTCACCTGCGGGCGGTTCAGTGTGAGCGTCACCACGCCGGCGTCGCTGCGGTCCACCAGGATTTCGGGCTCCGAACGGGGCATCGGTGTCATCTCGTCATCGCATCGCGCCGCGCACGAGAACCGCGACGGTGAGTCTCGCGGAAGCTCGCGACCGGTCATTTGAATTGCTGATCGTTACCTCGTATGTTACCAGGCGTCAACGCGCCCTTTCCCCGTTCCCACTGGAGGACCCATGCTCCTCGCGCCCCCGCTTCGCTCGAGCCTCGACATCCGCGCACCGGAGTTCGCGGAGAACCGCGCGGCCATGCTCGAGAAGCTCACCGAGATCGACCAACTGCTCGACGAGGCCGAGGCGGGCGGCGGGCCGCACCACCACGAGCGCCTCGCGAAGCGCGGAAAGCTCCCGGTGCGCGAGCGCATCCACCTGGCGCTCGATCCCGACAGCCCCTTCCTCGAGATCAGCCCACTCGCCGGGTACAACTCGGATTACGCGGTCGGCGGAGGCGCCGTGCTCGGGATCGGCGTGATCTCCGGGATCGAGTGCGTACTGTTCGCCAACGACCCAACTGTTCTAGGCGGCGCGCTCACGCCCTACGTGGCGAAGAAATGGATGCGCGCGCTCGAGATCGCCCGCGACAACCGCATGCCCTACGTCAGCTTCGTCGAGTCCGCCGGCGCCGACCTGCGCATGGAGGCGCGTGACGAGGGCGCGGGCGCGAAGCGCCGCAAGGGCGCCAAGACGCTCCACTTCGCCGAAACCGGGCGATTCTTCTACGAGATGATCGAACTCTCGAAGCTCCGGATCCCCTCGGTGTGCGTGGTGTTCGGGTCCTCGACGGCGGGCGGCGCCTACCAGCCCGGTATGTCGGACTACAACATCGTGATCAAGAACCAGTCAAAGATCTTCCTGGCGGGCCCCCCGCTCGTGAAGATGGCGATCGGCGAAGACTCCGACGACGAGACGCTCGGCGGCGCGCAGATGCACGCCGAGGTGTCGGGCCTCGGCGAGTATCTCGCCGAGGACGAACGCGACGCGCTCCGTCTGTGTCGCGAGGTGGTGTCGCACCTCAACTGGCGCAAGGCCGGTCCGCCGCCCGCGCAACGCTTCGACGAGCCGGTCCTCGATCCCGAGGAACTGCTCGGCATGGTGAGCCCCGACCTGCGCCGCCCGCTCGACATCCGCGAGGTGATCGGCCGCGTCGTCGACGGATCGCGCTTCGAAGAGTGGAAGCCGCGCTACGGCCCCACGCTCGTCTGCGGCTGGGCCAGCATCCAGGGCTACCCGATCGGCATCCTCGGCAACAACGGCGTGCTCACGCCGGAGTCCGCCGAGAAGGGCGCCCACTTCGTCCAGCTCTGCAATCAGATCGACGTGCCGCTGCTCTTCCTGCAGAACCTGACCGGCTTCGTCGTGGGCCGGGATCCCGAGCACGCGGGCATCATCAAGAAGGGCTCGCAGCTGATCAACGCCGTCACCAACTCGACCGTGCCGCACCTGACCGTGATCATCGGCGCCTCCTACGGCGCGGGCACCTACGCCATGAGCGGTCGCGCCTTCAACAACCGCTTCACCTTCATCTGGCCGAGCGCGAAGATCGCGGTGATGGGCGGCAAGCAGATCGCGGGCGTGATGTCGATCGTGCGGCGCGGCCAGGCCGCTCGCAAAGGCGAGCCGTTCGACGAGGAGATGGACGCCAAGATCGTCGCGATGGTGGAAGCCATCCAGGAGAAGGGCTCGATCGCGCTCGAGGCGACGGGCGCCATCAGCGACGACGGCATCGTCGATCCGCGCGACACGCGCACGGTGCTCGGGATCTGCCTCTCGGCCGTCCGCAACAAGCCGATCGAGGGCGCCCGCGGCTATGGAGTGTTCCGGCTGTGAGCTTCACGACGCTACTGGTCGCCAATCGCGGCGAGATCACGCGGCGCATCTTCCGCAGCGCGCGTGCCATGGGCATCCGCTGCATCGCCGTCTACGTCGATGCCGATGCGGACGCGCCGCACGTCTGCGATGCCGACGAGGCGGTGCGACTCTCGACCTCCTACCTCGACGGCAAGGCGATCTTGGAAGCGGCACGGACCGCGGGCGCGTCGGCGATCCACCCGGGCTACGGCTTCCTCTCGGAGAACGCCGCGTTCGCGACCGAAGTCATCGCGGCGGGCCTCACCTGGGTGGGACCGTCGCCCGAGTCGATCCGCCGCATGGGCGACAAGCTGGCCGCGAAGGCGCTGGCCGTGGAGGTGGGGGTTCCGACACTGCCCGGTTCCGAGGATCCCGCCGACGCGACGGCCGTGGGCTACCCGCTGCTGGTCAAGGCGGCCGCGGGCGGTGGCGGCAAGGGCATGCGCGTCGTCGCGGAGCCCGGCGCGCTCGACGAGGCCGTCGCGGCCGCGCGCCGCGAGGCGAAGAGCGGCTTCGGCGACGACCGCGTCTTCCTCGAGCGTTACATCTCCCGCGCGCGTCACATCGAGATCCAAATACTGGGCGACAGCCACGGCCGGATCGTGCACCTCGGCGAGCGCGAGTGCTCGATCCAGCGGCGCCACCAGAAGATCCTCGAGGAGTCGCCGTCGCCCCGGGTCGACACTTTCCTGCGTGACACGATGGGAGACGCCGCGCTGCGCCTGGCGCGTGCGCTCGGCTACCACTCGGCCGGCACGGTCGAGTTCCTGCTGGACGATACGACCGGCGAGTTCTTCTTCCTCGAAGTGAACACGCGCCTGCAGGTCGAGCACCCGGTCACCGAGTTCGTGACCGGCATCGACCTGGTGCGCGAGCAGCTGCGCATCGCGCAGGGCGAGCCACTCGGCTACGAGCAGAAGGACATCCATTTCCAGGGCGCGGCGATCGAAGCCCGTCTCTACGCGGAAGACCCCGCGGCGGAGTTCCTGCCCGCAACGGGCACGCTGGTGGCGTTCGAGCCGGCCGCGGCGCCGCAGGTGCGCTGGGATTCGGGCGTCGTCGCGGGCTCGATCGTGGGCACGAGCTTCGATCCAATGCTGGCCAAGGTGATCGCCCATGCACCGACGCGCGCGGAGGCAGCGGGGCGGCTCGCCCTGGCGCTCGCGAAACTTCACCTGGGCGGCGTCACGACGAATCGCGACTTCCTGGTCGCGACGCTGCGCACGCCCGCGTTCCTGGCCGGCGACACGACCACCGACTTCATCGATCGCGTCGGCCCGGCGCGGCGCGTCGAGCCGAGCGAAGAGGAGCTCACGCGAACCTCGCAGCTCGCGGCGCTCTGGATCCAGGGAGCCAACCGCGCCGCGGCCGAGGCGCTCACGGCCACCCCGAGCGGCTGGCGGAACGCGCGCATGCCCGAGCAGCGCGTCGTGCTCGTGTGTCGCGCGCGCGAGATCGAGGTCCGCTATCGCGCGCTGCGCGACGGGCGCTTCCGCTTCGGCGACGGGGCGCACGCGCGCATCCACGCCTGGAGCCCTGGCGCGATCGACGCCGAGATCGAAGGGCGGCGGATGCGGGCTCGCGTCACGCGCGCGGGCGACCGGCTCGTGGTCCAGGGACCGCCCGGCGATCTCGACTTCGCCGTGAAACCGCTCTTCGAGCTGCCGGGTGCCGTCGTGGTCGCGGGCGGCTTCGTCGCCCCGATGCCCGGCAAGGTGCTCGAGCTGCGGGTCCAATTGGGCGATCGCGTGAAGGCGGGCGACACGCTGGTGATCCTCGAAGCGATGAAGATGGAGCACCCGATGCGCGCGACCGAGGACGGTGTGGTCGCCGAGGTACGCGTCGCGACGGGCGACCAGGTGGAGGCCGGCACCGTCCTGTTGGTCGTCGAGAGCGACACAGTAAAGGGAGAATCCTGATGGCCGACCCGATCCGCATCGCGAACTGCTCGGGCTTCTTCGGTGACCGCCAGTCGGCAGCGAAAGAAATGGTCGAGGGCGGGCCGATCGACGTGCTCACCGGCGACTGGCTCGCCGAACTCACGATGCTGATCCTGGCGCGCACCCGCATCAAGCGGCCGGGCGGCGGCTATGCGTACACCTTCGTCAAGCAGATGGAGCAGGTGATGGGCACCTGCCTGGACCGCGGCATCAAGGTGGTCTCGAACGCCGGCGGCCTCGATCCCGACGGCTGCGCCGATGCCGTCGCTGAAGTGGCCCAGAAACTGGGCCTGCACCCGAAGATCGCGTACGTCCGTGGCGACGATCTCGTGCCGCGCATGAAGGAGCTGATCGCAGCGGATCAGCTCCGCCACTTCGAAACCGGGCAGCCAATCAGGGACGCCTCGGCATTCCTCACCGCGAACGCATATCTGGGTTGCTGGGGCATCGTCGAGGCGCTCGCGCAGGGCGCCGACATCGTGATCACCGGGCGCTGCACCGACGCCGCGATCGTGTGCGGCCCGGCGGCCTGGCACCACGGCTGGAGCCGCACCGATTGGAACGCGCTGGCGGGCGCCGTGGTGGCGGGCCACGTGATCGAGTGCAGTACGCAGGCCACCGGCGGCAACTACTCGTTCTTCACCGAAGTCCCGGGCATGGAGCGCGTCGGCTTCCCGTGGGCCGAGATCGCCGGCGACGGCTCCTCGGTGATCGGCAAGCACGACGGCACCGGGGGCCAGGTGTCGATCGGGACGATCACCTCGCAACTGCTCTACGAGATCGGCGGCCCGCAATACCTCGGCCCCGACGTCACCACCCGCTTCGACACCATCCAGCTCGCGCAGACGGCGCCCGACCGGGTGCGCATCCACGGCGTCCAGGGCGAGCCGCCGCCCGCGACGCTCAAGGTCTGCATCAACCGCCACGGCGGCTTCCGCAACGACATGAACGTGTGTCTAACGGGCCTCGACGTCGAGGCGAAGGCCAAGCTCGTGGAGCAATCGTTCTGGAAGGCCTGCCCGTACCAGCCCCGCGACTTCGCTTCGGTGAAGACGCGCCTGGTCCGAACCGACAAGCCGGACCCCGCGACGAACGAGGAGGCGGTCGCGATCCTGAAGATCAGCGCCAAGGACCCGGACGAGAAGAAGGTGGGCCGCGCCTTCTCGAATGCGGTGATCGAGCTGGCGCTCGCGAGCATCCCGGGCTTCTTCGGCGTGGGCGGCGGACCGGGCGCCGGCCGTCCCTTTGGTGTGTACGAGCCGGCCTGCGTGCCGGCAGAGGCGGTGCCGCAGCAGGTGGTGGTGCTGGGGGGCGAGACGCGCCAAGTCTCGTCCGTGATCCCGCGAGCTCCGGCCTCCGTCACGCCGCCGCCCGAGCCCGGCGCGTCCGCGCCCAGCGGCGCGACCACGCGCGCCGCGCTGGGACGCGTCTACGGCGCGCGCTCCGGCGACAAGGGCGGCAACGCCAACCTCGGCGTGTTCGCCCGCAACGACGAAGCGTGGGCCTGGCTCGACGGCTTCCTCACGGTCGAGCGCCTGCGCGCGCTGCTGCCCGAGGTGGCGCCGCTGCCGATCGACCGCCACCGGCTTCCCAACCTCCGCTCGCTCAACTTCGTGATCCACGGCCTGCTCGAGGAGGGCGTCGCCGCCTCGACCCGTCAGGATCCCCAGGCGAAGAGCCTCGGCGAGTGGCTGCGCGCACGCGTGGTGGAGATGCCGGCGGCGCTGCTGCCTTGAGCGCCCGCAAGGCCAGGCCGGGCGAGCGCTTTCGCTTTCCGGGCGTGCAGGCTCCAAAGCCGCTGCTACCGCCCGAAACCGAACGCCGGCTCACCGCCAGACAGCGCGAGCTGCTCGACGAATTGGAGGAGATCTTCTCCGCGGAAGGCTTCGCCGACCTCACGATGGCGCAGATCGCGGCCCAGGTGAACTGCTCCCTGCGCACCCTCTACGGAATCTCCGCCAGCAAGGACGAACTAGTGCTCACCGTGGTCGATCGGCGCCTGCGCCGAATCGGCCGCGCCGCGATCGAACCGCTGCGCGCCGCGATGTCTCCCCTCGAAGCGCTGCGCTCCTACCTGCATGCCGTGAGCGAGGCGCTGCAGCCAACCACGGTGGGCTACGCGCGCGAGCTGGTTCGCATCTCCGGCGCCCACCGCCTGGTCGACGCCCATGAGAGTTACGTGATCGCGGTGACGCGGAGCCTGCTCGACCGCGCCGTGGAAGACAAACAGATCAAGCCCGTCGACACCGCGGCGGTCGCCCATGTGCTCGGCGGGCTGGGCCGCGACTTCGCACACCCCGAAGTGGCCGAGACGCTGGGCGCGTCCCCCAAGGCGACGGCCGACGCCGTCGCCGAGATCATCCTGCGCGGTCTCGAGCACGGCTGAGCGCGCAGCGAGCGATTCGGTCTACTCCTTGGCCCAGTCGTCAAGACGCTCCATGGTGTCGGCGTACTCCTGGACCAGCTCCTCCATCACGCTGCGCACGGACTTCACGTGCTTCAGCGAACCCACGATCTGGCCCACGAAGTAGTTCGACAGCTCGGCGGCGCCGGGGCTCTTGTGAGCCGAGTGCGCGATGCGTGTCTGCGCCTCGCGGACCAGACGCGGCTGGAGCGGCATCGGCAGCGGACGCGGGTTCGAGGGGTCCTCCCATGCCTCGGTCCAGGCGCTGCGCAGCATGCGCGCCGGCTTCCCCGTCAGCGATCGACTCCGGATAGTGTCGCTCGACGACGCCCGCAGGAACTTCTGCTTCACCACCGGATGGGTCTCGGCCTCCTCGGTGGTGAGCCACGCCGAGCCCATCCAGACGCCCTGGGCGCCCAGCGCCAGCGCGGCGGCGAGCTGGCGCCCATTGCCGATGCCGCCGGCCGCCAGCACCGGAATCGGAGCGACGGCGTCGACGACCTCCGGGACCAGCACCATCGTGGAGATCTCGCCGGTGTGGCCGCCCGCCTCGGTGCCCTGGGCCACCACGACGTCTACCCCTGCCTCCATGTGGCGGCGCGCGTGCTCCACGGTGCCCGCGAGCGCGGCCACCTTGACGCCGTGTTCGCGCCCCTGCTCGATCATCCACGGCGGCGGCGGCCCGAGTGCCGAGGCGATCAAGCGGATGCGGCGCTGGAACACCAGCTCGATCACCTCGCGCTGCTTCTCGTACCCGACGAGGAGGTCCGAACCGAGGCTCGTGCCGGGCGGCAGCGGCGGCACGTCGTGCTGCGCCAGCAGCTCGTCGAGGAAGCGCCGGTGCGAGTCGGGGATACGCGCGTCGAGTTCGGCGCCGTCGAAGCCACCGCGGTCGCTGCCGACGAAGTGCGTCGGCAGCAGCAGATCGACACCGTACGGTTTGTCGCCGACCTGCTTCTCGATCCAGTCGAGCTCCATCTTCAGGTCGGCGAGCGAGTGTCCGGCGACGCCCAACACGCCGAGGCCCCCGGCCTTGGAAACGGCGGCTGCGACGTCGCGGCAGTGGGTGAAGGCGAAGATGGGGAACTCGAGCCCCAGGTCGGCGGCGATCTTCGTGTGCACGCTGATTTCTCCTCTACGCCCGCGCGCCGGTCCGCGCGCCGGGCTTCGGCGGGTCCTCGGGCGGGCCGGCGAAACACTGCGCGATCGACATCCAGCGCGTGGCCACCGGTCCGACGACCTCGAGCTTGGTGTCGGCGACGTTGCGCGTCTGGGCGACCACCTGGCAGAAGTCGAGCGCGTCGCCGCGGACGCACTCCTGCTCGCTCGGCTCGTTCCACTCCCAGATCGCGCCCGACGGTGCGACCAGCCGCACGTAGGGCGGCGGTCCGGGCTTCTCGAGCCGGCGGTTCGCGAAGGTCCAGCCGAAGGTCTTGACGCCGATCGTCGCGATGTGGCGCAGCCGGTCGGTCGGCGCACGCGACACACCCGCGACGTCATAGATCGCCTGGCCGTGGGCCCAGGTCTCCATCAGACGCGCGGTCGTGAACATGCGCACGCCCATGTCGGGACCGAACCAGGGGAGCCGCCGTTCCGGATCGGACTCGCCCAGCTGCTTCGCCATGTCGTGACAGGCGCGGATCCAGCGCGCGAGCAGCGCGGCGGGTGCGAGGTCTCCGAACTCACGCCGCGCCAGCTCGGTGTTGGGGACGCCGCCGACGATCGCCTTCACGAGCGCGTCGCGGCGCGCGGTGAAGGGCTCCCGGCCCTCGAGCGCGACCAGCGACACGCAGTCGAAGAAGTGCAGGTGCGCGACCACGTCCCAGGGCGTCCACTGCTTGAACGCGGTGGGCCGGCTCCAGTCCGCTTGCTTCAACGTCGCGAGGAAGGCGTGGAGCTCGTCCGCCTCGGCCACCAGGTCCCGACTCTCTTGCAACACGTTCTGGTTTCCTCCTACGCTTCGTCGTCCACGGCCCAGGCAGGCTTGCGCTTGGCCACGAATGCCGCGATGCCCTCCGCGGCCTCCTTGCTCCGGAAGAGTTCGGCCGAGAGCCGGGTCATGCGCTGGAAGGCGTCGCCCTGCTCCATCTGCGGCACCTCGCGCACGAGTCGCTTCGCGGCGCCGAGCGCCTCCGGCCCTCCCAGGCGCAGGTCGGCTAGCACCTCCTCGAGCGCGGCGTCGAGCTGCTCCCTGGGCACGGCGCGATTGATCAGGCCGATCTCCGCGGCGCGCGCCGCCGAGAAGCGGTTGCCGCGAAGGAAGGTCTCCATGGCGTCGGCGGGTCGCATCTTGGGAAGACACACCACCGAGATGATCGCCGGCGCGACGCCGAGGCGGACCTCGGTGAAGCCGAACTTCACGTCGTCGGCCGCAATCGAGATGTCGAGCGCCGCGGCAAGGCCGTTGCCGCCCCCCACCACGTGGCCTGCGATGCGACCGATGATTGGTGTCGGCGAGGTCTGGATGGCGCGCAGCAGCTCGTCGAAACCGACCTTCGCCACAGCGCTCGGCGCGGCGCCCGCGCGCTGCTGCTTGAGATTGGCGCCGGCGCAGAACGTATTGCCCTCGTTCGTGATCACGACGGCGCGTATGGCCGGGTCGGCGTTGGCGGCCGCGATGGCGTCGTAGATGCCCTGGAGCAAGGCGCCGCCGAGCGCGTTGCGGTTCTCCGCATCGGCCAGCGTCACGGTCAGCACGCCGCGCTTCGTGTTCCGCTTCACCGGCTCCATCGGAACGTCCCTCCCCGAACGGCGCGAACTCGTATGGCAACGCCGGGATATCCCCGCCGCCCGCGTCCCTGATCGGTAATAACGTATCGGACATATTATCCTCTGGCAATCGCGACCGCGAGCGGCACGGTGATGCCGGGGTCGTCGTAGGAATCGACGCCGGCCGTCGCGATCGTGTAGCTCGCGGGCCGGCGTCCGCCCTTGCGCTCGAAGCGCTGCGCTTCTCGGTCGTAGCTCAGTGCGAATCGGGCTCGGCGAAGGGGGAGCAGATGACGAGGTGGTCGAGGCCATTGCTCATTGGAGGAAGCGCTCCAGCGCGGCAACGAGGGTCGGGACGTCCTCTCGCGCCGTGCGCCAGACCGTAGGCCGGTCTACCCGGTCGTAGCGATGCATCAGATAGTTCCGAAGCCCGATGATGCCTCGCCAGTCGATCTCCGGGTGCGCGCGGCGGAAATCCCGAGAGACTCGATTCGCCGCCTCACCGAGGATTCCGAAGAGGTGAAAGATGGCGAGCTGGAACATCCGATCTCTCCCGAGATCGCCGGGCTCGCGGCCGCGCGTGAGTGACTCGATCTCGCGGGCATGATCGAGCATGTGGCGCAGCGGAAGCGCATCGTCACGGCGCGACATACTCGTCCACGGCCTCTGCGAGCACCTCGTCGCGGATGTAGCGATCGAGTCCAGCGAAGGTGCATAGATCGACTTGACGCCTGAGCAACTCCGAGAGGTCATGCTGGTAGCCCACCAGCTTGAACAATCCCGGAATCCGCTCCGGCTCGAACTCGACCAGCACGTCCACGTCGCTCTCGGGCGTGAAGTCGTCGCGCAGGACCGAGCCGAAGAACGCGAGGCGCCGGATGCCGCGCTCGCGGCAGAACGCGGCGATCGCCTCGTGCGGCACCGCGATCCGGATGGGAGCGCTCCCATCGCGCTTCCTGTCGTAAGCGAGAGCCGCGCGTTCCTTCACTCGTTCCGGCTGACTGACCAGTGGGAATTCCTCGGGATGCTCGATCGATCGGACCGAGAGATCGGCGTCGATCGTCGGCCAGCGCAGGTGATCCGGCCCGACGAGCTCGACCTGGAACAGGTCGCTGACGCGCGCATGCCGAAACCACGGGAACTGATCGAACGCGACGAACAGCTCGCGACCACCGAGGCGGACGCTGAATCCCGACTCGGAGATCGTCGTCACCGCGGCGCTGCAGGGCTTCGGTTCCACTCGACCCTCTTGGCCGTCACGCCGGCCAAAGCGAGACCACGCGAACGCGACCGGTCCGGTGAATCGGTTTCGTGACTTTCTCGGACGTCACGATCTCATCGGCTTCGGCGATCCAGGCCGATACGATGTGGAACGCATCCATCGCTGCCAGGCCGTGGCGTTTCGCTTCCTCCAAGGTGAACAGGGCGAGCGCCTCCGTCACGCGCGCCCATTCGGCGCAGCCATCGAAGTAGGACTCGTAGAGTTCGGTCTCGCGTGGCCGGCGGAAGTGCTCGGACTTCGGCAGCGTCTCGAGCTTCACGAAGAGGCTCGATGCAAAGGTTCGCTCCGGGTCGTCCAGAACGCGCATTGCGCGGCGCGCGAGATCGCCGACACCACGGGCCGCCCAGATCAGCACTCCCGAGTCGACGTAGGTGCGGGTCATGCTTCTTCGCCACCTCGCTCGCCCCTCTGCTTGGCGAGCTCCACCTCGATTTCTTCCGCCGTCAGAAGCGGGGTCCCGCTGGCGATGATCTGCTGGCGCAGCGCCCAGAGCTTGCGACCGAGCGGGGTTCGCGGCTCGAACTCTTCGTTTCCCGCAGCGGTACTCGTCGGTGTCGTCGCGGGCCCGCGTTCGACGACATTCCGGTGACTCTCGTTGGCCATCCTCGACCTCCTCGTCCCCCTTCTTCGAGGGCAGGCTACGCCGATCGTCTCAGCCGGGCAATGCGGTGAACCAGCGGTCTCGGAGTCGAAGCAGACGCTTCGCTACTCCAGGTCCACGATCCGCAGCGACTCGATGCCGCGATCGTCGACGATCTTCACCGCTACGCGCCGGTGTGTTCCGGCCTCGAAGGGCAGCGACTCGGTGCCGCGATACGCCTCGATCTTCGCTTCGTCGATCTCGGCGCGCAGACTCTTCGAGAGCCGTGCACGAGGGCCTGCCACTTGCCTCTGCGCTCGCCCTCGCCGATGCGCCGCAGCTCGACGTCCGGCTGGCCGACCAGCCAGAACGGCTCATCGCTGGCGCGCTTGCGCTCGAGACCGCCGGGATCATCCGAGATCTGCATGACGTTCCGGACGCTGCCGAACGGGTTCGATCTAGCCACGATAGATGTTCTCGTTGTGCCAGAG
Source organism: uncultured delta proteobacterium (assembly GCA_963801625.1). GTDB lineage: Bacteria > Myxococcota_A > UBA9160 > UBA9160 > PR03 > PR03. The sequence goes on from CAWDFQ010000014.1 coordinate 155,614, forward strand.
GAGGAACTCACTCGCGGGTCTGGCTACGGCTCGAGGGGGCAACCGCAGCGGATTTCCATGGAGCGCGTAGTAGTCGCGACCGTTGTCGAAGTCCTCGTGGAGACGCCTGCTCACCTCGAGATGCAAGCTGGGAGCGACGGTCATGTACCCGCAGTCGAAGAGCGTGTGTAGATCGCTGCGAAGCAGGATCCCGTTCTGTACGCGGTTCGGCCCGTCACTGGAGTACCGGCGAATGTGAGCCGCCTGGAGTACCGGCAGCACCTTCTCCCCAGTGATCGCGCAGCGCCGCTCATATGCGTCTGTGACGATCACGCGGAAAGCACCCTGCCCCAGGCGCGGGGCGACGAGGATTGGCTTCCCGTAGCGGTTCGAGAGGTCGTCGTGCGCATCTCGCGCGCGCAGCCCCGCTCCGCTGCCCGACACCTCTCGCGATAGGGCGTGCTCGACCTGACGAAACAGAGAGAGTCCCAGCTCTCGATTGAGGTCGTATCGCTTGCCCTGCTGGATTCCAGCGGCCCAGTCGGATGGAACGGGAACCCAATCCGCCTCGTCGAGAAAGAATGGCTTGGCGAGCAGCACGCAGCCAATCTCGTAGTCCTCGAACGAACCAGTCGGGGACCTTCGATACTGCGCAATCCGGCGTCGCATCTCCTCGAACGACGACGCACCATTGGAACGTCTGAAGCTGTCCCAGGCGAGGCTGACCGGCAGAATCGTCGAGTATGCGAACAGTCCGCCGCCGACGATGAAGTTCCTGGGGCTATGAAGCTTGAAGAGGAAGAGTTCCCCTGGCTCGAGTGCGCCGAATCGGTGCTTGCCTCCGGGCTTCCAGAAGTTGATCTCGTCGAGTTGCGGAATCGAGCGCAACTGCTGATACCACTCCCAATCTGTGATACCGACGTACGCTCGCATGCCCAGCTAACCCGGCGCTCGCGCGACCAGTCGGTTACGCCCGCCGTGCGCGTTCTCGTAGCTCTCGATCGGCTTCTTCGCGCTCTTCTTCTTGGTCTTACTCTTCGAGCCGTTTGACTTCGAGGCGGGCATCGCGCGCAGCGTCTCCTCGGGCGGGGCGCGGCCGATTGTACACGCCGGCGCGGCGGGTCGGGCCGGGGTCCCCGCTCGAACGTGCTCAGGGTTCTCGCGCGGGCCGCTGCAGCCGCGCCAGCGGCGCGACCGCCCGCCACAGCAGCAGCGTCGCGAGCGCGACCACGCCGGCCGGCGCGCCGGGCTCGGGGAGCGTGAGCGCGCGGATCTCCTCGTCGTTGAAGTTGCTGTAGAAGATTCCCGTACTCGGGTCGCGGGCGAGGCCTCGATAAGTCTGCCCGCTGCCATCGGGCAGGACGAAGTGGTCGACGACGGTGAGCGAGGCGCGGTCGATCTGCACGATCTCGTCCGAAGAACCCACCGGGCCGAGTACCCAGTAACTCTCGCGGGAAAGTTCGAAGCCGAGGAACAGGGTCGTGCCGAGCTGGGTGGCGAAGTCGAAGGGTTCGGTCGACTCGACGCCGACACCGGGCGCGATGTGGCTGAAGCCGGCTTCGATGGTGGGGTCGACGGACCCGAGACCGCCGTGTGGCGCGACGACGCGACCCTCGGCGGGATCGAAGCCGATCGCGGCGATCAGGATGTGGTAGCCGAACGGCAGCGACGTGGAGCCGACCGGCGCTCCGTTCGCATCGACCTCACGGATGCTGTTCGCGAGATTCTGCCAGTAATAGATCCGCTTCGACTCCCCGGCGGCCTGGTTCACCGCGATACCCATATTGTTGAAGCTCGACGCGGTGAGGAAGCCGCTGACGAACGATCCGTCGAGAGTGAAGTTCATCACGTTCGCGCTCGCGGTCGCGTTCTCGATGCCCCAGAGCGTTCCCGTCGTGGAGTCGAAGGCGAGGTCGAAGCGTGGCGCCGGCAGCGGCGAGGGCAGCGACCCGACGACCGTCGCGACGCCCGCATGGCCGTCGCGGGCGCACAGCAGAAGCGCGACGCCGAACGCAGCGACGAGCATGTGTCCAAGCCTATGGCCGCCGCTTCGAAGCGCGGCGTCATCGTCCTGGATCGCGGCGCCGCGCTGCGCGGCACGGTTCGCATCGACCAACACCATCCCACCCCCTTTGCGCGCGTCGCGCGCACAGTCGCGTCGAGATCGTCGCGAAGCGTCGGCGTCGTCGCCAAAGCTCGCTTCGACGGCGCGATGATACGCCGGCGCTCCGCTCGCGGTGACGGCGATCTGGGGCGTTTCTTCTCGCGTTCCGCCTCGGATTGCGCGCCAACGGAATCTGCTGCTGTCCGTGCCGTTCTACCAGGACCAGCACTTCTACCTGCAAGTCATTCCGGAGCCGGGCACGCTCGCGCTCCTCGGAGTCGGGCTCGTTGGGCTCGTGGCCACTGGCCGCCGCCGCTCGGCCTAGCGCCACACCGTCTCCATCTCCACGAACGCCCCGGCCCCGCGGCCGGGGCGTTCCCTTTCTGACGGCTTGACTCGAAGCGGCACCTGGTTCTTGGGGGCGACGTCTCGCCTGGTGGCGCTCGTCGCGATCGACGCTGGCGACGCGGCCCCTACGGGTGGGCGCGCACAGTCGACACGAACGCCTCGAGGTCGCCGAGATGGTGCTCGACCACGTCTCGCACGATGGCCGGGTCCACCTCCGCGTAGCCGTACACGAGCACGTTGCGGAAGCCCGCCATGTCGCGCAGGCGTGCGGCGAGGTCCGCGGGAATCCAGCCATGCGCGGCGAGGAGATCGAAGAGCTCCCGGTTCGTCTGCGGCTCGCCGAGGCGGCCATCCGACACGACATGGGAAGCGACGTCGAGCGCCGCCTGGATCGCGATCTGGAGCGTGTGCTCGGCGAAGCGAAGCTCGCGGAGATCGCGCTCGATCTCGGCGGGACGCGAGAGGCGTCTCAGTTCGGCGACGCGGCTCTCGATGAACGCGAGCCGCTTTGCGACCAGCGCCGCGTCGGTCAAGCGGCAGGCTCCTCGACGCGGCGGTAGCGGCGCAGGATCGGCAGCAGGTCGAAGTACTCGTTGCGCGCCCGCACCTCGAAGCGGATGCGCGCGCTCCGATCCCGGTCGAGCACCAGCACGCCGTCCCGGAGAATGCGGTGCACGAGATCCACCGGGGCCCGGTTCAGCACGACGAGCTGGGTGCGCCTGCCGAGTCGCCGCTCGAGCGCGCCTTCGAGATCGAGCGCGAGGCCTGCCATTCCAGGGGGCGGCTCCGAGCGGAACAGGACCGCAACGTCCACGTCGCTCGCCGGGCCCGCTTCGCCGCGCGCCACGCTGCCGAACAGGTACACCGCGGCCGCATCACCGGGATCCTCGGCGAAGTGCTCCCGCAATAGGCGCTCGAACTCTCGGCGGTCCATCGGCGGGCAGCTTAGCTCGAGGCTCGGCTCCTCGATTGGGTACTCGTTCCAGATCGGTGGAACCGCCGATTTCTCGCGGCGGGGTGATCCGATCCTCTGCTGGCGACGGACTGACGTTCACGCCCATGAACTTGCCAGACACGGGCAGCGGCACGAAGCCGGCGGAAACGGCCGCCATCAGCGGGCTTCGCGCGCCATGTCGGCCTCGAAGTCGGCCCCCTGCGCTGCCGCCTGCTGCGCCAATGGATAGGTGCGTACCATGTCCTGCACGATCTGCGCCAGCGGCATGTCGTCGAAGCTGCCACGCTGGTTGACATACTCCATGTGGCGGTTGCCAGCGCGGTCGAAGGGGTGATAGATCGAGTCGGTGACGCCGTCGAACTCGAGTGGCAGCAGGCCGAAGCGCTCGCACAACGACAGGTTGAACGCCGGAGTCGCCTTGCGCCAGGCGCCTGCCAGCCAGATTTCGGTGTAGCCGTGCCAGACGAAGACGTCGGTCTTCATCAGCTTGCGCATGCGCTCGGTGCTGAGGTGGTTGCGCACGTCTGCGTAGCCCAGCCGAGCCGGGATGGCCAGCGCGCGGCATGCGGCGGCGAGCAGTGCGGCCTTGGTCACGCACCAGCCGAAGCCGGCCTCGAGCACGGTGCTCGCGCGCATGCCGTGCGGCGACAGGTCGATGCGGTAGGGGTCGTAGCGAAAGCCATCGCGCACCGCGTAGTACAGCGCCACGGCGCGCTCGCGGTCGTCCTGGCCCTGCGCGTGCCGCCGCGCGAAGGCGAGCACGGCCGGATGGTCGCTGTCGATCAGCGGCGTGGCGGCCACTGCGGCCGGCGCGGGGGTATCGGCTGTGGGGGGCATCGCCATGGGTGCAGTCTGCGCGGTCGGGTCCGGCCCGGCTGTCACCCGCGCGTCAGGGCAGGCCGGCTGCGGACGGCACGATGCCGCCGCATGGGAACACTCTACCTTGTGCGCCACAGCCAGGCCTCGTTCGGTGCTGCCGACTACGATCAACCGAGCGACCTCGGCCCGTGCCTGCGCCTGGGCGAATCCTTCCGCGCCCGCGGGCGGCGCGAGTGTGCCGACGCCGATCGAGTTCAACCTGCGCATCAATGACAGCTCGGTCACCGAGTTCGCGTTCACGCCGGCGCGACACTCGCCTGCACATGTGTTTCACATGTTTCCGGCAGCCGCACCACCTGGCGAATCCGACGACGGCGAACTCGGAACTCCAAGCCAATCCTGGCGCGCCCGAGAGGGATTCGAACCCCTGTCGGGCGACACCGTTCGTCCGCCCAGGCTCGCAGGACGCCGGGGGTCGGCCATCACATCAAGCCGCGGTCTCCAGATTCTCTCGAAGGATCCTCGGGTGCCGTGCGGCGATTCGAAGCAGCGCAATGGCCGGGCCCTCGGGCTTCCTTCGGCCCTGCTCCCAGTTGCGGAGGGTGTGGACGCTGATCGCGATCGCGCGGGCAAACTCGACCTGTGTCAGGCCGACGAAGCTCCGCAGCGCCGCGATGTCCTCGCCGGACTCGAAGCGTCCCTGCATCAATCGCCGCCGCAGGCGCGCGGGAATTGCGCTCTCGAGCTGTTCCTCGGTCAGTTCGGGAATGTCCGTCATCTGGTTCGATCCCTGTGCGAACGGTAGAGGTTCTGCTCGCGCCTGGTGGCCGGTCGGGCTCCGATGATCCGGACCCGGCCCTCCTCTGGTTCCGTGTAGACGACGACCACGAGCCCGCGATCGACAGGGCCGATCGCGATGAAGCGGTCTTCCAACTCCGAATGCTCCGCATCGAAGATCTCGAGAAAATCGACGCCGGACTCGAAGAGCCGCTGGGCCTCCGCGAAGGACAGTCCGTGCCTTTGTCGATTGCTGCGATCCTTCGCAGGGTTCCACTCGAACTCCACGAATCTCGATCATAAGCCGTTGACCTAGTGAGTCAATGGCTTACAAACGGTCGTCCCCGGTTTGGGAGCCGAAGGACGCAGCGCGAGCCATCCAGGGCAAACGATTGGCGCGCCGAGAGGGATTCGAACCCCCGACCCCCAGGTTCGAAGCCCGTCGCAGGCGCAAGGAGTGACGCGGACTTACACGGCGTCGCTCTGCAGGGAGCGGCACAGAGCGGCATAGAAGGGGCGGTTAGACGGCACCGAACGCTCAACGGCACTCGGCGGCACCAGCACCTTCGGGCGACACCGTTCGTCCGCTGAGGCTCGCGTCTTGCCAGCCATAGGCCAGCGCATCAAGCCTCACTCGTGGAAGGTCTTGGGCTTTCGGCGCTCATCTCCGCGTGCGGCGGAAGAGGAGCGGCGCCAGCAGCACCAGCTCGAATCCGAGGCCGCAGGTACCCGCGCGCTCCCTGTTCTTCCACGGCGCCCCGACGCACTGCGGGTCCGCCGCGCCGACGGCCGGCGTCGCCGGATTGAACTGCGCATCGACGAAGCCGTCCTGGTCGAGATCGAGCGAGGCGCCGCCGTCGAAGTCGATGCCGGTCGCTCCGTCGTTGTCCAGGCCGTCCTGGCACTGCGGGTTTTCGCGCACGGACGTGGGCGCCTGGCAGCCCGGGTCGGCGGTGTCGACCTGGCCGTCGCCGTCGTCGTCGAGCCCGTCGCTGCACGCAGTCGCCTCGAAGGCGCCGATGTCGCAGCCTGCACCCTGCGGCCGGACCGCGCCGCGCTGGTCCCTGGCGAGCGGCACCTCCGGCGTGCCCGGATCGTCGTCGTCGTCGTCGGTGCAGTCCGCAGCGGGGATCGCGTCGAGCGCGGGGCTTCCGGGCAGGAGCGCGTGGGTCGGCGTGGGTCCGCCGTTGTCCGCGAGCGGGCCGAGGAGCGGGTCGACGAAGCGGAGATCGGTGGGGTCGATGAAGCCGCAGCTGCCCCAGGAGTCGAGGTTGTGACCCAGCGACGTGCTCGTCCAACGGTCACCCTCCGGCGCGAAGCAGCCACCTGCGATGACCGAGCCTTCCGATGTGATCGCGCCACCGATGCCAATGAAGATCGGCTCGGGGGCCGGGTAGAGCCCTCCCCAGTCGAGACAAGGGTTGTCGCCGACCGTGCTGTAGTGGAGCGCCAGGCTCGCGGGAACGGGCAGTGCGATCCCGCCGCCTCCGCCGTAGCACTCGTACCGGTCGCAACCGCAACTGTCCACCCAGTTTCCCGACACCGTGCTCTGTAGCAGTGAGATGCTGCCTGGATACGCTGCGGCGAGTCCGCCACCAAACGAACGCGCGCTGTTCGCCGAGATGGTGGTCCGGAGCAACCTCAGCGTTCCCCCGCTGAGGATGCCGCCGCCCACCCCTCCCCAGTCGGCGCCGGCCGCGCGACCGCCGGTGACGGTCAGGTCTTCGAGACCCACCCACGCTTCGCTCCCCACCAGCAGCACGCGATCGGTGCCCGTTCCCTCGATCACGGTCGGCCCGTGCCCGTCCCCTTTCAGTGTGAGCTGGCTCGTCGGAATGCCGAGCGAGCCATCCGTCAGCAGGTAGGTTCCGGAAGGCAGGGCGATCTCGTCCGCGCCGCTGCCCGCGGAGCAATCTCCCGCGGTCGAGTCCGAATCCGCGTTGGCATTGAGGATCGCCTCCCGCAGCGTGCACTCGCCGTCGCCAGCGGTCAGATCGTCGCGTGTGCTGTCGACGGTGAGTGTCGCCGCGGAGGCCTGCATGGCGAGCGAGACCGCGATCCCGGCGCCGAGGAGCATGCTCCTGCGGCGGCCGCGCGCGAGCGCGAGGCCCAAAAGGGCACCGATTCCCAGGAGCGCCCCCGTGCCCGGCTCCGGTACCACGAGCTTCGTGATCGACACGCCCCAGACGTCGGTGTCGATCACGAACTCCTGGAAGGTCCAGAAGGTCTGCGGATCGGTCGGATCCGCGACGGTGCTGCTGTAGTCGCCCCAGGCGTTGCGGCCGCGCCCGTCGAGGCATTCGTAGTCGGAGGTGCCGGCGCGCAGCAGCAGGAGATCGCCGAACACGGTCGCCCCGCCGACGCGTTCGCCAAACACGGCGTACGCGCTCGGGAACACGCTTGCGCTCGAGCCGCTGAATCCGATCACCACCTGATCGAACTCGTTCACCGCGATCGAGGGCGTGTAGAGGTCGAGCTCGGCGTCGGCGACGACGCCCGACTGGAGCACGATGTCGTTCTCCGGGTCGATCTCGAACCAGCGGATCGCGGCGCGGTCGTCGACGTCGATGCCCTGCGCCGCCCAGAGCGAGCCGTTGCGCAGCACGACGCTGCCGCTGAAGAGCGTCGTGTTGTTGCGCCCGCCGGTCTCGAGCGGGAGCTTCCCACCCGGCTGCTGGGCGTCGGGCGGGCCGAACGCGGCATCGACCGGGATCAGGATGCCGCCCGTCAGCGTCGGCGCGGACACCGGGCCTTCGAGCCGCGACGCCTGGAGCAGCCCGAAGATCGCGCTGTTGCCCGAGAGCAGCGGCAGCGGCAGGCCCGATCCGTCGAGATCGACCGCGGGCTGGGGATCGAAGCCGGTCTGCGCGACGGTGGTCTTCATCACGGTTGCGCGCGCGATGCTCGGCGCCGCCGCGAGGAGATCGGGCTTCGGCAGCGCGACGATCGCCGTGCCGCGGAAGCTGCGCGTGCCCGGTGCCTGGCGCGACACCGAGAGGTAGACGCCGTCGGCGTCGAAGCCGAGCATCGAGAAGTCGAGCCAGTTGACGGCCGCCGGGTCCGCGTCGATCTGGAACGCGTCCCAGCCCAGCGTGGGATCGGAGCTGCGCGACACCGCGGCGAGAAGCAGGTCGTTCGTGGTGGCGTCCGGCGCCAGCTGGATCGCTACGGCGTACCAGCGTCCGCTCGCCGCGTCGTAGAGCAGGCGCGGATCGGCGGCCTGGGAGATCGAGCCCGCGATCCCGGCATCGGCCCAGAACTCGACCTGCGAGCTCGAATCGACCAGGACGCCCGTGTCCTTGTCATACACCGCGTAACGTCCGTTCAGCAGCTCGACGAAGTGGCCCGGGCCGACGGCCGCATCGGCGTCCGGGACCGGGATCGTGGTGCCGACGCTCTCGGCCGACGTCGATCCCGTGTAGGTGGCGTCGATGCGGAGGTCGAGCGCCGCCGCGGGCGCGGCGCAGAGGAGCGCCACCGCGAGAGCCGAAGCCGCTCGGTGGGCGAGTCCGGTGGATTGCGGGCGAACGCGCCGATCGGGTCTCGTGTCCATGGAAGTGACCTCCATGGCAGTGACCGTAAGCACCCCGGCCCTTCGGATCTTGGGGACAGCTAGGGTTCTCGCGCGCGGAACCTCAGCCGCAGCGCCCGAGGTCGGCGGCGCGCGGGACGGCGACCGCGAGCCCGGACATCCCGAGTTTTGCCGCGGTGGCACGCGCCCCGTCGGCGCAAGCAGCCGCTCTTGCGTCGTCCCCGTCCGCCCCGCGCCGGCCAAGCGCCTGCGCCAGGGCGGACTGGGTCCAGGCGATCCAGGGCAGCGCCTCGAGCTCGCGATGGGCGGCGAGCGCCTGCTCGAAGAGTGCGACCGCCTCCTCCGGGCGACCGCGCGCATCGGCGAGCACGCCCATCCAATGGAAGCTCGAGCCGGCGAAGGCGGGAGCGGGGGCCACGAGGTTCTGCGGGAGATACGGGCGCAGCGCGTCGGCGAGGACTGCCGCCGCGCCGGCGTCCCCGAGGCGGCCGCAGAGCTCGGCGAGGAGAGCGAGCGCGATCGGCGCAGAGACGTTGTGCGGCGCACCGGCGCCGCGCGTCCGCAGCAGCGCCGCGAGCCCTTCGCGGGCCTCCCGCTCGCGGCCCGCCTCGAAGAGGGCGAGCAGGCGAACCGGCTCGAACTCCGCCAGCCGCGTCGCCTCGACCGCCGGCAGGAGCTCGGCGAGCCGCCTCTGGAAGAGGCGAAGGCCGACGAGGAGCGCGCTCGCGCCGTTGCGAAGCGCACCGCTGGGCAGCCGCTCTGCGTCGCGGAATGCATCCAGCGCCGTCCGCTCGGCCGGCTCGAAACGGCCCTGCAGGAGTGCGAGCTGTCCCTCCGCGAGTCGCACCATGCCGCTGCGCCAGGGGATGCGATGCGCCGCCGCCGTAGCGCGCGCCGCCTCGACGGCGCGCTCGGCGCTCGCGAGGTCGCCGGCGCGCAGCGCATCGAAGCAGATCCACTGCTGGGCGAGCGACACATCGACCGGATCCTCCGCCGCGGCCGCCATCTCGCGGGCCAACGCGCTGCGCTCCGCGAGGTGCTCGGGTCGCCACAGGGCGTAGTGTCGGGCGCCGAGCGCCCTGGCCAGCGCGCTTCGATCGCCCGAGCGCCGGGCGATCGCGACTGCCGCGGCGGCCGCGTCCTCCGCGCCTTCGGTGCCGGCCCACGCGCGCGCATAGGCCAGGCGAGCGAGCAGCTCGGACCGCAGCCCGAGGTCGTCCGCCGGCAGCGCATCGAGCGCCTCTTCGAGGATCGGAACGCACGCCAGCGGATGCTCGGGCTCCAGCGTCCAACGCGCGCTCTCGATGCCGAGCGCGGCGTGAGCCAGCAGCGCGTGCGCGCGCAGCGCACGCGCGAGATCGGCGGCTCGCGCGAAGGCCGCCCGCGCGCGCTCGGGCTGCTCCGCGCGCGCGACCTCGCCCAGGCTCAACAACAGCTCGCAGCGCAACTTCGCGTCGGCGCTGCCGGCGCGCCCCTGCAACGCCAGCGCGCGGTCGAAGTGCGCGGCCGCATCCTCGTACGCGAGCGCCGCCTGCGCAGCGCGACCCGCCTGCGCGGCGTAGGCGAAAGCCTTCTCGAGTCCCTCGTTCCCGGCCCGCTCGAAATGGTGGGCGAGCGCCGCGGTCGTCGGCGCGTCCGCGCTACCCGCCCTCTCGATGGCCTGCCCGACCGCGAGGTGGAGTGCGCGCGTCCGCTGCGCGCCGAGCCGTGCGTAGATCGCATCGCGGATCAGGGGGTGGTGGAACCGATAGGCGCGCGACTTCGCATCCGCCTCGACGAGCACGCGCGCGGCGCACGCACGCTCGAGCAGCTCGTCCAGCGGCTCGCCCTGCAGAGTCTCCACCGCGTCGAGCAGCGCGCGATCGCACGCCGAGCCGGCGACGGCGGCGACGTCGAGGAGCGTGCGGCACGCCGGGCCGAAGCGCGCGAGCAGGCGCTCGACGAGCGGGCGCATGGCGTCACCGATCGGCGTCGCCTCGCCGGCGAGCGACTGGCCGAGCGCCGTCAGCCGGTCGCGGTCCGGTACCGTTCCGACGAGATCGCGGACCGTCGTCTCGAGAAGGAGCGGGTTCCCGCCGGTCCGCTCGTGGAGCCTGCGCACCAGCCGCGGGCCGGGCTCGTGACCCGCGATCGCGGCGATCACCGCGGCCGTCGCATCGGGCGAGAGCCCGTGCAACGTGCAGCGCGTCACGCGCTCCTCCCGCAGCAGCGCGGCAAGGAGCACGTGCAGGGGTTGCCCCGGTGCGAGATCGGGCTCGGTGTCGCGATGGGTTCCGACGACCAGGAGGCGGGTGTCGCCGACCTGCGTCGCCAGGAAGCGCAGCAGCTCGAGGGAGGCGGGATCGCTCGCATGGAGGTCGTCGAGCACCACGACGAGCGGCGACGCCGCGGCGGCGGCGCGCAGCAGCGCGATCACCGCGTCGAAGAGCCGGAAGCGCGCGTCGCGCGGGTCGGCCGGCATGGCCGCCTCGGCAGCGACCGCCCGGAGCTCCGGCAGGAGGCGCGCGATCCAGGGAGCCTGCGGAGCGAGCCCCCGCACCACCTCTTCCGGGTCTACACCGTATAGTGACGCTCGCAGGATCCCGATCCAAGGCCGGTAGGGGTGCGCGCCATCACCGTCCCCGCACCAGCCCCAGAGCGCCCGCAGCCCCTGCGCCTCGGCGCGCCGGGCGATCTCCTGTGCGAGCCGCGTCTTGCCCACGCCGGCCTCGCCGGCGAGGAGGACGATGCGGCCGCGACCGCGGCACGCCTCGCCGAGCGCGCCCTCGAGCAGCGCGACGAGGTCGTCCCGGCCCACGAGCACCGGCCCCAGCGGCTGGGCGCTGCGCGGCGCCTCGATCGCCAGCGGCTCCGGAGGGCTCGCGACCGGTGCGACGAAACGGAATCCGCGTCCGCGCGCGGTCTCGATCCACGCCTGGTGCCGCCCGTCGTCGCCCAGTGCACGGCGCACGTCGCGGAGCGCGCTGAAGAGCGCAGCTTCACTCACGACGGTGTCGGGCCAGATGCTCTCGAAGAGCTCCTCCTTCGATACGAAGAGATCGCGCCGCTGCACCAGATGGGCCAGCACCTCGAGCGGCCGCCGCTGCATCGCCACGACCACGCCTTCGCGGCGCAGCTCGCCCCGGTCGAGGTCGAGCTCGAAGCGTCCGAAGCGCAGCACCTTCTGCAGCAGCACGTGGTACGCGACCAGCGGTCGCGCGAAGCCGGGCGCCGGGCGCTCGCGCACGGCCTCGTACGACACCGGCAGCTTCGGGCCCACATGACTGCGCGCAGCCGCCGAGAGGATGATTCCGCCGGGCGGCGCCAGCGCCGAGAGGCGCTCCGCGACTTCGCGATGCCGCGCGCCGATGGCTCCGGCCGAGGAGCCCGCCGCGTGCACGCCGATCCGACAACGCGCCGCCCCGCGATCGGGACGCAGGCCCGCGGAGCGCTCGAGGGTCTCCTGGAACTCCAGCGCGCACTCGACGGCCCGCGCGGGGCTCGGGAAGCGGAGCAGCAACGCACCGGGCGCCGCCTCCAGCACGCGGCCCCCATGCTGCTTGGCGATCGAGCGCAGCGCGCTCCCCGCTGCGCCTGGGGCAGACTCCGCATCGGCGCCCTCGTCGAAGCCGTGGCCAGGCGACAGCGTCGCATGGAGGATTCCGGCAGGGACGCGGGGATGGGTACGCTCGGACACGCGGCCGACCTTCGGCGGGATCTCGATTCTAGGTCCGCCGACGATCTGGAGTCGAGAGTCCAGGCGACCGTCGTGGCTGAGCCCGGGGCTCGCCGCAGCGCTTCGTCAATCGATCCGACGATCTCCATCGTGATCGTGCCGGCGGCCGCGGAGCGCCGCGAATGCGAGGGACCCGAGCCCGGCGAGCAGCATGGTCGAGGTCGTGGGCTCGGGGACCGCTGGGCGGACGCAACTCCTATTGGTAGACCACCTGCGCCGTCAGGTCCGTGGCGATCTCGCGCGCGAGCTTCGCGAACTCGCGCTCGACGAGGGATCACCGACGCCGAACCGCGGTGCTGTCGAGTGCCGTCCGCTGCCGTCGGCACGAATCCGACGAAGATCATCGAATCGAGGGTGGAGGGGCGAGCGGGAAGAACGCCAAAGACACAAAGGGTTAGGCGGTTACCTGATTCTGCTGATCGTGCATTTCCTTGCCTTTCGAACCCGACTCCCCTCAGCGTCCCCTCACCTCGGCAGCCGCGGGATCGCTCCTCGGGCGGCGACTTTGGAGACGGCAACGGCGCTGGCTGAGGCCGTGGCAGTTCACACAGAGGTGATGCTTGATTTCGGGGCAGCCTTCGATTGGGCAACGCCGAGAGCAGTCTGAAGAGTTGGGGCGGCGCTCGGGTAGTGCGCTGCCTCCCGCCGGGCTGGGACCTGCCATGGCGGCTCTCGCGGAAGCCGTTCCACAGATGGGCAGCTACAAATGGACGTCGCTCGGCCTGGACTACACGCTCGGCGAAGTGGAGCCGCCGTTGGAGGAAGCGGTCGCATGCGCGGTGTTCCGAGCGGCGGACTCGAAGACCTGCAGAGCGACCGACCGAGCGCGGAGTCGAACACCCGGGCCCGGGGAGCTCGCAGATGGTGATGGGCCGTCGACCGCAGGTGAAGAAAGCGTCGGCACCGGTGGCGGCCCTCGCCGTCGCGGGGCTCGCGACCGAGCTCGTGACCGCACTGGCGTCGGTGCCCTTCCGCCAGCCGTGGAAGGGCCCGGTGGGAGTGCTCCACAACGTCGGCATGTCGGTCACGCGCACGGTGGTGCGCGCGTTCATCGGCTACGCGACGTCGATCCCCATCGCGGAATTCCGCTCGGTCGAGATCTTGATCGACGACATCTGCAGGGTCGCCCTGCCGCCGTTCGTGAAGAGGCTCGGTGTGACGCCGTCGGATGCCGAGATCGGCGGCGTCCCAGCGATCGAGTACCTGCCGAAGCGCGCGCGTGGCACCATCCTGTATCTGCACGGCGGCGGCTTCATCGGCACGTCGCCGAGCATGTACGCCGCGTTCACGGGATGGATCGCGCGCGAGGCCGGGTGCCGCGTCATCGTCCCCGACTACCGGCTCGCGCCGGAGTTTCCGTATCCGGCGAGCCTGCACGACGCGATTGCGGTGTACGAGGCGGTCCTCGCATCGGGCGTGCCGGCCGCGCGGCTCTTCGTCGCCGGCGACTCCGGCGGCGGGAATCTCGTCACCTCACTGGTGGTCGAGGCGCGCGCGCGCGCGCTGCCGGCGCCGGCGGGCCTGATGCTCTTCTCGCCCGAGCTCAGCCTCGCGCTCGACGAGCCGTCGATCACCGAGAACGCCGACCGCGACATCCTGCCCTGGAACATCCCGGTGCGACCGTACCTGCACGGGCTCGACCTGCACGACGCGCACGTGTCGGCCGCCGACGCCAATCTGCATGGCTTCCCGCCGACCTTCGTCGCGTTCGGCGGCGACGAGATGTTCCGCGACCCGATCCGGCGTTTCGTCGATCGGTTGGAGCGAGCAGGCGTCGAGGTAACCGCGATCGAGGAGCCCGCCATGTTCCACGTGTTCCCGATCCTGATGCCCTGGGCCGCTGCGAGCGGGAGGGTGTATCGCGCTGTCGCCCGATTCGTAACGAAGCGCCTCTGATCACCCTCCGGCGGCACCGACACCGAGTCGCGGTGCCGTCCAGCGCCGTCCGTTGCCCCCGGCACGAATCCGACGGAGATCACCGGATCGATTGACGAAGCGCTGCGCCGAGCCCCGGGTTCAGCGATGGCGGTTGGAGCGGGCGAGTCGCGCATGCAGGCGGAGTCATTGGCGCGCCGAGAGGGATTCGAACCCCCGACCCCCAGGTTCGAAGCCAGCGCGAGGAGCCCGAAGCGCCTCCGGAATCGCCTGAGGATCCCTCTCCGCACCGTACCGAGCCGGAGTAGGGGTGCCCGAGGGCACCCCATGGGCACCCACCTCCCTCCGGAGGCGAGGGACGGTCCAGGGCTGGCCGATGGGTGCAGGTATACTGCCGCGCATGGACCTGAGTGCGCTGCCCGACGAAGTGAAGGAACTGGTTCGCGCCCAGATCGAAGCTGGACACTTCCAGTCCGTCGACGAGGTCGTGTGCGAGGCCCTGCGGCTCCTGCAGGAGCGCGAGGAGCTGTTCGCCTCTCAACGCGAGGCGCTGCGCGCGCAGATCGCGGAGGGCGTCGCGGCGGAAGAGCGAGGCGAGCTCCGAGACGGCCGTGAGGCGATCGCCGACGTGCGTCGCCGGATCGATGAGCGACTGCGCGGCGGGGAGTGACCCCTCGATACGAGCTCGCCGCTCCGGCCGAACGCGATCTCGAGGACATCTTCTTCGAGGTCAAGGAGCGTCATGGGCTGCTCGTCGCCGAGCGCGTGTTCGACAATCTCCTGCGTACGTTCGACCTCCTCGCTCAGATGCCGGAGATCGGGCGCCACCGACCTGAGCTCTGGCCCCCGCCCTATCGATTCTGGGTCACGGGGCCTGCGTTCATCGCGTACCGCGCGGACGTCCGGCCGATTCGCATCGTTCGGATCGCGCGCGCTTCGCGCGACTGGAGTGGGTTCGCGCCTCGGGGCTGACGTGTGTCTGCGTAGCTCCGCGGGTGCGGCCAGCGGGCAGGGCGAGTGGCGAACGGCGCGGCGCGTTGTCAACGCCAGATAGAAAGCGCATAGGACTTTCAGGCTGCATTTTTTCGGCGGTCTGATAACGAGCATTCTGTCAAGCACGGACGGAATGAGGCAGGAAGCCCCTCGCACGGGCCCGCCGCATTGGGAAACTCGGGAACTTCGTAGGCAGGCGCACGGTCTTCGGCGTCGTGGTGCACGAACACGACGCCGTTGCGCTCCACCACGCGCCAGCTGCGGAGCTGCGCCTTCGGCGGGATGCGCTTCGCGTAGGGAATTTCGATGCAGCGCCCCTCGCCGTTCCAGAGCCAGCCGTGGAACGGGCAGCGGATCGCGTCGCCCTCAAGAGCATAAGCGGTTCTCTGCCTATCCGACTCGCTCCGCCTGTGACCGCATGTGACACGGCGTGGGAGCATTCTGGCTGCCTGAGGAGGGCAGTCGAATGCGATTTCCGAGCACGCTCTTGGAGTTTCAAACCCAGTTCCCCGACGAGGCGCGCTGCTGGGCCTACCTGCGCCAGGCTCGCTGGCCGCGCGGATTCCTTTGTCCTCGGTGCGGAAACCGTGGCAGTCACTTCCTCGCGACGCGACGGCTCGAGCAGTGCCGCAGCTGCCGCTATCAAGGTTCGGTGACGGCCGGCACGGTCTTCCACGGCACGCGAGTTCCGCTTCGCGTCTGGTTCCTCGGCATCTTCTTCTGGCACGGCACAAGAAGGGCATCTCGGCTCTGCAGTTCCAGCGAGACATCGGGGTGGGCAGCTACCAGACGGCCTGGACGCTGCTGCACAAGCTGCGATCGAGCCTCGTCGCCGACCCGACTCGGCGCTTGCACGGCGCGGTCGAGGCGGACGAGACCTATATCGGAGGCCATCGCCCGGGGCGGCTTGGGCGCGGCGTGGGCAAAACCGGCGTCGCGATCGCCGTCGAACGGCGCACCCGCACGGCCGGCTCCGTGCGTCTCGCTGTCATTCCCCGTGCGACGACGGTCGTCCTCACCTCGTTCGTTCACGCTTCGGTCCAGCCCGCCGAGGAGAGCACCGTCTTCACCGACGCCTGGGGGGCCTACGTGACGCTCCGTGACCTCGGAATCGACCATCGTCCACACAAGGGCGGTCACGGCCGTCAATCCGTCCATCTGCTGCCCTGGGGGCACACGGTTTTCGGGAACTTGAAGACGTGGCTCCGTGGGACCTTCCACGGCGTCAGCCCCAAGCACCTCCAGCGCTACCTCGACGAGTTCGTCTTCCGCTTCGATCGGCGCTGGCGCGAGACCGAACTCTTCATCCGCGTCCTGCACCGCGCACTCGACGCCGTACCGTGATTCTCATCCGAGGCCTCTCCCTGCGCCTACTCCACGTGGAGTAGGCTGGATGCCAATCGAAACACGCGCATCCGCGCAGGGAGAGAACCAATGCGATTCTACACGAACCAGCACCGCCACTACTGCGGCATCGATTTGCACACGAAGACGATGTACGTCTGCATCCTCGACCGCGACGGCCAGGTGCTCGTTCACAAGAACCTGCCGTCGAACCCCGAAGCGTTTCTGGAAGTGATCGCTCCCTATCGCGACGACCTCGTCGTCGCCGTCGAGTGCATCTTCACCTGGTACTGGCTTGCCGACCTCTGCGCCGCCGAAGGCATCGCCTTCGTCCTCGGCCACGCGCTCTACATGAAGGCGATCCACGGCGGGAAGGCGAAGAACGACCGCATCGACGCCTTGAAGATCGCCATGCTGCTGCGCAGCGGGATGCTGCCGCAAGCCTACGTGTACCCGGCGGGGATGCGCGCCACCCGCGATCTGCTGCGCCGGCGCCTGCACCTGGTCCGCAAGCACGGCCAGCTGCTCGCCCACATCCAGATGACCAACCAGCAGTACAACCTCCCGGCCTTCGCCAAGCGGATCGCCTACCCGAGCAATCGTGAAGGCGTCGCCGATCACTTCGAGGACCGCGTGGTGCGCAAGACCATCGCCGTCGATCTCGCCCTGCTCGATCGCTACGACACGCTGCTGACCGACCTCGAGAGCTACCTCGTGCGCCAGGCCAAGCAGCACGACGCGCAAGCCTTCCAGCTGCTGCGCAGGGTCCCGGGCGTCGGCAAGGTGCTCGCGCTCACGATCCTCTACGAGATCCACGACGTGAAGAGGTTCGACCGCGTGCAGGAGTTCGCCTCCTACGCGCGGCTCGTGAAGTGCGCGAAGGAGTCGGCCGGGAAGAAGCACGGCACCAGCGGCGCCAAGATGGGCAACGTCCATCTCAAGTGGGCCTTCTCCGAAGCCGCGGTGCTCTTCGTCCGCCACAGCGAACCCGGCAAGGAGCTGCTCGCACGGCTCGAGAAGCGCCACGGCAAGGGCAAGGCGCTCAGCATCCTGGCGCACAAGCTCGGGCGTGCGGCCTACTACATCCTGCTGCGCGGCAAGGCGTTCGAAATCGACCGCTTCGTCGCGACGGTCAACTGAGGGAGCGAGGGATGCGTGAGCCCGTCGTCTAACGAGAGCCACATGGACCCTGCTCGAACCAGACTGCGTCGTCCCCGTGCGCCCAAGAGCGCGAGTGAGGAAACAGTCGTGAGCTCGAAGATCCGGCAGCTCCTTACCTTGATTGGACGCGCGCTCTCGCTCCCTCTCTCGACATCGCGCCTCGACTGCTTGCGACTCTGCCCCTCCCCGAGCCTGGAAACAACGGACCTTCGAGGTCGACGCCATGAGGAGGCCGGCATGAGGGAACGAATGGGCTTCTAGGACGCGGAGGCAACTACCTCCCCGCTCGATTCGCCAAGCGCGATCGAGCGTGATCCTCGATAGGTGTTGGGTGCAGAGTCCCGGACGCTGCACCAGATCTTGGAAGCGAAGATGGAGTGCGAAGCCGAGACGAACGCGCAGTGCGGAACGATCACGGACCAAGCCGCGGTCAGCGGGACTTGTTTGCCCACTTGACAGGGAGAGGCCTCATAGGTGTTAGGTTGCGGCAGCCGATATCCCGTACACGCTAGCCCCCAAGTAGACGGAGCGGCTCGTTGTGATGGACGTCGATCCGGAGGTTCTCCCGCGAGGGATCGACCTAGAGGCGCCGGCCTCGGATCCGCTCTCGATCCCCGCTTCCAGTTTGATGCCCTTCAGGGTCCCGCGCGGGGGCAGTTCCTACCCCAGGAGCGGCGGCGCGACTGTCTATGCACAACACGCAAGAAAACGATCACACTTTGGCGTGGGTTGCGTGAAGCCGGCAGCCCAGCGGACGAAGACAGGTAATGGCGGTCCGCCGTCAGAGGCTCGGTGAACGACGTCACATCCTAATAGAGATCGACTTCTGCATCCGATTCTCGCGAACCGGCCTGTTGGAAAATGTGTCGACGAAGGCCGGAACGATTGCGGGAATCCTCTCAGCGAACAGCTCGCGTATTCAGCACCACTGGTGAAACCTGTCCTAGGCTGAGGTCCCTTCGATCCTCGCGCCCAACACCCGCATGTCGCGGATGAAGCCAGGGTAGGACTTGCTAATACGCTGCGCGCCCCTGACCTCCACGCCTTTTGACGCAAGGCCTGCGACGATCAGTGACATTGCCAGTCGGTGGTCGCCGCGCGAATTGACGGATCCAGGGGAGAGGGGACCTCCCTGAATGCTGATAGCATCGGTAGTGTGGCTGATCGACGCCCCAATTCGCGCGACTCCTCGGTCGGGCCAGCCAGTCGGTCAGTCTCTTTGTAGCGGAGATGAGCAATATTGCGAAGTGTCGTTCTGCCTTCGGCAAATGTTGCGAGCGTGCACAAGATCGGTACTAGGTCAGGAATGTTGGCGCAGTCTAGATCCACACCCTTGAGGCGTGCTGGACCCCGGACACGAACTCCACCGCTCGTTTCCTCGATCTGGACTCCCATTGAACAAAGTATCGAGAGAACTGCCCGATCACCCTGGTGATCCGCATGCAATCCGCGGATAAGTACGTCGGACGAAGTCACGGCTGCAGCGACAAGAAGGAACGCCGCTGAGGAGTAATCCCCCCCAACGCGGTACGTCGAGGAAGAGGCAACATACTTTTGATTGGCGGGGACGCGGTATTTTTTTCCCCGCGACAATCTCATCAATCACGATGCCTGCCCAGCGGCGCACATCGAGAGTGATTTCGACATACGGTCGCGAAACAAGATCGCCCTGAATCTCGATGATGCTCTCCCGGGGCCCGAATAGTCCGCGCGTAGACGCAAGAGGCATCCAGATCAGGAACGAAGACAGTACTTGCGAGCTTTGCTCGCCCGGCAGTTTCACAGCGCCTGCCGGGAGATCACCAGTTCCCATCACTCGGATGGGAACTGTGTGTTGTTCGGCCCCCTTACCCTCAACTCTTACTCCCAATTCGCGAAGAGGCCGCACGATCATGCGATTTGGTCTGTTACCAAGAGACAATTTCCCCTTGACAGTCACTTCGCCGGTTGCGAACGCGAGGCCAGGAAGGATAAATCGTAGAGTAGTTCCAGGAGTTTTTCGCCCACATAGATCGAACTGCGTGGCGTCGGTCGATGAGTGCCTCGAACAATCAGATTGCCGTCGACAAAGTTGAATGTTGCGCCAAGTGCCGACCAACCGTCGACGGTAGCGATGATGTCTCGAGCCAACAGTGGGTTCTCGACGATGACCTGATCTGTGCACAAACCAGCAGCCATGATCGCGCGATGGGAATGAGGAACTTCGAAGGCGGCGCTACAACCTCGCCTTGCGGCCGGACGAACCGGTGCTACGAGTGCGATATCTGGGAGTTGATTCGCGGTGGTGCTCTTCTTTAGAGCTTCGTTCAGATCCTTAATTGTATGCCGAGAGTCGAACTCCAAGTCCGAAGTTTGATCTTGGCGATGCGAATGATGGATTTGCTTAGGGGATTTCGTCATTGGTCAAATCGTCACATTCAAACGGGTCGCGTCCATCCTCGAACTCTCGTTCGACATCCTCTGCGATGCCACGAATCAGATTTGCAAACTCTTCGAGAGTAGATGCTGGGCTGGCCACTCCAGGAAGAAGTTGAAACTCGGTGAGGTAGTAGAGCACGATCGCCTTCGCACGCTCTGAAACCTGCTCGTCCTCAAGTATGGAAGTCAGCTCCAACGCCGCCTTGGCAGAATTCCGTCGAACTAGCTGGCGAATCGCCTCGAACGACCGCGAGCGACGCTCGGCGTTCCGGATGACAGTGAGCAACTCATCGGCACTCGTCACTGGCCTAATATTGCCCCAGAAGCCGGCCGCCATCCTCCGACTTGGGCCATCGCATTGCCATAGGGAGTCTCCCACAGCGGGGCCGGCGGAATCTATCAGTTTTTGGGCGTGGCGCGCTACCCGAGCATCGGAAGGTGCCACCCGTGGGTCGAGGCCGGCTCCTCGTTCCCCTCCAAGATCGGTGGATCGAGCTGATCTCTTCACACGGGGATCCGATAGCCAATCGGACCCCGCCATTCCATCCCGAGTTGCACATCCCCGCTTCCCCTGCGTTACAGGCCACTACTCCTAGCGGTGCAGATCTGTTCCGGATCCCCGCGAAACTCGAGCGCCGCGGCGATCGCCCCCGGCCCCACCTTTGCCTCGCCCGCGAGATCCGCCAGGGTACGCGCCAGCTTGAGCACGCGGCGCGCGGCGCGGGCGGAGAGCCCGAGCTGATCGACCGCGCGGGAGCATAAGCATCATAGGGGTATGGCGTCTGCAATCTGGTGCGTGAGTCGCGAGGAGGGAGGGAGCTGGTGCCTCCCGAGCCCGCCGAGGATCCTCGAGTTGGTGATGCAACGATCCCCAACGAGAGGAGACACCGAGGGAACGGGTTCTGGGACTGGACGTCCATGCTGCGAGCTGCACGCTCGCGGTCATTTCGCAGGCGGGCAAGCGGCTCACGGACTTCCCGATCGAGACCAACGGCCATGCGCTGGTCGAGGCGATCCGGAGGATTCCGGGTCGCAAGCATCGGGTCTTCGAGGAAGGCATCCAGAGTGCCTGGCTCTACGAGACGCTGAGTCCCCACGTCGACGAGATCGTCGTCGCGGGGATCACCGAGAGTCGGGGTCAGAAGAGCGACCGGCGGGATGCCTACGGTCTGGCGGAGAAGCTGCGGACGGGGGCGCTCGAGAAGCGGATCTTCAAGGCGCCCCGGGAGTTCAGCGCGCTTCGCGAGCTCTCGCGGATGCACATCACCGTGGTGCAAGAAGTCGTTCGGGTCCAGGCGCGGATCAAGAGTCTCTACCGCTCGCGGGGCATCCTGGTCGCGGGCCTCTCGGTCTACGGCGCGCGACACCGAGAGGAGTGGCAGCAGAGGCTTCCGGCGAGTGCCCGGCTGCGAGCAGCGCCGCTCTACGCGCAGCCGGGCTTCCTCGTCGAGCAGAAGAAGCAGGTCGAGCGCGACCTGCTCCGGGAAGCGAAGAAGCACCCGATCGTCCGGATCCTCGAGACAGCGCCGGGGTTCGGCCCGATTCGTTCGGCCCGGCTGGTTCCGATCGTCGTGACCCCGCATCGGTTCCGCACCAAACGACAGTTCTGGAGCTACTGCGGTTTGGGCATTGTGATGCGCTCGAGCTCGGATTGGGTCCGGAAGGCGGATGGAAGCTGGGCCCGCAGCCAGGTGGCGCAAACGAGGGGACTCTCCCGGCACTTCAACGGGTACTGAAGGACCTCTTCAAGGGCGCGGCGACGACGGTCCTCACGCAACGCGACAAGGGTCCGCTCTACGAACGCTACGCGCAGATGCTGGAGGCGGGAACCAAGCCGAATCTCGCCAAACTGACCGTGGCGCGCACGATCGCCGCGACCGTGTCGTGCATGTGGAAGCACGAGGAGGAAACCCAGCCGGAGCGGATCCGGCGACCGATGACGACAGACCGCGGCGTGTAGGCGACGGCTCGGCTTGGGGGACAACCCGAGGAGCGGGCAGACTTCGCCCACGCCGACCTCGTCGGCTGGGTCCGCGCGGAACGGCCCCGTCTACTCGCCGCCGCCTTCGTACTCGCCCGCGCGTGGATCGCGGCCGGTCGCCCGACGCCAGGACCCGAGGTCCCGATCGTCGGATCGTTCGAGGACTGGCGCCGCACGGTCGGCGGCATCCTCGCGGTTGCTCGCGTGCGCGGGTTCCTCGGCAACGCGTCCGAGCTGCGCGGGCAAATGCGCGAGGAAGACGCGCAATGGTCGACCTTCCTCCTCGCGCTGCGCGCCGCTGCCGGTGGCCAGAGCCTCACCGGGAAGGAGATCGCGGAGCACCTCGTGAATGGATCGTTCTGGGGTCCGATCGATCGCGGCACCCGGCGGCTCGTCGACGGCCGGCCGGTTCGCGAGGTGCTTCCCGACCAGCTCGCTCGGCGCCTCGAGGAAGCAAAGGCACGGGCACGCTGGAAGGAGGGCGACACTGCTCCGGACTCCTTCACGACGAGCCTCGGACAGTTCCTCGCGAACCGACGGGACCGGCGCTTCGACGCCGGCGAGGGTCGGGAGGTCTACGTGTCGGGGGTCGGCCGACGCCACGGTGCCAAGGTCTGGGAGATCCGTCTCGAGCCCGCTTCGGACCGCTGAAACCCCCTGTCAGAAGGGGGGTAGGTTGCGGGGAGGTTGGGAGGTTGAGGGCCTGAAAACGGCCCATTGCTCGCTGATCGGGCGAGCGCGGCCGGGTCGGGGCTCGCGGCGCGATGCGCAGAATCGCCGCTTCGCGGGCCTCCAACCTCCCAACCTACCCCGGACCTACCCCAGCTAAATAGTTGTTTTCTCGAACTAAGGGGAGGTTGGGGGAGGTTGATTCGGTGCCAAAGGAATAGTGGGGGAAGAGAGAGCACTTCAGGAGATTCTGAAAATGACCTCCCCAACCTCCCCTCTTGGGTGGGGACCTTAGAGCGCGCCGCTTCGGGACAGCGCGCTCAAGATTCGCTCGCGGGTGAGCGAGTCAGAGATGTTCCAGCGCTTCAGGACGCCGTTCCAGTCAAACGCAAAGACTGCGCTCTTGCTCGTGTCTCGGTCGAGGAGCGACACGGGTGGCCGCTCGAAATTGATAGCGACGACCACGAAGATATCTCCGCCGGGAGCCTTGCTCTCGCTCTTTAAGAGTGGGCTGAATTCCTTCATCCGAGTGCTCTTGATCAGAGTCAAACCAGCAGGGATTGTCGGGGACTCGAGTATGGGGATCTTTCGGATCCATGGGTTCTGCGCACTCGCGAGCTTCTCTATGTCGGTGCAGCAGAGGAGAAAGACGTCGATGCGAACGTCAGTGGCTGCGGTGCTTCCACGATTGGCGACTTGGAGGTCAAGGAGCGGTTCTTCATCGTCCCAGTTTGTCGGTCGAGGCGTGAGTACTTCGACCGACGGCTGATTGGCGAGCACGACGAGCCGGTGCGTCAAATAGAGGTAGCCGAGGGTCGCGAGGAACATGGCCACCGTTGCGAGCGCGGTAATGACCGGAGCCAAATCTCGAGCAACGCGCGGGGCCGCGCGCATTGCCGACCAAGCCGCCCGGAAGAACACTGCGAGGGCCTCAACGGCGGTGGACGCGATTCGAACCGCGCCGCGACCGAGTGCTAGAAGAATGCGAATCGCGCCACGAGCGAGTGCCGTAAGAGATCGACCTAGAGCGCTGGCCAGTCTTCGCGTCCACGCGCGTGTCGCCTTCCCGGCGGCACGGACCTGGTCGAGACGCCGACGAATCGAGGACGCGAGCGCAGCCGTGTCGACGTGGAACTTCACACCACCCCCTCTCGACACAGGTCTGTAGCAACCCTCCGCGCGACCGCGTTCCTGCCTTCCTAAAAAAGGAAGCCCGATCCACCCACCGCCGCGCCGCGCGTTCCGAAAACCCCTCCGCGCGTGCGCCCTTCGACTGCTCGTAACTCCTCGTCTTTCCTCGACTTCGATTCGGTCTGAAGCCCGTTCCGAAAACGACCTCGGGCTCAACCGGTCAACGCAACACTCTCGTTGAACACTTCTGTTGGGGAACGGAAGGCCAGCGTCTTTCGAGGCCGCTGGTTCAACTGAAGGGCGGTGCGGTTCAGGTCTGCTTGCGAGCGGGCGGACAGGTCCGTGCCTTTCGGGAAGTACTGGCGGAGGAGACGATTCGTGTTCTCGTTCGTTCCGCGCTGCCACGGGCTCTGGGGGTCGCAGAAGTAGACGCGCACGTCGGTGGCCATCGAGAACTCTTTGTGCGCCGCCATCTCCAACCCGCGATCCCAGGTCAGCGATCTGCGCAGCTCAGCCGGCAGGCGCCGAACCTGCCGGGTGAGGGCCCGCGCGACCGTCTGGCTGTCTCTGCTCGGGACCTTCACCAGCATCGTGAACCGAGACCGGCGCTCGCCCAGCGTCGCGATGTGCGTGTTGTGTGAACCCGCGAGGAGATCTCCCTCCCAGTGGCCAGGGACCGCACGGTCCTCGACCTCGGCGGGGCGCTCTCGGATCGAGACGGCATCGATGATTTGACCACGCCCCTGGCCGCGCGTGCGGCTGTTCTGGGACCGCCGAATCGCTCGTCGCGTTCTCAGATGCGCGACGAGCTCCTTCTTGAGCACACCTCGCGCCTGAACGAAGAGGCTTCGGTAGATCGTTTCGTGGGAGATCTGCATCCCCTCGGTGCCCGGGTATCGCCGCTTCAGCCAGCCCGCGATCTGCTCCGGCGACCAATTCAGGCTCCGCTTCTTGGCGACAAGCTTCTGCAGACGTCGCTGCACCGCCAGTCGACAGGGTTTCGGACGACGGGCGTGGTCCCAGGCCTTCTGATCGGCTTGCGCCGCTCGATACGCTGCCCGCCCGCCATGGCGTCCGATCTCTCGGCTCACGGTGGATGGAGCGCGCTGGATCGAGGATGCGATCTTCCGCATCGATCGGCCTTCCGCGAGGCCACGGGAGATCTCCTCGCGTTCCGAGAGACGGAGGGACCAGCGAGAACGACGACGGGGCGAAGGCGGGATGCCGCCGCGCACCGAGAGAACGCTGTGGATCGACCCACGGAGCTTCCCGAACGCTCGCGCGATGTCTTGAGATGACTCCCCGCGCTTCCATCGCTCCCAGAGCTCCTGCTTCTGCGAAACCGAGAGCCCCCGTCGTCGATCTTCTCTCATCTGCACCATCTCCTCCTCCACCGGGTGAAACAGAAGATGTTGCATCGACCGATTGAACCTGCCACCAATTTCGGCCTTCGACGGCACTCACCGTCGAGGAGCCCCCCATGCCCCGAGTCGCGATGTACGCCCGCGTGTCGACGCGCGGGCAGGACCCCACCTCCCAGCTCGACGCCCTCCGCGCCTACGCGGCGGCGCGCGGGCTCGACCCCGTCGGCGAGTTCGTCGACCACGGCGTCTCCGGCTCGAAGGGCCGCCGCCCCGCGCTCGACGCGCTGGTCGTCGCGTGCCGGCGCCGCGAGGTCGACGCGGTCGCGGTCGTGAAGCTGGATCGGCTCGCCCGCAGCGTGCGCCACCTCACCGCGCTCGCGGCCGAACTCGAGGCCCTCGGCGTCGACTTGGTCGTCCTCGACCAGGGCATCGACACGAGCACACCGACGGGCCAGCTCCTCTTCAACGTCCCCGGCGCCATCGGGCAGTTCGAGCTTTCGCTGATCCGGGAGCGCACGCGCGCCGGCCTCGACGCTGCTCGCCGCGCGGGCCGGCACCCGGGGCGGCCGCGAGCTCTCGGTGCCAGGGCCCGCGCTGGACTTCGTCGACTTCGCACAGCCGGCCGCTCGATCCGTGAGATCGCCGAGGTCCTCGGCTGCGGACGGGCGACCGTGGCACGCGAGCTAGCCCGTGCGCAACGTGGTTCGAAGTGACGCAAATTTCGTCATCGATCTGAGCGGTAGGCCCCGCCGCGCCTTTGCTCCGGCCACCGCGCAGTTTTTCAGGTCCAAAAATCAGTGGGTTGCCGATCGCTTGGCGCCTCGGCGGACAGCGGCACACGCCTTGCTCTGTGCGTTGGTGACGCGCGTCACAGAGAAGTTGCCGCCTAGCTGCCGATAAGGAGAACAGATCCCCCAACCGCCCATCGGCGAAGCGAGGCAAGGACATGAGAGAAAAGCGACCGCGGGCGCCCCGACCTCCCCGCATGATCGGACCCTTCAGGTTTCTCCAGTGGGCCTTCGAGTTCGCCGCGGTCCAGCTCGACGCGGTTCGCGAAGACCTCGGGCGAACGACGAGTGGAGTCGCCCGGCTTGTGCTCGTTCTCGTCGTCGTGGCCTTCGCGGCTGGCGCGGTAGCGGGCCCGCTGCTCTCCCTCAGGTCTTGGTGATGGGACGCTTTCGCCTCATTTTCGCCTTTCTCTCGAATGGGCGAGCCTCCCTGCCGTGGTGAAAAGCAACCGAATATTGAATCGGAGCTTCGTGGAACGTCCTCGGGCGCCCGGCGGTGGCGGCGCTCTGCGTCCGTCTTCCGCGAAGTCGTCGCCTCGCCGGCGCCTTTCCGCTCTCTGCTCAAGGCTCGCGAACCCGCTCGACGACTCGCACAGCACCGACCCGGCGGCGCGCTCGGCGCTTGCCTCGCTCGTGGACGGAATCCTCGCCCGACCCCTCGAGGACAACGACGAGGGCTTCGCCGCCTAGCTCGATTCAACCGGGACCGCGCGAAGGCGCGCCATCGACTCCAGGAAGCGAGCGACCACCATGCAGACAGGTACCCGAACGCTCGCGGCCGCCCTGGCCGGAAAGCCGATCCTCCGCGAAGCGCAGCCCGCGCCGGACACGGACTGGTTCGTTCGCCAGCGGGGGCACGTCGCCAAGGCGCGCGCAAAGGCCGACGCCGCGATCGCAGCCGCGCGCGGGCGCGAGACAGCGCTGCGCGCGGAGTACGACCGCGACGTCGAAGAAGTGTGGTTCCGACTGCGCCGATTCCCGCGGAGCCTCGCGTCGACGCGGAGCGGGTCGGCGAGCTGCGCGCCGCCAAACGAAGACTGAATAGAGGCCTCGAGGAGCTGACCCGCGCGACGCAGGAGGAGGTCGCCGCTGCCGCGGCCCAGGCGCGAGAGCTGCTCGAGGCAACCGACCGTGTGGCGAAGGTTCACGCAGACCCGCACGGCTATCTCCCGGAACTCGACGCGCGGCCCCGGCGGCCGACCGGCTGTCTCGCGGTCGAAGCAGCGCAGCTCCGCGCCGCCGTGCTCGCCGTCGCCGAGCGTGTTCCCTTCAATGAACTTCGCGGCATGGCGCAGGCCGCAATCGACGCGGCCGACCACGTCTCAGCCCACGCGGTCCTCGTCGCTCTCGAAGCGCGCGCGCCCGAGGATCGCCCGGTCGAGCCGCGGGAGTTCGTGCGCGCGATCGCGATGCCCGAGCTCGCGAAGCGGCTCGAGGAAGTCGAGGCCGTCTTCGCCGAGGGCGACGCGTTCGCACTGGCGTGGGACAACTGGGCGTCGGAGGGCTACCGTCGTCGCGCCCAGCGTCGGCCCGCGCCGCATCGCGTCCGCGATCGCCGCCAACGGGGATCGACTCGGCGCCGCCGCGGAGGAGTTCGGCCGCCTCGCCAGCCTCGGGCCGGCGGAACTGCGCGACATGTCCCTCGACGTCCGAGAGCGACCGCCCGCACCCGGCGAGGAGGCCACCGGGCCGTCGCGCATCGCGTCGGTGATCGCAACGTACGACGACCAGAAGAAGGAGGAAGCGTAGATGGGCATTTCGATCGTGAACGACGGCTTCGCAGGATCCGCCCCGGAGCTCGCGGCGATCTCCGCCGCAATCGAGGCTGCCGTGGCAGCGGTCGACGGTGTCGACGCAAGCACGGCGAACGCTGGCTCCAAGGTGCGTTCTGCAAACCTGGTTTCCGCGATCCTCGTCGGCGGGGCGACGCTGCCGTTCCGGAGATCGACGTTCGCTATCGCACGGACCCGCGCTTCGCAGGCGCCGACGACGGCGTCGCGCCGCCAGCTCCCGCACGGCGCGCTCCTGGCCGCGGCGATCCTCGCCCAGCAAGCGATCGCGCTCGTGTCTGTGAACGGCGCCTCGATCACGTCCGACACGCTTGGCGTGTCGAACTTTTCGAAGCTCGGCGAAGCGCTCGGCTTCGCCTGACCGCATGGCGAAGCGCGACGCGAAGCGAACCGCGAAGACGCGATCGCGCCGGCCGAGAAGAACTTCGCCAAGGCTGCGAAGCCGGCGAAGCCCGCGCCGCTCCCCGTTCCGCCGCGCGTTGGAACCGGCGGGCGCGTCAATCTGGGCGACGAGCACTACTTCGCGCTCGCCGCGATGGCGGCGCGCGGACTGCGCCAGGCCGACGCGGCGGCGCGGCTCGGCATCGCGCGCCGGACGTTCCTCAATCTGGTCGAGCGCGACGAGCGCGCGGCGGCGGCGTGGGAGCGGGGTCACTCGGAGCTGTATGAGGAGATCTTGGGGACTCTGATCGGCGTCGCCCGCGACGCGGACAACCCGCGCCAGGTCCTCGCAGCCCTGGCGATCATGAGCAACGTCTTCGGCTGGAAGGACGGCGGCGACCGCGAGGTCCGCGCGAACGTCCGGATCGAGCTGCCCGCGCCGCTTCCGCGCGAGGAGTACGAGCGCCGCGCGCTCGCAGTCCGCACAATCCCGGCGGAGGCCGCGCCGACGTGACCGACGACGAGGTCATCCGGCCTACGCCCTACCAGGCGCGCCTCCTCGAGGTGCCCGCCGACGTCGACGTCTTCCTGGGTGGCGGACGCGGCGGCGGAAAGTCACACGGCATTGCGTTCCTGATTCTGCGCCACGTCGAGCAATTCCCAGGCGCGCGCGTGCTGTACGTGCGGCGAACGCATCGCGCCGTCGAAGACTTCGCGACGACGCTCGGTGGCCTCTTCGTTGCGGCGTACTCCGGCGCCGCGCGACACAACGCCGCGGAAGGATTCTGGAAGCTCCCGAACTGCGGCTACGTCGAGGTCGGCCCGCTCGCCGACGAGTCGATGTATTCGCGCTATCAGGGTCGGAGCTTCTCGCTCGTCATCGTCGACGAGCTCACGCAGTTCGCCGATCCGTGGCTCGTCGATCGCCTCCGTTCGAACCTTCGCGGCCCGCGCGGCGTCCCGCTGCGCCTGGTCCTCGCCGGCAACCCCGGCGACGTCGGCCACGCCTGGGTGGCGGCGCGTTACGTCCTCGGTCGCGAACCGTGGCAGACCTTCGACGAGACCGAGTCGCGCCGCTCGTTCGTGTACGCGCCCTCGACCCACCTCGACAATCCGCACCTCGACGCTGCCGAGTACCGCGCGCAGCTCGAGGCCGCAGCGGCGGGCGATCCGGAACTCCTCCGCGCCTGGCTCGGCGGATCCTGGAACGTCGCGCGCGGGGCGATGTTCGGCCCGGTCATCGACGACGATCACGTCGCGCTCGACGCCGCGGCGTGGTCCCCCGACGCCTTCGCGCGGATCCGCTCGGGACACGAGGTGAACGAGCGCGGAAATCGTCTGATTCGATTCGGTGTCAACGCGCCCCGGGCGCGTCGGCGCCCGGACGCCTGGCGGGTCTTCCTCGCGCACGACTACGGAAGCGCGGCGCCGTCCGCGACCTACGTCGTCGCGCGTTCGCCGGGCGCCGTCGGCCCCGACGAGCGGCACTTCCCCGCCGGCTCGCTGCTACTCCTCGACGAGCTCGCGACCTGCGCCGATGGCAACCCTTCAAAGGGACTCGGCCAAACGATACCGGAGCTGGGCGAGTGGATTTGCGATCTCGCCGACCGCTGGGGAACCGAACCGCGCGGCGTCGCCGACGACTCGATCTTCGCGCGCATCGGCCACTCCGCCGGCTCGATCGCCTCCGAGCTGCGGCGTGCTCTTCGAACCCGCGCAGAAGGGTGGCCGCGTCGCGGGCTGGTCCATGATGCGGCGAATGCTCGCCGACGCGGGCGAACCGGATCTCCCAGGACTCTTCGTCTCGCGACGGTGTCGCGCCTGGTGGCAAACGGTCCCGTCGCTCCCGCGCGACGTTCGGAATCCCGAGGACCTCGACACGCGCGGGCCCGACCACTTCGCCGACGCCACCCGCTATGCGGTGGTAGCGGAAGAGGCCGGCGGCGGCGGGACGGCGAAGGTAGCTGGCTGGTATTAGGAGCCATCGTAACCGGCAACAGTGCCCAGCTTTGGCGTCCATGGTCCAAATGGCACGTCTAACCAGGCTTCAACACGAGGCCGGGAACCGCTTCGTCGATGAAACTCTCGAAGCGATGAACTCTGCGATCAAGTAGTCGCTCCCAAATTCGCATAGCCTCGCTCAACTCGCGCAGCGGAGGAAGGAGTTGCAATGAGAGCTCGTTCTCGACGTGCTCCTCGCCCAACTCTCGAGCAACCTCCTCTGCAACCGCGAGTAGGCCTCGGCTCTGGATAGCGCGGGCAATTTTCGGGGTGGCGGTCACCAGTCCGAAAACCCTCAGGTGAGGCGAGGGTCCCTCGCCTTCTTCAATATCAGCGACTCGCGGTAGCACAGAAACTAGTTGAAGGGCCTCGCTGTGGTCGCCTTCGGGCTCGGCGAATAGCCCGTTTGGGCTCTGGAGCGTGAGGGCGCATCGGAATGCGGCCCATACCGCTCGGTGCGTCTTTCGTGACGCGATCGCGAGTCGGGCGAAATCGACCTGCGGGACGTCGAGAGCGCGGGAGCCACCTAACACCGATTCCAAGTCCTGATACTCGGACACGATACGAGTGTTCGCGGCGACATCGAATGCCTGTGCCAGTGCTCGACTCCAGAACCATCTCAGTAGAGTGTCGCGATGGTCCAGCAGAGGAAAATCAGCAGCGAGGGCAGCAACCGGAACTATCATCGAGGCGTATGGCAATGAGTCTAGGTCCGGCGCGCCGCAGTGATCTCGGAAGAAGCCTGCGGCAGCGTCGATCCCCGCGCCTGTGCTCTCCCACGAATCGTGCACCAAGGCCTTAGAGAGACGGAGCACCGACGACTGGCGAACGTCATCGTTGTAACGTAGTGAGATCGTTTGAAGGACCGGCATTCCGTCATCTCCAAGAAACGATGCAAGCATCGGCCGCTCTCTTCGAAGTTCATCCCACTTGAGGCGCAGGTTCCAATCTGGTTCGAAGACCTTCGCCACCATGAGGTCGAACGTGCTGAGCTTCATTCCAGTGCGATTGACGCGCTCGAAGATTCGAGCGATCGCCGCCGGCTCAAGCTCTTCCTCGAGAATCACTCCAGGAAACTCGTATCGGTGTATGGTCGAAAGGACTGAGCGATACACCTTGGTAAGGAGTTCTTTAGCGGCCTCAGAATCATCGGTGCGGGCGCATGCTACGACTCCATCACGCCACTCGAAGAACGTTGTCGGCGTAACGAGGGCGCTGAATGGCACTAGGCGCTCGGCCAACTGTGCTTCAGGGTTTCCCCAGTTTGCGTCCCATTCGTGCCTGGGATACGACCGCACGGCTTCCTCGAGTTCGAGCGCCCCTGAGTCATCAATCTTGACGGCGTATACTCGAGGTCCGCGATCGTAGAGCGCGTGGTATAGAGAAGTGAGTCTCTGCTGGCCGTCAAGCACGACGTATTGAGGCGGGCGTTTGATCGGGGGACCCGCCTCGAAGGGCCGAAGGCGAAACAAGTGTTCGCCGTTGCGCATGAGAAGGAGACTTCCGGCGGGCCAGCCTGAGAGTACGGTGACAAGAAGAGCCAAGACATCCGACTCGAGCCAGTCGAAGTCGCGCTGAAAGTCGGGAAGTGCCAAGCCTCCTTGGTCAAGGCTCTCGAGGAGGCGCCCGAGGTCCATCATCGTTGCATCGATTCCGGAAGCTCTCACTTACTTCAACTCCCGAACAGTATTTTCGTACTCTGCGGGGCCTTTCTCGAGGCGGCCAAACTCCTCTGCGATCCAGCTAATCGGGTAGATGTTCTCTGGACCTTCAAAGCGCATGGAGAAACCAGTCTCGGCAGGCTGGCGCCCGGTGGCTGAAGCGAAGAAGAGAACGCATCTGCGATCCGCTTGGACCACTGAGTGAGCAGGAATGTTGTCGAAGAAGGCAATCTTCAGGCGGCTGCCTTCGCGAAGCTGCCTGTTGTCGTGGGCGATCTTCCAACCGTCCTCGGCGACGCTTTTGGCACGAGTGATGTCCAGCTTGAGTTCCTGATCTGGTAGGCCCAAATAGGCAGCCAGCGCGGACAAGCAGGGGCCGTCCGGATTGGGCAAGAACAGGTCAACGGCGATCTTTCGATCGCGGCCCACTCGCACGACACGGCTCCAGTTGCTCTGGACCCATACTCCAGGTTGCGCCAGGAGAACGTGAAACTGGGCTGCTGGATCGATGATGGAACCCCAGTCGATTCCCCCGGAATCTCCTGCGGCAACAATCTGGTTCGTTGACAGGCTTCCTTGAATCCCTACGAGGCGCAGGAGTTCGTCCTCGACCGCCTGTCGAAGTCGAAACTCGTAGAGGAACGAGATCAGGCCAATCGAGAGCACCGCGGAAGAGACACTGTATGCGACGGAACTCGACCACCCCAGTTCGAGCCAAGCGCCGAGAAAGAACCCGAGGATCGCGATGAGAACGACTAAAAGGCTGATAGCGACGGCGAGCGGCCCTGAGCGGGAAGGAGTGCGGACGTTCCTCGGCATTCGATTGCCCGCCTCCCACCCCATTTGCCTGGATGGTTCCAGCCTCTGAAACGACTGGCAACTTGAACCTCAAGCAGTTCGATGCGCTGGCCCTGGTCAAGGTAGGCCACGGGTAGGGTGTTGACCGCGAGTCGGGAGCAAACAGCAAACCAGCGACAACCTTGCCGGTGGCGGTCAACCGTGGCGGTCAGATCGCCGAGGACGCGCGCACCGAAGCGCGTAACTGCTCGACAATGAATGGCGCGCCGAGAGGGATTCGAACCCCCGACCCCCAGGTTCGAAGCCTGGTGCTCTATCCAGCTGAGCTATCGGCGCGTGCGACTGGAGCGCATTGTAGATAGGGGACGGAGACGGGGGCGCGCCAGCGGGCGCTTCCGCTGGTACAGCTGGGGCTCCCTGCTGCTCGTCTCCGAGCGCTGAGTTAGCTTCGCTGCATGTGCGATTGCATCGTTGCGGTGGCGGACGAGACGCGGATCGGCGCGACGATCTTCGGCAAGAACAGCGATCGCTCCGAGCACGAGTGCCAGCCGTTCCGGCAGTTTCCAGGCGCGTTCCACGCGCCGGGTTCCTCGCTCCCGCTGCACGCACATCGAGATCCCGCAGGTCGCCGAGACGTACGCGGTGATGGGCCACTCGCCGTGGTGGGTGTGGGGCTTCGAGCAGGGCGTCAACGAACACGCCGTCGCGATCGGCAACGAGACGGTCTTTTCGAAGGAGGCGGTCGAGGAACGTCCGGGCCTGATCGGCATGGACCTCGTGCGACTCGGCCTCGAGCGCGGCCGCTCGGCGCGCGAAGCGCTCGAAGTGATGGCGACGCTGATCGAGAGCTACGGCCAGGGCGGCGCCGCTCTCGGTCCCGACAAGTCCGGCTATCACAACGGCTTCCTGATCGCCGATCCCGAGGAAGCCTGGACGCTGCAAACCTCGAACCGGCGCTGGGCCGCACGGCGTTTGCGGCGCGACGCCGTCTCGAACCACATCTCGCTCACCAGCGACTGGGAGATCGGGTCGCGCGATCTCGAGGGCTTCGCGCGCGCGCAGGGTTGGTGGACGAACGGCGGGCGCCTCGACATGGCCGCGGCGTATCGCAATCCCGGGCGTGCCCGGACGCATCTCCGAGGGACGACTGCGCCGCTCGCGCGAGTTGCTCGACACTGCGCAGGGACACATCGACGTGGCGGTGATGCAGTCGATCCTGCGCGATCACCTGGCTGGCGGACCGGTGCGGATGCCGGGCACGACGACCGAGGACGAGTCGTTCTTCACGCTGTGCATGCACAGCGAGCCGATCGGCACGACGACGGCGAGTCTCGTCGCAGCGCTGCCGCGCGAACGTCGCGCGCCGTGGCCGGTGTGGATCTCGTTCGCGACGCCCTGCACGGGCGTCTTCCTGCCGGTGTATCTCGACGGCGTGATTCCCGCCGAGCTTGCGTGCGGCGGATCCGAACCCGACGCGGACTCGGCGTGGTGGGCGTTCAAGGTGCTGCAGGACGCAGCGACGCAGGACTTCCCGCGCCACACGACCTGGTTGCGCCAGGCCTGGAAGGGATTCGAGTCGCGCATCGAGAACGAGCGCGCGGCGGTCGAACTCGAAGCAGGCCGCGCGCGCGAATCGGGTTCTCACGCGGTCGTGACGAAGTTGCTCACCGACTTCATGTTGCGAACGTGGCGCGACGCGATCGCGCAGGCGCGCGAGCTGGCGAGTCAGATTTCCTGAGAGCAATTGCCTGAGAGCGAGTGCCGCGAACCAGCGGATGGCGCGAGCGAACGCGCGTCAGGCGCTCTTCGCTTCTTCGGCGACACGAGCCGGAGCGCGGCGCACCGCATGTGCGATCGGGAAGTATTCGGCGCGCAACTCCCACGGAACGCCGAGCGCGGCGAGCAGGCAGCGCTTGGTCGCCTGCCGGCAGGTCGCGCCCTTCTCGATCGCGTGAATCGTGCGCGGCGAGATTCCCGCTCGCTCAGCGAGTTCGTTCTGGGTCCAGCCGAGGGCTTGGCGTGCAGCCCGAATGCGATTCATGGCGACCCCCTTCGTCCCCTCTCCCCAGTCGATTCGATGGATTGGAACGCCTCCGAGCCTAGCTCCCCAAACGGCCAGCCGACACTGGCCAGAGGCGGCCTCCCGCTGCACGGGGGGCTGCGGCGACCGGCCAGCCCCGGCCGGGAGGCCTCTTACGGGGCGGCGCAGGAGCCCGCCACGGTGGCGTCATTGCAGGTCGAGCCGTGGAAGCAGTAGAGGGTCATCGTGCAGCGACGGGGGGAAGGTCGTTCCCCGTCAGCAGATCCTTCCGGGGCTTCGGCCCGCAGGAGCGGATCATGCCGTCGGCGCCAGGGTCGCAGACGCAGTCGAACGCCTCCTCGGTGGCCGGGCAGAGCGCCCCGTCCGGCTTCTTGACCTTCATGGCGTAGGGGCGGCAGGCCTCCTGATCCGCCGGCGGCAGCGCCCGACCAAACTCCACGTTGCTCACGCAGACCGGCATTTCGTTGCTGGGCCACCCGCTCGGGTTCTGCACCTGGACGACGTGGACACCGCGTCCGAGGCCCGGATCGATCGTCATGTCGATCGCGTTGGCGCCCGTCTCGGCGTCGTCGCCGGCGTGAACGAGCAGTTCTCGCAGAGGTCGCCGTCGACGAGCATCTGCCCGCCCGGATCGACGTACTCGGCGCCGAGCCGGAACGTCGCCACGTCCTTCTCGAACGGACGCGGCAGGGTCGGCGGATCGCCGGTGACTTCTCGAGTCGCGCGCGCGTCGGGATCGATGTCGAGCAGCGGCTGTCGATCGGCGCCGCCAATCGACATGTTCGCGGGCAGGTCGGCGGTGACCGTGATGACGCTGTCGAGATCGCGTCGCGGGAGCGCAGCATCGCTCCGTCGACTCCGCATACCAACCGTTGGCGCTGAGCCACGTCCGCTCGCCGGTCGAAGCGCATCTCGGGAGGCGGTAGCCTGTCGGCGACCGCCGTGATGCGGCCCTGCTGCGGCGTGGCGCTCGATCAGCTCGAGCTGCTCGACCAGCGTCGGGGATCGTCGACGTTCGTCGGGTCGATCGAGACCTGGCGACCGGTGAGACCCGGCAGGCCCCGTGCCGAACTCGAGCTGGAACTGCCAGATCGCGTCGCCGCGCACGCCGTAGACCAGGGCGAAGAGCCCCTCGAAGGTGGCGATGAAGGAGCCGCGCTCGGTCATGCCGACGTCCGGGATTCCAGATCGTCTCGTGGGTCGGGAACGGGAGCTGCGCCAGCGGGAAGCGGAGCAGCGTTTCGATCGTCCGGAGAGCGCAGTTGCAGGGATCGCCCGACGACCGTGACGCGATCGACCCGCTGCCGAGGTTGACGGTGAAGGTCTTCGTCGCGGGCTCGATGCCGTCGGCGCAGTCCTGCGCGCCCTGCAGCACTTCCTGCGACGAGAAGATGCCGTTCGAGAACAGCGTCGAGCGATCCCACATGCCGCGCGCCGACGGCGCGTCGAAGCCGCCGACCACGTTCGAGTTGGTGCCCAGCCGTGAGCGGCAGCGAGTGACAGCCCATCGGGTTGTCGGCGCAGGTGCTCGGAGCGAAGTTCAGCAACTGACCCACGCCGGTGTTGACGCCCTGGCCGTCTTCGTTGGTGAAGAAGTCCGAGACGCCCTGGTTCGCGAACGGCGAGAGCTTGTCGTCGGGCGGCGCGCCGGCGGCGGCGGGAACGCGACCGCGAGCTGGAACGCGGCCATCGCGTCGCGCTCCGTCTCGGTGAGCGTGCCGGGCAGGTTCGCGCCGTCCGGACCGTTCTGGCCCTCGCCGACCTCGCAGCCGTCCGGCGTGTTGTGCTGGCACATCGGACCCGAGAGCGCGGCGTTCACGAGATGACGCACGCAGCCGATCTCGCCGACGGCGTCGATGTCGCAGTCCGGCGCGCTGTCGAAGTCGCGGCGGCTTTCGGATTCACGCCCG
The DNA here is from genome assembly GCA_963801625.1 of uncultured delta proteobacterium. Classification (GTDB taxonomy): domain Bacteria; phylum Myxococcota_A; class UBA9160; order UBA9160; family PR03; genus PR03. The sequence continues at coordinate 192,149 of CAWDFQ010000014.1, forward strand.
GAATCGGGTCGGCGAGCACGCCTTCCCAGTGCAGCGGCAGCGTGTTGCGCAGGCCGCGGATCGGCTGGGTGGTGCGCGGCTCGGCGAACTGGCCGCCGGCGTCGATGCCGTCGTCGGGATTGTTGACGCTGTTGATCACCCACTGGAGCTGATCGATGTTGCCGTTCGGGTGGCACGAGCCGCAGGCGAAGGTCTTGTTGGTCGAGCCGCGCGCGGTGTGGAACGCGATGCGGCCGAGTCGGATCTGCGCGGGCGTCGGATCGTGGCCGACGACGAGCGCGCTGCCGACCGTCGCGGGATGCCGCGGGATCGGCTAGGTCCACGACCGACACGCTGCTGTCGGCGGTGTTGAGCACGTACGCGACCTGCGCGTCGCCGCTCGGGCCCGAGCTGGACCGTCGACGCCTTCGGGCAGCGCGCCGACGAGCGCGGAGCCCTGCACGTTGCCGTCGCGATCGAGCGTGAAGACGCCGTGCATCGGCGGGCGGCCGTCGCCGGGATCGCCATCGGCGGCGGCCGCCGTCACGACCACCGTCTCGCCGTCGCCGGAGACCGCGATGCCCCACGGATTCGGCACGGTCTGGCCGAGACCGGCCGCGGCGGCGGACGCGTCGAGGTCGACCGTCGTGGACGGGCGTGCACGCGCCGCCCGACGCAGTCGAGCACCGCGACGCGGTTCACGAACGAGCTGGTTGTCGAGGTCGCGCGAGGCCGTCGATCTCGTTGCGCGCTTCGGTGTGCGCCACCCACAGGCGCGACACGCTGAGCGGTCCCGTCGTCGGCAGCTCGTGCGCGACGACGCCGCTCAGCATCGTGCCGATCGTGCTCGACCGTCTGTTCGAGCGCGAGCGTCTGCGCGTCGAACACGAAGAGATCGCGATCGGGCAGGTCGGTGTCGCGGATCACGCGGCCGCCGATGTTCGGATCGTTGGCCGCGAACTCGAAGATCGTGCCGAGCTGCGATTGGAGGTTCCGGGCTGGACGCCCTTGATCAGCTCCGCGGTGAATTCGCAGCCCTCGTCGGTGCGCACGGCGTTATTCTCGTGGACGCCGAGACCGCGCGGATCGTCGGGAAGCAGGTCGGGAACTCGGTCTGGTTGCCCGACTCGAAGGGCGCGACGAAGAGCTTGCCGCCCGCGACCGACAGTCGCGCGCGGCGCCTGCGCCGGATCGCGAGGCGCGTCGGGTTGATCGAGGCGTGGCCGTTCGCGTCGATGTCGAGCACGAGCACCTGGTTCGGCTCGTCGAGCGTGACGAAGGCGCGCGACGGTTCGGCGAACTCGATCGACACCGGCTCGTTGGTGTGCGTCACGCCTTCGGCGTCGAGCTGCTGGATCGTCTGCACGACGGCGAGCTCGTTGCGGCTGACGACGCTGATCGAGTCCGAGATGTGGTTCACGACGAAGATCAGTTCGTCGCCGTTCACGAGGCCGGGCAACACCGCGACGCTCGTCGGATCGTGGCCGACCTTCAGCTCGGCGAGCGGACGTCGGCGCGAGCGGATTGGCGAGGTCGAGCACCGAGAGCGTTCCCGACGTCGTGTTCGCGACGTAGAGGCGCGTGCCGTCGTTCGACAGCGCCATCGGATCGACCTGCGGGCTCAGGTAGAGCTGCGCGCCGGAGCGCGGCAGCTCCAGCCGCGAGGACACTGGAATGCGAGCAGCGCCAGCGCCGCGAGCGGCAGCAGGGCGATCGTGGCGAAGTCGCCCCTCCGGGGCGATCGACGGTCGGGCATCATGGGGGCTCCATCGGCGCGGACGGTCTCTCGAGGTGCCGGTCGCCGTAGGTAGGTGGCCGAAACCGGCGCGGCGGGACGCAGCATACCCGACCGATCGGTCAGTGACACGCCGATCGAGGGGATTCGCGGAGAACGAGCGGGCTCGGCAGGCCGTCATCCGCCGCCGCCGGCGCGGTCGAGCGTCGCCTCGAGGTCGAAGCTCAGATGCTCCGAGAGGTCGCCGACGAGGTCGATCTGGATCTCGCGGAGGGTGAAGCGCCAGACGCCCGCGGCGCGCTCGAAGCGGTCGCGATAGCGGCCGGCGATGATCGGCTGGAGCGGCAACTTCGCCGTCGCCTGGATCACGACGTAGCGCGAACGCGCGGTGGCGGTTCCCGCGGCGGCATCGATTTCGACGATCGGGTTCAGCACCAGGTGCTGGGTGCGCAGCGTGCCGTCCTCGTGCACGCGACTCGTCGACCGGTAGAGGCTGCGCCACCGCCGGCGTGCCGCGCGCCGGCTCCTTCATTCCGGGAGCCGTGACGGCGCCGTGTTCGAAGAGCGCCGCGACGCCGTCGAAGTCGGCGGCGTCGATGCACTCGGCGTAGCGGTAGAGCAGGTTGCGGATCGCGTCGGCGTCGTCGCTCATGCGCAGAGTTTGTCGCGTGCGAGGGGCTCGCGCGATACCGGCTCACGGCTGGCGAGCGGCTCCTCGCGCACGTCCCCGCGAGGTCGACCGACCAGCGCGTCGACGACGCGCGGCGGCAGCCCAGTAGCGCGAGCGATCGAGACCGGCAGCGCGACGAGCGACACGACGAGGCGCGCCGTCTCGCCGTCGCCCACGAGATCGACGCGCGCGAAGCCGGGCTGGACCAGCGCGAAGCGGCCGCCGACGAGCGGATGCCGCACCGCGCGCTCGCCTCCGCCCGATCCCGCGACGACTTGCAGATACGGGCTCTGCGGCGCCGACACGCCGATCTGGAGATTGTGGTCGTGACCGGCGAGATGCAGATGGACGGGCACGTCGATGCCCGCGAGCGCCTTCTGGATCCACGGACCGGGATGCGAGCCCTCCTGGATCGGATAGTGGTGGCGAGAATGCGCCAGGGTCCCTTCGCCGCGCGCAGTGCGCGCTCCAGCGACGCCTTGTCGTCGCGCTCGGCCAGCGCCATCGCGTCGTAGAGGATCAGCGAGACGCCGGGCTGCAGCTCCGAGTCCGCGAGCTCGATCACCTCGATCGACTGGGCGGGCACGTGCCAGTTCGGAACGAAGCGCGGCACGACCTCGCGCTGGAGCCGCGGGCTCTCGGGAACCTCGATGTCGTGATTGCCGAGCACGGCGTAGAACGGGATCGGGCGCTCGCCGCGATGCGCCGGGCTCGCAGGCGTCTGCGACGCGCGACGACTCGGGTCCGTCGAGCGCGAGGAACACGCAATACGGTCGCACCACGTTCTCGCGCACGCGGTACTCGAGTTCCTTCTCGAGCAAGCCGTCGGGATAGAAGTTGTCGCCGAGCATCACGAGCGCGTCGGCGGGCCGGCGGCGCTGCTCGGCTTCGAGCACGGCGCCCACGCGCATCTGGGGTTGCCACGAGCGGAACCAGTTGGGCAACGCGCCCGCATCGCCGAACGCGAAGAACGAGAGGCGCACGCGACCCGGCGGGTCGTCACCGACGACGGGCGCGGCGGCCCACACGCCGCGAGCATCACCGCTGCGACGACGATCGCTGCGAGCCGGGCTTGCGTCGCGTATCGATGAGTCGTCGCATCGCGGCGCAGCTTAGAGCACGAGCTGCTCTGCGTCGCTGCGGCGCGCCCCCAAGGGGTCCATGAACGGATGGTCATGCCGAGTCGGCCGCTCCGGCTAGCTTCCCTGCGGAGGCGGCAGGGAGGGACGCATTGAGACTTCTCTACATCGAAGACGACCCGGCGGCCCAGCAGTACATCTTCAAGGGTCTCGGCGAACACGGCTTCGTCGTGGAAGTGGTGTCGGACGGTTCGAGCGGCGTCGAGCGCGCTACCCACGGCGGCTACGACCTGATCCTGCTCGACGTGATGCTGCCCGACATGGAGGGCTTCGAGGTCCTGCGCCGCCTGCGCCAGGCGGGCATCGCGACGCCCGTGCTGTTCCTCTCGGCGCGCAGCGCGGTGGGCGATCGCGTGCGCGGGCTCGAACTCGGCGCCGACGACTACCTGCCCAAGCCCTTCGCGTTCGCCGAGCTGCTCGCGCGCATCCGGGCGATCGCGCGCCGGCGCCTCGGCGAGCCCGAAGACGGCCGCCTCGCGATCGCCGATCTGGTGCTCGACCTGAACCGCCGCACCGTCGAGCGCGCCAGCCGGCGCGTCGATCTCTCGCCCAAGCAGTTCGCGCTGCTCGAGTACCTGCTGCGCCACCGCGGTCACGTGGTGTCGCGCGCGATGATCACCGAGAACGTCTGGGGCTGGGGCTTCGAGAGCTTCTCCAACCTGATCGACGTCCACATCAACCGCCTGCGCAAGAAGATCGACCAGGGCCAGCCGACGCGGCTGATCCACACCGTGAAGGGCGCCGGCTACATCCTCGAAGAGCGCGATGCAGAATCCAGCGAGCCGCTCCGGCTGCGGGCGAGAGCGTCGTTGCGTAGGACGCTGTCGATCGGGGCGAAGTGGACGCTCCGCTACGTGGTCGTGATCTGCATCACGACCAGCGCCTTCTCCGCCTACGTCTACCACCGCGCCGAACAGCGCATCGACAAGGACTCCGGCCTGCTGATGGAGCTGCAGCTCGCGCAGCTCATCGAGCACATGGACGCGACCCCCGGCGCCGTCGGCGAATGGCGCGAGTTCGCGGATCGCCAGGCCACGAGCGGCGACCCCGAATTGCGTCTCGGCGTCGACGTACTTCGATCCCGAGAGGCCGGCGCCTGGTGAGCGTCGGCGCCGCGGCAGATGATGGAAGTGCCGCTGCCGAAGCAGGTGCGGATGGGCAAGGCCGATCCCGGGCGTGCACGAAGTGGACGTCGGCTGGAGCTATCCCTACCTCGTGCTCTCCGGTCGCGGCGACCAGGGCATCGCGCAGCTGATGGTCTACTCGCGCCCCTTCGCGCGCAGCGCGGCCGCGATCCGCGACGCCTTCTGGACCGCGGCGCCGGTGATGCTGCTGCGTCACGGCGGTGCTCGGCTACCTGCTCTCGCGCGGCACGTCTGCGGCCGATCGCGACGATCACGCGCAGCGCGCGCCGCATCTCGAGCCGCGCAGCTCGACGAGACGATTCCCACCACCGGCTCGGGCGACGAACTCGACGAGCTGGCCGGCACGCTGAACGACATGCTCGCCCGCATCCGCGAGGGCGTGGAACGCATGCGCGCACTTCTCCGGTGACGCCGCCCACCAGCTGCGCACGCCGCTCAACGCGATGCAGGGCGAACTCGACGTGACGCTCGGCAAGGAGCGCACGCCCGCCGAGTACCGCGTCGTGCTCGGCGACGTGCTCCACCAGGTCGTGACGCTCTCGGACACGGTGAACGCGATGCTGCGACTCGCGCAGTCCGAAGGCGGTCTCGACGCCGACCACACCGTGCGCGTCGAGATCGACTCGCTGCTCGAGGACGTCGCCGACTTCTTCGCGGTGCTCGCCGAAGAACGCGACATCGAACTCGTGGCGATCGCCGAGTCGAAGGGCGCGGTGCGCGGCGATCCGACCTGGCTGCACCAGCTCTTCGCGAACCTGGTCCACAACGCGCTCCAGTACACACCCGAAGGGGGCCGCGTCACGATCGAGGCGCGTCCCGCGCGACGACGAGGTACTGGTGCGCGTGCGCGACACCGGCCCCGGTCTGAGCGAAGCCGACCGCGCCATCGCCTTCTCGCGTTTCGAGCGCGGCTCCGCCGCTGCGAAGGGCGCGGGGCTGGGTCTCGGGCTCGCGTTGGCCCGCGAGATTGCGCGCGCGCACGACGGCTCGATCGAGATCGAGCCGCCCGCCGGTCGCGGCGCCGTGTTCGCGGTTCGCCTGCCACTCGCGCCGGGGGAGGCACGCTAGCTTCGCGCGCTTCTCGACGAGGAGATCCGCGATGCCCCGACTGCGACAGGTTCCGCGCTCCGAAGCGCCGCCGGACGTGCAGACCGTCTACGACCTGCTCTTCGGCGGTCGTTGTCCCGTCGCCGAACCCGGCACCGCCACCGGCACGCCGGGCAACTGGTGGACGGTGTTCGCGCTGGTGCCCGATTGCTTCCGCCACGCCGTCGCGGGCTTCGCGTTCTACCGCAGCCCGAAGCGCAAGCTCGATCCCCGGCTGCGCGAACTCGGTCAGACGCGCGCCGGCTTCCTGCGCGAGAGCCAGTTCGTGTTCTCGCAGCACTGCAAAGCGTCGCGCGACGTCGGCCTCGCCGAAGCGAAGATCCAGGCGATCCCGAGCTGGTCGGCGTCGGAGGTCTTCACGCCAGCCGAGCGCGCCGTGCTCGCCTACGTCGACGAACTCGTGCTCCAGAACGGTCGCGTGCAGGACGCCTGCTTCGAGCGCCTGCGCGCGCACCTCTCCGAAGAGGCGATCCTCGAGCTGACCTACATCACCGCGCTCTACGAGATGCACGCGATCATGACCCGCGCGCTGCGCCTCGAATGGGACGACGTGCCCGAGCGCGTCGTCGAAGTCGCCGCGCCGGCGGCCGCGAAGGATCGCGACTTCATGGGTGGCGTTGGGAAGGGCGAGTAGCGGCTAGGCTGGAAACAGTCGCCGCAGCAGCGAATGCATCTCGTCGAGCGGGATCTGCCCGGGCGCCGTGGCCGCGCCGGCGTGGGCGTAGGTGAGCAGCGAGCCGAGCGCCGGGAACAGCAGCCGCGTCGCGAGCGCGCGGTCGCCCATGCCGATCGCGATGAGACCGATGTCGTCGGTGCCGACCAACAGGCGCGCGAGCACACGCACGTCGCCCGGAGCCGCGACCGCCGTGGCGATCTTCACGACGTCCGCGCCGAGCGCGCGGCCGCGCGCGACCACGTCCGCGAGCGCCGCGTCGCCGGGCGTTCTCGCGAAATCGTGGAACGAGGCGATCGCGAGCTTGCCCGCGCCGCGCGCCGCCGTGACGACGTCGCGCGCGATCTCGCTCGCGATCTCGACGTCCACCGCATCGACGCGCGGGATCAGCGCGCGGAACAGCGCGAGTCGCTCCGCCTCGGTCCCCGGCCAGCCGCCGCCCTCGGCCGCGCTGCGGATCGTCGCGAGCACGGGGATCCCGGTAAACACGTCGAGCTGCGCGAGCACCTGGCCGGCATCGAAGCGCGCGAAGTGATCGACGCGCAGCTCCGCGACGTCGAGCCCGCGCGACGCCAGCGCCAGCACCTCGGCCCGCGTCGAGCGATCCGCGAACGGCACCGCCACGCAAGGCCGCCCCCCAAGCTCCACCGCTCCAATCCGCAACCCCCTCGCCACCCCCCCATCCTACCCGACTCGTTGACTTGGGGACGTTCCTGAAGGCAACTATGTCAACGCGCCCAGGAACGTCCCCAAGTCAACACTTGACCGGGGGGCGGGGATCTCCGACACCGTGATTGTGGAAACGACCGCGCGACGATCGTTGCACGATGCCGTTGCGGTCTACTTCGACCGGCGCATGTTGGCGATCCTGCTGATGGGCTTCGCGAGCGGACTCCCGCTGCTGCTCACCACGTCGACGCTCTCGTACTGGCTCGCGAAGCGCGGCGTGGACAAGACCGCGATAGGGCTCTTCGCGCTGGTCGGCCTGCCCTACTCGCTAAAGTTCCTGTGGGCGCCGGCGCTCGATTTCGTGCGCGTGCCGTGGCTCGGCGACCGGCTCGGGCGACGCCGCGCCTGGACGCTGGTTTCGCAGGCGCTGCTGGTGGTGGCCGATCCTCGGGCTCGGCGCGACCGACCCGGCGCGCGCTCCGTTGCTCACCGCCCTGCTCGCCTTCGCCGTTGCCTTCTGCTCGGCGACCCAGGACGTCGCGATCGACGCCTACCGCATCGAGGTGCTGGCCGAAGACGAACAGGGCGCGGGCGCGGCGGCGACACAGAGTGGCTACCGGGTGGGGCTGCTCGCGGCGGGCGCCGGCGCGATCGCGCTCTCGGACTTCGTCGCCTGGCCGCTGATATTCGCGGCGCTCGCGTCTCTGGTTGGTGTCGGCGCGATCGCCGTGCTGATCGCGCCCGAGCCGGCCGCGCTGGCGACCGACGCGCCGCTGCACGACTGGTGGCAGGCCTTTCTCGCGCCACTGCGCGACCTCGCCGCGCGACCACACGCCGCGGCGCTGATCGCGTTCGCGCTGCTCTACAAGTTCGGCGACGCGATCGCCGGCGCGATGGCGAACCCCTTCTACGTCGAGCTGGGCTTCTCGGGCGTCGAGATCGCGAGCGTGACGAAAGTGTTCGGCATCGCCGCGAACCTGGCGGGCGTGATCGCGGGCGGCGTCTTCGTGGCGCGCTCAGGCGTCTTTCGCGCGCTGATGATCGGCGGCGTGCTGCAAGCGGCGACCAACCTGCTCTTCGCGGTTCAGGCGCAGGTCGGTCACAGCGTCGCGATGCTCGCAATCGCGGTGGGCGCCGACGGCTTCACCGGCGGCCTCGCCGCCTCGGCATTCGTCGCGTACCTCTCGGGTCTGTGTCGCGTCGGCATGAGCGCGTCGCAGTACGCGCTGCTCACCTCGCTGATGGCGGCCGGGCGCACCGTGCTCGCGTCGGGCTCGGGCGTGCTGGCCGATCGCACCGACTGGGTGACCTTCTTCGTGCTGACGACGGCGCTCGCGGCGCCCGGCCTGCTGCTGCTCGCGTATCTGCGCCGGCGCAGCGACGCAACGCCCACGGCCCCACCGGGTTCCCTGCTAGAATGAGCGCCGTGCGCCACTCCCGAACCCGCCGCGCCCAACGGGCCTTCGCGATCGCGATCGCGCTGCTCGTCGCGACGCCCGACGCCGCCCTCGCCGTCGAGACGGCGGGCGCGGACACACCGGCGAAATCAATGGACCGGATGAGCCCGCAAGAACTGGAGCACTTCGTCCAGCAGCTCAACGAATCGGCGAACTGGCGCAAGTACCGGCGTCCCAGCGATCCGCCCGACTTCAAGCCCGGCAAGCCGGTGAAGTTGATGCACGGCGCAGGCTCATCGCTCGGTCGTGGCGGCGGCGGTCGTGGCGGCGGCGTGCGCGGCGGCGGCCAGAGCTTCCGGCGCGGCGGGCTCGCGAATCGCCGCAACGCCAAATCGGGACGCGGCCAGAATCGCGACGACGCGATGGCACAGAGCCGCGGCAGCTCGCGATCGAGCCGCTCGGGCTCTAATTCCAGCTCCGGGTCGCGCAGCGGCTTCGGCAGCAGCTCGCGCAACGGCAGCGGCTTCGGCAGCAGTTCGCGCAGCAGCCTCGGCAGCGGCTCGCGCAACGGCAGCGGCTTCAGTAACGGCAACAGCTCCTTCGGCCAGTAGACGCGGCAAGCGCCGCCCGGCCTGACGACGGAGCCACCGATGGCTGCGTCCTACCACTCCGACACGGCGCAAATCGGACTCCGCATCGAAGTGCGATGACGTTATTCTGCGCCCGCATTCCGATCGGGAGCGCGCACATGACGTCCAGGCTCGGTCGCCGCCGGATCCGCGATGGCGCATTCGGTGCGCTCGCGATCGCAATCGGTCTGCTCGGCGGCGCGGAACCTGCCGCCGCGCACGCGCTGCTGGTCGAGGCAATCCCCGCCGAGGCCGCGACGCTCGAGGCTTCGCCGCCGCAGCTCGTGCTGCGCTTCAACAGCCGCATCGAGCACAAGCTCTCGCGCGCCATGCTTTCGCTCGGCGAGGACGGCGCGCCGCGCGCGCTCACGGGAAATGCCGACGCCGCGCCGGATCGCTTCGTCGCGACGCTACCGCCACTCGCACCTGGTTCCTACGTCGTGGACTGGCAGGTGTTGTCGGTGGACGGCCACCGCGTCGCGGGCAAGTTGCGTTTCCGCATCCGCGGACCGGACTGATCGGGAATCCGTGGCCGCGCTGCTCGGGCTCCTCGACTTCTTCCACGCCGTCCTCGCGAGCGTCACGGGGATCGGCGCGGCGCTCGTGATCGGCGGCGCCGCCTTCGCGGCCGCGGCGCTCGGGGTCGCGCGTCGCGACGCGTCGCTCGCCCGCTTCGTTGCGCGCAGCGCACGGGTGGTCGCGATCGGCGGCCGACTCGCTGCGATCGGCTACGTCGCGCACGTCGCGCTCACGATCTTCGCGGTGCAGGGCAGCTCGCCCGACTGGGTCAGCGCCGTCTTCGAAGCGTCGTTCTTCAGATCTTACGCGGTGCTCGTCGCAGCGAGCGTCGCGTGCGCCGTGGCCGGCGCGCGACTGACGCGCGAGCCGCAAGCGCGCGGCGCGCAGCTCGCCGTCGCAGCCGCCGCCACGGTGATCGCGCTCGGCGGCGCCTTCACGAGCCACGCCGCCGGCTGGCTCGGCGAACGCGCGCCGCTCTACGCACTCGACGCCGTCCACCGCGCGGCGGCCTACGCGTGGCTCGGCGGTGTCGCGCACCTCGTCCTCTTCGGGTTCGCGGGTCCGAGCCCCGCCGAAGTGAAGGCCGTGCTGCCGCGCGCCGGGCGCCTGTTCGCCGGCTGCGTGGGCGTGCTCGTCACGCTGGGTACGGTGCTCGCGATTCCGTACCTGGGATCGCTCGACGCGCTGGTCGGGACCTCCTACGGCGCGCTGCTGGTCGGCAAGCTCACGCTGCTCGCGGCTCTGCTGGGACTCGCCGCGATGAATCACCGTTCGGTGTCGCTCGTCGCGCGCGGCGGCGAGACGCCAGCGCTCGCGTTCTGGCGCTTCGCCGAGATCGAAGTGGGCCTCGGGATCGCGACGCTGCTGGTGGCGGCGACACTCGCCTCGACGCCGCCCGGCGTCGACATCGCCGCGGAGGTCGCGACGGCGGGTGAGGTCGCTCACGTCTTCACCCAGGGCTGGCGCGATCTGGCCCAGCTCGGCAGCAGCGGCTTCGACATCGGTGTCGTGGGCGTCTCGGTCTTCAACCACCGCTTTGCGGGCCTGCTGCTGCTGGCGATGGCGCTGCTCGCGATCGCGGAGCGCGCGGGCGTCGCGCGCCGGGCGCGCAACTGGCCGCTGCTGATGCTCGTGCTCGGCGTCTTCGTCGGCGTGCACGCCGATCGCCAGGCGTGGCCCTTCGGTCGCATGGGCTTCGTCGAGAGCTTCGCCGACCCGGAGATCATCCAGCATCGCATCGCCGGGCTGCTGGTGTGCGCCTTTGCGTTCTTCGAGTGGGCGGTTCGCACCGGGCGACTGGCGCCCGCGCGCGCCGGGCTGGTCTTCCCGAGCGTGTCACTGCTCGGTGGCGCGATGCTGGTGCTCCACTCGCACGCGGGCGTCGGGATCAAGTACGAGTTCCTGATCCAGCTGACGCACCTGCCGATCGCGATCCTCGGCGTGCTCGCCGGCGCTTCGCGCTGGCTCGAACTGCGACTGCCCGGGCGCGAGGGCCGCGCCCTCGGCTGGATCTGGCCGCCTGCGCTGCTCGGCATCGGCCTGATCCTGGTCGGCTATTGGGAGCCGCCGCGCGCCACGCCCGATCCGCGCGACGCGCGGATCGGGCGCCCAACTCATGATTTCCGCACTGCGTCGACCGATGATTTCCGCACTGCGGCCGGACGGCCGCGCGCCAACACGGGTCAGGGGGCTTGGGAGATCATCGCATCAGGTAGCTGCGAGGTCGTATGATGGAAATCATCAGCTGAAGCGCGTCACTCCGTCGGTTCCGCGTCTTCCGGCCCGGCACCCTCGACGACCGTGAACCCCTCCGGCGGACGGAAATATTTCTCATCCTGTTTGCCGGCGTCGAAGTCGAGCGCTTCGAACTCGCGCTCGTAGTTGGGGAACACGAGCTTCGCGCGCAGTACGACGCCTTGCTTCGAGACGCACGCCGCGATGCCGTCCTCTTCCGGCTTCCCGTAGTGAAGGACGGTGCACTTCTGTTTCGCCACCTCGTCCGTGCCGGCGATCTTCGGCGCCGGCCACGAGGCGTCGTAGGCCGCGAGCCCGGCGCGACCCTGGATGTACGGGATCGGCGCGTCGTTCAGCGGGAAGCGCGCCGCGACCTTGTCGGTCGCCTTCGGATCGAACTCGATCGCCTCGTGCTTTTCCATGTCCACGATCACGGACTTTTCTTCCATGATCCGCGACACTTCGAGGAGTCGAGCGCCCGAAACGCGGATCTCGACCGTATCGCCGCCGGACGACCCGCCTCCAGGCTTGGTAATGCTGAAGGTGTTGCGCATCGTCGCGCTGTACGGCGTCGTGGGACGCTCGGGCGGCAGCACGTCCTCGGCGCGCGCGGGCACGGCGCCCAGCGCGACGGCCGACACCACGATGTGAAGCGCGATAGAAAAGTCTAGACGCGTCTTCATGCGTCGCTCCTCCGGGATCGAGGCCGCGACGCTAGGCGAGAATTGGGAGTTGAAGAAGGGCGAGGCCGCAAGCCCTTTCATCCGCCGAGCACTGCGACGAACGCGCGCGGCGGCGTATGTCCTGCTTTCGCGGTCCACGTCTCGCCGTCTCGCGAGAAGCGCACCGAGATCCCGAGCTGCAGCGGAGCCGGCTCGATTCCCTCCCAGCGCGTTCCGAACGCCCGAAACGGAATCGGCGACCGCAGCGAGGTCGATCGAGATTGCAGCGAACGAGACAACTCGACGACACGCTCGGTAGACCGGATGATCGGAGCGGATGACGCCGCGGGGTCGATCGGGAGATGCTCGGCGCTTGCGGAGAGAGTCAGCAGGAGCGGCGAGACGAGCGCCACCGCAGCGGAGCGGCTCCTGGAGAGCTCGGCGACATCGAGGTCGACGAGGCGAAACACACTATTCCGTCAGCGTGTCGCCCGAGCCCCCGAACTCCAGCGGGAAGTCCTTGAACTTCGGGAGCCCGTCGCGCATCGCGAGCACCTTCTCGCCGTAGTGCACATGCATCGTCGGCTGGAACACGAGGTCGGGCAGCACGACCGAGAAGACGTCGATCATGCCGCTGGCGGGATGCACGACCAGCACGCGGCCGCCGCAGTGCCTGCAGAACTGGCGGTGGCTCGCCTCGGTCTTCTTGTACGTCCCGAGCTGGTCGGCGCCCTTCCGCACCTGGACGTCCGCGGCCGGCCACAGTGCTGCGCCGTGGACCGGCGCGCTCAGCCAGGTGCGACAAGACTCGCAATGACAGAACGCCATTACCGCTGGCGCGCCGATCGCTTCGATCTCGACGGCCTTGCAGAAACACGTTCCCCGGTAGAACGGTTGGTTGGGCATGAAGACTCCTCGCATCCTTGCGCTCGCTCGCCGATCGAGGCGAGCGCCCGAGCGTACCAGGCTGCGCACGCCCTCCACACCTGGAGATGTGGAGACTGCCGGCGCTCCGTCGCGCGGGTTCAGTCGATCGTGACGGAGTAGCTGACCGTTCCGCTCGCGCCCGGATCGAGCCCGCCCGTGAACGTCCACGTGACCGAACCGGTAGCGCCCGGCGGCGGCGCCGGCGTGCAGCTGCCGAGCTGCGGCGGCAGCGCACCGCAGCTCGCGGACGCCGGCACGAACGTCGTGTACTTCGGCGTCGCGTCGCCGATCACCAGTTGCGTGATCGGCGCGGCGCCGTCGTTGCGATACGAGATGGTGTAGACCAGAACCTCGCCCGGCTCGGCGCTCGCCTTGTCGACGCTCTTCTGGAGCACGAGGCCGCTCGGCAGGCCGACGGTCGTGAGATCGGTGACCGTGAGGCTCGCGCTGGCGCCGCCGGCGGCGCTGAACTCCGCCGTCACGGTGACGAGGTCCTGCGCGCCGTTCGGCGCCGCGGGCGGCACCGAGTCGCGCAGCACGACGCAGACGAGCCCGCCCGCTGCGACGGCGATCGCGTCCGCGGGCTGGAGCTGCGGTTCGGCGGCGTCGAGCGTGCCGCTGCAATTGCTGTCGTGGAAGACGCTCTGCGCCCAGCCCGCGACGGCGGGGCTCGCGACGTTCGACGCCGCGAAGCGCACGGCCCCGCTCGGGCCCGCAGAGAACACGTGCGGGTAGAAGACCGCCGTGCCCGGCATCGCGGCGCGCTGGTGGTTCGGCGCGAAGCTGCTGCCGCGGAAGTCGCCGAAGGCGAGGCCGGTGAGGTCGCTGCCCGAGGTGTGCGGGAAGGCGACACTGTCGGTCCCGAGCGTGTAGCTGCCGCTGCTCGTGCCGGGCGAGCCACCGGTCGAGACGTAGCCGGCGGCGTTGGTCTCCGTCACGGTGACCGTCTGGCCATTCGCGGCGAACGGGATCCAGAGCGTGAAGGCGCCCGTCGCGTCGCTGGTCGTCGCGTCGCAAGTGGCGCCGCAGCCCGCGGCGGTCGCGCGCACGGCGACGCTCGCGATCCCCGGCTCGGCGCCGTCGCGCACGCCGTTACCGGCGATCCCGCCGCCCGCACCGGCGTCGTCGAACACGACGCCACGCACGCGGCTGCCGTGGTAGAGGCCGTAGTTCTGGCCCGTCACCGCCGATGCCGCGACGGTGACGCTGCGCACGAAGTCGGATTCCTCGGTGCCGAGCCAGCCGGCGACGAACGTCGGCGTCACGTCCGAGGCCGTGTTCGTGGTGTCGATCACGATCGAGTAGGTGCCCGGGGTGACCCCGGCGAAGCTGTAGGCGCCGGTCGCAGAATCCACCGCCACGACCTGCGAGGCCGGGCCGCTTGGCGTCGCCGCGGGTACGAGCTTCGCGAACAGCGCGACGCCCGTGCCGGGCTCGGTAGCGTCGCGCGTGGCGTCGTGGTCGTCGTCGCGGTAGACGAAGCCCGACACCGCGACGGCGGTGACCGGTGTCAGCGTCACCGTCGCCTGGTCGTCCTCACCGTTGCCCGTGCCGTTGTTCGGGGTCGAGTCGGGATCGGGCTGCGCGGACGCGATCACCTGCGCGGCGTTGCGGTATTCGTTCGCCGCGCCGGTCGGCGCGTTCACCGTGGCCTGATAGGTGAGCACGGCGCTGGCGCCCGAGGCGAGCGTCGCCTGGTCCCAGGTGAGCGTCGGCAACCCGGCGGCGTTGCGGGCCGTGCCGCCCGCGATCGAGCCCGCCACGTAGCTGAGCCCCACCGGCAGCACGTCGGCCACGCGCACGCCCGTCGCCGTCGCCGGCCCCGCGTTCGTCAGCGTGAGCGTGTAGGTGACCGTGCTCCCCACGGCTGGCGTCGTGCTGCTCGCCACCTTCGCCAGCGAGAGGTCGGCACTTCCCTTGAACACTAGGTCATGTACGTTGATGACCTGGCCGGCAGGGTTCGAGGGGCCCTCGCCGGGGATTCCATCGGTGGTGTTGCCCGGGTAGTAGTCGATGCGAACGCGGTCGACCGGGCCGGCGATCGAGACTCGCGCGTTGCCGTTGCTGCTGGAGTCGCTCACGTTGCCGGTGTTGCCGTAGAGCGACGCATTCAGGCCCGTCGAGTAGCTGTTGCCGTCCGAGTCGACGCGCACCGCCGTGCCGAGCGGCGTCGCGACGACGGGCACTTCCACGCCGCCGAAGAAGGCCGTGACGATCACCACGTCCTGCCAGCCGCCGAAGGGCGAGGTCGCGCTGCCGGTGTCCAGGTCGCCGAGACTGAAGACGAGGTCGGAGGCCGCGGCCGCGAAGGCGAAGTTGAGCCGTATCGTCCGCGAGGTGTTGGCGAAGTCGGCGGCCAGCCGGAACGAGTTGTCGAAGCCGCTGATCCCTGCCCCGATCTGGGGAAAGCCGGCCGCAGCCGAACCGTTCGCGTCGGTCACGGTCGTCGTGACCGACGTGCTCCCGAGGTCGACGCCGGTGTAGGTGCGCGGTCCGAGCGAGCCCGCGGGCCACGTCACGTCGGTCCAGTCGAGGAACTCGGCGCGCGCGGCGAACGGCACGAGCAGCGCCACGAGCAGCGTCGCCGCGAGGCGCAGGGCGGTCGCCGGCCACAGGCCGTGCCGCGTGTGTCGGGTCACGGCTTCAGCCATTGGAACAGGTCCTCGTCGAACTTGACGCGGAGGCGCATGTACGCCCCGGGGTTCGAGTAGTCGCCGTCGGCGAGATCGGGATCCTCGAAGCCAAAGAAGTTGTAGCCGCCGGCGAGCCAGAGATTCTTGGTGAGCAGGTACCCGACCTCGGCGCCGACCCCGAAGTTCACCGCGTCGAAGGCGCCGGTGGTCTGCGCGCTGCCGATCACACCGACGTCCCAACGCTCGGCGATGTCGTAGGTGACGCGCGCGGCGAGCAGTTGGCCGAACGCGGACTCGCTGGGTCCGTCCGCCAGCTCCTGCGCCCACTTGACCGCGTAGCGGCCGTTGCCGCGCAGACGCGGCGCGATCTGGTAGTCGAGATGCGTGGAGAAGATGTGGACGAGCCGCTTGCTCGCGAGATCCTGCTTCGAGTCGTCCTCGTACTTGAACTCGTAGCGGCCAAGGGCGTTCCAGCGGTTGGTGTCGGTCGGCCGATAGGCGACGCCGAGCTGGAAGCGCTCGACCAGATCATTGCCGCCGCTGCGCTGCTGTTGGATTCCGTTCATGTAGAGCAGGCTGCGGCCGAGGAAGCTCCAGTTGTCGTTCAGCTTGGCCGCGACGCCGAAGCTCGAGAGCATCGAGTTCTGCGTCTCGCCGAGCCGGTACTCGACGCGGCCGGTTCCCTTCCACAGTGGATTCCTGGTGTAGGCGACGCCGATCGACGCTGCCGTCGCGTCGTCGTTCTGGAGCGCGTCGCCCGCCACGCTCTGGACGCGCTCCAGGGCGGTGCTCAGCGTGAGGCCCTGCGCGATCGCCCAGCGGTTGCGCAGGCCGATCGCCGCCTCGGCATCGCGGCCACCGATCACGTCGCTCACGCGATACTCGGTGAACGCGTTGGTGTTGTGCAGCGCGTCGGTCTCGACGCCGAAGAGCGTGACGTTGCGATCCTGCTCCGGGTTCAGCGTGAAGCGGCCGTCGAGGCTCGAGATGAACTCGTGGCGCGCGTAGAGCCGGGTGCGGTTCGCCACCTGGAGTTCGCCGCCCGCGGCCAGCACGCGCGCGCTGAGGTCGGTGACGTCCTGCTCGTACTCGCCGAAGACGGACAGCCGCGGCCACCAGGGCACCACCGCGCTGAGCTTCGCCCGCGCGCTCGTGTAGTGGTAGGGCGTGATGCCGGGGGGAATCGCGGTGTCGAGGCTCGCCGCCGCCGTCGTTTCGTCCACGTAGCGCATGCCGAGTTCGCCGCGCAGCCAGCGCCCCATCGCCTGATCGACGTAGGCCTCGACGCCGCGCCGCGTGCCGCCGTTCTCCTCGTCCTCGGTCCAGATCGCGTTGCCCACCAGGCGCGTGCGGTCGGAGAGCCGATACGAACTCTTGAGACCGATCTCCATGCGGCCTTTCAGGTAGAGCGAGTTCGGGTTGTCGAAGGCGCGCTCGCTCTTCACCCAGTACGCCCAGCTGTCGAGTCGTTCGCCGCTGTGGCGCAGGTCGAGGCGACCGGCGAGACCGCGTTTGCCGTCGTTGTTGGACTGCGCGACCTCGCCGACCAGGCGCGTGCGCTCGTCGACGTCCACTGCAAAGTGTCCGGAGAGCAGGCGGAGGGGATCGTTGGGGTTGCGATCTTCGACGTAGTTGGCGCCGATCTCCAGCCGCTCGATCGGCTTCAGCCGGGCGGCCGCGCCCGTCACCCAGAAGTCGTCGCCGCCGTTCTCGACCTCGTAGCTGATGCGAACGGAAACCGGGTTCAGGTTGGCATCGAAGGACGGCAGCGGCTCGCGCAACAGCAACGTGCCGGCGAGCGAGTCGATCTCGTAGTCGAGGAAGCGCGTCAGCGAGCGCAGCTCGATCACCATGCTCGGCTGGTCGCGGTCGCGCACCAGGATCTCGACCTGCTCGCTGTTCTCGCGCAGGTCGCCCTGCCGCAGGTCGTAGGGACCGGCGATGCCGCGGCCGCGGATCTCCTCGACGATCTGGCTGCTGTCGTCGTTGCTGGCGAACGCGTCGAGTGCAACCCGGCTCTTCTCGAAGTGCCCGCGCACGCCGGTGAGGCCGCGCCGGTAGGCGCCGAGACCGACGGTGTCGTTGAACTCCTCCGTCACGAAGTCGCCGTACAGCACGTAAGACGGACCGCGGTCGAGCCGCACGTAGAGCTTAGTGGTGGATTGCGCATCGAAGCCGCGTGTGGACGAGTCGCCGTACACCGGATAGAAGCGGTCGGGCTCGATGTCGCGAAATAGCGTCGCGTAGCGGTCCTTCTCGCTGTCGTAGCGCAGCGTGAGCAGTGTCTCGCCCTTGATCTTGCCCTTGAGGAACAGCGCGCCGCGCGCACCCGCGGTCTTCGCGTCGCCGTCGCTGCCGACCAGGATGTCCTTGATCTCCTCGTCGAAGGCGTCGTGTTCCTGCGCCGGCACCAGGTCGCCCTTGCCGAGCTTCGACCAGTTGATCCCCGCGTCGACGACGCCGACACCAATGAGCGGACGCAGATGGGGCAGGAAGCGCACCCGGCGTTCCGCCTCGAGTACGCCGCTCACCGCGCGCAGCTGCACGTCGCCGGGCTCGCGCGGCGCGATCAGCGTCGCCTCCGCCTTGCCGTCCTCCACGAAGATCTGGAGGCCCGGTTCGACCGGGTCGAGATCGTCGCCGCGCAGCGCGCCGTCGCTGGCGCCGAGTGTGATCGGCGTGCGCGCGGTGACCGGCACGCCGCTGCGGTCCTCCACGCGCACCATCACCGGCACGGCGGTTTCCCCGTCCGCCTCGAAGGTCGTCTCGGGAACCTCGATGCGCAGCCGTGCCAGCTCACCGGGCGCCAGCACCTGGATCGAGAGCGAGCCGCGTGCGTTGCCGAAGCCGTCCACCTCGCGCAACTCCAGGGTGTTGGCGCCGGTGGCGAGCCGCACGCCGATGTACTCCCAGGCCTGTGCGCCGGAAGCGGCCGCCGCCGAGCGCTGGCCGACGCGGTCGGGCGGCACCGGCTCGCCGTTCACGAAGAGCTGGAGCTGCGTCCCGGCGCGGCCCTTCACACGCACGCTCACCTGATCGCCCGGCAGCACGGAGCCATCGGCGAAGTCGAGGAAGCCGAGCGAAGGATCGAGCTCCGTCACGAGCTGCTCGAGCGGAACCGACGGAGCGGCCTGCACGGGAAGCGGCCGCCGGTTGGAATTGCGCGCGTCGAGGCCCTGGTCGGGGCGGCGCGCAGCCTCGAAGAGCTGGGTGGAGCCGCGCGACACTTCGCCGCTCGCCGGCAGCGTGCGCACCTCGCGATCGACGCGCTGCGGGTCCTGGCGTTCGAGTTCGCGGTCGATGGTCTCGCCAATCTCGTCGGACTCGGCGCGCGCCACCGCCTGGCGCTCGTGCACCTCCGCGAGCACCGGCTCCGCGCAGGCGTCGAGCGCAAAGTCGGCGCGGTGCAGCTCGCCGTGCTTCAGGTCCACGAACTGGCTCTCCGGATCGCCGGCGAAGCGGTGGTGGAGCACGGCGAGCCGGGCGCCCGCGGGCAGCGAGGTCGCGTCCACCTTCAGCGCGTGGGTGCGCGGGCTGACGCCGTAGAAGCTGTACTTGCCGTCCGCGTCGGTGCGCGAGTTGGTGCCGTCCTCCAGATAGAGCGCGACGCCCGGCACGCCGGGCTCGCCGCGATCCTGCGCCCGATCGCCGTCGCAGTCCGCGAAGACCTTGCCGACGATGAAGCCGCGGTCGCTGAAAACGCCGTCGACGAGCCGCACGCGCGCGCTCGAGACGTTGCTGTGTAGGACGCCTGCGCTCGCCTGGGCGCGGTTCATCGCGTCGCCGCTCTTGGCGGCGCCGGGACCCACCAGCACGCTGTAGTGCAGCTCGACGCTCTGGTTAGGCTCGAGCGCGCCGATCGAGAAGCGCAGCACGCTGCCAGCGCCGCCGCCGGGATCCTGGATGCGCTTTCCGTCGAGCCGCGCGCTCTTCTTCTGGTAGCGGAAGCCGCCGGGCAGCCGGTCCTCGACCACGACGCCCGTGAGCGGCGCGTTGCCCGCGTTGCGCACCTCGACCGCGTACTCGACCCACTCGCCGATCTCGACGTAGTCGCGCAGCGCCCGCTTCTCGACGAACAGCAGGCCCACGCTGGGCGGGCCTGCTGCGGACGTGATGCGGACTTCGGCGCGCACCGGCGCGCCGCTCGCGCAGTCCACGAGACTCGCGGTGACGGTGTCGCCGCCCTGCGTCTCCATCACGCCGTTGCCGGCCAAGACGGGGACCTGCGTCGCATCGGCGGTTGGCAAGCTCGGCTGGATCCGGAACACGCCGGTGTCGGGACCCGTTTCGACCGCGGCAAAGCTCTCGTCGTCGCCGCTGAGCTGCGCCTGGAGGCGGATCTGCGGGTTTTCGAGCGCGAGCGGATCGCGGTTGCAGCTCGCCGCACGCCCTTCGACGAAGAGCGGATCGCCGACCGGCGACTCGACCTCGTTACTGCTGAAGCTCACGTCGGTGAAGAAGCCGATCGCGGGCGGTGCGGGCGGCGCCGCCACGCTGACGGCATCGGTGTTGGTGTCGGTAGTCGACGGGAGCAGGCCGGTCGCGGTGATCTGCAGGCGGCCGACCTGCCCGGCCGCGGCGGTCCCCGGCACTTCGGCGAGCGCGACCAGCGCGATCTGCGCCCCCGGTGCCAGCACCTGGGATGCGCCGCTCACCAGTGTCGTCTCGCCCGGATCGCGGACACCGTTGGCGTTGACATCGAGGAAGAGCAGCAGCGAGACGAAGTCGAAGTCGTCGCCCGTGACGTCCTGACACGTAATCGTGTAAGTGTCGGCCGCGCTTCCGGTGTTGGTGAGCGTGTGCGCCAGCGCGACGATCTCGCCGGGATTTGCGCGCGCACTGCGATCGGCCTCCAGGTCCACGCTGATCTGCGCCGCCACGGTCGTGCGGACCGTGTTCGACGCGATCGCGGCGCTCATCTGCGTGAACGTCGCGCTCGCCTGATTGTCGATCGCTGTTCCGGGCGGCGGCGCCGCCCGGACCGGGAATGCCAGCAGCCAGCCGCAGGCGAGGAGCAGGAGCGCGAGCTGCCGGGTCGCGCACCGCTCCCCACGAGCGAACCGCCGGGCGGACGACGCCGCCCGGCGGATGCTGTTCGCGGAAGGAGTCGGCATCGGCCGTCTCCGCGCGGCTTGGGTTTACGGTCGGATCTGGACGCCGAACTCGACCACCACGGAGGAGCCTGGAGTGAGCGGGCCCACCGCGCCGACGTCGACCTGGATCGTTCCGGTGCCGCCGAGGCCGGGCTCGCTGATGTTGCCGGCACCGCCGGGCGTCACCGTCGTCAGTGTCGACTGCGTGGTGTTCGTCGGCGTCGCGTCGCTGACGATCAGCGCTGTGATGTTCGACGTGCCGGCGTTTCTGGCGGTGATCCGATATAGGATGCACGTGCCGGGCAGCGCCGAGAGCGCTCCCGTGCCGTAGGCGGTATCGGCGCTTCCATTACACGGCGCGTTGTCGAGCGCCTGCTCCTTCTGGAGCGTGAGGTTGCCCGAGACCACCGACGTCGTGTCGACGGCGCTGTCGGGCGCCGACGGCACGGTGCCGTTGACCACCGCGGACGGCGTCGCCGTGACCGTGGTCGTGTTGATCGAACCGACCGGCGCACCCGGCGGCGCGCTGATGCGCACCAGGATGGCGAAGCTGGCGCCCGGCGCGAGCACCGGAACGTCGGCCGGACCCGTGATCGGCGTATCGCCGCCGTCGAGCACGCCGTTGCCGTTGACGTCGCGGAAGATCTGCGACGCCCACAGCCCGCTGCTCTCCGCGCTCGAGAGCGTGATCGTGCCGACCGGCTCGGGAACGCTTCCGTTGTTGGTGAGCGTGTGCGCGTAGACGACCGAGCCGCCCGGGAAGACCTGCCCGGTGTTGTCGGGTGTGACTACGACGTTGCGGGTCGTGTTCACGATCACCGCGTCGTGCTTCACGTCGAACGCGCTCGTCACCGGCGACAGCGCCTGGAAGAACAGGTTCTGGCCCGGAGCCGGCACCGCAGCGGCGCCGAGCGGCACCGTCACGTCGGCCGTGATGGTGACGCTGCCGCCCGCCCCGATCGGGCCGGTGTTGGTGATCGTGCTGCCGCCGTTGCGGAAGACGACCGTCCAGCCCGCGGGCAGCGTCAGGTTGTCGAGACCCGGCGCGCCGGCATCGGTGGAGTCGTCACTCGCTGCGAGGTCGTAGTTGTTCGCGGCGGCGCTCGTGTTGGTCACGGTGAGCGTGAACGACACGGTCGTGCCCGGGTTGGTCGCTTGGGTCTCGACCGGGTTCGCCTCCGGGCCCTGGCCGACGCCACCGGTCGGGTTGGTGACGTCCACCGTTCCGGCCGCAATCGTGGTCAGGGTGTCGGTGGCGGGCGGCACGCTCGTGACACTCGGATCGTTCACCGAGATCGCCGCCTTCTCCACGCTGTACGGACCGCCGCCGACGACGGCGGGCGGCAGCACGACACGCAGAACCACGTCGTAGCTGGCGCCGGCCGCGACGATCGGCGTGTCCGGCAGCGTCGGATCGCCGCCGCCGTTCACGAGCGGCGTCACGCCGTCGCTGCGGTACAGGAAGAAACCCGTACCCGGCGGGAAGGTCGAATTCTGCAGCCGGATGTCGAAGGTGTCGGGACTGTCCCCATTGTTCGTCAGCACGTTGGTGAAGACCACCGTGCTGCCGGGCGCGGCGCTCGCGATCGGCGCCGGGCCGACGATGCTCACGCCTGCCGTCGGCGTAACGGTGAAGAACGTGGTGTTCGAGGTGCCGTTGAGCGGCGGTGTCGCGATGTTTCCGTCGTCGTCGTAGTTGACCGTCGCCGTATTCGGGAGCACGCCGGGCAGCGCGGTCGCGTCGACGTTCACCTGGAAGGTCAACGTGCCGGACTGGCCGGGCAGCACCTGGCTGATCACCGCGGTGACCGTGTCGGCGGCGGTGACGGCGAAGTCGTAGACGATCTGGTTGGGCGCCGTACCCTGCACGTCGACATTGCTGGCGTCGGTCAGCGTGACGCCACCCGCCGCGCTCCAGGCACCCGAGGCCGGCACGTACGCGAAGTTGGCGTCTAGCGGATCGCTGATCCTGACGCCGGTCGCCGTCGCGTTTCCGTTGTTGGTGTAGGTCAACGTCACCGTGTACGGGCCGCTGCCGGGCGCGCCGCTGCTGGCGCTCATCGCCTTCGTCACGGTGACGACGGCGTTGCTGGTCACGTTGATCGTGTCAGTGACCGAATCGGTCTGGCCGGGGTCGGCGACGCTGGTCGCGGCGACCGTGATGGTGTTCTGGTTGCCGGCCGTGGCGGAGCCGGGGACCTGGCAGGTCGCGACGAAGGTGGCGACGAGGCCCGGGCCGATCGGACCGACGTTGGTGCTCGACAAGTTGGTGAAGTTGTCCGGAGCGCCGTCACCGTTCGCGTCGGCGTAGATCGCGACGCTGGTGCACGCGAAGTCGCCGCCGACCGGATCGGTCACCAGCAGCGTGAACGAGTCGTCGGCATTGCCGAGGTTCGTGACCGAGACCGGGAACGCCGCCGTGCTGGCGGGCACCGCCGTCTGGGTCAGCGCCTGCTCCACGTTCACACCGTAGACCGGCAGCACCGTGGTGATGACGAGGTTCGACGTCGCGGTCTGCGCCACGCCGTTTGAATCGGTGTAGGTCGCCGAAGCCTGGTTGCCGATCTGCGTACCGGCGAGCGGCGCGGCGGCGAGGCCGCCCGGCACCGCCAGCAGGGCGATCAGCGCGAAGACGCTGCGAAGGCGGCGCCGCGACGCCTGGTGCAGACGACCTCGAACAGGATGCTGGGAAGTCATTCTTGGTTCTCCGGACGCTGTCGCCCGCGCACGTAGGCGGGGGCGGAAGGTCGAATTGCGGCAGGCGTGACGCGCCTGCCGTGTCGGTCCGCCCGATTACTCCGCGACGCGCAGGGCCACCTGCTCGCCGTCCGTCCGGATCGGCTGCAGGGCCTGTTGCTGGTTCGCCTGCGGCGTGCGCTGCGCGGCGACGCGCGCCGAGGGAACGACGACGCGCGCGGCGATCGACTGGTTCGCGTTCGCCTTGAGTTCCGGGATCTGCCAGCGCAGCGCGCGGTACTCCGCGGCGGGCACCGGCTCCCAGCGCTCGCGGCCGTCCTTGCCAGTCACCTTGCGCATCAGCGGGATCGGCGCGAAGTGCACGCCGTCGGTGCTCGCCTCGACACCTGCCGGCGTCGCGGTGAGCCCGAGGTAGTTGGTGTCGACAGGGATCGGCAGGGTGGCCGTGAGGCCGTGGACCGCGTCTCCGCCCTGGTTCGTGTAGGTGGCCCGGTACTCGACGACGTCGCCGGGGCGCACCGTCTCGGTGGTGACGAGCTGCTCGGCCCCGTGCTCGCCGAAGACCACGCGGGCCGCCGAGAGCACCACGGCCACCTCGCCGGCGGCGGCCGCCGTGGCCCCCAGCAACGAGAAAACGGCGAGCGCGCCGGCGGCGCGAGTCGCAAGAGTGGCAAACGATCGGAAGCTGCGTCGCATGGAATCCCCCTTCGCAAGTGCGAATTCAGGGATTCGTCGGCGGCGGCGATGCGCAGCTTGAGCCCAATCGCGCGCAGATCGGGCGCAGCGCGACGGCAGCGGGCTCGCAGCGAGCCGGCATCCAACCTTGTACGCCTGGATCGGATGGGCGGCGGCGAGAAGACGAGCCCGGCCCGCTGTAGCGACGCCGAGTCGCGAGATCTCGTGGTTTTCCGCGAGATCTCGTCGGCAATTCTGTTGTTGTCATCGTTTGTAGTACAACGTAAGATGGACGCATCGCCGAGTTCGATCCGCGATGCCTCGGTCATCCACTCGCAGGGGGATCCCGCAATGACGGCATTCCGCTTCCGCCGAGACGACGTCGCTGCCGCAGTTCGGCACGCCGCGGGTCTGGCCGAGCTGGTGAGCCGCTTCGGAAGCGAGATCACGGCGCTGACGCAGGAGGTTCACGCCGCCAGCAGCCCGCTCTCGGTGTGGACCGCCGGTATGCCGGCGCGCGGGATCTATGGCGCGATCCGGTTCGCCTTCCACGGCACCGGGCGACTCGCCGCGCTGGGCGGCCAACTCGCGGGTGACGATCCGGCGCCCGACTCCTGGCTGGACGTGCAGAGCGCACTCAACGGGGCCTTCGGGCATCTCTTCGCCGAGTCGGGCAATGCGTTCGCGCTGCCCATGACGCTCCAGCACCCCGGGCCATTGCAGAGCGGAGAGCGACTGATCGTCTTCCTCCACGGTCTCTGCATGAGCGAGCGGGGCTGGCAGAATCCGGCCCACGCGCGCTTCTCCGAGTGGGCGCGCACGCATCTTGCGGCGCGCGTCGGCTACCTCCGTTACAACACGGGACTGCGTATCTCGGCGAACGGTGCGCGCCTCGCCGAACTCCTCGAGCGCGAGGCGCCCGAGCGAGAGCTGGTGCTGATCGGTCACAGCATGGGCGGATTGCTGGCGATCGGCGCCCTGCACCAGGCGCTCGAACGGGGTTTCGGCTGGCCGCACCGCGTGACCGGGCTGGCCTGTCTCGGCGCTCCGCACGAAGGCGCCAGTCTCGAACGTCTGGGCAACCACGCCAATCGGGCGCTCGGCGTGTCGCCGTGGACGCGACCCTTCATGCGTCTCGGCAACCTGCGCTCCGACGGTATCCGCGACCTCCGCTTCGGCCACGTGATCGAGCAGGACTGGCGCGACCGGCCCGCCGACGATCCGCACCGCGCGCACAGCAGCGTGCGACTGGCTCGCCACGTCGATCATCTCTTCCTCGCGGCCACACGCAGCGCGGAAGGTGAAGTCGATCTGCTCGGCGATTGGCTCGTATCCGTTCCGAGCGCACTCGCCAGCAGCCTGCATCCGCAGGGCGCCGTCCGCCGCGAGCTGATCCGTGGCCTGGATCACCTCGGGCTACTCGCGGACGAGCGCGTCTATCGGTCGTTGCGGAGCTGGCTCGGCGACCGGAGCTGATCTCTGCTCGCGCGCATCGCGCCGGTCGGCCGTCTACGCGGCGCGGCGCGCGAGGATCAAGGCGCCGAGCGCGACGGCGGCGGCGGCGCCGCTCAGCGCAGCGACCGGCTCCGGGACACCGAACACCTCGAGCGCCACATCGACTTCGATCGCAGTCCCGAACGGGTCGAGCGCCACGAGCGAGAGCCTGCGCACCTCGAGGGTGATGCGGTCGATCGAACCGCCCTGCATGTCCACGCCGGCGATGCAGTCGTAGTCGTCATGAAACAGCGCGCAGTCGTTGGTGCCGACTCCGATCCCGCCCCCCGAGGCGCCGGTCAGCTCGATCACGAACTCCTCGGGCTCGCCGTTGGTGAAGAGCGCCGCGGCCATCCCGAAGTCGGGATCGCTGAGCGCCGTCGCTTCGAAGAGTACCGGGGTGTCGGTCGGCCCGAGCGCCACGTCGTCGAAGAGACGGACGAGGTCGTCGCCGATCACCAGGTCGATGTCCGCGAGATCGAAGTAGGCGTGGCCCGTGTCGGTGCCCTGCGCCGTCGCCTCGAACGAAGCCAGCAGCTCGGCGCGCGCCGCATCGGCCGAGCTGGAGAGAGCGAGCGCGAGGGTGAGCGACGCGACCAACCTCCGCATGACGAGCCTCCTCAGGATCGAACGAGCGGCCAACATAAGAAACCGCCGCGCGCCGTGCTGTCGGCCATCGGTCAACGGGGCGGCGCGTGAATCAACCGGCGAGGCTGGTCCCGCTGCGCCGTCTCTGCGAGCCTTGTGCCGCTCGGGAGCGCAGCCGCCCGCTGGCGGATCGAGAGGGGGGACCGTGGCCGAGACGTCAAATGCTGGCGAGAAGGCGCCGAACGGGGAGTCCGCTCCGCCGCGCGTCGGAGCGCAGACCGCATCTCCGGCGCGTCTACTCGATTGGGTGTTGAGCCTGCCGTTCCTGTTCGCGTTCGGCGCGATCCTCGTCCTCTTCGATCCGCTGCAGCGCATCGCGCGGCTCTTCGGCCCGCGACCCCACGAGATCGTCGTCGGGTGGATGCAGCTGGCGCTCGTCGCGGCCTGCCATCTCTGCGGCACGCGGCTCGAAGTCGAGCGCGCGCCGGGCGTCCGCCCGCATACGCCCTACCTGCTGATCGCCAATCATCAGAGCATGTTCGACATCCCGATCGTCGGGTCACTGCTCTTCACGAACTACCCGAAGTACGTCTCGAAGCGCGAACTCTCGCACTGGCTTCCCAGCATCTCCTACAACCTGCGGCGCGGCGGCAACGCGCTGATCGATCGCTCGGATCGCGGGCAGGCGGTCGAAGCGATCCGCGCACTCGGCGAAAGTGCGCAAGCGCGCGGCGTCTCGGTCGTGATCTATCCCGAGGGCACGCGCTCCCGGGCGGGGGAGCTGAAGCCGTTCAAGCCCGCCGGAGCGATCACGCTGCTGCAGGCGGCGCCTGGGCTCGAGGTCGTCCCGGTGACGATCGACGAGTCGTGGCGGCTGCTCTGCCACAACCTGCTGCCGGTGCCCTACGGCACGCGCATCCGCGTGCGCTTCGCCGATCCGATCCCGCGCAGCGCCGAGAACGATCCCGCGCGCATTCTCGATCGCGCTCGCGAGGAGATCGAGGCAACGCTGCTGCGTTGGCGGAAGCGCTGAGCGCTCGCTTCGCGGCCAGCCCCGCCCGAAACGGCGTGTCCTCGGCAACAGCGGCTGGCAGACGGGCCTGTTACCGGCTGCGGCGCTTGCTCCGTCCGCGCGCGGCCAGCGCGAGGGCGGATACCGCAGCCAGCCACCCGCTTGCGGCGTCGGGCTCGGGAACCACCAGGAACACATCCGATGCGCTGTTCGTGTCATCGGCAACGAGGTCCGAGGCGGCGGAGTCGAAGACCAAGAAGACGCCGTCGGCGCTGATGCCGGTGTAGTTGCCCGACGTGCCGTTGCCGGAGGAGAGGGTCGGCGTAGCGCTGAGCTGGTAGAACGCGCCGCCGGCCGCGGGCCTGTAGAGGAATGCCTGTGCGCTGGCAGCGGCCATGTTGCACTGGGAAACGATCGTGCCGACATCGGAAATCCGCGGGTCCTCGCAATTGTTCGCGCCCGGGGGCAGCGGCATGCCGGTGGTCGTGTTCTGCTGCCGATCGCGCACGTAGATCCGGCTTCCGGACAGGCTCGGCACCAGGTTGGTCGAGAAGGAGCGGAACACCACGTAGCGACCGCTCGGCGAGATCGCGGCCATGTCGGACGAGCTGCTGCCGGCAACGCCGGCGGTGCTCTTGCTGATCAGGTTCGTCGTTGCGGCCACGCGATCGCGGACGAACACGTCCGACAACGTGCCCGCGTTCGAGCCGTCGATCGATACCGGCGTGTCCACCGCGAAGGCGACGTAGCGGCCGTCGCTCGAGATGGCGCTGGGCGAGAGCGCGCTGCTCGGACCGTTGATCTGCGCGCCGCCGTTGTTCACGCTCACGCGCTCCGGCTGGCTCGCGAAGAGATCCGCTGAATCGGCGACGAAGATGTCGGCCACCGAGTTGGTGTCGCCGGCGATCAGGTTGGACGCGGAGGACAGGAACGCCACATAGCGGCCGTCTCCCGAGATGGAGGCGTTCTGCGAAGCCCCGTTCGGCGCGGCCCCGCCCAATCCCTTGCTGACCAGATAGGTGTTGAAGGCGACCGCGCCGCCGCCGGCATCGTAGGCCTCGCTGTAGAAGAGGTCCGGGAGACCGGACGTACCGGCGGCAACCAGGTCGTTCGCGTCCGACTGGAACGCGAGCGCGATGCCGCCCGCGCTGATCGACGGCGCGTAGCTGTTGCCGGTGCCAAGCCCCTGCGTGGCGAGCAGGTACTCGTCGGTCACGATGTCGTAGATGTATACGTTCCACGAACCGTTGGACGGCTGACCCATGTTGCCGGACGAGGACACGAACGCGACATAGCGCCCATCCGGTGAGATCGATGCGGCTTCCGCTCCCGCGCTGAGCTCGTCACCCGTTACGGGCGCGGTCATGCGACCGAACAGGAAGTCGCCGGCCTGGGTCATCGTCGGCACGCAGGCCAGTCCCAGCGCGAACACCCAATGGATCGATCCAGTCTTCATGGCTGCCCCCTGCGTCTTTGTGGGTTTCTTTTTATAGCGAAATCGCGATGCATCCTTGACCGGCCGAGATGGAGGCGCGGCTGCACGGTGCGGCGCGCGGCAGCCATCGATTCGAGGCGCCGATTCGAGTTGCTCGACGTAGGGCGATCGCGGCTCCGCCCCGAATCAATGAGGGGAACGAGGGGACTCGAACCCCGGACCGGCAAGGCCAGAAGGCGGTCGGCGGAACGGAAGAGATCCGCAACGGCGAGACGTTGGTGCCTGGCGCTCCAACAGCGGCCTCCGCAGGGGCCAAGTGGTCGAGATTGGCCCCGCAGGCGGCCCCAGCCGGGTCCGAGCGAATGCTCGGACGCCTGCTTGGGGGCCGGCAGGACCCGAAACGCGCCCTGAATCGGGCGTCCGTGCGACACGCCCTGCTGCGTGCGAAGGTGTGGAGATGGCGAGACGGGCGTCCGTAGCCGATCACCTCGTCGCCCGCGAGCGCGAGCGCATCGAGCGGCTGAGCGTCGAGGAGCGCGTGCAGGAAGCCCTTGCACTCGGGGAGCAGGCGATCGGCCTGCTCGCGGAAGAACTCGGCGTCGATCCGCGCGAGGCCCGTCGCGTCCTCGCTCGGGAGCGGCAGAAGGGGCGTCTCCCTTCGGTGTCGGCGCTCGTCGGGTGACTCTGCTCGAATCGGTCGCTCGAGCGCTCGAGTCAGCCGGAATCACCTTTGCGCTGATCGGCGCCGGCGCCCTCGCGGTTCACCGCGTGGCCCGTGCGACGGGCGACCTCGACCTGCTCACCGTCGCGCCCGAGGCCCTGTCCCCGGCCACGTGGCGCGCGATCCGCGCGGAGGGCGTCGAAGTCGAGATCCGAGTCGCCGAGCCCGGAGACCCGCTCGCGGGCGTGGTGCGGATCAGCAGCGGCTCCGCACCACCGGTCGACCTGGTGGTCGGCGATCGCGGCTGGCAGAGGCGCGCCATCGAGCGTTCGGAACCACGCTTGCTTCAGGGCGCTCGCGTTCCGATCGTGCGCGCGGCAGACCTCGTGCTCCTCAAGCTATATGCCGCGGGCCCGCAGGACCTGTGGGACATCCAGCGGCTGCTCGATGCCGCGCCCGAACGGGAATCTCTGCTCGCGGAAGTCGAGTCCGGGCTCGCCGAAGTCGGTGAGTCAGCGAGGGCAGCGTGGCGTCAGGTGCTGGCGAACTGACGCAGTACAATGGGGTTGAGTGTGGCCACGACGCGCGGGTCTCGTCGAGACACGCGCCGATCGGAGATCAGCAGATGCGCCGATTGTTCGCATGGGTCCTTCTCTTCGCCTCGCTCACCGCCGCGTCGAGTCCGGCGAGCGCCATCTTCGCCTCGCCGATCCAGGCCGGCTGCTACATCGCGGCCGCCAACGATTGCCGGGTCCACGTCGATCCATTCACGGTCAACCTCTCGGCTGGAACGAAGCTGGTGGACGTGCACCTGGTCCTGATCCAGCAGGGAACGGGCGCCCAGACCACCGTCTCGTGGCGAAGCTCAGCGCGCAGGACACAAGCGACGCAGTGCCGGTGATCGTCGCGGACACGACGCCCATCCCGTGTCCTGTTCCCGAGCCGGACGCAGTTGCGCTAGGCAGCGGCGCCCTGCTCGTGCTCGTCGCACGCGCCGCGGCTCGCAACCTCGCGCGCGGCGACGATCGCCAGCGGAGCATCCGTCCCTGACGCGCGTCCCATGCAAGTTCACCTGATTGCCATCCAGGCTGAGATCTTGCCTGACGCCTACCGTACAGCCGACACCTTTCGGAAACGCGTGCTGTCGCTCGTCGAGTTGGCCGTCGCCGGACTCCCCGCCAGCGCTGACGCCGCGCGGGTCATCGCCTTTCCCGAGGCCTTCAGCCTCCCCCTGCTTTTCTGGTTGGACACACCAGACGCGGTCAGGCGGCAGCGGCGCGCCATCGACGCCGCCTTTCAACTGTTGAAGGCGTCCTGGCGCGATGCGCTTCGCTGCATGCTGGAGCAACGCCTCCTCTCGCCAGCCGTGTTCTACCACCTGCGCGGGCCGCGCGTGTGGCCGGTGTATGAGCAGGCCTTCCGCGACGCCGCCCGCGCGACAGGCGCCTACGTGGTGGCGGGGTCGCTGTTCAGCCCGTTCATCGACTGGGAGCCGAGCCGGGGCCACCACGTGCATGGACGCGGCGCCTACAACCTCACGGCGGTCTTCAGTCCCCAAGGAACGCTGCTGTCACGTGTTCCCAAGCTGCGTCTGACGCCCGTCGAAGTGCGCAGCTGGCTCACCGCGGCGCAGGTCGCGCCCCAGGTGATCACCACGACGATCGGCAAGATCGCGATTCTGATCTGCCTCGACGCATTCCACGAAGCGCTGCTCGAGCAGACGGACGCCGCGGGTGCCTGGCTGATCATTCAGCCCTCCGCCAACGACTCCCGATGGGACGGCCCGTGGCCGACGGACCCGCGGCAGATCGAAGGCGAGGTCTGGCTCCGGGAAGGGCTCGCGAAGAAGCTCGTTGGGCGCGAGAACTTGCGCTACGGGATCAATCCGATGCTGAACGGATCGCTGTACGAAACACATTTCGACGGTCGCAGCAGCATTGCCAAAGCGGGTGACTACCTGGCGCTGGCGGAACGCGCCACCGGCGATGCCATCGTCCGTGCAGAGGTGCAGATCGACGAGCCGCGGAGCTCGTGAGACACAGTTCGCGGAGGACAGCCCAGGGGTGAGAGAAGCCCGAGCCAGTCTTGTCCGAGAATGACCTATGGCAACTCCCACCTGGGAGCGAGCCAACCGCTGCGGGCTCGCCGTGCCGCGGTCAGCGGCCGCCGGTGATGTACTGCTGGAGCTCCTCGATCGTCATCTCGCGATCCTCGATGATCGCCTTCACGACGTCGCCGATCGAGATGATCCCCGACACCTGGCCGTTCTCGACCACGGGCAGGTGCCGCGTGCGCTTGTCGGTCATGAGCCCCATGCACGCCTCGACCGAGGCGGTCGAGGCGACGCAGATCGGCTTGTCGTCCATGATCTCGCCGACGCGGGTGTCCTTGGAGACTCGCCCCTTCAGCACGACCTTGCGCGCGTAGTCGCGCTCCGAGACGAGTCCGACCAGCTCGCCCGCGGCGAGCACGATCAGGGCCCCCACGTTCCACTCGGCCATAACCCGGAGCGCGTCGAGGACGCTGGCCTCGGGATCGATGTGTCGGATTGCGTGTCCCTTGCGTGCGAGCAGCTGTCGGACGGTGACCATGGCATTACCTCCCGCTCTTCCGATCGAGGTCGAGCGCGCCTCGTACTCCAGTAGACGACGCCGATGCCGCCCCGTGCAACCGAAATCGCTGACCCGCACGGAGAAAGCGGGACGGATCAACGAAATGTAGTGCCAACTCGGGAAGCCAACTCCGCGAGAAACCACGAGACTGACCCGCCAACTGCGGAACTTGGGTCTAGTTCGCGGGGCGTCTCCGGTGCGCCCAGAGCAGCGGAGGCAGCAGCAGCGCCAGCTCGGCGCTAGGGCGCCAGCTGTTCGGGGCCTCGCGGTTGCGGTAGGGCCTGTCGAGGCACTGCGGGTGCAGGTCAAGGGCGGCAAGGCCGCGACGGATTCACGCCGTCAGTGTGACTTTCGCACGCAGCTCGTCCTGCAATTCAGTGGGCACGGAACCGCCCTCGCTGACCAGCTCGATTCGCGGCACGCCACCCGAGTTCTGGAACGCCCGACGCAACACACGGTCGTCCCAGATGCTCTGGTGATCGTACCGTTCCAGCCGCTGGGTGCTCAGCACGTCGCCGATACCGCCCAACCAGTTGACTACGATGCGGTTGACGAAGTTGACGAAGAAGGCCGACGTGTTCGGGTCGTCGAGGACGCCGTCGCGGTCGGCTGCGGGCATCAGGCTGCGGTTCTCGAGCAGCCACGCCAGCGACAGCATGTCGTGTGCGACGAGCGACGGGCTGGCCAAAATGAGTCCGGTGGTCGGCGCCGCCACGTATCCTTGATCGGGGCCGAACGTGGTCAGCACCTGCGTGGCGCTCGTCAGCACCAGGCGCAGCTTCTTCGTCAGCGACGGGACGGTGTTGGCGTCGGCTGTCTTTTCAGCCAGCGTCGCTGCGTCGCGGTGGTACTCGAGGCGCGAGTCGTGGCGCCACCAGCCGACGGCGGCCTTCATGCCCAGGGTGCTGCCAGCGAGCAGGTGACGCGCGCAACGCGGCATGAGCACGACGTGGTCGACCTCGTTCAGCAGCTTCGGCATCAGGATCGGCCGCGACCAGCTTCCGGCCGCGGCCGGCGTGTCCTCGAAGAAGGCGTCCCAGCCTTGCTCCTCGAACGCATGAACCTCGCCTCCGGCCGCCTCGACGGTCGGCGCGATGCGGTTCTGTTGCAGCAGTTGGCGGGTGCTGCCCCGCAGGCGATCTTTGGAGAAGCGGACGATCTCGACCCCCGACATGTCGGCGACGAGCACGCGCCCGGCGCCGCGCTCGCGCAGCAACCCGATCATCGCCCGTAGCGCCACCGGATCGGTGGTGGCGGGGTACGGGTTGCCGGAGTTGCAGACCGGCTTGATCAACACGCTGTCGCCCCGGCTCAGCCAGGAGAAATCGCTGACCGCGAGCGCGGCCGCGCGAACCGCGCGCTCCGTCGCCTCGGCGGCGGACCCGCGGGCCACGCCCGCCAGTCCCACCGGTGCCGACGTCGCACTCGCGTAGGTCAGCGTAGCGTCCGTGGGAGGTCGCGCGGCAATCGCCCGCGGAGCGTGGCAGTCGGCGAGACTGAACGCAGCCAGTCCGCCCGCCGCCAGCTTGGTGAACTGGCGCCGTGTCATGCTCGATCCTGATTCGTGTAGGGTCCGGCTCATCGCTTGATCCACTCGCCTTTCCTCAGACGCCAGACGGGTCTGGATTCAGAGCATGGGTACCAGCGGGAGTTTGGTCCGAGAATGATCGCCATGGCAACTCCCGGCTGAGAGCCAACGGGCTGGGCGGCAGCGGCTGGGATCCGCTGGGCTTCGTCGCCGATGTGCTGGCCGCGATCGGCGAGCGGTCCAAGTGAGCGCCGGCGCTCAGCGCCCTTCGAAGCGCGGCTCGCGCTTGCCGAGGAACGCGGCGACGCCTTCCCGGTAGTCGGCGCTGTCGAAGCAGGCCCGATACGCGGCCTGCGCGGACGCGAAGTCGCGCGCCGCTTCCGGCTTGCGCAGCTCGCGCGCGGCGAGCTTGAGCGCGCGCAGCGTGAGTGGCGCGTTGCCCGCGATGCGGTCCGCCTGCTCGCGCACGAACGCCTCGAGCTCCGTCCGCGGGCGGACCGCGTGGACCAGGCCGATCTGCTTCGCCTCGCCCGCATCGATCCGTCGCGCCGTCAGCAGTAGATCCATCGCGGCCGGGAGCCCGATGGTGGCGGCGAGCGCACCGACGGCCGGCACCTCGTAGCCGATGCCGAGCCGCGCGGCGGGAATGCGGAACACGGCGTCGTCGCTCGCGTAGCGAAGGTCGGCCGCCAGCGCGACGACGACCCCGCCGCCGATGCAGGGCCCCTCGATGCACGCCAGCAGCGGCTTCTCGAGGTTTGCGAGCGCGCCGAGGCCCAATGCCGCGAGTCTTCCGTAGCGGGCGACGGCGCTCTCCTCCGTCCGCTGCTGCTCGAACTGCGAGATGTCCGCGCCGGCGATGAAGGCGTCGCCGCCTGCGCCCCGCATGCCGACGACGCGCACGCCAGGATCGGCTGCGAATGCCGCGACGGCCCCCGGCAGCTGCTCCCACATCTCGACCGAGATCGCGTTGCGCCGCGCCGGCTGATCGAAGAGTAGCCAGCCGAGCGCTCCGTCTCTCTCGGTGCGAATCCGTCCGCCCATGGTCTCCTCCTGCGCCGCGAATCCGTATCGTAGGCGACCGGGCGCGAACGGATGAGGGTGCCAGCATGCACGATGACGAGACGCCGCAGGTCGCCGAAGCAGGGGGGCCTCTGGCCGGCGTCGTGGTCCTCGACGTGACGCACGTGATGGCCGGCTCCTACTGCGGCCTGCTGCTCGCGCAGATGGGCGCCGATGTGCTGAAGGTCGAGCGGGCCGGCGGCGGGGACGATCTGCGTCAGAGCCAGCAGCGCTCGGGCGGTCAGTTCCGACCCCATGATGCGGTGAATCACAGCAAGCGCAGCCTCGCGCTCGATCTGCGCGATCCCCGCGGTGCCGCCGTTCTCACGCGACTCGCCGAGCGCGCGGATGTGTTCGTCGAGAACTACCGGCCCGGCACGCTCGATCGGCTCGGTGTCGGCGCCGCCGCGCTGCGCCGCCGCAATCCCCGCCTCGTCACGTGCTCGATCTCCGGCTTCGGCGGGACGGGTCCGTACGCCGACCGTCCCGGCTTCGATCTGGTGGCGCAGGCGATGGCCGGCATCATGAGCCTCACCGGCGAGCCGGGCCGCGCGCCGGTGGTGGCCGGCGTGCCGCTTGCCGATTTGAACGCCGGCGCGTTCGCAGCGCTCGGCATCCTCTCGGCGCTGCACGAGCGCGCACGGAGCGGAGCGCGGCCAGCACGTCGACACGTCGCTGTTCGAGGCGGCGCTCGCGTACACGATCTGGGAGTCCGCGCTGTGGTTCGACACCGGGACGGTGCCGGGACCAGCGGGTCGCTCGCACCGGCTCGGCTCTCCGTACGGCGCGTTTCGCACGCGCGACGGCATGCTCGTGATCGGCGCGGGCACGCAGCCGAACTGGGAGCGCCTTTGCCGGGCGCTCGGTCGCGAGGAGTGGATCGCGGACCCCCGCTTCGCAACGTCGCTGCAACGCATCGCGCACAAGGAGGAGCTGGCGACCGCGATCGAGACGGTGCTGGAGACGCAGGGCATCGCGCACTGGGAAGAGCAGCTGCTCACCGCCGGCGTGCCGTGCGGGCCGGTGCAGTCGATCGATCGCGCGCACGCGGATCCGCAGGCGCGCGCGAGGGAGATGTCCGTCTCGCTCGGCGTGGCCGACGGCCGCGAGCGGCACGTGGTGGGGACGCCCGTCAAGCTCTCGCGCACGCCGTGGCGCGTCGGTGAGCGGGCCTCCCGCTATGGCGAGGACGGCGACGCGATCCTGCGGGACTTCGGCTTCGCGGACGACGAGATCGCGGGGCTGCGCGCCGCCGGCATCGTGGAGTGAGCCTTCTCGAGGAGCAGCGGAGACTCGTGCGCTCCGCGTGAACCGCTGTGTACGGAACTATCGCTACTTTCGTGTTGGATCCGGGGTGGATCGCTGCCTCCGGCTATCCGACCAGCCGTGTTCTGCCGCATGTCGATCCCCACTCTTCTTCCTATGCTCTGATCCATGTTGCCGGCCGGCATCACTCCCTCTTCCGCCGGCGCGGAGGTTTCAGATGGACGTCGTCCTGCTGTCGCGCATTCAGTTCGCGATGACGATCATGTTTCACTACCTGTTCCCGCCTCTTACGATCGGCCTGTCGATCGTCGTCGCCTACATGTTCGCGATGCGTCTGAGAACGCGCGAGGCGATCTACGATGTCGCCGCCCGCTACTGGACGAAGATCTTCGGGATCAACTTCGCCCTCGGCGTTGCCACCGGCATCGTGATGGAGTTCCAGTTCGGCACGAACTGGGCTGTCTATTCGCGATTCGTCGGCGACGTGTTCGGCTCCGCGCTCGCCGCGGAAGGGATCTTCGCCTTCTTTCTCGAGTCGGGCTTTCTCGCGGTGCTCCTGTTCGGGTGGGATCGCGTGTCGCCGCGCTTCCACTTCTTCGCGGCCTGCATGGTCTCGCTCGGCGCGATCTTCTCGTCGATCTGGATCACGGTGGCGAACTCGTGGCAGCAGACACCCGCGGGCTCCGTCTTGCGCGAGCACGTCGTCAACGGTCGCACGTTCCTTCGCGCGGAGATCACCGACTTCTGGGCAATGGTGTTCAATCCCTCGACGCTTCACCGCCTCATTCACGTCTGGATCGCCGCCTTCATTCTCGGCGCGTTCTTCGTGATGAGCATCGCGGCGTGGTACCTGCTGCACCGCCGCCATACGGAGTTCGCAAAGCGGTCCTTCAGTGGGGCGCTCGCTCTCGCGACGTTCGCCTCGATTGCGATTCTGATCTCGGGAGACCTTCAGGCGGTAAATGTTGCGAAGACGCAACCTTCAAAGCTCGCCGCGTTCGAGGGCATCTATGAAACCGAGCCGCGCACTCCGCTCTATCTGTTCGGAGTCCCGAGCGACGCCGAGCGGCGCGTCAAGTGGGGAATGGCGATTCCCGGGATGCTCTCGCTGCTCGTGCACCACGACGCCGACAGACCGGTCGATGGCTTCGACAAACTCGAAGCGAACTGGGGAAGGCCGCCTGTCGGAATCTCGTTTCAGTCTTATCACCTGATGGTCGCATTCGGGATGCTCTTTCTCGGCATGACGCTGCTCGCAACGTGGTTTCGGCTGCGCGGCAGGCTCTGGGAACAGCGATGGCTTCTCTGGGGATTCGTCTTCGCGGTCGTCCCCGCGTTTCTCGCCAATGAACTCGGATGGGTCGCCGCCGAGGTGGGACGACAGCCGTGGATCGTCTACCCGCAACTCGTCGACGGAGTGATCGTCGGAGGTCTCCGAACGGCCGACGCAGCGTCGGAGGCGGTGAACGCATCGCAGGTTCTCGGATCGATCGTGATGTTCGGCATCCTGTACGTCTTGCTGTTCATCCTCTGGATCGTCGTCCTGAATCAAAAGATCCAGCACGGGCCGGATCCGCTTCCCGATGACGAACCCGGTCGCTCGATTCTGCGCGACTCCCTCGAGTCGATGCTTCACTGAGAGGAGAATGCGATGGATCTGAATGTGCTCTGGTTTCTTCTGCTGGGCGTTCTTCTCGCCGGTTACGCAGTACTCGACGGCTTCGACTTCGGCGTGGGAATGCTGATGCCTCTCGCGCGCAGCGACCGCGAACGGAGGATCATCTTGAACTCCATCGCGCCGATCTGGGACGGCAACGAGGTCTGGCTCGTCACCTTCGGCGGTGCGATGTTCGCGGCGTTTCCCGAGCTCTATGCGACGGTCTTCTCCGGCTTCTATGTCGCGTTCATGGCGGTGCTGTTCGCGCTGATCCTCCGCGCCGTCTCGATCGAGTTCAGGAGCAAGAGGCCGTCGGCGGGGTGGCGCGCGTTTTGGGACAGCGGCTTCTTCGCGTCGAGCCTCCTCGCACCGCTGCTCTTCGGCGTGGCCGTCGGCGCGATCATGGCTGGCATCCCCGTCGACTCGCGCGGCATCTACGCCGGCTCATTCTTCGAGATCGTCTTTCCGCCTCCGCAGCCGATCTTCCCGCTGCTCGTCGGCGTGCTGACGGTTGCCCTGTTCGTCATGCACGGGTCGATCTATCTCTTTCTCAAGAGCGAGGAAGAGCTGCAGGCGCGCGTTCATCGCTGGATGTGGCATGCGTTCGGGTCCTTTCTCATGCTCTATCTGATCACGACGATCGTCGCGCTCATCACGATTCCGCACGCCGTCGAGAACTTCCGGCACTATCCCTGGACGTGGCTCGTGGTCGGCGTCTCGATACTCGCGATTGCGAACATCCCGCGGGCGATCTTCCTCGACTCTCCTTATCAGGCGTTCGTCTCGTCCGCGACTCTCATCGCGTCGCTCGTCGGCCTCGTCGGAATCGCACTCTTCCCGAACCTTCTGGTGTCGAGCATCTCTGCGCACTTCAATCTCACGATCTACAACGCCGCGTCATCGCACAAGACGCTCGCGATCATGGCGATCATCGCGGCTCTGGGAATGCCTTTCGTGCTCGCGTATACAGCGGTCATCTACTGGACGTATCGCGGCAAGGTGAGGCTGGGAGAGCACAGCTACTGAAGCGGCTGGTTTTGGCGACACCCGATCGAAGGGGGGCCCTTCACGACCCGGAACCGAGTTGGCACAGGGGGGCGCGCGTTGTCTATACGTGCGCCTTCGTCTCGGGAAGGAACGACGCCCATGTCTGCCGTGCTCCGAACTTCGTTGCCGTTGCTGCTGGTGGCAGTGCTCGGCGCAACACTGACCGGCGGTTGCGAGAGGCAGCATGAGACCGCCGGCGGTGAGCGCGCCGGCGCGCCCGGCGACGTGAAGGGCAGGCCTTTCGCCGGCAAGATCGACGACAGCATCCGCCACTCGGAGCCGGAGTTCCGGATCGATCCGAGAGCCGCCGGCGGCGCACCGAACATCGTGGTCATCCTGGCAGACGACATGGGCTTCTCCGACGTGTCGCCATTCGGCGGCGAGATCCGGACGCCGAACATCCAGCGTCTGGCGGACAACGGATTGCGTTACAACCACTTCACGGTGACGGCCATGTGCTCGCCGACGCGCGCGGCGCTACTCACCGGCCTCAACCACCACTCGGCAGGCGTCGGCTGGGTGGCGGAGTGGGATTATGGCTATCCCGGCTATCGCGGCGAATTGGCCCCCGATGTCGTGACCTTGCCGCAGATCCTGCAGCAGCACGGCTACGCCACCTTCGCCGCCGGAAAATGGCATCTCAGCAACGGCGAGCACCGCTCCCGGATCGGGCCCTTCGATTCCTGGCCGACGCAGAAGGGATTCGATCGCTACTGGGGCTTTCTGGAAGGGGAAACCGACCAGTTCCAGCCGGCCGTGATCGTCAGCGGCAACGAGGTGGTCGAGATGCCGCACGACTCGAACTATTACTTTCCGGATGATCTGACGGCGCACGCCATCCAGATGCTGCAGGACTTGCGTGCGGTCGATCGCGCCAAGCCGTTCTTCCTCTACTACGCCCCGGGCGCCGTGCATGCGCCGCATCACACCAAGGCGGAAGACCGCGAGCGCTACCGCGGGCAGTACGCGCAGGGCTGGGACGCGGTGCGCGAGCAGCGGCTGGCGCGACAGAAGGCGCTCGGCATCGCCCCGGCCAATACCGACCTGACGCCGCTCAACCCGCAAGTGCAGCCCTGGGCTGCGCTGACCGCGGACCAGCAGAAGATGTACGCGCGGTTCGAGGAGAACTACGCCGGATTCGTCGACAACCTCGACCAGCAGGTAGGCCGGCTGATCGCCCATCTGGAGCGCACCGGTGAGCTCGACAACACCATCGTCGTGTTCCTGTCCGACAACGGCGCCAGCCCGGAAGGCGACGCCGAGGGCCAGAGCAACAGCCTCGCCTTCTATCACTTCCACAAGACCACCACGGCGGAGAACCTGCCGCGTTTCGACGCCATCGGCGGGCCGAGCACCCATCCGCACTATCCGCTCGGCTGGGCGCAGGCCAGCAACACTCCGTTCAAGCACACCAAGCGCACGACACACGGGGGTGGCGTCAACTCGCCGTTGATCATCCGCTGGACGCAAGGCATCGCCGCGCGCGGCCAGATTCG
Organism: uncultured delta proteobacterium; assembly: GCA_963801625.1. GTDB lineage: Bacteria > Myxococcota_A > UBA9160 > UBA9160 > PR03 > PR03. The sequence goes on from CAWDFQ010000014.1 coordinate 232,090, forward strand.
CAGCCAGTTTCACCACATCGACGATCTCGCTCCGACGCTGCTGGAGTTGCTCGAGATCGACCCGCCGAGCCAGTACCAGGGCCACGCGGTGAAGCCAATGGAAGGCATCAGCTTCGCGTACAGCTTCACCGACGCTGCCGCCGCGTCGCACAAGACGGAGCAGTACTACGAGTTGGAGGCCAACCGCGGCTATTACGCCGACGGCTGGAAGATCGCGGCGTACCGCGAGGGCGCCCAAGCCTACGACGAGCCGCGCTGGGAGCTCTACCACCTCGACGAAGATTTTGCCGAAGCCCATGACCTGGCGGCGCGATATCCGGACAAGGTGCGTGCCCTGGAAGAAAAGTGGTGGACCGCCGCCAGGCGCTATCAGGTGTTGCCATTGGTAGACGTCGGATTGTTGGAGCGTGCGCTGTACGCGAAGTTCATCAAGCTGCCGCAACCCAGTCATCCGGTGTTCCCAGTCGGCGGCGGCACCGTGCCGCACAATCTTGCGCCGCTCCTGCCGGGCAAGTCGTACACCATCACCGCGGATATTCACCGCGACAGCGAGCAGCAGCAAGGCGTCATCGCCGCGCAGGGCGACCGCTTCTCCGGCTACACGCTGTACATCCAGGACAACCATCTGGTGTACGAGCGCAACACCGGCGTGGACGTGGTGCGCATCGTATCGAAGGAAACCGTGCCCGCGGGCGACGTCGAGCTGCAATTGCGCTACGACAAGGTCTCCACCGGGCTGGCCGTGGCGAAAGGTCTGTTCTCTGAGGGAATGGGCTTCAACCGCCTGGGCGTGCTCGCGGGCACTGCAACACTCTTGATCAACGGCCAACCCGCCGGCAGCGCCGTCGTCGAGCAGCCGTTCATGGTCGGATGGGAAGGGCTGGACATCGGCCGCGACACCGGCTCCCCGGTGTCACCGCAGTACCAGCCGCCCTTCGCCTTCACTGGGCAGTTGGCGAGCGTCCGCTACGACCTCGACTGAGAGCAAGACAGGAGCCTGGGACGCCCTGTGCCTACAGCACTCGACAGCGGCATGCCGCTGCAACGTGCGTAACTACAGCAGAGCCAATGAGGTCAACGCGCTGTGCCGACCGCTCGGGCCGTCGAGGCGTGATCGATGCTTCGAGTGTGCGTGGTGACGAGGGATCGCCGGTAGGTCACGTAGTTGGCGCAGACCCACCCGCCGAGCTTCTCGGCTGTGCGGCGCGATGGCCAGTTGTCGTCGAGAACGATCGTGTAGCTCACATGCGTAGCGCCGCGAGCCACCAGCTCGAGATAGCACTTGGCGGCCATGGCCAGATTCACACCCTGTCCGCGGGCCACCTTGCGGACGCCGATGCCGAGGAAGTTCAATCGTTCGGCGTCGGCGAGCGTTCGTCCGGGCGCAAGGACGGGGAGCTCGGCGATATACGGCATAGCCCACACGACCCCGACAGGCTCGTCGCCCTTGAACGCCATCACCGAGACGTCGTGCATGCCGAGCGGTTTTGCTGCCTCGAACGTGTCGGCGAACTCCTCGGTGCTGGTCGGCACCATGCCCCAGTGCGCCGCGAAGGCTTCCTCCCATGTGTCGGCGAAGTCGGCGACCCGTCGCTCCTCGGGCACCTCGCCAAAAAAGACGATCTGGAACCCCGCCGCTCGCGCCCTTGCGAGCATCTGTTCCCATCGATCGACCAGCTGGGGCGTCACCTCGATCTTGTAGTCGACCCAGCCCCGTTCGGTCTCGAACCGGGCCTCTTTCAACAATGCGTGGTAGTAGGCCGGGTTCTGCCGCACGCTCATCGGCGGGAGTGATTGGTAGTCGTCGATGGCGAAGGCCATGTCGAATCCGGGTCCCGATCCGGCACGCGCTGCCTCCATGCCTCGGGCGCGCAGCCATGACGACGCCTCGTCCATCAGGGCCCGGGTCGCCACGGTGGCCCCCGGCAGTGCCTCGAATAGGATCACGTGCCCGACGGGTTCGGCCCACTTGTCGATGTATCCCTGGTCGACGACAGCCGCGGCCCTGGCCACGATCTGGCCGTTGTCGCGGGCCAGCAGCGGGCACACGCTCCGTCGTGTCGCCCCGGGCCCCTGGCCCATGAGCAGCGGGAGCTGCATCGGCGCCAGAGATGGCCACCGGGCGCCTCGCCGGGCGTTGGCGACGTCGGCAAACTCCACGAACCCGGTGAGCGCGGCTTCACCCTCGGGCTGCTCGATCACGACGGCCATGGGTCCCTCCTGCACGGGAAGATAGGGAATCCGCCCGTCGCGCCGCCTCGAGAGCCGGTGCCTCGCGACCGGCGGTCTTGATACGGAACGACACAACCGCTTCGAGCCGAAGGCGATCGCGCGCCGGCGCGGTCACGTTGGCCTGCATTCTCACGCCGCCGACGCTCGCGCAGCGCTTGCCCTGAAGAACGGGGAGATCACATCGGCGTCGGTCTCTCGGACGCGCTTCGGCGGTCAGGCGATCGCGAGAACGCGTGCGCGAACACCACGGTCTCCGACACTCACGATAGCCGCGAACCCGAGTCGTGTGGACCAACACGCACGGTAGCGACAGGGTCGCGCGCCTCTACTCGCAGCCCTCGAAACGCGCGACCGGCATTCCACTCGGTACCGCAGCAGGCACGAGCTCACAGAGATTCGCGGGCAAGAGCCCGAGGGTCGAGCAGGCCATTGCGTACGAATGCCACGAGTGCGTCGAAGTCGCGCGGCGTAGAGCGGGATCGGCTTCGCCACCAGCGGATCGAGGCGCTGCAACACCGGCTTCGTCGGTCCGCGGCGCTCCGCGAGGTCGGCGTCGACGCCGGCCTCGACCGGATCGTACGTGCGCGCCGAGCGCACCGCGTTCAGGTGGTGGCGGATCGCATCCTCGAGGCGGGTGAACGCGCCGTTGTGGAAGAAGGCCGGCTGCACCGCGACGTTGCGGAGCGGCGAGGTGCGGAACGCGTAGCGGTCGGCGGGATCGCCGCTGACCTGCTCGGCGCCAAAGTCCTCGTCCTCTCCGGGTCCGTCGAAGACCACGTTGCCGGCGCCGACGCCGAAGTGCGGAGCGATCTGCGGAACGCCGAGCACGTGGTTCTCGAAGTCGCTGAACATCTCGTTCGAACGTCCCCCGACGGCATGACACGCAACGCAGCGCGCGCTGCCGAAGAAGAGGAGCGCGCCTCGCTTCTCGAGCGGCGTGAGCGCGTCGCTCTCACCGCGCGCGAAGCGGTCGATCGGCGCGTTCGCGAAGGTCATCGAGAGCTCGAACTCGGCGAGCGCGCTGCCGATCATGGCGAACGTGATGCCGCCGCGCGGGAACGGAGCGCCGCCGTTGAACACCTGGCCGAAGCGATCGAGATACGCCGGTATCTCGTTGAAGCGCGCGAGCACGACGGCGCGGATCGGCTCGTTGCGGAAGCCGCTGGCATCGGGCAACGGCACGGGCGTACCCTCGCCGTCGTCGAACGCGTCGAAGCGAGGCGCGATCGTCCCGGCGGTTCCCGTGAAGCCCGCCATCTCGACCAGCTCGGTCGGCGGGATGTGCCCCTGCGCGGCGAGCAGCGTCTGGATCTCCGGGTCGTTCGCCGGGAATCGGGTCGTGCCCTCCGGGAGCCGGAAACTGGAAGCCCTGCGAGTTGTCGAAGGGATCCCCCGAGAGCGACTGGAAGCGGCCGTTGAGCATGAGTCTTCGGAAAGAAGCCGCTGTTGATGACGAGCGGCGCCTTCCGCTGATTGCGCGCTCCACTGCCGGTGCGGGCCGACCACGCCGTTGTTGTCCACGCCGATCGCGATGGACTGCGTATCGCCGAGGCCGTTCGCCGGCGAATGGCAGCCCGCGCACGAGTTGTCGCCGTGGAGGCCGCTCAGCGGGTCGAAGAAGACGAGACGGCCGAGCTCTGCGAGCGCGATGTCGATCGGGCGGCCGAGCCGCGCTTCCAGGCTCTCCTCGACGCGGCCCGTGAAACCCGCGCGCTCGAGCTCGTGATGGAGGAGGTTGTCGAGCGACAGAAATTGGCGTCGGTCCGGATCGGATGCGTGCGAGGACGCTGCCGCAGCGAGCACCAGGCTGAACGCCGCTACGCCCAAGACCCGTCTCGCCAGACCCTTCGTCCCCACGTCGAATCCGATTTGCGCCCGCATCACACCTCCTCCGCATCGCGAGCATTCGAGCGCCCGGCACGATGCACCCGCTCTTACAGCAAACGCTGTGCCGTGCCCGCGCGATGCGAGAGGCGCTCCCGATCCGAGCGATGAATTCGCGCCCAAACGATCGGGCGGAGTCGCGCTTCAAGCTCTCGCTCGCTGGAACGGCTCTGGACGCAAGTCGAACCCGTCGCCTTACCAACAGCCGACTCGAAGAGACGGGTGCGTTCGTTGCGTGGTATCACGCAGCGCTGCGCCATTCGACTCGGGACCTGGGGGAAATCACGCGGGCCGGCCGCGTCCGCGTCGGCCGAATGGGACATCGAGAGCGGGAGCCGTGTCGCGCACGAGGTGGTGGAGCGGCTCGCGCGACGCGGCTAGGAGTTGGCCGGGAACACGCGTGCCCCGGTGGCGTCGGCGACCGAGTTGGCGACCAGCAAGACGGCGCTACGGCAGTGCGCGATCTGCGATACGACCGACATTGCGCTGAGAGTCGATGGGGTGAGCGAGGGGACTCGAACCCCCGACCTCCGAGGCCACAAGGCGGGCGGCGGAGATGAAAATCTCCGCAACGGCAAGACGTTGGCGCTCGGCGCTCCAAAGCGTGGCCTGGAGTGGGGCCACGTGGTCACGATTGGCCCCACAGTGGCCCCAGTCGGATCCGAGTGAATGAGTGACCCTCGTGAACCTTCGAGGTGCAACTTCGATCGCTCGTCGTCGGTCTTTCGGAAGCGCTTCGGCGATCACGCGATCGGCAGTGAGCGCGCGCGCACACCATCGTCTTCGACACTCACGATGGCTCCGGACTCGATCTCCGCTGCGACTGCCGGGAGCACTTCCCGGAGTCGCTGATTCACACGCTCGACGCGCGACGACGAAAGCCGCAGAGAGACGACGCTCGGCCGGTTTCGACCCGAGAGTGCTACGAGGGCGGAGAAGTCCAGATCCTGCGTGAGGATCGTGCGTCCCTCGCGCAGCGCGACCTCGACGATCTCCGCGTCGGACGCCGTGGCCGGGAGCAGCGCATCGACCCGGAGGACGTCGTGACCAAGAGAACGCAGGAACTCGACGGTGCGCGGTGCGACGTTCAGATCGGCGAGCAGCCTCACGCGACTGCGGAGGTCCGCTCGCTCGCCAGCCACGCGCCGAAGCGGGCCGCCTGATAGACATCCTCGCGCTCGAGCTCGGGATACTCGCGGACGATCTCGTCGGCGGTATAGCCGTCACCGAGGAGCTTCAAGACGAATTCGACCGTGAAGCGGAGGCCGCGGATGGTCGGCCGACCGTCGCACACACCGGGAACGACGCGGATGCGGTCGAGCATGACCGGACCCTACGTCGGCCACACCACGCGTGCAAGGCGGCGCACTGAAAGTCGAAATGGGGTGAGCGAGGGGACTCGAACCCCCGACCTCCGAGGCCACAACCCGGCGCTCTAACCAACTGAGCTACGCCCACCGCGGGTTGGGCAAGCTAAGGGGGTGGGCAGGGGGTGTCAATTCAGCGCTGCTCGTCGTGGCCGCGCGCGCGACTGCTAGTTTTCCGCCGCTTCCGCGCGCCCCGGTAGCTCAGTTGGATAGAGCAGCGGATTTCTAATCCGCCGGTCGGGGGTTCGAGTCCCTCCCGGGGCGCCATCCATCGAGCGGTCACGCGGCGACTACAGCAGCCCCGGAATGATCGCCTTCCGCTCACGCGGGTAGTCGGGGAAGTTCTCGCGATACCAGCGATGATGCGAGAGCGCGCGCGGCAGCAGGTTCGCGATCGTGAAGAACGCGAACGCGGCGCCGGCCCAGGTCCAGGTGGCGAGCGCCCAGCCGCACCACTCGATGATCTCGCCCAGGTAGTTGGGAGACGAGACGAAGCGGAAGAGGCCGCCGTGCGGGATCTTGTAGCCGGTCTCGCCGGGCTTGCGCAGGCGTCGCAAGATCGCGTCGGATTGCAGGTTCACGGCGGCACCGGCGAGGAACAGCGCGACGCCGATCGCGAAGCGCGGATCCGCGAACCACGACTCGACGTGGCGCAGCGCGCCGTGGCTGATCGCGTAGGCGTTGAGGCTGCCGTTGACGGCGTTGAAGGCGATCGCGAGCGCAATCGTGGTGAGCGGTACGCGCGACACGCCGACGCGCATCCGCAGCGGGTACACGAAAGTGCGCTGAAGGTAGTGCAGCTGCCACAAGAACAAGAATGCGAGCGGGACCGGGCGGAAGGCGTGTTCGCCGCGCAGGAACACGATCGCGAAGAGCAGCGGCGCGGGAAGTTCCTGCACCACCCAGGCGATGCGCGTCGGCATGCTCGGGCCCCAGCCGGGACGCTCGTGGCGACCATAGGGGGCGGCCACGAAGAGCAGCGCCAGGAAGGACGCGGCTCCCGCGGCGACGAGGCCGACGAGTCCGTAGAAATACCAGCGATCGGGGTCCATCGGGCGCGGCATGCTAGCGCGGCGATCGCGGTGGGCACGGGGCCGCTTCACTTCGTTCGTGGCACGCGCGGTAGATTCGCTGCTATCTCGTGGGCATGCGCTCCCCAGTCGTGGCTCTCTTGCTCGTGTTTGCCGCGGAGGCCGCCGAGGCGTTGCCGGCCGTGCAGATCGGGGCCGAATTCACCGGCCCGACCCGGACGCAGAGCGGCTTCATCCCGCCCGACACGATGGGCGCAGTGGGCAACGAGCACGTCGTCGCGCTGCTGAACGGGCGCTATTCGGCGTATCGCAAGAGCGACGGCCAGCTCGTCGCGACGAGCAGCCTCGACGAGTTCTGGGGCGCCGCCGGCGCTTCGCCGCAGCAATACAGTTACGACCCGCGCATCCTCTACGACGCCGCGACGCAGCGCTGGTTCGCGGTCTCGGCCGACGCCCCCAATTCGACGGAGGCAGGTTTCCTGGTCGCGGTATCGAAGAGTTCCGATCCGACCGACGGCTGGACCGGCTTCCGGATCGACGCCAGTTCCACGAATCTGACCTGGGGCGACTTCCCGATGCTGGGCCTGGATGCCGACGCCGTCTACCTCTCGTCGCCCGCGTTCCCGGTGAACGGCCGCGACACGCCGGTCGGCAACAACTATGTGGTGCTGCCCAAGAACGACCTGCTCGCGGCGCTGCCGAGCATCGCGAACGCGACCGTCTTCGAGCGCAAGTCGATCCAGCTCGCCGGTTTCCAGGCGCAAGCGGTCGTGAACCTCGACGGCGGCGGCCTGCCCGCAAAATTCTACTCGGGAACCCTCACCATCTTCGGGCAGGTCCAGGTGTCGCAGATCGACGGCCCGGTCACGGCGCCCAGCTTCAGCGGCGGCGTCAATATCCCGGTGGAAGCGCTCTTCCAGCCGCCCGACGCCGAGCAGCCCGGCCCGAAACAGAACCTCGACGGGGGCGACAGCCGCTTCGCCTCGAACCTGGTGCTCCAGAACGGCGTCATCTGGGCCGTGCAGGGAATCGAGTCGGAGGACGGCCGTGCAGCGATCCGCTGGATGCAAATCGATCCCGAGACCAACATCCTGCTCGGCAGCGGCATCATCGCCGACGCCGCCCTCGATCTCATCTACCCCTCGATTGCGGTGAACGAGTTCGACCAGATCGTCGTCGGGATGACCGGCTCGAGCGAGTCGCAGTTCCCGAGCGCGTACGCGGTGGTCGGCGAGAAGGTCGGCGGCATCACCAACTTCGGCGACCTGCTGCTGCTCGCCGCCGGCACGGCCGACTACGAGGTGACCTACGGCGGCGCGCGCAATCGCTGGGGCGACTACAGCGCCACCGTGCTCGACCCGAGCGACCCGCACGCATTCTGGACCTTCCAGGAATTCGCGATCGCCGAAGACACATGGGCGGTGCGCGTGACGCAGCTGTTGCTGGTGCCGGAGCCGGGCACGCTCGTGCTCCTCGGACTCGGACTCACGGCGATCGCGGACCGCCGCCGCCGCGACTGAACGCCAGACCAGAACGCTGCGACCTTCCTCGCCGCCGCCCCGGTAAGCTTCTCGCGTGCGTGACGAGCCGGAGCTGCTGCAACGACCCGCGACGACTGCCGTGGCAATCGCCGTGGCCGTCGGCGCGACGGTGCTCGCCTACCCGCCGGTTCGCGTGCCCGGGCTCGGGCTCGTGATGCTCGCGCCACTCGTGTTCGTGCTCGACGGCGTGTCAGCGCGGCGCGCGTTCGCGCTCGCGTGGCTCTACAGCGGCGCCTTCGCGCTCTGGTCGGTGCGCTGGGTGATCCACGCGCTGGTCGTCGAGTACCAGGTCGCGGCGCTGCCCGCGTGGATCTTCCTTGCGCTCGTGGTGTTCGGGCTCGCGCTGGTGCCGGCGACGGCCGGCGCCGTCTACGCCGCGTCGCGACCGCGCCTGCGCGCCGCCGCGGCGCCGCTCGCGTTCGCCGCGATCTGGACGCTCGGCGAGTGGCTGCGCGGCTCGCTGCTCGCGACGCCGTGGTTGCTCGCGGCGCAGACCGTCACGCGCTGGCCGCTCGCGATCCAGGCGGCGGATCTCGGCGGCCAGTACGCGGTGTCGTTCGTGTTGCTGGCGGTCGGCGGCGGCATCGGGATCGCACTGCGACGACAGAGCGGCTTCGCGTTGCTGACGCCGCTCGCGATCGCCGCACTGTGGCTCGGCTACGGCGCCGCACGGCTCGCGACGCTCACGCCCGGCGACGTTCCGCGGCTGCGCATCGGGATCGTGCAGGCGTCGGTGCCGCAGGCCGAGCGCTTCCAGCCCGGCTCGGCGGCGCGCAACGTCGCGCGTCACGAGGCGGCGACGCGAACGCTCGCCGCGGCCGAGCCGCTCGACCTCGTGGTGTGGTCCGAGACGGCCGTGGACATCGACCTCGACCGGACGCCGGCGCTGCGCGCGCAGCTCGAACGACTCGCCACCGCGATCGGCGTGCCGATCGTGACGGGCGCGCCGCGTTCGAACGGCGCTCGCCACAGCAACGCGGTGGTGCTGTTTGCGCCGCAACGCGGCCTGGTCGAGTCGTACGACAAGCAGCACCTGGTTCCGTTCTCCGAGTACGACCCGGCGCTCGGCGGCGCGCTGGCGGCGTTGATCGGTCCCGTCGTCGAGGGCGATCCGTACGTCGCGGGCGGCGAGGCGACCGTCTTCAGGACCACCGCGATTCCGTTCTCGACACCGGTGTGCTTCGAGATCACCTACCCCGATCTCGTGCGCCGCTTCCGCGCTGCCGGCGCGCAGCTGCTGGTGAATCTCTCGAACGACGCCTGGTTCGGCCCGATCGGGTATCCCGAGATGCACTTCGACCACGCCATCTACCGCGCCGTCGAGACGCGCATGCCGGTGGTGCGCGGCGCCAATACCGGCATCTCGGGCGTGATCGACGCGGCGGGGCGCGTAGTGGCCACGATCCCGGCGTTCGAGGAAGGCACGCTGCGCGCCGAAGTTGCGGCCGCCGGTGAGCCGCCGCTCTACGCGCGAACCGGCGACTGGCCGCTCGTCACGGCGCTGCTGCTGCTGCTCGCGGCGACGCTTCGATCGGGGCCGAAGAGCGAGCGGCGAGGGGCTCGTCGCAGCGCGGACGGCTAAGCTCGGCGCCTGCCCGCGCGGCGCCTAAGCCGCGCACCCGGTCTCGTTGGATCGATGGGTTGGATCGATGGGCTGGATCGATGGGCTGGATCGATCGGAACCGCTCACTCGTTTGGCTCACTCGTTTGGAGGTGGATCATGTTCGGCCGGCGACCCGACGCGACGCTGGTGCGCGAACTCTCCGCGGTGCGCCGCTTCATGCCGTTCATCTCGCCGCGGCGCAACGAGTCGGTCGTCTACTTCGAGCACACGGTCGACGCCGAGTCCGCCCTCGCGTATCTCGAACAGCTGAACGTCGGCCGCCCGCCCGAACGCCGCATCACCTTCTTCCATCTCGTGCTGCACGGGCTGATGACGATCTTCCACGAGCGGCCGCGCCTCAATCGCTTCGTCGCCGGCGGGCGGCTCTGGCAGCGCGACGGCATCTGGCTCTCGTTCAGCGCCAAGCGCGCGTTCGACGACGAATCACCGATCCTCACCGTGAAGCAGCGCATCGACCCGGCCCATTCGATTCCCGAGATGGTCGACAAGATCCTGGATGCACTGGACTACGGGCGCTCCGGCAAGAAGACCACCTCGGACTCCGAGATCGATATTCTGCTGCGGCTGCCGGTGCCGGTGGTCCGCGCCGCGATGTGGCTGGTGCATCGCGCGGACGCGCTGGGCCTGCTGCCGGCCGGGATGATCCACAGCGATCCGCTCTACGCGTCGGCCTTCGTCGCGAATCTCGGCTCGGTCGGACTCGACGCCGGCTACCACCATCTGTGGGAACACGGCAACTGTCCCGTCTTCTGCGTGATCGGTCGCATCACGCCCGACGCCTCGGGTCGCCGCCGCGTCACGCTCAAGTACACCTACGACGAGCGCATCGAGGACGGTCTCTACTGCGCGCGCACGCTGGAGCGGCTGCGCGAGCGGCTCGAGCACCCGGAGAAGCTGTAGGGACGATGGCCAGGCGTCGCGATCTCTACGAAGTGTTGGGCGTCGCGCGCGGCGCCGACGCCGAAGCGATCCGCAAGTCGTATCGCCAGCTCGCGCGCAAGTTCCACCCGGACCTGAACCAGGGCCGCCGCGAATCCGAAGAGCGCTTCAAGGAAGTCTCGGAGGCGTACGCGGTGCTCTCGGATCCGGAGAAGCGCGCGCTCTACGACGAGTTCGGAGCGATCTCGCTCGAAGCTGGCTTCGACGCCGATGCGGCGCGCACCTCGCGTCGCTTCGGCGGCGGTCACGGGATGGGCGGCGACGCCTTCGGCTTCAACATCGACGACGTGTTCGGCGGCGTGTTCGGCGGTCGCGGGCGGGGCCGACGCGGCGCGACGGCGTTCCGCGGCGAAGATCTCGAGGTGACGCTCGAACTCGAGTTCCTCGAAGCGGCGCGCGGCGCCACCAGACAGATCAGCGTGACGCGACCCGATCGCGACGGACGGCCGCACTCCGAGCGCGTCACGCTGCGCATTCCGGCCGGCGTCGACGACGGCGGTCGCATCCGCATCCCCGGCAAGGGCGCCGAGAGCCGCAGCGGCGGAGCGGCCGGCGACCTGTTCGCGAGAGATCCGCATCCGCCCGAACGCGATCTTCCGCCGCGACGGTCGCGACGTGCTGCTCGATCTGCCGGTGACGGTGGCAGAAGCGACGCTCGGTGCGCGTGTCGAGATCCCGACGCTCGAAGGCACGGCGACCGTGACGGTGCCGCCCGGCAGCGATTCTGGGCGTCGGCTGCGACTGCGCGGCAAGGGCATCGCCGACCCGAAGAGCGGCGCGCGCGGCGATCTCTACGTCACCGTGCAGATCCGCGTGGCGGTCGGCCTCGATCCCGAAGCGATCGCGAAGCTGCGCGAACTCGCCGCCTACGACCCGCCCGGCATCCGCAAGGAATGGGAATCGTGAGCGCGCGCGATCCGCACGCGACACCCGAAGTCACCATCTACGGACCGGGGCAGGCACCGTTCGTCGTGAAGGTGGGGCTCGCGCTGCGGATGAAGAAGCTCGCGTATCAGGTCGTGGAGCCGTTGAGCGCCGAGGACTTCCAACGCTGGAATCCCGAGACGGGCCTGCTGCCGGTGCTCGACGTGGACGGCGCGCGCATCGCCGACTCCTCGAAGATCCTCGATTGGCTCGACGCGCATCATCCCGAGCCGCCGCTGCTCGCGCGCGACCCGCGCACTGCTCGCGCGCAGCGCGCCCTCGAGCAATGGACCGGCGAGACCTTCTACTACTACTGGCTGCGCTGGCTGCGCGCGATCTTCGACCTGCCGAAGGTGGCAGAGCTGCCGACGACCGGGGCCAGCCCGATGATCGGCGAGTTGGCGCGACTCGGTGTGCTGTCGCGCGTGCGCGAGGCGATCGCGGAGCGCGCCGGCGACGTGGATCTCGGTCCCCTCGATCAAGAGTTCGCGCGCCGCCTCGACGATCTGATCGGCTTCCTCGGCACGCGGCCCTATTTCCACGCCGATCGCGTGAGCCGCGCGGACCTCACCGTGGTCGCGTTCCTGCGCAGCCTCGAATCGGGACACATTCCCGGTGGCCCCCGCATGCTGGCGGCCCGACCGGCTCTGCGGGCCCTGATGGACCGCGTGGACGCGGAGATCGGCGCCTAGCAGCCGGCGCGGCCCGGCGCTCGATTTCGTGCGTCGTGGTTGCGTCGAGCGCGCGAGCTTCGCCATGCTCGCCGCGTGGAAGCGACCCCGCAGCCGATCCGGCCGCCGCTGCGTCCCGACGACGGGCGCCTGGTGCGCGGTCGCAAGAGTCGCGCGCGCATCCTCGCCGCCGCGCGCGACCTGTTCCACGAGCACGGCTTCGACGGCGCCACGCTGCGCGCGATCGCCGAGCGCGCCGGCATGGGCGCGAGTTCGATCTATCGCCACATCAACACCAAGGAAGAGCTGCTGATCGACGACCTCGCCGCGCGTCAGGAAGAAGCGTGGCGGCGCTTCCGCGCCAGCGACGACCACTCGGGCCCGACACGCGAACGCGTGCTCGCCTTCTTCGCCGAGCAGCACCGCCTGCTCTCCGAAGACCCCGACTTCACGACGATCGCGCTGCGCGCGCTGACGCATCCGGAAGCGCGCGTCGCGAAGCGCGTGCTCGCGCTGCACGACCGCACCATCGGTCTGCTCGCCGAGATCCTGCTGCGCGGCCGCGTGCGCGGCGACCTCGCGCGCGAAGCCGACGTGCTGCTCGGCGCCCGCGCGCTCTTCCACGCCGCACTCGGCGCGCGCATCTCGTGGGCGAACGGCCTGGTGTCGGCCGAAGGCTGCGCCGCGTCGATCCACTCGTCCGTCGACCTGCTGTTCCGCGGACTCTCTTCTTCGCCCTAGCAACCGAGGAGAAGCAAATGCCGCCGTGGTTGATCTTCGTGATCATCGGCGCAGTCGGCGGCGTCGCTGCGGGCCTGTTCGGCGTCGGCGGCGGCGTCGTCATCGTCCCAGCGCTCATCTACTGGGCCGGCTTCTCGCAACACCAGGCGACGGGAACGAGCCTCGCGGTGCTGCTGCCGCCGATCGGCCTCGCCGCCACGATCGAGTACTACCGCCACGGCAACGTCGATCTCCGCGCGGCGGCGATCCTGGCCGCGATGATGTTCGTCGGCGCGTGGGTCGGCGCCTACTTCGCGAACCAGATGAAGGGACCCCACCTGCGCCTGCTCTTCGGCGTCTTCCTCACCGGTCTCGGGGGCTATCTCGTGTACGGCGCCTGCAAGCGACTGGGGTGGCTCTAGCACTCCACTCACGCCGCGACGCGCGGCAGGAAGACGCGTATGCGCGTGCCGCGACCCAACTCGCTGTCGACTTGCAGGAAGCCGCCGCTGCGCTCGACCGCGCGGTAGACCACCGCGAGCCCGATGCCGGTCCCCTTGCCAGCGGGCTTGGTGGTGAAGAAGGGCTCGAAGAGCCGGTCGCGTGTGGCGGCGTCCATGCCGGTGCCGGTGTCACTCACTTCGAGCAGCACGTAGATGCTCGGCTTGCTGGGCCCGTTCGCGATCTGCTCCTCACGCACGTCGATGCCGATCCGGCCGCCGCGCGGCATCGCGTCGCGCGCGTTCAGCACCAGGTTCAGCAACACGCGCTCGAGCAGGGAACGGTCGACGAGCACGCGGCCGATCGGACGCTGGCAGCGCACGTCGATCGGATGGGTTCCCGATACGGCGGTGCGCAGCACGGTCGCCATCGAGTCGGCCACCTCGCCGCCGTCGAGCACGCGCGGCGCGTGCGTCTCCTCGCGCCCGAAGGCGAGCAGATCCTTGATCAGCGCCGTAGCGCGCTCGGCGGTGTCGAGGATCTCGCGTGCGGCATCGGTGACACGCGGTGTCGTGCTCGCGCGGCGGATCTCTTCGGCGCAGTCGATCACCACAGTGAGGAAGTTCCGGAAGTCATGGGCGACGCCGGCCGCGAGCCGGCCCAGCGCCTCCATCTTCCGCGGCCCGATGAGGTAGGCATCCTGGGCGCGCAGCCGGGACTCCGCGTCGCCGAGCGCGTCCTCTTCGAGGAACCGCGCCACCGCGTCGGCGACGGCACCGGCGAAGTCGCGCTCTTCGTCGGTCCATTGGCGCTCCGCGCTTTGCTCGTGACAGACCACTCCCGCGACCTCGCCGCTGCGATAGATCGGTGCGTCGAGCAGCGACACGATGCCGAGCGGCTCCAGATAGGCGGGGCCGAGCTCTCGCGTCAGCTCATGGTCGCGTGCCGCGACGGCGGGGATGTCGCGGCGCTCTTCGAGTGCGCGGCAGTAGATCGGAAAATCGGCGGCGCGCAGCATCGCGCCTTCCGAGTGCGTGTTCCCGGTGCGCTCGAAGAGCGTCTCGCAGCGGATCGCGCGGTGCTCGTCGACGAAGAGCCAGACACCGACGCGCTCCACTTCGAGCGCGTGCGCCGCGATCTCGGCCGCGCTCCGAAGCGCCTCGGCCTGCGAAACACCGTCGCCGACGTGCAGGCGCGCGAGCCGCATTCGCGCGGCCTCGTATTCGCGCAACCCTCCCGCGCTCGTCGAGCCGGGGTCGACCATCAGGCGACCCTACGCGAGGTGCTCGGACGCCGCCACCTCCGGGCTCGCCTCGAAGAAGCGCCGATAGAAATGGGGCGCCAGGAACGCGAACCAGAGAGCCCACGCACCCAGCAGCCCGAGCACGCCCACGCACAACAAGGCGGGGCTCCAGGCGAACACGAGCACGCCCATCCAGATGTTGGTGACGAGCGCCGTCGCGAGCATGCCCGCGGTACAGGCGAGCGCGAAGCCCCAGAGTCCGAAGCGGTGACAGGTGAAGCGGTCGACGAGGCCGAGCGCGAGCTGGCGCCGGAGCCGGCGGTGATGCAACAACGCGGCGGTCGCGCCCCAGGCGCTGGCGAACGCGCGCGATGCGACGTGCAGATGGAACCAGTTCGTGAACCCGGTCACGCTGGTGTGCTGGCCGGGCAGGATCACCGCCATCCAGGAATCGAAGAGCAGCGCAGACGTCACCACGCACAGATAGAACGCCCAGCGGCGATCCGGATGGAAGACGCGCCAGATGCCGAAGCACAGGCTCGACGCGCTCACGCTGTGCAGGAAGAGTGCGACCACTTCCACGGGATAGGCTGCTCCGGCGTCACCGCCGCGCGCCAGCTCCATCGCGACGACTTCGACCAGCGCCGCCAGCGCGAGCGTCGTGACCCCGATCCCGAGAAAGAACTCCGCGGCGCGATGCGTCGCGCGCGCCAGCGAGAGCAGGCGACCGCCGACGGCGAAGCCGGCCACCAGGGTCGCGAAGAACGACGCGGCTGCGAGGAGTTCCAGACTCTGCATCCGCGAGTCGCTTCGGAACCCGGGAGGAGTAGCTTGAGGCAACGACGACATCGCGGCCGCGCCGAAGCGCGGCGCCTCCTACGGCGCACCAAAGCGCTCCCAGAACAGGCACTCGTCGACCGAGTTGCGCGGCGGGCGACCGTAGCGGCCGATCGGCCAGCCGATCGGGATCAGCGCGCAGCTCGGTCGATCCTCGGGAAGACCGAGATACGCGTCGATCTCGGCGCCGAACGCGCGGTGCACGGTGGTGAGCGATGCGCCGAGTCCCACCGCGCGGCACGCGAGCAGGATGTTCTGCACCGCGGGAAACAGCGCTTGCAGCTGCGGCCCGCTGCGCCGCTCGACGCCCGCGACGAAGAGATGCACCGGCACCTCGTGCATGTGCTCGGCGAGGTGCAGCGCGGCCTGGATGTTGCGCCGCGTCGCGTCCGGGAACGACGGGTCCTTCGCGGCTTCGAGCGCGGGCGCGATGTACGACGTGAAGGCGCGCCGGTAGCGCTCCGCGACGAACGCGCGCCGCGCGGGATCCGTGACGGCGATGAAGCTCCACGGCTGCCTGTTGCCGCCACTCGGCGCGAAGGTTCCGGCTTCGCAGACCTTGCGAATCAGCGCGCGCGGAACGGGATCGGGACGCAGCCGGCGGATCGCGCGCGTCGTGCGGATCGCTTCGAGGAGCGGCACGTCCTCGCCGATCGTCGCAACGTCGATCTCGCGCGGAACGTCGGACAAGCGCGTGCCCCCCGTGGCGCGGCCACGCTAGCATGCGCGTTCGCGGAGGAATCGCGATGCGCGCCGTCGTCGTCGATCGCTGGATGGAGCCCGCCGAACTCGTCGTGCGCGAGCGGCCCGATCCCGTCGTGGGAGCGGGGCAACTCGGCGTCGACGTGAAGGCCGCGGGCTGCAACTTCTTCGACATCCTGATCGTGCAGGGCCGCTACCAGGTGAAGCCGCCCTTCCCGTTCATTCCGGGCGGCGAGATCGCCGGCGTGGTGCGCGAGATCGGGGAAGGCGTCGCGAAGCCCTCCGATCATTCGGGCGGCTTCGCGGTCGGCGATCGCGTGCTCGCCGCGGCGCCGATGGGCGGCTACGCCGAGCGCATCGCGATTCCCGCGTCGTTCGCGCACCGCATGCCCGACGCGATGAGCTTCGAAGAGGGCGCGTCGTTCCCGATCGTCTACCCGACTTCGTACGCGGGACTCGTGTACCGCGCCGCGCTGAAGCCCGGCGAGACGCTGCTGGTGCACGCCGCGGCGGGCGGCGTCGGCCTCGCGGCGGTGCAGATCGGCAAGGCGCTCGGCGCGCGCGTGATCGCGACGGCCGGCGGCCCCGAGAAAGTGCGCGTCGCACTCGAAGCGGGCGCCGACGATCGGCATCGACTACAACGACGAGGACTTCGTCGAGCGCGTGAAGGAGATCACCGGCGGCAAGGGCGCCGACGTGATCTACGACTCGGTGGGCGGCGACATCTTCGACAAGTCGCTCAAGTGCATCGCCTGGAGCGGACGCCTGCTCGTGATCGGCTTCGCCGGCGGCAAGATCCCGAGCGTCGCGGCGAATCGCATTCTGTTGAAGAACGTGTCGGTGGTCGGCCTCCACTGGGGCGCGTATGCGAAGTACGAACCCGCGCGGATTCCGGAGACCTTCGCAGCGCTCTTCCAACTCTATGAAGAGAAGAAGATCCGGCCGGTGATCTACGGCAGCTATCCGCTCGAAAAGGCTGCCGACGCGCTCGCGGCGCTGGGGTCGCGGAAGACGCACGGGAAGGTGGTGCTGGTCCCGTGAGCGATCAGCCGCTCTGGCGGCCGTCGCCCGAGCGCGCGGCTGCGACCCAGCTCCATGCGTTCCGCGTCGAGGTCGAGCGACGCTTCGTCGAGTCGCTCCCCGACTTCGCCGCGCTGCACGCCTGGTCGGTCGCCGACCGCGCCGCCTTCTGGTCCACGCTCTGGGACTTCTGCGGCGTCGTCGGCGAGCGCGGCGAACGCGCCGTCGTCGACGCCGGACCGCATGCCCGGCGCCCGCTTGTTTCCCGACGCGCGGCTGAACTTCGCCGAGAACCTGCTGCGGCGGCGCGACGGAACGCCCGCGCTGATCGCGCGCGACGAGCGCGGCGTGCGGCGCACGTTCACCTGGGCGGCGCTGCACGACGAGGTGTCGCGCGTCGCGCAGGCGCTGCGCGGCGCTCGGCGTGCGCCCCGGCGATCGCGTCGCGGGCTATCTGCCGAACGGCTCGAGGCGATCGTCGCGATGCTCGCCACGGCCAGTCTCGGCGCGGTCTGGTCGTCGTGCTCGCCGGACTTCGGCGTGCAGGGCGTCGTCGACCGCTTCGGCCAGATCGAGCCGAGCGTGCTCTTCGCCTGCGACGGCTACTCGCTACGCCGGCAAGACCCACGACGTGCGCGAGCGCTCGCCGCGGTGCTCGCGTCGCTGCCGTCCGTCCAACGCTGCGTGGTGACGGGGAACCTCGCAGCGCGGCCGGCGCTCGCGGGTCTGCGCGACGCGACGCGCTGGAACGAGTTCACCGGTCGCTTCGCGCCGGGACCGATCGCGTTCGAGCGGCTGCCCTTCGATCACCCGCTCTACATCCTCTACTCCTCGGGCACGACCGGCGCGCCCAAGTGCATCGTCCACGGCGCCGGCGGCACGCTGCTCCAGCACCTCAAGGAGCATCGGCTGCACTTCCGATCTGCGCGCCGGCGACCGCGTCTTCTACTTCACCACGCTCGGCTGGATGATGTGGAACTGGCTGGTCTCGGGACTCGCGAGCGAGGCGACGCTCCTGCTCTTCGACGGCTCGCCGTTCCACCCCGGTCCGGCAGCGCTCTTCGACCTCGCTGCGGAAGAGCAGCGTCGACGTCTTCGGCATCTCGGCGAAGTTCATCGATTCGGTGCACAAGTCCGGCTGCGGCCGATCGAGCACCCACGACCTCTCCCGCGTGCGCACGATCGTCTCGACCGGCTCGCCGCTGGCGCCGGAGAGCTTCGATTTCGTCTACGACGCCGTTGCAAGCGCGACGTGCATCTCGCCTCGATCTCCGGCGGCACCGACATCGTCTCGTGCTTCGTGGTCGGCGATCCCACCGGCCGGTGTGGCGCGGCGAGATCCAGCGCCCGGGCCTCGGCATGGCGGTGGACGTCTTCGACGAGGACGGCCGGCCGCTGCGCGACGGCGCCGGCGAGCTGGTCTGCACCAGGCCGTTCCCGTCGATGCCGGTCGGCTTCTGGAACGACCCGGACGGCGCGCGCTACCGCGCCGCCTACTTCGAGCGCTTCCCCGGCGTCTGGCACCACGGCGACTTCGCCGAGTGGACGGCGCACGGCGGCATCGTCATCCACGGCCGCTCCGACGCGACGCTCAATCCCGGCGGCGTGCGCATCGGCACCGCCGAGATCTACCGCCAGGTGGAGCAGCATCCGCGAAGTGGTCGAGGCGCTCGTGATCGGCCAGGACTGGCAGGACGACGTGCGCATCGTGCTCTTCGTGCGGCTGCGCGAGGGACTCGCGCTCGACGACGCGCTGCGCGAGAAGATCAAGCGCCGCATCCGCGCCAACACCACGCCGCGCCATGTGCCCGCGGTGATCGCGCAGGTCGCCGACATCCCGCGCACCAAGAGCGGCAAGATCGTCGAGCTGGCGGTGCGCGACGTCGTGCACGGCCGCCCGGTGAAGAATCGCGAAGCGCTCGCCAACCCCGAAGCGCTCGAGCTCTTCCGCAACCGCATCGACCTGGCGACCTAGCGTTGACTTGGGGACGTTCCTGAAGTCAACAAAGGCAACGCGACCAGGAGCGTCCCCAATTCAACCCTGCAAGGCGTTGCTAGTATGCGGCGATGAAGCTCTACGACTTTCCGCTCGCGCCGAATCCCCGTAAGCTGCGCGTGTATCTCGCAGAGAAGGGCATCGAGATCCCGAAGGTGATGGTGAACATCACCAGGGGCGCACAGCACACGCCCGGGTTCCTGGAGAAAAACCCGATGGGCGGGCTGCCCGTGCTCGAACTCGACGACGGCAGCTGCCTGCGCGAGTCGCTCGCGATCATCGAGTACCTCGAGGAGCTGCACCCCGAGCCGCCGATGATTGGAAGGACGCCGCTCGAGCGCGCCCGCGTGCGCGCGCTCGAACGCAGCGCAGACGTCGGCCTGCTGATGGGCGTCGCGCGGGTGTTTCACGCGACGCACGCGGTGCTGCCAGGTCGCACGCCCGACGCGGCGCTTGCCGCGCGCTTCCGCAAGGATCTCGACAAGCCCGCGAACTATCTCGGCGGACTCCTCGCCGACGGCCGTCCTTTCGTCGCGGGGGAGCTCGTCACGATCGCCGACTGCACGCTCTTCGCGGCGATGGAGTTCGAGCGCACCGGCAATCTCGGCATCGCGTGGCCCGCCCACCTCGCGCGCTGGTACGACCTCTTCCGCACCCGCCCCAGCGCCGCCGCCTGAGTGTTGACTTGGGGACGTTCCTGGTGTCGTTGACTTACTTGCCTTCAGGCACGTCCCCAAGCTCGAGTTTGTCGCCGCCGCGGAGGCCGAGGGGGCGCAGGCGGCCGGCGGCGGTTTCGATCGCGAAGAGCGCGGGCAGGCCGCTCGGGTAGGGGCGCAGTCGCGACTCGTACGCGACAGCCGATTCGTCGGCGCCGCGCGGCGGCTCGGGTTGCATTTCGTGGATCGCGATGACGCGGCCGTCGGCGTCGAGGAACGCGACGTCGATCGCGATCGGGCAGTCGCGCATCACGAAGGCAGTCGCTCGCGGGGAGGGAAAGACGAAGAGCATGCCGCCGTGCGGGTCGATGTGGGTGCGACCGCCGAGGCCGCGGAACTGCGTGGCGGGATCGCGCGCCACTTCGAGCGCGAAGCGCTCGCCGCCGATCATCAGGTCGGCCGTCGGCAGCCGGGGCGCAAGCAGTTGCGCCGGCGCCGCGAGCGCTGCGAGAGCAGCGGTGATCGCCAGCGCGGCGGCTCGCTGTGCGCGCATCACGCGACCTCGTTGCGCAGCGTCTCGCCGCGCACGAAGCGCGCGAGGTTGTCGAGGAAGATCTCCGCGGCGCGAACCTGGTTGCCGGGCGAGTCGCCCGAATTGTGCGGCGTCACGATCACGTTCGGCAAGGGCCAGAGCGGGCTCTCGGGGGGCAGCGGTTCCACCTCGAACACGTCGAGGCCGGCGCCGCCGAGCTGGCCGCTCTGCAACGCAGCGACGAGCGCGGCTTCGTCGATGAGCGCGCCGCGACCGACGTTCACGAGCCAGGCGCCGCGTTTCAGCAGCGCGATGCGACGCGCGTCGAGCAGGTGGCGCGTGTCGTCGCTGAGCGGGAGCGCCAGCACCAGCGCATCGGCGCGAGGCAGCAACTCGTCGAGTCGCGTGATCGGCCAGGTCTCGCAGGGCTCATCGCCGCGCGGCGAACGCCGCACACCGACGACGCGCATCGGGAGCGCGGCGCCGAGTCGCGCGACTTCGAGACCGATCGGCCCGAGGCCGACGACGCCGAGCGTCAGGCCCTGGAGATCGACGACCGGGTGCGGTTCCCAGGCGCGCCGCTGCTGCGCATCCTTCCAACGCGCGAGGTCTCGCGAGAGCGCGAGCAGGTAGAGCATCACCGTCTGCGCGATCGGCACCGCGTTCGCGCCCGACGAGGTGGTGAGCCGCACGCCGCGCGCGCGCAGCGCCTGGAACCACGGATTGTCGACGCCGGCGCTGAAGGTGTGCAGCCAGCGGAGCTGCTTCGCGTCGCGCAGCGCGAGCACGAACTCGCGCACGCGCTCCGGGAAGAGATCACCGGAAAAGAAGGCGATCTCGACACGGCTCGGGTCGCCTTCGCAGTCGTCGGGCCGCAGCACCACGCGCGCAACGCCGGGCGCCGCGGCATCGAGCGCCGCGCGGTAGTGGTCCTCGACCTGGTTCGATACGAGCAGCGCGCCACTCATCGCGGATCGAGGATTGCGCAGCGGCAGTGCCGTCGCTCGCCACGCTACGTGTTGTGGCTGCTCACCTTCTTCGTGCTCGGTGCGCGCGGGGCAATTTCCGCTTCGAGAATCTCCCAACCGCCGCCGATCTCCGCGAGCGCCCCGGCGATCGCACCCTCGCGAGACGCGGCCACGATCGCGACGACGCGCGTCCGGTTCCCGTAGCCGTCCTTGACGCGCAGCCGCCACCAGAGTTCCGCCTGAGGCGGAGGTGGCGGCGGTCGCGGCGGGGCGGTCGCCTGCGCCGGAGCTTCGGTCGCGATGGGGGCGGCGGTCGCGGTGGCGCGGGCATCCGCGCTGCGCGTCGCAACACCAGCGCCTCAAGTTCCGAGCACGGGTGGGAGAGCATCATGCCCACCACGAAACCGCTCCGGGGTCGCGTCGTGCGCCAGGCGATCGCGTGGAACTGGATGGTGGGCTCGATCAGCAGCTCCACCTCGTCGCCCTGTGTGAGATCGAGCGTGGTTCGGATCGAGAGACCGGAGCAGGAGAGATCCAGCACGGTGGCGTCGTGACGCGCCGTGCCGCGCCCCAGCACGCAGCGCAGCTAGCAGCGATACCGGATGGCTCCCCGCCTGTCACGCATCCGGGCACTCCCGTCCGACACCGCCACGTATCGGATGACCGGGCGATTGTGTTACACCATCTTGATGCATCCTGATCGGGCCAGACGCTTCGTCGCCGAGCCTGCCCCTCCGCCCGAGACGCCTCCCGGTCAGCTCGCCCCGTGCTCCTGCTTTTCCTTCTGCTCGGCGACGTGCTTCTGGATCTCCTGATTGATGGCGTTGCCCATGGCGCCGATGAAGGTCGGGCGGTTCGCGGCCGCCCATTGCATGCTCGCATCGCGATTCACGTTGAGCTGCTGGAAGCGCGGCGTGACGTAGCGCGCGAAGAGTTCGTAGCTGCGCTTGGTCTCGGCCCAGTCGGCCCAGTTGTGCGCCATCTGCAGGAAGCAGCCGAAGCCGCCCGACTGCTTTTCGAGTCGCTCGAGCTGCGCGATCGCGTCGTCGGGGTCGCCGATCACCGCGAGGCCCGAAGCGACCAGCGCGTCGATCGCGTTGTCGATCGAGCCAGCCGGCGCGAGCGGCAGCGCCGCCACTTCCTGGAAGTAGCGGAGCCAGTTCGCGAGCCCGAAGCGCACGTTCTCGCGCGCCTTCTCGCGCGTCTCGGCGATGTGCATCGGCCCGACCAGTCGCCACGCGTTGCGCTGCGCTGCGTGGCCGTGCTCGGCCGCCTTGTCGGCGCAGATCTTCCAGTTCATCGCGAGCGCGTTGAAGCCGCCCGTCGAGGTGGCGCCGATCGAGAGCAGGCCGACGCCGTGCTTGCCGGCCGCGCGAGCGCCCGCCGGCGACACCTGCGACGCCACGCAGATCTCGATGTGCGGGCGTGTGAAGGGCGCGAGCTGCAGGCGCGCTTCGCGCAGCTCGAACCAGTCGCTCTTGTGTGTGACCGTCTCGCCGCGCAGCAGCGGCACCAGGACGCCGATCGCCTCGTCCATCCTGTCGCGCTGCTTCCCCACGTCGATGCCCATCATGAAGGCGTCGCTCGGCAGCGCGCCGGGACCGACGCCGAACATCGCTCGCCCGCGCGTCTGGTGATCGAGCTGGTTGATGCGGTCGGCGAGCATCAGCGGGTGGTGATACGGCAGCGACGAAACGCCGGTGCCGAGCTTGATGTGGCGCGTGCGCTCGGCCGCCGCGGCGATGAAGAGTTCCGGCGAGGCGATGATCTCGTAGCCCGCCGAGTGGTGTTCGCCGATCCAGGCTTCGTCGTAGCCGAGCCGATCGAGCCACTCGACCAGCTCGAAGTCGCGGCGCATGGCGAGATCCGGGTTCTCGCGCGTCGGATGAAACGGCGCGATGAAGATCCCGAATCGCATGCCAGGAACGAACGGCGTGGCCACGGCGAACTCCTCCTCGGATCGGCTCGGCGGGGCTCCGCGAGCGGGCCGCAGCGTAGCCGCAACGCTGCGCCGCATCGAACATTACCCGCGCAATTGCACCGCCGCTGCGCACGAGTTGCCGATCCAGCGCAGTGCGCGCCACCCAATCGGGATCGCGGGCCACGCACCAGTAGGGAATCCGGCACGTCGCCGCGGGAGTTCGTTCGATGGCGTCTCCGATTCGCAGCCCCCGCCTGAACCTGTTCGTCGCGAGCGGCGACACGCGCCGTTATCTGCCGCGGCCTGCGACGGAAGAGGCGCTCGCGCTGCTCGAGCAGAGAGTCGTCGTGGACCGTGCAGAAGCTACGCTGCTGATCGGGCCGCCCGGCATCGGCAAGTCGATGCTGCTGCGCGTGCTCGTCCAGCGAGTGCGTCGTACTCTGCGCAGCGTGCTACTCGGCGCGGGCGACATCGACGCGCCTACTCTCTGTTCCTTCGTGCTCGATCAGCTCCACCGCGACGCGAGCGACGACCCCGAGCAGGCCATCCTGCTGCTCGCCGCGGACTTCTCTGCCAAGCGCTCCGCGCTGGTGATCGCGATCGATGCTGCCGAGCGCCTGCCGCTCGCGACGGCCGGACGCCTCGCTGCGCTCGCGATGGCGGCGGGCGGCGGCTTGCGCATCGTCGCGGCGGCGCCCGAACCGGCGGCGGAACTCGCGCGCGCACTCGGCTGCGACGCGAAGCCAGTGGCGCTGCGCACACCGATGACACTGCGCGAGACGCAGGCGCACCTGGAAGCGGCGCTCGCCGCGGCGCATGCGCCGCCGGAGGTGCGCGAACTCTTCCATGGGCTCGGCGCGGCGCAGATCTTCAGCGATTCGAAAGGCATCCCGAGCGAAGCGAATGCGCTCGCAGCGGAGCGAGTGGCGGCGGCGGTGGCCGACGGCGCCGTCGCAGAACCCGGTCGCGCGGCGTGGGGTCGCACTCCGGCGCCGAAGCAGCGCCCGATCGTCTCGCTCTGAGACTTCCGATCACTCCGCAAAGAACTCCGCCAGTAGCCTCGCGATGCGCTCCGGCTCCTCCTGCACGACCCAGTGCGTGCCGCTGCCGAGTTCCACGAGACGCGCGTCGTCGCAGAGCGGGACGCTCGCGCGTGTCAGGTCGGCCGGGATGAAGGCGTCGCTCGCGGCGCGCAGCAGCAGCAGCGGCGTCTGCACGCGGCGATCGGCCGTCTTGTCGCTGTGCTCGCTGGGGGACGCGGCGCGATACCAGTTCACCATCGTGCCGAAGGCCCCGTCGCGATCCCACGCCGCGCGGTAGAGAGCGAGCTTCGCTTCGGGAAAGGCGCCCGGCTCCGCGGTGTCGCGGAGCGACTTCGACAACAGCCACCAGTTGCCCCAGCGCGCCGACTCTTCGGGCAGCCATGGGATCTGGAAGAAGGTCCGGTACCAGGAGACCGTCTGTTCCGTCGACTCGACGTGACGCCACGCATCCGGGTGTGGCGTGTCGATCACCACGAGCTTGCGCACGCGCGGGGGGTGGCGGATCGCGAGGTTCCACGCGACGCCGCCGCCCCAGTCGTGCGCAGCGACGAAGGCGCTCTCGTAGCCGAGCGCGGTGACGAGGCCCGCGATGTCGTCGCCGAGGCGATCGACTGCGTACGACTCGACGCCGCGCGGCTTGTCGGAGTCGCCGTAGCCGCGCTGATCGGGAAGGATCACGCGGTAGCCGGCTTTCGTGAGCGGGTCGATCACACCCTTCCACGCGTACCAGAACTCCGGAAAGCCGTGCAGCAATACGATCGGCGGTCCGTCCGGCGGACCCGCGCGCACCACGAACAGCTCGACGTCGCCGACGTCGATCTTTCGCGCGTCGAGTTCGGCGCCGAGTTCGCGGCGCGCGGCCTGCACCGCGTCGAGGCGCGGCTGGTTGCCGGAGCAGTGGCCGAGCGCAAGCAGCGCCGCGCTCATACCAATCGCGAGGCCGAGAAGGCGCCGAAGCTTCATGGAACCCCGAAGGTGCCGCCCCGAAAGTGCCGGGCGTCAGGTTTTCAGTTTGTCAGGTTATCTGAATAACTTGACAAGAAATAACTTGACGCCCGGCACCGCTTCTATCTTGTGAACGCCGGGACGGTGTCGATCATGTAGTGGGCGCGCACGGGACCGCGGATCGTGCCGGGCTCGTAGCGGACCCGCACGGCCGTAACGATGCCGTTCGCGTCCGTTTCGACCGCCGTGACGAAGGCGTAGCTCAGCGGCACCGGCAGGCCGCTCTGCGCGTCCACGAGCAGCAGACCGACCGCGTGCTCGCTGCGCCGAACCCGGCCGCCGCGGATGCGTGCGACGGCCTCCGTCGCGCCGACCTCGATCGCGACGTCACCGACGTCCTCGGGAAGCGTCTGCGCGGCGTCACCCCACAGCGACAGGTCCGCGCCGCCGTAGATGTGCATCAGACCGGTGTCCCACTCCGACAGGCCCATCCCCTTCAGGAACGGCCCGTAGTTGGCGATCTGGTCGCAGTCGGCGACGGCGTTCAGTGCCGGGCGCCGCTCGATCCGGCCGTCGGCTGCGGCGCGCGTCGCGATCCGATAGCGCCGATACGGCATGCCCCACGAGCCGTTGAAGTCGAGTGTGAAGGGGCCCGCGTCGTGGAGCGTGACGAGTCCGTCGTCCCAGTCGAGCACGAGCGCAAAGCGCGTCTCGTTGGCGGGATCCACGACCGCACGCCCCGTCGCACCGTCGAGTCGGCCTCCGACGAACCAGAGCACCGCGCGGTCGCCGCGCCCCTCGACGACGCCGCCGAGCCAACGGATCGAGTCGAAGCCGATCTGGTTCCACGACGGCAGCATGGTCGGGTTGGGCGCTGCGAGCCGGCCAATCTCGAAGGCGGTCCCGGGATCGCCGGCCCGCTTCGGCACGGTGTATGGAATCTCCGCCGGCGCGCGTGGCCGCACCGCGAACTCGAAGCGCTCCGCGAGGCGACCGCTCGCGGCTCCTCCGAAGGTCTTGAGGCCGAGGCGCCACGGCTCCGTGCGGAACCCGCCGCGCAGCTCGACGCGCAGCGTGCCGCCCTCCGGTCCAGCCCACGCGGTCTCGGGCACGATCGTGACGAAGCGGCGGTCGGCGGACACCTCGACGACGGCGCGGCCGGACGAGAACTCGACGGCGAGGTCGTCCTTGTCGATCGCGGCGAGTTCCGTGTCGCCGTGCGCGCGCACCGAGAGCGTGAAGGCGAGCGGCTCGTTGGCGTCGATCTCCGCGGGCGGCGGCTCCGACAGACCGCCGAAACGCGACGTGAAATAGAGTCGCGCGCCGTCGTCGGGCAGCGCTTCGCCGGCACCCGAGGCGCAGCGACGATCCGCCTTGCCGGCATCGGAGAGACAGTAGTCGTAGGGGACGAAGCAGATCGAACCGTCCTCGCCGCCGATGTGGATCCCGTGCGGGCCGAGCGCGGGCGAGCCGTTGAGATCGTCGCGGTCGCCGTCGATGCAGCGGTACGACCAGCGCAGTTGCCCGTTGGGATCGAGCGCGAAGAGCCGGCCGTCGCCCGATCCGAAGTAGACGTGATCCTCGGCATCGACGGCCGGTGAGGAGCGGATCGGCGCAAGCGTGTCGAAGGCCCAGACGCGCTCGCCGCGCTCGGGGTCGAGCGCGTACACGGTCCCGTCCGTCGAGGCCGCGACGATGCGGCCGTCCGCGAGCTGCGCCGGGCTCGCGTAGACGTGGTCGCGCGTGGCGAAGCGCCAGATCTGCCGACCGCTCTTCTGGCCGAACGCGCGCAGGTAGCCGTCGAAGCCGCCGACCACGACCGCGCCGTCGGCGCTCGTCGAGGTGAGCAGCGGCGAGCTGACGATGCTGCCGAGCGCGCCGCTGCTCCAGATCTTCTCGCCGCTCTCCGCATCGAACGCGAACAGGTTGCGCAACGCGACGAACATGCTTCCGAAGAAGACCCGACCCGTCCGCGTGTTGACGGCTGGCAGCGACCAGCCCAGCTCGTTGCCGAGCCAGTGCCCGCGTTCGGCTCCGGTGTCGCGATCGATGCGGTAGTAGAGGTAGTTGTCGTTGCCGGCGAGCAGCGTGCCGTCGGCGAGCATCGCCACGTTGCCCTCCCACCAGTCCACGTTGAAGAGTTCGATGTCGTGCAGCGCCTCGACCTGCTCGGGCGTGTGCGCGCGAAACCGCCACAGCTCGCGACCGCTCTCGCGGTCGAGGGCGTACAGGTGCGCGTCGCCCGACGGCACGTAGACGCGCCCCGGTCGTCGAGCAGCGCCGACGAGTCGATGATCTCGCCGGTGGAGGAATTTCCATTTGAGCGAGCCGTCGGCGCGGATCGCGTAGAAGGCGTGATCGGCCGAGCCGATGTACGCGGTGCCCTCGCCGTCGATCACGGGCGAGCTGAAGACACCCTTGCCGGTCGCGAAGGTCCAGGGCCGCGCGCCGGAACGCGAGGGCTGCACGGCGCTGCGACCGCTCTGCCGCGCGTCGGCGCGGAACTTCGGCCACGGGCTCGCCGGATCGAGCGGTACGCCGTAGCCGAAGCGCGCGCCGTCGAGCGCCGGATCCGGGCGCAGCACGTAGTGGTTGCAATCGACCAGCCACGCCGTCGCCGCGAGACCGAGCAGCGCCGAGAACACCGCGAGGATCCGCATCGCCATTCGCAGCACGATAGGTCGTCCAGACCCGGTGCCGGGCGTCAAGTTATCAGTTTTGTCAAGTTGTTTGAATAACTTGACGGCGCAATAACTTGACGCCCGGCACCTCTCCTGCGCGAACTGCGGCCACGGCGTCTACCGCGACGATCCGCAGCGTGCATTCGCAGTGCTGCGCGAGTTCCTCACCAGCTGATTCCAGGAGAAAGCATGGCAGAGCTGTTCACCACTGAGAACGCGATCGCGCTGCTCACGCTCGCGAGCCTCGAGATCGTGCTCGGCATCGACAACATCGTCTTCATCTCGATCCTGGTGGCGAAGCTGCCGGCCGCGCGGCAGGCCGCGGCGCGACGCCTCGGCCTCCTGCTCGCGATGGGCATGCGGATCGCGCTGCTGCTCGCGATCTCCTGGGTGATGGGTCTCACGCAGCCGCTGTTCGCGATTTCGGAGCACGGCTTCACCGGCCGCGATCTGATCCTGCTCGTCGGCGGCCTCTTCCTCGTCGCCAAGGCGACCTGGGAGATCCACGACAAGCTCGAAGGCGCCGAGCACGCCGACGGCGCGCGAAGGCGGCGCGCTTCGGCCAGATCCTCGTGCAGATCGTGCTGCTCGACATCGTGTTCTCGCTCGACTCGGTGATCACCGCGGTCGGCATGGCCAACGACGTCGCGGATCATGATCGCGGCGGTGGTGATCGCCGTGTGCGTGATGATGGTGTTCGCCGGCAGCATCAGCGCCTTCATCGAGAAGCACCCGACGATGAAGATGCTCGCGCTCTCGTTCCTGCTGCTGATCGGCGTGGTGCTGATCGCCGACGGCTTCGGCCAGCACGTCTCGAAGGGCTACATCTACTTCGCGATGGCCTTCTCGCTCTTCGTCGAGATCCTGAACATCCGGATCCGCCGCCGAAGGGCGAGCCGCCGGTCCACCTGCAGCAGAGCTACGTGTCGGAGGAGCTGAGGCAGCGCCGCGCGCGCTCGCCTACGACGCGATCGCCTTCTCGGCGGAAGCAACTGTCGGCTTGCCGCCCGATAGCCGGCGGAAACCGGCGCTTCACCCAATCCGCAGCGTCGTCGAAGAGCAGGTAGAAGACGCGGCACGACGATCAGCGTCAGCAGCATCGACGAGAACATGCCCGCGCCGCTCGCGACCGCCATCGGCGCGCGCGTCTCGGCGCCCGGGCCGATCCCGAGGGCGGCCGGCAGCACGCCGAAGATCATCGAGATCGCCGTCATCAAGCACCGGGCGCAGCCGCACCGGCGCCGCGTTCGCATCGCCGTCACCTTGTCCATGCCTTCGCGGCGCAAGCTGATTGGCGTAGTCGACGAGCAGGATCGAGTTCTTCGTGACGAGCCCGAAGAGCAGTAGGATGCCGATCATCGAGAACAGGTTCAGCGTGTGGCCGGTGATCCAGAGCCCACCGAGCGCGCCGGTCATCGCGAAGGGCAGCGCCAGCATCACGGTGAGCGGGTGCACCAGGCTCTCGAACTGCGCGGCGAGCACCATGTAGATGATCAGGACGCCGAGGCCGAGCGCGAGCAGGAACTGGCGCGCGCCCTTCCTGCATCGCCTGCGCCTGACCCGAGAGCGCGATGCTTCACGCCTTCCGGCAGGATCTCCTTCGCGATCGCGCTGCGCGTCCTCGATTGCCGACCCGAGCGTGCGGCCCTCGGAGGTTCGCGCCGATCGTCACCGAGCGCTGGCGGTTGGTGCGCGTGATCGCCGACGGCGCCGCGCCCGGTCTCGATGTCGACCAGGTTGCGCAGCTCGACGACGTCGCCCGTCGTCGAGCGAACGTAGAGATTGCCGATCTGACTCCGGGTCGCGGCGATCCTTCTCCTCGAGGCGCATGCGGATGTCGTAGCGACGGCCCGCTTCCTTGAAGACGCCGACGTCCATGCCGCCGATCATCATCTGGATCGCCTGCGCGACGCTGCGCGCGTCGACGCCGAGCGACGCCGCCTTCTCGCGATCGGGCACGATGCGCACCTCCGGCAGCCCGAGCTTCAGGCTCGACGAGAGGTCCACGAAGCCGCCGAGCTCCTCGAGCCGGCGGATCATCTCGGTCGCGAGGCGGTCGAGCTCGGCGAGCTCGAGGTTGCCGCGGATCTGCGACCTCGAAGGATCCCGGCTGCGAGCCGCCGGCGCTCATCATCTCGCTCGGGTTGAAGATGCGGACATCGCGGCCCGGCACCGCCCCGAGTTCGCGTGCGCGCGTCGCGCCACCAGCTCCATCACGCTGCGCTTGCGATCTTCGCGCGGCTTCAGCGTGCCGAAGATCAGGCCCATGTTGGTCTCGGCGTGCCGCGCGGCTTCGTTGCCGCCGCCGCTGGAGCCCGCCGCCGAGAACAGACCCGACCATCTCGGGCTGCCTCAGGAACCACTTCTCGTCGCGTTCGAGGTAGCTCGAGCGTGGCGTCGAGCGACGTGCCCGGCGCGCTTCGATGCGCGCGAAGAAGATGCCCTCGTCCGCGGGCGGGAAGAACTCGGTCTTGAGCGCGAGGCCGAGCAGCAGCGCGACCGCGCATCGAGGCGAGCGCGACGCCGACCGGTTGCGGCGCGGTGGTCGAGCGTCCAGTCGAGCAGCCGCGGTAGTGCTCCTCGATCCAGACGAAGCCGCGCTCGAGGCTTGTGATAGACGCTGCCGTGCGTGCGCTCCGACGGCGGCGGCATGCGCGCCGCCAGCATCGGCGTGAGCGTCAGCGCGACGAAGAGCGAGATCATCACGGAGCCGGCGACGGTGAGACCGAAGTCGCGCAGGAACGAGCCGACGAGGCCCTGCACGAAGAGCACCGGCACGAACACCGCGGCGACCGAGAAGGTCGCGGCGGTCGCCGCGAAGGCGATCTCGCGGGTGCCGTTCGACGCCGCCGTCGAAGCCGCGTCTTCGCCCGAGCTCGCGGTGCCGCTCGATGTTCTCGAGCACGACGATCGCGTCGTCGATCACGACGCCGACCGCGAGCGCCATGCCGAGCAGCGTCATCGTGTTGAGCGTGAAGCCCGCCACGTAGACCAGCCCGAAGGTCGCGATCAGCGACACCGGAATCGCGAGCGGCGATGATGAAGGTCGGCCGCGAGCGGCGCAGGAACACCCAGACCGTGAAGACCGCGAGCAGCGCGCCGAACGCCAGCGCGAACTCGGTCTCGGCCACCGCCTCGCGCACGCCACTGCGAGAAGTCGATGAAGCCCGACTCGTCGTAGATCTTGATGCCCGACGGGCAGCACCTTCTGGATGTCGCCGAGTCGCGATCGCACCTCGTCCACGATCGCGACGGTGTTGCCGCCGCTCTGCTTGCGGATGCCCATGCCGACGGTGGGCTCGCCGTTGTAGCGCGCGATCGAACGACGCGATCCTCGGCGCCGTCCTCGACGCGCGCGACGTCGCGCAGCAGCACCGGCGCGCCGTTCGTGGTGCGCGACGACCAGCGTCTCCATCTCCTCGACGGAGCGGAACTCGGCGTCGGTCTTGACGGAGTAGTCGACGCGGCCGCTCTCGACCGCGCCGCCCGGCATCTCGACGTGCTCGCGCTGCAGCGCGCCGCAGTACGTCGGTCGGCCGAGAGCCCGCGCGCGCGCAGCGCGTCGCCGTCGAGCCAGATGCGGATGTTGCGGTCGCGGCGCCCGAACATCGCGACACCCGCCACGCCCGGAATCGTCTCGAGGTACGGATTGACCTGGCGCCGCACGATCTCGCTGGTCTCGACGATCGAGCGGTGCGCTGTCGACCGGGATCCACAGCACGGGCGTGTCGTTCGGGTTGAAGGTCCCAACCACCGGGCGGCTCGAGCGTCACCGGCAGCTGCGACCCGCGCGAGCGCCGACCTTGTCGCGCACGTCCTGGGCGGCGATGTCGAGATTCGTTGCCGAGCTCGAACTCGACCACGATCAGCGCGACGCCCTGGTACGACGTCGAGCGGATCGAGCGCACGCCGGCGATCGTGTTGAGGTGCTCCTCGAGGACGTCGGTCACGTCCTCTTCCATGCCCTCGGGCGTCGCGCCGTCGAGCGCGGCCTGCACGGTGAGGACGGGGAAGTCCATGTTCGGGAACTGGTCGACGCCGAGGCGCAGGAAGCCGAGCACGCCGAACACGACCAACGCGAGCGTCATCATCCAGGTGAGGATCGGGCGCTGGATCGAGACTTCGGAGAGCGTCACGGCGTCGAGCCGGCTCCGCCGGCCGCGGTCTTCTCGGCGGACGCACTGACGCTGGCGGGGCGCGGCGTCGCCCGTCGCGTCGCGCAGCGAGACCGCCGACGCCGTCGACGAGCTGATCCTGAGCCGCGCACCACGACCTGATCGCCGATCGGCGAGTCCCTCGACTCACCTCGACGCGGCCGTCGCGGATCACGCCGACCTTGATCATCCGGCGCTCGGCGCGACTGCCCGCCGACGACGCGATACGCGACCGCCCCGTCGGCGCGCTGGAGCACGGCCTCTTCCGGGATCATCACGACGTCTCGCGCATCGCGACACCGAGATCGGCGCGCGCGAAGAGGCCCGGCCGCAGGCGTCCCGTCGGCGTTCGCTCATGCGCGCCTTCACGCGCAGCGTGCGCGTCGTCGGGTCGATGGTCGGCGCGATCACGGTGACCTCGGCGCGGAACACCTCGATCCGGGAACGGCGCGACGCGCACGTCGACGGGCTGGCCCATCACGACGCGACTCGAGTCGCGCTCGGGCAGTGTGAACTCGACCTCGATCGGGTCGAGCGCGACGAGGTCGAAGAGCTTCTGGCCGGGCTGCACGAACTCGCCCTCCGAGACGTAGCGACGCGCGACGAGCCCGGCGAAGGGCGCGCGCACGCTCGAATCGCGTGCGCCGCGTTCGGCCATCCCGAGCTGGGCGCCTGCGCGGCGTCGCGCTTGCTGCGCGCCAGATCGGAGCTGGGTGCGCACGCTGTCGAGCTTGGCGTCGGCCGCCACGCCCTTCGGCGTGCAGCTTCTCCATGCGCGCCAGCTCGCGCTCGGCTTCGCTCGCCTGGGCGTCCGCCTGCGCCAGCATCGCGCGCGCGTTGCGCAGCTCGAGGTCGCGGCGCTCGGGATCGATCTCGATCACCACGTCGTTCGCAGCGGCCGCGACGCCTTCGTCGCGCACCAGCTTGGTGATCTGTCCGCCCACCTGCGCGGCGACGCCGGCGGCGTTCGGCGCGCGCAGCTCCCCGGTCGCTTCGATGCGATCTTCGATGCGCATCGACTCGACCGGCGCCGACCAGCACCGGCGACGCGATCGGGCGCCGCGGTCTCGGTCTTCGCGCCGCAGCCGGCGAGCCACGTCGCGGCGGCGAGCGTGATCGCCGCGCGGGTCCAGAAGCTTCGGATCCTCATGACTGTGTCTCCTCGCGGGCCGGGGCGCGATCGGCGTCGCGAATGAAGCTGTGAAGAAGCGCGGCGAAGCCGACCTCGAGGACGTCGGGCATCCACTCGATGTCGCTGCGACTCGTGCGCAGCAGGACGAAGCCGTGCAGGAAGGACCAGATCGACTGGCGCGACGCTCTCGCGTTGCGCAGCCAGGCGACCTTCGGCGGCGATCTTCTCGAGCGGCGCCTCCATGCAGCGCGCGCGCTTCTTCGGCAGCCGGCGGCACCGGCAGCTCGGGCTCGACGCGACTGCGCGAGCAGCGCGTAGTGCGTCGGATTGCGCAGGCCCCAGCGCGCGAACGCGATGCCGAACGCGCGCAGGTTCTCGACCGGGTCGTCGCCCTGGCGGGCGCGCTTCAGCGACTTCACCAGCGCGCGGCAACGCTCGTCGAGCAGCTCGTCGAGCAGGTGCTGCTTGTCGACGAAGTGGTGGTAGATCGTCGGCGGCGTGTAGCCGCAGCGCTCGGCCAGGCGTCGCATCGAGAAGGCCTCGACGCCGTCTTCGACGAGCAGCGCTTCGGTCGCGTCCAGGATGGCGCGGCGGGCGTCGGTGCGGCTCTGGAGGCGGCGCCGTTCTGCGGGCTGGAGTTCTCTCACTTGCGAGCTCTCGGGCTGACGTCGAACGTCGTTCGGGGCCTATTAACGGCGTTCGGTCGAGCGGAGCTTTAGCAAAAGCCGCCGGCGCGAGCAATCGCGGACGCGGCAGCCGGGGCGCGCCGAGGTCGCGTAGACTGGCGACCGCCACGGAGAGAGGATGCGCCATGCACCAGCGCAACGCGCGTCGAACGATTGCTCGCGCGAGCTGACGCTCGACGAGAAGGCCGCGCTGATGGCCGGCGCCGACCTCTGGAACACGCGTCGCCGTGCCGCGACTCGGGATCGCGCACGCTGCGCGTGACCGACGGCCCGAACGGCGCGCGCGGCACCGGCATCGGCGGCGGGACCAGCTCGGCGTGCTTCCCGTGCGGCTCGGCGCTCGGCGCCACCTGGAACGCCGCGCTGGTCGAACGCGTCGCCGGCGCGCTCGCCGAGGAGGCGCTCACGAAGGGCGCGCGCGTGCTGCTCGCGCCGACGGTGAACATCCAGCGCACGCCGATCGGCGGTCGCGACTTCGAGTGCTACGCGGAGGACCCGGAGCTTTCGTCGCGACTCACCGTCGCGTTCGTGCGTGGGCTCCAGGCGCATGGCGTCGGCGCCTGCGTCAAGCACTTCGTCGCCAACGACGTCGAGTGGGAACGCCATCGCGCCAGCGCCGAGATGGACGAGCGCACGCTGCGCGAGGTCTATCTCGCACCGTTCGAGGCCGCCGTGCGCGAGGCCGGCGCGTGGACGGTGATGGCCGCCTACAACCGCCTCGCCGGCACGCACTGCACCGAGCACCCGCGCCTGCTCACCGACATCCTGCGCGGCGAGTGGAGCTTCGACGGCGTGGTGATCTCGGACTGGTTCGCGACGCAGTCGACGGCGGCGTCGGTGATGCGCCGGCATGGACCTCGAGATGCCGGGTCCGCCGCGCCACTACGGCACCAAGATCGTCGACGCGGTGAAGCGCGGCGAACTCGACGAAGCTGCCGTCGACGCCTGTGCGCGCCGCATCCTCGCGCTGCTCGACGAAGGCCGGCGCGCTCGACGAAGCGCGCGGCATCGACGCCCCCGAGCAGGCGATCGACCGCCCCGAGCACCGCGCGCTCGCGCGCGAGGCCGCCGCCGACGCAATCGTGCTGCTCCGCAACGAAGCCGACGCGCTGCCGCTCGACGCAAAGCTGCGGCGCCTGGCGGTGATCGGTCCGAACGCCGACCGCGCGGTGATCCAGGGCGGCGGCAGCGCGTGCGTGGCTCCTCACTACGCGGTGTCGCCTCTCGCCGGCATCCGGGCGCGCGCCGGGTCGGGCGTCGAGATCGTCTTCGCGCGCGGGCCGAGTGCGTATCGCGGGGTACCGGCTCTCGACGGCACGCACCTCGTCGGGGCGCCGGGCGGGCTTCCGATCGAGATCGAGCTGTTTGCAGCCGCGGAGCCTGCGGGCGAGCCGGTTCACCGCGAGTCCATGCGCGAAGCCGAGATCTTCTGGCTGCAGACACCGCCCGGCCTCGACGCGAAGCAGCCGTGGTCGGCGCGACTGCGCGCGCGACTCGTGCCCCCTGAGAGCGGCGCGCACCGCTTCTCGCTGACCAGCGCCGGCAAGAGTCGGCTGCGCATCGACGGTCGCGCCGTGCTCGACAACTGGGACGAGCGCAAGCCGGGGACCTCGTTCTTCGGGCTCGGCAGTGCGGACGTGAAGGCGGAGGCCGTGCTCGAAGCGGGCGTCGCGGTCGAACTCGAGGTGGAGTTCGCACAGGATCGCCCCGGCACGCCGGCTGGCCTGCGGCTCGGCTGGTTGCCGCCCGAGCCCGACGACGCGATGGAGCGCGCCGTCGCCGCCGCGCGCAGCGCCGACGCCGCGGTCGTCGTCGTCGGCCTCGATCCGGACTGGGAGACCGAGGGCCGTGACCGCGACGGCTTCCACCTGCCGAAGCGGCAGGACGAACTCGTCGCGCGCGTCGCCGAGGCGAACCCGCGCACGGTCGTGGTGATCAACGCGGGCTCGCCGGTCGCGATGGACTGGAGCGAGCGCGCCGCCGCAATCCTCCAACTCTGGTATCCCGGTCAGGAGGGCGGCAACGCGCTGGCCGACGTGCTGTTCGGCGACGTCGACCCCGGCGGTCGGCTCCCGCTGACGATTCCGGTGCGCATGGAGGACACGCCCGCGTTTCTCGACGTGCCGGGCGAGGATCTCCGCATCGCGTACAGCGAGGGCCTCTTCGTCGGCCACCGCTGGTACGACGCGCGCGACATCGCGCCGCGATTCGCGTTCGGTCACGGGCTCTCCTATGCGCGCTTCGAATACGGCGCGCTGCGCATCGCGAGCGAGCGCGTCGCGGCGGGGGAAACCGTCGCGTGCGAGATCGAGATCGCCAACACCGGCGCTTGTCGCGGCCGGGAAGTCGTGCAGCTCTACGCGAAGCGCTGCACGCAGGGCGTGCGGCGGCCGCTGCGCACGCTCGCGGCCTTCGAGAAGATCGCGCTGGCGCCGGACGAACGGCGCGTAGTGCGCTTCACGCTCGCGCCGCGCGCGTTCTCGCATTGGGACACGCAGCAAAAGGCGTGGCGGGTCGAGCCCGGCGAATGGGAACTCGCAGCGGGCCGCTCGTCCCGAGATCTGCGGGCCGCGGCTCGCATCGCAGTGGAGTGACGGCGGGGCGTCCCCTCGCGAGCTAGCGTGTTGCCGCCGGGAGACGGAGGTGGCCATGGCGATCCGCTCGTGGACGATCCAAGCCGCAATCGTGCTGCTCGCCGCCCTTCTGTTCGCTTGCGCGCCGGAGACGGATCGCGAGCGCTACGAAGTGGGCGAGAGCGGCGTCGCGACCTTCCACAACCAGATGCGCGCGACGCTCTACCTGGGCGGCTGCGGCCACTTCGACTACGAACAGCGCATCGGCGACACGTGGGTCTCGCAGGGACCCGATGCGATCTGCGTCTGGGAAGGCTTCGCCGAAGCCGTTCCTGCGGGCGGCGCGGTGAGCGATCCGATCCACGCGCGGGCGCCCGGCACCTGGCGGCTCCGCTACCCCGTCGGCTTCGGCTGCAGCGAGGCGGCACCGCTCGGTGACGGCCATTGCGCGGCGATCGTCGAGATCACCAGCAACGAGTTCGAAGTGCTCGATTCGGACTGCGTGGTGGGCGGCTGCTCGGGCCAGCTCTGCGCCGAGCAGCCGCTGGCCAGCAGCTGTGAATGGCTCCCGCACTACGCCTGCTTCCGCGATGCCCACTGCGGCCGCTTCGGGCCCGCGGGCTCCTGTGGTTGGGAGCAGACGCCCGAACTCGCTGCCTGCCTCGATCGCCTGGGCGCAGGCCGCGGAGTCGATCCGCTCGAAACGCCGCGCTGATGGCGGGTCTTGCAGTCTCACGAAACCGTCCGTGCCACGTCCGGGCCGATGACGCGACCCGACGGGGCGCGCACTTCTCGTCGGTTTCACCAACCATGCAGGTTTCGGGGTACTGATGCTCACCCTCCGACTCTCCGACACGCGTGGTCACGCAAGGCACGGCTGGCTCGACAGTCGCCACACCTTCTCGTTCGGCGACTACTACGATCCGCAGCAGCTGGGCTTTCGCGCGCTGCGCGTGATCAACGAAGATCGCGTGCAGCCGGGTCGCGGCTTCGACACGCACCACCACGAGGACATGGAGATCGTCACCTACGTGCTCGAGGGCGCGCTCGCGCACCGGGACAGCCTCGGCAACGGCGCGACGATCGAGCCTGGCGAAGTGCAGCGCATGAGCGCCGGCACCGGCATCGACCACAGCGAGTTCAACCACTCGCGCGATGCGCTCGTGCACTTCCTGCAGATCTGGATCCTGCCCGAACGGCGTGGTCTCGAGCCGGGCTACGAGCAACACGCCTTCCCGCTCGGCGCGAGCCGGGACGAGCTGCTGCTGGTGGCGTCGCGCGATGGGCGCGACGGCTCGGTCACGGTGCACCAGGACGTGTCACTGTGGGCCGGCCGGCTGGCAGCGGGTGCGCGCAGCGAGTACCTGCTCGGCGCCGGTCGTCATGCCTGGCTGCAAGTCGCACGCGGCTCGCTCGAAGTGAACGGGCAGCGGCTGCGCGCCGGCGACGGGCTCGCCGCGAGCGAAGAAGCACGCCTCGCGATCACCGCGAGCGACGACTCCGAGGTGTTGCTCTTCGATCTCGCCTGACGGGCTGCCGAGACGGGTGGCGTCCGCAGTTCCGCTACCCCGCCGGCGGCGGCTGCACCGACGTCGGCGCGAGCGTGATGCCGATCGGGCCGCGCGGGACGAAGATGCGACGCGGCGCGGACTCGCCCTCGCGCTGCACTTCGAGTTCGACCAGCTCGCCGGCGCGGCCTTGGGTTGTGGCAGTGCGCAGTTCGCCGGGCGAGAGCAGGAGCTGGTCTCCGTAACGCACGATCACGTCGCCGCGCAGCAGACCCGCGGAGTCGCCGGCGCCGCCCGAGATCACTTCTTGGACGGCGACGCGGTTCGGGTGGCCGGTCGAGTAGAGCACCCAGTCGAAGAGCGGCTCGTCGAACTCCTTGCGCAGGCCGACGAATTCGCCGAACAGGGCCCCAGATTCTTGCGCAAAACGCGGCGTCCCGATCCAGCCCTCGCGGGTGGCCTGGTCGCGCAGATAGAGCTGCTTCAGCTTGATCTCGTCGAGACGCGCGCGGAAGCGGGCGACGTCTTCGCGGCGGAAGCCGGCTGCGACCAGACTGTCGGCGTCGAAGGCGCCCATCGCGGTGCGCGGAATCGCAGCGTGGGAATCGGACTCGCCCTGCGTGTCCGCTTGCGCAGCGACCTCGTCTTCGCCGGGCGCTGCGGGCGTTTCCGCCGCCGCATCGCCCTGCGCCGCGCCCGCGCCGGCGGTTGCCGCGGCGAGCGCCGCCTCGAGGCGCGCGACTCGATCCGCGAGCGCGCCGCGATCGGCGGCGTCGGCGCTGGCGCGGTCGCGCGCGGCGGTGAGTTCCTGTTCGAGCGCAGCGATGCGTTCCCCGGAAACGCGCGCGTGCAGCCAAGCGCCGGCTCCCGCAGCGAGCGAAACAGCGATCAGCGCGGCGAGCGCCGTTCGTGAGTTCGCGATCCCAGTCATCATGGCGTGAGGCTAGCCGAGCGCGCGGCGGCGTCGCGCCGCGCGCGACCGAGCTGTCGGCCTGCCGACCCTGGCTACGCGCGCAGCACCGTCCCGGCACGTGCGCTCGCGTCGTAGCGACCTGCCTCGAGCACGAGGTTGCCGTTGACGAGCACGTGCTCGATGCCTTCCGGCGCGCGCGACGGCGCTTCGAAGCTCGCGGTGTCGCGCAGCCGCGCAGGGTCGAACACCACGAGATCCGCGGCTGCGCCGCGCCGCACAAAGCCGCGATCGCTCCAGCCGAGCCGCTCGGCGGCGGCGCCCGTCATCTTGCGCACCGCTTCCTCGAGCGAGAAGAGACCCGCGCGCACGTAGGTCGAGAGTACGCGCGGAAAGGTCCCGAAGCTGGCCGGGTTCTGATGGCCCTGCGCGGTCAGGATGGTGTCGGTTTCGATCGTGCAGAGGGGATGCGCGAGCACCGCGCGCAGCGCGTCTTCGTCGCCCGCGTCGCCGCTGTAGGTGTGGTTCAGCACGCGTGCGTTGCGTTGGCTCGCGACCGTGAGTCGCGCGTAGAACTCGAAGGGCTCCATGCCGACGCGCGCGGCAGCCTCGGGAATCCGCAGTCCGTCGAGGTGGTTCCACTCGGGCACGTCGCAATGCATCAACTGGATGTCGGGGAGGCCGAAGCCGACCGCCCCGAACGCCATCTCGGCGAAGCGCGCGAGGCCCGCGAGCTGCTCGGGATCGCGCAGCACTTCCTCGAGCTTGGGGAGCAGCGCAGCGGGGAAGATCACCGCGCAGGTCGTATTGCCCGCCGTGTACGGGAAGGCGTCGAAGGCGACGTCGAGACCGTCGCGGCGCGCGTCCTCGACGAGGCGCAGCGCGGCGCCGTGATTCGGCCAGGTATTACGGCCGACGAAGATCAGATGGCTGATCTGGAGCCGGACGTCGGCGGCTCGCGCCACCGCAGGATCTCGCGGATCGCGGCGAGGTTGTGCGGATCCTGCTTCGGATCGTGCGAGTAGACGCCGCTCGCCCACGAGTATGCCTTCAGGTGCGAGGTGAAGAGGCGACCGCGCCGCGCCGCCATCTTCGCGAACGCGGTCAGTTCCTGCTCGCCCGCGAAGATTCCCGGCGCGTAGCCGAGTCCGGTCGAGACGCCGACGCAGCCGGCGTCGAGCGCCTCCTCGACGAGCCGTTCCATCGCGGCGAGTTCGTCGCGCGTTGGCGCGGCCGGCTCGAGCGCGCCCGTCACCGCTGCGCGTACGGTCCCGTGACCCACCAGCTGCGCGACGTTGAGCGCCACGCCACCGCGCTCGAGCGCGTCGAGGAAGCTTTCCATCGTGGCGAAGTCGGGATCGAGCGAGCCATCGTGGAGCAGCCGGCTCGCGCCGCGCGCCGTGTCGCGACTGCGCGGCGAGATCGGCGCCGGGCTGAAGCCGCAGTTGCCCGCGACGAGCGTCGTCATGCCCTGGCGCACGAACGGTTCGACGAGACGCCCGTGATCCGCGTCGGGCAGCAGCCAGTCCGCGTGCGAGTGGATGTCGATGAAGCCGGGCGTCACGACGCGATCGCTGCAGTCGATCGTACGCGCCGCCTCGAGTCCGGTGAGATCGCCGAGCGCGCTGATGCGACCGCCCGCGATCGCCACGTCGCTGCGCACACTGGGCGCGCCGGTCCCGTCGATCAGCGTTCCGCCCGCCAGCTTCAGTTCGCAGTGCATCGAGCTTCCTCCCGCGTCGGGGGCATCCTATCAGAGCGCCCGGGAGTTTCGCGTCGCGGCCCCGACGCGTGGCGGCGCCCGCAACGGCGCATTGAGATCCGCCGTGCACCCCACGATGACGCCAATTGTAATATGGTGGCGGCGTCGCTCAAA
Source organism: uncultured delta proteobacterium (assembly GCA_963801625.1). GTDB lineage: Bacteria > Myxococcota_A > UBA9160 > UBA9160 > PR03 > PR03. The sequence continues at coordinate 272,847 of CAWDFQ010000014.1, forward strand.
AGCGGAAGACATCCACATCCTGAGCGCGCAGGAGGTCGGATCAAAATGAGAAGCATGGGTCGCACCTGGGTCTGCGCGACGTTCGCGATCGCGGCCTTCGGGGCCGCCGGCGCCGGCGCGGATGGCCTGGTGGTGAATGGCGAGTTCGACACCGATCTGCTCGGCTGGGACAACGTCTCTGCCGGCAAAATGTGGGATTCTTTCGACGACACCGACGACCCGAACTCGGGATCGATCTCGATCTCGAACACCTATGGGGGAGTGAGCGGAGCCTTCGTCGAGCAATGTGTCCCGATCGAAGGCGGGCTCGACTACCACTTCTCGTACTCCCACTACTCGACCGGCACCGACACGACGGGACGCGCGGACGTCGGCTTGTATTGGTTTTCGAACGCGCTCTGCAACACCTCGTCGATCGGACACACGCCCGTCAACTCACTCACGACCGGGGTCTGGACGGAGGTCGCAACGGACCTGAGTGCACCCCCAGAAGCGCTGGCCCTCTTGGTGCGTATCCAGGCCTGGAAGAACACGGGCATCGAGGGCGATCCGTGGACCGTCTACTTCGACCACATCCAACTCGCTCCCGAGCCGGCCGCCATGTCCGGGTCCGTCGCGGCCCTCAGCGCGTTGGCGTCGGTCGCCCGCCGCCGCCGCGCGCGCCGTCAACGCGGCCTCTGATCGACGCGCTCGCGCGCGGCTTCGGCGTCGCAATCCGGCGAGCGCCGCCTGCGCGCCCGTCGCGCCTGGCTCCCGAACGGCGCCCACGGCATCGCACGCGTGGCCAGATGATTGGCAGCGTATCCTCCCCGCATGACGAACCAGGCTCCGCTCCGCTTCGGAATCCTCGGCGCCGCGCGGATTGCGCCGATGGCGCTGATCCGGCCCGCCCGCAGCGTCGCCGAGGCGCAGGTCGTGGCCATTGCGGCGCGCGACGGCGCCAGGGCGCGCGCCTTCGCGCAGAAGCACGGCATCCCGCGCGTGCACGATTCCTATGACGCGCTACTCGCCGACCCCGAACTCGACGCGATCTACAACCCGCTCCCGAACGCTCTGCACTGCGAGTGGACGATCCGCGCGCTGCGCGCGGGCAAGCACGTGCTCTGCGAGAAGCCGATCGCGTCGAACGCAGCGGAAGCGCAGCAGATGGCCGACGCCGCGCGCGAGACCGGTCGCGTGCTCGTCGAGGCCTTCCACTGGCGCTACCACCCACTGGCGACACGCGTCAAGGAGATCGTCGCGAGTGGCGCGATCGGCGCGCCGCGTCACTACGAAGCCGCCCTCGCCTTCCCGATCGGCCTGATGCGGAACGACATCCGCTGGCGCTGGGATCTCGCGGGCGGCGCGATGATGGACGCCGGTTGCTACACGGTGTCGATGGTGCGCCACATGGCAGAGGCGGAGCCGGAAGTCGTCGGCGCCAACGCGCTGTCGTGGTCGCCACAGGTCGATCGCCGCATGCAGGCGCGCTACCGCTTCGCCGACGGCCGGAGCGCAGCGACGCTCTGCTCGATGTGGTCGCGCACGCTGCTGAGGATGTCGCTGCGCATCGAGGGCGAGTGCGGCGCAGTGCGCGTCTTCAATCCGATCGCGCCCCAGTTCTACAACCGCGTGACGGTGCGCACGCCGGCGGGAACCCGCCACGAGCGCGTGGCCGGCGAGGCGACCTACACCTGCCAGCTGCGTGCCTTCGTCGATCACGTTCGCAACGGGACGCCGGTGCCGACGGGACCCGACGACGCGATCGCCAACATGCGCGTGATCGACGCGGTCTACCGAGCCGCGGGGTTGAAGGTGCGCGGCACCCGAGAGCTGGGCTGACGAGCGAAAGCGTGAGAGCGAAGACGCCGATCTGGCGGCGCCTGCTCGGCGGGCCTGCCGCCTCGGCGTGAGCAGCAGCTCCGACTGGAGTACCGGCGACTACGGCGAGTCGCTCAGTACCGAGATCTGGTACGTCCCGCTGAACGTCCGCTACGACTGGCGGCGCTGGCTGTTCCGCGTGACGGGACCCGGCAACGTCGTCGTAGGTGGTGCCGGCGTGATCGTCGCCTGCACCCAAGCGCGCCGCGAGACACGTGATAGCGTCGGCGACATGATCGCCGGTGTCACCCATCGACTCGACCCTCTGCTTCCGGTTCTTCCGTATTTCGATTTCACGGTGAAGGCGAATTCCCCGACGGCGAGCAGGCGATCCATCCTCGGCGAGAGATTCGTAAAGAGGTCGTTCGGCGGGTCCATCGAGAGCGACATCGAGGCCCTCCACGCGGAACACGGCGCGGCCGCTACTCACATCAACGGACACGCCCACGTCTGGCGTGCGCGCGTGGCCCTCGAACGGAGCCCCGCAGAATCGGCAGCGCAGAGCTCGCGGTTACACTTGGTGGTTACATGTGCTGCAGAACGCTGCGACGACCGGCGTCAGGCCGGCTTCACCAGCGGGCCCACGACGGGCGGCAGCTTCTCGCGCTCTTCGGGCGTGAGGATGTGGCCGTCCTCACCGAAGACTGGGAGATCGTGCCCACGGTCGACCGTGAATCCGCCATCCGGGTCCGGACCGGGAAGCTCGAAGACGGGCTTGGGCTTCTCATTCATGGCGGCTCCGAGGTATTTGACCCCGGCTTCTCTGGCGACGCGGGCGCAAATGACATGCCAGTGGCGGTTGTGATGTTCGATCTCGGGAACTTCGATGCTCTCCGGCGGCTCGGGCGTCCCCGGTCGTTCCACGTGCTCGCGGCACGCGCGCCGAGCGGTGCGAGAACGCGCACCAACAGCACGCCGCCAACGGCGAGGACGCGATGGAGGGATCGGCGCGGGTGCGGCTTCGTTCACTTCTGCACGCTCTCTTCGTCAGGCTCCGCGCCGTCATCGGTAGGGGCGTCGTAGAAGTACAGGCCGAAGTTCATTCGCTGCGACGCCGTCTCGCTGGCCGCGTCTTCGCGCACGAGTTCGAGGGCGCGACGGTTCACGGCCTGGAGCGCCTCCATGCCGACCCGCGCGGCGAGCTTCGCGAGCTCGGCGACCGACTCCCGCGCGAGGCCGGGGTAGTAGACGCTGCGCTCGAGGAAGGCGGGACGCCGGCCACCGACGTTGCGCGCGGCGGCGGCAATGTGGTCGCGCAGGTTGCGCCCGAAGAAGAAGAGCTTCTCATCGAGGCCGCGCGACGGCACGAACACCTCGGCATTCAGGCAGACGCGGTCCTCGGCGTCGAGACGCACGACACCGAGGCGCAACCACTCATCGAGCACCACGCGCGGCCGGATGTCCTTGCTGACCGATTCGACCAGGCTCTCGAAGCTCTTGCCGCGGCGCAGCGCCTTGCGCGGCAGCGGGCGCGGACGGCCCTCGGCGTCGAGGAAACCCGGCGTACCGGTCCAGCGCGCGACCAACAGCGCTCCGAGCGTCACGGAATGCGGCGGATCCTGCGGTGTGTGCGGCTGCCCGCGCAGCCGCCGGACGTCCTTGCGGTGGACACCGGTCAGCAGCGTCACGCGACTATCGGTGGGCTGCTTGCCCTCGAGCGGGAACTCACGAAGCGCGACGTCGACGTAGACACCCTTCAACAACTCGGCGAGCTCGCCGAACGGCACACCCTGCTCGATCAGCAGGCGAACCAGGGGTCGCAACAGACGTTCCAACGCCTGGCGCAGCAACGCCGGCGGAACCCGGGCTTTGCTCCTGATGCTTCGGCGGGATCCCAAACTGCCGTCCGATCTGGTCCGAGCGTCTATCACACCAGCAGCGGACACCGCCACGTACCGCTGCAAGAAGGAAACCTCCCTCGAATCGACTCCGCGGGCGCCCCAGGCCTGCGTGCACTGCGGATCCGGGCTCGCGATCGGAACCCCAACCTGCGCCGAGGCGCCGCCGTCGAAGTCGATGCCGGGGGCGCCGTCGTTGTCCATGCCGTCCCGACACGCCGGGCTCTCGTCGTTCTGGGTGGCGTCGCGACAACCGAGGTCGCTCGCGTCCACGTTGTCATCGCCATCGTCGTCGATTCCGTTGTTGCACGCGGTCAGCTGGATGTTGAAGCCGGCCAACTGGCGGCCGATGAAGTCGCCGAGTTCGTCGGGCGTCGGATCGTTGCAGCCGTCGACCACGCACTCGACGCGACCTCGCCCTTGGCCGGATCGACATAGTGTGTCGCCTGCCCGGTCTCGGGATCGATGAAGCTGTTCGCGCGGCCCCATGCTGTGTCGTAGCGCTAGAACTCGTAGCGGCGGACCACCGTTTCGTTGCCGCCTCGCAGCTCTCGCTCGTTGAACACCATCCCCTGACCGGGCTTGGCTTGCAGCAGCGCCCACTCGATCTCGGTCGCGGCGTTTGCGACGAGCGGATCGTCGAGCAGAAGCTGCTCGAGATCGACCGGAGCGTCGTCTGGCTGACGCCGAAATGTCAACAGCCGGCCGCGTCGTACGAACTCCCCAACCCGAGCGTCCAGCACGAGTCGCGCACATAACCACGGGCCGCAGGCCGGGTCACAGGCAAAAAGGTCTGCGTCGCCGGATTCCAGTTGGCCTGGGATCGGATGCGCACTCCGGTAGCCGTGTCGGACAGGCTCGGCGCGCTGTAGCGGATGTACGGCTCGGCGAAGCTGCGATAGACGTCGCTGCTGTGGACGCCTTCGAGCTCGATCTCGAAGCCGCAGGTTTCGTGGCCGGTGTCGTTGACCACATCGAAGCCGTCGACGGGCCCGTAGACGCTCGCTGCCGCGGGATCGCCCGCCAGCGCGGTCACCGCTGCCCGCCGGCTCGGCCGGATCTGGATGCTCATCGTGCGGTCTTCTCCTCCGCCGCGGGCATCGAAGGCGGCTCGCTGCTCGTCTAGAGTGCTCCGACGCCCGATGCCGTGGAAGGAAATCGGCTTGCAGATCCTCCGCACCCCCGACGAGCGCTTCGCCAGCCTACCCGGCTACGCGTTCGCGCCGAACTACGTCGAGATCCCGTCAGGAGACGGCGCGCGCTTGCGCATGCATTACCTCGACGAGGGACCAGCCGCCGCCGATCCCGTGCTGTGCCTGCACGGCGAGCCCTCGTGGTCTTATCTGTATCGCAAGATGATCCCGGTGATCGCGGCGGCGGGGCAGCGCGTCGTCGCCCCGGATCTCGTCGGCTTCGGTCGCTCGGACAAGCCGGCGGAGCGCAGCGATTACAGCTACCAGCGCCACCTCGACTGGCTGCGTGCGTTCGTCGAAACGCTGGAGCTGCGCAACATCACGCTCGTCTGTCAGGACTGGGGCGGCCTGCTCGGCCTGCGACTCGTCGCCGAAGACCCGGATCGTTTTGCACGCGTGGTCGCTGCGAACACCTTCCTGCCGACGGGCGACGGCGCGCCGAGCGACGCGTTCATGGCGTGGCGCGCGTTCTCGCAGAACGTTCCGGTGTTCCCGGCCGGGCAGATCCTGCAGGGCGCGACGCGGACTGAGCTGTCGCCCGACGTCGTCGCGGCCTACGACGCGCCGTTCCCGGACGAATCGTACAAGTCGGGCGCGCGGCAATTCCCGCTGCTGGTGCCAATCGCGCCCGACGATCCCGCCGCGCCCGCCAATCGTGCTGCCTGGAAGATGCTCGAACGCTTCGAAAAGCCCTTCCTCACGGCGTTCAGCGACGGTGACCCGGTGACACGCGGTGGCGACGCAGTGCTCCAGCAGCGCATTCCCGGCGCGCGCGGGCAGCAGCATGTGACGCTCGCAGGTGGTGGTCACTTTCTGCAGGAAGACTGCGGCGACGCGCTCGCCCGCGTGGTGGTCGGCTTCCTCGCGGCGACGCAGGGGACGGCTTGAACGAGCGTCGCGCAACCGCATTGCTCACGCTCGGTGCGCTCGCGGGGCTCGCGGCGGCAGCGGTGGGATTGCTCGCGCAGACGCGCGAAGCGAGCCTCGTGCCCGAAGGCGCCGTCGCGGCGGTGAACGGGACGGCGGTGCGACGTGCGGACTACGAGCGCGCCGTCGATGCGCTCGTCTCCGACAGCCGCAGCGCCGTCGACGACGCCGACAAGCGTCATGTCCTCGATCGCCTCGTCGACGAGGAGCTGCTGGTGCAACGCGCACTGGAGCTCGGACTGGCGCGCCAGGATCGGCGCGTGCGGGGCGACCTGGTGGCGGCGGTGATCGAGTCGGTGACAGCCGACGCCGATCAGCGCGAGCCGGACGCCGGCGAGCTGCGTTCCTTCTTCGACGCGAATCGCGACTACTTCGCGCGACCGGGACGCCTGCAGGTCGAGCAGGTCTTCGCGCGCAGCAGTAGCGATGCCGACGACGCTGCACTCGCCCGCGCGCGCGACGCCGCCGCGCGGATGCGCGACGGCGCCCCCGCCGCCGACGTGCAGCGAGCGCTCGGCGACGCACCCGTCGCAAAGCTCCCCGATGCACCGCTGCCGGCCGCGAAGTTGCGCGAATACCTGGGGCCCGCGGCAGTCCTGGCGCTGGCGGCGCTCGCGCCCGGTGAGGTTGCGGATCCGGTACGCGCGGCGGGCGGCTATCACGTGCTGCGACTCGTCGCGCGCGAGGAGGCGCGCGCGCCGGAGCTGGCGGAGGTCGAAGCGGAGGTGCGCGCCGAGTGGAGGCGTCGCGCGGGCGACGAGGCTCTGCGCGCCTATCTCGACGGGCTGCGACGCCGCGCCGCGATCGCCGTGGCGGGAGCGCTTCCGTGACGCGCGTCCGGCGCTTCGTGTTGGTGTTGCTTGCGCTGCTGTGCGCGCTTGCACCGCGTCCCGCGACGGCACACGGTCGCAGTCTCTCCTACTCGAGCTGGAAGTTCACTGGCGACGGTGCGCTCGTGCGCGTGCGCATCCCGCGTCTCGAGCTGACGCGCCTGGCGCTCGACCCGGTGCTCGAGCCCCACAAACAGCCGGCACTGATCCGGCTGCTCGCCGAGCAGGTTCGCCTTTCGAGTCGGGGACAGCCGTGCGCGCCTGCCGCGGATCCGTTCCCCGTCGCAGCGCCCGACGGTTGGGTCGTCTACGAGTGGACCCTGAAATGTGCGGATCCAGGAGCACCGGTGGTCTCGAGCACGTTGCTGCTCGACGTCGCGCCGTCGCACCTTCATTTCGCGCGCGTCGAAATGCCGGACGGCAGCGTGCGCGAGGCGGTTCTTTCGGAGGCGCAGACGAGTTGGTCGCTGGGTGAACTCGGCGCGGAGTGCGAGCACAGCCAGACGCGAGCGGCACGGGCCTGCTCGGCTATCTGGTGCTCGGCATCGAGCACATCGCGACGGGCTACGACCATATCGTCTTCGTGCTCGCGCTGTTGCTGCTCGCGGCGAGTCTCCGCGAAGTGGCGGGCCTCGTGACCGGCTTCACGATCGGCCACAGCGTCACGCTCGCGTTGGCCGTGCTCGGCGTGGTGCGGCCCGACCCGGCCGCCGATCGACGCGCTGATCGGCTTCTCGATCGCGCTCGTCGCGGCGGAGAATTCGTGGCTGCTCGGCGGTCGGCCGCGCGCGGTCCCGTTGGTCGTCGTGGCCGGACTTGCAGCGCTCGCGGCGGCGTCGCTTGCCGGAAACGGCGCCGTCGCGGCGTCCACGCTGCTCGGCCTGGCGCTCTTTTCGTGGTGTCACTTCGGGCTGCTGGATCGCACCTCGCGGCCGGCGCAGCTGCGCGCCGCGGTGGCCTTCGCATTCGGGCTCGTCCACGGTTTCGGTTTCGCGGGCATCCTCGCCGAGATGGAACTCCCGACCGATCGGCTCGTCGCGGCGCTCTTCGGATTCAACGCAGGGGTCGAAGTGGGCCAGATCGCCGTGGTCGCGATGATCTGGCCGCTGCTCCGCTCGCTTGCCCGTACTCGCGACGGACGCTGGTACGAGCGCGTCGTCGAATTCGGCTCGGCGGCGATCTGTGGGCTCGGCCTCTTCTTGTTCGTGACCCGCACGTTCCGCTGACCGCCCACCTCGCAGCCCCTTCACTGCAACCTCGCAGCCCCCTGACTCGTGTTCGGCTCGCTGCCGTCCGGCAGCGAGCGGGATCATCGAACTCGCTGCCGTCCGGCAGCGAGCGGGATCATCGGGCCCGTCTCAAGTCGGCGTCGGCGGCGGCCGAAGAAGCTTCTCGAGTGCGCAGGATCACCAGGGAGGGTGGTCGGTTCCGGCGTCCCTCCCCCGGCTTCCTGCCTTCATTGGAGATGCGCGATGGCCGGCTCCTCGGCATTCGAGTGGCTCTGCACCGCACTCGAAGAGAGTACGACGCTCGAGCGCCTCGAAGCGCGCGGCACGGTTCGCATCGCGCTCAAGGAAGCCGGGCTCGAACCGCGAACGGTGACGCCTGGCGAGCTACGCGTCGTCGTGCAGAAGATCATGCCCCGGGAGCTTCGCAACCGCGGGGTTGCCGAACGAAGCCGCGCTCTGCGACCGGATGGTCGCGGGACTGCAGGTGCTCGAGCGCCAGCCCGGTAGCCAGGCCGCCGACACACCCGACGCCATCTTCCGGCGTCTCGGCGGCGAGCTCTAGCCAACTTCGACGCCATTCGATTCGGTAATTTCCGCCAACTGGTCGAGGATGGCTCCATGCCGTCCCAGGCCACTGCACGACGCGGGCCGCGAACCCGTATCTGTCCGGCAACTTCGCTCCGGTGGCCGGCGAGGTCACCGCGAGAAATCTGCGCGTCACCGGGACGATCCCGCGCGAGCTGAGCGGTCGCCTGCTGCGCATCGGTCCGAATCCCGTCGTGCCGCCGGACTGCGCGATCACCGAGCGCTACGTCGTGCTCTTGGACCTGCCCTGCACTTTCGACAACGACGTCGCGATGGCAGGCGCCTTCCCTTACGTCTGGAACCCGGACTACGGCGCCCGCGCCGGACTGCTGCCGCGCGAAGGCGACGCGTCCCAGGTTCGCTGGTTCGAAGTGTCGATCTGTTTTGTGTTCTATCCGATGAACGCGTACGAGTCCGGCGGACGGACAGGTGGTGCTCGACGTCTGCCGGCATCCGAAGATGTTCGCGAGCGATCGTCTCGGGCCGAACGAAGGCCGGGCAACGCTCAACCGTTGGGTGCTCGATCCGTCGTCGGGCAAGGTCGGCAGCGATTGCCTCGACGACCGCGGCCACGAGTTCCCGCGTCACGACGAGCGCCGGATCGGCAAGGCGATCCGCTACGGCTACACCGCCGGCCTGGCCGACCGGTTCGGCGTCGGACCGATCTACAAGCACGATCTCGTCGACCGCAAGAGCGAGCTGCGCCTCGAAGGCAACGGCCGCGCGTACCTCGAACCCGTCTTCGTGCCGCGCACGCCCGAATCGGGCGAGGACGACGGCTGGCTGCTCGCCTACGTCTACGACGCGGCGACCAACGGCGGCGAGGTGCAGATCCTGCACGCGCAGGACTTCACGGGTTCACCGGTCGCGACGATCCATCTGCCGCAACGCGTACCGTTCGGCTTCCACGGCAACTGGGTACCCGACGCGAGCTAGCGTCAGCGCCCCTCGAACTTCGGCGCGCGATTTTCGAGGAACGCCTTCACGCCCTCCTGGAAGTCGCGCGTGCGGAACAGCGGCAGCAGTTGCAGGTAGACCTGGTGCACGTTCGACTCGAAGCTGTCTTCGAGGCCGAGTCGCATCATGCGCTTGATCGCCTGCACGGCGAGCGGCGCATTCGACGCGATTTCGCTCGGCCAGCGCGCGCACCTCCTTCTCGAAGAGATCGTGCGGGACGACTTGGTTCACGAGACCGAGTTCGAGACACTCCGCCGCCGGTAGCGTGCGGCCGCTGAAGGCGATCTCGCACGCCTTCGCCCAGCCGACGAGCCGCGGCAGCAGCCAGGTGCCGCCGCTCTCGGGCAGCACGCCGCGCTTGGCGAAGCCGGGGACGAACTTCGCCTTGTCGCTCGCGATGCGGATGTCGCAGCCGAGTGCGATGTCCATGCCGTAGCCGGCGGCGGCGCCGTTGAGCGCGCAGAGCGTCGGCTTGTCCACCTGGTGCAGCACGATCGGCGGCGCGTTGCGCAGGTCGAAGCGGACCGGCATCGCGTCGTTGTCGCTGCCGATGCTCTTGCCGGCGGCGAGGTCCTTGAGATCGAGCCCGGAGCAGAAACCCTTGCCCGCGCCGGTCAGCACGATCACGCGCACCGCACGATCCTCGTCCGCCGCGACCAGCGCCCGCGAGAGCGCGTCGAGCATCGGCACCGAGATCGCATTCAGCCGTTCCGGACGATTCAACGTGATCGTCGCGACATGACCATCGACGCCATACAGCAGGTCGCTCATCAGAATCTCCTGTGGAGAAAGGGGACGGTCCTCGGCGTGGACTGGCTGAGGACTCGAGGGACACACCTCGCCAGGTCTGTCCCTTCAGTCCTCAGCCCGGTCACAGCGAGGACCGTCCCCTTTCTCCACTTGCCCCGCAACTCATTACTTTAAATGGACGTGAGTGGACACGATCTGTAATATCAGGCCGTGCCGGAGCGACCGCCGAACGCCAAGAGCTTCGTGCTCGACCTGCTCTCCACGCTGCGCCGCGGCGCGATGCCGGTGCACGCGCTGGTCGCATCGGCGGCGCTCTTCGGGATCACCGAGGGCAGCGTGCGCGTCGCGTTGACGCGGCTGCTCGGAGCGGGGCTCATCGAGCGCGACGATCGCGGCCTCTACCGACTCGGCCAGGCCGCAGCGCCCGTGCAGCGACGCGTCGCCGCCTGGCGGGAAATCGACGCGCAGTTGCTGCGGTGGTCCGGCGGCTGGATCGGCGTATTCGCGGGTCGCGCTGCGACGCCCCCATCGCGCGCGTCGCAGCGCCGCGGCGAGCGAGCGCTGCGCCTGTCGGGCTTCCGGCCGCTCGCACGTGGGCTGGCGCTGCGACCGGACAACCTCGCCGGCGGCGTCACGCGCGTGCGCGAAGAGTTGGCCGCGCTCGGGCTCGCGCCCGGCTCCGTCGTGTGCGAATTGCGCGAGCTCGACCCGGTGAGCGAGGCGCGCGCGCGCAAGCTGTGGGACGCCGACGACCTCGTCGCGAACTATCGCCGCCATCGCCAGCAGCTCGCCGCGAGCTCGCGGCGTCTGCGCGCGCGATCCGCGGAGTTCGCGATGGTCGAGTCGTTTCGGGTGGGCGGTGCGGCGTTGCGACTGCTCGCGCACGACCCCCTGTTGCCCGAGGCGATCGTCGGCGCCGCCGACCGCGCAGCGCTCGTCGACGCGATGCGCGACTACGACGCGATCGGCCGCGCGAGCTGGTCGGGCTTCCTGTCGCGCCACGGCATTCGGCACGGCAAGGCGCCCGCGACGCCCTTCGACGGGCACACCAGTTCGCGAGGAGGACTTCGATGACCGCCGCCAATCCGGGTTCCGAGAGCGCTGCGATGCCCGACCTCGACGCCAGCGCGAGGACCAACGCAGCCTGGCACGCGCGCTTCTCGCGCGACGAGATCCAGGCGCTGCTCGCGGTGGAGAGCTGGCGCGGTGTGGCCTCGATCGCGACGAACTGGGCGATCATCGCGGCGGCGTTCGCGGGCGTCGCCGCGTGGCCCCACCCGCTCAGCGTCGTCGTGGCGCTCTTCCTGATCGGCGCACGCCAGCTCGGCCTCGCAGTCTTGATGCACGAGGCGTCGCACCGCACGTTGCTCCGCGACAAGCGCTGGAACGACGCGGCCGGCAACTGGCTCTGCGCATATCCCGTGTGGTCTGATCTTCACGCCTATCGCCCATACCACTTGCAGCATCACGCCAAGACCTGGACGAAGGACGATCCCGACATCGGGCTGGTGCTGCCATTCCCGATCACACCGGCGAGCCTGCGCCGCAAAGTGTGGCGCGACCTCTCCGGGCAGACCGGTCGCAAGTTCGTGCGCGGCGCGTGGAAGCGGTCGATGGCGCGCTGGCGCGCCGGCGACGAACACGGGCGGCGCGCCTTCGTCGGCTTCCTCGCGACGAACGGCGTGCTCTTCGCGCTGCTCGCCGCGCTCGGCCACCCGCTGCTCTACCTGCTGTGGATCGGCGCCTGGCTCACCACGAACACACTGGTGACGCGCATCCGCTCGATCGCCGAGCACGCGATGGTGCCGGATCCGTCGGACCCGCTGCGCAACACGCGCACCACGCTCGTCAGCTGGTGGGAACGACTGCTGCTCGCCCCGAATCGCGTGAACTATCACCTCGAACATCATCTGCTGATGACCGTCCCGCACTACAAACTGCCGCGCCTGCACGGCATGCTCGACGCGCGCAGATTGCTCGACGGCGCACTCGTGACGCGGGGCTACCGCGCCGTGCTGGAACGCGCAGCCTCGAAACCCGAAGCGGGAACCGCGGCAACCGCCAACTCCACGGTGCGCGTTCCGCCGCTCTGATCTCTGGGTATCCTCCGGCGTCTCCGGAGGTAACCACCCATGTCCGATCCCTTCCGCGGCCACGTGGCCGTGATCACCGGCGGCGCTGGCGGCATCGGCTTCGCGATGGCCGAGGCGTTCGCGGCGCGCGGCGCGAAGATCGCGCTCGCCGACCTCGACGAAGCGGCGATGGACGCGCGTGCCAAGGTGCTGCGCGAACACGGGACCGAGGTCCTGTGCGTCCGCACCGACGTGACCCAGCGCGCCAGCGTGAACGGACTCGCCGAGCGCGTCTTCCAGCACTTCGGCGCGGCCCACCTCGTCTGCAACAACGCCGGCATCGCGATCGCCGGGCCGCTGCTCCAGATGACGCCCGAGGACTGGCGACTCACGATGGACATCGACTTCTGGGGCGTCGTGCACGGCGTCGAGGCATTCGCGCCGCGGATGATCGAACAGAAACAGGGCGGCCACGTGCTGAACACCGCGTCGATGGCGGGGCTCGTGGGGATGTCGTGGCTCGGCGTCTACTGCGCGGCGAAATTCGCGGTGGTGGGGTTCACCGAGTCGCTGCGCCGCGAACTGGAAGCACACGAGATCGGCGTGTCGGTGCTGTGCCCGATGATCGTCGCGACCGCCATCACGGCGAACTCGATGCGGATGCGAGGACTCGAAGTCCCGAAGGCCGTCGCCGAGCCCGAGCAACCGCCGGCGGGTGCGTTGCGCGGCGGTGTGATCGGCGCCGAGGAGGTCGCGCGGCGCGTCGTGCGCGGCATCGAACGCAACGACCTCTACATCCTCACCCACCCCGAGCAGCGCGAACTCCTCCGCCGCCGCGCCGCCCGCCTCGACGAAGCCGCCCCGTGAGGAGAAAGGGGACGGTCCTCGACGTGGACTGGTCGAGGAGTTCAGGGACACACTCGGCGAGGTGTGTCCCCCGAGTCCACACCCAGGTCACTTCGAGGACCGTCCCCTTTCTCCGGCAGCCCCTGTTGGCGCGGATCGTCGGGGAACAGCCAGCCGTAGGCGTCGGGTGAGACCGCGCCCAACACGGACGGCGAGAGCAGCAGGCCCGCCGCCAGCGCGCCGACCACGGGGGGCTGCCCGAAGCGACGCGCGAGCGCGCCCAGCGCATGGGCCGCCGAGAGCAGCACCAGGAGCTGGATCCAGAAGCTGGATCCAGAAGATGAGGAGATGGTCTGTCACGGGCCTCGCGGAGTGGCTGCCGCAGGAGGGGCAAACGTATCAACCGGGCAGACAGGATGCAGTGCGCGTCCCGACTCGCCGCAGCTGGGGATGCGAGACGGCTGCGCGCGGAATAGGCTGCCGAGCCGCGGATCCGTGCGGTGCAGGGGAGTGACCTTTGGGCTGGCAAGCTTGGCTCACCTTGGCCGCCGTCGCTGCGATGTTCTTCGCGATGGTGCGAGGTCTCGCGCACCCCGCCGTGGCGATCCTCTCGGCGGTGATCGCGCTGCTCGTCGCGGGCGTGATCGACACCAAGCAGGCCTTTTCCGGTTTCTCGAACGCCGCGCCGATCACCGTGGCCGCACTCTATGTGCTGGCGCGCGCGGTCGAGGACACCGGGGTGCTGCGTCCGCTGGTCGCCTCGGCGCTAGGCGGCGGTCGCGGGGAGCGCACCAGCCTGCTGCGTCTGTGCCTCCCGTCGGCGGCGGCGTCCGCCTTTCTGAACAACACGCCGATCGTCGCGATGTTGATGCAGCCCGTATCGGAATGGGCGGAGGCGCGCGGCATCTCACCGTCGCGGTTCCTGATGCCGCTCTCGTTCGGCGTGATCCTCGGCGGTGTGGTCACCACGATCGGGACGTCGACCAACCTGGTCGTCTCGGGTCTGCTCGAGAACGCCGGCCAGGCGCCGTTCGGACTCTTCGAGATCAGCCACGTCGGGTTGCCGATGGCGCTGGTGGGGATCATCGTGATGGCGATCACGGCGCCCCTGCTGCTGCCCCAGCGCAGCACACCGCGACGCGACCTGCATTCCGCCGCGCGCGACTTCGTGGTGCGGATGGTCGTCGATCCCAGCGGACCGATCGCCGGCAAGACCGTCGAAGCCGCGGGCTTGCGCCATCTCGAGGGCGTGTTCCTCGTCGAGATCGAGCGCGCGGGCGATCCGATCGCGCCGGTGGCGCCCACCATCGTGCTGCGCGGCGGCGACCATCTGCTCTTCGTGGGGCAGGCGCGACTGATCCTCGACTTGCGCAACCTCGCGGGCTTGATCTCCGCCGAGACGCCGCATCTCGAAGCGCTGGAAACGCCCGAGCATCGCTTCGTCGAGGCGGTGGTGGGCGTGAACTCCCCGCTGCTCGGCAAGACACCGAAGGAGATCGGCTTCCGCGGTCGCTACCAGGCGGCCATCGTCGGCGTGCATCGCGAGGGGCAACCGGTGGTGGCGAAACTCGGCGAGGTGCGGCTGCGCCTCGGCGACACGTTGCTGCTGCTCGCCGATGCGAGCTTCCGCGAGCGCTGGCGCGATCGGCCGGATTTCCTCGTCATCACCCCGCTCGACGGCGACGCCTTGCCGCCCCCGATCGCAGGCCGCCGGGCGCTGCTGGTGGGAGCGATCGGCATCGGCGTCGTCGGCGTCGCGGGCAGCGGTCTGTTGCCGATCCTGCAGGCTTCGCTGATCGGCGCGGTGCTACTCGTCGCGAGCGGCGCGATCAGCGCGCGCACGGCGCGCGATTCGGTCGAGATCGACGTGCTGGTGGTGATCGCGGCGTCGTTCGGCCTCGGCGCGGCGATCGAGCAATCCGGGCTCGCTACCGCGCTGGGCCGCGAGATCGTCGACCTCTTCAGCGGGCTCGGTTGGCGCTTCGTGCTGTTCGGGATCGTCGTCGCGACGATCGTGCTGACCGAGTTCATCTCGAACAACGCGGCCGCGGCGCTGATGTTTCCGGTCGCGATGGCGACCGCAAACCAGGTGGGCGCCGATCCGCGCGCCTTCGCCATCGGGGTGGCGATCTCGGCGTCGCTCTCGTTCCTGACACCGATCGGCTACCAGACCAATACGATGGTCTACGGACCGGGCGGCTACCGCTTCAGCGACTACGTGCGGCTCGGCGCGCCGCTCACCATCGCATCGGTGCTGACGGTGGTATTCACGGCCTGAGCCTCATGCGCGGGGGCGGCGGTCGCGGCAGCAGCGCTCTCGCGTTCCTGCCTGCGGATCAGCACCAGGTTGCGCACGTAGACGATGCAGTTCGGCAGGTAGGCGATGATGAAGACGGGATCCCGTTTGTGCACGGCGTAGAGCAACAGCACGATGGATCCCGCAATCGACAGCCACCAGAACATCGTCGGGATGTAGCTGCGACCGGCGCGCTCGGATGCGACCCACTGCACCATGAAGCGCGAGAAGAAGAGCGCGTTGCCGAGGAAGCCGATCACGAGCCAGATCGTGGAGTCGTGCCAGTCCATGAACGGGCAAGTTAGTCGCAGGAAGCCGCCGTCGCTGCCCGTCCCCCGCGGGTGAACGAGACGTAATGGGCGCTCCTGCCGGGCAAAGGCCCCAATTGCGCGCTCGACCCGTATCGGACTCTGATATGGTGGGCCGCTCTCGAGCGGAGCGGAGGTGGCAATGCGGCTGTTGCGCGGACTCGGCGCCCTGGGACTCGGCGGCCTCGGACTCGGCCTCGGTTGGCTCGCGACGGATGGCGCTCGGGCCGACGTGCCCTTCCCCACCTGCGCCGCCGCGAGCTGCTCCGACCCCGCCGACTTCGCGAACTACCTGTTCATCGCGCCCGGCGCGTTCCCGAACGACTACGACCCGGCTGGGGGCGAGGCGTGGAAGTACGCGCCCGACTCCGGCATGGACATCGAGGGCGGCTGGGAGCGCACCACCGGCCGGCCGGACGTCGCGGGCGCGATTCTCGACAGCGGCATCATCTGGGAGCGCGGGGACGTCGCCCGCACCGTGCTGCTCAACGCGGGCGAGTTGCCGGTGCCGAGCGGCTGCGCGTCGCAGGATTGCGACGGCAATGGCTTCGTCTCGATCGTCGATTTCGCCGCGGCCTGCGCCGCCGACCTGAACGGCAACGGCTTCTGCGACGGCCAGGACCTGATCCGCTTCTACTCGGACGGCGTCGACGACGATGGCAATGGCTACGTCGACGACATCGCCGGCTGGGACTTCCTCGAGAACGACAACGACCCCGAAGACGACGTCGAGTACGGCCACGGAAGTGGTGAAGCCGGCGACCAGTACGCCGAAGCGAACAACGGCAGCGGCACGCCGGGCTTCGCGCCGAGTTCGTTCTTCCTGCCGCTGCGCGTCGGCGACTCGTTCGTCGCCGACGACGGCAGCTTCCTACAGGCCGTCGTGTACGCGGTCGACCGCCAGGTGGACCTGATCTCGGAAGCGCTCGGCACGATCAACGCGAGCGACACCGGTCAGGCAGCGGTCGGCTACGCGTACCGCCGCGGCATCCCGATCATCGCGAGCGCCGCCGACGAGGAGAGCCGCCACCACAACTCGCCGGCCAACTACGACCACATGATCTGGGTGAATTCGGTCACGCAGGGCGACGGATCCCTGATCGACGAAGCGGCCAACGGCTTCGAGCTGCTGAACGGCTGCACCAACTACGGCGGCAAGGCGTGGGTGGCGATTCCGTCTTCGTCCTGCTCGTCGGAGGCGACGGGGCGCGCGGGCGGGCTCACCGCGCTGCTGCTGTCGCACGCGAAGAACCAGATCGACCGCGGTCTGTTCGCGCCGAATCCCGAGACCGGCACGCCGTTCTCGGCCGAAGAAGTTCGCCAGCTGCTGCGCGCATCGGCCCGCGACGTGGACCAATCCGACGCGCCCTTCCTCGAACCCGCATTGGTGGGTACTGTGCTCTCCTTCCCGCTGTCGGCGCTTGCGCTGGGCCTCAAGTTCGGCTCGAGCAACTACCCGACCCAGGCCGAGTGGGACCAGTTCACCGGCTACGGCCGCCCGAATGCGCCGACGCTCTTCGACCTCGTCACCGACACCACCATCCCGCCCGAGGCGGATCTCTCCGGCAGCGTGCGCTGGTTCGACATCGTCGACCCGGTGCGCACGCCGAGCTTCGCCGTGCGCGGCTCCGCACGCGCGCTGCGCGCCGGCAACAACTTCGACTGGACCCTCGAAGTCGGCTGTGGCGTCCAGCCGCTCGACTACACGCTGATTGGATCCGGCTCGGGCGGCGGTGCCGCGATCGACGACGAAGTGCTCGTGACATGGGACTCGGGCGACAGCGCGGCAAGCTGCGGCTTCGACCCGACGCTGCCGATCGAGGGCGTCGACGATCACACCGTGACGCTGCGACTGCGCGTGCTCGACAGCTTCGGGAACCTCGGCGAGGACCGCCGCACCGTCGCGATCCACAGCGACGCGACGCTGCGCTACGCGCCGATCCATCTGCCCGGCTCGGGCGAGAGTTCGCCGGCGCTCGCCGACGTGAACCGCGACGGTGTCCTCGACATCGTGCAGGCCGGCGGCGACGGCTCGGTGCACGTGCTCGACGGCGCGACGGGCGCCGAGCTGCCCGGCTTCCCGGCGCACACCGATCCGCTCCCGATCCACGCGTCGCCGGCCTATGCGAGCGGCGAAGTGCCGCTGCCCCACGAGGCCGTGATCGCCTCCGCCGCCGCGGACGACATCGACGGCGACGGGCGCGTCGAGATCGTGATCGCCTCGATCCGCGGCCATCTCTACGTTTTCGACGACCACGGCCACGTCCGCGCCGGCTTCCCGGTCGCCACCGACCCGAACCTCTCGCTGCCCGCGAACCGCAACCAGTTGAACGACATGCTGCGCGGCTTCGCCGGCGCGCCGGTGCTCGCGAATCTCGACGCGGCGGGCCAGCACCCGGCGCTCGAGATCATCGCGACCGCGCTCGACGGCAATCTTTATGCTTGGCGTGCCGACGGCGCGCCGGTGGCAGGCTTCCCGGTGCGGCTGGCAGACCGCGCGAAGGTCTCGATCGACCCCGCCACCGGCAAGGCCACGCCGCTCGCGGGCGTCGATGCGCGCGAACGCGGCGCCAAGAGTCTCTCCTCGCCGGCGGTGGGCGACCTCGACGGCGACGGCCGGCCCGAGATCGTGGTCGCGACCAACGAGGAATACGGCAACGAGCTGAACGGTTTCGCCATCGAGTCGAAGCTCTTCAAGACCCTCGCCGGGTTGCTCGGTCAGGCGAACATCGACGACTTCTCGGTCGACACGCAGGGCCGCGTCTACGCGGTGAAGCCCGACGGAAACGGCGCCGCGAACGGACCCTTCCTGGCGGGCTGGCCGGTGAAGGTGCCGCTGCTCACGCCCGGCGTGCTGCCGACCGTGGGGACCGGCACGCCGGGCGCACCCGCGATCGCGGACATCGACGGCAACGGCAGCGTGCGCGTCGCGATCTTCGGCGCCATCGGTCCGGTGATGCTGATCCAGCCGGACGGAACGCCGTCGCTCGGCAGCATCAACGGTGCGCCGCGCGCGCTCGCGATCGACTTCCCGGCGCCGGGCTTCCCGACGATTCCCGCGAGCGCCGGATCGCCGGATGCGCCGTTCTTCGGTGCGCTCGGCGCGGGCGCCTTCGGCGACATCACGGGCGACGGACTGCCCGAGTACGTCGCGCCGACCGGCGGTCTGCGCAAACTGCTCGACGTCGTTGCGCCGGGGCAGCAGGGCCAGCTCCCGGACGCCGACTCCTTCGTCGAGGACGGCGTCTTCGCCCACCACCAGATCACCGCCTGGAACCCGCGCACGGGCGCGGTGATCCCCGCGTTCCCGCGCGTGATGGACGACATGCAGTTCATCGGCAGCCCGGCGCTCGCGGACGTGGACGGCGATGGCATCGCCGAAGCGGTCAACGGCAGCGGCGCGTACCTCGTGCGCGCCTACCGGGCGGATGGCTCCCAGCCCGCGGGCTGGCCGAAGTTCACGCACGGCTGGCACCTCTCGTCGGCGACACCGGGCGACGTGGACGGCGACGGCAAGGTCGAGGTCGTGGCCACCACGCGCGAGGGGAACCTGTTCGTCTGGGACACGCCCGGGACCGCCACGCAGGCGGCACTGCCGTGGGCGGGCTACGGCCGCGATCGCCGCAATACCAAGAACGGGATGTCGGGCGTGTCGAACCTGGCCGGCGCCGTCGATCCGCTCGCAGGTCTCGGCTGGGCGCTCGAGTCGATTCGGACCGAGCTCAGCGCGCTGGTGGCCGCACTGCATCCGCCCGACTCGACGCTGCTCGCGGGGTCGCCCGCGCCGTTCCTGATCCCGCGAGCGATCGGCTACGTCGGGCAGAGCAACGAGTTCAAGACGGCGTCGACGCTCGCCGGAATCGAGTGGGGCCTGCGGCTGCCGCCGCACCCGATCCCGGCGCTCGCGCCGCTGCACGAGCGCTTCACCGACGCGGTGCGCGCCACGCTCGAGCGCGAGATCGGCGCCACCGTTTGCGCGGCGACGGACACCGCCTGCAAGCGCAAGCTCAACAAGGCGAAGTTCTGCCTGTGGCGGGGCGATAACCTGATCGACTTCGACCCCGTCAATGCCATCCGCTCCTGGGCCCTCGGCATCGCCGCCTTCTAGCGGGAAAGGCTAGATTGCGCGGCATGGCAACCATCTCCGAGCAGGATGTTCTCGAGGCGCTGCGACCGATCGTCGATCCCGATTTCGGACGCAGCATCGTCGAGCTGGGATTCATCAAGAAGCTGCGCATCGACGGCTCGCGGGTCGCGTTCGAGATCGAGCTGACGACGCCCGCGTGCCCCGTCAAGGCCGAGTTCGAGAAGACGGCGCGCGCGCGCGTCGCGGCGCTGCCGGGCGTGACCGACGTCGCGGTGACGATGACCTCGAACACCCGCGGCCGCGCGGCCGCCTCGGCGTCGCCGCAAGAGCCGCAGGGCGACGTGCTCCCCGGTGTCGCGAACGTGATCGCCGTCGCGTCCGGCAAGGGCGGCGTCGGCAAGAGCACCGTCGCGGTGAACCTCGCGCTGGCCCTCCGCGAGATGGGCGCGCGCGTCGGCCTGCTCGACGCCGACGTCTACGGCCCCTCGCTCCCGCTGCTCACCGGCGCGACGGGTCGCCCGCAGACGCGCGACAAGAAGATCATCCCGAACCAGGGCTACGGCCTGCTGCTGATGTCGATGGGCTTCTTCGTCGACGACGGCTCGCCCGTCATCTGGCGCGGCCCGATGGTGCACGGCCTGATCCGCCAGTTCCTCACCGACGTCGAGTGGGGCGAACTCGACTACCTGATCGTGGACATGCCGCCCGGCACGGGAGACGCCGCGCTGACGCTCACCCAACAGGCGCCGCTCGCGGGCGCGGTGATCGTCACCACCGCCAACGACCTCTCGCTGATCGACGCGCGCAAGGGACTCTCGATGTTCGAGAAGGTGAGCGTGCCGGTGCTCGGCATCGTCGAGAACATGTCGTTCTTCACGCCGCCCGATCTGCCGGATCGCAAGTACTACATCTTCGGCAAGGGCGGCGGCGCGCGCGTCGCGCGCGAGCTCGGCGTCGACTTCCTCGGCGAAGTGCCGATCGACCCGCGCGTCGTCGAAGGCGGCGATCA
Source organism: uncultured delta proteobacterium (assembly GCA_963801625.1). Classification (GTDB taxonomy): domain Bacteria; phylum Myxococcota_A; class UBA9160; order UBA9160; family PR03; genus PR03. The sequence goes on from CAWDFQ010000014.1 coordinate 293,634, forward strand.
GGGCAAACCGATCCTCGCGTATGCGCCCGACTCGCCCCCGGCCGTCGCACTGCGCGAGATCACCGCGAAGATCGTGCGCAAGCTCGCAGTGCTCGGCGAAGAAGCCCCGAAGCTCGCCGACGCGAACATCACCTGGGTGGGCTGACTCAGAGGGAGCCGGCTCTCCGGCTACGGCGGACTTTCTTCTTTCGAGGCGTCCAGGCGCGCGCGCAGGATCGCGAGTTCCTGGCCGAGGTTCTTGAGCTGCACGCTGGCGCGCGAGAGTCGCACGGCGAAGTTGAGACAGATCGCGAGCAGGAAGAGTTCGCCGAGGAAGAAGAGCGTCGAGCTGGGCGTCCAGGCGCCGATCGCGCGCGTCAGGCTCCTCAGCAGATCGAAGCGCAGGCTCACCAGCAGGAAGGCGCCGGCGACGCCCAGCCAGATCGGCGTGTACTCCTCGCGCAGCGCGCGCCGCCGCACCAGCTGCAGCACCACCGCCGTCAGCGCCACGCTCACCAGCACCGCGACGACGCGCGCCGCGTTCGACTCCTCCGCCGAAAGAAACAACTCCCGCAACTCTTCCAGCGTGATGTTTCGCTGCATCGCACACCTCCCAAGGAGAAAGGGGACGGTCCTCCCATGACCTGGCTGAGGACTGGAGGGACACGCTTGCCCGAGGTGTGTCCCTCGAGTCCTCTACGCGTCCACGACGAGGACCGTCCCCTTTCTCCTTCTAGCGACCGTGGAGAAGGTTCGAGAAGAGGACGGGGGCGGGGCCGACGATGCTGCCGGATTGGCTGCGCTTCACGTAGTCGGCGTACTCGACGCGCTCGAGTTCGACGCGCGGGTCGGGCTCGAAGAACGGGTCGCTGAGCTCCAAGTCGGCGATCCAGTCGATGTAGTCGGTGGTCGACTTCGCGCCGGTGTCGCGCCGGGAGAACTCGACGCGCACGGGGAGCTTGCGCTTGTCGTCGGTGAGCCAAACCTCCGTCTTGCCGCGCTCTTCGGTGAGCCGGTACATCTTGCAGGGCCGGCCCGAGAGAGTCTCGCTGCGCACGAACTCGGCGCCCTTCGCGATCAGCTCCTCGCCCTCACGACCGAAACCGCGCTCGCTCGCATGGGCCTTGTCCGCCGCGATTGCCTCGGGCGCGCGCCGGATCGCCACGCCCTTTCGCGTGAGCATGTCGACAATCGTGTAGAACTCACCCGAGACGAAGGTCGCGATCGGCGTCCCGCCCACGATCGTCTCTGCTCGCAGCATGCGACCCTTCGCCCAGTAGTCCCACACGATGATTCCGGCCTCACTCTGAACGAGGCTGCGCGCGTACCAGGAGGTGGGCGTCTTCGCGTCCTTCCCGTCCTTCTTGGCGTCGGAGCTCTCCTCCTTCTTCGCAGCGCCGGCGGCGAGCGCGAAGACGGCGACGGCGACGGCAGCGGCGATCGAGTGCGTGGCGCGTCTTGCAATCATCGCGGGACTCCAGCGTCTAGGACGATCGGGCGGCCTTCCATCCAATCGGGAATCGGCAGGCCAAGCAACGCGAGTACGGTAGGGGCCACGTCGACCGCGCGCACCGTGCCGGGACGTGCACCCGCCGCGACACCCCGACCGATCGCGCCGAAGAGCGCGCCCATCTCGGGCAACTCGGGCCGGTGACCGTGGATCCCGCGCATCGCAAAGCGCTCTAGCCCAACGATGCCCAGCAGCCAGTCGATCCGCGACTGCGCTGCGATCGCCGTCCCGAGCGGCGCAACGACCACCACGTCGCCGAAGCGCGCATTCGTGATCGCGTACTCGGGCGGCCCCTGCCCGTTCGGCCAGGCTTCGAGACCGAGCCCGCGCGCGATCTCGACGGCGCGCGCGACGCGAGCGCCGCGATCCGCGTCGCCGCGCAATTCCAGCTGCGCGAAGCCGCCGCCGCCGATCACCGTCGCATCGACACCGGCGCCGCGGAGCGCCTCGGCGAGATCCGCGGTGTGCTGCGCCTCCGTCATCCCGTGATCCGACACTACCAGCAGCGTCGTGCTCGCGGTGAGTCCGCGCGCTTCGAGACCGTCGACCAGCGCAGACAGCGCCTGGTCCTGCTGCGCGAGCACTCCCGCGACGATCTCGGAGTCCGGACCGAAGCGGTGCGACGCGCCGTCGCCGCCGTGGAACCAGCTCGTGATGAGACGCGGCCGCTCGCTCGCGTAGGGCAGATCCAGCCATGCGAGGATCTGCTCGACCTTCGCCGTCTCGCCAGTTGCCGTATCGAAGGCCTTCCAGTGACGCGGCGCGAACCCGCTCCGCCACGCACCTTCCGAGCCAACCCAGTGGTACGCCGCCGTCACCACACCCGCGCGCTCCGCCAGCGACCACAGCGGTTCGACTTCGATCCAGGTCGGATCGGCGGCGTAGTCGTACCGGCCGCGGACCGGGTCGTCGAAGCTGTTGTTGACGATGCCGTGCCGGTCGGGCGAGACGCCGGTCACGAACGTGACGTGGTTGGGGAAGGTGTTCGACGGAAACGCCGGGACGAGACGCTCGGCCCAGGCGCCCTCGGTCGCGATGCGTCGAAACGCGGGCAACTCCTGCACCGCCGCGGGCCGCGTCCCGTCGAACGAAATCAAGATGACCGTCGGCTCCGCAGCCGTCGCCACGAGAGAGGCGAAAAGAAGAGCGGTGCCAACAACGCAACGAAGCCAAGCGCGCACGACCCGCCATCGTAGCCCGTGTTGACTTGGGGACGTTCCTGGTTCTGTTGACTTTGTTGACTTCAGCAACGTCCCCAAGTCAACATGCGGTTCCAGCTGCGAGGGGGAGAGCGATGGCCGAATGTGGGTGCTCTTCGCGCATCGCGCTGCTCTTGTTGCTCTCCGCGCCACTCGTGGCATACGCCGAGACTTCATTCCGCGTCGATTCCCCCGACGGCCCGATCGCGCTCGAAGTGCGCGACGACGGCGTCACGTTGAGGCTGCGCGTGCCGCGCCCCGTCGATCTCGACGTCTCGACGCGTGCCCTCGACGAGCTACTCGCGCAGGCGTTCCCGCAACATGGGCTGCCAGCCGAACGCATCTCGATCGACGTCGGCCGCATCGTCGAGCATCCGTGGCTCTCGCGACGGCTCGCCCTGGCGGCGCTGCACTCGCCGCGCTGGGACGCCGCGCGCGGCAAGCCACGCGGCGGGAACGAGAACCTCGCCGTCGCGCAGATGATCGGCGACGCGAAGCTCGTCGCCGCCTGGGCGGACGTCTTCGCGCGCCATGGCGCAAGCGTGCGCAACGCATCGGTCGAGAAGGTGCTGATCGGCCGCGTCGGCAAGACGGCCGAACTGGCGCCACTCGCTGCGGATTCGGCTGCCACCGGGAAGCGACTCCCGTTCGACGCGATTCTCTGGCTCCGACTCGAAAGGACCCGACCGTGAAAGCTTCCGTGCTCCTCGCGACCACCGCGTGCGGCGTCTTCTTCCTCACCGCGCTGCTGCTCGGCGTCTGGAAGTGGCGCGCCATGCTGCGCGCTCCCGATCACCTGGCGCCGCACTACGTCGACACCGCGCACCGCGCCGCGCTGCTCTACAGCTTCGCGTGCCTGGTGCTGGTTCACTTCGCCGGGCTGAGTCCGTTCGCGGAGGCGGTGAACGTCGCGGCCGTGAGCTTGCCGCTGCTCTTCTTCGCCGTCGCGATCGCGACCTACATCCAGCTCGGTTGGCTCGACACGACCGACAACGTCTTCGAGCAGCGCAGCTTCGCGACGACCACCGGCATGGTCCTGCTCGCCGCCGCGGAGATCGGCGGCTTCGCGGTGCTGCTCGCGGGATTCGCGCTGACGCAGCTCGGCTAGTCCCGCGTAGCGAGCCAACGGCGAGCGGCGAGGATCATCAGGCCCGGGACGCGGCGAGTCGGTCGAGCAGCTTCGTCCACAGCCCGCCGAACTCGCCATTGCTCATCACGAGCACGACGTCGCCCGGCTCGGCGTTCGCTGCGAGGTGGTCGACGATCGCGGGCACGCCGTCGATGGCCGCGGCTTCGACGCCGCGCGACCGCAAGTCGGCGGCGATGCGCGCGGCGTCGAGATACTCGGTCACCTCGCCGGTCGCGCTGTAGAGCGGCTCGCGCGGGACGATCGAGATGACGACGCGGTCGGCGCCGGCGAGCGCGTCGGCGAACTCGTGCTGGAAGAGCGCGCGGCGACTGGTGTTGGAGCGCGGTTCGAGAACGGCGACGAGGCGGCGGCCGGGATAACGCGTGCGCATCGCGGCGACCGTTTCGCGCACCGCCGTCGGGTGGTGCGCGAAGTCGTCGATCATCGTGACGCCGCGGGCCTCGCCGCGCACTTCCTGGCGGCGGCGCACGCCGCGGAAGCTCGCGAGCGCGGTTGCCGCTTCCTGCACCGGCACGCCGAGCGACGCGGCGGTCGCGAGCGCGCCGAGTGCGTTCGCCACGTTGTGACGGCCGTAGAGCGGGACGACGGCGCGCGCGATCTCGTGCTCGTCGCGCAGCACGCGGAACGCGGTGCCAGCCGGCCCCGCGTCGAGATCGACGGCGCGGAAGCCGTGCTCGCCGTCGCCGACGCCGTAGCCGACCACCTTGCACGGCGCGCCGTCGAGCACGTCGCAGACGTTCTCGTCGTCGAGCGCCGCCAGGATCATCCCGTGCGCCGGCATCGCGCGCACCAGCGTGCGGAAGGCTTCCTTCACGTGATCGAGATCGCGGTAGATATCGGCGTGGTCGAACTCGACGGAGCCGATCAGCAGCGTCTGCGGGTGGTAGTGCCAGAACTTCGGGGTCTTGTCGAAGAAGGCGCTGTCGTACTCGTCGCCTTCGACGACGAAGTGCGGGCCGGCGCCTTCGCGGAACGGGCCGTCGAAGTCGAGCGCGATACCGCCCACCAGCACCGACGGGTCGCGACCCGTCGCGACCAGCACGGCGCCGAGCAGACTCGTCGTCGTGGTCTTGCCGTGCGTCCCCGCCACCACGACCGAGTGTCGCCCCACCATCGCCAGCTCGTAGAGTGCATCCGGGAACGAGCGATACGGGATGCCCGCGTCGAAGACCGCCTGCGCCTCCGGATTGTCGGCGCGCACCGCGTTGCCGATCACGACCAGATCGGGACGCGGCGACGACACGTTCTTCGCATCGAAACCGAGCACGACCGGGATGCCCCAACGCGCCAGCGCGTCACTCATCGGCGGATAGAGTGCGCGATCCGATCCGGTGACGCGCAGGCCGCGCGCGTGGAGCAACCCCGCGAGCGCTCCCATGCCGGTGCCGCCGATCGCAACCAGGTGGACGTGCACGAGCGGTTCCGGCAGCGACGGCACTAGGCGCGCTCCTCGATGCAGCGCACCAGCCAAGCGTAGACGGCCCGCGCCGTCGCATCCGATTCGGGGTGCCATTCCACGCCGAGCACGGCTGTGCCGTCCTCGGCTTCGATCGCCTCGACGACACCGTCCGGTGCCGTCGCGGCGACGCAGAAGCCCGCCGCGACGCGGTCCACTGCCTGCCGGTGCGACGATGTAACGCGCGCGTGCGCGCCGAGCACGGCGCGCAGCGACGAGCCGTCGCATGTCGCGATCTCGTGCTCGCAGATGCGACCATTGCCGCCGTGGTCGAGCGCGCGCGGCACCGCGCTGGCGAGGTCCGTGTGCAGCGTTCCGCCGGCGTGGAGGTTCAGCAACTGCATGCCGTAGCAGACGCCGAGCAGCGGCCGGCGCTCCGCGCGCGCGCAGTCGAGCAAGCGACGATCCCATCCGATGCGCTCGCCCTCTTCGGTCGCGCCCACGCCTTCGGGCGCTGCGACGCCACCCACGAGCGCAGTCGGCAGCATCGCGCCGCCCGTCACGACGAAGCCGTCACAGACGCGCGCGACGCGCGTGGCATCGGCGTCCGGCGGCACCAACAGTGGCAGCGCACCGGCTTCCTGCACGGCGCGCGCGTAGGCGCGGCTCACGTACAGGTATTCGGTGCCGGGACGGATGCGCGCGCCGGGATCGAGACTCACGGTGATGCCGATGGTGGGAAGACGCGTCACTCGGCGAGGAACGACTCCATGACGAGATCGTGCACGATGGCGCGCAGCTCGAACTTGCTGCGCTTCGCCACCAGGTGCACGCGGTTCGTCAGCATCACCACGGCAGCCTCGCGTTCGAGGTCGATCCAGAGCGAAGTGCCCGTGAAGCCGAGGTGGCCGACCGAAGTCGGCGAGAAGTGCTTGCCCGCCGAAGAAGCGCCCGGCGTCGGCGTGTCCCAGCCGAGCGCCCACGTCGTGTTGGCGGGCGTGTCGCTCTTGGTGAGAAAGCGCACGAGCCATTCGTGCGGAAAGACGTCGCTGCGACCGTGCCAGACGTCGATCACCGCTTGCGCGAAACGCATCAGGTCGTCGGCGCTGGCGAACAGACCGGCGTGGCCCGCGACGCCGCCCATCGCCCACGCGTTCGGGTCGTGCACTTCGCCCCACAGCACGCGCCCGCGCCACGGGCAGTTCTCGGTGGCGGCGAAGCGGCGGCGCAACGCGTCCGAGAGTTCCGGCGCAGCGTCGCCGAGGCGAATGAAGCGCGTGTCGGTCATGCCGAGCGGCGCGAAGATGCGCGCCGCTGCGAACTCGTCGAGCGGCTGGCCCGACAGCGTCTCGACGATCGCACCGAGCAGGATGAAATCGAGGTCGCCGTAGACGGCGGCTTCGCCCGGCTCGTGCACGAGCGTGCTGCGGTAGATGCGCTCGAGCACGGCTTCCTTCGCAGCCGGCGTGCCGAGCAGACGCTCGCCCTTCTTGCGTTCGCGTTCGAGCAGCGTCTCGTGGAACGGGCGCCACGGCTTCAGGCCCGACGTGTGGGTGAGCAGGCTGCGAATCGTGACGGCTTCCTTGCCGCGCTCGCCGAACGGCGGCAACACTTTCGCGACGGGATCGTCGAGGTCGACGCGTCCCTCGGCCGCGAGCAGCATCAGCGAGGTGGCGGTGACGATCGGCTTGGTGAGCGACGCCAGGTCGAAGATCGTGTCGCGCGCCATCGGGATGCGCTCGGGCCGCAGCACCGCGTTGCCGCGCACCGATTCGTGTTCGAGCAGCTCGCCCTCGCGCGGCATGCGCGCCAGCACCACGGCGCCGGGCGCCTGCGACTTCGCGATGGCCTGATCGAGAGCCTTGTCGACGCGTGCGAGCTTGCGGCGGATCAGCGCGTGCTTCATCGGGACTCGGCAACCCCCCGTTCGAGAATGTGCAGTGTGGCACGCGCGCCGTCGAGTCGCGCGCGCACGCCCATCGGCCAGGCGAGGTTCGGCGCGCCGTGACCGAAGGGCAGACCCGAGACCCACGGGACGCCCGTGGCGTCGAGCCATTCGCGCAGAATCTGCGCCGAATTGATCACGCCGTCTGGCTCGTCGCAGCGATCGAAATGGCCGAGCCCGACGCCGGCGACGCCGTCGAGCACACCTGCGTGGCGCAGCTGCTGGAGCATGCGATCGATGCGGAACGGCCGCTCGCCCTTGTCTTCGAGCATCAAGATCGCGCCGCGCGCCTCGACGGCCCACGGGGTTCCGAGCGATGCGGCCACGAGCGTCAGCGAACCGCCCACGAGCGGCCCCTCGACGCAGGCGCCCGCGCCGTTCGTTCCCTCGCGCGCGAGCGGCAGCCGCTCCGTGCCGGTGAGGATCTCGACGAGCGCACCGAACTCGTCGTCGCTGATTTCGTCGCCGCGCTCGAGCATCGGACCGTGCACGCCGACGAGTCCGGCGCAGCGGCGCTGCCAGAGCAGCAGCGTCGTGATGTCGCTGTAGCCGACGAGCGGTTTCGCAGCGGCGCGCGCCGCCTCTGCGTCGAGGCGGTCGATGATGCGGTGGCAGCCATAGCCACCGCGGGCGCAGATGATCGCGTCGATGCGAGCGTCGGCCCACAGCTCGCGCAGTTCGGCGGCGCGGCGCACGTCGTCGCCGGCGAGGTAGCGATCGCTCCCGCCCAGGTCATCGCGACGCACCACGGTGAAACCCGCCTCGCGCCAGCGCTTCTCACCCGCCGCGACCCGAACGAGATCGACCGCGCTGGCGGGCGCGGCAATGCCGATCGTCCCGCCGCGGGGCAGCGCGCGCGGCTTGCGCAAGGATGACACTAGAAGACGTCGGATCCGCCGCCGAACCCGTCGTCCGGCGGAACGAAGCCCGCGCCGCCGACCGGCGGCCCAGCGCCTTCGTCGGCGCTGCTCGAGCGGTCGAGGAACTTGGTGAACTTGTGCTGGAAGGTCAGCTTGATGGTGCCGGTCGGCCCGTTGCGCTGTTTCGAGATGATCAGCTCTGCGACGCCGTGCTTGCTCTCGTCCTCGCGGTTGTAGACCTCCTCGCGGTAGATGAACGAGATCACGTCGGCGTCCTGCTCGATCGCGCCGGACTCGCGCAGGTCGGCGAGCATCGGGCGCTTGTCCTTGCTGGGACGGCTCTCGGGACCGCGATTCAGCTGTGAGAGCGCGAGCACCGGAATCTCGAGTTCCTTCGCGAGCGCCTTGAGACCCCGGCTGATCTCGGAGATCTCCTGCTCGCGACGCTCGGTGCGCAGATCGGCATGGGCGAGCTGGAGGTAGTCGATCACCACCAGGTCGAGGCCGCGCTCGGCCTTCATGCGGCGGCACTTCGCGCGCATCTCGAGGACGGTGACGGAGCCCGAGTCGTCGATCCAGAGATCCGCGTGCGAGAGCCGGCCCGCGGCGTCCTGCAGCTTCCGGTATTCGTGGCTGGTGATGTAGCCGGTTCGGAACTTCGATTGGTCGACCTCGGCTTCGGAAGAGAGCAGGCGGATCACCAGCGCCTGCGAAGTCATTTCGAGCGAGAACACCGCCACCTTCTTCTGGTGCAGGATGGCGGCGTTGCGCGCGATGTTGAGCGCCAGCGCCGTCTTCCCCATGCTGGGGCGCGCGGCGAGGATGATGAGTTCGCCCGGCTGCAGCCCGCCCGTCATGTCGTCGAGTTCCTTGTAGCCGGTCGGAACCCCGGTGAGTTCGCCGCCGCGACCCATGATGGCGTCGACATAGTCGAAGGTGCGCTGCATTTCGGAGTGCAGCGGTCGGAAGGTGGCGCGCGCGTTCTGGCTCGAGATCTCGAAGATGCGCGACTCGGCCTGGTCGAGCAGGCGATCGGCGCGGTCGCCTTCGTCGAAGCCCATTTCGACGATCTCGGTGGCAGTGGCGATCAGCCGCCGCTTGATCGACTTGTCGCGCACGATCCGCGCGTGGTGGAGTACGTTCGCCGACGTCGCTTCGTAGTCGGCGATCTCGGCGAGGAACACCGTGCCGCCGATCGCGTCGAGCTGCTTCTGGACGGTCAACCAGTCGGAAAGCGTGTGCAGGTCGACCGGTTGGTTCTCCTGCGTCAATGCCAACATCGCGGAATAGAGCTGGCGATGCACCGGGTGATAGAAGTCGTCCGGCTTCAGCTCGATGTAGACGGCGTGGATCGCGGCGTTGTCGAGCAACAACACCGAAAGGACGGCCTTCTCGGCTTCGAGATCATGCGGCGGAACGCGACCGCCGAGATACGCGGCATTCGCTGCGCTCTCGCCTCGCGACCGCGACGGGTTGCGCGCCACAGTCCGTCCCTCTCGATGTCTGGAGTCGGACCGAAGATATCAGAGAAGGAGCGAGAAGGGACTCAGCTCGCGACGACGACTTTCACTTTGATGGTCGCCGTGACCTGGCGGTGCAGCTTCACGACGACGCTGTGCTCGCCGAGTGTCTTGATCGGCTCGGCGAGATCGATGCGGCGGCGGTCCACGTCGATCCCTCGTTCCGCGAGCTTCTCTGCGATCTGCACGACGGTGACGGAGCCGAAGAGCTTGCCCTCGTCGCCGGCCTGCGCGCTGATTTCGACGACGACGCCGTCGATCTTCTTGCGCTCGCCGTCGAGCAGCTCCAGCTCGCGACGCACCTTCTCGGTGATCACACGCCGCTGGTGCTCCAGCTCGCGCTTGCTCGCCTCGGTCGCCGCGATCGCCTTGCCCTGCGGGATCAGATAATTGAATGCGAAGCCCGGCTTCACGGCGACGAGTTCGCCAGCCTGGCCGAGCGACTGCACGTCTTCGCGGAGAATCACCTGGACGTTTCGCATGGTCGGCTATTCCCCCACGGGCGACTTGTCGTCGTCATCGTCGTCCGTGTCGTCGAGCACGGGGGCCTGGTAGTCGTCATCGTCCTCCGCGTCGTCGTCGGACGAGGTCTCGTCGACCGACTCGCCGGCGAGGCGAGCCGCTTCGCGCTGCGCGCGCTCTTCGGCTTCGCGTACGGCGCGCTCGGCGGCCCTTTCCTTGCGCAGTCGCTCGAGATCGACTGCGCGGGCTTTGCGCGCCTCGATGTCGGTGACCGAGTCCTCGCGGCGGACGGTGAGCCAGCGCAGCACCGACTCGTCGATCCGCATGGCGCGCTCGAGTTCGGCTACGGACTGGCCCTTGTCGAGATAGAAGAGCGAGAGGTAGTGGCCCTTCTGGAACCTCTTGATCTCGAAGGCGAGCTTCTTCTTGCCCATGTCGTCGACTTCGAGCGGCACCGCGCCCGAGCGCTCGAGTACGCCTCGGAGCTTGAGGATGAGCGCCTCGCGCCCTTCCTCCGAAATCTCGGGCTGGACGATGAACGTCGTATCGAATTCCCGCATGGGGTCCTCCTCGCGGACAGGCCACTCTGGGCCCGGGCTCCCGGCCTTGTTGGAACGCTCAGCGGGTCCGAGCGCACCCAGCGGGAACCGAGGTGGTTCGCAAATGGGCTGCCGGGTTAGCACACCCGCCCCAAGCGGCGAAAGGGGACGGTCCTCGAAGCGACCTGGCGGCGGAGAAAAGGGACATCCCTCGACGAGAATGACCTGAGAGAGCGCAATTCATCCGGAGCGAAACGAGTCGCGGCTGTGAGGTGTGTCCCCGGAGTCCTCGGCCAGGTCACTTCGAGGACCGTCCCCTCCGTCCGCGCGTGGCGGCGGCGAGGTGGTCGAGGAGGGGGACCGTGCGGGACCAGCTCATGCAGGCGTCGGTGATGCTCTGGCCGTAGACGAGCGGGACACCGGGACGGACGTCCTGGCGGCCCTCTTCGATGAAGCTCTCGAGCATGACGCCGATGATCCCGCGATCCCCGGCCGCGATCTGCTCCGCCACGACCCGCCCCACGTCGCCCTGCTTGGCGGGATTCTTCTCGCTGTTGGCGTGCGAGCAGTCGATGACGGCGCGAACCGGCAGTGCGGCCTTCGCCAGCGCCGCCGCGACCTTCACGATCGCCTCGCGGTCGTAGTTCGGTCCGCTGACGCCACCGCGCAGGATCAGGTGACAGTCCGGGTTGCCCCGCGTCTCGAAGATCGCCGCGAGTCCCTGCTTCGTCACCGACAGGAAGTGATGCGAGTAGGAAGCCGACTTGATCGCGTCGATCGCCACCTGGATGCTGCCGTCGGTTCCATTCTTGAAACCCACCGGCATCGAGAGGCCCGACGCCAGCTCGCGATGCACCTGGCTCTCCGAGGTGCGTGCGCCGATCGCGCCCCAGGAGACCAGATCCGCGATGAACTGCGGGGAGATCGGATCGAGGAACTCGGTGCCAGCCGGTATTTCCAGCTCGGCCACGTCGAGCAGGAAGCGCCGCGCCCTGTGCAGGCCCTCGTTGATCAAGAAGGTCTCGTCGAGGTGCGGGTCGTTGATGAGACCCTTCCAGCCGATGATCGTGCGCGGCTTCTCGAAGTACACACGCATCACGATCAGCAGATCGCGCGCGCAACGGTCGGCGACCTCGCGGAGCCGGTGCGCGTAGTCCATCGCCGCCACCGGATCGTGCACCGAGCAGGGACCGACCACCACCAGCAGGCGATCGTCGTCACCGCGCAGGATCGCCTGGACCTGCTCGCGCCCCTTCGCAACCGTCGCGGAGCTCTTCTCCCCGATCGGCAGCTCTTCCATCAGGATCGCGGGGGGAATCAGCGGGCGCAGACCCGCAATGCGGAGGTCGTCAGTCTGAAAGATCATCGGGGGGTTCCTCGTCAGCGGCCGAGACTAGCGGGCGAGGCGGCGGGCCGCCCCGGGGCTTCGCGCGCCGCACACCAACAGCGCGTGGACACGCGCATCGTCGGTCAGTTCGGGATGGAAGGTGGCGACGAAGCGGTTGCCCTGGCGGATCAGGACGGGCTCGCCATCGACGCGTGCCAGCACTTCGACGCCCACTCCCAGATCGCGCAGCCGCGGCGCGCGGATGAAGACGCAGCGCAAACCTTCGAGGCCCGGCGCCGCACCCGCATCGACGCGCGCGACGAACGAATCGACCTGCGTCCCGTACGCGTTGCGCACCGCGGTGACGTCGACGAGACCGAGGCTGCGCACGGGATGGTTCTCGACGGCGCGCGCCAGCAGGATCGCGCCGGCGCAGGTGCCGAGCACCGGGTGACCCGACTCCAGCGAAAGCGCGCACCGGTTCGTAGAGCGCGAGCCGCTCCATGCCCTTCGCGATCGTCGTGCTCTCGCCGCCCGGCAGCACCAGTGCGTCGAGGCCGTCGAGTTCCTTCGGGTCGCGTACCAGCACCGCTTCGGCACCCGCGCGCGCGAGCGCGCGTGCGTGCGCCTCGAAGTCGCCCTGGATCGCGAGCACGCCGACGCGCGCGCTCACGACAGCAACTCCATCGAGACGTCGATCTCGTCGAACTGTGTCGATAGGTACATCGATCCGCCGTCCTGATGAACTTCGCTCGCCTTCGGCTCGCTGCGCGCTCCGCTTGCCGTGATGAACTTCGCTCGCCTTCGGCTCGCTGCACGCTCTGCTTGCCGTGATGAACTTCGCTCGCCTTCGGCTCGCTGCACGCTCCGCGTCCCGATGAACTTCGCTCGCCTTCGGCTCGCTGCGCGCTCCGCGTCCCAATGAACTTCGCTCGCCTTCGGCTCGCTGCGCGCTCCGCTTGCCGGGCTACCAGCCGCGGTTGGCGAGTCGCTCCGCTTCGCTGAGCGTCGACATCTCGATGCCGTCCATCGCCTTGCCGAGACCGCGGCAGGCTTCCAGCACCTGCTTCGGGTCGTCCCAGTGCGTGCAGGCGCGCACGACGGCGCGCGCGCGCGCCTCGGGATCGGCGCTCTTGAAGATGCCCGAGCCGACGAACACGGCCTCGGCGCCGAGCGCGCGACACAGCGCGGCGTCCGGCGGCGTCGCGATGCCGCCCGCCGCGAAGTTCGGCACCGGGAGTCGTCCGTGCTCGGCGACGAAGCGCACCAGGTCGAGCGGCGCCTGCAGTTCCTTCGCGCGCGCCGGCAGTTCCTCGGCCTGAGGTCGTCGTGAGCGCGCGGATCTGGCCGTTCACCGCGCGCAGGTGGCGCACCGCCTCGACGATGTTGCCGCTGCCCGCCTCGCCCTTGGTGCGGATCATCGCGGCGCCTTCGGCGATGCGCCGCAGCGCCTCGCCGAGATTGCGCGCACCGCACACGAAGGGCGACTTGAAGTCGTGCTTCCAGATGTGGTGTTCCTCGTCGGCCGGCGTCAGCACTTCGGACTCGTCGATGAAGTCGACGCCGAGCGACTCGAGCACGCGCGCTTCCATCAGATGCCCGATGCGCACCTTCGCCATCACCGGGATCGAGACGACCCGCTGGATCTGTTCGATCACCTCGACCGCCGTCATGCGCGCGACGCCGCCTTCCTTGCGGATGTCGGCGGGCACGCGCTCGAGCGCCATCACGGCGCAGGCCCCGGCGTCCTCGGCGATCTTCGCCTGCTCGGCCGTCGTGACGTCCATGATCACGCCGCCCTTCAGCATCTCGGCGAGCCCAACCTTCAACTCGAAGGCCTTCGCGCCGACGCGTTCGGCGCCGCTGCCGTTGCTGTCCTTCGATCGTTCGTCCTGTTTGTGGTGAGCCATGCTTCCTCCTGAAGACGCCGGGGGCCGGCGTCGCTAGTTGCAGTCGCACTCGCCAGCGGCTTCCGTCGCCGATCGTTCTTCCGTCATACCGACACGCGCTCGTCCACCGCGCGCAGCGGCGCCGCGCGCAGCCGTTCGCGCACGACGACCGCGAGCGCCGCGACGCCGCGGCGGATCTCGTCTTCGGCGGCGAGCGCGAGCGAGAGCCGCAAGCCGCTCGAGGGACGGCGGTCGTGGCGGAACTGGAAGCCCGGCGCAAACAGCACACCGGCGCGCACCGCGTCGGCGAGTAGCTCGGCGCTGTCGAGTGACTCCGGCAACTCCACCCAGAGCTGCAGACCACCCTCGGGCTCGGTCCAACGCACGCCATCCGGCATCTCGCTCGCGAGCGCATCGAGCATCGCGTCGCGACGCTGCAGCAGTGCCCGCCGCACCCGGGTGAGATGCCGCTCATAGCCGCCGCTCACGACGAAGGCGGCGAGCGCCGCCTGCAGGATCGGCGAGCCGCCGAGGTCGCTCGCGTGCTTGAGCGCGAGCAGCGCGTCGACGACGCGCCCGTGTGCCGCGATCGCCCCGACGCGTGCGCCGGGGAACAGCGACTTCGAGAACGAAACGAGCTGCACCACGAGGCCGCGCCCGTCGAGTGCTGCGAGCGGCGGCACCGGCTTGCCGGCGAAGCGCAGGTCCATCTCGTAGGCGTCCTCGATCACCGGCTTGCCGGCGGCGGCGGCAATCGCGAGCAGCGCGCGCCGGTGCGCGAGTGACGTGCTGGTGCCGAGCGGGTTGTGGAAGGTGGGCATCGTGTAGAACGCTTTCACGTCCGCGCGCTCGAGCACGCGTTCGAGCACCGCGAGATCGGGAGCCCCGTCGCGCATCGGCACCGGCACCGCGCGCAGTCCCTGCGCGGCCAATGCGCCCAGCACGTTGTGGTAGGTCGGTTCCTCGATGGCCACCGCGTCGCCGGCCACGGCGAACAGTCGCAGCGCGAGCACGATGCCCTCGCTCGCGCCGAGCGTGAGCGTCACCGAGTCGGCGGTCGCGCCGACCCCGCTGGCGCACAGTCGCTCGGCAAGCACAGCGCGCAGTGCTGCGTCGCCCTGCGCGGGGCCGTAGCGCAGCAGTTCGCTGCCGCCCTCGCTGAGCACGCGGTTCAGCGCGCGGCGGAACTCGTCGACGGGATACAGCGACGGGTCGGGAACCAGCGAGTGCAGCGGCACCGTGCCGGCCGGCGCCGTGTAGCGCACGCGTGCGCGCTCGAAGTCGAGCAGCCGGTCGACGAGCGGCGAGAGCACCGGCTCGAAGGGCGCGGGCGCGCGGCTCGCCTCACCCGCGGCGGGCCGCCGCACGAAGGTGCCGCGACCGACCGTCGCTTCGATGAGACCCATGCGCGAAAGCTCGTCGTACGCGAGCGCCACCGTGTCGCGGTTCACGCTCAGCGTGCGCGCCAGCTCGCGGATCGTCGGCAGCCGGTCGCCCGCGCCGAGCCGCCCCGCCTCGATCTCGGCGCGGAAGTACGCCGCGATCTGCTGGTAGACCGGCTGTCCGCCGGTGTCCGGGCTGCGGTCGAGTGCGATCGCCATTCGGTCATCTTAGGCCCCGGCCAATCGCCCCGTCAATCCAGTCAAACAGCGCAATTCAATCGATCTAGTCGGCGAAAAATCGCCTGATTGTCAGGGAATCGACTCCGGGCCGGCGACGCGCGGCAAGCTGCGGGCGAGTCCCGCGGCGCCGAGGACGATCGCGCACACGGAGCCGAGCAGGATCCCCGCCTTCGCGGCGGCGCCGTGACCGGGATCCGAGAAGGCGAGCGAGGCGACGAACAGAGCGACGGTGAAACCGATGCCGGCCAGGAAGCCAGTGGCCACGATCTGCGACCACGTGACGCCGCGCGGCAGCTGCGCCAACCCCGTGCGCACGGCGACCCAGGCGAAGAACGTGATGCCAATCGGCTTGCCGATGAGCAACCCGAGGCCGATGCCGAGGCTCACGCGCGCCGCCACGGACCCGGAAAGTGTCGAGACATCGAGCTCGACTCCGGCATTGCACAGCGCAAACAAGGGCATGATCAAGAACGCCACCCACGGGTGGAGCACGTTGGTGAGTTCGTCGATCGGGGAGAGCGTCGAGCGCGTCACAGCGTGGACCTGCTGCGTGATCCGATGGCGCTCGTGACCGGCGAGATCGTCGCCGCCCTCGATCGTGTCGCCCAGCTGCTCGAGCCAGCTGATCCCACGTTGCACGAGGGTGGCGCGATCCGGCACTGCGTCGAGCGGACGCGCAGGGGTCAGCAAGCCGAGCGCCACGCCAGCGATCGTGGCGTGTACACCCGACTCGTGCATCGCCAACCACACCAGCCCGCCGACGACGAAGTAGACGCTGTAGGCGCGTACACCAGAGCGATTCATCGCGAAGGTGAAGAGGAGTCCGCCGACCGCCCAGGCGAGCCACGGAATCGAGACGTCGGCCGTGTAGAAGACCGCGATCACCCCGACCGCGCCGATGTCGTCGGCGATGGCGAGGGCGAGCAGGAAGACCTTGAGACCCGACGGCACACGCGCACCGAATACCGAGAGCGCGGCCACCGCGAACGCGATGTCGGTGGCCATCGGCACGCCCCAGCCGCGGATCGTCGGCTCGCCCCAATGGAAGGCGGCGTAGATTCCGGCGGGAATCAGCATGCCGCCCAGCGCCGCGATCGCCGGCAGGAGCGCTTTGGAAAAGGACGAGAGCTCTCCGATCACCAGCTCCCGCTTGATCTCCATGCCGACGACGAAGAAGAAGATGGCCATCAGCGCGTCGTTCACGAAGTGGCCGAACGAGAGCGAAAGCTCGAAGCCGCCGATGCGCGCCGCGAGCGGCAGGTGGAGCCAATGCTGGTAGGCCTCGACCCAGGGTGAGTTGGCCCAAGCCAACGCGAGTACCGTCATTCCGAGCAACAGCAAGCTGCTCGAGGCCTCGAGCGCCAGGAAGCGCTGGAAGGGCTGGTTGATCCGATCGATCCACTGCGACGACCGATCGGTGGCGGTCATGTCCCGGCCTGCTCCTTGGGGATCGCGTTGACACGATTCATCGCGCGTCCGACGCCATCGACGACGACGGCCTCGATCGCATCGGCGGCGCGCTCGAGACGGTCGCCCAGGCTAGCGGCTTCGTCCGCCGTGAACGGCGCGAGCACGTAGGCGACGGGGTCCTCGCCAGCCGGCGGGCGGCCGATCCCGAAGCGAAGCCGCGCGAAGTCGTTGCGGCCGAGCTGGTCCTGGATGTCGCCGAGGCCGTTGTGGCCACCGGCGCCGCCCGCCGCACGCAGGCGCAAGCGACCGAAGGGCAGATCGAGGTCGTCGTACACGACGAGTAGATCCGTCGCGGGATCGACCGGGCAGGCGTCGAGCGCGGCGAGCACGGCTCGTCCCGACAGATTCATGTAGGTCTGCGGTTCGAGCAGCGCGGTCTCGGCGCCGGCGATGATCCCGACGCCGAAATTGGCGTGCAGCCGTCGCTCGTGTCGCAGCGCGATCCGGTGTCGCGCCGCGACGCGCTCGACGATGCGGAAGCCGACGTTGTGTCGCGTGTGCTCGTATTCGGCGCCGGGATTGCCGAGGCCAACGACGAGCTTCACGTCGCCGCCTAGTCGGACTTCTTCGCAGCGGGCGCAGCAGCAGCCGCCGCAGCCGCCGCCGGTGCGGCTTCGCCTGCCGCCGCCGGTGCGGCCTCCGCACCCTCCTCTGCCGCGACCACGGGCGCCTCTTCTTCCGCGGCGGGCAGCGCGACGTGCACGACGCCGAGATCCGGGTCGCTCACCAGCGAGACGCCGGGGGGCAACGCGAGATCCCGGACGTGGATCACGTCACCAATGTCCATGTTGGAGACGTCGACCTCGATCGACGCGGGAATCGAGCGCGGCAGGCACTCGAGGGCGATCTCGCGCAGCGAGTGCTCGAGGATGCCGCCGAAGTCGATGCCCTTCGGCTTGCCGACGAGGTGCACCGGCACTTCGACTTCGACGGTGCGGGTGAGGTCCACCTGGTAGAGATCGGCGTGCATGATCGTGCCGCGAATCGGGTGGCGCTGGAGTTCCTTCACCAGTGCAACGGGGCTGCCCAGTTCGGGGCGACCCTCGACGGTGAGATCGATCAGCGCGTTGGCGCCGCCCACGCGCAGCACCCTCTCGAGTGCGCGCGGATCGACGGTGAGCGGCACGGACTCCTTGCCGTGACCGTAGAGAATGGCGGGGATGCGGCCGGCGGCGCGCAGTTTGCGAACGGCGCCCTTCCCGGCTGCCGCCCGGGACTCGACGACGAGTGCGGTATCAGACATGAAAGTCTCCTACACGAAGAGGGAGCTGACGCTCTCCTCGTTGGTGATACGCCTGATGGCCTCGCCCAGCAGATTGGCGATGGACATCACTTTGATCTTCTCGCAGCCGCGCGCGCCGTCGTGGAGCGGAATCGTGTCCGTGACGACGAGCTGCTGGAGGTCCGACTTGTTGATGCGTTCGATCGCCGGCCCCGAAAGCACGGGGTGCGTGATCGCCGCGTAGACGCCGGCGGCGCCCGCTTCCTTGAGCGCGCGCGCGGCCTGGGTGAGCGTGCCGGCGGTGTCGACCATGTCGTCGACGATCACGCACTCGAGGCCCTCGACTTCGCCGATGATGTGCATGATCTCCGCGACATTGGCCTTCTCACGGCGCTTGTCGATGATCGCGAGCTTGGCGTCGAGGCGCTTCGCGTAAGCTCGCGCGCGCTCCACGCCGCCCGCGTCGGGCGAGATGATGCAGACATCGCTGCCGAAGCTCTGCATCGCGGGCAGCAGCACGGGCGTCGCATAGAGGTTGTCGACGGGGATGTTGAAGAAGCCCTGGATCTGGCCGGCGTGGAGGTCGATGCAGAGCACGCGATCGGTGCCGGCCGTCGAGATCAGGTCGGCGACGAGCTTGGCCGTGATCGGGACGCGCGGGGCGACCTTGCGATCCTGGCGCGCGTAGCCGTAGTAGGGAATCACGGCCGTGATGCGCCGCGCCGACGAGCGTCGCAGCGCGTCCACCATGATCAGCAGTTCCATCAGGTGGCGATTGGCCGGGTTGCTGGTGGACTGCACGACGAAACAGTCGAGACCACGGACGTTCTCTTCGATCTCGCACTGGATCTCGCCGTCGCTGAAGGTCGTGACCCGCGCCCGCCCCGCCGGCACGCCCAGATAGGCTGCCACCGAAGCCGCGAGATCCGGATTCGCGTTGCCATGAAAGAGCTTCATCCGCTGCAAGGCACCCTTCTCCGTCCCGACGATCTGGCAACCGACCTAGACCTGGCAACCAACCTCATGCGACCCAGCCACCTGACCCGTGTTGGTGCGCCGCCGTCTGCGGCGGTGGCACGGAAATCATCAAACCGGAAATCATCAAGCCGGAAATCATGAACTGGCTGGGGCGGGAGGATTCGAACCTCCACGAACGGCTCCAAAGGCCGCTGTCCTACCATTAGACGACGCCCCAAGGTTTCCCTCCGCGGGGGACTGAACC
The DNA here is from genome assembly GCA_963801625.1 of uncultured delta proteobacterium. Classification (GTDB taxonomy): domain Bacteria; phylum Myxococcota_A; class UBA9160; order UBA9160; family PR03; genus PR03. The sequence continues at coordinate 312,946 of CAWDFQ010000014.1, forward strand.
GGGGGCGTCGTGCGAACGGGTCACCAGCACCCGATCCGTGGCTTCGAAGCGCCCCTCTTTGCTGGCTGCCTCGGCCTGCCCCGCGTCGCGAAACAAGCCGAACATCGTGGGCCCGCTGCCCGACATCGCGACCGCCCGTGCGCCGAGCCGTTCCAACTCCGATCGAATCCGCGCGATCCCTGGTCGGAGTCGTGCGGCAACAGGCTCCAAATCATTGACGAGAACATCGGCGAGAAGTGCTGCGCTGGGGAACCAGCCTGGACCGTCCCGAAGCGCGGGCATCCTACGGCGGGGGCTCGGGGGCGTCAACGCGGCGTCGAGGGCGCGGAAGACGTCGGCTGTGGCCAGGGGCGGCGCGGGCGTCGCGAGCAACACGTCGAGCGGCGGGAACTCGGAAATCGGTTCGATCTGTTCACCGATCCCCGTGACCCAGGCGGGCCGCGGATCCAGAAAGAACGGGACGTCGGCCCCGAGCCGGACGGCGATCGCGGCGAGAGCTGGATCCGAGAGTGCGTTCGCAAATTTCTGGGCCAGTGCGCACAGCACCGCCGCCGCATCGCTCGAGCCGCCGCCGAGCCCCGCGCCAACCGGAATCTGCTTGTCGAGGGTCAGCGCGACGCGGGCGGCGATCCCTGCTGCGCCGAGAAAGGCGCGGGCGGCGCGCGCCACCAGGTTGTCGTCGCCAGCCGGGACGTCGCCCGCGCGGCCGAGCATCGTCACGGAGATCGAGGTCACCGCGGCGGGCTCGACCTCGACCCGCACGCGGTCGGCCAGGTCGAGCGGGACGAAGAGGCTTTCGAGTAGGTGGTAGCCGTCGTCGCGCCGGCCGACCACGCGCAGACCCAGGTTCAGCTTGGCCGGCGCGAGGCGCCACGCGGGTTCGCTCATCGGCTAGGAGGCCGACTCGAGAGTCGGCCGACGCGCAGCGAGCCGCAGGCGAGCGAAGTCCATCCGCGAGGAGGCCGACTCGAGAGTCGGCCCGCAAGCGGAGCGCGCAGCGAGCCGCAGGCGAGCGGAGATCATCTGGCCAGCAGCGAGCCGCAGGCGAGCGAAGTCCATCCGCTAGGAGGCCGGCGACTTCGTCGCTTCGACGAAGTGCATCCGCACCTCGTAGAGCAGGCTCGCGAGCAGTCGCGCCTCCTCGGTGCTGAGGTTGCCACGCGTCTTCTCTTCGAGCAGTTCGAGGATCTCGATGTTGTGGCGCGCGAGCGGGATGTCGCGCTCGCCCGCGTGGCCGCTCTCGGGCTCGGTCATGAGGCCGAGGTAATGGAGCGCCGAGAATGCGATCGACTGGGCGAGCATCGAGAAATCGACCCTCGACGCCGGCTGGCCCGGCGACGGTTCGCTGGCCGGCACGGGAGGAGACGGCGATGTTTCGCTCGCGGCTCCGCGGCGATCGACCACCGTGAATCCCTTGTCCTCCCGGTCCTGCTCGTTCATCCCGTGTGCTCTCCGACCTTCTGTTCGCTCTCCAGCCGGGCCAGCTCGCGATACGCGATTCCGAAGCGATACGCAACGGTGGCGGTCCCAGCCACCGCCAGGATCCAAAGCGCTATGACCATGTAACCCGAGACGGCGCCGAGCCCGAGGATCGTGAGCCGCTCGCCGCGCTCCAGGAACCCGCCCTCGAACGAGGGCAGGAACTGCTCCGCGCGCGCCTTTGCGTAGGAAGTCAGCACGGACGCGATCATCGCGACGCCGCTCAGCAGCACCGTGCCCGCGTCGCCGAGCGCCGCGTAGTGCAGCATCACGCCGAGCAGGATCGCCATGTCGGCGAGGCGGTCGAGCGTCGAGTCGAGAAAGGCGCCGAAAGCCGTGGCGATGCCGTGATGGCGGGCGATCACGCCGTCGACCAGATCGAAGACGCCGCCCACGAGGATCAGCACCGCGCCCAGGACGAAGCGGCCCGTCGCGAACGCAATCCCAGCGCCGACCGAGATCAGCGTCCCGATGACGGTCAGCACGTTGGGATTGACGGGGCGCCGAAACAGAAAGGGCAGCGCGGCTTCGAGCCAGCCGTCGAGCCGGTCCCCGAACCTCGCCTTGATCACGACGGCCTCCTCATCCCTCCGAGAGGGACGACTGCGGCGCAGGAGCGGGCGGCTCTTCTTGCGGCGCGACCTTGTCCGCGACGTCGGGCAACTCGGCGAGGATGGTCGCCCGCTCCTGCCTGGTGAGCCAACCTCGGCGCTCGAGCATGCGGCGATCGGTGCGCAGGTCGCGGAGAGCTTCGTCGAGCATCAGTCCCCCAAGTATGCAATGGAGCTCCGGGAATACCGGGATTGACCCCCTAGGGCTGGGCAACCTAGCAGAATTGACAGCGCTCCGGGCCGTCGGGTAGGGTTCGTTGGGGTTCCGTCGAGGGGGGTTTGCGATGAGACTCATCGGTCGTTCTTCCGTCTCGCTGGCCGCGGTCGCCGCGCTCACGGTCGCTTGCGCGGGTGGGCCGCCTCCGCAGAAGTTCGAGGAGTTGCCCTCGGCCGAGGAGCTGTACCAGAAGGGCGAGACGCAGGTCGCTGAGGAAGAGGACGGTTTCCATTGGTTCCTCCAACCTGACTTCTCGGAGGCGATCGAGACCTTCCAGGACATCATCGACAACTATCCCTACAGCGAGCAGGCCGTGCTGGCGCAGCTCGCGATCGCCGATGCGTACTTCAAGAGCGAGAAGTACGAAGAGGCCGTCTCCTACTACCGCGACTTCGTGGAGCTGCATCCGGAACACAAGCAGGTTCCGTACGCGATGTTCCAGACCGCGATGTCGTATTACAAACAGAGCCGCGATGCGTCGCGTGACCAGACCGCCACGCACGAGGCGTTGACGCATCTCGACCGACTGCTCGCACGCTTCCCGCACTCCCAGTACTCCGCCGACGCAGAGAAGATCTGGCGCGAGCTGCGGACGCGGCTGGGCGAGCACACGATGCAGGTCGCCGACTTCTATTTCGACCAGAAGGAGTACCCGTCGGCCGCGGATCGATACCGCGAATTGCTGAACGAGTACCCGGGCCTGGGCCTCGACGCGGACGCGCTCTACAAGCTGGGCGTCTGCTACACGCGTATGAACCGCGAGGACGAGGCGAACAAGATCTTCCAGGTGATTCTGGAGAACTACAAGGGAACGGACGTGGCGGAGGCCGCTGCGGACCTCGTTCCCGAAGCGCAGTAGCCACACGCTCTCTCCGATCCGGATGAGAAACGCGGCCCGTCTCTCCACCGACGAGCGCGTCGCCTATCAACTCGGCGTTCGTCACTTCGAAAGCGGCGAGGACGAGGCGGCCCTCAGCCAACTGACGCGCCTCGTGGCTACGCGTCCCAGCTTCGCAGACATCCATTATCTGCTCGGCCTCCTCTACGAGCGACGCGGCGATCTCGACGCGGCGACGCAGCGCTTCGAAACAGCGGTCACGCTGAACCCGGGCTACGCCGAAGCGCGTCTCGCACTCGCGAGCGTGTGCGAGCGACGCGGAGACTTCGGCCGCTCCGAGGCCATCGTGTTGTCGGCGCCGGTCGCCGAACCGAACGGCAACGTTCCCCTCACCCAGGCGAAGCTGGCGAATCTGCAAGCCGCCCTGGGCGACGCCTACCGGGAAGCCGGCGAGGTCGGCGAGGCGATTGCGGCCTACCGCAAGGCGCTCGACCGCTGCCCGAGCTTCCAGGACGTCCGCTACCGACTGGGCGTCGCGCTGCGCGAGCACGGCCTGCCGGACCAGGCGATCCGGGAGTTCGGGCGCGTACTGCGCGCAAGTCCGGCGCACCTGGACGCGTCCGTGCAGCTCGGCCTCACCTACTGGTCGCTCGGCCAGGCGGAGCGCGCGGCTGCCCAATGGCAGGGCGTCATCGACGCGGAACCCACCCGCGCAGATGCGCAGCTCTACCTGAGACTCGCCGCCCGTGGGGCTGGAGCCAACCTGGCCTCGGATTGAAGCCGTCGCTGCTCCCATTCTCTGCACTACGCACTTCTCTTCCTGTTCCGTTCGTGACTCAATGGAACGTGCCGTTCGTGTGGCGGCGCCGAGCGGCACTGCCACACGAACGGCTTTGGAAGGCTTCGGCCCCCTCGGGCCGCTTCCGGAGGTGCCCCCAGAGCCTCGAGCAGGTCCTTCGCAATCGCAGACTCCTCACGGCCCACCCGAACGACGTCGTCCTCGCTGTGATCCAGCGCATGACAGCCGCCAGTGTCGGTGCTGTGAGAGTCCTCGCCGATGACCGCCTCGTCGGCGTCTTCTCGGAGCGCGATCTGATGACGCGCGTGGTCGTCGCCGGGCGCAACGCCGAGTCGACCCAGATCGGCGAGGTGATGGAGAAAGGTGGAGAAAGGGGACGGTCCTCGCGTGGACGGGCTGAGGAGTCGAGGGACACACCTCTCGCCGCGCGGGGTCTAGGTGTGTCCCCGGACTCATCGCTCGGGTCACTTCGAGGACCGTCCCCTTTCTCCGCTAAGCTGACGGCGTGGGGGATCTCGTCGACATCATTGCGCTCGCCGTGCTCGCGGTGGCGGTGTTGCGCGGCCTGTGGATCGGATTCGTGCGCGAGGTGTTCTCGATCGCCGCGCTCGCCGCCGCAATCCTCGCGTTCCGCGCGCTTCGCGAACCGGTCGCCGCGTTGATCGCGGAGCGCACGACCTGGGACCCTCTCGTCGCGACGGCGGCGGCCGGCGGCGTCGTGGTGATCGGCGCGCTGCTGTTCGTGACGATCGCCGGTGCGATCGTGCGACGCTTGGTCGGTGCGGTGGGCCTCGGTGCGATCGATCGCATCGGCGGCGCCGCGCTCGGCGCCGCCGAAGGCGCGCTGGTCGTCGGACTCGCGCTGCTCGCGGTGACCGAAGTGCTCGGCCCGAGCGACCCCCTGGTCGCCGGCTCGCGCGCGCTCGCGGTCTTCGAACGCGTACAGGAATCCGCCGGTGTGTCGCCCGAGAAGCGCGCGACCTCGCGCCACGCGCCTCCAGCTACTCCGGCTCCACCCAGCGGCCGTGGCGGCGAATCAGATCGATGAGACGTGCGTCGGCCTGCGCCTGCGGGAGGTGGCGCTCGACGCACTCGTGACCGACGTAGAGATTCACCACACCCGGTCCTGAGCCCACGTAGCCGAAGTCCGCGTCCGCCATCTCGCCCGGTCCGTTCACGATGCAGCCCATGATGGCGATCTTCACGCCTTTCAAGTGCTGCGTCTGCGCCTTGATGCGCGCCGTCGTCTCTTCGAGGTCGAAGAGCGTGCGGCCGCAGGATGGACACGAGATGAACTCGGTCCAGGTAGTGCGCTGCCGCGCGCCCTGGAGGATGCGATAGGCGAGTGCCAGCGCATCGCCGGCTCGGTCGAGGCCGCCGCGAACCGGCAGCGCGAGCGCGTCGCCGATGCCGTCGCAGAGCAGTGCGCCGAGATCGCTGGAAGCGTGCAGCAGCTCGCTCTCGTCGCTGGCACCCTCCTCACTTCGATGCACCAGCACGATCGGTGCATTCCAGCCGAGCGCGCGCATGCGCGCGGCGACGAGTCGCAGCGCGGGAACCGGTCGCTCTGCCTCGACCGAGACCAGCACGCGACGATGCGCCCGCACGCGCGACGCTTCCCACGCGCGCTCCACGGCCGACACCAGCGCTGCCGCCCCCTTCGGCTCGGAGGACTTCGCGGCGCCCGCAAGCGACCACTCGAGTGCGACGCCCGCCGCCTCGGCAGCTCGCGCCAGCGCCGACAACGTCACGACGTCGGCATCGAGCACGACCGGCACGATCCATCGCGCCGCCAGGTCCTTCGCATGCGGCGCCAGCTCCGAGGACATCCGCAACGCGAGCGGCGACGCGACGCCGTGACGCGCGAGCGCCTCGGCGAACGGTTGCACGCGCTCGAGCGCCGCCTCGTCCGCGACGTCGAGACGCAATCCCTCGCAAGCGATCTCGCGGCGCGCGCCGAATGCGTCGGCGAGTCGCCACGCGGCAGCTTCGGGGTCGGTTGGCGGCGCGCCGATCGAAAGCTCGGCGCGCACCGGCGCGTCGCCGCCGATCTCGAAGCCCTGAGCGGGCGTCGCGTCAACCGCCGCTGCGCTGGCGACGCACTCGCTCGCGCGGCGCGCGTGTTCGTAGGGATCGTCGACGAACGGCGCGCCGGGATCCGGCAGCGCGCCGCGACTTCGCTCGGCATCCGCCGCCCAGCGAGATTCGACGCGCTGCGCGATCGCGCGCGCGACGGGCACCTCCTTCACCGGGTCTTCGGTGAGTGATACGCGGATCGTGTCGCCGAGACCGTCTGCGAGCAGCGAGCCGATGCCGATCGCGCTCTTGATGCGCCCGTCCTCGCCGTCGCCGGCTTCGGTGACGCCGACGTGAAACGGGTAGTCGCCCGCTTTGCCCTGCCTGGCTCGTTCGGACAGCGACGCTGCGAGCAGCCGGTAGGCCTGGATCGCCACCTGCGGGTTGCTCGCCTTCATGCTGAACACGACGTCGTGGAAGCCCTCGTCCTCGCACACGTCGAGGAACTCGAGCGCCGACTCGACCATGCCGCGCGGCGTGTCGCCGTAGCGGTTCATCACGCGGTCCGAGAGCGAGCCGTGGTTGGTGCCGATGCGCAGCGCTCGTCCCAGCTCCTTGCAGCGGCGCAGCAGCGGGCGGAAGCGGTCGGCGACGCGCGCCCGCTCGTCGTCCCATTGCGCGTCGTCGTAGTCGCGCACCTCGAACTTCTTCTTGTCGGCGAAGTTGCCCGGATTGATGCGGACCTTCTCGACGTGCTCGGCGGCGACCAGCGCGGCGTTCGGCGTGAAGTGGATGTCCGCGACGAGCGGCACGCGCACGCCGCGCCGGAAGAGTTCGGCGCGGATCTCGCCGAGCGCTTCGGCGTCGCGCACCGACGGCGCGGTGATGCGCACGATCTCGCAGCCGGCTGCGGCGAGCCGCTCGGTCTGCGCGACGGTCGCCGCGACGTCCTGCGTGTCGGTCGTGGTCATCGACTGGATGCGGATCGGGTTGTCGCCGCCGAGCGCGACGTCGCCCACACGCACGACGCGCGTCGGCCGGCGCCGCGGCGCGAACGGATCACCCGGGAACGGCAGCTCGACGCGCTCGCTCAAGACGACGCCCGGATGCGCTCGCGGACGAGCGCGAAAGCCTCGTCGATCTTGCCTGGATCGCGACCGCCCGCCTGGGCGAACTCGGGCTTGCCGCCACCCTTGCCGCCGACGGCGGCGGCCGCTTCGCGAATCAGCTCGCCCGCCTTGTAGCGGGGCGTCAGATCGGGCGTGACGCCGAGCGCGAGCGTGACGCGATCCTCGCCCGCCGCCGCGAGCAGCACGATGCCACTGCGCAGCCGCTGGCGCAGCTCGTCCACCATCGCGCGCAGGTCGTCGCCGCTGGCGCCGTCGACCTTCGCGAGCAGCACCGGGATGCCGGCGATCGTCTCGACCTGCGAAGCGAGGTCGCCCGACGCCGCGCTGCGCTGTGCGGAACGCAGCGACGCGAGTTCGAGTTCCAGCGACTTGCGCTCTTCCAGCAGCTTCTCGACGCGCGACTCCAGATCGCCGACGGGCGTGCGCAGCAGCTCCGCGGTGCGTTCGAGCGCGCGTTCCTGTGCGCGCCAGCGCTGCAGCGCCTCGACGCCGGTCAGCGCTTCGATGCGGCGCACGCCCGACGCGACACCGGTCTCGGCCACGATCTTGAGCAAGCCAATGTCGCCGGTGGCGCGCGCGTGGGTGCCGCCGCACAGCTCCTTCGAGAACTCGCCGAAGCTCAGCACGCGCACGCGGTCGCCGTACTTCTCGCCGAACATCGCGAGCGCGCCGGCCGCGATCGCGTCGCGGTGCGACATCTCTTCGACGACTCGCCGGCACGTTCGCCTCGATCCAGCCGTTGACGAGATCTTCGATCTGCTCCAGCTCTTCGCGCGTGACGGGCGCGTCGTGGCTGAAGTCGAAGCGCAGGCGCGCCGGCGTGACGAGCGAACCGCGCTGCGTGGCGTTGGGCCCGAGCACCTCGCGCAACGCAGCGTGCAGCAGGTGCGTACCCGAGTGGTGGCGGACGGATCCGCGGCGCGCAGCGCCGCGTCGACGACGAGCTGCGCCGTCTGGTCGACGTACACTTCGCCCGACACGACCTTGCCGCGATGCACGACCAGCGCGCCCACCGGCCGCTGGGTGTCTTCGACTTCGATGCGCCCGGTGGGCGTCTCGATCACGCCGCGGTCGCCCACCTGCCCACCGCTCTCGGCGTAGAAGGGCGTCTGCTCGACGATCACTTCGACGGCGTCGCCAGCGCGCGCCGATTGCACCGCGCCCGTCTTCGACACCAGCGCCAGCACGCGCGAGGTGGCGCGCAAGTGCTGGTAGCCGACGAAGCGACTCTCGAAGTCGCTCGCGAGCTGCGAGTAGAGCGGCCCGACGGCTTCCTGGCCGCTTCCCTTCCACGCGGCGCGCGCGCGCTCGCGCTGTTCGCTCATCGCCGACTCGAAACCCGCGTGGTCGAAGCCGAGCTTGTGTCCCGAGAGGATGTCTTCGGTGAGATCGACCGGGAAACCGAAGGTGTCGTAGAGCTTGAACACCACGTCGCCCGGCAACATGTGCAGCTGCGCGGCCCTTGCCTTCCGCAGCTCCTCCTCCAGCAGCGCGAGACCCTTCGAAAGCGTCTCGAGGAAGCGCTCTTCTTCGCGACGCACGCGACCCGTGACGTAGCCGCGCCGCTCGATCAGTTCGGGATAGGCCTCGCCCATCTCGTCGATCACGGCATCCGCGACCAGGAACAGGAACGGTCGCTCGATGCCGAGCAGCACACCGTGGCGCGCCGCGCGGCGCAGGATGCGGCGCAGCACGTAGCCGCGGCCCTCGTTCGAGGGCAGCACGCCGTCCGCGATGAGGAAGGTGACCGCGCGCGCGTGGTCGGCGACGACGCGCAGCGACACGTCCTTCTCGGGGTCCGCGCCGAGCCGCACGCCCGAGAGCTCCTGGGCGCGAGCGAGAATCCCGCGAAAGATGTCCGTCTCGTAGTTCCAGTACACACCTTGGAGCACGGCGGCGATGCGCTCGAGTCCCATGCCCGTGTCGATCGACGGCCTGGGCAGCGGCGTCATCGTCCCGCTTGCGTCGCGGTTGAACTGCATGAACACGAGATTCCAGATTTCGAGCCAGCGACCGCACTCGCAGGACGGGTCGCACTCGGCGTTGGGACAGCCGTCCTGCTTGCCCCAGTCGTAGTAGATCTCGGAGCAGGGCCCACAGGGACCGGTGTCGCCCATCGCCCAGAAGTTGTCGGCCTCGTCGAGTCGGGTGATGCGATGAGCGGGCACGCCCACTTCGTCGCGCCAGATGCGCTCGGCCTCGTCATCTTCGCGGAACACGGTGACGGCGAGCCGCTCGGGCGGGATCTGGTAGCCCTGCGTGAGCAGCTCCCACGCCCAGGCGATCGCTTCGGACTTGAAGTAGTCGCCGAACGAGAAGTTGCCGAGCATCTCGAAGAAGGTGTGATGGCGCGCCGTGCGGCCGACGTTCTCGAGGTCGTTGTGCTTGCCGGAGACGCGCATGCACTTCTGCGACGAAGCGGCGCGGCGAGGGTCGCGCGACTCCTCACCCGTGAAGACGCGCTTGAACGGCACCATGCCCGCGTTGGTGAAGAGCAGCGTCGGGTCGCCCTCGGGCACCAGCGAACCACTCGCGACGACGCGGTGACCGCGCTCCTCGAAGAAGCGCAGGAAGCCGCTGCGGATCTCGCGACTGGAGAGTGACACGGGCGGAGGGACTCCTCGGCGTTGGTTCGGGGGCAGCGGCATTCTAACGGAAGCCGTCTCGGGCGCGGCAGCTCCCGCTTCCTCTCCCGAGCCGGCCTCCCGTCGTGCGACGCGCTACCCCTTTCGATCCGATGATCGACCCCCGACCCGAGCGACCCCGCGCCGTGCTGCTCGGCGTACAGCTCCCCGACGTCAGCGACGAGGACTTCGCGTCGTCGCTCGCCGAACTCGGGCGACTCGCGAAGACACTCGGGCTCGACGTGGTCGGTCGGGTGACGCAGCGGCGCGGGCGACTCGCGACGGGCGCCGTCGTCGGCGAGGGCAAGCTGAAGGATCTGGCGAAGTTCACCGGCGGCACGGGCGTGGTGCCGACGGGGCCGCCGCAGCCGCGCCGCAAGGAACGGGAGACCCCCGTCGAATCGCGCGACGACGATGGCGAAGGCGAGGAAGTCGCCGCGTCGCCGGACGCCGTAGCGCCCGCCGTGCGCGCATCGGTCGTGCTGATCGACCACGACGTGACGCCGTCGCAGGCACGCAACCTCGAGCGCGCGACCGGCGCGGAAGTTCTCGACCGCACGGCGGTGATCCTCGCGATCTTCCAGCGCCACGCGCGCAGCCGCGAGGCGCGGCTGCAAGTCGAGATCGCGCGGCTCAACTACCTGGCGCCGCGGCTGCGCGAGACGGGCGGCGGCAAGGATCGCCAGGGCGGCGGCATCGGCGGTCGTGGCGCTGGCGAATCCTCGATCGAGCTGGACCGCCGCAAGCTGCGCGATCGCGTCGCCGAGCTACGCGCCGAATTGCAGTCGATCGAACGCGACTCGAGTACGCGCCGCAAGCGCCGCGAGCAACAGAACACGGTGGCGCTGGTCGGCTACACGAACGCCGGCAAGTCGTCGTGGATGCGCGCGCTCACCGGTAGCGGTGTGTTGGTGCAGGACAAACTCTTTGCGACGCTCGACACGACGGTGCGTGCGCTTCAGCCCGAATCGATACCGCGCATCCTGATCTCGGACACGGTCGGGTTCATCAAGAAACTGCCGCACGACCTCGTCGCGTCGTTCCGCTCGACGCTCGACGAAGCGCGCGACGCGGACCTGCTGGTCCAGCTCGTCGACGCGTCGGACCCCGCCTTCCCCGCGCAGCTCGAAGTGACGCGCGAGGTGCTGCGCGAGATCGAAGCCACCGACGCGCCCCGCGTGCTGGTGCTCAACAAGATCGACAAGGTGGACGCGGAGACGCGCGAGCGTCTCGCCACCGAGTGGCCCGACGCCGTCCTGCTCTCGGTGAAGGACCCCACCGACGTCGCGAAGATGCGCCAACGCATCGTCGCGTTCTTCGAGCGCGACATGGTCGAGGAAGATCTCGTCGTTCCGTACGCGAAGCAGCGCGTGGTGGGCGAAGCGCACAGCAGCTGCCGCGTGGTCGAAGAGAGCCACGACGAGCACGGCACGCGGCTGCGCGTGCGCGCGCGGCCCGAGGTGATCGCGAAGCTGCGCGCGGGGCTCTAGCGAAGAGAGCCGGGCCGAGCAACGAGCCGGGCGCTGTGGCTAGAAGCGCTCGAGATCGATCGCGGGCTTCTCCGGCTCGACGGGTGCGGCGTCCGCTTCGCCATCGGCGTGCTCCTCCGACGTGTCGAAGTCGTCCCAGGTGCCGTCGGAGGTGCTCGCGATGCCGCGGAAGCGCAGCGCGAAGTCGTCGGCGTTGGAGACGTGCTTCAACGCTTCTTCGTAGGTGACGAGGTTCTGCTTCACGAGGTGCATCAGCGACTGATCGAAGGTCTGCATGCCGTAGGTCGTGAAACCCTTCGCGATGCAGTCGTGCAGCTCCTTGGTGCGGTCCTTGTCGCCGATGCACTCGCGCACGCGCGCGGTCGCGATCATCACTTCGAGCGCGGGCACGCGGCCCTTGCCGTCGGCGCGCGGCACCAGGCGCTGCGAGATCACTGCCTTCAGGATCGACGAGAGTTGGATGCGAACCTGCTTCTGCTGATACGGCGGAAACACCGAGATGATGCGGTTGATCGTCTCGGTGGCGTCGAGAGTGTGCAGCGTCGAAAGCACCAGATGGCCGGTCTCGGCGGCCGTCAGCGCCGTCTCGATGGTTTCGAAGTCGCGCATCTCGCCCACCAGAATCACGTCCGGATCCTGGCGCAGCGCGGCGCGCAGCGCGGCGGCGAAGGTCTGCGTGTCCACGCCGATCTCGCGCTGGTTCACGATCGAACGGCGGTCGCGGATCAAGAACTCGATGGGGTCCTCGATCGTCATGATGTGGCAGGTTCGCGCGGAGTTGATGTGCTCGATCATCGCCGCGAGCGTCGTCGACTTGCCCGAGCCGGTGGTCCCGGTGACGAGGATCAGGCCGCGCTGCTCGTTGGCGATCGACTCGACGACTTTCGGCAGCACGAGTTGGTCGATCGTCTTGACGCCGAACGGAATCACGCGGAACACGATGCCGACGGTGCCGCGCTGCTGGAAGACGTTGACGCGGAAGCGCCCGAGGCCGGCGATGCCGTAGGCGAGGTCGCACTCGCGATTGGTCGCGAAGCGCTCCTTCTGCACCGAGTTCATGATCGATGCGGCGATCTTCTCGAGGTAGTCGGGCAAGAGCCGCTCGGCGTTCTTCAACGGCACGAGTGCGCCGTCGATGCGAAAGATCGGCGGCAGGCCTGATTTCATGTGGATGTCCGACGCACCGCCCTTCAAGGCGATCTTCAGGATTTCGTTCAGCTCGAGCGACATCGCGCGGATGGCCCCCTGCCCTCTGGGCGGCGGATGTGGACGGACGGGATCCCCGAGGAGTTGTTTCGACCGCGCTACGCCTCGCCTTGAGCGACGCTCCACGTCCCCGGAGGGAGAATAAAAGGGAAAAAAGGGGACGGTCCTCGTCGATGACTGACTGGGGACTCGAGGGACACACCTGGCACAGGCGTGTCCCCTTTCTCCTCGGCCCGTCCATGCCGAGGACCGTCCCCTTTCTCCTCAGGGGGCCTGCAGGCCGCCGGTCATGCCGCCGTCGACGGCGATCGCCTGGCCGGTGATGAAGGAGGCGTCGTCGCTGGCGAGGAAGCAGACGAGGCGCGCCACTTCGATCGGCTCGCCGATGCGGCGCAGCGCGTGCACCTTTCCGATCTGCTCGATCAGCGCTTCGCTTTCGCCGAAGCCGCCGAGCATCGGCGTGCGGATCACGCCGGGGCACACCGCGTTCACCCGGATCCCCAGCGCTCCCGTCTCGAGCGCCGCGGTGCGCGTCATGCCGACCACCGCGTGCTTGGACGCGCTGTACGAGCCGAGGCCCGGCGTCCCGATCAGCCCCGCCACGCTGGCGGTGCTGACGATCGCCCCGCGCGCCGGCCCGGCGTTGCGCGCCATCGCCTGGATCCCAAACTTCAAGCCGTAGAAGACGCCGTTCAGGTTCACGTCGATCGTGTTTCGATGCGCGGCGTCGTCCATCGCGGCGAGCGGCGCATGCGTTTCGACGCCCGCGTTGTTGAAGAGCACGTCGAGGCGACCGAATTCGCCGACGGTGAAATCGATCAGCGCCTTCACCGCGTCCGAATCGCGCACATCGACGCGCTGAAACAGCCCGCCAATCTCCTTGGCAACGCGAACGCCGTCCTGCAGGTCGCCAATCACCACCTTGGCGCCCGCCTCCGCGAAGACTCGCGCGGTCGCCTCGCCGATCCCCGACGCGCCGCCCGTGATGACCGCGATCTTCCCAGCCAACGAGTTCACGACTACCCCTTTCTCTTCTTCACATGAAAGACGCCGCAGGCGGGGATCCTCCCTCGGACCCCCGCCTGCAACCAACCACCGAGCCTACGCCTCCGACTCTTCCGACACCGCAGTCGCCGCCAGCGGGGCCTTCGTCGCCGGCACCTTCCGCTTCACGCCCTTCGCCTCGTACACCGCCTGGGCGATGCGGGCCATCGTCTCCGGGTTGTCCTTCAGGAACTTGCGCGCCGCCTCGCGACCCTGGCCGATGCGCTCGCCCGCGTACGAGTACCAGGAGCCCGCCTTCTCGACGATGCCGGCCTCGGACGCGAGATCGAGCACGTCGCCTTCGATCGAGATGCCCTCGTTGTAGAGGATGTCGAACTCCGCCTGGCGGAACGGCGGCGCACACTTGTTCTTCACCACCTTCACGCGTGTGCGGTTGCCGACCACCTCCTCGCGCTCCTTGATCGCCGCGATGCGGCGCACGTCGAGCCGCACCGACGCGTAGAACTTGAGCGCGTTGCCGCCCGTCGTCGTCTCCGGGTTGCCGAACATCACGCCGATCTTCATGCGGATCTGGTTGATGAACACCACCGTCGCGTTCGACTTCGAGACCGTGCCGGTGAGCTTGCGCAGCGCCTGGCTCATCAGCCGCGCCTGCAGACCCACGTGCGAATCGCCCATCTCGCCCTCGATCTCGGCTTTCGGCACCAACGCCGCGACCGAGTCGATGACCACCATGTCCACCGCGCCCGAGCGCAGCAGCACGTCGGCGATCTCCAGCGCCTGCTCGCCGGTGTCCGGCTGCGAAACGAGCAGATCTTCGACCTTCACGCCGAGCTTGCGTGCGTAGCCGATGTCGAGCGCGTGCTCGGCGTCGATGAACGCCGCCACGCTGCCCTCCTTCTGGATCTCCGCGATCGCGTGCAGCGCGAGCGTCGTCTTGCCGCTCGACTCCGGCCCGTAGATCTCGACGACCCTTCCTCGCGGGTAGCCGCCGATCCCGAGTGCGATGTCGAGACTCGGCGAGCCGGACGGGACGACGCCGATCTCGCGGTCGATCGCGTCCTCCGTCATCGTGAGGATCGCTCCCTTGCCGAACTGCTTCTCGATCGTGCTGACGGCGAGGTCGATCGCCTTGCGGCGCTCGCTCTCGCGCACCGGCGATGCCGGGCTCTTCTTGGTTTCCGTAGCCATGGTCTTCGTCTCCAGTCTGGTTCGATGTGGGTTTCAGGGTGAGAACGTTCCACCGAGCGAAATTCGCTCGAGCGGCGTGTACTGCGCGCCCGTCGTTGCGAGCACGCTTTGGAAGAGGACGAAGCAACCGACGGCGAAGGGCGCCGCAGCGGCAGGATGCTCTTCCGGATCGAGGAACGGCGCGCGGCGCGCGCGCACGCGACCGAGCGTCAGGTGCGGATGGAACGCGCGCTGCTCGGGCGCGAAGCCGGCTTCGATGACCTCACGCTCGACCGCGCGTGCGAGCGCGACGATCGCCTCGTGCGGTGTGACGTCGAGCACCACCGCGCGCGGCCGACGCGACGGAAAGCCAGCCAGCGCGCCGAGTCGCAGCTCGAAGGGTGCGATGCTGCGGGTCGCGCGCCGCGCCGCGGCGACCAGGCCGGCGACGCGATCGCGCGGCGTCGCGCCGAGGAAGCGCAACGTCACGTGGTAGGACTCCGGCCGCACCCAGCGCACCGCGTCGCCGTCCGGTGCGGCTGCGAGCCGCTCCGCGACGGCGCGTGCAACGCGGCGCGCGGCGTCGCCGATCTCGACGGCAAAAAAGGTACGGAGCACGTCGTCATGCGGCGCCAAGTCACGACTTCCTCTCGACGCGACCGAGCCTGGGCAGATCGAGCGACGCGCCGAGCAGGTGGCGGCGTACCCAGTCGATCGCGATCTGCGCACTGAGGCGGCGGTTGCGTTCGCGATCGAAGGCGAGCTGCAGCTCGCGCACCTGGCTGCCCGCAGCGGAAGCGAGCGCGACGTAGATCAGCCCGACGGGTTTCCCGGCCGAGCCGCCGGTCGGGCCGGCGATGCCCGTCGTCGCGACGGCGAGGTCGCTACCGAATCGCGTGCGCGCGCCTTCGGCCATGGCGCGCGCCACGGGCTCCGAGACGGCGCCATGCTGCTTCAGCATCTCGTCGGGCACACCGAGCAGCGCCGTCTTGGCGTCGTTCCAGTACGCGACGACGCCGCCCTTGAAGTACACCGACGAGCCGGGCGTGGCCGTCAGCAGCTCGCCGATCATTCCGCCCGTACACGATTCAGCGACGGAAAGCGTTGCGCCGCGTTCGGTGAGCAGGCGACCGGTCACCGCTTCGAGCGTCTCCCCGCCTTCGCCGTAGACGAGGGCGCCGAGCCGCTCGCGCAGCAGCTCGCACGAGCGCGCGAGCTTGGCGTCCGCTTCCGCTGCGCTCGCGGCGCGCGCGACGGGGCGCACGTGGTTGTCCGGGAACTGCGTCCGGAAGCCCAGCTCGACGCCCTCGGGCAGCGCGACGTCGCGCAGCATCTCGTCGAGGTTCGACTCGCCGATCCCAAAGGTGTGCAGCAACGACGCGCGCACCCAGCTCACGACGCGCCGGCGAGACGCGATCCGCGGCAGCACCTGCTCGTCCATCATCTTGTACAGCTCGCGCGGCACGCCGGGCATGCAGAAGAAGAGCGCGGAGCCGCCCGATGAACTTCGCTCGCCTGCGGCTCGCTGCGCGTCGCCTTCGGCGACTTGCAGGCCTTCTCTGGGAACCTCCAGCATCGTGCCCGGTGCGGTGCCGATCGGGTTGTCGAGCACTTCGGCGCCTTCCGGGAACCAGGCCTGCTTCTCGTTGATCGCCGCCATCTCGCGACCGAAGCGGGCGAAGAAGCCGCGCAGCGCTTCGAGCGACGGCTCGTGCAGCACGAGTTCGAGGCCGAAGGTGTCGGCGAGCACTTCGATGGTGAGGTCATCGCGCGTCGGGCCGAGGCCGCCCGAAACGAGAACCACGTCGCTGCGCGCGGCGGCGCGACGGAAGACGTCGGCCATGTCGGCGCGATCGTCGGCGCAGGTGACGTGGAAACGCGTCTCGACGTCGAGCGTGAGCAGCCGCTCCGAGAGGAACGACTTGTTGGAGTCGATGATCTCCCCGCGCAGCAGCTCGTCGCCGATCGTCAGCACTTCAGCCTTCATGCAGCCTCACCCGCGCATCCTCACCCGATGACCTCGCTCGCCAGCACCAGGACCCCGAGTCCGACGGCGCCGAAGACGCCCGCCAGCACATCGTCGAGCACCACGCCGGCGCCGCCGTGCAGGTTCTGGTCGAGCCAACGCACGGGACCCGGCTTCCAGACATCCAAGCACCGGAAAAGGACGAATCCGGTCACGACCCAGCCGAAAGAATGGGCGCGGCCCAGAAAAAGCAGCGGAGCCAGCGTGACGAGCTGGCCGGCGATCTCGTCGACCACGATGCGGCCGTCGTCCTGGCTGTTCCAGTGCCGGCACATCTGCTCGGCGGCCCAGATCGCGACGCACACCGTACCGACCACCGTGACCGCGTAGAGCGGCAACGACAACGACGCGAGCGGCCAGAACAGCAGAAGGCCCAGCGCAGAACCGGCCGTCCCAGGCGCGATCGGGGAATAGCCGGCCCCCGCGCCCGTCGCGATGGCGAGGGCGATGGCACGCACGAATCCGCCGGCCGCGCCCGCAGGCGGATCCGGGATGGACATCTGATGGGATCGACCGGTCTGGATGGCCCGACCGCCAGGAACCGAGGAGGGTTTGGCGCCCGGATTGGGGGGAAACGAGCGCCGACGGCCAGCTTAGCCTGGGCTCTCGCCCGAAGCGACCAGTTTCAAGCCAGTTCTGCGAGCGGTCGATGAGCCAAGCGGTGAAGCGGCAACAGGGCCGGGGCGCCTCCAGGGATGGGCGGCCATGAACCGAGACACAAGCGCCGAGCAGCGAGCCGGCACCAGCCGGACGATCGCCGACGTGTGCGCGACGCTGGTCGAGCTGGGCCGCACCCTCAAGGGCTGGAACTTCTACGCGAGCGGCCACAGCGCACGCCGCGACCTGCTCGACCGCTCCTGGCGTGCTCTGCAAGGCGAGTTGCGCCGCAACGGGCCACTCGCCCTCGAAGTGCGACGCGGCGGTTTCTGCCTGCTGGATTCGGACGTGGCGATCGGCGCGGGCCTCCTCGACGAGCTGGCTCGCCAGCTCGAAGAACGCGCTGTCCGAACTCTGGTCTTCGAAACCGCCCTCGACGCCGACACGCTCAGCGCCTTCCTCGACACGCTCGTTGCGAGACCCGAAGCGCTCGCCGCGGAAGGGGGCTTCGAGGCGAGCTTCTATGACGGCTCGCGCCGCGGCTTGCAGGTGAACGGGACGGATTGGCGAAATCTGCTGACGCGCGCGCAGTTCGCGGCCCCGATACCCGCACCCGACGACGCGCCGATCGCCGCACTCGTGCCGATCGCCGAGGAAGTGGACGTCGTCGAAGAAGTTACAGCCCCCGAAACGGTGCCGATCCTCGACGAGGGTCCGCTCGTCGAAATGGGAGACGACGAACTCGACTTCGAAGATCTGCCGGTCGCGCGCGGCGACATCACCGCCCCGATCGACCTGCTCGAGGAGCTGGGCCCGGTTGGCATCGACGAGTCGCCGCTCGACGCCGACCCCAAGGTCGCCAGCGCGCTCGAGCTGGTGGAGCGGCTGCGCGAACTCACCGAGTGCGACGACGACCACCGCTACCGCGATCTCACACGCCAAGTCGTGTACGAGGCGCAAGAACTCGTCGCACAGGGCGTCGCCGACGAGGGCTACCGCACGCTGCTGGTGCTCGGGGCGCACGCGGGTGATGACGCCAAGCGCAGCTTCGCGCAGCGCGAGTCGGCCTCCGAGGGACTGGCCCAGCTCGCGCACGGCGCGGTACTCGACGATCTGATGGAGCGCGCCTGCGATGCGGGTGCCGACACCAGCTTGCACGCCACCGGCATCCTGCGCGAACTCGGCGCGCACTGTGCGCCGCGCGTGTTCGACCGGCTCGAAAACGAGATGGACTCGGAGCGCCGCGGGCGCCTGACCGGGGTGCTGCTCGCGATGGGCGAGGAAGCGTCGCCCGCCATCGCCGAAGCGATCGCCACCGGCTCGAAGCGCCGCCAGCGCCTGGCGCTGCGACTCGCCGGTGAAACCCAGAACCCCCGCCTCGTCCCGAATCTGCGCGAGACGATGCTCGACGGTCCCGACGAAGTGGCGCGCGAAGCGACGCAGGCGCTGCTTCGCATCGGCGACGTCTCCTCGCTCGAAGCGCTCGCCGAGGGACTCACCAGTCCGCGTGCCTCGATCGCCGCTTTCGCCGCCCACTCACTCGGCACGTCGGGTCGTGTTCTCGCGGTGGCGCCGCTCTCCGAAGCGCTCGGACGTGCCCGCGCGGCGCACGATCTCGCGCTCGCGCGCGAGTTCGTGCGCGCGCTGGGACGCCTCGGCCGCGCGGAGGCGGCGCGACCGATCGCCGCGATCCTCGCGCTCGGCGGTTTCTTCCAACGCCGCAAGCTGCGCGACTTGAAGCTCGCGGCGATCACCGCGCTCTCGGGCCTGCCGGGTCGCGACGCCGCGGATGCGCTCGCGCGCGCCGTGCGCAGCAGCGACGCACAACTCCGTCAGCCCGCCGCGCTCGCGCTGAAGCGCCGCGCGCAGGCGGCGAAGCCGACCTGAGGAGCAGATGCGCCGCGCGCGGGTGCACGCGAGCCGGCGCACAAGGAATTTCCTGGGCTAGGTTCGCGCCGTGCGAGTGCTCGGCATCGACCTCGGGACGCGCCGGATCGGGCTCGCCGTGTCCGACGAAGACGGTCGCATCGCGTTTCCGGCGGGCACGCTCGAGCGGAAGAGCAAGCGCGCCGACTTCGCCGCGCTCTGCAAATTGGTGCGGGCGCGACAGATCGGCTGTGCGGTCGTCGGCTTGCCGCTGCACATGAGCGGCCGCGCGGGAGTCGAGGCCGAAGCGGCGCGCGCCTTCGCGACGGCGCTGGCCGAGGCCGCCCGGATTCCGGTCGACCTGCTCGACGAGCGCTGGACCAGCGTCGCCGCGCACCGCTCGCTGCAGGAGAGCGGGCGGCGCGTCGTCGAGAAGCACGGCAAGGGCGTCGTCGACGAAGTCGCCGCAACGCTGCTGCTCTCCACCTATCTGGAACGACGCCGGCGTTCGGAGGGCGCGTGAGCGCAGCGATTGGACCGGTCGCCCGGCCGCCGCGGCGCCGGTTCCGCTTCGTCCTCGTCGTGCTCGGCGTCGCGCTGGCATTCGCCGTCGCGGCGGGCGGCACGGCGAAGTGGCTGCTCGCGCCCGTGAGCGCCGACCCGTCGCTCACGCGTGTCGACGTGCCTTCGGGCTCGTCGCTGTGGCGGATCGCGACGGACCTCGAGCGCGCCGGTATGGTGCGGAGCGCTCGTGCGTTCGTCGTGCTCGCGCGCTGGCGCGGCGTCGCGTCGAAGCTGCGCGCGGGAGAGTACGCGCTCTCGCCGGCGTGGGGAGCGGCGCGCGTGCTCGAGCAGCTCGTCGCGGGACGCGTCGTCACCTACGAGGTAGTGCTGCCCGAAGGACTCACGGCAGCGGAGATCGCGGCGCGACTCGAGGCGGCGACGCTCGTGCGGGCGGACGAGTTCCTCGCGGTGGCGCGCGATCCGGCCGTCGCGCGCGAGTTCGAGGTCGAGGGCAGTGGGCTCGAGGGCTATCTCTTCCCCGAGACCTATCGCATGCCCCACGGCCTCACCGCCAAGCAGGTCGCGCGGGTGCTGGTCGATCAGTTCCGCGCGCAGTGGGCGCCGCTCGAGGCCGACGCCAGGGCGCGTGGCCTCGGCCAGCAGCAGGTCGTGACGCTTGCGTCGATCGTCGAGAAGGAGACCGGCGCTGCGGACGAGCGACCGCTGGTCGCATCGGTGTTCTGGAACCGCCTCGAGCACGACATGCGACTCGAATCCGACCCGACCACGATCTACGGCATCCCCGACTTCGACGGCAACCTGCGCCGCGCGCATCTCGACGACGCGAGCAACTCGTGGAACACCTACCAGATCGCGGGGCTGCCGCCGACGCCGATTGCGAATCCGGGCGCCGCGTCGCTCGCGGCGGCTCGTGCGGCCCGCGGCGAGTGATTATCTGTACTTCGTCGCGAAGGGCGACGGCACCCACGTCTTCGCGCGCTCGTACGCCGAGCACCTCGACAACGTGGCGCGCTACCAGAGGAGACCCGGTTCGCGATGAGCGAGACACCCGATCCGAAGACGTTCTTCCGCGAGCGCTTCCCGGCGCAACTGAATCGCTCGCTCGCCGAGCAGGAACAGGCGACGCAGATGGCGCAGCGCGCGCTCGACGGGATGCGCGCCGTCGCGGCGACGATCCGCTTCGACGTGCGCGGCGAAGGCGGCGTCACCGTCTTCGTCAACATCGAAGGCGGCCGCAGCAGCGCCGGTGACACGCCCGCGCACCCGCCCTTCTTGAGCATCGCGGTGGACCGCTCGCACTACGGTCCGCTGCTCCGCGAGGCCGGCGACAACGTGCTCGGCTTCCTCGGCGGCATCTCCGGGATGGGCGCTCCGATCCAGCTGACGCGCGATCGCGTCGAGCAGATCGCGGCGGTGGGCGGAACGCTCTGCTTCGAGCTGACCGGAGAAGGCGGTTTCCAGCTCCTCGCGAAGCTCGGAGCCGCCGCGCCCGGCGACGGCGGCAACGGCGCCGACACGACGATCCGCGTCGACGCCCAGGCATACCGCGACCTTCGCGAGGGTAGGCTCGAGCCGCAGGAGGCGTTCCTCGCCGGCAAGATCGCCATCGAGGGCGACATGCAGCGCGCCATGCAGCTCGCGCTCGCAGTGCTGTCGCCTGATTGAGCCGGGTGACCGTGGCGCGGAGCACGCCAATCCTCCACGCTCCGGCATGAAGGAGGTTTGCCCGGTGAAGGACGAACTCTTCAGCGACAAACGCAGCGCGATCGGTGATTTCGAGTTCGGCCGCGAGACCGCGCTGGTCTTCGACGACATGCTGCTGCGTTCGGTGCCGAACTACGCGGAAACGCAGCGCATGATCACCGAACTCAGCATCGACTTCGCCCAGCCGGGGACCCGCGTCTTCGACCTCGGGTGCTCGACGGCCACCACCTTCGTCGGCCTCGACCCGCACCTGCCCAAGGACGTCGCTTTCGTCGGCGTCGATTCCTCGCCGGAGATGCTCAAGAAGGCCGAGGAGAAGCTCGCCCAGGCCCACGTCTCGCGGCCGTACGAACTGCGCTGCGGAGCGCTGGAGGAGGTCGTCGTCGAAGATGCGTCGGTCGTGATCCTGAACCTGACGCTCCAGTTCGTGCGCCCGATCCAGCGACCGGAAGTGATCCGGCGCATCGCCAAGGGTCTCGTCGAAGGCGGTTGTCTGATCCTCGTCGAGAAGATCCTCTCGCCGAACTCGCGGCTGAACCGGCTCTTCATCGACCACTACTACGACTTCAAGCGCCGCAACGGCTACAGCGAACTCGAGATCTCCCAGAAGCGCGAAGCGCTCGAGAACGTGCTGGTGCCCTTCCACGGCGAAGAGAACCGGAATCTGCTGCTCGCGAACGGATTCTCGTACTGCGAGGAGTTCATGCGCTGGTACAACTTCTGTGGGCTGGTGGCGCTCAAGTGAGCCTGCGTGATCTCGGGTCTGGCAGCGCGCTGCTGCGCCGCGCCGGCGACTTCGGCTTCCACTACCGAGGGCTCTTGATTCCGTTGGTCCTGGCGACACTGCTCGTCGTCACTCGGCCGAGTGAGGCACTGCGAGCGGATTCCGTCGCGCGCGGGGTCACGCTCGCCGGCATGGCGATCGCGCTGGCGGGTCAGGCGATCCGCTTCTTCGTGATCGGCTTCGCCTACATCAAGCGCGGCGGCAAGAACCGGCGCATCTATGCCGACGATCTCGTCACCGAGGGCGTGTACGCGCACGTCCGCAATCCGATGTACATCGGAAACTTCTTGATCCTCGTCGGGCTCGCGGTCAGCTGGGGCTCGCCGCTGGCGTTCGCGATCGGCGTGCCGCTCGTCGGATTCCTGTATTTTGCGATCGTCGTCTCGGAGGAGGCGTACCTGCGCGACAAGTTCGGCGCGGCGTACGATGCCTATGCGCGCGACGTGAACCGCTTCGTTCCCCGCCTCGCGGGTCTGCGCGACACCGTCCAGGGATCCCACTACGACTGGCGCAAGGCGCTGCGCAAGGAATACGGCACGCCGCACGGCCTCGGCTGGGGCATCCTGCTGCTGATCGTATTCCGGACGCTGCGACTCGAAGGCTTCAGCGGACAGCAACAGCTGTTGTGGATCTGCCTGGCGGTCGGGATCCCGTGGACGCTGCTCTACCTGGTCGTACGCCGCTGGAAGATGGCGGGCGGACTCGACTCGCGCGCCGCCGACGCGTGAGGGCGGTGCTGCGAGGGAACGCCGAGGCGTGCGGGACGGGACGCTGGCTGCGATGACTGCCCGCGCGGGCGTTTCGGCTACTCGAAGCTGACTTCGCGCAGCAGTTCGAGGTCGTCGAGCGCCTTGCCGGCGCCGTAGACGACCGCGGTGAACGGGTCGTCGCTGCGCATGATCGGCAGGCCGGTGCGGTCGCGCAGCACGACGTCGAGGTCGCGTAGCAGCGAGCCGCCGCCGACCAGCACGATGCCGCGGTCGACGATGTCGGCGGCGAGTTCGGGAGGCGTCTTCTCGAGCGTCATGTGTACGCTCTCGACGATCGCGCCGATCGGCTCGACGAGGGCCTCGTGGATCTCCTCGCTCGTCGCCATCACCGTCTTGGGGATGCCGGCGACGAGGTCGCGGCCCTTGATCTCCATGGTCTGCGTCTTGCCGTGCGGCGACGCAGTGCCGATGTTGATCTTGACTTCTTCCGCGGTGCGCTCGCCGATCAGCACGTTGTACTTGCGGCGCACGTACTGGATGATCGCCTCGTCCATCTTGTCGCCGCCGCAGCGGATCGACGACGAGGTGACGATGCCGGAGAGCGAGATCACCGCGACGTCCGTAGTGCCGCCGCCGACGTCCACGACCATGTTGCCAGTGGGTGCGGTGACGTCGAGACCAGCGCCGATCGCGGCCGCCATCGGCTCCTCGACGAGGAAGACTTCGCGTGCGCCGGCGGAAAGTGCGGACTCGCGCACCGCGCGCTTCTCGACGCTGGTGATCTCGGGCGGTACGCAGATCACCATGCGCGGACGCACGAGCTTCGAGCGGTTGTGCGCCTTCTGGATGAAGTAACGCAGCATCGCCTCGGTGACTTCGAAGTCGGCGATGACACCGTCCTTGATCGGCCTGACCGCGCGGATGGCGCTCGGTGTGCGGCCGAGCATCGCCTTCGCTTCGGAACCGACCGCGAGCACGCGCTCGCCGCGGCCGCGCGAGTCGGAGGCGACCGCCACCACGCTCGGCTCCGAGCACACGAGACCCTTGTTGCGGGCGTACACGAGGGTGTTAGCGGTGCCGAGGTCGATGGCGAGGTCGTTGGAGAGGATGCCGGCAAGGCTCTTGAACATCGCAGTCTCCGCATGGCGGCCCGGTGGGCGGGCGACTCCCCGTCTCATCGGCGGGACTCGGCGGAAGTTGAGTGCCGGGGCGCGCTCGTTCGCGAAGTTGCGCGCAGGCTGCGGCGAAGACGCCGATCAGTGAGCCGGAGTGGCCTTCGGGGCGGCGGGCGGCGGCATGGGATCGGCGCTGGCCAGGGTTTCGAGCGCACCCACGCGGTCCCGCATCTCGGCGACCGACGAGCGGATCGCCTCGAGGTGTTGGCGGCGGGCCGCGATTTCGGTATGGGCGTCCGCGAGCGTCACGGCGAGTTCCGCCACGCGTGCCTCGAGGACTGCGGCGCGGCGGTGTTCCGTGAGCGCGACGGCGCCGATCCCGAGGAGACCGACCACGACGACGACGCGCAGCGCCCAGCGGCGGCGCGGGGAATCGGGCGGTGCGGGGGTCGGCGCAGCGGGCGATACGGCGTCGTGCACGAGCCGGGGTCCGGCGGTCGCCTGGGTCGGGTTCTTCTCCGTCATGGCCGTGAGGCGTAATCGATCTGGGCGTGGGTCGCAACTTGCCTCCGCTCGCGGCGCTGGATTCGCTAAGCCTAGGCCCGAACTCGGCTGAGTGGGGGATTCTTGTACCGAACACATCAAGTCGCCCTGATCGCGCTCCTCACGGTTCCGATCGCTTGCGCGTCGCCGATCGGCGTGACGCGGGTCGATGCCAAGCGCGTGTATCGCGAGCTGGGTGCGAACGCGCTCTCCACCGACACGCCGAGCCAGCACTCGAGCCAGCTGCTCAACCGCCTCGGGCTCACGGAGCAGTTCCGCAAGGATCCCGATGCCGCGCTCGCAGCGCTGCACGCCGGCCTGGCGCCGAGCGGCGACGAGGATCGCGTCTTCGCGCTCGCCGAGCTCTCGTTCCTGGACGGCGAGAAGCGGGGGAGCCGCGAGCAGACGCTCGCAGCCACCGTCTATGCCTACGCATTCCTGTTTCCCGATGGCCTGGGCTCGCCGCCCGATCCGCTCGATCCGCGCCTGCAGGTCGCGCGCAACATCTACAACCGGGGCATCGGGCTGGCGCTCGAGTCGCCCGGTGAACGCGAGGTGATCCTCGCGAGCGGCGCCCACGCGCTGCCTTTCGGCCGCCTCGACGTGGCCTTCGATCCGAAGGAGCTGGTCTGGACGGCGGGCTACCAGCTCGACGACCTCGTTCCGCTGGCGGAGTACGAGGTACGCGGGCTGAGCAACCGCTATCGAACCGCGGGACTCGGCGCTCCGCTCGCGGGGTCGCTCGCCCCGATCCCGGGTGCCAAGCCGCCGCCGGGCGCAGAGCTCATTTCGCCGCGCCTCCGCGTGCCGGTCACCGCGTTCTTGCGGATCGAGAATGCGCGGCGCCATCTGCGCGACGGAGCGCTGCGCGGCGATCTGGAGCTCTACTCGGAGGACGCGCGCTCGACGCTCGAGGTCGACGGCGAGAAGGTGCCGCTCGAACGCGAGACCACGGCGCCGCTCGCCTACATGCTCGAAGGCGCACCGGTCTGGGACTTCGAGTTCGCCGGCTTCCGCTCCGGCGACTTCCTGCCCGGCGGCGTCACGAGCCAGCTCGTCATCATGCGCCCGCACCGCCCCGGGCGCATTCCGGTGGTGCTGGTGCATGGCACCGCATCGAGCCCGGCGCGCTGGGCCGAGATGGTCAACGAGTTCGAGAACGACCCGAGGATCGAGTCGCGCTACGAGGTCTGGCTCTTCATCTACAACACGGGCAACCCGATCGCGTACTCGGGCGGCGTGCTGGTGCAGTCGCTGAAGGACACCGTGGCGAAGCTCGATCCCGCCGGCACCGATCCGGCGATGAAGAAGATGGTCGTGATCGGCCACAGCCAGGGCGGTCTGCTCACGAGGCTCACGGCGGTCGAGTCGGGCACGGCCTTCTGGGACAACGTGACGCCGCGTTCGATCACCGAACTGAAGATCTCGGAACCCGATCGCGAGTTGCTGCAGCGCTCGATGTTCTACGAGCCGCTGTCCTTCGTGCGGCGCGTGATCTTCATCTGCACCCCGCACCGCGGCTCCTACCTCGCCTCCTTCTCGCTGAGCAATCTCGTGACGCGTCTCATCACCGCGCCGGGACGGCTCACGAAGCTCAGCGTCGATCTCATCACCCAGAATCAGGACGAGATGCTGACCCGCACGATCGGGCGCAAGCAGACGAGCCTCGACAACATGAGACCCGGCCATCCGTTCCTGCAGAAGCTCTCCTCGCTTTCCATCGACCCGCACATCACCGCGCACTCGATCATCGCGGTGCAGGGCGACGGTCCGGTCGAGGAGGGCGGCGACGGCGTCGTGAAGTATGAGAGCGCGCACATCGACGGCGTCGAGTCGGAGTTGATCGTGCGCTCCTCCCATTCCGCCCAGGCGAATCCCGCGACGATCAACGAGGTGAAGCGCATCCTGATCGAGAACGCGACGACGCCGTGAGCTTCGACTCCCGCCAGCAGAGCTCGAGGGCCGGACTCGGCTGCGGCGGATCCTGCTCGAACACGCCGGCGTGACGCAGGAGCAAGCTCCCCGCTGAGCCGTGAGCTCAGGACTGGATCACGAGCTTCGACAGGCTGGTCTTGCGCAGGTTGGTCTTCTGGATGGTGCGCACCAGCTCGGCGACCTTCTCGGTGTCGGTCTCGAACGGGTTGTTGCAGATCACGCGCACGTTCAGAAGGTTCCCGAGGCGGATGTTCGACCAGTCGAGGTCGTACTGGATCGAGTTCTGGCGTGCCAGTTTGATGAACTCGCCGCGCATCTTCGCGCGTGTATCGTGCGGCGGCTCGGTCTTCGCCTTGATGACCTCGTCGTCACTGAGCATCCGCTCCACCCCGCCCTTGCGTTCCAGCAGGTAGTAGAGGCCGCGGTTCACGCGGATGTCGTGGTACTGCAGGTCGAGCATGAAGACGCGCGGGTCGTTCCAGCCCGTGCCCTTCTTCGCGAGGTACGACTCGATCAGCTGGCGCTTGATGATCCAGTCCACCTCGCGGCCGAGTTTGTCCGGCTCGGTGTCGAGGCAGTCGAGCACGTACTGCCACTTCACGACGGCGTCCTTCAGCTCGTCGGAAACGGGGTACTGCTCGAGGTAGCGCTGGGCCATCTCGCAGTACTCGCGCTGGATCTCGATCGGCGAGTACTCGCGGCCGTTGTCGAGGCGCAGCTTCCGCTTGCAGGTCGTGTCGTAGGAAATGTCCTTGATCGCCTTGACGGGATTGCGAAGCGTGAAGTCCTTGTTGATGAAGTTGTCCTCGATCATCTGGAGCACGATCGCGCAGGTGCCGATCTTCACGAAGTTCGTGTACTCGCTCATGTTCGAGTCGCCGACGATCACATGCAGGCGGCGATACTTCTCGCGATCGGCGTGCGGCTCGTCGCGGGTGTTGATGATCGAGCGGTCGTTGGTCGTGGTGCCCGAAATCTTCTGGTAGATGTGCTGGGCGCGCTGGCTGATGCAGTAGTGAACGCCGTCCTGGGTCTGGAACACCTTTCCCGAACCGGTGTAGATCTGGCGCGTCACCAGGAACGGGATCAGCTGCTCGGCGAGGTAGTAGAAGTCGACGTCGCGGTCGACCAGGTAGTTCTCATGGCATCCATAGGAGTTCCCGACGAAGTCGGTGTTGTTCTTGAAGATCGAGAGCTTTCCGGCGATGCGCTCCTCGCGGATCTTCTCCTCGGCGTAGTCTTCGAGTTCTTCGAGGATGCGCTCGCCGGCCTTGTCGTAGACGATGAGCTGGCGCGGCGAGGCGCATTCCGGTGTTGCGTACTCGGGGTGGCAACCGGTGTCCTGGTAGAAGCGCGCGCCGTTTTCGAGGAAGACGTTCAGGAAATGTTCGGTGGTGATCAGCCTCTCGAACAGGAAGCGGATCGCCTTCTCGACCGGGAGGGTCTTGCGACCTTCCGGCGTGAAGATGATCCCGTACTCGGTCTCGACGCCGTAGATGCGCTTCTGCACGACTCGACCTCGGCGCTGAGCCTGCGGTCAGCCCAGAATAGCCGCTACTTCATCGGCGGAGGCGCGACGGAACTTGCGGCCCGGGCGTTCCCGATCGAGGGTGCACATCTCGAGCCGATCCGCCGCGATCCGGTTGCCACCGTTCGAGAGCGCGGCCACGCCCACTCGCACCGCATCCCCTAGGGGCTGGCCCGCTCGGTAGTGCTCCTTCAGATAGATCTCGAGCTGTTCCACGGTGCCCCCGATCCCACAGAAGCCGCGGTGATCGGAGATGCTGCCATCGAACTGGACGCGATAGAGCGTGTTCTGCTCCTGGCCCAGCAGATGCGGATCACCGACCTCCGCAACGATCACCTCGGCCTCGAGCGGCTTCATCTGCTGCGTGAACACGTCGCCGATCGCCTGAGAGTAGGCGTTGGCGAGCGCCTTGGCGCGCACGTCCTCGCGGCTATAGGCGTAGCCGCGTACGTCGCAGAAGCGCACGCCGATCTTCCGGAGCTGGTCGAATTCGCTGAACTTGCCGACGCCCGCGAAGGCGAGACGGTCGTAGATCTCACCGATCTTCGACAAGCTCGACGGGTTCTCGGCGAGCAGCACGATGCCCTTGTCGTATTCGAGCGCGACGATGGACTTGCCCCGAGCGATGCCCTTTCGGGCAAAGTCGGCCTTGTCCTGCATCAACTGTTCGGGCGATACGTAGAACGGGATCGACATCAGCCCCCCGAACCGACGCGATGGTGCGCGATCGCAACATGCTCGCGGTAGGTTCGCTCGATCTCCTCCCGGGTCACTTCCTCGACGCCCGCCTCGGTGCAGAAGCAGACGATCGGGAAGATGCCGCGCGCAAGATCGACGCCGCCCGTCGCTCGATCCTCGTCCGCTGCATCGGCGAGCGCTTGGAGTGCGACGCGCAGAGCGTCGTCGCGACTGAGATCGCTCCGCCACGCCTTCTTGATCGATTCGCGCGCGTAGAGGCTGCCGCTCCCCGAGGACTCGAACTCGGCCTCCTCGTAGCGACCCCCCGTGACGTCGTACTTCCAGAGACGTCCGAGACGTCGGCGCCGGTCGTAGCCGGCGAAGATCGGCACGACGACGAGGCCCTGCATCGCCGCCGGCAGGTTCGCGCGCACCATCTGCGAGAGCTTGTTGGCCTTGCCCTCGAGCTCGAGCGCCTCGCCTTCGATCTTCTCGTAGTGCTCGAGTTCAATCCGCAGCATGCGCGCCATCTCGATGGCCGGGCCCGCCGCTCCGGCGATTGCCACCAGCGAGTGGGCGTCGGTCGGATACACCTTCTGCAGGTCACGCGATGCAACCCGGTGGCCTTCGGTGGCGAGTCGATCGCCAGCCATCAGCACGCCTTCGGCGCAACGCATCGCGAGTACAGTCGTGCCATGCGGTACGCCCTGCAACGCGGACGAGTCGATCATTTCGCGCGCGTTCGCGGCGGGATGCAGGTGCGGGTAATCGACTTCGAGCAGCTCGAAGAAGCTCGCGCCCTGGTACTTGCCTCGGATGAGCACCCCCCCTGCCTCCGGGCGTCGAGCAGCTACTGCCCGCCGCGCTGTACGTAATTCTTGACGAACTCCTCGGCGTTTTCCTCGAGAACCTCGTCGATCTCGTCGATCAGGGAGTCCATCTCTTCTTTGAGGTCTTCGCCCTTCTTGGCGAGCTTCTTTCCGCCCGCGCCCTTCTCGCCAGCGTCGTCGCCGCCGTCACCACCGCCCTTCTTCTGTTGCTGCTGTGACTCGGCAGCGCCGAGGAAGCGGAGTTTCTCTTCGGCTTCACGCCGCGGACTTCTCGAGTAAACTTTCATGCGGTTCTCCCCGAGCGGTAATGCTCGTCGGTGGTAGGCCGATCTCAACTCCGGAGATTGCGTACCAACTCGGCTGCAGTGGGTGACGAGTTGAAGAGTTCCTCGACGTGTTGCTTCGATCCCTTGAGCGGCTCGATCATCATCACGCGTTTGATTGGCTCGTCGCCGATGCCAAACGAAATCGAGTCCCAGTTCACCCCAAAAACCTGTTTCCCGTAGCGACGAAGACAGCCACCGCGAAAATAGGCGCGCGTGTCTTCGGGCGGATACAGAATGGCTCGCTCGATCTCCTCGTCCGTGACCATGCGTTTCACACGGCCCTGACGTTCGAGAACATAGTACAGGCCCTTCTCCGGTCGTAGGTCGTGATATTGCAAGTCGAGCATCTGGACCTGCGGTGAGCCCCAGTCGACACCCTTGCGCTCCATGAATCCTTCGATGAGTGCGCGTTTGATGATCCAGTCGATCTCACCACGAAGCTCCATCGGATCACGCTCGAGCGCTCCGAGCACGCGCTCCCACTCGACGATCAGGTCCTTCACCTCGGCGGAGACTTCGCGCGTCGCAACATAGCGCCGCGCCATCTCCAGATATTCGTGCTGCACCTGGATGGCAGTTCGCCGCCGGCCACTCTGCATTTCGACTTCGCGACGACA
The DNA here is from genome assembly GCA_963801625.1 of uncultured delta proteobacterium. Lineage (GTDB taxonomy): Bacteria > Myxococcota_A > UBA9160 > UBA9160 > PR03 > PR03. The sequence continues at coordinate 343,315 of CAWDFQ010000014.1, forward strand.
GCTGGAGTCGTGCGAGATCTCCTTGATCGCGCGCACGGGATCACGGAAGGAAAGATCGCGGTCGACGGCGCCGTCTTCGATCATCGCGAGCACGAGCGCGGTGAGCCCGTTGCGCAGCCAGATCGTGAACTCGCTCATGTTCGCGTCGCCGACGATCACGTGCAGTCGGCGATACTTCTCGCGATCGGCATGTGGCTCATCGCGTGTATTGATGATCGGACGCTTGACCATCGTGTCGAGCGCAACCTCGGTTTCGAAGAAATCGGCGCGCTGCGAGAGCTGGTACTCGCACGGATGCGCGCGGTTCTCGGAGCCGACCTTGCCCGCGCCGCTGTAGATCTGGCGCGTCACGAAGAAAGGCATCAGGTGTTCGACGATCTGCTTGAAGGACGTGCGGCGGTCCATCAAGTAGTTCTCGTGACTCCCGTAGGAATTGCCCTTGCGATCGCTGTTGTTCTTGTAGATCAGCATCTGGGTGCCCGGCGGTAGCACCCGGTTGGCGTCGCGACGGCTCTGCTCGACGATGCGCTCGCCCGCCTTCTCGTGGATCACGAGGTCGCGCGCGTTGGTCACTTCCGGGCACGAGTACTCGGGATGCGCGTGGTCGACGTAGTAACGCGCGCCGTTTGCAAGCGTCTTGTTGCGGGCGATGTTCTCCTGCTGGTTCGGGCGTGTACTTCTCCCCTTCGACCTGGAAGCCGCGCGCGTCGGCGAGCGGGTTTTCCTGGTCGTAGTCCCACAGGATCTTCGTCGTGGACTCTTCCCGGTACGAGTTGACGAGGAGGACACAGCTGGAGATCGGGTCGAAATCGCGGTCGTTCTTGACTGTGATTCCGTACTCGATCTCCGTCCCCATTACCTTGGGAATCGCCATCGAATCCTCTTCACCACGACCTCACTACAGGTACTGACCCGATCGGATGTCTTCGATCGACCGCCCTTCATTGCGGTTGATCCCGGTGATCAGGGTACGAACGTTGATGATTCGCTCGCCCTTGCGCCCGGAAATGCGGGCCCAGTCGTCGGGGTTGGTGGTGTTCGGAAGATCCTCGTTCTCCTTGAACTCGTCGCGTACCGAGTCGATCAGGTCAGCGAGTTGGATGCCCCGCTCGTCCTGCTCGATCAGACGCTTCACCGCCTTCTTCTTGGCGCGATCGACGATGTTCTGGATCATCGCGCCACTCGCGAAGTCCTTGAAGTAGAAGATCTCACGCTCGCCCTTCGCGTACGTCACCTCGAGGAACTTGTTCTCCTCGGTGGTTGCGTACATGTTGTCGATCGTGTCGCGGATCAGCCCATCCGTGATCTTCTGCGTATCGGAGCCGTAGTGCTCCTCCGTCGAGCGGTGGAAGGGAAGCTCGCGTTTCAGGTACTTGGTGAAGATGTCGTGCGCGGACTTCGCGTCCGGCCGGCTCACCTTCACCTTCAGATCGAGGCGACCGGGGCGCAGCACCGCCGGATCGATCAGATCCTGCCGGTTGCTGGCGCCGATCACGATCACGTTCTTGAGCGACTCGACGCCGTCGATCTCGGACAGGAACTGCGCGACGACGGTCGCCTCCATGTCGGAGGAGATGCCCGAGCCGCGCATCCGGAACAGCGAGTCCATCTCGTCGAAGAAGATCACGACGGGAACGTCTTCGCTGGCCTTCTCGCGCGCCTTGCGGAACACCTCGCGGATCTTGTGCTCGGTTTCGCCGACGTACTTGTTGAGCAGCTCGGGGCCCTTCACGTTCAGGAAGAACGCCGTGGTCTGGCGACCGGTGCGCTTCTCGACGCTCTTGGCCAGGCTGTTCGCGACGGCCTTCGCGATCAGCGTCTTGCCGCAGCCCGGCGGTCCGTAGAGCAGGATGCCCTTGGGCGCCCGGAGCTGGTGCTCATGGAAGATTTCCGGGTGCATGTACGGCAGCTCGATCGCGTCGCGCAGGATCTCGATCTGCTCTTCGAGGCCGCCGATGCGGTCGTAGGTGACGTCCGGAATCTCCTCGAGCATCACCTCTTCGACGGCCGACTTCGGCATCTTCTCGAATGCGTACTGCGTGCGCGCGTCGATCATCAAATGATCGCCTGCCTTCAGCGTTTCGCGACGCAGCGGATCCGCGAGGGTAACGACGCGCTCGTCGTCCGTGTGGCCGAGCACGATGGCGCGACCGTCGCCGAGCAGCTCGATCACCGATGCGATCTCACCGCGGTTCACGAAACCCGCGGGCTCGATCACGTTGAAGGCCTCGTTCAGCAGGACGAGCTGTCCTTCTTCGAAGCCGCTCGCATCGACCTTCGGGATGGACGTTGACGCGCATCGCCCGGCCGTCCACGACGATCTCCGCCGTACCGTCCTTGTTGGAGCGCGTGAAGACACCGTAGTTGTTGGGCGGCGCGCAGAGTTTGTCGACCTCCTCCTTCAGGAGTTCGATCTGCTGCTTCGCCTCTTGCAGCGTGTGCACCAACTTCTCGTTCTGGCGCTCGGCATCGCCCAACTGCTGGCGCAGCACGTGGTAGCGACGGCGCGCAGCGTCGTACTCGGCGAGCAGTCGCTCGAGACGGCGGCGGAACTCGGCGGAGTCGCTGCCGAAGAAGCGCAGGGCGTCCTGCAGCTCTTCGACCGGATCGCCGGCCACGGCGCGATCGCGATCGGGTTCGTCGCCCGGCCGCGGACCTGACGCGGAGATGCGTCGCATCACGTCGTGGACGAATCCCTTCTTGCCCGATGCTGCCGGCGTCGTCGAACTCGCTCATCGTCGCGCCCCTTCCGCGGTTCTGCGGCTCCGTCACGATTCGAGGAACCATCTGCGTGATTCGAGCTGCAAGGCTCGTGCCGTCACCGGATGCTGGTCTGATCCAGGGGGCGCCGCAAAGAAGCAGGCGTTCGAAATTCAACTGGCGCGAGCCATCAAGCGACTCCGTGACTCGCAACACCGCGAAGTTCCTGGCGGTCGATGCTTCGGTACGCGGCCTCGGCAACGACCGGTCGAGCGAGGGCGAGGATGCACACCCGACCTCGCGTGCGCCAGAATACAACGGGGCAGACGCAGTCCGAATCCCGCTCGGGCCTGCCAAGTGGGTCCGCTGCATGCCGGTTCGACGCCTGCGCGGTCTCATCCACCATCTCGCTGAAAGGCCAAAAACCCTAGTGTTTTCGGCATTTTCGGGCCGTTCGAGCATATCAGAGCACCTACCCGTGTCAAGCGAACCCGCGTGGCCTCGCCGCTCTTCGCGCTGTCCGCAGGCTCCACCGGCAACGGTTTGCACGGCACTTTGTTGGCTCAGTCCGAGTCACCGGAACGCCCGCGGGGCATGGATCACTCGGATCGATACCTCGGTTCATTTCCCCGATCGGCGCAGGTCGTGCGCAACTTGCATCGAATCTGCCGCCTTGGGATGCGATGCGATCGATCCTTCGCCGCGATTTTGACGGCGCCGTCGGAGAGACAGCGCCCACCGGGGCCCCTGCGCAACGCCTTGCGCGGCGGAGGGATTGGGTGACGCGAATTGCCGTCCGTGGACAAAGCCCGGTCGGCGTGGACCGGAGTGCCGACGCGACTCAAGGCGCGCCCGGCACGCTGAGGACCCGAACGCCCTCGGGTGGCGTGAACGCGAACAGGCCCGCAGCGGGCTTCGTGTTCTCGCGCAGCGCGTCGAAGACAATCGTCGTCCGGTTCCCGAAGAGATCCACCACGGAGGTCTCGCGAACGGCGAAGCTGGCGCGATCCACGCGCATCTCGAGCCGCTCGTACTGCGCCGGGCGCTTGGGTGTCAGTCCGAGTGTGACGGTCCGCTCGGCACAGCCACTCGCGGTCACGCGGAACTCGTCCTGCAGCTTTCCGTCGCCGAGCAGGAACTGGACGCCGGCCGCGGAGAGATAGCCCTCACCGAGCGGCAGCTTCTGGACCTCACGCGCCTTCGGGTCGTAGATCCAGAGCGTCGCGCCGTCGCTTACGACCAGGCTCGGCTCGGGCGATTCGTAGGACCAACGCATCTTGCCGGGCTTCGCGAACACCACCTCGCCGCTCGCGACCAGCGCGTCGCCGGCGCCACCCCCGAGAGCCACGCGCCGCGTGGTCTGCTCGAAGTGAGCCGCGAGATCGCGAACTTTCTCATAGCGTTGCTGGACGCGTTGGGTGATCTCGCTCGCGCAATCCGCGCCGTCCGCTCCCGCGCCGGGCACGGCGACGAACACCGCGACGAGAGCGACGAGTGAGCGGAGGCCAAGCGTTCGCACGCGGCTTCGACGCGTCGCCCAGGATCTCATTCAGCGTCGAGCGGCCGCGCGAAGACCTCGCGCGGTTTCGTGCCGACCTGCGGCCCGATGACGCCCTCTTCTTCCATCTGCTCGATCATCCGCGCGGCGCGGTTGTAGCCGACCTTGAGGCGGCGCTGAATGTAGGAGATCGAGGCATTGCGCGTCTCGGCGACGATCGCGATCGCGCGGTCGTAGAGATCGTCGGCGTCGTCGCCGCGTTCCTCCTTGTCCTCGCTCTCCTTCTTGGCGCGCATCAAGGTTTCGTCGAAGCGCGGCGCTCCCTGGGTGCGCAGGAACGCGACCAACTCCGCGACTTCTTTTTCGGATACGTACGCGCCGTGCATGCGCTGCAGCTTCGAGGTTCCGGGCGGGAGGTAGAGCATGTCGCCCTGGCCGAGCAGATGCTCGGCGCCGTTCTGATCCATGATCGTGCGCGAGTCGATCTTCGACGAGACCTGGAACGAAATACGCGACGGGAAGTTTGCCTTGATCACACCCGTGAGGACGTCGACGCTGGGCCGCTGCGTCGCGAGCACGAGGTGGATACCGGCGGCGCGCGCCATCTGCGCGAGCCGTTGCAGTGCCTCCTCGACATCACGCGCCGACACGACCATCAGGTCCGCCAGCTCGTCGATCACCACGACGATGTAGGGAATGCGTGCGACCGGGACCTCGACGCCCTGATCCTCGCCGGGCCGAGGCTTCAAGCGGATCGTGGTCTGCCCATCCGCGAGCAGCTCGTCGACGCGCTCATTGAACTGCGAGATGTTGCGCACGCCGAGCGCCGCCATCGCGCGGTAGCGCTCCTCCATCTTGAGCACGATGCCGTGCAGCGCCGCCGACGCCCGCTTCGGGTTGGTGACGACATCCGCGATGAGATGCGGAATGCCCTCGTAGATCGACAGCTCGAGGATCTTCGGGTCGACCAGCAGCAGCTTCAGTTCGTCCGGCGAAGCGCGACACAGGATCGAGCAGAGCAACGCGTTCAGGAAGACGCTCTTGCCCGTGCCCGTCGCGCCCGCAACCAGCAGGTGCGGCATCTTGGCGAGATCGGCCTCGACCGGATTGCCGAAGATGTCCTTGCCCAGAGCCACCGTCGAGCTTCGACTTGCTCTTGCGAAAGTTCTCCGACTCGAGCAGATCGCGGAGATAGACGACGTCGCGCTCCGGGTTCGGGATCTCGATGCCAACCACGGACTTGCCCGGCAGCGGCGCGATGATGCGCACCGAGAGCGCGCGCAGCGCGAGTGCGAGGTCGTCCGCGAGATTGGTGATGCGATTCACCTTGACGCCCGAGCCGGGCTCGAACTCGAACATCGTGACGACGGGTCCAGGGTGCACCGTCACGACGCGACCGAGCACACCGAAGTCGGCGAGCTTCTTCTCGAGGATCCGCGAGTTCATGATCAGGCTGTCGCGGTCGTAACTCCGACCCACGTCTGGCGGGCGCTGGAAGATTGCGATGTCGGGATGCTGATAGGGACCCTGCGGCGTGTGCTCCGAGAACAGGAACGCTTCCTGTTCGGGATTGCGTTTCTTGCGGTCGTCGCGGTGATCGACGATGTGCGGATCTTCACGCTTGCGCGGACCGCGCTGCGCCGGAGCCGTCACTTCGGCAGCAGCGACGGCTTCCGGTTCCCCGATCGGGCCGAGTTCCGCTTCCAGTTCGGGAGTCTCGATGAGACCCGCAGCCAGCGCGGGCGAAAGCGGGCGTGCGCGCCGCGCGCGCCGCGCGCGCCAGACGCTGACGGCACGAACCCCGGCGACGAGCGCGTCGCGTGCGCGCGAGAGGTTCGTGATCGCGAAATCCCCGATCGCCTCGAGTGCGTGGAATGCCGCGACTCCGGCACTGCGGGTCGCGCGTCCGATCGCGACACCGACCACCCCGGCGGCGCGAGCGAGCTCTGCAATCCCTCGCGCCGCGACGCGCAGCGCCGTGCCGTTCTGCACGCCCATCACGGCCAGACCGCCCGCGACCGCGAAGATCACGTTGAGCAGCAGGGCGCCCCACAAGCTCAAGAGCAGTCGTTCGCCCGAGGCCAACCACACGCCGAGCAGCCCGTTGCCCCCATGCGCCAGCGCGGACACCCCTGCCGCAGCGGCGAGAGGGGGGAGCGTGGCGGCCGCGAGCAGCAGCAGTGCCGCCCCCGTCCAGAAGCGTGCTCCGGGGAGATCGCGTCCGAGCAGAAGACGCCCCCCCACGACGACGGCCGTCCCAATCAATACGGCGCCACCGAATCCCGCTGTCCGGAAGAGCAAGCCGGCCAGCGTGGCGCCGGCCGCGCCCGCGGCGTTTGTGACGTCCGTCAGGCGGAACAGCGGGTCACTCGGGCTGTAGGTGGCGAGTGCGAGCGCTGCGAGCGCCGAAAATACGATCAGCACCAGCCCGACCGACTCGGCGGCGAGGCGCCCATACGGCGAGTCGGAGCGCGAGGACTCCGCGCGACGGCGGCGCGCGCCGGCTCTAGCCACGCAAGATCCTTTGCGCACGGAGTTCGTGCACTACGTGCGGCGCGCATCCACGAGCGCATGTGAGAACAGCTGTGGGAATGCCCACGTCCCTCACCCCCCGGTGGGACGGGAATCTCCGCGAGCTTACAGACGAGCGCGACGCGGCGTCAAGCCAATGCCGACGCGTCGGCAGCGGGCGCGGGTTCAATCACGATCGGACCCTGATACGCGACGTCGTAGCCCCTTGCGATTGCGTCACGAACGCGAGCTGCGAGGACTTTGCGCTCCTCGATCGAGATGCCGCGCGTCGGAATCGCTTTGCCGTAGACGATCTTCACGCGACCCGAGCGGACGCGCAGTTCGCCTTTCGGCGTGATGCGCTGGCTGCCGGAGACCGTGACGGGAACGATCGGAACCTGTGCCTCGACCGCCAGGTGGAAGGGTCCGCTCTTGAACACTCGCAGGTGCCCGTCGGGACTCCGCGTACCTTCCGGAAACACGATCACACTGGTACCAGAGCGGATCTGCTCTGCGGCGCGGCGCAAACTCGCGACGGCCCGTTCGCGATTGCCCCGGTCGATGATGATGTGGCCGCTCGCCAGCAGCGCCTGCCCGAAGACCGGCACCCGCACCAGCTCTTTCTTGGCGACGAAGCGCCACTTCACCGAGGGCGGCAGCGTAGAGACGATCGCGGCGATGTCGGCAAGGCTCTGGTGGTTCGACATCAAGAGGATCGGCGCGTGCGTGGGGACGTTCTCGAGCCCGGCGACGTCGACGCGAACGGCGAACGTCGCGAGGATCCAGCGAACCCAGACGCGCCCGAGCGCCATCATCGTGCGGCCGCCGTCGAAGAAGCTCGCGGCGATGATCGGCACACCGATGAGGATCGTGTACAGACCGATCAGGCCGAACTGCGCAAAGCTCTTGACCACGGAATCTACCCTCTCGTGGTCGGTCGCGCGTCATCAGATGCGCGTGACAGAAGCCTAGGGACGGGTGAGAGCGAGTGTCAACGTGCGCTCGCGCTTGACTCGTTCGCTCGACGCGGGAATGATGGGGCTCTCACCCTCCTAGACGGAGACCCCCTTCCATGGCGAGCGTCAACAAAGTCATCCTGATCGGGAACCTCGGGCGTGACCCGGAGCTTCGCTACACGAAGAACGGCCAGGCTGTGGCGAACTTCAGCCTGGCCACGAGCGACAACTTCACGAACAAGGACGGACAGCGCGAAGAGCGCACCGAGTGGCATCGCGTCGTCGCGTGGGGAAAGACGGCCGAGCTGTGCACCCAGTACCTGACCAAGGGGCGCGCCGCCTACATCGAGGGACAGCTCCGCACGCGGGAGTGGGAAGACAAAGAGGGCCACAAGCGCCAGACCACGGAAGTCCACGCGCAGACCGTGCAGTTCATCGGTCCGCGCGGGCAGGGCGCGCCGGCCGCTGGTGGCGGCGGCGGAGCGCGCCCGAGCGAGTCGAGTCCGGGCCAGTCTTCGGAAGCGCCGCCCGCGGACGAAGAGATCCCGTTCTAGTCGTCTCGTTCCGGGGCGAAACGCAACTGCAAGCTGTCAGCGGCCCTTGAGGCCTCGCACCAGCTCGTCGATCAGCGCATGGGCGTCCTGTCCGAGATTCTCGAACTCGACGCCCATGCCGGCGGGTCCGTCCTCGCCGGACTGCTGCACCCAGGCGACGCGCCCACGCGCCTGGATCGGCGCGTCGGTGCCGGGCAGCTTGAACTGCAGGGCGACGCGGGTGTCGGTCGGCGGCGGATTGTCGGTCTCGATGAAGAGACCGCCCTCGTTGACGTTGCGCGTGAACTCGGAGAAGAGCGCGTCGATCGTCGAATAGGCGATTCGCACCATGAGCGGCGCGCGCGGCGAGTGACGGCGCTCGACCTTCGCCTCGTACTCCCGGTTCGCGCTTCTCCCGATTCGTTCCGCAGGCTCGGCCATGACCGACTCCTTGCGCCTCGTCAGGGGCGTTGTTGCCGTTCATCGACCGCCCGACTCGCCCGCCTTAGAAGAGACTGAGGGAGGGTCAGCTGTCTCCCGGCGCGGCAGTACGCCGAGGTCGCAGAGACTCGCCCAGCCTCGTTCCGCGACGACGACGTGGTCGAGCACAGGAACCCCCAGCAGCAGACCGGCATCGGCCAGCCGTTCCGTGATCTCGCGATCCTCCGTGCTCGGCGTCGGGTCGCCGCTCGGGTGGTTGTGCACCAGGACGACTGCCGCTGCCGCCTCTCGCAGCGCCGGCCGGAAGACTTCGCGCGGATGCACGAGGCTCGCCGTGAGCGTTCCTTGCGAGATCACCACCTCGCGCAGCATCCGATGGCGACCGTCGAGCAGAACGACCAGGAACCGTTCGTGACGTGCATGACGCAGACGCGCGTGGAAGTGGCGGAACACGTCGGCCGGACCGCGTACCGGATCGCCCGGACGCAGCCGTCGCGCAGCGAGCCGGCGACCCAACTCCAGTGCTGCCGTGAGCGCCGCGCTCTTGGCGGGGCCCACACCCGGCGCGCAGGTCAGTTCGCGAGCTTCGGTCGCGGCCAGACCGAGAAGACCCTGGTGCTGCTGCAAGAGCCACGCGGCGAGCGCGAGCGCATCGCGACCCGAGCCGCCCGTGCGCAAGAGCAACGCGATCAGCTCGGCCTCCGAAAGTGCCTCGGCACCGAGCGTGTCGAGGCGTTCGCGCGGTCCGTCACCAGCGGTCAGAGCAGTGTCGCGCGCGCGTGACGCTGCACCGCGATTGCCTCGCGACGGCGAACTCATGGCGATCTCCCGCGGGACCGCGGGTTCGGGGCGAAGTCTTGCTAGCCAGGACCGGCGTCGGCTCCAGCCGTGGTTCCGCCACAGCTCGCTGCGTTCGCGGCGGCAAGCGCCTTGGCGAAGCCAGCCTGGTCCATTTCCGGCGCTACCAGGCTGCGCAGCGCCTCGCTGCGGTACTCGGGCGGCTCGAGGATGCGCACCCAGGCGCGCAACAGCGCGAGGAAGCCCTTCGCCGCTGCCGCCTGGCTTCCGGCCGCTGCCAGCTCGATCGGAATGCCTGGACGGAACGCCGAGCCGTCTTCCATGCGAATCACGGCGCCCGGAGACACCTCTCCGAGCCGACGCAATGCCGCACGCACATAGGGATCGGTGAAGTCACCGCGCGGCGACAGTGCGCGGGCGAGTTGCTCAGGATCGAGCTTGCGACGCAGGGTATCGTCGAAGCCCGCCGCGCAGCCAGTGACGTCGCCGCTGCCGATACTGCCGAGGGCGCTGCGTGCACGCTCTACGTTGCCGCTGCCGCCGATGTCGATCGTGTAGCGATAGAGACCGCGCGCCGTGTCCTGCGACTCGCGCGAGCGAAGCTCCAGATTCTTCGGGTCGTGTCCCGCTGTGAGCTTCACTTGCAGCATCAGGTCCTCGCCGAGCTGATTCGACTCGACGCTTCTCCACCAGCGGACTCTTCATCCCGTCCAGCAGCTGCCGCGACCCGGCCCTCGCGCGCCGTCTGCGTGAGCACCACGGTGAAGCCGTCAGCGCCCTTCTGCACGCGAACCTGCGCCGGCACCTTGGTGAGGAAGGTGAGACCCTCGCGCCCCGCAAAGTAGGTGTGCACGACACCCGAGAGCGTATTCGCGAAGCGGCTGCAAGTCGATCACGACCTCGTTCTGGTCGCTGCGCACGTTGACGTGAACGGTCTCGATTCGATAGCCATCGAGTGCGGCGCGGATCGTGACGGAGTCGCGCTTGCCCGCGTCGGCGCGCTTCGGCAGCACCACCGTGACGGGTGCTTCCGCCTGCTCGTAACGCTTCTGGAAGCTGGCGCGAACGTAGAAGAGATCGAGCTTCGCGCCGGGCGGCGAGCTTTCGACGCGCAGCGTGCGGTCGCTGTAGTAGCCGCCGCGCATGAATGAAAAGAGATGAGACGGGCTCCAGCCCGCCTTCTCGTCTGGGATCAGCTCGACGCGCTCTTCGGCACGCGTCACCGACGGGAAGCCGGCGGCGGCGATCCCACATGCAACGGCAACGAAAATGGCAGCTCGAGCGACTCCGCGTCGCACGTCCGCGCTCTCCCTGAATCGGCCCCCATCGCGATCCTAGCTGGGTCTTGTGACCGCACACAAGCGCGTCCGCGCGCTGACGCTGCGGAGGGGAAGCTTCAGGTAGGGTCTGCCGTCTCCTCGCGTATCCACTCGCCGCTCTTTCCGCCGCGCTTGCGCACGAGCCGAACGGCTTCGAGGCTCATGCCGCGATCGATCGCCTTGCACATGTCGTAGACGGTGAGCCCCGCCGCCGCCACCGCGACCAGCGCCTCCATCTCGACGCCAGTGCGCGCGTGGGCGCACACGCGTGCCTCGATCTCGACACGCGAGCCGGCGGGATTGGGGAGCAACTCGATTTCGACTGCGTCGAGCGGCAGCGGATGGGCGAGCGGGATCCACTCCGCGGTGCGCTTCGCCGCTTGCAGTCCCGCGATGCGCGCGACGGCGAGCACGTCGCCCTTCGGCGTGCGCCCCTCGGCGATCGCCGCAAGCGTCGCCTGTGCCATCCGCACTGCACCGCGCGCCACGCACTCGCGCCGCGTGATCGGCTTCTCGCCGACGTCGACCATCCGAGCGCGTCCCTGCTCATCGAGATGTGTGAGCTTCGCGCCGAGTCTATGCCTCGCGCTCGAGCACCCAGGAGAGCAGGTCTTCGAAGACCTGCTCCTGCTCGGGCTCGTTCAGGATTTCGTGGCGCAACTTCGGATATACGCACAGGCGATGACCCGCCCCGCGGAGCTGACCGTGGAATGCGCGGCTGCCGCGCGGCGGACATACGCGGTCGGCTTCGCCGTGCAGCAACAAGCAGCGGCACCTGCACGTGCATGCCGGCTCTACCGGTACGCGCGACCGTGTCGAGCATCTCGACCGCGAACGACGCGGTTGCGCGTTTGAATACCAGCGGGTCATCGTCGTACGCGCGCGCCACTTCGGCGTCGCGCGAGAGATCGCTCGAGTTGATGCCCGCGCCGAGGCGGAGTCTCGGCCGGATGCGTCGCAACGTGCGCGCCATGCGCAACCGCATGCGCGACACGCCGGGACCCAGCTCCAGCGGCGGGGCCGAGATCGCGGCGCAGAGCAGCTCGGGCTTGCGCTCGGTGAGCAGCGTCGCGACGACCAGCCCGCCCAGGCTGTGCCCCATCAGCACCAGCGGCGCCCCGGAATGTTCGCCGCGCACGAGAGCGAGGAACGACTCGAGATCGTCGAGCAGCTGGGAGAACGAATCGACGTGGCCGCGCTCGCCTTCCGAACGACCGTGGCCGCGATGGTCGTAGGCGTGCACGGCGAAGTCGCGCGCCGCGAACCAGGCGCCGACGTGGTCGTAGCGTCCGCTGTGTTCGGCGAACCCGTGCACGACTGCGAGCGTGCGTTTCGGCATGCCGGGCAGCCAGGAGCGCCGGAACAGGCGCGTGCCGTCGGGCGCGACGAAGTAGGAGTTCGAGCGGCGGACCACGCGGCGTTCCACGTCGCGAAACTAGACGCCGCTCGCGCGGTGCGTCAACCGAGATCAGGACCGCAGCTGTCGCCTCACCTCGGCCCGGGCCGCGCGTACGCGCTCGAGGTAGGCATCGCCGCGGATCTTCGGTCCCCAGAAGTAGGCGAGGATTCCATCGGCTTCGCCCATTCGACGGATGTTGTCGGCGAGAATCAGACAACCCGCTTCGATGTTGCTCTCGACGGTCGTGAAGTTGCCGACCAGACGGAGTGGCTCGAGCATCGCCGGCATCACCTGCATGAGACCCATCGCGCCCTTGGGGCTGCGGGCACTCGGGAGCGCGCTGCTTTCCACCAGGATCACCGCCGTTACCAGTTCAGGATCGAGTTCATACTTGGCGCTGTAACGGAGCACGGCGCGGGCGATGCGTGCCAGCTCCGACTCGGCGAGCTGCTGGTTGGTGCGTCCGAGCACGCGCGCGATCGAGAACTCATCGGTCGCGGAACGCTGCGCACTTGCAGCGGCCGGTTCGGTGCCGCCCGCCAATTCCACCGGGGGCGGCGCACCGGTCAGGCACAAGAGCGAGAGTCCCGCGACAGCCGTGGCCGCCACTCTCGATCTCGAGATGGACGAAGTGCGAGTCTGGCGAAGGGTCCGCATCGGGCTCTCCTCGGGGCTCGGGTGGATTCGTGTCGTCGGAATGTGAGTGGGGGGTGGGAGAAAAAAGTGAAGCGATGGGGAGGGTAAGTGGCAACCCGAGACCCTGCCAGACGCCAAACCCCCAAGGGGAATCCTCAGTTGACGAAGCCCCCCAGGGTCGATCGCCATGGGCCTGTAACCCATCTGCAAACTCTCGTTTGACCGACGAAAAACGGCAGTGATAGGATCCTGTCTTGCTGGCGGGTCTCCTGGCGCACGCAGGATCTCGGCGGAAACCGGAACGGATCTCGATCGACGCTCGCCGCGGGCCCGGCGACATGGGGAGAAGGTTGGCGCTACTCGGGACGACACACAGCAGCGAAGCAGGGCCGCGCGCGGGAAAGCGCGCCGGTAACGCGAAGCGGCGTCGCGCGGATCTCTCGAACGCGATTCTCGATGCCGCGCCCGATCCGGTCGTCGCAGTCGATTGCGACGGCCGCGTCCGCTACGTCAACCCGGCATGCGGGGCACTTTTCGGCTGCGCGTCCGAGGACGTGATTGGACAACACTTCTCGGCGCTGATCGGGAGCCAGGAACGCGACCCGGACGGGCATGACGGAACCCGTCGCGGTCGCGTCGAAGTGCGCCTTCCGAACGGCGAGACACGCTGGGTCGCCTACTCCGCGAGGCGGATCGGCGCGCCCATCGGCGGTTCCGTCGTGTACCTGCGCGACGAGACCGAGCGACGCCGCGACGAGTTGCGGCTGTCGCGACAGAACGACGAGTTGGAACAGACGGTGCGGTCGCTCGCGCACGATCTGCGCTCCCCGCTGGTCTCGGTGCTCGGCTTCTCGCGCCTCTTGCGCGAGGACTTTGGCGCGGCGATCGGCGAGCGCGGCACCCATTTCCTGGACCGCATCACCGAAGCCGGTCGCACGATGGAAAACCTGATCCGCGACCTGCTCGATTTCGCACGGATCGGCCACGCCGGCGAGCACCGCATTCTGGTCGACCCGCGCGAGGTGCTCTTGCAACTCCGCGGGGAACTGAAACCGCGCCTCGAGCAGCAGGGCGTCGGGTTGTCGATTCCCGAGCATCCCCCGCTCTTTTGTTGCGACCGCACCCGCCTCTACCAGCTCTTTTCCAACCTGATCGGCAACGCACTCGACCACATGGGTCCCCGTGACGAAGCCCGCCGTGGCGGTCGAAGTGCGCGAGACCAACGGCTGGCATCAGATCGTGGTTCGCGACAATGGGCGCGGCATCGTCCCCACCGAGCAGGAACGCATCTTCGAGATGTTCTACAGCGTGACGCACCCCGGTGAACGCAAGGGCACCGGTATCGGCCTTGCGATCGTGAAGAAGATCGCCGAGATGCACGACGGTCGCGTGCTTCGTCGAGAGCACGCCCGGCGCGGGCGCCGCCTTCCACGTCCTGCTTCCCCGCTCCTAGGAGCGGCTGGAACTGGTGGCAGCCGACACACCCTTCCCCTAGCTTCGCCCGCTTCCCGCCATGTACCCCGTTCTATTCGAGATCTTCGGCTTCCCGATCAGCACCTTCGGTGTGATGCTGGCGACGCCTTCCTCGCTGGCACGTGGCTCACCGCGCTGCGCATGCGCGAGATCGGACTCGATCCCGAGCAAGCCACCACCATGCTGATCTACGCCATGGTGGGTGGGATCGGCGGCGCGAAGCTCTACTTCGCGGTCGACGTGTCGCTGCGCGAAGGCATCCCCTTCACGCAGCTGCTTCTTCGCGCGCGAGGGCATCACCTTCTACGGCGGCCTGATCGGCGCGATCACCCTCGTGATCCTCGGCACGCGCATCCACAACATCCCGATTGGTCGCATTCTCTCAATTGCGTGTGTCTGGCCGGCGCGATCGGGCAGGCGCTCGGGCGCGTCGGTTGTTTCCTCGTCGGCGACGACTACGGCCGTCCTACCGACGGACCCTTCGGCATCGCCTTTCCGCAGGGCGCACCTCCGACGCTCGACAAGGTGCACCCGACGCAGCTCTATGAGTCGGCCTGGCTCTTCGCCGTCACCGCCTTCCTGTGGGCGCGGCGCGACCGCAGTCCCCGACTCTGGGCCGAGTACCTGATGCTCGCCGGCATCGGACGCTTCGCGGTCGAGTTCCTGCGTGTGAACCCGCGCGTGGTGCTCGGCATGAGCGAGGCGCAGATCATCGCCCTCGCGATGTTCACGGTGGGCGCGATGAGCTGGCTGCATGCCCGCCGCGCCATGTCCGTCGCAGCGGCCTGAACGGGCGGACGATCCCATGCCCCGAGTCGGCGACACGCGTACGAAGATCCTGGAGGTCGCCGAAGCCGAGTTCGCCTCGGAGGGCTACGCAGGCGCGCACCTCCAGAAGATCGCCGAGCAGGTCGGCGTGCGGAAGACGGCGCTCTACTACTACTTCGACTCCAAGGCTGCGCTCTACACGGACGGTGCTCAGGGCGATGCTCGAGGCCTTCGATCGCTGCATCGCCGCCGCTGTCGAGACCAGCGGGCCGCCGAACGCCAGCTCGAGGAGCTGGTAGCGCGCGTCAACGACCTGCTCGCGGAACACCCCAACTACGCGCGCATCCTGCTCCGCGTCTTCGTCGACCGACGGACCCAGCGAAACGGCAGACGGTGCTTCCCACTGTCACGCGCGTGGTCGAGCGCGTGTTGCGCTTCTTCCAGCACGGCGTCGACGCGGGCGCCTTCCGCCGCCTCTCGTCGCGACACTTCTTCCAGAGCGCCTTCGGCATGATGGTCTTCCACTATGCGGCGCCGCGTTCAGCGCGGCGCATGGTCGGCGTCGACGACATGTTCACGCGACCGGTCGTCGACGTGGCGGCGCGACGAGGTGATCTCGCTGCTGCGCGATGGCGTGCGCAGCGCGACCGGACGAAGCGAAGTCGTGATCTAGTCGCGCGGCGCGCAGGCGCTGTCGCGAGCGCTGCGGCGCGCTCGCCGAGTCCCGTCCTGCCCGGCGCCTTCCGCGAGCGTCGCGAGGCGCGTCACGGCGGAGAGCGCGAGCTCGCGGAACGCTGCCTCCTCCGCGTGCGGGACCGGCCTCGGCCCAGCGTTCGAGATCGCGCAGCGCGTCGTCATAGCGACCCGCGCAGATACGCGCTCATGTCCGTCGGCGTAGGCCGAAGCGCGGCGCAGGTCGGCGCGCGCCGGATCGCGGGCCAGCGCCTCGGCGAGCGCTCCGCGCGCCTCGTCGAAGTAGCCGCTCTCCAGATAGGAGCGTGCCGCGAGCGCGTACGCGGCGACCGGATCGCCGTGGATCTCGGTGAGGAATGCATCGAGCGACTCGCCCAGCACCTCGTCGGCGAGTTCGCGTGTTCTCGAGCAGGTAGCGCATGACGAGACCGTTGCTGCGATGCGTGCGCAGCAGCGCGCGGAACTGCCGCCGCGTCTGCTCCAGCAGCGCCTCGGTCTCGGCGAACGCCTCGGCCAGCCGCTCGCGCGACGCCGCGAGAATTCGCGCGAACTCCTCGAAGAGCCCCTCGCTGCCCGGCTCGGCGTCGCGGCGCGCAGCCTCGACCTTCGGCGCGTAGACCTCGAGCTGGTAGAGGTTCTCGCGCAGCTTCATCGCCTCGTGGAAGAGCGAGCCCGACGGCGAGGTCGAAGAGCGCCACGCGCGGCAGGTCGTCGCCCAACGGCGCCGGCCCGGAACAGCGCGTGGCAGCGCTCCTTCAGCCGGAACAGACACGCTCGCCTCGGTGTCGCCAGCGAGCGTCTGCACGTCCTCGAAGCGCAGACTCGCCGCTGCGCTGGCGCTCGAAGAGACGCCGCAGCAGCCGATGCGCGAGCAGGAATTCGCGAACGATGTCGACCAGTCCAACCGGGGCGGATCGCACCGCCGCAGCATACCGCCCCGCGAACCGTGCCCCTATACTGCGCCCGCCCAAGGCCCAGGAGCCCCCCATGCATCAGACTCGATTTCTGGTCGATGATTTTCGTGTTCATGCTCGCGACCTTCGTCGGCATCGACGTGATCCGCAACGTGTCGCGGCTGTTGCACACGCCGCTGATGTCGCTCACCAATGCGATCTCTGCGATCGCGGTGGTCGGCTCGATCATCATCGCCGGCGAGCAGAAGACGACCTTCAGCACCGTGCTCGGCACGATCGCGGTCGCCGCTTCGGTCACCAACATCGTGAGCGGGTTCCTGATCACCGACCGGATGCTCAAGATGTTCCGCGCAGCAGGGCGGCACCCGATGACGGAGCACCTCACCCAGGCTGCCTACCTCGTCGCGGCGGGGCTCTTCGTCTTCTCGCTGCGCTGGATGAGCCATCCGAAGACGGCGCGACGCGGTGTCGCTGCGGGCGTCGGCGGCATGACGCTCGCCGTCTTCGGCACGCTGCTCCATCCGGAGATCACTTCACGTTCCACTGGATCGCGATCGGTGTGATCGTCGGCACGGTGATCGGCATTCCGCTCTCGCGCGTCGCGCTCACCGCGGTGCCGCAGCGAACCGCGCTCTCGCACGCCTTCGGCGGTCTCGCCGCCGGCCTCGTCGGCACCGCGAAGTACGCGCTGTGGCTCGCCGAAGGCGAACTCACCGCGTTCCGCACCGGCGCCATCGCGCTCGAAGTCATCCTCGGCTTCCTCACCTTCACGGGCTCGCTGATGGCGGCCGGCAAGCTGCAGGAAGTGATCCCGACCCGGCCGATCACCTACCGCGGCCAGAACTTCGTCAACCTCGCGCTGCTCGCGATCGCGTTGTTCGCCGGTGTAGGCCTCGTGATCGACCCGACGCTCTGGGCGCTGTTCCCGTTGCTCGTCGGGTTGTCGCTGCTCTTCGGCGTGCTCCTCATCCTGCCGATCGGCGGCGCCGACATGCCGACCGTGATCTCGCTGCTCAACTCCTACGCCGGACTTTCGGCGGTGGCGATGGGCTTCGTGCTCGAGAACAAGGTGCTGATCATCGCCGGCGCGCTGGACGGCTCCTCCGGCCTCATCCTGTCGATCATCATGTGCCGCGCGATGAATCGGTCGTTCACGAACGTGCTCTTCGGCGCCTTCGGCCAGGTGCAGGCCGGCGCCAAGGACGCCACCGAGCAGAAGCCCGTGAAGAGCGCGACGGCGCAGGACGCTGCCGATCTGCTCGAACTGGCGCGCGAGGTCGTGGTGGTGCCCGGTTACGGACTCGCCGTCGCACAGGCACAGCACCGCGCTTTCGAGTTGTACGAGCAGCTCCAGAAGCGCGGCATCCGCTGTCGCTTCGCGATCCACCCGGTCGCAGGCCGCATGCCCGGCCACATGAACGTGCTGCTCGCCGAGGCCAACGTGCCTTACGACGCTCTCGTCGAGATGGACGAGATCAACCCCGACCTCTCGCAGGTGGACATCGCGATCGTCGTCGGAGCCAACGACGTGGTGAACCCCGCCGCGCGCCACGACGAGTCGAGTCCGATCTACGGCATGCCGATCATCGACGTCGACAAGTGCAAGACGGTGCTCGCCATCAAGCGCACCATGAACCCAGGCTTCGCCGGCATCGACAACGAGCTGTACACCGCCGACAACACGCTGATGCTCTTCGGCGATGCGAAGGCGGTGCTGGGCGAGGTCGTGAAGGCGCTCTCGGGCGAGTCCGGGATGGGCCACTGACGCGTTCCGCGACCGGACCACTCACCGGAAAGCCTGAGCTGAGGTGACTCGGAGTCGCCTGGGATCTCGTTGACCCGCGTCGAGCGTCCCCTACGCTGGCGTGGGGTCGGTTTCTTCGCTGCGAATTCGATCGCAAGGAGGTCTTGCCATGGCCGATGTCGAACGCGAGAGCCTCGAGGTCGACATCCTCTTCGTCGGAGCGGGTCCCGCAACGCTGGTTTCGGCACTGCACCTCTCCAGCCGGATCGCGGCCTACAACGCAAATGCCGAGAAGAACGGCGGGAAGGCGGTCGAGCCTCCCACCATCTTGGTGATCGAGAAGTCCGCGTCGCTCGGCGACCACTCGCTCTCGGGCGCCGTGATCAATACCAAGGCGATCGCCGAGCTGATGCCCGACTTCATGGAGCAGGGTTTCCCCACCGAGTACGTCTGCGACGATGCCTCGTTCTACCTGTTCTTCCGCTCGTTTTCGATCAAGTCGCCGATCTGTCCGCCCAATTTCCAGAAGACGGGCTACCACGTCGCGTCGCTCTCGAACGTCGTGAAGTGGCTCGGCGGGAAGTGCGAAGAAGCGGGCATCGAAATCTACCCGGGCTTCGCCGGCGATCAGCTCCTCGTCGAAGACAACCGCGTCGTCGGTGTGCGCATCGGCGACATGGGCGTCGACAAGAACGGCAAGCCCAAGGCGAACTACCAACCCGGCATGGACATCTTCGCCAAGGTCACGGTGCTCGGCGAAGGCGTGCGCGGCTCGCTCACCAAGCAGCTCGATCGAACGCTTCGACCTGCAGGGGCGCTACCCGCAGGTCTACGAGACGGGCATCAAGGAGATCTGGCGCGTCAAGCCGGAGAAGCACAAGCCGGGCCGCGTGATCCACGGCGCGCTGTTCCCGGACTTCCTGTCGCAGTTCAACGGCATGTGGCTCTACGACATGAAGGACAACCTCGTGTCGTTCGGCTTCGTCACGATGCTCGACTCGAAGAATCCGTTCAACGACCCGCATCTCGAAGCGCAGAAGTTCAAGACCACACCGTTCATGCGCGACCTGCTCGACGGCGCCGAACTCGTCCGCTACGGCGCGAAGGCGCTGCCCGTCTCCGGCATCTACGCGCAGCCGAAGCTCTACTGCGACGGCGCGATGCTGGTCGGCGACGCGGCGAGCATGTGCAATGCCTTCAAGCTCTCCGGCATCCATCTCGCGATGAAGATCGGGCATGCTGGCCGCGGAGACGATCGTCGACGCGCTTGCCGCGGACGACTTCTCCGCGGTGACGCTCGGCGGCTACGCGGAGCGCTATCCGGAACAGTCTGGGCCTACGAGGAGCACATGGAGGCGCGCAACTTCCACGGCTCCACCGAAGTGAGTCCGCTCTTCGCGCTCGGTCTCAACATCCCGCTGATGCTGATCACCAAGGGCCACGGGTCTGATCGACCCGCTGCCCTTCAGCGCCGGCCACACGCACATGAAGAAGCTCTCCGAGCTGCCGGCGAGGCAAGCGGCACGAAGCAGGTCTTCGAGTTCGACAACAAGCTGACGTTCTCGAAGGAGCACCTCGTCCAGCTACGCCGGATCGCAGCACGAGGTCGACCAGCCTTCGCATCTGGTGGTGGCCGACGTCGATCTCTGCAGCGACGTCTGCACGAAGGAATACGGCAACCCCTGCGAGAGCTTCTGCCCCGCGGCCGTCTACGAGATGATGCCGGACCCCGAGCAGCCGGGTCGCAAGAAGCTCTTCATCCACCACGAGAACTGCGTGCACTGCAAGACCTGCGACATCGCCGATCCGTACCAGATCATCACGTGGACGCCGCCGCAGGGCGGCGAAGGTCCCGACTACACGCAGATGTAGGGGGCCGTCAGGCTGCCGAGCGCGTTGCGCAGCGCTTTCGCGATCTCGGGATCCGACGCCACCACGAGCGTCGCCGCGGGTTCGTCGATCGAGAGCGGAAACGGCCCGCCCTCGCCGGTTTCGACGATCGCACCCGCTTCCGCGGCGACGAGCAGGCCGATGCGGCCGCGCGTGCTGATGGTGCCCTGCTTCGCGACGCGCAGACCGCCGCGCACGCCGGGCACGAGCGGCGCGATCGCGACCGCCCCGCCGCAGGCGCGTTGTACCTCGAAGCCACGCGCCTCGAGCCGCTCCGCGATCGCCCCCGACACGCCGTCGCTCAAGTAGAGACGGCGACCGTCGCGGGACGGCGTCGCCGTCTCGACGCGGCCACCGGCGAGCGAGCGCCTCGCCCCCTCGCCGCGCACGGCGTGAAAGAGCCAGCCCTCGCGCGGCAGCGCCACGAGCGCGGCTTCATAACGCGCGTCGAGCGCGAAGCCGGCCATCACGCCGTACGGACCGACGAGCGCCGAGGTAGAAGTTCAGTGTCCCGTCGATCGGATCGATCACGATGCGCGCCTCGGGACGCGCGCCGCTGAAGAGCGCGATGCTGCGCGTGTCTTCCTCGGCCTCGAGACGGACGTCGCGAAAGCCCGCGAGCAGCGGCACCAGCAGCGCTTCCTGCGCGGCCGTGTCGGCGATGGTGAGGGCGGCCTTGACGTCGCTTTCCGCGCCCGGCTTCGGCACATTGGGCACCCGGCCTTCGAGCGCCGAAGCGATCGCCGCTGCCTGCGCCATCGCCGGCGCGAGCACGCGAACGAAGTCATGGGGACCCTTGGGCGCCGTCATCCCGTCGCTGCGTTGTAGGACACTCCGTCGCCGGATACCAGCTCGGTCGGCACGCTACGGTCGATTGCGAACCGAGGAGTTCTCGCGAACTCGCAATGCCGCGCCGCACTCGCTTTGGATCGTTGCTGCGAGGCGCGCGGGCGGGGGACTCGTCCGAAACGTCCTCGGCGGACGGGGATCTGCAGCTTCGCAGCGAGCGCTTGCAACCGCCTGCGGATTGTTTCGGCCGAGTCCCCCGCCCGCGCTTGGCTTTCCGCCTTACCTTTCATGAACGGAACTCCCGGAACGAATGGCACCTGGCGGGGGCGGAGCGTTCGCTAGCGAGCCGGGGAGGCCGGGCTCGCTCCGGGTGCCGCGCGCTTGGCCAGCTCGACGTCCGGTGGCGGCGCGATCTGCGACCACACCTCGGTGACCGGTGCGACACGCACGCCCGTCTTCGCCACCTCGTCGAGCGCGCGCTCGAAGTTGGGCATCGAGTAGTCGGTATCCTTCACGGTCTTTTCGGGCAGCCAGTGGAACATCAGGATCAGCCACTCGTGGTTGTCGCGCGCGCGCCGCGCAGCCTCGCCAACCTGCTCGGGCGTCGTCGAAGCCGTCACGTTCCACGCGCGCAGCAGATGCGGATCGGCCGGCGGCAGCGTCTCCGGACCCGAACCGGCGAGGCGCGCCGTGGCAAAGAGCCTGTTCACGGTCGGCCGCACGCGACGCGTCTCCTGCTTCCCGAGCGGATAGGCGAGGTGCTGCGCTCCGAGCGCGTAGCCATGCTCGACGAGGAAGCTCTGGATGCCTCGCAGGCGCGGCTCGAGTTCGTTCGGCGCGACTTGCGTGAAGGGCGGATCGTCGTGCGCCGCCACGTCCGTGCCGAGGCGGTGGATTTCGGCCAGATCGGCGACCGTCAGATAGGCCGGGCCGCCGATCGTTTGGGGAATCACGTACGCCGTGCCGCGCCAACCGCGCTCGGCGAGCAGCTTCGCCGCCTGGAGGTGCTCCTTGTAACCGTCGTCGAAGGTGAAGCTCACCACGCCTTCGGCGGGTTCGTCGACGACCGCGAAGCCGCCGAAGTCGAGCTGGACGCCGCCCTTGCCCTTGTCGGACACCAGGATGGCGAGCGAGTCGATTGCGCCTCGATTGGGCTTTCCGACGGCCTTCGAGGCACCGAGGCTCATCGTCACCGCCGTCCACTCGCCGTCCTGGAGGAGGTTGTAATCGAGGTCGGCATAGAGCGGCACGCTGTACGAGTACCAGCTGCTCGCCAGCGAATCGGAGCCGACGCGCACTTCGATGCCGGAGAGATTCTCGAAGCCCTGCACGCGCAACAGCACCTTCACGAATTGCTTGCGGGCGTCGACGGCGGGCGCCACTCCGCGCATCGCCGCGACCGTCGGGTGGCCCATCCCGTCGGTGGCGATGCGCACGAACGAGCGCCCCATCTCGCGCAGCGTCGCGACCGTCCCCTCCTTCCACAGCGACGTCACACGCTGCGACGTCGGCTCGGCTTCGATCCAGCGCTCGGCAGCGCGGACCGGCGAGGCGGCGATGCCGAACAGTGTCATGCCCGCTGCCAATCCAACACCCAGCAAGACGCATCGCGCCACGACTCGCATCCTGGTTCTCCTCATCCGTCCTGCGACGGAGTGGGTTCGTAATCGAGACTGAACGCCGCGTTCGCGCGGGGATCGAGTGGCGGGAGGAAGAGGTCCAACACCTCGGCGTTGGGACGCAGCTGCACCCTGGCTGCCGACTGGAGCAGTTCGGTGGCGGCGACTTCGGCACGCAGCACTGGTTCATTGAGGAAGACCCGCAGCACCACGCGCGATGCCTCCGAGCGCCCGAAGTTGGTGACCTCCACGACGATGCGACGCGGACCAGCGCGGCGCACCGACGCGTCCACCGCCGCGCGCTGCCGCGTCCAGGTCGAGATTTCGCTGCGCGTCGCCACCCACGCCCGGCGGCGCCCGAGTTCGCCGATCGCGTCGGCAAGTTGCCCCTCGGTGGAGCCGTGGCGCCGCGCAGCGGCGGAAACCAGCAGGCGCGCGATGCCCGCGTCCTGCTCGGCCGCTTCGATCTCTCGCGTCCACACCCGTTCGGGACGAGCGTCCGCTGCGACGCCCGCGCTGGCATCCGGCTCGACGACACCCGCGAACGACGCGCCACCCGGCCACGGAAGCACTTCCACCCAGGGCGTACGCGAGCTCCACGCGACCGCGGCTTCGAGGACGCGGCGCAGCAGGACGCGGTCTGCCGCAGTGCTGACCTCGTGCTCGGGACCGACGGCGATCCAGGCGAGGCGACCCCTGCCGAATTCGCGTCGCAGCGCCGCTGCCGGCGCATCCGGGTCGGCCTGCACGCCTTCCCAACGCAGTTCGGAGTCGGCGACGCGGACACCCGGTGTGACGTCGTCCTGGATCACGCCGATCCGCTGGCGCGGCGCGAGCGCCGAGGCAATCGGTCCGCGGCGGTTCGCAACGATCGCCCGTGCGCGGCCTTCATCGAGCAGGAGCACCTGGGCTCCCAGTAGGTTGCGCATCATCTCGTAGCCGAGCCACGCGCCATCGACGCCGCGCACGCCGATGGAACCCACCAGCACCGCGCCGCCACCCCCCGCCAGGTAGCTGCGCAGGCCCGCGGCCTCGTCGTCGCGCAGCACGCGCAGCTCGGAGAGCACGATCGCGCCGACCTTGGCGGAATCGAGGTCGCGCAGCGAGGTGAGTTCGCGCACCGATCTCCCGGCCTCCACCAGATCGTGTCCAAATGGACTGCGAACGGCGGCTCCCACCGGCTGATGGGCGTCGCGGAACAGCGCGATGACCCCGCGCGGATCGTGCTCGCCCAGCTGCGCGAGGCGGAACGGGCCCACGACGGCGCTGATCATCTGGATCGCGAGCAACGCGCCGGCGCCGAGCAAGGCCGTCGCGAGGCTCCACACCAACGGCCGATAGAGCGCGCCATCGGAGAGACTCACGCGGGCGCCTCGGGATCGCCCTCCAGATTGGTGCCTTCGGCTCCCGGACGGTTGCGATAGCGGTGGAAGTAGACGGGATCGCTACTGCCCTTCTTGGCCTTGGGTCGCCGCCTGTCGCGCAGCTTGAATGCGGCGTAGGAGAGCACGGCCAGGAAGATCGTGGCGATCGTCGAGATCAGGATCACGGCCGAGAGGTAGGGGACGACGTCCATCTCAGATCCGTCCGATCCGTTCCAGCTTGCCCCAGTCCATGCGCAGCTTGAACAGCTCCTCGAAGGTTGCGAAGAGCTTGGCCACGTCGATCGTGAGCGCGAAGAAGGCGCGATAGAAGATCGCGTAGGGAACCAGCAGCAGGCTCTCTTCCTCGACCACCACGCAGTAGAGCGCGGCGGCGAGATCGAGCACGGTGAGCTGCGCCCACCAGAGCACCAGCGGCAGCGCCGTTCCGTAGCGCGCCGCGATGAACACGAAGAGCACGTTGCCGAACACGTTCATCGAGGGCCACAAGATGCCCTCGAAGATCATGTACCAGAGCGTGAAGGTGACGCCGAAGCCACCGCGTGGATCGACCAGCCGCCGCTTGTGCTTCGAGATTGCCTGCAAGATCCCGCGCGTCCAGCGATAGCGCTGCTTCAACAGGTCGAGCATCTTCTCGGGCGCTTCGGTGTAGGCGATCGCGCCGGGTTCGTAGTTCACCTGCCAACCCTCGAGCAGCAGCTTCAGCGTCAGGTCGCAGTCTTCGGCAAAGGTGTCGTGGTCGTAGCCACCGACTTTGTCGAGCGCGCTCTTGCGAAAGATGCCGATCGGCCCCGGGATGATGTTGACCAGCCGGAAGAAGCCCTGCGCTGCGCGCACCATGTTGAGGCCCTCGATGTACTCGAGCGCCTGCAGCGAAGAGAGCAGGTTGGTGCGGTTGACCACCTTGACGCTGCCTGCCACCGCGCCGGTGGCGGGATTCTGGAAGTGGCGGATCGCACGACGCAGCGTCTGCGGGTGGAGCGCGGAATCCCCGTCCATGCACAGGATGAACTCGCTCGTGGCCTGCGAGATTCCGGTGTTGAGCGCCCGCGCCTTGCCGCCGTTGGGCTTGGTGATGACGCGCACGGTGGCTCGACCGTGATCGCCTGCGTAGACCGACGCCTTCACGGTGGTGTCGTCCTTCGAGCCGTCGTCGATCACCAGGATCTCGTAGCGCGGGTAGTCGAGCTGGAGCAGTGAGCGGATCGATCCCTGGATCACCGCGCCTTCGTTGTAGGCGGGCACCAGGATCGTGACGGGCGGCAGCGACGTGGGCTCGGCGTCGTCGCGCTCGAGGTGGTTCAGGTACGAGAACCAGAGCAGTCCGATGTAGCGCAGGATCAGCAGCACCAGGAAGCCGAAGAGCATCCAGGTCGCGACGTTCAAGAATGTCGACGGAAGCTCGAATTGGGCGTCGCGCAGGAGTTCATAGAGTCCGAGCGAAAGGCCGGTGATTCCCACCAGCAGAAGGCACGCCAACACGCCGTAGCGGAGCTTCGCCGGCACGACCTAGAAGCTCCAGCTCATGCGCAGCGCGGCTTCGTGTGTGGTGTAGGACGAATCGCGTACCGACTGGCTGCGCGCAGCGTCGAGCGCAACGCTGAAGCCGCCGCGATCCCAGCGGAGTCCGAGCTTGGCGCGGTAGGCGGGACCAAAGGACGAGGCGCCCTGCTCCTGCGAGAAGCCGGCGCCGCCGCCTGCGTCGAAGACGAACGCGAGCGCCCCGTGGATCGGCACGCGACCCATCACCGAAAGCGTCCCGCCGAGGTCGAGGTCCGGCGAGTAGTAGTAGGGCGAAACGCTCTGGTAGTGCATGGCGTCGAGGGCCATTGCGATCTGGATGTCGACGGCGGGGAAGGGGCGCCACGCGACGCTGCCTCCCATCGTGATCTCGCCGTTCGAGTCGCTGAGCCACGCGCCGCCCACCTCGCCGTAGCCCTCCCACGCACTGTTCAGCTGACGCCAATACGAGAGCTTGCCGCCCGTGCGACCAATGCCCTGCTGCACGCTCTCGAGCGAGTAGCTGTGCTCCAGTTGGTCGCCGTGATCGACTTCGAGTGCGGCGACGGCGTTCTCGTTCGGCGCGTACTCGAGCGCGCCGCGCGCGAGCACGCGATCTTCGGCGTGCTCCCAGCCGCGACCGCCGAGTTCTGCCGTGCCCTTCCAGCGCGTTGCGAAGCGGCGCTCGACGCCCAGCCGGCCCTCGATCGCGGAGTCGTGGTCTGGCGAGCCGGGCAGCACTGCATCCGAGTTGCGGTCCTGCGCGATGAACACGGCGCCGGTGTAGGCGTAGATGCGAGTGTCGAAATCCCAGTCGAGCGACGCGTCGGTACCGGTCCGGATGTAGGAGAAGTTCTCGGAGTCGAAGAATGCGAACGCGCCCGCGCCGATCTGCTTCTTCAATTCGCCGCGCAGCGCGCCGTATTCCTGGCGCGCCTCGGTGTCGTCCTGCAGAGCGAGTGCGCGGATGTACCAGACGTTCGCTTTGGTGCGCTGGCCACTCCACAGATAGGTGCGGGCGAGGCCGCGGGCAGCGCGGGGATCGTCCGGGCTCCGGGCGAGTACCTCCTCGAAGAGCACCCGCGCCTCGCTGTTGCGGCCGGCCCAGGAGAGCACCTCGGCGCGCTCGACCGTGAGATCCGGTGGCGCGGACGGACTCGCCGCGACGCGCTCGTAGTGCTCGAGCGATTCGCCGTAGTCGCCGCGCCACGAGAGCACACGCGCGAGACCGAGGCGCGGCTCCGTCCACTCCGGACTCTCGACGAGCAGCGCGCGATAGAGCGTGATCGCTTCGTCCCAGCCGGCGCGATTCTCGACCAACGCGTCGGCTCGTTCGAGACGGTCGGTCTGCTCTTGCGTCGGCTCCGCGGCGACTCTCCCCGCGACGAGCGCGCCGAGCGCCAGCGCGAGCAGCGCACCGCGGCGCATCACGTGTCGCCCCCGGCGGCGGCGGCGATCAGTTCGATCGCTTCCGGATCCCCTTGCTTCGACGTCGCCGTCATCGCCTCGACGGTGAAGCCGTGGGGCGCGCCGCTCTCTGCTTCGTTCCGAGAGAGCAGGCGTTCGATCACTTTTGGTGCATCGGGGGGACCAGTGGCGACGAGCAGCACCAGCGCGCGCTGCTTCGATACGCGCAGGATCGCGTCCTCGAAGCGCAGTTCGTGGTCGGCCGCTTCGAGGAAGCGATCGAGGCTGCGCGCTTTCGGCGCGTCGATGCGCACCAGCGACGAGACGAAGCCGTGGCGCTCACCGAAATTGCAGGCGCGCTCGAGGCGATCGCGGAAATCGGGCGCTTCGAGCAGGCGCGACGCCGAGACGCAGCCGAACAGCGCCTCGGCTTCCGTGCTGTCGAAGCGATGATCGCCGTCGCGGCGCAGCCGCAGCAGCGTCTCGACCTTGTGTTCCAGCTCGAGTCGATTCACCGGCTTCGGCAGGAAGTCGGTGGCGCCCAACACGAGCGGCCCCAAGCGGTCGCCCGCGGTCTGGATCCGACTCGACGCCACCAGCACCGTCACGTCCACGTGCGCACGGCGCAGCGCACAGAGCAGCTCGTAACCGCTGACGCGCGGCATGATCAGATCGAGGATCACCAGGTCCGGGTGGTGCGAGACGATCTTCGCGAGCGCCTCGAAGCCGTCGACGGCCGTGATCACCTCGTAGCGCGGCGTGAGCCATTCGCTGATCAGTTCGCGCTGCATGCGACTGTCTTCCACCACCAGGATCAGGCTGCGCGTGTGTGCTTCGGTCGGCGCAGCGGGAACCCGCGACGGGTGCAGCGCGTCGGAGAGCGCTGCGGGGCGTGGCGTTTCGTGACGACGCGGCGGCAACGGACCGGTCGGCTCGACCCGTGCGGCGAGATCAGTGTGGGGATTCTGCAAGCTGGACGGCGTCGCGCGTCGCTCGGGCATGCGGCGCACGCGCGTGAAGAGGGGGATCTCCGCCTTCGGCTTCGCGTCCTCCACGAGATGTGTGCCGTTCGGACCCACCGCGAACTCCACGCGCTCCGCAGCACCGAGACCCGCACGGCTCTTTTCGACGGTGAGCGTGCGCCGTCCGCTCGCCTCGCGATCGAGCATGAGGTAGGCACCGCACATCTCCGAGAGCACGCGGTCGAGCCCGCGCTGTTGCGCGAGGCGCTCGGTCTCGACGGTCAACACCAACGTCTCGGCACCGAGTGCGCGCACGAATGCGCGCGACACCTCCCGGAGTCGCGGCTCGTCCACGATTTCGGCGGTGATCGCGGTGAAGGGATCGACGATCACGAGCGAGACTTCGGGCGCCTCGGCGCGCAGCGCTTCGACCAGCGACTCGACGCCCTGCGCCCGCACCAGCGAAGGCGTGCCGGCGTCGAGTTCGAGCAGCACCAGGCGCTCTTCCGCAAGCGCTGCGTCGAACTCGAAGCCGAGCGCGTCGGCCTGGTGCATCAGCGACTGCGCCGGCTCGCTCGAGACGATCTGCACCACCTCGCCGCGCAGCAGCGCGCTGTGGGCGAGCTGCAGACCGAGGACGGTACGTCCACTGCCGCTCGGGCCAGCGATCACGAGTGGCAATCCGGGCGGATACCCGCCCAGAACATGATCGATGATGCAGGCGCCCGTAGGCCGCACCTGTCTCCTTTCCTGCCCTCGAATCGGGACGGATTTCCTCGTGTGCCATCGGAAGGTGGGGGGGAATCCTTGAAGCCACGCGGGGATGGGGGCCCTGGTGACGTGGGAAAAGCAACCCGGAATGAAGCTCGAGGTCCGGAATCGACGGTGGCTAGGCGCGGCCCGTCAGCCAGCGGCGTTCCACGTCCCGCCGGCCCACGCGAGCGAGCGCGGCGACGCTCGCCCGCTGTGAGAGCCCGTGGCCGATCATGCGGAGGTAGGCGCGCGCGCCTCCGGGTCCGCTTCGGGCGAGAAGAAGGACGGCATCGCACAGCGTTCTGAAGAGGGATCGCAGAATCAGCGCGGGTGAGGCGTTCTTGAGAAGAGTGGCGATTCGGTTGCGGCGGCACTGAAGCTCGACGAATCGATCGCCGCGCCGCTGCGAGCTTCCGTGACGCGCGTGGTAGACGACGGCCCGCGGAGCCAGGAAGGCGGACCACCCGGCCAACCGACATCGCCACCCCAGATCCACGTCCTCGAAATACAAGCCGAAGCCACGATCGAAGATGCCCATCGGGAGTCGCACCGCTTCCAACATGGCGCGTCGGTAGAGTGCCGCTCCGGCCGACGCGCAGAAGATCTCCTCGATTCCGTCACGGCCGTTCCACGTCGAGCCATACTCGCGATCCTGGAACTCCCCGCCACGACCGAACACGACACCGGTGGAACTCACTTGCAGCGGGACTCGTTTGTCCATGATGCGCGCCTGGATCACACCGACGTCGCGGTCACTCGCGCGCACGGCCGCGCGGAGCTCTTCGATCCAATGCGGATCGGCCTCGGCGTCGTTGTTCAGCAGCGCGATCCACGAACGACCGGAGCACTCGATGCCACGGTTGCAGGCCTCGGCAAAGCCGAGATTCGCGCCGTTCTCGAGCACTCGAACCTCAGGGTAATCGCGGCGAACACGCTCGACCGAGCCGTCCGACGAGCCATTGTCGACGAGGATCGTCTCGAAGTCCCAATCGGTCTGTCGGCGCAGCGAGGCCAGGCACGCCGCGAGATCCTGCTGGGAGTTCCAGTTCACGACGATCACGGAGATGTCGGTCGCGTTCACGGCAGTTCGCCTTCCGTGACCTCGGGAATAGCCACCGCACGAGTCGGTCGCCAGGACTGAAGAGACACGCGTCGCCCAACCGCGAACGGGCTCGGAAAAGAGAAGAGCGCGGAGGCCCGGTCTTTCGACCGAAACCTCCGCGCTCCTCGCGGCGTCTCACCCCCCCTTGGAGACGCCGCCAGGGCATGAAGGGGTAGTTGGGGGTTCCTCGAGCGAAGTCACGAGCAGCCGCTCGTTCCTCCGCAATTCGCGCACTTGTAGCAAGCACCGTTGCGGACCATGATCGAACCACAAACACTGCACGATGGTGCGTCGGCCTGGTTCACGAACGTCTGCGACGCCTCGCTCGCACTGCGATGCGCAGCGGCGCCCGAACCGCCCGCGACGGCCGCGCGCAGCATCGGACGCGGCGTCGTGAGCCCCGCGGTTTCGGCGTCGGTCTCCTGCTCGTCGGGAACCGGCGGCTCCTCGCGCAGGAAGCGACCGCCCAGATAGCGGAACACGTAGTCGGCGATCGACTTCGCGAACGGAATCTCGCGGTTGTTGGTGAAGCCCGAGGGCTCGAAGCGCGTGTGGCTGAACTTGTCGACGAGCGCCTTCAGCGGCACGCCGTATTGCAGCGAGATCGAGGTCATGGTGGCGATCGTGTCCATCAGCCCCGAAACCGTGCTGCCTTCCTTCGCCATCTTGAGGAAGATCTCGCCGGGCGAGCCGTCGTCGTAGACGCCCACGGTGAGATAGCCCTCGTGACCCGCGATCGAGAACTTGTGCGTCCAAGCGCGTCGCTCGTCGGGCAGCTTCACGCGGCGCGGGCGCACTTCCTCGAGCGAGATCACCTTCGCGCCGCTCGTCTTGCCGGTGTTGAGCGGCTGCGACTGCTTGCAGCCGTCGCGGTAGACGGCGATTGCCTTCAGGCCGAGCTTCCAACCCTCGACGTAGGCGGTCATCACGTCGTCGACCGTCGCATCGGTGGGCAGGTTCACGGTCTTCGAGATCGCGCCCGAGAGGAACGGCTGCACGGCGCCCATCATGCGCAGGTGACCCATCCAATGGATCGAGCGCTTGCCCTTCTCGGCGCGGAACGCGCAGTCGAAGACGGACAGGTGCTCGTCGCGCAGCTCGGGTGCGCCCTCGATCGTTTCCTGCTCGTCGATGTACCGGAGGATCGCGTCGATCTGCGCGGGTTCGTAGCCGAGCCGGCGCAGCGCCATCGGCACCGTCTGGTTCACGATCTTGAGCATCCCGCCGCCGACGAGCTTCTTGTACTTGACCAGCGCGATGTCGGGCTCCACGCCCGTGGTGTCGCAATCCATCATGAACCCGATCGTGCCGGTCGGCGCGAGCACCGTGGCCTGCGCGTTCTTGAAGCCGTGACGCCGGCCGTGGCGCAGCGCCTCTGCCCAGCTCGCGCGCGCGGCAGCGAGCAGATCGTCCTGCACGCCCGGGGGCGCGATCGCGTCGGCGGCCGCCTTGTGCATGCGGATCACTTCGAGGAACGCGTCGCGATTCTTGTTGTAGTGCGTGAACGGGCCCATCGCCTGGGCGATCTGGGCGCTGGTGAGGTACGCCTGACCGCACATCAGCGCGGTGATCGCGGCGGCGACGTTGCGTCCCTCGTCACTGTCGTAGGCCAGGCCGTCCGCCATCAGCATTGCGCCGAGGTTGGCGTAGCCGAGGCCAATCGGGCGGTAGAGGTGGCTGTTCCAGGCGATCCGCGCCGTCGGGTAGTCGGCGTGGTCGATGATGATTTCCTGCGCCAGGAACACCACGTGCACCGTGCGCCGGAATGCCTCGACGTCGAAGTTGCCCTCGCCGTCGACGAACCTCATCAGGTTCACGCTGGCGAGATTGCAGGCCGTGTCGTCGAGGAACATGTACTCGGAGCACGGGTTGCTGGCGTTGATGCGCCCCGATTCCTTGCACGGGTGCCAGCGGTTGATGGTCGTGTCGTACTGAATGCCCGGATCGCCGCAGCCGTGCGCGGCCTCCGCCATCTCGTGCAGCAAACCACGCGCCTTCATCGTGTCGACCGGCGCGCCGGTCATCACCGCACGCGTCTGCCAGTCGCGATCCTCGAGCGCCGCGCGCATGAACTCGTCGGTCACGCGCACGGAGTGATTGGCGTTCTGGAAGTGGACGGAGTCGTAGGCACCGCCCGGCACGTTGAAGCCGCCGTCGTAGCCGGCGTCGATCAGGGCCGCGGCCTTCTTCTCCTCTTCCTGCTTGCAGAGGATGAAATCGCGCACGTCCGGATGCTCGGCGTTCAGGATCACCATCTTCGCCGCGCGACGCGTCTTGCCGCCGGACTTGATGACACCAGCGAAGGCATCGAAGCCCTTCATGAAGGAGACCGGGCCCGATGCGATCCCGCCGCCCGAGAGAAGCTCGCGCGAGGAGCGGATCTTCGAGAGATTCGAACCGGCGCCCGAACCGCCCTTGAAGAGCATGGCTTCGGTCTTGGCCAGCTCCATGATGGATTCCATGGTGTCGTCGACCGAGTTGATGAAGCAGGCGCTCGCCTGCTGCGGCGTGTTCGCGACACCGAGGTTGAACCAGACGGGACTGTTGAAGCAGGCGCGCTGGGTCACGAGCACGTGCGTCAGCTCGTCGTGGAAGGTGTCGCCGTCGGCGGCGGTACGGAAGTAGCCGGACGCGTCGCCCCACTCGCGCAGGCGACCGACCACGCGACCGATCAGCTGCTTCACGCTGGTCTCGCGCTCGGGCGTCCCGACATGACCGCGGAAGTACTTGGAGACCACCACGTTGGTGGCGAGCTGCGACCAGCTCTTCGGCATCTCGACATCGGTCTGCTCGAAGAGCACCTCGCCCGTTTCGCTCGCGATCTTGGCGGAGCGCAGCTCCCACTCGACGGCTGCGAAGGGGTCCTCGTCCGGCCGCGTGAAGTAGCGCTCGATCACGAGACCGGCCTTGGCCTTGGGCTTCCCGCCCTTCCTGAGGCGCGGGCGCCAGGTGCCGCTCGTAGATCGCACGGCCTGGGCGTCGCACAGTGCCTGATCGTCGCTTCGGGCGTGGCTCACGGTTTTCTCCGGCTTGAGGTGGATTTCCGTTCGGAACGGAACGAGGGACAAGAAGACGACGCAGAGGAGCAGAGGACGAAGGCGAGAATCGAAGCGGGGCGAGGACGGACAGAGGTGCGACCGCCCGACCCGTGCGATGGCGACCCGTGCGTGCGATGGCAACCAGACACCGAGCAATGCGATGAAGAGACAATGAGAACGAGACAGTGACGGGAAAATCGTCAGGGGAGCGAAGAGGCCCCGGGACCTACCCCGGGGCCCCCGAGCTAAAGGCAGGTCCTCCTTCCCACCTCGAACTCGCCACCTTCCAGCGACCGCCTAATTGCGAACCCCCCCAAGTCGCCGGAAAGCCGTTCACATCCCCGTTGGCCCCGTTGATAGCTCCCGCCGCGGGCCAGCGTCAACCAGAAAGTACAAGATGTCGCGGCACCCTTGGTAGGGAGCCACAAGGGCTCGTACGTGGAGCAAGAACGAGGGAAAGATCCCACACCCCCGACAGGCGTTCTTCGAGCCTCGCTCGGCGGCTGCACGCGATCCAGCTCGGCGGCTCTTCAAGTCTCCGGAAAATCAAACTTGACGCCCCGCGCCAACGCACCGCGTCGTAGCCCGAGCAGCCCGAACCGATCGCGCCCTGACCCGTGTTGGCGCGCCGCCGTCCGGCGGCGGCGCGGAATCATGAGCTGCGCGGCGCGGAATCATGAGTTGCCGGGGAGACCCGTAAAGCGGATGCCGATGCCCTCGGCGACCTTGTAGCGAGCGTTGAGTCCGATCAAGAGCGCCGTCACCGCCTCGACAATGCGGGCATTGGCGAGCGGCCCACCGTCCACCGCGCGCAGCCCCGGAACGAGTTCGCAAAGCGCCATCACGCGCTTGCGGGGCGCGACCGCGCCGGACACGACGACGTCGCACTCGACCGGGTGATCCAACTCGCGCAGCCGATGCGCCGAGACGTTCTGGAACGCCGAGACCACCGCAACGCCTGCCGGTACCAACGCCTCGACGAGTTCGGCGCACGACCCCTGCCACACGCCGAGCGTGCGCACCGCTGCGTCGCCGATCGCCGTGGCGAGGGGCACGCTCATCGAGACCACGATCTGTTCCGGGGCGAGGCTCTCGCGGATTCCCTTCACGGTGCCCGCCGTGTGCTCGAACGGGACCGACAGGATCACGATCGGCGCCTGGCGCGTCGCGTCCGCGTTCTCGAGTCCCTCCACCACCGCGCCGGGAACTGCCGCGCGAACTTCGCCCGCGGCGGCGACCGCGCGGTCCAGCTTGCGAGATCCGATCACGACCGGGCGGCCCGCCTTTGCGAAGCGCAACGCGAGGCCGAGGCCCTGGTCACCCGTTCCACCGAGAATTGCGATTGCGTTGGGGTCCATGGCGGTCGAGCCTAGCCGAGGCCCCTGCCGTATGGTCGCCGCAATGCATCCGGATCCCCTCGCACCGACGGCCTTTGCACAGCAGGGACCGCGCACGCTCGCGATCACCTGGAGCGATGGTCACGAGAGCGTCTACGACGTGCGCGCGCTGCGCCTCGCGTGCGGCTGCGCGAAATGCGTCGACGAATGGAGCGGCGAAGAGCGCCTCGACGACGCCTCGGTGCCGCTGGACGTCGCGCCGCTGCGCATCTACCCGGTCGGTCGCTACGCGATCCAGATCGACTGGAGCGACGGGCACGCGACGGGCATCTATCCGTTCCGGCGACTGCGCGAGCTGTGTGGCTGCGAACGCTGCGTCGCCGCGCGCTGAATCAGCCGAGCGAGCCCAATGCTGCTAAGGCTCGCTGCGCGCTCCGCTTGCGGCGAAGCGCCGGTAGGCGTACGCGACGAGCCGCTGGCGCGCACGATGTTCGTCTTCACACCGCCCGGGTGGACGCTGGTGACGCCGATCCCACTGCCGTGCAGTTCCGCCCACAGGGCTTCCGAGAGCCCGCGCACGGCGAACTTGGTCGCGCAGTACGAACTCTGCGTCGGCATCCCGAGGAACCCCAACATGCTCGACAGATTCACGATGTGCGCTTCCCGGTTCTTGCGCAGATGGGGCAGGAAGAACTTGCAGCCGTGGACGACGCCCCAGAAGTTGACGCCCACGATCCAGCGCCAGTCGTCGAGCGACTGCTCCTCGAGCGTGCCCGTCACCGAAACGCCGGCGTTGTTGACGAGCAACTCGACACGACCGTGCGCCGCCACCACCGCTTCCGCAAACGCTTCCATGCGCGCGGCGTCGGCCACGTCGACGACGTGCGTGGTGACGCGACGTCCCGTCGCGGCGATGCCCGCGGCGGTGTCGGCGAGCGCCGCTTCGCTCAGGTCGGCGAGCGCGAGGTGCGCGCCGCGTCGCGCCAACTCCTGCGCGAGCGCGCGGCCGATGCCGCTCCCCGCGCCCGTCACGACTGCGACCTTGTCGTCGAAGGAACGCACGCGCTAACCGAGCAGCGAAGGGCGACGTCCCTCCCACGGCATCGCTGCTTCGAGCTGCGCGCCGACGCGGATCAGCAGGTCCTCGCGCCCCATGGCCGCGACCAGCTGCACGCCGATCGGAAGACCTTCGGCGCTCTCGCGCGTCGGCAGCGAAATGGCGGGCTGCCCCGTCGCGTTGAACGGAACCAGAAACGTGGTGAGCTGCGCGGAGCGCAGGAAGCCTTCGAGCGGCTTGCCCGGTCGCGCCACCAACTCGCCGAGCGGCGGCGACGGCTCGGGCAACGTGGGGGTCAGCAACAGGTCGAAGTCCTCCCACCAGGCGCCGATGCGTCGCGCGTAGCGATGCATCGCCTCGACGGCGCCGATGTACTGGGCAGCCGTCACGGCGCGGCCCATCTCGATGATCACCCAGTTGTCGGCGTCCACGTCGGCGGGGCCGATCTTGCGCCCGAGCGCCGCCTCGAACTGCTCGACCGCGAGCGCCTGCGCGGCGCCGATCACCGGCACCGCGAACGAGTCGATCGAGCCGTCCGTGAGCGCGCTCGGATACTCCTCCACCACCGTGTGTCCCAGTTCTTCGAGCTTGCGCGCCGTCGCCCGCAGCGCCGCGAGACATTCGGGATGCACCGGGAGATTGTGCGCGCGCGAGAGCAGCCCGATCCGCAGCGGCTCAGGCAGCGCCTTCGCTTCGATGCGGTAGGGACGCGACGGGCGCTGCACCAGGAAGGGATCGCCCGGCATCGGGCCTGCGAGCACGTCGAGCAGCGCCGCGGTGTCGCGAATGCTCCGGGTGACCGCGAACTCCGCGATCAGGCCCGCCCACGACTCGCCCCACTCGGGCCCGATCGAGACACGCCCGCGCGACGGCTTCAGGCCCACGAGTCCCGTCTGGCTCGCCGGGTTGCGGATCGAACCGCCGCCGTCGCTGGCGTGGGCGAGCGGCACCATGCGCGCTGCAACCGCCGCGGCGGCGCCGCCGCTCGAGCCGCCACAGGAACGCGCGAGATCCCACGGGTTGCGCGTCGCGCCGTACGCCTCGGGTTCGGTGGTGAGCCAGATCCCCAGCTCGGGCACATTGCTGCGACCGACGACGACGAAGCCCGCCGCGCGCAGCTTCTCGACCAGATACGAAGTGGACGTTCGCGCGATGCTTCGCGTCGCGCAGAAAGCGCGTACCCCAATGGATGGGATCGCCCTGCGCATGGCCGCATCCGAGATCCTTCAACAGGATCGGCACGCCGCGGAACGGACCGTCGGGGAGCGGGCCGCGCGCTTCTTCGCGCGCGCGCTCGAAGTGCTGGTGGATGACGGCGTTCACCCGCGGATCGAGCTTCTCGATCTGCGCGATCGAGAGATCGACCAGCTCGGCGGCCGTCAGCTCGCCGTTGCGCACGAGTTCGGCCTGCGCGGTGGCGTCGAGTTCGAGCACGGAGAGGGGGTTCGAGGCGTCGCTCATGCTGTCTCCACCGGAGTGTTCGCCGTCAGCGGCTGCCGGGCGACAAGAGATAGCACGCGACGAACACCGATCAGCCGAGCCAGCGCACCTCCGCGCCGTGCCAATGGACGCGCGCGAGCAGTGCGTCCTCGCCCTCGGGCCAGAGGCGCAGCCGCAGCTCCGCCTCTTCGAGTCGGCTGCCCTCCATGCGCAGCCACGCGAGCGGCGCAGCGCTCGTGGCGCGTGCGCCGGCGGACTCCATCGCTCGCGTGATGCGCGCCCGCTCCGGCTCCGGGATGTACCACCAGACGACCGAGTGGAAGAGCACCGTCGCGGCGCCCTGGGCGCGCTCGCCCAGCTGCGTCTCCACCCACGCGCCGGCCGGCTCGGCGTCGATCGCGGGCGGCTCGCGCACCGCCACCTCGAGCGCCGCGCGCAGGCGCGCCAGGCGATCGAGCTGCTCGGGCCACACGAACGACTCGAGGCGCAGGCGGTGCGCGGGGTCGCGCACGTCGAGCGGCGCGACGTCGCAACCGCGCCGGCTCGCGACGCGCAGTGTCGCTTCGAGATCGGGCGGCTCTCCGTCCCAACGCGCCGCGAGCGCGAGCGGCGACGCCGCATCGCCGATGCGGTGCGGTCCCAGCTCGTAGCGATAGCGATCGAAGAAGAGGTTCAGTCCCGCGCTC
Source organism: uncultured delta proteobacterium (assembly GCA_963801625.1). Classification (GTDB taxonomy): domain Bacteria; phylum Myxococcota_A; class UBA9160; order UBA9160; family PR03; genus PR03. The sequence continues at coordinate 380,660 of CAWDFQ010000014.1, forward strand.
GATCCGATCTCGCGGATGCGCAGCGGCAGACCCGTGCGCGCCGCGATGCGCAGGAAGCCCGGAACCAGTACGGCACTGCGCTGCACTTCGTTGGTCTGCACGCGCAGCGTCGAGGCCGCTTCGCGCAGCTCGGCGCGGTGCGCGTCGCACACTTCGCAGAGCGCGCGAAAGGCGCCTTCCGCCTCGAAACGACCGCCCGTCGAGGGATAGAACGCCGCGAGTCCGGGTGCGCGACCGCCGAGCACCAGCGCGTGCACGGCGCCGAGCACGCGCAGCGGCAGTGCGTCGAGCATCGGCACGCCGCGGTAGCTGGAGACGAGATCTGCGAAGAGACCTCCGCGCGCGACGTCGTCGGCCGCGCGCTCGAGCAGCGCGCCGTAGATCGGGGAACCCGTCAGCGCACAGCCGCGCGCCTGGGCGCGGAAGGCGTCGGCGAGTTCCGCGTGCGACAGCGCTGCACCCGTCACGGGGACGCCGGTTCCGCCAGCTCGACCGGAAACGCGCGCACGCGCCGCACGCGCCGCAGCAACGCCGCGAACTCCGCCGGCAGGCGATTGCAATAGCGGATGAAGCCCGGAAGTGTCGCAAAGGTGCGCTCGGCGGCGGCGAAGGTCGGATCGTCGCGCAACGTCTGCTCCTGGCGGACCAGCGGCGGCGTGTCGGGATTGCGGCGGTAACGCCGCACGTAGTCGAGCAGGCGCGCGTGATAGCCCGCGTCCTCGACGATCGCGCCGATCGTGCCGCGACGCGGATGCGTTCCCGCCACCATCGCGGCGACCTGCGACTCCAGTTGATCGAGCCCGTCCGGGAACATCTGCAGCAGCTGCAGGTCGTAGACCGGATTCAGGTGCACCACCTGCATCACGTGACCGATGATCGTGTCGCGTTCGGAGAGGAAGCCGGTCGGGTCGATCATCGAAACCGGGTCGTCGAGCACGCGCAACAGCTGGTGGAAGCCGAACGAGATGCCCTGCTGCGCGTAGTAGTCGCGCGAAGCCGGCTCGATCACGAAGCGCAGCATGTCGAGCCCGCCGAACAGGATCTGCCAGCGACCGGGCTGCTGGTCGATGAAACCCTTGCGCTCGAGTTCGCCGAGCCGGGAGCGCACCTCGCGCGGATCGAGCCACAACCGCGCGGTGCGTGCGAGCCGCGCGAACTTGCCACCGATCGCGCGCGGACCGCCGATCGCGGCGGCGACGAGGCGCCACGCAGCGGGCGGTCTTGCGGGCGGCGACGGCAGGGGAATCGTCGGCAGTCATGGCGGGGACCCGGTGCGGCGTCGAGGCCGCGGCCAGCTTATGCGCTGCGCCCCGTCTGTCCAAGCGGGCGCCCGTGCCCGTTTCGTGACGCCCTGCGTCGACGCTCTGCGCCACCAATTCGCTCGCGGCGCCACTCACCTTGGAGATCAGCAGGAGAAGCCCTTCGATGGACGTCTTCGAGCCCCGCTCGACCCACACCCATCTCGTCCGCACCGTCCTCTTCTACATCGCCATCGTCGGCGGCAGCATCGCGCTCTTCTTCTGGATCCGAACACTCGGCACAGGTCTGCACGCGCCCGCGGCCGTGCAGGACCAGGCGCTCTTCGGCACGCCGGCTTCGGCGGCCCAGAGCCACGCGCTCTTGCACGTGCTGCTCGCACTGCCGGTGGTGATCGTCGCGGCGCGCTGCTTGGGTCTGCTCTTCGGCCGCCTCGGCCAGCCGCCGGTGATCGGCGAGGTGCTGGCCGGCATCCTGCTCGGGCCCTCGCTGCTCGGGCGCGTGTGGCCGCAAGCCTCGGCGTTCCTGTTGCCGCCCGAGGTGGCGCCGCTGCTCAGCATCATCGCCCAGGTAGGCGTCGTCCTCTACATGTTCCTCGTCGGGCTCGAGCTGAACCCGGTCTACATGCGCAAGAGCCCGCACGCGGCGCTGGCGATCTCGCACGCGAGCATCGTCGTGCCGTTCCTGCTCGGCGCGAGCTTCGCGCTCTACGTCTATCCGATGTTCGCGACGAGCGACGTGCCGTTCACCGTGTTCGCGCTCTTCCTCGGCGTCTCGATGTCGGTGACGGCATTCCCGGTGCTTGCGCGCATTCTCACCGACCGCCGCCTCACGAAGACGCGGCTCGGCTCGATCGCGATCACCTGTGCGTCGGTCGACGACGTGACGGCCTGGTGCCTGCTCGCGTTCGTGGTGGGCGTGGCGCAGGCGAAGGTCGAGGGTTCGTTCGACACCCTCCTCTATGCCGTCGCCTACATCGGCTTCGTGCTGTTGGTGGTTCGGCGCGGCGCGCGCTGGGCGGCCGCGAAGACCGACCATCTGCCGGAACTCTCGCAGGGCTGGATGGCCGTGATCTTCGTGACCTTCCTGCTCTCCGCCTTCGCGACCGAGTGGATTGGCATCCACGCGCTGTTCGGCGCCTTCGTGGTGGGCGCCGTGATCCCCCACGACAGTCTGATCGCACGCGACCTGCAGAGGCGCCTCGAAGACCTGGTGGTCGTGCTCTTGCTGCCCGCGTTCTTCGCGTACACGGGCCTGCGCACGCAGATCGGCCTCGTGAGCAGTGGCACCGAGTGGATGCTGCTCGGCGTCATCATCCTGATCGCGTCGCTCGGCAAGTTCGGCGGCAGCCTCGCAGCGGCGCGGCTCACCGGAATGGGTTGGCGCGAATCCTCGGCGATCGGAGTCCTGATGAACACACGCGGGCTGATGGAGCTGATCGTGCTCAACATCGGGCTCGATCTGAAGGTGCTCTCGCCGACCCTGTTCGCGATGTTGGTGCTGATGGCGGTCATCACCACCGTCGCGACCACACCGGTACTCGACTTGCTGAATCGCGACGGCGCGCTGCTCGCCGAGCGCGAGCCGGACGCGGCGACGCGATCGACCGTCGAAAGCCACGCATAGCCGCAAGCCGCAGCCTCGGAGCACTTCGCTCGCCTACGCCTCGCTGTGCGCTCCTGCGCCGGCTCCGGCGCGGCCCTTCCAGAGCGCGCCCTGCCGGCGGTAGTGACGCCGCGCCGAGTCGATCGTCATGGCGCCGTAGAGCGCGCCGGCGACCGGCAGCGCGAACCCCCACCGCGCCGGGCGACCGTAGAGCGCGAGCGTCGGCGCGAACGAGAGCGCCTGGAGCATCCACGCGGCGAGCGGCGAGCGCCGCGGCCGCGACGCTTCGGTGCAGCGGCCAGGCGAACACCGTGAGCGGCGGCACCAGATACAGCAGCGCGAGACCGAGCACGGTGCCGGCCACGATCCACCAGGAGTGCCGCAGCTGCGTGAAGGCGCTGCGCGCGACCATGTTCCACACGTCGGAGATTCCCTGGTAGGGGCGGATCGAGCGCTCGGTCGTGCTGAGCCCGAGCCAGATCGGCCCGCCGCGTTTCACGGCGCGACCGAGCGCGCAGTCGTCGATCACTTCGCAACGCAGCGCTTCGATGCCGCCAGCGCGCGCGAGCGCATCGCTCCGCACCAGCACGCAACCGCCCGCGGCACCGGCCGTTCGCGAGCGCGGGTCGTTGATGCGCGCAAACGGGTAGAGCTTCTGGAAGAAGTACACGAAGGCGGGAACCAGCAGTCCGTCCCAGCTCGAGCCCGCGTGCAACAGCACCATCTGCGACACCAGATCGAGTCGATCTGCTTCGGCCTTCGCAACCAGGCGGCGCACGCTGCCCGGGCCGTGCTCGACGTCGGCGTCGGTGAGCAGCCAGTACTCGGGCGCGGCAGCCTCGCCCGCGACGCGCACGCCCGTCTCGACGGCCCACATCTTCCCGACCCAGCCGGCGGGACGCTGCGGGGTGCGCGTCACCGAGAGTCGCGCCCCGTTCGGATGCGTGCGCGCGAGTCGTCGAGCGACGTCGCCGGTGCCGTCGCTGCTCTCGTCGTCCGCGAGCACGATGCGGAACTCGCCTGGGTAGTCCTGGTCGAGCAGCGAACGCAACGTCGCGGGCAGCAGCGTCGCTTCGTCGCGTGCCGGGACGACGGCCGTGACGGACGGCCAGCGGGACGGCGCCGGTTCGTGCCCGGTGAGCCGCTGGTCGCAACGCCAGTAGCGACCGTGCGCGAGAATCAGATAGAGCCAGGCAGCGAGCGACAGTGCGGCGAGCGCGACCAACCATCCCATCGGGCGCGGAACTCTAGCGGCGCGCGCCCGTCATGCCGGAGCGAGCTGCTGCACGAAGTCGCGAAGCGCCACGTTCACCGCGTCGCGCGCTTCGAGGTTCACGACGTGGCCGGCGTCGGGGACGACGATCAGCGCCGCGCCGTCGAGCGCCTGCGCGAGTTCCCGACAGGGCGCGAGCGAGACCGGGTCGCGTTCGCCGGCGATCACGAGCGTCGGAAGAGCGAGCGCGCCGAGCGAGTTCGCGAGCGCGCGCCAACCCGGCTGCACCGCGAGCAGTTCGCGCAGCGTGTGCGCGATCGCGTGCGGCGCGTGCTCCAGGAATCCCAGCCGCACGAGCTTCGCGGCGTTCGCGTCGAGACCCGACTCGGGGCCCCACGCGTAGCGCGCGCCGGCGGCTTCGAGGACCGTCGCGGTCGATCGCGTCGGCGAACGCCAGCGCCCAACGGCGCTGGCGGGTTCCTGCCTCGGCGCCGGGCGGCAGCGAGGCGAGCACGAGACCGCGAACGCGCGCGGGGTGCTCCGCCGCGAAGCGCGCGGCGATTCCTGCACCCATCGAGAGACCGCCGACGACCGCATGCGCAGCTCCCAGGTGATCGAGCACGCGGGCGAGATCCGCGACGAAGCACTCCGGCCGGTAGGCCGCGGCGTCGGGCGGCGCCCCGCTGCGCGCGTGCCCGCGCACGTCGAAGGCCGCGACGCGGAAGCGATCGCGCAGCGCCCGAAGTTGCGGGCGCCAATTCCGCGCGCTGCCGCCGAAGCCGTGGAGCAGCACGACGAGCGGCCCGTCGCCCTCGACTTCGAGATGCAGCGCGACGTCGCCCGCCACCGTCTCGATCACGCGAACCCACCCGCGCGCTGTGCCATCATGCCGCGACGATGGCGAACGCCCCTCCGACTCCCATTCCTTCTTCCACCGTGATGCTGCTGCGCGACGACCGCGGAGTTCTCGAGGTTTTCATGGTCGAGCGCCACCACCAGATCGACTTCGCGTCGAGCGCGCTGGTCTTCCCGGGTGGCAAGGTCGATCCTGCAGACCGCGATACGGCGCTGCGCGCACGCTGCGCCGGTTGCGCCGACCTCGACGACGAGACCTTCGCGGTGCGCGTCGCGGCCGTGCGCGAGACCTTCGAGGAGTGCGGCGTGCTGCTGGCTCGCGGCCGCGGCGAAACGGAGATGCTCCCCGAGTCGCGCGTGCGTCCGCTCGCGACGCGCTACCGCAGCGACCTGCTCTCGCGCGCCACCACGCTCGGAGCGATCGCCGGTGCGCACGACCTCGATCTGGCCCTCGACTCGATGGTGCCGTTCGCGCACTGGATCACTCCCGCCTTCATGCCGAAGCGCTTCGACACCCGCTTCTACCTCGTCCCGGCGCCGCCCGACCAGGTCGCCGAGCACGACGGCGGGGAATCGGTCGACTCGCTGTGGATCTCGCCAGTTCAGGCAATTGAAGACTGCCGGGCAAAGCTTCGACGGATCATCTTCCCGACGCTGCTCAACTTGATCAAGCTCGCGCGCAGCGACAGCGTCGCAGAGGCGATCGATCGCGCGCGCCGCGAGCCGATCGTCACCGTGCTGCCGACCGTCGGCCGCGGCGAGAACGGCCCCGTGATCCGGATTCCCGTCGAAGCCGGCTACGACGTCAGCGAAGCCCCGCTCGGAGACGTGCGGTAGCAGTCGCAACTATCTCGCCCGCACCAGATCGCGCAGCGCGCGCATCCCGACGGTGCGGATGCCTTCCTTCGCAAAGCGATCGCGACCAGCCTGGCTCCCGTAGAAGCCGTGCTCGAAGACGCGCGCGTGCGCGTCGGGGCTGATTGCGCGCAGTTCGTCGCCGTCCCGGGCTGGATGGGTGATGAGGTAGGTGACTCCCGCGCCGATGTGCGAGAGCCGCGTCGTGGTGTGGCTCTCGCCCGCGCCCGCTTCGAAGTCGAGCGAGAACAGCTCGACGCCGTCGAGGATCGGCAGGCCCGCGGCGGCGATCTGCTCGGTTCCCCTGCGCAGCACGGCCACGAAGGCGCCGAGGCCCGCACGCTCCAGCACGGCGGGATCGGGATGGGCCGCGAAGACCGGCAGCCGGTACTCCTGCGCGAGCTTTGCGTAGAAGCCCACGAACGGATCGAGCAGCACCGTTCCCATGTGCGAGTCGAGGTGGGTGACGTCGATCCCCGCCGCGAGCGCCGTCTCAATCTGTGCGCGCAGCTCGATCTCGACGTGCTCGGGCTTCGCGGCGCGCAGCACCTCCAGCAGCGTGCGCGGCAGGTAGCCCTGCTCGTCGAGCAGCGACGGCACGCGGTCGCGACCGGCGACGGGCCCCCAGCGGTACTGCGGCCACTCCGAGTTGAGCGTCAGGTGCACACCCAGATCGAAGCGCGGGTTCGCGCGCGCCAGGTCGGCGGCTTCGCGAAACCACGGACAGGGCACCATGATCGAGCCACAAGTGACGACGCCATTCGCGAGCGCGTCGAAGGCGCCGGCGTTGGCGGCGTGGCACATCCCGATGTCGTCGGCATGGACGATCGCGACGCGGTCGCTGGCGGCGAAGCCCAACTGCTGAGCCAGAGGCTGAACCAATGTCGGTGCCATGCGCGCTCCCCGCTTCGAGGTGACCCATCTTAGGACGGCCGCTGCTGCGACGGAACCGCAGCCGGGGATGTTGGATTGCGCTCCATGCGACCGTGGACGCAATCCTCGTTCGGCGCCGACCGGAATCGCGGCGATCCGCGATCGACGCTCTGGCTCGCCGTCGCACGCACCGGTAGGCTGCGCGTCCATGCCGTCCGATCTCGCCTCGCTCGCCAAGCTCGCTTCGCGCGCCGCCGACGCCGCGCGCGCCGAGATCCTGCCGCGCTTTCGGCAGGTCGCGGTGGAGATCAAGCAGGACGGCTCACCCGTCACCGAAGCGGATCGCGCAGCCGAGCGAGCGATCCGGCGCGTGCTGCACCAGGGCGACCCCGATGCGGCGATCCTCGGCGAGGAGTTCGGCGCCGAGGGCGAATGGAAGCGCGGCGCGGCCTGGGTGATCGATCCGATCGACGGCACGATCGGCTTCGCGCGCGGCATCCCGCTCTTCTCGACGCTGATCGCGCGCCTCGAAGACGGCGTGTCGGTGCTCGGCCTGATCGATCTCCCGGTCCTCGGCGAGCGCACGGTGGGCTGGAAGGGCGGCGGCGTCAGGCGCAACGGCGCGCCGCTGCGCTGCTCGCAACAGACCGATCTGCACAGCGCGCTCGTCGCGCACGGCGACGTCTTCTGCTTCGACCGCTGCGACGAGCGCCCCGCCCTCGAGCGGATGGTGCGCGAGATCCCGATCCTGCGCGGCTACACCGACGCCTTCGGCCATGCGCAAGTGCTGGCCGGCGGCGTCGACGCGATGGTCGACCTCGACCTGAACCCGTGGGACGCAGCCGCCACGCAAGTGCTGGTGCCCGAGGCCGGCGGTCGCTGCGTCACGCTCGAGTACCCGGCGCGCGGCAAACTCGGCCTCGTGATCGGCGCGCCCGCGCTGGTCGAGCTGCTCTCCGGTTGGCTCACGCGAGGCCGAGCCGCCTGACCCGCGATCCGCTGCGAACCGATTGCCCATCACCCGTCGGTGCTCGCTCGGCACTTTACAGGCAGGGGTGCCCCCCGGTAGGGTGGCGCCCCGTCTGACCGGCTGGTCATCGGTTCCGGACCCCACGCCAACCCGAGTGAGGAATCCATGCGTGCGCGCGCGCTGCCGCTGCTGTTGACCCTGGCGCTCGTTCCGTCCCTGGCCGCGTGTGACATCGGTGAACTCGGGAACGCCCTCGTTCGCTTCACGAGCCCTGCGATCGGCTCGCAGCTGGTGGAACCAACCACCGAATTCGTGCTGCGCCTGCCGAAATCGCGAAGCGCCGTCGAGATCTCGCTCGACGGCGTACCGCTCGACACGAACTCGTGGAGCCAGAACGACCACGAAGCGCGTGGCGCGCTGACAGGCGTCGCGCCCGGCCCGCACGAGCTGAGCGCGCAGGTCACGTTGCGGGTGTCCTTCCTCGGAATCCCGGTGCGGGTCTCGACCTCGATCGCGTTCGAGATGGCGGCCGCCCCGGGCTTCTCTGTGCGCGAGAGCGTCGAGCAGTTGCACGTGACGCGCGGCGATCCGAACTCGGCGCTCGAAGTCTGGGACGCCGCCGCCAACGTCGTGGCCACCGGCACCACGGACTACCAGGGCTCGCTGATCTTCCGGGAGCTCGCGCCCGGCGACGGCTATCGCGTGGTCGCGGCGGGACCGCCGCGCGAGGTTTCGCGCGCGCTCCGCGTGATGCCCGTCGCGGGAAGCACGCCGCCGCAGCAGTTCTACGACGACCAGGTACTCGAGCCGGGCTACGGCTACCTGACCACGCGCGACGGCACGCGACTCTCGGTTTTCGTCTCCTTGCCGGGCCCGCCGGAAGGCGGCCCCTATCCCGTGCTCGTGAACTACTCGGGCTACGACCCGTCGGAGCCGGTCGGAGCGCTCGATCTCGGCGGATTCGATCTCTCGGGTTCCTGTGCGACGACTTCCCGGTGCTGTGCGACGCGCCGAACGCCCCCGAAGCGCTGATCGCCGGCATGCTCGGCTTCGCGACGGTGGGCGTGAACATGCGCGGCACCGGCTGCTCGGGCGGCGCCTACGACTTCTTCGAGCCGCTCCAACTCACTCGACGGCTACGACGTCATCGAGACCGTGGCCACGCAGGCATGGGCTGCACAAGGTCGGCATGGTCGGGATCTCGTTCCCGGGCATCAGCCAGCTCTTCGTCGCGAGCACGCAGCCGCCGCATCTCGCGGCGATCACGCCGCTCGCGGTGATCTCGGGCATCGACACCACGATGAATCCCGGCGGCATCCTCAACAACGGCTTCGCGGTCGAGTGGGGACAGCAGGTGCTCGACCGCGCCGACCCGTACGGCCACGGCTGGGAACAGGGCGAAGGTCGACGGCGGCGACGCGGTCTGCGAGGACAACCAGTTGCTCCACTCGCAGAAGGTCGACATCATCGAGAAAGCCTACGCCCATCGGTTCTACGAGCCCGAGATCTACGATGCGCTGAACCCGCGCAGCTTCGTCGGCCAGATCGAGGTCCCCGTCTTCACGTTCGGCGCGTGGCAGGACGAGCAGACGGGCGGACACTTCCCGGATCTGTGGAACCGCTTCACGAACGCTCCGCTGGTCCGTTACACGGCCTACAACGGCGCCCACGCCGACGGCTTCACGCCGCAGGTGCTCGCCGAGTGGAAGAACTTCCTCGACTTCTACGTCGTCGGTGAAGTGCGACCCGTCTCGGCGCAGGTCCGTTCGCTCGCGCCGCTGCTCTTCGAGCAGGTCTTCGGCGCGCGGGTGAAGCTGCCTGCCGATCGATTCGTGGGCTACGCCAGCTTCGAAGCGGCGCGCGCCGCCTACGAAGCGGAACAGCCGATTCGCATCCTGATGGAGAACGGCGGCGCGCCCGTCACTCCCAGCTCGCCGCTGGGCGCGCCCGTCGCCTCCTTCACGCTCGGCTTCGACTCGTGGCCGCCGCCCGAGACGGAAGCGCAGCGGTTCTACTTCCACGCCGACGGGTCGCTGCGCTCCTTCACGCCGTCGGAGGCCGAGTCTGCGTCGTCGTTCGAACACGACGACGCCAAGGGCCAGCAGACCTACCTCGTCAACGACGCCTTCGAGATGACGCTTCCCGACATCACCTGGCTGCCCGCGACGCCCGGCCGCCAGGTCGTCTTCGCGAGCGAACCCTTCGACGAGGACGTGGTGGCGATCGGTCACGCGAGCGCGGATCTCTGGATCCAGTCGGAGGCGACCGACGCCGACCTCGAGGTGATGCTCTCCGAGGTGCGTCCCGACGGAAACGAGACGTACGTGTCGAGCGGCTGGCTGCGCGCGAGCCAGCGCGCGCTCTCGCCCGACTCCACGCCGCTGCGCCCGGTGCAGACACATCTCGAAGCCGACGTCGCGCCGCTGCCGGCCGGCGAATGGACACTGGCTCGCGTAGAGATCTACCCGTTCGCGCACGCCTTCCGAGCGGGTTCGCGATTGAGCGTCGCGGTGTCGACGCCCGGCGGCAACAAGGGACGCTGGAAGTTCGACGTGCTGCAGCTCGGTGCGGGCGTGACCCACAGCGTCTCGCATTCGGCGTCGCACCCGTCGAGCCTGCTCCTCCCGGTGATCCCCGGCATCGCGGTCCCGACCCCGCTCCCCCCCTGCCCAAGCCTCCGCTCCCAACCCTGCCGCCCCTATCAGCCGTAGCGAGGAGAAAGGGGACGGTCCTCCCCGGTGCCTGGCTGAGGACTCGGGGGACACACCTCGGGTCCGCGCTGCGACATGCGCGGGCAAGTCTGTCCCTCCCGTCCCAAGCCCGGTCACGCGAGGACCGTCCCCTTTCTCCCGCTAGACTGGGCGCCGCGTTTTTTCTGTGGAGAACCCCCGATGAGCGACCAGCCTGCCCTCCCGACCCTCGACGACGCTCGCCAGCTGCTTGCGGCGGCGGATTCCCTGCTCGCCGGCGCGCTCGCTCGTGCCCGCGTCCTCACCAAGAACGGCAAGGCGATCGACGACCACCAGGTGCTCGCGGAACGCGTCGCCTACGCCGCAACCGAAGCGCGCGCCGCCCGCGAATTGATCGAGTACGCGGCAGGGCGTCCGCAGCGAAGGTCGCGGCGACGCGTGGCTCGAAGCCACCGCGGCGGCCGGCGCGGCGGAGTTGGTCGCGAGCCTGGTCGCGCGCCTCACACCCGCCGTCGACGACCTCGGCCTCGGCGACGACGCGCTGCAAGCCAGCCTTCCCCGCCGATCTGCGCAAGAAGCTGCGCGCCGCGTCGAACGAAGCCGTGTTCCGCGCGATCGGACGCGAGGTCGCGGCGCGGCGCGGTCGCAACGAGACGCCGCTCGACGAGACGCTCGAACAGGTGCGCTCCTCCGTTCGCGAGTTCGCGGAGAAGGAGATCGCGCCCCACGCCGAGCGCATCCACCGCAACGACGATCTGATCCCCGAAGAGTTCATCACAGAAGATGGCCGAGCTCGGCTACTTCGGACTCTCGGTGCCCGAGGAGTACGGCGGCTACGAGATGGGCAACCTCGCGATGATCCTCACCACCGAGGAGCTGTCGCGCGCGTCGCTCGCCGCGGCCGGGTTCGCTGATCACGCGCCCGGAGATCCTCACCAAGGCGCTGCTCGCGGGCGGCACCGAGGAGCAGAAGAAGTTCTGGCTGCCGAAGATCGCCGCGGGCGAGCTGATGGTCGGCATCTCGGTGACCGAGCCGGACATCGGCACCGACGTCGCCGGCGTGAAGTGCCGCGCCGATCGCGCGACCGTCGGCGGCGTCGACGGCTTCGTCGTGAACGGCCCGAAGTCGTGGTGCACGTTCGCGGGCGCGCGCCAACGTGCTCGGCGCTGCTCGCCCGCACCGATCCCGACATGAGCAAGGGCGCCGAAGGGCCTGTCGCTGTTCATCGTCGAGAAGGAGCCGCACCGCGGCCACGAGTTCGAGTGCACGCAGCCGGGCGGCGGCAAGCTGCGCGGCAAGGCCGACGCGACGATCGGCTACCGCGGCATGCACTCGTTCACGCTGCAGCTTCGAGAACTGGTTCGTTCCGGCGACGAACCTGGTCGGCGGCGCGGGCGGCACTCGGCAAGGGCTTCTACCTGCAGATGGGCGGCTTCGCGGCCGGACGGCTGCAGACCGGCGGCCGCGCCTGCGGCCTCGCGCAGGCGGCGCTCGAGAAGGGCCTGCGAGTACGTGCTCGATCGCGTGCAGTTCGGCCAGGCCGATCGTCGAGTACGAGCTCACGCAGTACCATGCTCGGGCGCATGGCGACGAAGCTCGCCGCGGCGCGCGCCATCACCTACGCCGCCGCGCTCGCGATGGACGAGGACGAGCGCAAGGCCGCGCCGCTCGCGGCGCAGGCGAAGCTGCTCGCGTGCGACGTCGCCGTCGGCGATCACGCAGGACGCGCCAGCTGCTGCACGGCGGCTGGGGCTACGCCGAGGAGTACGCGATCAGCCGCTACATCGTCGACGCGCTGGTGCTGCCGATCTTCGAGGGCGTGAAGCCGATCCTCGAGCTGAAGGTCGTCGCGCGAAATCTCCTCGGTGAGTGAGCCCGGCGCCTGTTCGGGCATCCCCGGCAGATTCGCGCCCGTCGTCGATCGCAATCGCTGCGAAGCCAGGGCAGACTGCGTTCGCGTCTGTCCGTACGACGTCTTCGAGATTGGCCGGCTCTCGCAGCAGGACAAAGCGGGTATGTCGCTGCTCGGCCGCCTCAAGTCGGCCGCGCACGAGAATCGCCAGGCTTTCGTCGTGAACCCGGACGCGTGTAATGCCTGCAATCTCTGCGTGGAAGCGTGCCCGGAGCAGGCGATCATTCTGGCACCCTTCCGGCTGATGCATTGAACCAACCCCACCATCGGTGCGGCATGACGACCCACCGGAAAGGCCACGTGTGCCGTTCAGCACCCTGAAGCTTCACCCGAGTCTCTTGAAGGGCGTGAAGGAGCTCGGCTTCACGCGGCCGACGCCGATCCAGACCGACGCGATCCCGCCGGCGCTCGCGGGACGCGACGTGCTCGCCTGCGCGACCACCGGCAGCGGCAAGACGGCGGCGTTCCTGCTGCCGATCCTGCACCAGCTGATCGACAAGCCGCGCGGCACCACGCGCGCGCTCGTGCTGACGCCGACGCGCGAGCTGGCGGCGCAGATCCTCGACGACCTGAACGACCTCGCCGTGCACACGCCGATCAGCGCGGCCGCGGTCTTCGGCGGCGTCGGCATGGGACCGCAGGAGCACGCGTTCCGCAGCGGCGTGGACGTGATCATCGCGACGCCCGGCCGCCTGCTCGATCACTTCCGCATGCCGTACGCGAAGCTCGCCGGGCTCGAGCACCTGGTGCTCGACGAAGCCGACCGCATGCTCGACATGGGCTTCCTGCCCGACATCCGCGCGTGCTGCGCCACTGCCGGCGCGGCGACAGACGCTCTTCTTCAGCGCCACGATGCCGCGCGCCGATCGCGGACGCTCACGCGCGAGATGCTGCACGATCCCGCCACCATCAACCTCGCGCGGCGCGCGGCGCCGGCGGTCGGCATCACGCAGGCCGTCTACCCGGTGGCGCAGGAGCTCAAGCAGGCGCTGCTGCGTCGCGCTGCTCGAGCGCGGCGAGATCCAGGAGGCGCTCGTCTTCACGCGCACCAAGCACCGCGCCGACCGGCTCGCGATGCACCTGGTGCGCAACGGCGATCGAAGCCGTGCGCATCCACGGCAACCGCTCGCAGTCGCAGCGCACCGAGGCGCTCGCCGGCTTCAAGGAGCGGCAAGTACCGCGTGCTCGTCGCGACCGACATCGCCGCGCGCGGCATCGACGTCGAAGCGCTCGGCCACGTCGTGAACTTCGACGTGCCGCTGGTGCCGGAGGACTACATCCACCGCGTCGGCCGCACCGCGCGCGCCGAGCTGACCGGCGAGGCCTTCACCTTCGTCTCGCCGGACGAGCAGAGCGACCTGCGCGCGCATCGAGCGCGCGATCGGCAAGCGCCTGCCGCGCGTCACGGTGCCCGACTTCGACTACAGCGCGAAGCCGAAGGGAAACCTCGAAGTGTCGATCGCCGAGCGCATCGCGCAGATCCGCGCGCGCAAGGCGCACGAGCGCGGCCGCTCGAAGCTGAACGCCGAGCGCCGCGGCGGGGGCCGCCCGGGAGAGGGAGGAGGACGCGGCCGGGGGCCGTCGGCGCGTCCCAGCGGATCGTCGTCGGGCGGCGGTCGCGACGGCGCACCGAGCGGACGCCCGCGCGGCGGAAGGGGCGGACCGCGCACGCGCCGCTGACGGGACAGCCAGCGCCGCCGCATCGTGGACAACGCGGCGTCTGGCGGCGTAGGGTCTGCCTCGGGCGGGGCTCGACGGCCGCTGGGCTGCGCGGGCTCGCAGCGATCTGTTGGGCCGCATGATCGCCAGGCGTCGAGTCCATGATGCTTGCAGTGTTCGAGACGATTCTTTCGGTGCTCCTCATTGCGGGTGCTCTGCTGATTCCGGCCGGTGAGCTGCGGTGGCCCATGGCTTGGGCCTTCGTGCTGGTCTTCAGCGGCTTTGCCCTCGCTGCCCTGCTGGTCTTGAGCTCTTCGCTCCTCGCCGAACGCAGCCGTCTTCTTGCCCAAGGAGAACGGGGTGACGTCCTGCTATCGGTCTCCTTCGCGCTTCTGTTGTATCCGGGAACGCTCATCGCGTGCGGCTTCGATCGGCGTTTCGGGGTGTCTCCGCCATTGCCCCTGTGGGTCGAGATCGCGGCCTTGGGGCTCTTCGTCGCGGGCTATGCCTTCTCGCTCTGGGCGATGCGCGTCAACCCGTTCTTCGCCACGGTCGTGCGGGTCCAGTCGGAGCGGGGCCATCGCGTCGTCGATCGCGGGCCGTACGCGTGGCTTCGGCATCCGGGCTATGCCGGTGCCGTCGTTGCACACCTGGTGCTCCCGCTCGCGGTGGGCACGTTGTGGGGCTTGGCGCCGGCGGCCCTCGGCTGTCTCTTGTTGGCGGCGCGCATCGTGCGCGAAGAACGAACGCTCCGGCGCGGGCTCGCGGGCTACTCGGAGTACACGTTGCGGGTTCGCTGGCGTCTGCTTCCGGGTGTGTGGTAGCGGGCGGATGCCACGAGTGCGGCGGCCACGGGTGTGCGTCGAGTCGGTCCTTCGAGCTTCGATGCCGACGAAGCCGAGAGGCGGATCCACGACTGCGTCCTTGTGAACGCGGGCTCGACGGCAGGATGACTGGACGAGGACCTGCCGATCGCGGTCGAGGAGGCAGACGTACAGAGTTCTTGCGTGCAGATCGATGCCACAGTAGTGCTGGTGTCGACTGGTGTAGACTCGCATTGGTTCTCTCGCTGCGCGGGTGCGCGTGTCAATCCGTTGGGCAGGAGGAAAGGAGCGCGATGGCCGATCTCAGTACGCTTGCCAACTTCGCTGACATCCTCAGCGGTGCGGCCGTGGTCGGAGGCGCCGCATTCGCCATCATCCAACTTCGCGAGTACCGCACGCAGCGCCGAGAGAACGCCGCAGTAGAGCTGGTTCGCTCGTTCTACAACCCCGAGTTTTCGCGATCGGTTCGGCTGATCCGGCTGCTTCCGGATGGGTGCTCGGCCGCCGAGCTGCGGGCAAAGGGGTCAGAGTACGAGGAATCGGCGATTCTGATCTCCTTCGCGTACGAGACCATTGGTCTGCTCGTCTTCCGGCGAGTCACTCCATTTTCGATCGTGGAAGAGCTCACCGGCGGCCTGACCTTGTTGATGTGGAGGAAGCTCCGCCACTGGGAAGAAGATGTGCGCGTCGAGAGCGCTCAGGAGTCGTGGGCAGAGTGGTTCCAATGGTTGGTGGAGCGGCTGGAGGCTCACGCACGGGAGAAGAACCAGAAACCTGCCCATGAGACTTTTTCTGGCTGGCGCCCCACGTCGTAGCATGCGAGTGCGAGAAGTCCTGCAAGGCGCGATTCGGCCGAGCACGACTCGGACCACCCGGGCGCTGTGGGCGAAGTCGCTGGTCAACGCGCTGCTCTTCTTCGCCGTCTTCATGGTCGCCTTGCCCTGGCTTTCTCACCGCCTCCTCCCGAGCCCCCTCTTCGTCCCCGCCTTCTTCCGAACCTGGCTGGCGGGCAGTTGTCTCGTCGTCGGGGTCGGCGTGTGGGTCGCCTGTCTCGACGCGTTCAGCCGCCATGGCCGAGGCACACCGCTGCCGATGGATGCGCCACGGGAACTCGTCACGAGGGGGCCTTTCTCGGTGATCCGAAATCCGATCATGGCCGCCGAAGTGCTCGTAATCTGGGCCGCCGCGCTGTATCTCTCGAGCGTCGGTGTTCTGCTCTACGCGCTTGCCGTCTCCATCGGAGCCCACGCAGCGGTTCGCTACGTCGAGGAGCCGGAGCTGAGAAGGCGCTTCGGAGCGGACTACGAGGAGTACTGCAGACTCGTTCCCCGGTGGGTTCCGCGCACCGCGCACCGTGCGCGGCCTGGAGCTCCGTCCAACAGCGGGCTGTAGCAAAGCGCCGATCCCGTTGGATGCAACGCGGCGCGGAGGAATCCGATGAGGCGAATTGCGATCGTCGTGGCGGCTGTCTTCGGTCTCTGCGCGGCCTACGTAGCCGCTCACTGGGCGCTGATCGAAGTCGGCCGCGAGGTGATCGTCTTGCGCACCGAGAACCCCGGCGGCGGATGGCTCGAAACCAGACTCTGGATCGTGGACGACGGCTCCGTCTCCTGGCTCCACGGCGGCGACTCCGCCTGGATGCGCAACCTCAGGGCTCGGCCGATCGTGGAGATCGAGCGCGCTGGCGAGACGCATCGCTATCGGGCCGATGCCGTCCCGGGGCCGCACCCGAAGCTTCACGAACTTCTCCGCGCGAAGTACGGCGTGGCGGATCGCTGGGTTCGCTTCGTCGGTCCCGACAACGAGTCCACGACACCAGTCCGCCTCGAGCGCCTCGAGCCCTAGCAAGCGCGCCGCGCAGCGAGACTCCGCAAGCGGAGCGCCGATCCGTCAGGCCCACGTCGAACACCCTGGCTGTCGAGACGAACGAACGATGCAGCGGACGATCCGAGCGATGGCCTTTGCCCTGCTTGCCGCAGTCATGGCCCGCCCCGGCCATGCTGGGCCCGCGGACGTCCTCTCAGCCTCGGCGGATTGCTCGGCGTCCGTTTGTCGCTTCGTCGTCACGGTCCGGCACGACGACGAGGGCTGGGACCACTACGCGAATGCCTGGGAAGTCGTTGCACCGGATGGCGCCGTTCTGGCCACCCGCGTCCTGCAACATCCTCACGTGGAGGAGCAGCCGTTCACGCGCGAACTCAGCGGCGTGAAGGTGCCCGCGACGCTCACGAGTGTCCGTATCCGTGCCCGCGACTCGGTCCAGGGATTCGGAGGCCGCGAGGTCGTAGTGTCGCTTGTGAAGTAGGGTGATGCGCCGCGCGAACTCGTCTCTGACGCCTGGTGAGTTGCAAGACTGATGAGGAGCGAAGATGAACCCGCGTGAAGAACGCTTGCTCCGAACGGCCTTCTTCGCGGGAGCGCTCACCGACGCCGGCGCGCTCCTGCCGATGCTCTTCCCGCCGCTCGCCGGCCTCGTCTGGGGGTTCCACGACGTTTCGGGAAGCTACCGGTTCGCCATGGGGTACGGCGCATCCCTGATGCTCGGGTGGACGGCGCTCCTCATCTGGGCGTCCCGACGTCCCGTCGAACGGCGCTTCGTCGCAGCGCTCACGGTGCTGGTGATCTACGGACTCGTTCTCACCGAGATCGTCGCGGTCGTCTCCGGAGCGCTCGAAGCGTGGCGCATGCTGCCCACCTGGTGTCTGCAGGCCGTCTTGCTCGCCCTGTTTGCGAGCGCCTATCACTATCGCTCTCTACAGCGGTGGGCTGCGGCCTGACGGGGGCGATGGAACCGAAACTCATCACGACGCTCCGGTAGGCCGCGACTGCACGCGCCCGGAACCTTCGAGCCGAGGGTCCAATGACGCAGAACTGCGCTCGTTCTGCTACTCCGCGCACGGCTTGCCACACACGCCCTCGACGAGGTGGCCCTGCTCGCTCGCGCGAGCGATCACGGCCAGCGAGCCCGCAATGGCGAGGACGAGACGGCGCACGCCTGGCTTTGCGGCTGCGCGTCGAACGAGATTGAGTGCGAGCGGCTCAAGCGACCGGATCGAGTACCACGACGGGGATCTCGCGATCGGTGCGGGACTGGTAGTCGTCGTAGTCGCGGTACATCGCGACGAGTCGCGGCCACAGCGCCGCCTTCTCCTCGGCGCTCGCGGTGTGTGCCCGCATCGCGCGCTTCTCGCGGCCGATCTCGACGCTGCAGCGCGGATCCGCAACGAGGTTCAGATACCAGACCGGGTGCTTCGACATGCCACCCTTGGAGGCGACCAGCACGACGCGTTCCCCATCCGCGAGGTAGAGCAGAGGCGCCGTGCGCGACTGCCCCGACTTGCGTCCCGTCGTGGTGACGAGGCACACCGGCGCTCCGCGCAGGAAGCGCCCGCCGATCTTCCCGCCCGAAATGCGGTACGCCCAGATGTTGAGCGCCGACATGATGCGGATCACGACGTTGCCGACGCGTTCCTGGCTCGGTGTCCAAGGCGGGAGTTTGCGTTCGCTCATGACATCCGGCTCCAATTCCCGGCCGGGAACGGGATGATCGTCCCGGCCTTGGCCACTTACCGATTCTCGCGCACCTGGAATTCGATGTCGGCGCCCGGCACCAGCTGGATCACCGTGTAGCCGGGGAACTCGAGGCGCGGAAGGCAAGCCGAGGGTCCGCGGGCCGCCACCATCGGCAGCAGCAGCAAGGCGACGAGGGCGGGCTTGAGAGCAACGGAGTTCTCCAATGGGCCGGGGGGGCGGCCCAGCGCAGCCAGGCGACCGGTTCTTGTCACGCGACTTGGGAAGATGATCCGGAATTCGTCCGATTCGACCGGTCGGTCGGGCACGCATCATGCTGGCTGGATGCCGGCTTGGCAAGCCCGTCGATTCAGGCCTTTGCGGGCGAGCGCCGATAGCAGGTGGCGGCTTCGCAGTATGCCGCTGGAGATGCGAACGGCATGGCGACGGAGGCAATCGAGGACGGCCGCGACGGGACGCCCGGCCCCCCGATCCGGGTGCTGGTCGTCGGCCCCCACTCAGCCGATGTCTCGCTGCTGCGCGCGCTGCTCGAGCATGCTCGCGAAACCGAAGTCGCCCTCGCCCACGCCATGAACCTGCAACACGCCTTCGAAGCGCTCGAGCGCGACGAGGTCGACGTGCTGCTGATGGACGTGGGCGCGGGCAGCCCGCGCGAACTGGTCGCCGTCTCGCAAGCCCGCGTGCGCGCGCCGCTGGTGCCGGTCGTGGTGATGGTGGACAGCGACGACGAGATGCTCGCGACGAAGGCCGTCGAGGTGGGCGCGCGCGGCTATCTGCATCAAGTGTGCGCTCAGCCCCGGTGCACTGGTGTGGAGTCTCCAGCACGCGATCCGCAATCAGCGCATGTTCCTCGAGCTGAACATCGCCCGCGAGCGGGCGCGGCAGCTCGCCACCTACGACCAGCTCACCGGCTTCGCGAACCGCTCGCTGTTCCAGGATCGCCTCGATCAGGCCGTAGCGTCGGCGCGCCGCAACCGCCAGAAGCTCGCCGTGCTCTTCCTCGATCTCGACGAGTTCAAGTTGATCAACGACTCGCTGGGCCACCTTGCGGGCGACGCACTTCTGCGACTTTCGGCCCAGCGCGTCGCAACTTGCTTGCGCAAGAGCGACACCGGCGCGCGCCTGGGCGGCGACGAGTTTGCCATCCTGCTGACGAACCTCGCCGAAGAAGCGGACGCCGGACGCGTCGCCGAGAAGGTGCTCGCGCTGCTGCGCCAACCCGTCTCGCTGAAGGGCCGCGAGCACTTGATCACCGCGAGCGTCGGGATCGCCGCCTTCCCGCGCGACGCCGGCTCGTCCGAAGAGCTGCTGAAGCACGCGGACATGGCGATGTACTCCGCCAAGAGCAGCGGTCGCGACCGCTACACCTTCTTCACGCCTGGCCAGAATGGCGACGTGCTCGAGCGGGCGGCGCGCGAGAGCAGGCTGCGCGCGGCGCTCGACGGCCGCGAGCTGGGGCTCTTCTATCAGCCGGTCGTCGATGCCACGCGCGGACGCGTGGTCGGCGCCGAAGCACTGATCCGTTGGCGTCATCCCGAGCTGGGACTCATGCTGCCGGCGCAGTTCCTCGGGATCGCCGAGGAGTCACAGTTGATCGTCTCGATCGGCGAGTGGGTGCTGCGATCCGCCTGCGAACAGGCCGCGCGCTGGCAGCGGGGCGGGCACGAGGGATTTCGCATCGCGGTGAACGTCTCGTCGCACCAGTTCCAATCGGGTCAGTTCGTCGCGATGGTGCGCGATGTGCTGCGCGACACCGGCCTGCGAGCCCGACTCGCTCGAGCTCGAGATCACGGAGCGCAGCCTGCTCTCGGGCGGCCAGCGCACGCTGGCGCAGTTCGCGATGCTGCGCGGCCTCGGCGTGCGGATGGCGATCGACGACTTCGGTACCGGGTACTCCGCGCTCGCCTACCTGAAGCAGCTTCCGGTCGACGTGCTCAAGATCGACCAGTCTTTCGTGCGCGCCGTCGCGACGGATCCCGCCGACGCCACCATCACTTCTACGATCGTACAGATGGCCCGCGCGCTGAACCTCGGCACCGTCGCCGAGGGCGTCGAAACGACCGAGCAGATGCAGCTGCTCGCTTCGTACGGCTGCAACCGCATGCAGGGACACCTGTTCAGCCAGGCCGTGGAGCCCGAACTCCTGGAAAGACTGCTTTCGGCGCCGCCGTTCTGGTGGATGCGACACGCCGGGCACCCGGCCCTGACGCCCGGTTAGCAGCCCAGCCGATCCAGCGCGAATTCGCCGCCCTTCATCACCGCCACCAGATGCTTCTCGGGCTCGGCCAGCAGCGTCACGTCGGCGAGCGGATCGCCGTCCACGACGAGCAGGTCGGCGAGCGCGCCCGCTGCCACCACGCCGAGCTCCCCTTCGCGGCGCAGCAGCGCCGCGTTGACGAGCGTCGCGGAACGCAGGATCTCGGCGGAGGAGAGCACGCGCGCACGGATCGCGAACTCCTGGTTCTGGTGTTGGTGGGTTTCGCCGAGCAGATCGGTGCCGAAACCGATTGCGACGCCCGCTGCCTTCGCGATCTCGAGTGAGGCGAGTCCAGCGTCCAGGACGTCCTTTACCTTGCGTTGACTCACGGCCGGGAAGCCGAGCGCACGACCGAGCTCTTCGATCTTGAAATAGGTGACGAGCGTCGGAACCAGGAATGCGCCTTCGCGCGCCATCAGCGCCGCTGTCTCGGCGTCGATCAGGTTGCCGTGCTCGATGCTGCGAACGCCGGCGCGCACCGCGCGCGCGATCGCTTCGGGTGTGTAGGCGTGCGCCAGCGCGTAGGTTCGCCAGCCCCGCGCCTCCTCGACGATCGCGCGCATCTCGTCCTCCGAATACTGGAGATTCCAGATCGGGTCGGTCGGTGAGGCGACTCCCCCGGACGCCATGATCTTCACCTGGAATGCGCCGCGCCGCAGTTCCTCGCGCGCTGCCTTGCGCACGGCGTCGACACCGTCCGCGACGTGCGAGAAGCCGCTGCTGCGGATCGAGCAGGCGCACAGCCGCGGCGCGTCTTCGCGCGGCGAGAAGTCGCCGTGACCACCGGTCTGGGAGAGCACGCGGCCCGAGAAGAAGAGTCGCGGTCCGCGGATCAAGCCGCGCTCGACGGCTTGCGCGAGGCCCCAGTCGGCGCCGCCCGCATCGCGCACGGTCGTGAAACCGCGCCGCAACATGGCTTCGAGCACCACACGCGCCTCGTTCGCGACGAGCGTCACGGGTTTCTTCTCGAGCGCCGCGAGATCCATCGTGGTGAGGACGGCGTGGACGTGCGCGTCGATCAGGCCCGGCATCAGCGTGCGGCCGGCGAGATCGATGCGGCGCGCCCCGGGTGCGCGCAGCGTGCCGTCGCTCACCTCGACGATGCGATCGCCTTCGACGAGCACGCTCGCGCCGGGACGGCGCTCGCCGCGCGCGACGTCGAGCAGGGCGGCGTTCTCGAACAGGATCTGCGACATGGCGATCTCCGTGTGGGTGCGAGCGAGAATACTCCCTCGCGCACCCGGATCGCCGGCGCTGCTATCCCTTCCAGGCGACGCGCAGCGTGACGCTTCGCGCAGCGACGTCGACGCGCTCGATCTGCACGTCGCCCTCCACGCCGATCATCTCGAGGCCAGCGCTCATCGCCGCGGCGAATCCGACCAGGTACGGGCGGCTCGTGGCGACGCAGGCGGGCAGATCGCGCAGCTCGAAGCGGCCCGTTTCGGGCCCTTCCGCGACCCATTCCATCGTGCCGGCGTCACGGTAGATCTGCGACCACATCTTGGAAGCCCAGCCGAGCACGCGCGCCGGCACGCGGCCGAAGAGCCGGAGAGCGCCCGACACCAGCGCCGAGAGCAGTGGCGTCTCGAGCGAGATCGAGAGGTTTTCGCGCAGCAGTTCGCAGGCGCGCGTCGCGCCCGCTTCGTCGAACAAGCGCTCGGTCACTTCGACATCGATCTCGACGGGCACGTACGAAACGGCCGACGCCAGCTCGAGCGCGCGCCGCGTCTCGGGCCGCAGACGCGCCAGCACGCGCGCGCCGAGGTCTGCATCGACGCAGTCGATCGTGTCGAGCGTCGAGCGAACGAAGCTGGCGAAGATGCGGGGTTCCGATGCCACGGACCACGCATCGACGCCCCGGACGCGCGCCTGAAGCCGGCGCGCCAGCTACGGAGCTTGCGGTAGAGGACCAGCAGCAGCAGCGACCCTCCGACCGCGATCGCAAGACTGCCGAGGTTGAACCCCGTGACGCTGCCGAGGCCGAGCCGCGAGGCGATGAAGCCGCCCACCACCGCACCGGCGACCGGCTCCGGGGCGGAGTCACGCAGAATCCGGCCGCGCTCGCGCAGTTCGCGAGCAAGATGCGCGCAGAAGCGCCGTGAGGCTCAAGCCCCCCACGCGCGCGAGCCGATGCGAAGTCCAATGTCGACGACCCTGCTCTGCGCCGATCCCGACCGCGACCTCTGCCAGCTGCTGGCCCGCGCGCTCGGCGCCGACGGCTGCCGCGTGGTCGTCGCGCACGACGGCGACGAAGCGCTCGAAGCGCTGCGACGGCGCCCGCCCGATCTGGCGCTGCTCGACGTCACCCTGCCCGGTCGCGACGGACTCACGGTGCTCGAGGCGATGCGCCGTTCCGCGAGTCCCGCCGCCGCCGTTCCGGTGATCCTATGGAGCGTCGCTCCGTGCAGCGCCGAGCAGATCGAGCAAGCGCGCAAGCTCGGCGCCTCGGCGCTGTTGCGAAAGCCGGTTCCGCTCGACGCGCTCCTCGCGCGCATCACCAAGTTGCTCGCGCGCGAACGCGACGACCGCGCCGTCGACGCCGCCCGCTCGAAGGCCGGCGTCCGTCGCAGTGTTCCGCTGCGCGGTTCCCTTGCGGACCTCCCCTTCCCCGCGCTGCTGCACCAGGCCCACGGGTTGCGCGCGAACGGCGTGCTGCACCTTCGCAACGACGAGCGACGCAAGGAAGTGGAGCTGTGCGACGGGCGCCCCGCCGCGGTGCGCTCGAACCTGCCGAGCGAGCGCCTCGGCGACTGGCTACTGCGCTCGAACCGCATCGAGCCCGCCGTGCTCGCCGAGTCGGCGCGCCGCCTGTTGCGCGGCGAAGGCCTGCAAGGGCAGATCCTCGTCGGCATGCAGGTGCTGTCGGAAGAAGAACTCGGCGCAGCGCTGTGCGAGCAGGCCAGCGAGAAGCTGCTGGAGATCTTCGAATGGCAGAGCGGCGAATACGCGCTGGCCGTCGGCGCCCAGCTCCGCCGCGCCACCGCGCTTCCACTCGAGGGCAGCGCGGCCGACCTGATCCGGATCGGCGTTCGCACGCGACTCCCGATGGAGCGCATCGACGCCGTGCTGAGCGCGCACGCACACGACGCGATCGTACCGAGCGCAAACCCGTTCTACTCGTTCCAGGAAGCGACACTCGGTGATGACGAACGAGCGCTGCTCGCCGCGTGCGGGCGCGGCTTCACGACCGGGTCGCTGTTCGCGAAGCCCGAACGCCTGCGACGCGCCGTCTACGCGCTGCTCGAAATCGGGTTGCTCGAGGTTCGCGACGGCGAGGTGTTCCGACGCGGCGGGCCCGCACCGATCGTGCGCCTGCACGGCGAGTCGCTCCCGCGACGCGAACGCACGCTCGACGTCAAGACGCCTCCGCCGGCGGTCGCGAAGACGAGTGCGAAGCCGCAGACCCGGCCGAAAGTCGAGGAAGACCACTCGCACTACGCCGCCGATCACGAGCAGCGAATTGCGCTCACGGCGCTGCTGGAACGCCTCTCGAGGCCGAGCCCGTTCGAAAAGCTCGGGTTGCTGCGCGACGCGAGCGAGCGCCGAGATCCGTTCCGCCTACGTGACGCTCGCCAAGGAAACCCATCCGGATCGCTACGCGAGAGCCAGCCATGCCGTACACGATCTCGCCGAGCGCGCCTTCCGCGAACTGACCCACGCCTTCGAGTTGCTCACGGATCCGCTGACGCTCTCGAAGTATCGCGCGGATCCCGAACGCGACCGCAAGGAAGCCCAGGCGCTCGACGAAGCCCAGCGCGCGATCGCGGCGGAGCGCGAGTTCCAGAGAGGCGAGGCACGGCTGCGCTCGCACGATTGGTCTGGTGCGCTCGGTCACTTCGAACGCGCCGTGGAGCTGTATCCCGACGAAGGCGAGTACCTCGCCTACTGCGGATGGTGCTTCTACCTGACACACGGACACGACGAAGCCGTCTTCAGGAAGGCCTTCGAACTGGTCAAGCGCGGCGCCAAACTCGCGCCGGATCGCGAGAAGCCGTACCTGTTCCTCGGCCGCCTCTGCCAGGCGGCGGGACACCTGAACGCCGCCGAGCGCATGTTCATGAAGGCGGTCGAGCGCCGGCCCGATTCGATCGAGGCGCTGCGCGAGTTGCGTCTGATGCAGATGCGACGCCCCAAGCAGGGTCTGCTCGGCCGTCTGCTGCGTCGCCCGGCTCCCGACAGCGAGCACAAGCCGGCCAACCGCAAGCGTCCGACCTGAGCGGGCCGCGCGAGCGGGCCCTCGGCAGCCGCCTTCGACCCTACCCGGGCGCACGCGGGGCGGCATAATCCGACTTTCGCGTGGCTGCTGGACGGCGCGGGCCTGGTCCGGGCTGCGGCGAGGGGCCGAAGCATGCGATTCGCGATTCCCGCGCTCCGCGCTCCGGTGTTGCTGTGCGTCGCGTTGGTCGCGTGCAAGCCGTCGCCTCCCGACATCCTTCTCGTCACGCTCGACACCACACGGGTCGACCACGTCGGCGCCTACGGCTACGAGCGGGACACCACGCCCAACCTGGGCCGTCTCGCTGCAGATGGCGTCACCTACACGCGCGCCTATTCGGTCGCGAGCTGGACGCTGCCTTCGCACGCTTCCCTCTTCACCGGGAAATACCCCTCGAGCCATGGCGCGAGCCACGATCCCGAGGGATCCCTGGTGCTGAGCGCCGGCCTCGGGGCTGCGTCGGACGAGGAACGCGAGAAGTACCGGATCTTCCGCGCCCGGGGGATGGGCCGCGATGAGCAGACTCTCGCGGAGCTGCTGAGCGGCGCGGGCTATCGCAGCGCCGGCGTCGTCGGGGGACCCTGGCTGAAGCGCGTGTTCGGCTTGTCGCGCGGCTTCGAGCGGTGGGACGACGACGACATCACGGACGCCGGCGGTCGGCGAGCCAACGAGGTGAGTGATCGCGCCCTCGCGTGGCTCGACGCGCTTCCCGCAGACGTGCCGTTCCTGCTGTTCCTGAACTTCTTCGACGCGCACATGCCCTACCAACCGCCGCGTTGGATGTTGCGGGATTATCTCGACGATCCGGTTGCGGCCCGCGGCGCCGATCGCGACGCCGAGCTGCGACGCGCTTCCTACGACGCCGAGATTCTCTTCGCCGACATGAACTTCGGGCGCGTGATCGACCGACTGAAGTCGCGCGGTCGCTACGACGGGACCCTGATCATCGTGACCGCCGACCACGGCGAGCTGCTCGGAGAGCATTCGCTCTACGGACATCCCGCGCGGCTCTACGAAGAGCTGACGCGCATCCCGCTGGTCGTGAAGTTTCCGAAGGGGCGCAAATCCGGGCTGCGTATCGACACACCGATCCAGCTGGTGGACCTGTTCGCGTTGATCCTCGACCAGGCAGGCATCGAAACTCCGCCCGGCATCCAGGGACAAGTTCCGGGACGCATCACGCATTCGATCCTCACCGAGGAGTCGCCCGCCTTCGTGGGCGACGAGGCGCTGCGCGCGCTCTACGAAGGATCGGAAAAACTTCTCTGGGGCAGCCACGGCACGCGCCAGCTCTACGACCTGGCGAACGACCCGAAGGAACAGCGCGATCTGGCGGGCGAGCGGCCGGCGCGCGTGGCCGAGCTCGAGGCGGCGCTGCAACGGCGTGTCGCCACGCTGCCGGCGCCGAGCGCGTTCGAGGCTGCGGGCGCCGTCGACGCCGAGACCCGCGAAGCGCTGCGAGCCCTCGGCTACGCGAGATGACCGATACCAGCGAGCGATCCGCGCCGGCAAGCACGCCCCGCGAGGTGAAACTCGTGGTGGCGCTCGCGGCGTTTGCGTTCCTTCGTGTGTTCGTGTTCGCCAGCGCGCTTCCGTTCTTCAACGGGGTCGACGAGCACCTCCACTTCGACCTGGTGCAGAAGTACTCGCGCGGCTTCCTGCCCGGCTCCGAGACGGCGACCCTCGATGCGGTGACGGTGGGCTTGCTGGCCGCTCATGGATCGCCCGAGTACCTGAAGGGTCCCGAGGCGTTCGAGAACGGTCGCATCCCGACTCCCGAAGAGATGCGCGCCAAGCGCCCGCCCGGTTCTGCGGCTTACCGGAAAGTGCTGGCGTGGTACACGAACTGGGC
Organism: uncultured delta proteobacterium; assembly: GCA_963801625.1. Classification (GTDB taxonomy): domain Bacteria; phylum Myxococcota_A; class UBA9160; order UBA9160; family PR03; genus PR03. Next base: position 407,230 of record CAWDFQ010000014.1, read on the forward strand.
CAACTGCGAAGCGGAAGCGCCGCCGACCTACTACGCGCTGGCTGGAGCCTGGCTGAAGCTCGGGCACGGGCTCAGATTGGAACCCATCCAGCTTCTCTATTGGGTGCGCTGGCTCAACCCGATGCTGGCGGCGGCGGTCGTACTCGCAACCTACGCGTTCCTGCGCCGGCGCTGTCCGAGCGATGCCTTTCTGCGTCTTGGTCCGTGCGTCTTTCTCGCGGGCTACCCCAACGACCTGAACTACGGCGTGACGGCGGACGTCCTCTCGATCGGACTCGGCGCACTCTGCTTCTTCGGCCTGGTGCGCATGTGTGAAGCTCCGCGCAGCCTCCGCGTGGCGACCGCGACCGGGCTTGCCATCGGGCTCGCCTTCCTCAACAAGTATCCGAACCTGCTCTTTGCCGGCGTGGCGTTCGTTCTCTTCGCGATGGCGTTGCGCGAGGCGCACCGCGCCCACACGCTGCCAGCGGAGTGGCCGCGCTGGTCGCTGCTGTGGCTGGCAGCCGCCGCGCCCGCCTGCTGGTGGCTCGCGCGCAATCTGTGTGTGGTGGGAAGCCTCGCGGGTGCGCATCGCAAGATGGAAATCCTGGGCTGGTCGTACCACGGCCCCGACCAGATACTCGCGCACCCGCTCTTCGGCCTGCGCGGCTGGTTCGAGTTCACGCCGACGCTGCTGCTCACCTTCTGGCAGGGGGAGTTCGCCTGGCACGGCAAATCGACACACAGCGCGGGGGTCGACGCGATCTACGTCGCCACCTCGCTCGTCTTCGTCAGCGCCGCGGCCGCCAGCTGGCTGCGCGCCGGCGCCGCGACGCGTGCTCAGCGGCGCCCGGAAGGCGTTGCGCTGCTGGTCTTCGCCGCGGGCGTCGCGGTGCTGGCGACGCTCTCCACGCTCTTCGACTTCGGCGTCGAGCAGGGCCCGCTCTCGCGCGCATTCCCCTATTTTGCGTCGGGCCGCCTGATCGCCGGGACCGTGGTGCCCTTCTCAATCCTGTACTGCCGTGGTGTCGAGCGACTCTGCTTGCGGGCGCCGGCCCGCCTCGCCCGGCTCGGGCCGTGGATCGCCCTGTGCGCGGTGCTCGCGCTCGCGCTCGGCTGGCAGCTCTGGGTGTTCCGCGACGCCTTTGCGAGTCCGTGGAACTGGTACCACGCGGGTTGAGGTCCCAACGGCGCGCACCGCGCCCGCGTTCCTGCTCAGCGTTCGCGTTCGATCGCATCCAGCAGCCGGCGTCGCGCCGGCGCGACGTCGACCAGCGGCTCGGCGCGCAGCTGGCGGACTTCATCCGCCGTGTACGGGACGAAGTCGGCCGGTAGGTTGGCGGCATCGAAGCGGCGCAGCGTCCAGTCGAGCAGCGCGGCGAGATCCGCGTCCGCGAGCTGTGCGTTCGCGACACCCGGCACGCGAACCAGGAACGCGCGCCCCTCCGGCGCCCGCAGGAAGCGAGCCACCGAGCCGGCGAGCGCCGGCACCTTGCCCGCCGAGGCCGTGCCGTCCGCGAGGTGACAGCCCTGGCAGTTCAGCGTGTAGTTCGTTGCGGGCGAGTACGCGTGCGCGGCCGTTGTGGCGCCCGTCAGAACGAACAGCACGAGCCATGCGCGCACGGCGGCTACGACTCGGTTGCGACACCGAGCACGATCGCCACGGTGCTGCTGTAGGCCGCCGTCGAGGTGCCAATGCACCAGTTGATGTCGTTGGCCTTGCCGGCGAGATAGACGGGGCGATCGCCCTCGTTGCGATTGCAGATGCAGCGACCACAGAAGCTGGTTCCGCAGCAGTCGTTGTAGGAGATGATGTAGTCCTTGCCGTCCGCCGGATGGCGACAGGTGCCGATCCAGGTGACGCGCGACATCTCGGTGCCCGGCGGGCAACTCGAGTGGGTGCCGCCGCAGCAGGCGGAGAGGAAGCCGTCGATCGCGCAGTAGCGCCAGTACTCGCAGTTCGTCGGATCGCCCGCCGCGCCCTGGAGCTTCGAATCGTCGGGCCCCGCTTCGCGCGGCGATTCTGTCCCCGCGCGCGCCACCGGAAGCAGCGGCAGCGACGCCGCACCGAAGAGCGCCGTCCCCATCCGAGCGAGGAATCCGCGCCGCGACGTGGTGCGCGCCAGCCGGCGCGCCGCCGCTTCGAGCCAGCTGTCGACATTTCGTTCCGCCATCGGCTACGCCGCTCCTTTGCGCTCGCGCGCCAGCCATTCCTGGATCGACGCCACGCCCAGTGCCTTCGCTTCGAGGAGGCTTTCGAGATGCTCGCGCGAGTTCACCAGACCCGACGCGCGCACGACCCCGGCGGCGTCGATCAGCACTGCCCACGGCAACTTGCCGACGCGATACGCAATGCCGAGTTGCGCCGACAGCAGATACGGAAACGTCAGTTTTTCGCGTGCGACGAACGCCTCGTGCTCGGCGCGCGGACCGTCGCTCGCGAACAGCACGCGCAGGCGGCCGGCCTCGGCATTCGCGAGCGAGCCCAGCGCCGGCAGCAGCGCCTTGCAGACCGGGCAACTCGGGGAGAGGAAGAAGAGCAGCGTGTCGCGACCGTCCGCCGCCGCCTCGCCGACCGTGCGCGAAACCCCGGTGAGATCGATCGCGGCGACGACGGGCGCCGCGACGCCGACCTTCGCACCCGACGCGAGCGAGAGCGCGCCGGCCGGCGCGACACGTTCGTGGAGCACGCCGATCTGGCGCACCAGCGCGACCACCACGGCAGCGAGCACCAGCACCGCGACCCAGAGCAGCGCGTTGGAGACCAGCAGCGCCTGGTTCACGTGCCCTCCTCCCGCAGTCTCGCGAGCGCCGGTGCGTTCGCCAGCAGGCGATGCGCGGCGAGCCACGTGGCCACGAGCATCGCGATGCCGCCGCCCACCGTGAGCGCGTCGACCCAGACGAGCGGTCGCGACGCGGCGCCGCCGCGACACACGAACGCCGCCGCGACGAGCAGCGCGTTGCGCGCCAGCAGCCACTCCGAGAGCGGCTGGCGCGCCGCGGGACCGCCGCAGCCGCACTCGATGTCGCGGCGGCCGCGGGCGAGGTTCACGGCGATCGCGGCGCCGTAGAGCGCGAGCAGCGCGGCGCTCGCGACGAGCGCCGTTGCGCGCAGCTCGAGCGCGGCCGGTGCGACGAGCGCGATGGCCAGCGCGGCTTCGCTGCTGGCAAGCCCCGCCGCGATCGCGCCGGCAAGGCGCTCGGGCAGCAGCGCGTAACCGATCAGCGCCGCGCGAAACCCGGCGAAGTCGCGCGTCTTCTCGAAGGCGGTCGAGCCGAAGAGCAACGCGAGACCGCCGCGCAACACGACTTCGATGACGGGATCGAGCACGCTGGCGCCACCTCCCGCCGGCTCACGGAGCCGCCACGTAGTTGGTGGCGATGCCCACTTCCGAGACATCGCGCAGGTAGGCGCCGCTGCGCGCATCGTAGACGGCGAGCGTCGCGGGGAACGCGGTGGCGGCGACCAGCACCGGCGCGTCGTCCTGGGTGACGGCGATGCGTTGGACGCCGTGGTTGGGCAACGCGCGCTGCAACAGCCAGTCGATCGCGCCGCCGGGCGACATCGCGATCCGCTCCAGTACGAAGCTCGCGGTCGGGTTGCGCAAGTCGATGCGCTCCACGCGCTCGCGCTTGTCGACGTCGTAGACGAAGACCTTCGTGCCAGGGGCCTTGTGCGTGTCCACGCCGCCCTGGTGCATCAGTGCGTAGAGACGACCGGTCGCCGCGTGCAGCGCGAGTTGCTGCATGCCGCCGACGCGCCACGACTCGTTGCGATCGGCGTCGCTGAGCAGCGACCACGGTTCGGGGAAGCGCAACGCCGGACCCGAGACGTCGACGGGATGCACGACGCCCTCGAACGAGACGAAGAACCACTGGTCGCCGCGGCGCGCCGCCTTCTCGGTGACGGGATCGGCCTTCGGATCGAACCAGCTTTCGGTGTGCGCCTTCGACGCCTCGCGGCCGTTCTCGTCGAGCGTGACGACGAGCGCCGTGCCGTTGGCGCAGAGCGACAGGAAGCGCCGGGTTCCCGCGGCGTAGACGAGGCTGCAGCCGGGTGTGTCGATCTCGCCGACGAAGCGGCGCTCGGCGACGTCGACGATGCTCAGCGACGTGGCGGGATTCATGTTGAAGACCGCGAAGAAGCGGCCGTCGTCGGAGAGCGCCGAGCCGGCCACCCACGAGGTGTGCTCGCAGCGCTTCGGCGGGATCACGACCTCACCCTTCGGCTGCAAGGTGAGCGCGTCGGTGATCGACACGATGTCCGTGCGTTCGCCGCGCGTGCCGCGCGTGTAATAGGTCTCGGCCTGGTAGATCTCGCGACCGTCGCGCGAGCGCTGCGGCGCGAGGATGCCGCTGCTACCTCCGGGCAGCATCCCGAGGAAGCTACCGCCGTCGGCGTCGATGAGAGCGGCGCGCTTCAGCAGGATGTCGCTCACCCAGACCCAGTGCGGACCGGGCTGAGCGGGGAGCGTCTGGACCTGTCCGAGCGGCTCGGCGGCGCGGGCGACCGGAGCGGACGCGCACGCCGCGACGAGTGCGGCGGTCGCGACGGAACGGAGGAACGCGAGGCACCTGCGCATGGCGTGCCAGCCTACCAGCGGAGCTTGCGCGGGGTAAGGGGCAAGTGCGCGGCGCTCGCGCGCGAAGGTGTCGGAGGCGGAGCCTCTGCGACGACTTGGCCCTGCGGGTGGGGTCCCCTAGGCTGGAATCGTCGTGGAGACCGGCGCGCAATTCGATTGGCGGCGGAGCGCGCCGCGACTCGCGGTACTGGCGGTCGCTGCCCATCTGATCTTCTTCGACCTCGGCGGCCCGTGGCTGTGGGAGGACGAGGGCGACACGGCGGCCTTCGCGCGAAACATCGTTGCGACGGGCCTGCCCACCGCCTGGGACGGCCGGACTCTGCTGGACAGCGATTACGGCCTCCGACTGGTCCCGCGCCTCTTCGGCCACGATCTGGTGATGGTCGGCACGCCGTGGCTGCCGTTCTACGCAACCGCGGCTTCGTTCGCGCTCTTCGGCGAGTCGAATGCCGCCGCGCGCCTGCCCTTCGCAATCGCCAGCTTCGCGTCGATCGCGCTGCTCTACCTGCTCGTGTTGCGCGCGACGGGGTGCACGCGCGCGGCTCTCGCGTCAGCGATTCTGCTGGTCGCCTCGACGCAGTTCTTGCTCTACGCGCGCGAGGCGCGCAGCTACGGCTTCAACATCTTCTTCACGCTGTTGCTGCTCTGGGGCTTTCTGCGGTTGGGCGAGCGGCGACGCGATCCGTGGCTGGTGATCGCCGCGGTGCTGCTCTTCCACACACAAATCCTGCCAGCCGTGATCGCGCTCGTGGCGTGCGGCGCACTCGCCCTGTTCCATCCGCGCTTTCGTTCGAGGCTCCAGCCGCTGCTGTGGCGTGCGGCGTTGGTACTCGCATTGACGCTTCCCTGGATGCTGGTGACGTGGTCGGCCACGTCCACCAACTGGTCCCCGCTCGAGTCGTGGCTCGAGCTTCCGGGACGCACCGCGCAGCTCGCGGCCGAGACGATGGTGGCAGTGCCGTGGCTCGGCTGGGCGGTCGCGATCCCGATCTTCTGGCGGCGCTTCACGCCGCGCGACCGCGACCTGCTCGCGCTCGCCGCGGCGTTCGTGTTGGCGCTCTTCGCGCTGGTGCCATTCGCGCTCGCCAAGACGCCGCTGCTGGTGCTCGGCTTGCGCTACGTCTGCGCGCTGCTGCCGGTCGCGGCCGCGGTGACCGGCGTGCTGGTCGCGCGCGCGAGCGGCGGACGAACGCTCGCGTACGTGGCGCTGATCGCGCTCTTCGGCGCGACACACATTGCGGGCAATGCGCTCCCCTGGCTCGCGCTCGGTGAGAGCCGCCAGGTCGGCAACGAGTTCGCGTTCGTGAATGCGCCTCGCGATCTCGGCGGGAAGCTCGTCAACGCCTCGTGGTGGCAGTTCGCGCGCGGACTCGGCGTGCCGAATCCGGGCACGCTGCCCGAACTCGTCGGCTGGCTGCGCGCGCACGCCGCGCCGGACGACGTGATCGTCACGAACTTCTCGTGGGACAATCTCTATTTCTACACGAATCTCCGCCAGGGTTTTCGCATTTCGCCCGGGGCGCCGGTGCTCGACGCCGCACGTGCTCTCGGGCTTCCCGACTACGTGTTCGGACTCGATGATGCGAAGTGGTTGATCTGGCGCCGCGCCGTCGATCCGCTGCCCGAACATCCGTTCGAGCGCGTGAAGAGCGAACTCGAAGCGCGCGGCGCGAAGCTCGAGGTGGTCGCGTCGTTCCGTGAAGCGCTCTGGGAGAACCGGCCCGAGCTGCCCTGGCACCGCTTTCCGCGCGTCGGCTACCCGTTCGCGCCCCGCCGCCTCGGCGCCGCAGGGCTCGACCATCCCAACGCGGTCGTCTATCGCGTCGTCTGGCGCTAGCCCGAACCCGCTAGGGGTGCATCGAGAGCGGAATCCGTATCCTGCGCGCGTGGCGGAAACCCAGAGCGCGAGCGCGGCCCTTCATCCCGGCGTTCCCTACGCCAGCACGGTGGTCGCGATGGAGCGCGCGGACTTCGAGGTGATCTGCCGCACCGTCGCGGCCTTGTTCCGCATTGCGCATGAGCCGGCGTACCAGGCGCAGGTCGACGCTGGCGCCGATGCGGTGGCGCGCCACCGCATCGCGAACACCGCCGTCTTCATGGGCTACGACTTCCATCTGACGCCCGACGGCCCGCGGCTGATCGAGATCAACACCAACGCCGGCGGCGCGCTGCTGAATGGGCTCCACACCGCGAGCCTCTGCGATGCCGTGAAGCTCGCCTGCCTGTGCTCGGAGCTGGTTCCGGTCGAGACGATGCGGGCGCGCATCGTCGCAACCTTCGAGGCCGAGCTGCGTGCCGCGCGTAGCAGCGCCTCGCTCCGGCTCGTGGCGATCGCCGACGACCGTCCCGAAGAACAGTTCCTGCGCCCCGAGTTCGAGCTGTTCCGCCAGCTCTTTGCGCTTTCCGACATCGAGGCGCAGGTGTGCGACGTGCGCGACCTCAGCTACGACGGCGCGGACCTCACGCTTGGCGGACGCCGCCTCGACCTCGTCTACCTGCGCGACACCGATTGGCGCTTCGAGCACGAGCGCAGTCGCGCGCTGCGCGCGGCGTACCTCGCGGACGCGGTGGTCGTGACGCCGTCGCCGCGCGAGCACCACCTGCTCGCGAACAAGCAGCGGCTCACGCTGTTCTCGTCGGCGGATGTATTGCAAGAAATCGGCGCGACGAATGACGAGATCGCGCTGCTCACGGCGGTAATTCCCGAGACGCGCCTCCTCGACGCGATGGGCCTCGAGGACGCCTGGCGGACGCGGCGCGAATGGGTGTTCAAGCCGGCGGCTGCCTACGCGAGCCACGCCGTCTACCGCGGCGACAAGATCTCACGCCGGAAGCTCGAGGAGATCGCGCAGCTGGGCGGTTTCGTAGCGCAGCGCCGCGTCGAGCCGGGTGAGGTCGCCGTCGTCACCGGCGACGGCCCGCGCAGCATGAAGTTCGACGTGCGCGCCTACGCCTACCGCGACGAGGTGCTGCTGCTCGGCGCACGCGCCTACCAGGGACAAGTCACCAACCTGCGTACGCCCGGCGGCGGTTTCTCGGCCATCTGCGTCGTGCGCGATGACGCGGGGCGCCAGCAGTAGAACGGCCGAGGGAGGCATTCGCCCAACCCTCGGCCTTCTTCGATGACTCGCTGCGAGGAATCAGTGGCGCGCCCGGCATGACTCGAACATGCGACCTCTAGGTCCGCAACCTAGCGCTCTATCCAACTGAGCTACGGGCGCGCGAGAGATCGGAAACTAGCGGAATCCGGAGTCACAGAAAGCCTGGCGGAGAGAGTGGGATTCGAACCCACGGAACCCTTTCGGGTTCACGCACTTTCCAGGCGCGTGCCTTCAGCCACTCGGCCATCTCTCCGGATAGGAAGTCGTGTTGCCACCTGGGGCGCAAGCCTCGTGGGACTTCGGGCGCTTTCCAAGGATGGCGGAGAGGGAGGGATTCGAACCCTCGGTACGGTTTCCCGCACGCAGGTTTAGCAAACCTGTGCCTTAAGCCACTCGGCCACCTCTCCGCGCGTCAGGAGCTTCGCTCGTCTGCGGCTCGCTGCGCGCCGGCACTCCGGCCGGCTTGCGAAGCGGCGCAAGATAGCGGCCGAGGACGCCGCTCGCAGGGTCGCGCGCGACCCTTGGGATCGAGCCTTCGAATGGCGGAGAGGGAGGGATTCGAACCCTCGAGACGCTTGCGCGCCTGGCGGTTTTCAAGACCGCTGCCATCGACCACTCGGCCACCTCTCCGCGCGAGCCAAGGCTAGCGGCAAGGGCGCCTCCTCAGCGACGCGGGCACGCGGAGGCGTCGCGGATGCGGCGGGCTGCAGCGAGGTGCGCGCCCTCGGCGTCGATCTCCGCGACGCTTCGCGGCCGTCCGTTGCCCGACCCGCAGAACAGCACGTAGTGCACCGACGCCCGATAGCTGCCGCCACTGCGCGGGTCGGGCGGAACGCCGAGGCGCTCGGCGAGCGCAATCGAGCCTTCGCCGACCGGCAGCTCTGGCGACGCGACGTCCGCGAAGATCGCCGCGGACGATCGCGTGCTGCCGTCGCCCGCTTCGCGCGTCACGAATGCGAAGTCGCCGAGCTTGCAGCCGAGTTCCGTCACGAACCGCTCTTGCAGCGCCAGGTACGGAACCGCGACCGCATCGACGTAGCGCTGCGGATCGGCGAGCTCCTTGTCGGGATCCGCGAGACTCGTCTGCGACACATGGAAGCCCGGTGCGGGATTACCCTCGCCCTGCACCACCGGTTCGCCGCCCGGCGTTCCGTCCTCGGTGACGATGCCCCACCAGTTGCCCGACGCACCGGCGTGTTCAAGCCGATCGAGGCCCGGCGCGTCGTCCGGGTGATACGCGCGCAGCGCGCCGTCGGCGTCGACCCGCATGCCGGCCACGAACTCGACGCTGGTCGGCGCGCCGTAGATGCGCTCGACCATGCGCCCGCCGATGCGCCGCGTCTCGACGGTCACCGGCTTGCACTCCGTCTCCGCGGGCGCGGGCTGCGCGAGCAACGAGCGGGCAACGCCAGCGATCAGCGCGACGACGGCGCGCCTCAGGCGTAGTCGGGCGCGTTGCCTGGCTTCCACTTGATGTTGCAACCGATGCTCGGCTTCTGGTCGGCGGATACCACGGCGCCGGCGAGCGCCGCGTCGGCGGCCGCACGCAGGTCGCCGCCCGTGACGAGAGTCTTCGAGTTCGGGCGACTCGCGTCGAACTGGCCGCGGTAGACCAGTCGGCGTGCGCGGTCGAAGAGGAAGAAGTCCGGCGTGCAGGCGGCGCGATACGCCTTCGCGACGCCCTGGCTCGCGTCGTAGAGATACGGAAACGCGTAGCCGAAGCGGCGCGCTTCCTTCGCCATCTCGGCCGGGCTGTCTTCCGCATGCGCGTCGGCGTCGTTGGCGTTGATCGCGACGATCGCGAGCCCGCGGGCCTGGTACTCGGTTGCGAACTTCGCGAAGCCGCTGCGGATGTGCTGCACATAGGGACAGTGGCTGCAGAGGAATGCGACCAGCAACGCCGGGGCGTCGCGGAAATCGTCGAGCGCGACGAGCTTGCCGTTCGCGTCGGGCAGCGCGAACGCCGGCGCCGCGGTGCCGAGCGCGAGCATCGTCGAAGCTGTCAGCGCCATGCGCGCGATCGTAGCGGATACCCTTCGCTCGACTGCGGCTCGCTGCGCTTCAACCGACTTCGTCAGCCTCCTCGCGATATGGTGGCGCGCGCCCCACGGTCGAGGGATCCTCGCGCGCCATGCACGAAACCCGCGTTCTCCTCGACGGTTTGCGTTTCCCCGAAGGTCCGCGCTGGCACGGCGGCAAGCTCTGGTTTTCCGACATGCACGCCGGCCGCGTATGGACGCTCGACCCGAGCGGTCGCGCCGAGCTGGTGCTCAGCCTCGACGGCGACGAGCCGTCCGGGCTCGGCTGGCTGCCCGACGGGCGACTGCTGGTGGTCTCGATGCAGCGGCGCAAGCTGCTGCGCCGCGATCGCGACGGACTCGTGGTGCACGCCGACCTCACCGATGTCACGCACTTCCACGCCAACGACATGGTGGTGGACGCGCACGGGCGCGCCTATGTCGGCAACTTCGGCTTCGACTTGAACGGGGGCGCAGCGCAGACGCCGACGAACCTCGCGCTGGTGCATCCCGATGGCCGCGTCGAGGTGGCCGCGAACGACCTGCTCTTCCCGAACGGCACCGTCATCACTCCGGACGGGAAAACGCTGATCGTCGGCGAGACGTTCGCGGCGCGCCTCACCGCGTTCGACATCGCAGCGGACGGCCGGCTCTCGAAGCGCCGCGTCTGGGCGCAGCTGGAAGGCGCGGTGCCCGACGGCATCTGCCTCGACGCCGAGGGCGCCATCTGGGTGGCGTCGCCGATCTCGAAGGGTGTGCTGCGCGTGCGCGAAGGGGGCGAGGTAGTGCAGCGCATCGCCGTCGAGCACCAGGCCTACGCGTGCATGCTCGGCGGTGTCGACCGCCGCACACTCTACCTCTGCACCGCTGCAACCCACGACCCGGCGAAGACGGTAGCCAACACCGGCCGCATCGAAGCCGCCGAGGTGGACGTGCCCGGCGCCGGTCTTCCGTGAGCGGGGTGTAGCCCCGGATGCGCGCGCTCTACTTCGACGGCAATCACGCGATGGTGGTGGAGCGTCCCGATCCGGTGCCGCGTCCCGACATCGCGCTGGTGCGCGTGTCGCTCGCCGGCATCTGCCGCACCGATCTGGAGTTGTGTCGCGGTTACCTCGGGTTTCACGGCGTGCTCGGCCACGAGTTCGTGGGACGCGTCGTGACGGGGCCACCCGAATGGTGCGAGCAGCGCGTGGTGGGCGAGATCAACTTCGCGTGCGGACGCTGCGACGCGTGCGCGCAGAATCTCGAGCGGCATTGCCCAACGCGTCGCGTGATGGGCATCGACGGCGCAGACGGCGCGATCGCCGAACTCGTCGCAGTGCCGATCGAGAATCTGCACCGCGTGCCCGACGCGCTGCCCGACGCGCGCGCGGTGTTCGTCGAGCCGCTCGCCGCAGCCTTCGAGATTCCCGCGCAGATCGCGATCGAGCCGGGCGTGCGTTGCATCGTGCTCGGCGACGGCAAGCTCGGCCTGCTCGTCGCGCAGGTGCTGCACGCCGCGGGCGCGCAGGTGACGGCGCTCGGCCATCACGACGCCAAGCTCGCCGTGCTCGCGCGACGCAGCATCGCGACGGCGCGCGCAGAGGAGTTCGCAGGCGACCCTGCGCCGCTGGTGGTCGAAGCCACCGGGTCCGTCGCCGGCTTTCGGCGCGCCCTCGCACTCACGCGGCCGCGCGGCACGCTGGTCTTGAAGAGCACCGTGGCCGCGCACGAACCGCTCGATCTCGCGCCGATCGTGATCCACGAGATCCAGGTACTCGGCTCGCGCTGTGGGCCGTTCCCGCCGGCGCTGCGCGCGCTCGAACACGGCGACGTCGACGTGGACGCGCTCGTAACTGCCCGCATACCGCTGGCGCGCGCGGAACAGGCGCTTTCCCGCGCGGCCGAGCGCGGCGCGTTGAAAGTACTGGTGGACTGCTCGTGAGAGCGGCTCCGCTTGCGTTGCACTCGCCGACTGGGTGTATGATGCGCCACCCGTACCGACGTGGAGGAATCCGCCATGACGACCCCGCTCTGGTGTCTCTTGATCGTCGCAGTGCTCCCCTACGTCCTGTCGTTCTCTGGCAGCTACTTCAAGATGCGACAGTTCGGCTCCATCGATAACAAGCATCCGCGAATCCAGGCGGCGAAGCTCGAAGGCGTGGGTGCGCGCGCGCACGCTGCCCAGCAGAACGCGTGGGAGGCGCTCGGCTTCTTCACGGCGGTGCTCGTGGTGCTCCAGCTTGCAAATCCGGAGGCGGCCCGGGGCTCGACGGCAGCGAATCTTTCGCTGATCTTCCTCGCCACGCGCGTGCTGCACCCGATCCTCTACGTCGCGAACCTAGACATCGCGCGCTCGAGCGTGTTCCTGGTCGGGTTGGGCTGCGGGATCTGGCTGCTCTGGCTCGCCTGACCGCGAAACTTCAGTTCGCGCTCGCGTTCTCGATGAGGCGCGCGTAGAAGCGCACCGCGTCGGGCAGGCTCGCCACCGCGACGCGCTCGTCGATGCCGTGCGGAAGCTTCAGGTCTGCCGGCCCGAACGGGAACGGCACGAAGCGATACAGCCCCTGCGTGACGCCCTCGTAGTGCCGGCAGTCCGTGCCACCAACGGTCAGGAACGGCGCCGTGATCGCGCCGGGAAAGACTTCGCCGATCGTGCGCTGCACCAGTCGGAAGGCGGGGCCGTCGATCGGCGACACCGGGCTCGACTCCCGCGCCGGGTACTTGAAACGCACCTCGACGTGCGGATCGCGTGCACGACGGCGGAGCCCTCGTCGATGGCGAGCAGCGCGTGCACCCCCCGCGACGCGAGGAGCTTTGCAATCTCGCCCGCGCCGCGGGCACCGCCGACTTCTTCGTCGTGCCCGAACGCGAGCAGCACCGTCCGCCTCGGCGTGTAGCCATCCGCGAGCAACCGCTCGACCGCCTCGCAGATCGCCACCAGCGAGCCTTTGTCGTCGACCGCGCCGCGACCCCAGACGAAGCCCTCTTCGATGCGCCCGTCGAAGGGCGGCCGGCTCCAGCGCTCGGCGTTGTCGGCTGGCACCACGTCCTGGTGCGCGAGCAACAGGATCGGCTCGAGGCTCGCGTCGGATCCCTGCCAGGTGTAGAGGAGGCTCTGCTCGCCGACGCGTTCCTGAAGCAGCGTGCGGTGCAGCAGCGGATGGCTCTGCGCGAGCCAGCCGTGGAAGGCCTCGAACGCCGCGGTCTGGAGCTGCGCGGGGTCATCGGAGAAGGAAATCGTCGGGAAGCGGATCGACTCTGCCAGGTGTCGGGCGACGACATCGCCGTCGACCGCGCGCGCCGGCGCGGGTGCCACGGCGAGCTGTCGTGAGGGAAGCCGCAGCGCCAAGAGCGTGAGCGCCGCGACGAGCGTCAGGAGGACAGCGAGAGGAACGGAGAAGAGCTTGTGCATCGTCCCGACACCTAGCAAAGCGGGGCACGCGGGAGCACGATAGGCTTGCCGTCGATGCAGGCCGAGAGCCCCGAGCAAGCGCTGACAGCTCCCCTGCGCGTGCTGGTGATCGACGACGACAAGAACATCCGCGTGACCCTCGGCGTCTGTCTCGAGGGCATGGGCTGCGAGACGCGCGAAGCGCCCAACGCCGACGCTGCGCTCGCCGCGCTCGCAGAGCGCCCCTACGACCTGGCGTTCCTGGACCTGCGCCTCGGCACCGCGAGCGGGCTCGAGCTGTTGCCGCGGCTGCTGGCCGAGCAGCCGGGTCTCTCGGTGGTCGTGGTCACGGCCTACGCGACTGTCGACACGGCCGTCGAGGCGGTGAAGCGCGGCGCCGAGGACTACCTGCCGAAGCCCTTCACGCCCGAGCAGATCCGCCACGTGGTGACCAAGGTCGCAGCGGCCCGGGACACCCGCCGCCGCGTGCTCGAGCTCGAAGCGGAGCTGCACCAGAGCGTCCCCGAGGTGGATCTCGCGACCGAGTCGCCCGCCATGCGCTCGGTGTATCGAGACGATCGCGCGCGCCGCACCGGCGAGCGCTCCGGTCCTGCTGCGCGGCGAGAGCGGTACCGGCAAGGGCGTGCTGGCGCGTGCGCTGCACGCGCAGAGCGGAAGGCGCGAGCGACCCTTCGTCGCCGTGAACTGTCCCACGCTCTCCGCGGAGCTGCTCGCGAGCGAGCTGTTCGGCCACGCGCGCGGCGCCTTCACGGGCGCGGTGCGCGATCAGCCGGGCCGCGTCGAGGCGGCCGAGGGCGGCACGCTCTTCCTCGACGAGATCGCCGAGATCGCGCCGGCGCTCCAGGCGAAGCTGCTGCGCTTCCTGCAGGAGAAGCACTTCGAGCGCCTCGGCGAGACGCGCACGCGCCACGCCGACGTGCGCATCGTGGCCGCGACGAACCGCGACCTCGGCGCGGACGTCGCGGCGGGTCGCTTCCGCGAGGACCTGTTCTATCGGCTCGCGGTGGTCGAGGTGACGCGTGCCGCCGCTGCGCGACCGGCCCGAGGACGTGCTGCGCCTCGCGCGGCGCTTCCTCGCGTTCTTCTCGCGCGAAGCCGGCCGCCGCGAGCAGCTCCTCTCACCGGAGGCGGAGCGACTGCTCGCCGCCTACGCGTGGCCGGGCAACGTGCGCGAGCTGCGCAACGCGATGGAGCGTTGCGCGATCCTCTGGCCGGGCGACGTGGTCGAGCCCGCGGCGCTGCCCGAGCGGATCGCCGGCGCCGAGCCCGCGGGTCCGCGCCTCGGCAGCGACGTCTCGCTCGAGGAGCTCGAGCGCGAGCACATCCGGCGCGTGCTGGCGCGCGCGCCGACCCTCGAAGAGGCGGCGCGCATCCTCGGCATCGACGACTCGACGCTGTGGCGCAAGCGCAAGCGCTACGAGCTCTGAAGCAACACGCTCCCTGAACACGAACACGCTCCCTGAACACGTGTTGGCGCGCGCCAGCTCGGCTGGCGCGGTGCGAGATCATGAGTTGGCTGGCGCGGCGCGAGATCATGCGACGGGCAGCGTGAACCAGAACGTGCTGCCGCTGCCCTCCTCGCTCTCGACGCCGATCTCGCCGCCGTGGGCGCGCACCACGTCGCGCGCGATCGAGAGGCCGAGCCCCGCGCCCCCGCCGCCGCTGTCGGGCCCGCGGTAGAACTTCTCGAAGACGCGCGTGCGCTCCGCCTCGGGGATCCCCGGTCCGCTGTCGGTGACCTCGAAGCGCACGTTGCCGTTCGCCAGCAGCGCGCGCACGGCGACGCGCCCGCCCGATGGCGTATGCCGCATCGCATTCTCGAGCAGATTCGCGAACACCAGCTCGATGCGCTGCAAGTCGACTCGCACCGAGGCATCGCCCGCGAGTGGCTCGGCCAGCAGCTCGATGCCGCGCGCGGCGGCCGCCGAGCGGACGGCGCGGGCGGCGCGCTCGACGAGCCTCGCTCGGCGGTGGCGTCCTCCGGCTCGAGCTCGATGGTCCCGGACTGCAGCCGCGCGAGATCGAGCAGCTCGTCGACGATGCCCTGCAGCCGCTCGCACTCTTCGCGCGCGGCGTAGAGCAGGTCGGGCTGCTTTTCGGAGAGCGGACCTGCGACGCCGTCGATACAGAGGTGGATCGCCATCCGCAGCGAGGTGAGCGGCGTGCGGAACTGGTGCGCCACCGTCGACACGAGGTCGTCTCGCAGCTCGTCGAAGCGGCGCAGCCGGGTCACGTCCTGGAGCACCACGGTGGCCGCGACGATGCCGCCCCCCTCCTCGTAGACGGGAGCCGCCCGCGGCAGGAAGATCCGCTCGCCGTCGGGACGCGCGATGGCGAACGCCTCGTCGAAGCTGCGCGGCGAGAAGGCGCCCTTGCCCTGAAGCACGTGCGTGCGCACCGCCTCGAGGGCATCGCGCAGCGGCGGTTCGAGCCTCGCCAGCTCGGGCGCCGCGTCGGTGTCGCGCGGGAACAGCTCCTCGGCGGCGCGGTTCAAGCTGAGGATCGCGCCGCTCGGCGCGAACACGAACACCGGGTCGGGGAGGCTGTCGAGCGTGCTCTGCGCCGCGAGCTGCGCCTGGAGCATCTCGCCGAGCGAGCTCCTGCGGTACTCGGTGATGCGGTCGGCCATCGCGTTGAAGGTGGTGGCGAGCTGCGCGATCTCGTCGCCACCGCGCACGGGCGCGCGCACCGCGAAGTCGCCGCTGCCGAACTGCTCGACGGCCTGACCGAGCGCCGCGAGCGGCCGGATCGTGCGGGTTGCGAGCACCGACGAGAGCGCGAGCCCGATTGCGAGCGCGGAGAGCACCGCGAGGATCATCGCGGCGCCGATTCGCTCGGCCTCGCGACGTGCGCGCTCGCTCTTGAGCGCCATGGCGTCCTGGTTCACGACGAGGACGCCGTCGGCCCCGGACCGGAGCGGCGTCGAAGCGCGGCCGCAGCTCGTCGAAGTAGCAGGACTCGGCGCTCACGCCCGCCGGCATGCCAAGGCACTGATCGAGACGGCGCAGGTAGTCGCTCCACTGCTGGCGCAGCGCCTTCACGAGCTCGCCCTCGCCGGGCTCGGTGATGTTGCCCTCCTCGACGCGCAGCTCGCTCTCGAAGGCTTGACGCTCCGCGGGAATGCGGGCGACGCCGCGCTCCGGATGCCCGGTGGCCGCGAAGTAGACGTCGTCGTCGATGCGCTCGAGCGTCTCCTTCATGCGCTGCGCGGCGAGCACGCTGCGATAGTTCTGCGCGAGGATCGCCTGGCGCCGAGCGCTGGAGGAACGAGATCGAGCGCACCGCGAAGAGCCCCACCACCACCAGGGCCACGGCCAGCGGGGCGCCGGCGAGCAGCAGTCGCGTGCGCACCTTCACGGCGTGGGCTCCGGCTCGTGGCAGCCCACGATGTGGACGTCGAAGTCGTCGGCCTCGCGCACCATGCGCTCCATGAAATCGCGTCGCAGGCGCCGCCACCACGGCTTGTGCGAGCGCCCGACCAGGATGTGCGCGACGCCGTGGGAGCGCGCGAAGTCGAGCAGCATCGCCACCGGGTCGCGGCCCTGCAGCCGCACCACCTCGGCGCCGAGCTCGCGGGCCTTCTCGATGTTGGCGAGGAGCTGGCGTTGCGCCTCGGAGTCGATGCGGTCGGGCGCCTCGCTGGGCGTCTCGACGTAGACCACGAACCAGTCGGTGTTGAGCCGCCCCGCCAGGCGCGAGCCGCGGCGCAGCAGGGTCGATGCGCGCGGCGACTGGGATGCCATGCACACCATCACCCGCTCGCTGGCAGCGCGTTGCTGGGCCGCGGGCTCGCGTCCCTGACCGAGCGCGCGCGCGGCCGAGGCTCTCGGCCACCTCGCGCAGCGCCAGCTCGCGCAGCGTCGAGAGGTTGTCCTGCTGGAAGAAGTTCTGGAGCGCCCACGCGACCTTCTCGGCGGCGTAGATCTTGCCGGCGCGCAGCCGCTCGAGCAGGTCCTCGACGGCCAGGTCGAGGTTCACGACCTGGTCGGCCTGCTTCAGGAAGGTGTCGGGCACGGTCTCGCGGATCTCCACGTCGGTGGCCCGCTCGACCATGTCCTTCAGGCTCTCGAGGTGCTGGATGTTGAAGGCGCAGATCACGTTGATGCCGGCGTCGAGCAGCTCGTAGACGTCCTGGTAGCGCTTCGGATTGCGCGAGCCCGGCACGTTGGTGTGGGCGATCTCGTCGACGAGCACGACCTGCGGCCGTCGCGCGAGCACGGCGTCGAGGTCCATCTCCTCGACGCGCAGGCCGCGGTAGTCGAAGACGCGGCGCGGCACGACCTCGAGACCCTCGATCAGGGCCTGGGTCTCGGCGCGGCCGTGGGTCTCGACGAAGCCCACCACCACGTCGACGCCGCGCTTCGCCAGCGCGTGGGCCTCTTCGAGCATGCGGTAGGTCTTGCCGACGCCCGCGGCGAAGCCGATGTAGACCTTGAGTCGGCCGCGACGGGCGCGCTCGACGAGCTCGAGGAAGTCCTCGGCGCGAGCGCGCTCCATGCCGTGCTACTCCGCCGCGTGTCCGAACTGACGGTCGAGGGCGAGGTTCACGAGCAGCACGTTCACGCGCGGCTCGCCGAGGAAGCCGAGCGTGCGCCCCTCGATCTGGCTCTCGATCACCGCGCGGATGCGCTCGGGATCGACGTTGCGCGCATGGGCCACGCGCGGAGCCTGCCAGAGCGCGGCCTCGGGCGAAAGATGCGGGTCGAGCCCGCTCGCCGATGTCGCAACCAGCTCGGCAGGCACCGGGCCCGCCGCGTCCGGGTTCGCCGCGCGCAGGCGCTCGAGATCGGCCGCCACCCGGTCGTGTAGCTTCTGCGAGGTCGGACCGAGGTTCGAGCCGCTCGAGGCGGAGGCGTCGCAGCCATTCGCGCCGGCGGCAGACGGGCGCGGCCAGAGGTAGCCGGGCCGGGTGAAGGGCTGCCCGATCAGCTCGGAGCCCACGACGCGCCCGGATTCGTCGCTGACGAGGCTCCCGTTGGCGCGATCCGGCAGCAGCACCTGGGCGATGCCGGTGAGCAGCACGGGGTAGATCAGGCCCGTCAACACCAGGGTGGCGAAGGTCACCCGCAACGCGATGAGGATTTCTTTGCGCATGGCTTCCTCCAGGGCTCAGGCGAGCCCGATGCCGGCCAGGATCAGGTCGATCAGCTTGATGCCGACGAACGGCGCGACGACGCCGCCCACGCCGTAGACCAGCAGCGAGCGCCGCAGCAGCGCGGCGGCGCCGATCGGGCGGTAGCGCACGCCGCGCAGCGCGAGCGGGATCAACAGCACGATGATCAGCGCATTGAAGATCACGGCCGAGAGGATCGCGCTCTGCGGCGAGGCGAGCCCCATCACGTTGAGCGGCGCGATCTCGGGATACACGCCCATGAACATGGCGGGCAGGATCGCGAAGTACTTCGCCACGTCGTTCGCGATCGAGAACGTCGTGAGCGAGCCGCGCGTCATCAGCAGCTGCTTGCCGATCTCCACGACCTCGAGGAGCTTCGTCGGATCCGAATCGAGGTCGATCATGTTGGCGGCTTCCTTGGCCGCCTGGGTGCCCGTGTTCATCGCCATGCCGACGTCGGCCTGCGCGAGCGCGGGCGCGTCGTTGGTGCCGTCGCCGGTCATCGCGACGAGCTTGCCCTTCGCCTGCTCTTCCTGGATCAGCTGCATCTTGCGCTCGGGCGTGGCCTCGGCCAGGAAGTCGTCGACGCCGGCCTCGCGCGCGATCGTCGCCGCGGTGCGCGGGTTGTCGCCGGTGATCATCACGGTGCGGATGCCCATCGCGCGGAAGCGCGCGAGGCGCTCCGCGATGCCGAGCTTCACCACGTCCTTCAGGTGGATGATGCCGAGCACGCGCTTGCCGTCGCAGACGGCGAGCGGCGTGCCGCCCTGGTCGCCGATGCGCTCCGCCGCGGTGAGCAGATCGGCCGGGCAGCCGCCGCTGAGCGCGGTGACGTGCGCGACGACCGCGTCGACGGCGCCCTTGCGGAGCTGACGACCGTCGACGTCGCAGCCGCTCATGCGCGTCTGCGCGGTGAAGGCGACCAGCTTCGCGAGCGCGGGAAGCTGCGCCGGCAGGCCGCGGCCGTGTCGCTCGCGCACGAGCGCCACGATCGAGCGCCCCTCCGGCGTCTCGTCGGCCGCGCTCGCGAGCCACGCAGCCTCGGCGAGCTCCTCGATCGGAACGCCCGCGCTCGGGATCAGCTCGCTCGCCTCGCGGTTGCCGATCGTGATGGTGCCGGTCTTGTCGAGCAGCAGCGTGTCGACGTCGCCCGACGCCTCGATCGCGCGGCCGCTCATCGCGAGCACGTTCTTCTGGATCAGCCGGTCCATGCCGGCGATGCCGATCGCCGAGAGCAGCCCGCCGATCGTGGTCGGGATCAGGCAGACGAGCAGCGCGATCATCACGGTGATCGTGAGCACGACGTTCGCCGTA
Source organism: uncultured delta proteobacterium (assembly GCA_963801625.1). Taxonomy (GTDB): domain Bacteria; phylum Myxococcota_A; class UBA9160; order UBA9160; family PR03; genus PR03. The sequence goes on from CAWDFQ010000014.1 coordinate 426,732, forward strand.
GAGCGCGAGCGGGACGAGCGTCACGCAGGCGAGCAGGAAGACGATCGTGAGCCCGGCGAGCAGGATGTTGAGCGCGATCTCGTTCGGCGTCTTCTGGCGCGCCGCGCCCTCGACCAGCGCGATCATCCGGTCGAGGAACGACTCGCCGGGGTTGGCGGTGATGCGCACGACCAGACGATCGGAGAGCACCTTGGTGCCGCCCGTCACCGCGGAGCGATCGCCGCCGCTCTCGCGGATCACCGGGGCCGACTCGCCGGTCACGGCGGACTCGTCGACGCTCGCCGCGCCCTCGATCACGTCGCCGTCGCCGGGGATCAGCTCGCCGGCCTCGACGATGACCACGTCGCCCTTGCGCAGCGACGACGCCGCCACCGTCTCGAGTGCCGTCGTCGGCCTGGCGTCGCGCGCTGGTCTCCTTGCGCATCTTGCGCAGCGTGTCGGCCTGCGCCTTGCCGCGGCCCTCCGCGACCGACTCGGCGAAGTTCGCGAACAGCACCGTGAACCAGAGCCAGAGCGTCACCGAGCCCGTGAACCAGAGCGGCGCCGCGTCGGGCGCTGGAGCGAACGCGTCGCGCAGCCAGAGCAGCGTGGTGAGGACGCTGCCGACCTCGACCACGAACATCACCGGGTTCGCCATCTGCACCCGCGGCGAGAGCTTGCGCACGCTGTCGAGCGAAGCGCGCGCCAGGATCTGGCGGTCGAAGAGCGAGATCTCGCGAGCACGGGGACCGGCCATGGAAATCCTCCTGATGAACTTCGCTCGCCTGCGGCTCGCTGCGCGCCCGCGGACGGGCTTGCAGTCCTCAGTACAGCTTCCCGGCGCCAGCCAGGAAGTGCTCGACGATCGGGCCGAGCGACAGAGCGGGGAAGAAGGTGAGCGCGCCGACGATCACGACGACGCCGACGAGCAGACCCGAGAAGAGCGCGCCGTTGGTCGGGAAGGTGCCGAGGCTCGCCGGCACGACCTTCTTGCCGACCATCGCGCCTGCGATGCGCGAGCGCCGGGACGATCATCAGGAAGCGCCCGATCAGCATCGTGATGCCCATCGTGCGTGTCCCACCACGGCGTGTTGGCGTTCAGGCCCGCGAAGGCCGAGCCGTTGTTGCCGCCGCCGCTCGAGTACGCGTAGAGGATCTCCGAGAGGCCGTGCGGCCCGGCGTTGTTGAGCGACGAGACGCCGTACGGAGCCACCGACGACCAGGCGGAGAAGAACAGGATGATCGCCGGGAAGATCAGGATGTAGAGCATGGCGAGCTTCATCTCGCGCGCCTCGATCTTCTTGCCCAGATACTCGGGCGTGCGTCCGACCATCAGGCCGGCGATGAAGACCGCGAGCACGACGAACACGAGCATCCCGTAGAGGCCCGCACCGACGCCGCCGAAGATCACCTCGCCGAGCTGGATGTTGAAGAGCGGCACGAGCCCGCCGAGCGGCGTGAAGCTGTCGTGCATCGAGTTCACCGAGCCGTTCGAGGCGTCGGTCGTCGCCACGGCCCAGAGCGCCGAGGCCGACACACCGAAGCGCGTCTCCTTGCCCTCCATGTTGCCGGCGCTCTGGTCGACGCCGAGCGAGGAGAAGGCCGCGTTCGGATGGCTCTCGGCCCAGTAGGCCGTCGTGATGCCGACCGCGAAGAGCAGGCCCATCGCCGCGAACAGCGCCCAGCCCTGGCGCGTGTCGCGCGCCATCTTGCCGTAGGTGTAGGTGAGCGCGGCCGAGATCAGCAGGATCGAGAGGCACTCGACGAAGTTGATGAGCGGGGTCGCGTTCTCGAAGGGATGCGCCGAGTTGACGTTGAAGAAGCCGCCGCCGTTGGTGCCGAGCTGCTTGATGGCGATCTGCGAGGCCGCCGGCCCCATCGCGAGCGTCTGCTTCGCGCCTTCGAGCGTCGTGACCTCTAGGTAGGGCGCGAGGTTCTGGATCACGCCGCCGGCCACGAGTACGAGCGCCATCACGAGCGAGAGCGGCAGCAGCACGTAGACGGTGGCGCGGACGAGATCGACCCAGAAGTTTCCGATCGTGCGCGGGGCGCCGTCCGGCAGCACACGCGTCAAGCCACGCGCGACGGCGATCGCGATCCCGATGCCGGCCGCCGCCGAGATGAAGTTGTGCCAGGCGAGCCCCGCCATCTGCGACAGGTACGACATCGTCGACTCGCCGCCGTAGGACTGCCAGTTCGTGTTGGTCGTGAAGCTCACGGCCGTGTTCCAGGAGAGATGCTCCGAGACGGCCGGGAGCCCCTGCGGATTGAGCGGCAGCAACGCCTGCAGGCGGAAGATCGCGTAGCTGACGAGGAGGCCGAAGGCGCTGAAGGCGAGCAGCGCGAACGTGTACTGGAGCCACGTCTGCTCGCGGCGCGGGTCGACGCCGCCCACGGCGTAGAGCCCGCGCTCGAGCGGGCCGAAAATACGCCCGAGCGGACGGCGCTCGCCCTCGAAGACGCGATACATGTAGCTGCCGAGCGGCTTCGTGAGCGCGAAGATCACGAGCGCGAAGAGGACGATCTGGAGCCAGCCGATCCACGTCATGGCGTCTCCTAGAACCGCTCCGGGCGGAGCAGCGCGTACACGAGATAGATGGTGAGTCCGAGCGAGACGATGCCGCCGAGCCAATAGTCGAGGGGCATGGAAGGTCTCCTACAGCCGGTCACACGCGCGAGCGTAGAGCCAGGCAATGGCAAAGAAGCCGAGTGTCGTGATCACGAAGGCCAGGTCGGCCATGCGGTCCTCCGTTCGCGCGGCGAGGCGAAGCTCGCCGTCGCGCTACACGTTGCGCGGATAGCATCCATCGCGTCGAGCCGCTTGCGGAACGGCGGGCGTTCCGGCGCGGTCGGCTGGTGCAGACCGCGGTCGGCTTCGGAATGGATCCAGATCAGCTCGCGCTTCCCGCGCTTTCGCCGCTGCCGACCCTGTCGGAGCTCCCGACTGTTTCGCGGCGTGCGCGGACCACCGCGCTCAGAGCGACGTAGACGACGAACACAAGGCCCGTGACGATTCCGAGAAGCAGCTGATGGAGCACGGCTCTCTCCTCCGGATCGGGGACTCAACTCACCCCGCCTCGTTCAAGAGCAGCATGCGTGCCAAGCCGTCGCGCCTCGCCAGGCGTCCAGAACGCGGGTCACGGCGCGGCGAGGAGGCGTCGCCCTGCATTCGCAGGAATGCAGCGACGGGCGCTTGCGAAGTGCAGGTCGTCGCCGTCCGGCGCGGCGAAGCGCCGCGCTGGCGTGCTCGCGATTCTCCGGATCGCGGATCGTGAGAACAGCTCGAACGAGGAATGACCTCGGCACTCGCGCGCCTGGCAGCGCTCGGGTTGCAGCGAGTGGCTACGTGGAGTCGTTCAACGGAAAGCGGAGAGACGAGCCATCCGGCCTATCTCAGTCCGAACCGCCCGCCGTATGTCGCGCCCTCGACAGGCTCGTTCCGGATGGCGTCCTGCAGGTTGCTCAGGACCTCGTGGCAGACGAACATCACCTTCCGCTTCTGATTCAGCGAGATGGACAATGATCGAACGTTGGTGTTCGCGCGTGAGAGCGCAAGAACCTGGTCCTTGATCTCGCGGAACCGGGCGTAACTCGACGCAGCCACTGCGAGGTCGGCATTGCCGTCGAGCTTCGGGAGCGCGCCCAGACCTTCCAGATCGCTGCGGACCTGCTCGTCTTCCCTGGTCATCAGCGCTTCCAACTCGTCCATCCGCGGGTCGGTGGCCTCGGCGATGTGCGGCGGGAGCATGGTCTGGATGCGCAGGGCAGCGATCTCCGCGCCATACGCAAGGGACATCACGTCCTTCGCATCCGGTGCATCGGCATTCGCGGTCGCGAGGCGTGAGAGTCGCAGCGCTCATTTCGTTGAGGGCGCTCGCGGCCGGGCCGAATGCCAGGGCGTACGCCTTGAGGTTGGTGTTCTGGACCGCCAAGCTCAGCAGCTCGTTGTCGATGCGCTGGAACTCGGTGAACCGTTCGGAGAATTCGGCAAGCAAGTCCTTCTCACCCTGGGTTCCGCCTTCGTTCAGGAGTTCATCCAGTTCCCGGCGTTCCCGCTCCACGTCCGCGGTACGTGCGCGGGCCTGATCTGCGAACGCCTGCGACTCTGGACCGGTGATGGCAAGGACGGCGCTCTTCTCCGCTTCTGAGGCCGACGCCAGATCGAGTTGCATCCGACCCACCAGTTCCAGTCGCTGCGCCTTGAGGGCGAGCTGGGCATTCGGGCTCGGCTGATTGCCGAAGAGCAGCACCAGCAGCCCGAACAGCAACAAGATGGCCGCCCCGACGGCCATCCAGAGGGCGTCGCGGAAGTTGGGTCTGATTGTCATGCTGTGGGCTCGGAGGTTGTGAGACGGCTCATTGGACAGGGGTGACTTCCGGAACGATATCGCTCGGCCTACGCCGACAAAAGCCATCGCGAACCCATCAAGAATCGCCGGATCGGTCGGAGCGGACGCTCCGCAACGTAACTCGGAGTGTGTAGACGTGCGCTGCGAGCAGCAGCGGAACGCCGAGTCCGACCGCCCAGTGGACGACGCTGATCCACGCGCGGAACGACTCGCCGCCGACGTAATAGAGGCCGTAGCCGGTCACGCTGAGCAGCGCGAAGAGTCCGGCGAGCGAGCCGCCGGTCGCGCGCCCGCGTCGCTGCGACCAGGCGCGCAGCATGTGCGAGGGGAGCAGTGAGCCGAAGAGCACCAGCGCGAGCATGCCAGCCGCGCCGTGTAGCTTCAGCCAGAGCGCTTCGAGTGGATGCGGCAGCGCGCCGAACTCGCCCGCATCGGCCAACCCGTAGTGACACAGCAGCCATCCGCAACCGGTGACGACCAACGCCGCGAACGTCGCGTAGACGCTCCGCTCGTGCGCGATCGGGAGCCGGATCTCAGCCGGCGGCGCGACGCGCTTCGGCGACGGATTCCGAGACGCTTGCCGAAGGGCCGAGGACGATTGCGCGTGCATCCAGTTTCTCCAGCAGATCGAGCGGGGGGTGCTCTGCGAGCCAGACCACCTTGGTCAAGGCATCTGCATCCATGCAGGTAGGCGCCAGGATCGAGACGCTCTTCGGATCGGTCCGAAAGCGTCCCGTTGCGGGATCCACGATGGAGCCGCCGGGCGCGAAGCTGCCCGCGCTGGTCGCGAGGGCTCGATTGCGAAGCGCTGCAAGCGGGAGGAGTTCGCCGCATCCGTCCGGCCGCCGAATCGCGATCGGCCAGGCGCGCGCGCCGAAGGCGCGCAGATCGCCGCCGGCGTTCACGCAACCCGCTTCCGCACCGCAGCGCGCGAGCGCCTCAACGGCCTGGTCCACCGCGAAGCCCTTCGCGATGCCGCCGAGGTCGAGCGCGAGCGGGCGGCGGAAGCGAACGCGGTTGCCCCGCAGCAGCGTCACATCGCGCCAGGTCGCCGCCGCGTGTCCGCCCACGCCGGCGGTGCGCGGCAGCGCGCCCAGGGCCAGCATGCGCCCGCCGACGGTGCAGTCGAAGCGTCCGTTCGACGCACGACCCAGCTCGCGCGCGCGACGGAGCACCGCGTAGGTGCGCGGATCGACCTCGACCGCGCGCGTGTGCGCGTGCCGGTTCAAGCGCGTGACGTCGCTGTCGGATGCGTGGAAGCTCATCAGCCGGTGGACGTCCGCGACGGCTTCGAACGCGGCGATCGCGGCGCGCCACTCGAGCTCGGCGGTCGCCGCGGAAACCGCGACTTCCACGAAGGTGCCTAGCAGCGGTTTCGCGCGTCGCAGCATCTAGCGCCCCTTCAGCGCGATGTCGTAGAGCGCCAGCAGGCGCCGCACGCCTTCGGTCACGTGCTTGCACGACATCGTCGCGCCGCTGATGTTGACGATGTCGTCGTCGAGTTCGAGCGCGTCGCCGCTGCGCTTGCCGCGAAATTGCTCCCGCCAGCTTGCCTCGCGCACCTCGCCTCCGTGCGTCTCGCGGTAGTCAAGGATCTCGATGCCGACCACGGCGCCGCTCGCGTCGATCGCGGCGGCGTAGGTGATGAACTCGTGCTTGCCGTAGACCTCGTCGACGATCAGGTGACCGAGCAGCTGGTCGTCGCGCATCGCGCGCCAGATCCGATCGAGCGGCAGCAGCGTGCGCGTTCCCGAGATCTTCTTCAGCTCGCTCCGCTCGTGTTCGCTGACCGCGATCGACATGGGCTCGAAGCGGGTCGCGTCGGCGAAAAGCGCACGCTGCGCCTGCTCCGTCGACAAGTACTGCGCGGCGTAGCTGGGAATCGCGGTCAGCACGAGGGCCGGCGGCGCGACGAGCCACAGCAGCGCCCGATCGACCTGGCGCACTAGAAGTCGATGCCCGTCTTGACGCGCACCTCGAACTTCTCGTACTCGTCGAGGTTGCGCGCCGCCGAGCGGCCGCCGCCATTCGGCGCGCCACCAACCTGAGGCAGAGCCGTCATCGTGATCCACCAGCGTTCAGCGGCGTAGTGGACGACGGGACCGACGAAGAAGGCCCATGCTTCCCGCTCGGTGGCGGCGGGGAAGTCCGGGTACTTGGAGTTGTATCGAGTCTCGAAGCCCAGGTACCATTTCGGCGCGACGCGATAGGTGAGGCCGCTCGTGACCTCGAACTCGAGTTCGTTCTCCCAGTGGAGTTCGCCCTTCTTCTTGCCGACCTCGAACTCGGGGCTGATGTTGAGCACCGCGATCAGCTGATCGTCGAAGAAGTTTTTCTGGAACAACGCCTTGACCTCCATGGACCATTGGTCCTGGGTCTTTCCGCTTCCCTTCGCGATGCGCGAATAGCCGGGCTCCGCGTAGAGCGTGAAGCCGACCGGATCCTTGTACGGGCTGAGCAAGGCGTACTGGAACTCGGTCGAGACACCCTGGAACGCGAACTGATTGCGATCCGCGGGCGACCCGACCCCGTCGATCGCGTGGTAACGCTCGTTCAGGTAGAGCGCGGCCTGGAAACGATCGGTGACGCCGTATTCGATCTCGTGGCGGAGATCCAGCGCGTTGTAGCTGCCCTCGCCCTTGCTCGTCCGCCAGGTCACCCAGTTCTCGAACTCCCAGGAACCCTTCGGGAGCGTCTCGGTGCCGTAGGAGTATCCGAAGTAGGTCTCGTCAGCGCGGGCGCTTGCACTACCGATCGCGAGCAGCAGGAGGACGATCCAGACCGAAGATTGGGATTTCCGGGCGCGCATCTCTTTCCTCTCTCGAGGACTTATTGATATTGAAATGCAATATCAATAAAGAGAGATGTCCTGTCAAGGGACCCGGCGCTCGCCGTCAGGTTCGCGACCGGCTCGGTTCGCGTGGGCTCCGCCGGGCTACGGAGGGCTGGGGGCGACGCTGGCGGGCGCCACTTCGAGGTCGAAGGCGGCCGAGAACAGGGCGCGGGTATAGGGCTCGCGTGGCGCGGCGAAGAGCTGCGCGGCGGGCCCCTGCTCCACCACCCGACCGCCGCGCATCACGACGATGTGGTGGCTCATTGCGCGCACCACGCGCAGGTCGTGGCTGATGAAGAGATAGGCGAGCCGGTGGCGGCGTTGGAGATCGCGCAGCAGCTCGACGATCTGCGCCTGCACCGAGACGTCGAGCGCCGACGTGGGCTCGTCGAGCACCACGAAGCGCGGGCGCAACACCATCGCGCGCGCGATCGCGATGCGCTGGCGCTGCCCGCCCGAGAACTCGTGCGGATAGCGGTTGCGACACGCAGGATCGAGCCCGACTTCTTCGAGCACCTCGGCCACGCGGCGCTGGTGTACCTCCGCCGCAGCCGGCTCGTGGATGCGCAGGCCCTCTTCGATGATGCGGCCGACGGGCAGACGCGGCGAAAGACTTCCGAACGGATCCTGGAACACGATCTGCATCGAGCGCCGCAGCGGTCGCGTCTCGGCGAAGCGCAGGCCCTGGATGCTCTTGCCGAGGAACGCAACTTCGCCGCGGCTGCGCTCGAGCCGCAGCAGCGCCATGCCGAGCGTCGTCTTGCCGCTGCCGCTCTCGCCGACGACGCCGACGGTCTCTCCCTCCCGAACGGCGAGCGAGACGCCGTCCACCGCCTTGATGTGATCGACGGTCCGGCGCAGCACGCCCCGCTTCACCGGGAACCAGACGCGCACGTCGCGCCCCTCCATCAGCACAGGTGCGTTGGCCGCCGGCGCCGCCGGCTCGCCGCGCGGCTCGGCGGCGATCAGGTGACGCGTGTACGGATGCTGCGGGCTCGCGAAGAGTTCGCGCACGGGACCCTGTTCGACGATGAGACCGCCGTTCATCACGCAGACGCGGTCGGCCATCTTGCGGACCACGCCGAGATCGTGCGTGATCAGCAGCAGCGCCATCTGCGAGTTCGCCGAGAGCTCGCGCAGCAGCGCCAGGATCTGCGCCTGGATCGTCACGTCGAGCGCCGTCGTCGGTTCGTCGGCGATCAGCAGGTCCGGCTCGTTGGCGAGCGCCATCGCGATCATCACGCGCTGGCGCTGCCCGCCCGACAGCTCGTGCGGGAACGACGCGAGCCGCGCCTCCGGATCGGGAATGCCGACACGCGTCAGCAATTCCAGCGTTCGCGCGCGCGCCTGCTCCGCCGTCATCTGGTTGTGCAGCCGCAGCACCTCGTCGATCTGGTGCTCGACGCGGTGCAGCGGGTTCAGCGACGTCATCGGCTCCTGGAAGATCATCGCGATGCGATCGCCACGGATCTTCGCGAGCTGAGCTTCGGGAGCGCCGAGCAGGTCCTGCCCGTCGAAGCGGATGCGACCCGACGGGTGACGCGCGGCGGGATACGGCAGCAACTGCAGGATCGACAGCGCCGTCACCGATTTGCCCGAGCCGCTCTCGCCGACCAGCGCCAGCGTCTCACCGCGCTCGATCTGGAACGAGATGCCGCGCACGGCTTCGACGACGCGACCGCCTACATCGAAGTGGACGGAGAGATCAGAGACATCGAGAAGCGGGCTGGCGCGGCCCGGCAGCGCGCTCACGCCGGCTCTCCCGCTTCGGCGATCGTCGATTCCGGCGGCGGCCCACCGGCAAAGATCTTGCGCGGGTCGAAGGCGTCGCGAACGCCCTCGCCGACGAAGATCAACAGCGACAGCATGCCCGCGATCACCGCGAAGCCCGAGAGTCCCAGCCACGGCGCGGTCAGGTTGTTCTTGCCCTGGTTCAGCACTTCGCCGAGCGACGGGGATCCGGCCGGCAGGCCGAAGCCGAGGAAGTCGAGCGCCGTGAGCGACGTGATCGCGCCTGACAGGATGAACGGCAGGAACGAGAGCGCGGCGGTCATCGCGTTCGGCAGGATGTGGCGCGCCATGATCGCGAGGTCGCGGGCGCCGAGAGCGCGCGCGGCGCGCACGTAGTCGAAGTTGCGCGTGCGCAGGAACTCGGCGCGCACGACACCGACGAGGCTCATCCACGAGAAGAGCAGCAGCAGACCGAGCAGCCACCAGAAGTTGGGCGTGACGATGCTGGCGAGGATGATCAGCAGGTACAGCGTGGGCAGACTCGACCAGATCTCGATGAAGCGTTGGAAGAACAGGTCGACGAGGCCGCCGAAGTAACCCTGCACGGCGCCCGCCGCGATCCCGACGAGCGTCGAGAGGATCGTCAGCGTGAGGCCGAAGAGGATCGAAATGCGGAAGCCGTAGATGAGGCGCGCGAGCACGTCGCGCGCCTGATCGTCGGTGCCTAGCCAGTTCTGGCGCGTCGGCGGCGACGGCGCAGGCGTGGGCAGATCGCGCACGAGCGTGTCGTAGCGATACCGGATCGGCGGCCAGACGATCCAGCCCTTCGCCTCGATCAGTGCGACGACTTCGGGATCGGTGTAGTCCGCCTCGGTCTCGAAGATCCCGCCAAAGGTCGTCTCGGGATAGAAGCGCGCGACCGGGAAGTAGAAGTGACCGTCGTAGCGCACCAGCAGCGGCGCATCGTTCGCGAGCAGCTCCGCCGGCAGCGTCACGAAGAACAGCGCCAGGAACAGCCACAGCGACCAGAATGCGCGTCGGTTGCGCCGAAAGTTCCACCACCGCCTTCTTCCCACCTCACCGAGCGTCACGAAGCTCCTTCCGGAAGGACGACAATGAATCGCGAGGCACCGATCGAGTCCCGACACCCGTTTCCCGCGTAGCGAGCCGAAGGCGAGCGGCGAGATCCATCAAACTTCGCGGGATTCGAAGTCGATGCGCGGGTCTACGAGCATGTAGGTGAGATCGCCGACGAGGCCGAGCAGCAGGCCCACCAGCGTGAAGAAGTAGAGCGTGGCGAACATCACCGGGTAGTCGCGGTTGAGCGCGGCTTCGAAACCGAGCAGGCCCAGCCCATCGAGTGAGAAGATCACTTCGATCAGCAGCGCGCCCGTGAAGAGCACGCCGATGAAGGCGGCCGGGAAGCCGGCGATCACGATCAGCATCGCGTTGCGGAAGACGTGGCCGTAGAGCACGCGCTGCTCGCCGAGACCCTTGGCGCGCGCCGTCACCACGTACTGCTTGTGGATCTCTTCGAGGAACGAGTTCTTGGTCAAAATGGTGAGCGACGCGAAGCCGCCGATCACCATCGCCGTCACCGGCAGCGCCATGTGCCAGAGGTAGTCGAGGACGAGCGCGGGCCACGAGAGTTCGCGCCAGTTCTCGGAGACCAGGCCGCGCAGCGGAAACCAGTCGAGGTAGCGCCCGCCCGCGAAGAGCACGACCAGCAGGATCGCGAACAGGAACGACGGCACCGCGTTGCCGGCGATCACCACGCTGCTGGTCCAGACGTCGAAGCGTGAGCCGTCGCGCACCGCCTTGGCGATGCCGAGCGGAATCGAGATCAGGTAGACCAGCAGCGTGGTCCAGATCCCGAGCGAGATCGAGACGGGCATCTTCTCGACCACCAGCGAAGCGACGCTCTGGTCGCGGAAGTAGGAGTTGCCGAAATCGAAGCGCAGGTAGTTGCCCATCATCAGCACGAAGCGCTTCCAGAGCGGCTGATCGAGACCGAACTGCTTCTCGAGCGAGCGGATGAATTCGGGATCGAGACCCTGCGCGCCGCGATAGCGCGAAGGACTGGTCCCCGCGCTGCCCGACGGCGCCTGCGTGCCGAGCGTCTCGCCGCCCGCACCGGACATGCGCGCGGTGGCGGAGACGGCGGTCTTGTCGAGCTGCGCGAGCACACGCTCGATCGGTCCGCCGGGAACGATCTGCACCACGGCGAAGTTCACCAGCATGATCGCGAACAGCGTCGGGATCAGCAGCAACAGCCGTCGAACGACGTAGGCGCCCATCAGCGGTTGGCCCGGCTCTCGCTACTTGCCACCGAGCCGACTTTCGAGGCGCGACGCCTTTGCAGCGTCGACCCACCACGCGTCTAGCTGCACGCCGTCCTTCGGCACCACGGCGGGCTTTCCGAACTTGTCCCAGTACGCGATGCGATCGCTGCCGATGTACCAGTTCGGGACCACGTAGTGACCCCAGAGCAGCACGCGGTCGAGCGCGTGGGTGCGGATGACGAGCGACTTGCGGTCGGGCGCTGCGATCACGCCGTCGACGAGTTCGTCCACGACCGGGTCAGCGAGCCCGAGCGCGTTGCGGCTGCCCTCGCGCTTCGCCGACTCGCTGCTCCAGTAGTCGCGCTGTTCGTTGCCGGGCGACTCCGATTGCGGGAAGCCGCCGACGATCACGTCGTAGTCGTAGGAATCCGTGCGGCGGCGGTACTGCGAGGTGTCCACGGTGCGCACGTTCGCGGTGATGCCGATCTTCTCGAGACTCTTCGCGTACGGCAGCGCGACGCGCTCGAAGAGCGGGGAGTTGAGCAGGATCTCGAACGAGAACGGCGCACCGTCCTTCACGAGCTTGCCGGCCTGCGCCACCCAGCCCGCTTCCTTCAGCAGCTCGGCCGCGCGGCGCAGATTCTCGCGGTTGTTGCCCGAGCCGTCCGTCCTGGGCGCGGCATACGCCTTGGTGAAGACCTCGTCGGGAACCTTGCCGCGGTATTTCTCGAGGATCGCGAGCTCTTCGCCGGTCGGCAGCCCACTCGACGCCAACTCCGAGTTCTCGAAGTAACTCTCGGTACGCGCGTACTGACCGTAGAAGAGCGTCTTGTTCGACCATTCGAAGTCGAAGGCGAGACCGAGCGCCTCGCGCACGCGGCGATCCCGAAACAGCGGGCGGCGCAGGTTCATCGCAAAGCACTGCATTCCCGTCGGCCGCTGGTTCGGCACCGCTTCCTTCACGATGCGGCCGTCCTTCACTTCGGGGATCTCGTAGGCGGTCGCCCAGTCTTTGGCGGACGCCTCGACGCGGAAGTCGTAGTTGCCGCCCTTGAAGGCTTCGAGCGCGACGGTGGCGTCGCGGTAGTACTCGAAGCGCTGCACGTCGAAGTTCCAGCGACCCTTGTTGACAGGGATGTCCGCGCCCCAGTAATCGGGCACGCGCTCCAGTTCGATGAAGCGCCCCGCCTCGAATTTCCCGACCTTGTAGGGACCGCTGCCGAGCGGCGGCTCGAGCGTGGTGGCTTCGAAGTTGCGCGTCGCCCACCAGTGTTTCGGAAGCACGGGAAGCTGGCCGACGATCAGCGGCAATTCGCGATTGGTGCCCGGCTTGAAGCTGAACTTGACGCTGCGCTCGCCGGTCTTCTCGACCTTCTCGACGCTCTGGTAGTAGAAGCGATAGGTCGGCGCGCCCTTCGCGAGCAGTGTTTCGAAGCTCCACACCACGTCGTCGGCTGTGATTGGTTTGCCGTCGTGCCAGCGCGCTTCGGGTCGCAGCTCGAACGCAACCCACGAGCGATCGGCCGGCGTCTGCACCGTCTTCGCGAGCAGGCCGTATTCACTGAAGGGCTCGTCGGCTGCTCCCACCAGCAGCGTGTCGTAGAGCAGCGCGATCCCCGCGAACGGGTTGCCCTTGATGATCCACGGATTGAACGAATCGAAGGTGCTCTCGGCGACGCCCTGCCGAAGCTTCCCGCCCTTCGGCGCGTCTGGATTCACGTACTTGAAGTGCGTGAAGTTCGCGGGATACGCGAGATCGCCGTAGATCGCGAGCCCGTGCGAAGGCGCCGGATCTGCGGCGAACGACCCAGTCGCCGGCGTCATCAGCGCGGCGAACGCCAGAAGCGCGAATGCGCGAAGTCTCATTCGATCACCCCCCACGACTGGAACGCGCGCCAGTATAGGAGGGCGGGCGCGGAAGCTCAGCGAGCGGTTGCGGTCCGCTCGATCCAGCTCCGGTAGGTCGCTGGCGGAAAGAAGGCGAGCCAGCGGGCGACGAGCGCCGTGGCGCCTCCCGCGCCGAGCACGGCGATGATGGCGCGGACCGCCGCGGGGAGCGGCGCGCCCGGCACCGGCGCCTCGACGACGCCCAGCACGCGCAGGCTGAGCACGAAGAGCGGGATGCACGCGAGCGCGCCCGTCCAGATCGCCCACAAGGGGAAGCGATTGGCGACGAGCGGATCGCCCAACCCGAGCCGGATGCGGCGGCGCATCCGTTGCGCATAGAACGCCGACTCGGCGAAGAGCCAGAGCAACACCGCGCAGCGGGCGAGCAGCACGAACAGGCCCACGCGGCCGATGGGCAGCGGCATGCCGCTCGCGATCACGGCGACCGCGGCCGCACGTTCGCGGCAACGAGCAGCGGCGAGAGCCAGCGCGCGCGTCGGCGTGAAGAGGCGAGGAAGCGATCGCACGCGGGCGAGAGCCAGCGAGCGGGCGGTGGCGGCCGGCAGGCCGTCGGTCGCGGCGAGCGGAATCAACCACGCGCTGCCGCCGGCGGACAGGAAGGCGAGCCCGAGCCAGAGTTCGGGCCGCGCGCCGGTGCGGCGCGAAAGGCGCAGCAGCCGCACGCCGAGTGCCGCCAGACCTGCATTGACCAGCCCGACCATCACGAGTCCCATGGACTCTCTGTCGTCGCGTTGTCCCATGCTCTTGCGCGCTTGCCGAGGTTGAGTCGGGAGAGGCCGTGTGCTTCTCTGCGTTCGTGCTGGACCCCCGCATTCTTGCCGAGCGACGCGACGAGGTGGCCGAGAGTTGCCGGCGGCGCCGCATGCGCGTCGATCTCGACGCCGCGATCGGGGCCTACGAACAGGTCGCGAAGCTGCGCGGTGCGCTCGACGAGACGAACCGGCTGCGCAACGAGCACCAGAAATCTGGCCAGCAGAAGATGGAGCCGGCCGAGCGCGAGGCGCACACCGCCGAGGGCCGCCGTCTCAAGGACGGCGTCGCCGCGCGCGAGGCGCGAGCTGGCGGCGGCCGAACTCGCGCTGCGCAGCGCGATGACGGGCATCCCGAACTTCGTGCACCCCGACGTGCCCGAAGGCGGCGAGGACGACTCGCGCGAGATCCGCCGCCACGGCGAACCGCCGCACTTCGCGTTCCAGCCGCTCGATCATCTCCAGCTCGCCGAGAAACACGACCTCGTCGACTTCGAGTCCGGCACCAAGGTGGCGGGCGCCAAGTTCTACTACCTGAAGAACGAAGCCGTGCTGCTCGAGCTGGCGCTCCAGCGGCTCGCGGTCGAGATGCTGCGCGCCGACGGCTTCGAGCTGTACGCGACGCCCGACCTCGCGAAGGCCGAGATCGTCGACAGCCTCGGCTACAACCCGCGCGGCGACGAGACGCAGATCTACTCGATCGCCGACACCGATCTCTGTCTGGTGGGCACCGCGGAGATCACGCTCGGCGGCCTCTTCCTCGACGCGCTGCTCGCCGAACGCGATCTGCCGCGCAAGCTCGCCGGCATCTCGCACTGCTTCCGCACCGAAGCCGGGTCGTACGGCCGCGAGAGCAAGGGCCTCTACCGCGTGCACCAGTTCACCAAGGTGGAGATGTTCGCGGTGACGCGCCCGGAAGACTCCGCCGCGATGCACGAACAGCTGCTCGGCCATCGAGGAGCGCTACTTCCAGGCGCTCGAAGTGCCCTATCGCGTGCTCGACATCGCCGCGGGCGATCTCGGCGCGCCCGCGTATCGCAAGTACGACATCGAAGCCTGGATGGTGGGTCGCGGCGAAGCGGGCGGCTACGGCGAAGTGACCAGCACCTCGAACTGCACCGACTACCAGGCGCGCCGGCTCGGCGCCCGCTTCCGCCGCGAAGGCGCGAAGCCCTCCGGATCAAAGGGCGGGAAGACCGAGTTCGTGCACATGCTGAACGGCACCGCCGTCGCGATCACCCGCGCGCTGATCGCGGTGCTCGAGAACCACCAGCGCGCCGACGGCACGATCGCGATCCCGAAGGCGCTCCAGCCGTACTGCGGCTTCGACCGCATCGGCTGAGCCTGCCCTACTCCTCCCAGTGCAGCGGCGAAAGCCGCCACTCGAAGCGGATCGCGAGCAGCCGGAAGACGATCGTCACGGCGGCGGTCACGGCCGTCGCGGTGCCCATCGAAGCGCCGAGCCAGACCGCCGCGAGTCCCGCGACGCCGCCCACCAGACACGTCGTCACGTACAGCTCTCCCGGCTGCAGCAGCGCCGGCATCTCGCCGCACAAGACGTCGCGGATGATGCCGCCGCCGGAGCCGGTAGTCGCGCCGAGCACCACCGCAAAGACTGGATCGACGCTGCCCGACGCGAGCGCCTTCACCATGCCGGCCGCGTTGAAGAGGCCGAGACCGAACGCGTCGGCCACGCGCAGCGTCGAGCCGAGCCGCTGGATCACGCCCGGCAGTCGCAGTGCGACGAGCGCGCCGAGCACGATCGCGAAGAAATAGTTGGGAGTCGCGAAAACTCTGCGCCGGCACGCCGAGGATTGCGTCGCGAATCACGCCGCCGCCGAGCGCCGTCGCGAATGCCAGGATGAAGGCGCCGATCACGTCGGGCCGCTTGGCGCGACTCGCCGCGACGCCGCTCACCGCGAAGCACGCGACGCCGAACAGTTCGAGGCCGTAGATCACGCGCCGATGCTAGCGTCGCCGCGATGAGCGGCCCGGCGCGACTCGTCCTCGGCACCGCGGGGCACATCGACCACGGCAAGACGGCGCTGGTCCGCGCGCTCACCGGCGTCGACTGCGATCGCCTGCCCGAAGAAAAGGCCCGCGGCATCACCATCGAGCTGGGCTTCGCTCCGCTCGACCTTCCCGGCGGTGCGCGGCTCTCGGTGGTGGACGTCCCCGGCCACGAGCGGCTGGTGCGCACGATGGTGGCGGGCGCGACGGGCATCGACCTCGTGTTGCTGGTGGTCGCCGCCGACGAGGGCGTGATGCCGCAGACGCGCGAGCACCTGGCGATCTGCGAAGTGCTCGGCCTCGATCGCGGCGTCGTCGCGCTCACCAAAATGGACGTGACGGACGACGAGACCGCCGCAATCGCCGAAGCAGAAGTGCACGAGCTGCTAGCGGGCAGCTCACTCGCGAAGGCGGAGATCCTGCGCGTCTCGTCGCGCACGGGCACAGGCGTGGACGCCTTGCGCGCGCAGCTCGCGGCGCTGGCGGCCGAAGCCTCCGCGCGCACGCCGCGCAGCGGCCCCGCGCGACTCGGCGTCGATCGCGCCTTCACGATGCGCGGCTTCGGCACCGTCGTGACGGGAACACTGGTGGGCGGCGCATTGGCGGTCGGCGACTCCGTCGAGCTGCTGCCGAGCGGTCGCCGCGCGCGTGTGCGCGGCTTGCAGAGTCACGGTGTGGCCGTCGAAGTCGCCGCCCCCGGCGCGCGCACGGCGGTGAACCTGCAGGGCGTCGAGCTGGCCGAGGTGGCGCGCGGCGATCTGCTCGCGGCGGCCGATGCGCTGGCGCCGACGCTCGTCTTCGATGCGTCCGTGCAGTGGTTCGCGAGCGCGCAGCGGCTGGAAGAGCGCACCTCCGTCGAGCTGCTGGCCGGCACCTCGGATCGCCGCGCGCGCGCGTCGCCGATCGGCGTCGATGCGCTCGCGCCGGGCGCGAGCGGTTTCGCGCGCATCCACATCGAAGGCGAGCCGTTGGCGCTGCTTCCCGGTGATCGCTTCGTGCTGCGCGGCTTCGCCCACACGAGTGCGGGTGGAACCACCTGCGGCGGCGGCATCGTGCTCGACGTCGCGCCGCCGCGCCGCCGCCGCAGCGATCCCGCCCTGCTGAGCGACCTAAGTGCGCTCGCGCGCCGCGATCCAGAGACCGACGTCGCGGTGCGCATCGCGCGCGCCGGCCTCGCAGGCATCGATCGCGATCGGCTGCGCCGCGAGACGGGCATCGAATCGAACGCGCTCGCCGCGCTGCTCGGCCGACTCGCAGCCGCGCAGCAGATTGCAGTCACGCCGGCGGACCTTTGCCTCGCAGCCGCCGCGTGCGCCGATCTCGAAGGCCGTACCCTTTCGGCGCTCGCGGCATTCCACGCGCGCGAGCCGCTGCGACCGGGTCTACCGCGCGGCGCGCTCGGCGGCGCGCTGCCGGAAAACGTCGCGACGGACGCGATCGAGTTCGTCGTCGCAAGGCTCGCCGCCACCGGTCGCGTCGTAGACGCGGCCGAGGGCATCCGCGCCGCGTCACACCGCACGAGCCTCGAAGGCGCCGACGGCGCGCTCGCCGATCGCATCCGCACCGAGTCGCGCGCGGCCGGTCTCGAACCGCCGAGCTTGAAGGAGTGGAGCGAGCGGCTCGGCAAGCCGATCGACAAGGTGCGCGCGCTCCTCACGCACCTCGCGCGCGAAGGTTCGCTCATCGCCGCGCCCGGCGAATTCTGGTTCGACCGCGCTGCCGTGGATGGACTCCGCGAACGCGTCGTCGCGCAGATCCAGCAGCACGGCGGCATCGAGACGCCTGCCTACAAGACGCTGATCGGCACCAGCCGGAAACACGCCGTGCCGCTGATGGAACTCTTCGATCAGCAGCGCGTCACGCTGCGCGTGGGCAACAAGCGAGTGTTGCGCAGGGCGAAGTGAACGCGCGTCCGCGATGGGCGCGGAAGACACCTGGAGCTGGAATCGCCGCGACGCCGCGAGGGCAGCATGCACAACGAGTTCACCGCGATCATCGAAAAGGATGGCGACTGGTACGTGGCCTATTGCCCCGAGATCCAGGGTGCCAACGGCCAGGGCCGGACGAAGGATGAGGCGCGCGAGAGTCTGGTCGATGCAATCGCGCTGCTCCTGCGAGATCGACGCGAAGATGCGCTGCGCGGCGTTTCCCCGATGCGGTCCGGGAAACGGTCGTGGTGGAGTAGCGAGAGATCCCCAACGGACTGGTCCCGAAGATTTGCCGGGGTCTCTCGATCCCAGAGATCGGCGGCTGACGCGCGCTACCGATTCAACGCGCCCATGTACGCCGCCGGGTAGCGTTCTCCCGCGGTGGCGCCGCGCGGCGCGGCCGCGTTGATCCGGGTGAGATCGTCGCGCGTGAGTTCGATGTCACTCGCGGCGAGGTTCTGCTCCAGGTATTTTCGGCGTTTGGTGCCGGGGATCGGCACGACGTCGTTGCCCTGCGCCAGCACCCAGGCGAGCGCGAGCTGCGCGGGCGTCGCGCCCTTCTCTTGCGCGATCGCTCGGACGCGCGCGACGAGGTCGAGGTTCTTCTGGAAGTTCTCGCCCTGGAAGCGCGGCTGGGTGCGGCGGTAGTCGCCGGGCGCGAGGTCTTCGAAGCGCTCGATCTCGCCCGAGAGGAAACCGCGACCGAGCGGGCTGTACGCGACGAACCCGACGCCGAGTTCGCGACACGTCGCGAGCGCGCCGTCTTCGGGATCGCGCGTCCACAGCGAGTACTCGCTCTGCAGCGCGCTGATCGGGTGCACCGCGTGCGCGCGGCGGAGCGTCGCGGGCGCCGCTTCGGAAAGGCCGAGGTAACGCACCTTGCCCGCGCGCACGAGTTCCGCCATCGCGCCCACCGTCTCCTCGATCGGCGTGTCCGGGTCGACGCGGTGCTGGTAGTAGAGATCGATCACCTCGACGCCGAGTCGGCGCAGGCTGCCCTCGCACGCCTCGCGCACGTACGCGGGCCGGCCGGAGATGCCGCGAATCACCGGGTTCGCGGGATCGCGCATCACG
This sequence comes from uncultured delta proteobacterium, assembly GCA_963801625.1. Taxonomy (GTDB): domain Bacteria; phylum Myxococcota_A; class UBA9160; order UBA9160; family PR03; genus PR03. The sequence continues at coordinate 445,575 of CAWDFQ010000014.1, forward strand.
CCGAACTTGGTCGCGATCACGAACTCGTCGCGACGGCCCCGGATCGCGCGGCCGACCAGCTCTTCGTTGAGGTGCGGCCCGTACATGTCGGCCGTATCGAGGAAGTTGCAGCCGAGCTCGAGCGCGCGCTGGATCGTCGCGATCGACTCGGCATCGTCGCGCGCGCCGTAGAACTCGGACATGCCCATGCAGCCGAGGCCCTGGCTCGACACGACGAGATCCTGGCTGCTGAGGTGACGGGGGGAAGACATGGCGTACTCCGGTGATTGGAGGCAGACCGTACCCTGGGTCGGTCGTCCGCGCTGCGCGGGTCGCGCAACGAGGTACCGCCGGCACCGACGCCCGCGTAGATTGCGGGTACCGCGATGACGCAGTTCCGCGGCGCCGCGATGCTCGGCTTGGTCGCGACTCAGCTCTTCGCGGGCTGACCCGCCGCGCCGCGATTCAGGGGTGCTGCGTGACGGGCGCCGCGCTGCGGCCCGGCACGTTCATCGGCAGCACGCTCGCCGGCAGCACGCGCGCCTCGGTCGCTTCGGGTTTGCGGACGGCCGTGAGCACGCCGCTCGCATCGATGCGATCAGCGAGACCGAGAACGGTGTCGATGTAGGCGTCCGAACGGTTGTAGTGCCAGATGATCTGGCGGCGCTTCTCGCGCGAGATGCCGGGCTTCCAGCCGTAGCTCGCGAGGAAGCGGGCGCACGAAGCCGCGGCGTCGGCCGGTTCGTAGAGACTCACGCGGCCGTTGCCGTTGCCGTCGGTGCCGAAGGCGACGAAGCTCATCGGCAGGAACTGCACGTAGCCGAACGCGCCTGCCGCCGAACCGCGCATCGCGATCGGGTTGATGCCGTCCTGGCGCGCGATCTCGAAGGTCGCGATCACTTGCGGGTAGAAGATCCCTTCTAGGTAGCGCGCGCGCGAGCGCACGCGCTCGGCCAGCTCGGGATCGATCCTGCCGTTCTTGTCGGTGTTGCGCGCCAGGTTGCGCGCGACGTTGCGCGGCTCGTTCGCCATCGCGAGCCGCGCGAGGCGGTGCAACACCATGCTGTTTCCGGTATTGCGGCCGCAGTGGGTCTCGACGTGCATGATCGCGGCCACGACCGACGCGTCGACGCCGTGCAACTGCTGCGCCTCGACGAGTTCGGATGCGTGGCGCTCGGCGCAGCGCTCGGCGGCCAGCACGCTCGGGGCCTTCAAGAAGTTCCGGTACATGAAATGGGACTCGCGCGGGTTCAGCCCGAAGCTCAGGCCATCGAAGGCGGGCATGCGCGAATCGGCGAAGGCGCGCGCGGCGCGATCATGCGAGATGCCGTCCGCCGCGAGCTTGTCGACCATCCAGATCCAGCCCTTCTCACGGGCCAGCGCCAGGTCGGCGGGATCGGCCGGGCGGTTCTGTTCGGGCGGCGGCACGATCGGCTGCGCCAGCCGCGACGCGATGCGGCGCGTGGGCTGGGTCGAGACGGCCGGCGCCTTCGCGATCGGCTGCACGGCGCGCGGCTTGCTCGGCGGCGATGAGCAGGCGGCCAGCAACAGCAGCGAAGCGAGAACGGCGCCCGAACGCGCGAGAACCGGCGCAATCAGGCTCGTAGAAGTTGCCATGGAAGACCTCATTGGGGGGTCTGCATGGCCTATCGACTCTTCGGCCGTGGGGGTTGACCGCTGGGTGGGAGATGCACTTTAAGATCGCGCGACGCGTCCCGTCAAGCCCTAAGATGCCGCCTCGTTTTGGAGGACTTCCTGTGCGCGTCGTGATCGAACCCAATCCCGAAGCCGCTGCGCGATTCGCCGCCCGCTATGTCGCGGGGTGGGTGACTCGTAGACCCGAGTGCGTGCTCGCGCTCGCAGCGGGCGCCACGATGGTGCCGGTATACCGCGAGCTGGTCGCGCTGCACCAGCGCGAGCGCGTCTCGTTCGCCCGCGTGCGCGCCTTCGACGTCGACGAGTACGCGGGCCTCGCGAGCGACGACCCCCGCAGCTTCGTCCGCTTCGTGCGCAAGCACATGATCGCGCAGGTCGACTTCGGCGCCGGCCACCATTTCGCCCCCGACGCCCGCGCCGCCGATCTCGACGCGGAGTGCGCACACTATGAGGCCGCGATTGTGTCGGCTGGCGGACTCGATCTCGCGTTGCTCGGCCTCGGTCGCAACGGCCACCTCGCCTTCAACGAGCCGGGCGCCTCGCTCGCCGGCCGCACCCGCGTCGAGGTGCTGATGCGCCCGCACATCACCGCGACGGACGACGCCGACCCGCTGCCCCGCGTCGCGATCACGATGGGCCTCGGCACCCTGCTCGACGCGCGCGCGTGTCTGGTGGTGGCATTCGGCGCCGAGAAGGAGCGCTCCGCCGCCGAGATGATCGAGGGTCCGGTGACGTCGCTGGTGCCGGCCTCCGTCCTCCAGCACCACCCATACGCCACCGTCGTCCTCGACGACGCCGCTGCCGCGCTGCTGGTGAATGCCGCGCACTACCGGGAGGTGGAGACGCTGCGGCGCGAGATGGAGAAGAGCGCGCCGCGCTGAACGCATCGCGGAAGGGGCACCCATGGAAACTCGCATAGCACACCGATTCGTCTTCCACGGCGCGCTGCTCTTCCTGCTCGGCCTGCTCACCGGCTTCGTCGCGCCGGGTGCGTTGAACCCGCGCATGGGACTCTCGGCGCATCTCGAGGGCGTGATGAACGGCACCTTCCTGCTGGCGCTCGGCGCGGTGTGGCCGCACGTGTCGCTCGCGGCGCGCTTCGAGACAAGCGCCTTCTGGCTGTTGCTCTACGGGGCGTACGTGAACTGGGCATCGGTGCTGCTCGGCGCACTCACCGGCGCGAGCCACTTGATGCCGATCGCGGGCGCCGGACACACGGGACCCGCGTGGGCCGAGGCGCTCGTCTCGTTCGGATTACTGAGCCTCTCGTTCGCGATGGCCGCAGGCGTGGCGCTGGTGCTGTGGGGAGTGCTGCGCACGCGACGGAGCTGAGACACGCGGTGCTCTTACGACACGCCGGGTAGCTGGACGCGCGGGCGGGTCCCCCGCCCGCGCTCGATACGCGGTCTATCAGCGTCATCCCGGCGGAGTGCGTGCTCCGTTCGGCCCACAGCGACACCTTGGACGAGTTCACCACGCTGTTCTCCCACGAACTCGTCGAAGCCGCATTCGACCCGCTCCCGCCGACCGGTTGGATCGACAACTCGCTGTCGTCGGATCTGGTGGCCTGGACGAACAACGGCGAACCGGCCGACATCTGCCAGTCCTCGACCGTGTACGCAGACATGATCACGACCCCCGTGCGCTTGCCGACCGGCGTCCTGGTCGACCGATACTGGTCGAACGCCCAGAAGGAGTGCGTGCCCACTGGCGACACGACACCCCCGGTCATCGCGCCGGAACAGACGACAGGAACCCTCGGCTCCAATGGTTGGTATTCGAGCGATGTAACCGTCAGTTGGGACCCCACGGACACGCTCTCGAGGGTGTCGTCCAGACTCGGCTGTGACGGCACGACGATCGCCGCTGACACACCCGGCACGACGCTCACGTGTACGGCGACGAGCGCAGGCGGGACCAGCTCCCGCTCCGTCACGATCAAGCGGGACGCGACGGCGCCCGTGATCCACTACAGCGGCAATGCAGGGAGCTACAGCGTCCATGACGCGGTCCACATCACCTGTACCGCGAGCGACGCGCTTTCCAGCGTCGCCTCGACGACATGTGCAGACCTGGGCGGCCCCGCGTCGAGCTTCGGGCTGGGCACGACGGTTCTCTCGGCAAGCGCAACGGATCTGGCCGGCAACACGGGGACCGGCTCGACGAGCTTCAGCGTCGTCGTAACACCCCCAGACGTCGGTCCGATCGTCAATCCGGCCAACGGCCACAGCTACTACCTGCTCGTTCCCGAATCCTGGATGGACGCCGAGAGCGATGCGGTCGCGCTCGGCGGCCATCTCGTCACGCCGGTCGACGCAGACGAGAACGACTGGGTGTGGGAGACCTTCGGTCCGTTCTCGTCCGGCCCAGTCTGGATCGGCCTCAGCGACGCCGCGCACGAAGGCACCTTCGTCTGGACCAGTGGCGAGCCCGCCAGCTACCTGAATTGGTGGATGGCGGGCGGCCAGCCGAACAACGGCGGCGGCATCGAGAACTACACCGAGATGAACAATTACGTCTGGAACGACAACGCCGGATCCACGATGCTGCCTGGCGTCGTCGAGGTGGTTCCGGAGCCGGCCGCGGCGGGCGCATGGGCGGCGCTCGCGACGCTCGCGCTGCGCTGGCGGCGGAGCGACGGCACTGGTCTTTCGGTGTAGGGTCCGGGCAGCGCCAACAGAGAAAGACAGGAGGTGACGAGCATGGCGGACCGGAGTCGGCTCCTTCGCGTCGCACTGGTCGTGTTCGGTGCGGCGTTTCTACTCGTCCAACCGCTGATGGTGGTGTGGCCGTCCGGCTGGACCTGGCAGCCGAGTCAGCACGAGTACGAGCAGATGCTGGTGGGCATCTACGCAACGCTCGGGGTGTTCCTGCTCTGGGCCTCGCGCGAGCCCGACGCCCACCTCAGTCTCATCTGGTTCACCGTGTGGTCGAGCGTCGTCCACGGCGGAATCATGACCGTGCAGGCCATCGCCGATCCCGCGGAACACGGCCACCTGCCCGGCGACATCGCCGCGCTGTTCCTCGTCGCTGCCGTGCTCGGTGTCCTCACGCCGCGTGGGGTCACGACGCGTGCTCGGCAACGCGCGGCATGAGTCTTTCCATCCCTTGCGCCGGTGCCGCAGCTCATCCCACGGAATAGGGCGAATCGTTGGCCGCTTGTTCGCGGATCAGCGCCTACGCAGCGTTGATTTCAGCGCTCAGTCGTGCGGAAGAGTCTGGGTGCTGCAGCTCGATTCGAGTTGGGCGGCTTCGGAGTGTTGATTCCTCGATGGCTGACGGACACCGTCTTCAGGCTCACTTACGAGCCATCGGGGGCGGGAGGCCAAACGAGCTGATGAAGCTCGCGGTCGCCTGCGGCTCAATTCTGGACGTGGCTATGAGCGGCGAGCTTGCTCTTGGGGCCGCCCTCCGCCCCGAGCGCCGGCCCGTTGGACACCAGCAGACCACTTCTGTACAAACTTAAGTACAACGAGGTTCAGAAGCATGGCGAAGACACGACCGAGCGAGGACATTCGTTCACTCTCCGAGTTCCGCGCCAACGTGGCTGGTGTCGTCCGGCAAGTTCAACGGCGTAGGCGCCCGGTATTTCTCACCCAGCACGGCCGGGGTGCAGCCGTTCTGATGGATGTGAGTGCATACGAGGAACTCGTCGAAGAACTCGAGCTTCTCCGCGATGTTCACCAGGCTGAGAAGGAACTCGCCGTGGGCAAGGGTGTCGCTCACTCCAAGGCTCGAAACCAGGTTCTCGCCCGGCTGCACCGTTGAGAGTTCGCGTCGTCTGGTCGCCTCGAGCCATTCGCCGCGCTACCGAGGCAGCCCAATTCATCGCCGACGACGATTCGACCGCTGCTGCTCAGTGGGCACAAGACCTCTTCGACTCCGCACGTCGACTCGCACAGTTCCCTGAGATGGGAAGAGTCGTTCCTGAAGTCGGGCGCTCGGATATCCGCGAGATCGTTTTCAGGGACTACCGCGTCGTCTATCGGTCCGCGCCGCGTCTCGTCGAAGTTCTCACCGTCCGGCACGGCAAACGAAAGTTCTCATTCCGCGAGGTTGGCGTCAGGAAGGCGCGGTAGGGTGTCCGGCCAACCATGAGTTGGCAAAGATCTGCCCCACCCGGAAGGCCGCGCCCACCGGAGGCTCGTGTGATCACGCTCTACGACAATCCGTTCAGTCCGTTCGCGCGCAAGGTGAGGATGGTGCTGCAATGGAAGGAGGTTGCCTTCCAGTCGATCGACGCGTTGGCGGTCGCGGAGCACGCGCGCCTGGTTGCGGTGAATCCTCGTGCCGAGGTGCCGGTGCTCGTCGACGGCGATGTGACGGTGGTGAATTCTGCGGAGATTGTGGCCTACCTGGAGGATCGCTTTCCGTCGCCCGCGATCTTGCCGGCGGAGCCCGCGCTTCGCGCCAAGGCGCGGAGCTGGCAGCGCATCGCGGACACGCTGCTCGACGCGATCATCCACGACATCTCCCTTTGGAGCTGGCCCACGCATCGACGGACGGACCAACCTCCCGCCGGACTTCTCGAAGCGGGGCGTCGCGATCTCGAGGAGGTCGTCGGGCGGCTCGAGGCGTCGCTCGGCTCGCGTGGGTTCGTCTGCGGTGAACCCTCGATCGCGGACTTTGCGCTGTTTCCGCACCTCTCGTCGCTGAAGCTTCTCGGCGTCGCGCTCGATCCCTTTCCGAAGGTGCTTCGGTGGAACCGCGAAATGAGGGCGCTCCCCGTCGTACGAGCGGATCTGGAGTCCGTGAAGCGCAGCGCGCTCGAAAAGTTTGGCGCGGGTCGATCGCCGTACGAAGCCGAGAAAGTCGTGTGGCGCGGCGACCGGATCGAGTGGCTGCTGGCGCATGGGTTCGAGGACTGGTTCCATGCGGAGCTGGTCGCGGGCCGAGCGGTGGTTCCCGCCGGTTGCTCCGCGAAACGGGATGAGACTCCGTGAGGCAATCGGGCTGACGGTCCGGCCGGCCGCGCCGTGCAGCGGCACAGATAGGAAGATTCGCCATTGCCGCCCGTCGTCTTCGCGAGAGTCGTCCATGTGCTTGGCGTGGTCTTCTGGATCGGCGGCGTTGCGTTCGTGACCACGGTGCTGATTCCCGCGATCCGGAAGCTGCCGAGCGGCGCCGAGCGGCTCCAGCTCTTCCAGCAACTCGAGGGGCGCTTTGCGGCGCAGGCGCGCATCGCAACGCTGCTCACCGGCGGCTCGGGTCTCTACCTGCTGTACGGGATGGAAGCCTGGAATCGCTACCTGGATCCCGCCTTCTGGTGGGTCCACTTGATGACCTTCGTGTGGCTCGCCTTCACGATCGTGCTCTTCATCCTGGAGCCCGCCTTCCTGCATCGAAAGTTCGCCGAATTGGCCACGCGGGATTCCGACCGCGCGTTTCGCCTGCTCCACCGGATGCACTGGGTGCTGCTCACACTGAGCCTCGTCGCGATCCTCGGCGCCGTCGCGGGAAGCCGGGGCTTTCTGCGCTTCTGACGCTGGCGCCGTGCGACCGGCTGGTGGCATGCTAGGCGGCGCGTCGATCCGCTGGACGGACGCGCGGAGGACCCAGGCGATCATGAGCGACCGTACGCCCTCGTTGCGCGAACTGGACAAGGACATCTGGGTCGCAGACCGGCCGCAGCGCTTCTACGGACTCGAGGTGGGAACGCGGATGACCGTGATCCGCCTCGCGGACGGGAGTCTGCTGCTGCACTCGCCCGTCGCACTCGACGCCGAACTGCGTCGAGAGCTCGATGCGATCGGCCGCGTCCGCTTCGTGGTCGCGCCGAATCGCGTCCACCACCTCTACGCCGGCAAGGTGGCCGACGTGTATCCGGCGTCGCGGCTCTGGATCGGGCCGGGGCTCGAGCGCAAGCGTCCCGATCTGAAGTTCGTCGCAGTGCTCGGCGACGAAGCACCCGCGGAGTGGAGGGGGCAGGTGGATCAGGTCTTCTTCCGCGGGCGACCGTACGAGAACGAGGTCGTCTTCTTCCACCGCGCGAGCCGCACGCTGGTCCTGTGCGATCTCGCCTTCAACTTCGGGCCGCGCGCCGCCGCACCCACGCGGCTGTTGATGAAGCTGATGCGGAGCTACGGCCGCTTCGGTCCGTCCAAGCTGGATCCGCTGCTGATCCGCGATCGCGTCGCGGCGCGCGAGAGCCTCGAGCGCATCCTCGCTTGGGACTTCGACCGCGTCGTGGTCGCGCACGGCGACGTGCTGGAGAGCGGAGGCCACGAAGTTGCTGCGCCAGGGCTACGCATGGCTGCTGGCCGCGTGATGCAGCGAAACGAGCGCGTGCGCGTGGGCATCGTCGGCGGCGGCCGCATCGCCGATCTCAACGTGATCGGCTGGCTCGAGCATCCCGCCGGCGAAGTCGCCGCGGTGTGTGACGTGGACGAAGCCACGCGAACCCGGCGCGCCGAGCAGTGGGGCTGCCGGGCCTACGCGAAACTGGACGAGATGCTGGCTGACCCCGACGTCGACGCCGTCGAGATCCTCACGCCCCACCACTTGCACATGCCGCAGGCGATCGCGGCGCTGCGCGCCGGCAAACACGTCTCTCTGCAGAAACCGCCGACGCGCTCGCTTGCCGAGTTCGACGCGGTGGCGGCGGCCGCCGCGGAGGCCGGCACCACGTTCAAGGTCTTCGAGAACTTCATGTTCTACCCGCCGCACGTGCTGGCCCGCTCGCTGATCGACGCCGGCGAGATCGGCGACGTGCTGTCGGTGCGCATCGTCACGGCCGCCGGGCGCCTCGATGCCGGCCAGGGCTGGGTGGTGCCGGCCGCCTCGAACGCCTGGCGCATCGACCCATCGCTGTGTGGCGGCGGCATGATGACCTTCGACCACGGCTTCCACTGCTTCCAGATGGGACGCTTCTTCGTCGATCACCCGATCGAAACGGTGCACGCCTTCATCCACGTCTTCGACCTCGGCGGCGGCCGGCAGCTCGATGCGCCGGCTCTGATTTCGTGGCGCTACGCCTGCCAGCCGGCGCGCTTCGGGTCCTGGGAGGTGATCGCCTCGCTCGGCCTCGACGTGATCTCGAAGTACTACGTGAGCGACGACCGCATCGAGATCCGCGGCAACGCCGGCATCATCTGGATCAACCGCTGCAGCGGCCAACTGCTCGAGGAGCCGTCCGTCGTGCTCTACCGCGGTGGGGAACTGCGGTCGTTCCATCGCGTCGAGAGCGACTGGGCGGCGTCGTTCCGCGACGCCACCTTCGACTTCATCGACGCGGTACGCGAAGGCCGACCGCCGCGACTCGACGCCCGCGAGGCGCGCGCCACACTGGCGTTCGCGCTGGCCGCCCAGCGCTCGGCCGCCGAGCAGCGCGAGGTGCGCGTAGCTGAACTCGGGTGATTCGCTTTCGCTGCGCCGGTAGACTCGCTTCGACCGCGCTCTCCAACCACGGAAGTCGCCGAACCCATGCGCCACAGCGAAGTGCATCGCTCGGATCGAATCGGATGGCTGCGCGCGGCCGTGCTGGGCGCCAACGACGGCATCGTGTCGACTGCCAGCCTGATCCTGGGCGTCGCGGCGACGGGCGCCACCACGAATCAAGTAGTCATTGCAGGAACGGCGGGGCTCGTTGCGGGCGCCATGTCGATGGCCGCCGGGGAGTACGTCTCGGTGCGATCGCAGGCCGATACCGAGGAAGCGGACTTGTCGCGCGAGCGACGGGAGCTGGCCGCCGACGACAAGTCCGAGCGCGCCGAGCTGGCGGCCATTTATGTCTCGCGCGGTCTCGATTCCGATCTCGCCCGACAGGTCGCGGATCAGCTGATGGCGCACGACGCGATCGGTGCGCATGCGCGCGACGAACTCGGCATCTCCGAACTCCAGCGCGCGCGCCCAGTGGTGGCAGCCTTTGCGTCGGCGGGCACGTTCGCGGTGGGAGCTGTCCTGCCGCTCTTGATCGTGTTGCTCGCGCCCGCGAGCGCAGTTGCGGTGATGGTCGTCGTCACATCGCTCGCGTGCCTCGCGATGCTCGGGGCGCTGGCGGCCCGCGCCGGCGGTGCGAGCGCCGGCGCCGGCGCGCTGCGCGTCACGTTCTGGGGCGCCTTCGCGATGGCGTTGACCTACGGCGTGGGCGCCCTCTTCGGCGCCGTCGCGTAGAAGCGCCGAAACCCGGAGGTCGCATGCAACAACTTCCCCATCACTATTCCGTGTCTGCTGCCGCCGACGCCGAGGGAGAAGTCACGCTCGAGAGCGACCGCCTGCCCTCGTTGGCGACCGCTCCCCCGGCGGAGTTCGGTGGCCCGGGCGACCGCTGGTCGCCGGAGACGCTGCTCGTCGCCGCGCTCGCGGATTGTTTCATCCTGACGTTTCGCGCGATCGCGCGTGCTTCGAAAGTTTCCTGGATCTCACTTCGCTGCGAGGTCGAGGGAACGCTCGATCGCGTCGAGCGCGTCACGCAATTCACCGGCTTCCTGGTGCGCGCGTCGCTCCAGCTCCCCGCCGGTGCGAACGAGGAGCAGGCGCACCGGCTCCTCGAGCGCGCGGAGCAGTCGTGCCTCGTCTCCAACTCGCTGAAGGGTGCGTCGCGTCTGGAGGCGACGGTGGCGGTGCAGCCGTAGCGGGAGACCGGCGAACCCGAGCGCCAAGTCGTTCCGGTCGCCGGGGTCCTCCGTGGGTCGGCTCGCCGCGCCCAGAACCGCGTGGGCACACGCGAATCAGCGTCGCGCTTCGAGTCGGCCGACGGCGACCAGGATCCCGAACAGGATGGCTTCGGGGCGCGGAGGACAGCCGGGGATGTAGACGTCCACCGGCAGGACCCGGTCGACCCCTCCAGCGCTCGCGTAGCTCTCTCCGACGATGCCACCGGAGGCGGCGCAGGCGCCCAGCGCGATCACGACGCGCGGCTCGGGGACCGCCTCGATCGTGCGGCGCACGGCCGTCTCGAGGTTGCGCGTGACCGGGCCGGTGACCACGACTCCGTCGGCATGCCGCGGCGAGGCGACGAAGTCGATGCCGAGGCGGCGCACGTCGTAGACCGGGTTGAGGAGGGTCGAGAGTTCCCAGTCGCAGGCGTTGCAGGAGCCCGCGTCGAGGTGGCGCAGGTGGAGCGACCGGCCGAGCACGCGGTGGATCTGCGCCGCGGCCTGTGCGGCCTCGGCGTCCGGATCGAGTGTCGGCGTCATCGCCTCCGGCGCGCGACCGGTTGCGTCGTCGGCGACGACCTCGATGCGCAAGTCGGCGCGATGGCGCGCCGCGAGCTCGAAGTCGCGTCCCATCGTGATCGCGCCGGCCCACGGAGCTTCGGCGCAGCGGCCGCAGAAGATGCAGCGCGCGAGATCGAGAGCGACATGACGCCTATTGGTGTCGACACGCTCCGAAAGCGCTCCGGTGGGGCAGACGTCGGGCCGCGGCAGGTGGCTGCCGGCGGAAAGCACGGGCGCGCCCCGGAAGCGCTCCGGCGGATCGCTAGGCGCCGCGGGGTAGCGGATCGTGACCACCCGGGTGCGCAGCGCGTCGACGAGGATCCGCAGCATCCTAGCGATCCGTGCACGAGTAACAGAGCTCGAAGCTCTTGTTGACCAACGGGAAGTCCGGGACGATCGCGGTTTCGGCGGCGAGCGCGACCGCGGGCCAGTTCTGGTAGCTCGGCGAGCGCAGGTGATAGCGCTCGACGCGCCCGCGCTCGTCGAGGCGCAGCCAATGAAGCGCCTCGCCGCGGGGCGACTCGATGGCCGAGATGCCGATCCGTCGGCCGGGCAGCGGATCGGGGAGGGCGACCTGGAGGGGCCCCGGCTCGAGCCGTCGAACCAGCTCGCCGACCAGCCGCATCGACACAACGGCCTCCCTGGCGCGCACGCTCACGCGGGCCATCACGTCAGCGCCCGGATCGGTCACGACTTCGAAGCGCGGCGCGTCCGGATCCGCGAGTGCGCCGTGGGGATGATCGCGACGCGCGTCGCGGTCGACGCCGCTCGCGCGAGCGGCCACTCCAGCGACCGCGAGATCGAGCGCGGCTTGACGCGGCAGCATCCCGGTGTCGTCGAGCCGGTCGACGATCGACGAGTTGGCTTCGATGCGTGCCATCAGGGTCGCGAGTCCGGCGCGCGTTTCGTCGAGCGTGGCTGCGAGGACGCCGAGCAGGTCGCCCGTGAGATCAAGTCGGGTTCCGCCCGGGACAACCAGGCCGCGCAGGAAGCGATGGCCGGCGAGTCGCTCGTTGAGCTGCTGGAGGCGCTCTCGCAGGCGCAACCCCGTCGCCGTGCCGTAGTGGAACGCGGCGCCGGCGCAGACGTTGCCGATGTCGCCGATGTGGTTGTAGAGCCGCTCGAGTTCGAGGGCGATGCTCCGCAGCAGCCGGGCTCGCGGCGGAACCGCGACGCCGGCAATCTGCTCGAGGGCCTCGCAATAGCCCAGGCCGTGCGCAACCGAGCAGACCCCGCAGATCCGTTCGGCGACGTAGAAAGCGTCGAGCGGCGAGAGCCCCTCCATGCGCTTTTCGAGCCCGCGGTGGGTGTAGAACAGGCGCGCGTCGAGATGGAGCACGCTCTCACCAACCGAAGTGAAGCGGAAGTGGCCGGGCTCGATGATGCCGGCGTGAATCGGCCCGACCGGGATCTCGAAGACGCCTTCGCCCTCGGCGACGAGGTGCGGGAACTCGTCGGCAGGCAAGACCGGGAGACGCTGCGAGGCGTCGAAACTCTTGCGCAGCGGGAAGACGCCCGGCGGCCAACCGTCGTGGACCACGAGGGGACGAGGATCGGGGTGCCCGACTGGAACGACCCCGAAAAGATCCTGCATCTCGCGCTCGTGCCAGTTCGCGGCCGGGATGGCCATCGCGAGCGACGGCACCTCCGGGCACGCCGGATCGACGCCGACGAGCAGCGTCACGAAGCGATCGGCCGGGATGCTGGCAACGCCGGCGGCCGGGGCGGCGGGTTCGAAGAGGTAACGCACCTCGATGTCACCGTTCGGCGTCGCCGTCTCGTCGGTTGCAATCAGCATGGCGAAGGCCATCGCGTGCTTGCCGACCAGCACGGCGGCCGCCGGCAGCAGATCGCTGGGGCTGCTGAGGCGCAACGTGAGGTCCGTCGCGCGCGGACCCGGCTCCGCTTCGACGGAGCCGCCGGCGCTCGCCAGCACGGATTCCACGAGGGCACGTTCAACCAATCACGATCTCCGTAGCGCGCCGCAGCAGCGCATCGACGCTCCCGGGAATGGTGACGCCGAGCAGCACCATGATCGCCGCGAGCAGCAGCATCGCGGCAATCGGCGACCAGGCCTCGGGTTCGCGGTGGGCCGCCTCCGTCGTCTCGCCGAAGACCATCGCGCCGGCGTGGTGCAGCAGCCCGGCGAAGATGATGACGACCATCGTCAGGAAGAGCGCGATCGCCAACCACTGACCGCCGCCGATGCCCGCGCGCAGCACCAGGAGCTCGCTCACGAAGATCGAGAACGGCGGCACGCCTGCGAGCGACAGCGCCGCGAGCATCAGCAGCGTCGCGGTGATCGGCGCCACCGCGAGCAGGCCCCGGATCGCCCGCATGTCGCGGGTGTCGAAGCGCGAGATGGCCGCGCCGGCTGCGAAGAACGCGAGCGCCTTGGTGACACCGTGGTTCACCACGTGCAGCAGCGCGCCGTAGGTGCCAACGGAGCCGCCGAAGCCGAGACCGAGCGCGATGATCCCGACGTGCTCGACGCTGTGGTAGCCGAGCAGACGCTTGACGTCCCGCTGCGCCAGGATGAACGGCGTTGCGACGACGACCGAGGTGATGCCGAAGACGAGCAGCACCTTCGTCGCGAACTCCGGGCCGCACGCCGCGGCGGCGATGATCTGGAAGCGGATGATGCCGAGTAGCGCGCACTTGATGAGGATGCCCGACAGCAAGGCCGACACCGGCGTCGGCGCCTGGCTGTGGGCGTCGGGCAGCCAGAGGTGCATCGGCGCGAGACCCGCTTTGGTGCCATAGCCGACCATCACGAAGAGGAAGCCGATGCGGACGATCCCCGGATCGAGCGCGGGCGCGACCTGCATGATCGCCGACCAGCTCATCGTGCCCGCGTCTCCCATGGCGCCGGCGGCGGCGGCATAGACGAGTACCGTGCCGAACAGACCGAACGAGATGCCGATCGTCGTCACGATGATGTACTTCCACGCCGCCTCGAGGCCGTGGTGATGACCGTGGAAGCCGACCAGGACGGCCGAGGTGATCGTCGTCCCTTCCATCGCGATCCACAGCACTCCCAGATTGTCTGCGAGCACCGTCACGACCATCGTCGCGACGAAAGCCTGTACGAGCGCGAAATAGAAACGCAGGGACCCGGCGTCCATGTTGCCGACCGCCACGGCCTGCCGCGCCCAACCAAGTGTGTAGATGGACACGGCGAAGGTGAGGACGGCCAGCAGCAGCAGGAAGACGAGCCCGAGATCGTCGATGCGAAAGACGCCGAGCGCGCGCGGGCCGCCGGCGACCACCGCGCCGGCGAGGGCGAACGAAAGAACGGCCAGCACGGTCGAGCCGCCGATGTCGAGTGTCGAGAGGACGCGGCGGTCGCGTACCGTTAGCATGACGAGTGCCGTGACGGTGGGTACGAGCGGCAGAATCCAGAGCAGGTTGTCGGTCATCTCGACCATCTCATCTGGAACTCATCCGCGCAGCCGATCCAGGTCCGCAATGTCGGCGTCTACCGTCGAGCGCACCCGGAGCACGAGGATCGCCATCACGAGCGCGGCGAGGATGACGTCGAGGATCACGCCGATCTCGATGATCAGCGGCATGCCCTTGGAGACCGCCATCGCCGTGAAGAAGATCCCGTTTTCCGAAGCGAAGAGTCCCACCATCTGGGTCAGCGCCTTCTTACGGCTCGCCATCACCAGCACGCCGAGCAGGATGAGAGAGATGCCGACCGGCAGCGCGTTGCCGGAAATCGCCTGGCGGACGGGTCCGAGCGAAGCGCTCAAGTGAAACGACATCACGACGATGGCCACGGCGAAGGCGAGCGTCGTGATGACCGGAATCACCGGCTCCACCTCGCGCCGCACGTTCATGCGCTGAACGACCCGGTGTAGGACCCACGGCAGCACCATCGCCTTGACGACCAACGTGATCCCGGCGATCACCCAGAGGTCGGGATTCCCGGTCGCCATCGCCAACACGCCCGCCGCGACGGCGATCAGCAGCGACTGGGCCGCGACGGCGTAGATGGCGCGGTAGACCTGATCCGCCGCGAGGATCAGGATCATCGAGAACAGCAGCAGGGCGCCGATGTCGTCGATGATCGCGTGGACCGCCGCCTCGTTCATAGGATCCTCAAAGCGAGCGCGCTCAACGCGCAGACAAAGCCGACTGCGAGGTATTGCGGGATCCGGAAGAGCCTCAGTTTGGCGTAGGACGACTCGACGAGTGCGAGGTAGAGCGCGAGCACGAGGATCTTCGCGATGAAGGCGGCGGCGCCGAGAAGGAATCCCAGCGCGCTCCCGGCCTCCATTGTCGAGGCCGGAAGGAACAGCGCCGCGACGAAGCCGAGCGTCACGACCTGGCGGGTGTGCGACGCGAGCATCATGCAGCCGAGCCCCGGACCGGAGTGCTCGAGCAGCATCCCTTCGTGGAGCATCGTGAGTTCGAGGTGGGTGTCCGGGTTGTCCACCGGGATGCGGCCGGTTTCTGCCGGGAGCAGCACGAGCATCGCCGCGAAGCCGAGGAAATCCGCCGCTCGCCAGGCGAGCAACCACGATGCGCTGCGGTGCGTCGCGAGAGCGCCGAGTTCCGTCGTACCGGCAGCGACCGCGGTCGAGAAGACGATCATCATCAAGACCGGTTCGACGAGCGGCGCGACCGTCATCTCGCGCGACGCCCCCATCCCGCCAAACGCGCCCCCGGCGTCCAGCGCACCCACCGCGGTCAAGAAGCGGGCGAGCGCGAGCAAACCGAGCAGCAGCAGTGCGTCGCCCAACGGGACTGCCGGAGGTCCGCCGCGAAGGACTGGAACCAGCGCACCCGCGGCGACCGTGGCTGCCAGCACGAAGACCGGAATCGAGCGGAACAGGCCCGAAGTCGTATCTGCCTGCACCGTGCCCTTGCGGAAGAGCTTGGCGAGGTCGCGGTAGGGCTGCAGCACTCCAGCCCCTTGCCGCAATTGGAGCCGGGCCTTGATTTTCTGGATGATGCCGGTCACGAGCGGCCCCAACAACACGAGAAAGCTCATCTCGAGGAGAACGAGCGCGAACGGCCGCTCCCCGGTCATTGCGGGCCCACCCCGAAAATAAGCAGTGTCACCATGAGCGCTGCCAGTACGAAGGCAATGTAGACGTGGATACGGCCGCTGCTGCGGGCGCGAAGGGTTCGCGACAGCGCCGTGATGGTGTTCTGGACGCGGTGGTAGATCTGCGTTTCTGCGAGATCCACGACTTCGCCGGTGTAGCGAATGCGCTTCGCGACGTACGGCGTCCCGGCGGTGTCGCGGATCACCTTCCGGCGCGGGCGATAGAGCGTCGCGAAGACCAACCGGAGCGGCTTGGCGAATGCCGTCGCCGTGTAGTCGAAGCGCGCCGTCGGGCTCATTCCGCAGGTCCACGTCGGCGCGCTGCGCAGCGGCGCCCGCCGCCATCCGCGGCGCGCGATCCACGCCATCGCGGCGAGCGCGACGAGGAGCGCGGCCAGCACGGGCATCGAAAGAGCCGTGGCATCTGCCCCGAACGCTGCCGACAGCACCAGCGGTCCCCGCGCCGTCAAGACGGCGCTGGCTCCCGGACCGTGGAGCAGCCCCGCCGTCGGCGCGTCGAGCAGCCGCATCGCGTACCCCGGCGCGACGCCGAGGGCAACGCACAGCGCTCCGAGCCAGACCATTCCCGCGATCATCGACGGCGGCGCTTCGCGGGCGTGCTCGGCATGGGGCGTTCGCGCGCGGCCGAGGAACGTTACACCGAACGCTTTCACAAAGCAGGCGGCGGCGAGGCCGCCGGTGAGCGCCAGCATCGCGGCGGAGAGAACGACGCCGAGCCCGGCGGCGCCGCGGAAGCGTCCGGCGCCGCCGAGCAGCGCCTGGAAGGTGAGCCACTCACTGACGAATCCGTTCAGCGGGGGCAGCGCCGAGATCGCGATGGCTCCGAGCAGGAACAGCCCCGCCGTCCAGGGCATGTGCCGGGCGAGGCCGCCGAGCTCCTCCATGTTGCGCAGATGCGTGCGACACAGAACGCTGCCCGCGCCGAGGAATAGCAGGCCCTTGAAGGCCGCGTGGTTGACGGTGTGAAGGAGGGCCGCGGCGAGAGCGACGGTCGCGAGTGCGGCGCCCGCCTCGTCCCGGCGCCACGCGATCATCGCCAGCCCTACCCCGATGAGGATGATGCCGATGTTCTCGACGCTGTGAAACGCGAGCAGGCGCTTCAAGTCGTGTTGCTGAAGCGCGTAGAGCACACCGAGCACGGCCGAGGTCGTACCCAGCGTGAGCACCGTCCATCCCCAGGCGGGCGGCAGCGGTCCGGCGACCGGCGCGAGCAGGTCGAAGCCGAAACGCAGGATTCCGTAGATCGCGACCTTGAGCATCACGCCCGACATCAGCGCCGATACGTGGCTCGGCGCTGCGGGATGTGCGCGCGGCAGCCAGACGTGGAGCGGCACCACACCGGCCTTGGTCGCGAAGCCCCCGAGCGCCAGGAAGAACAACGTGCCTCGCGTTGTGCCGTCGAGATCGCCCGCCGCCGCGCGCAGGCTCGCGAAGTCGAACGCCCCGGCACGCTCGGTGAGTGCAAGGAAGGCGACGAGGAGCAGCGCCGTCCCGCCGTGGGCCATCACCATGTAGAGGAGCCCCGCCCGCGCGTTCTCACCGTCGCGATCGTCGGAGACGACGAGGACGTAACTCGCGAGTGTCATGCCCTCCCAGCAGAGGAGGAAGCTCAGCGCATCGCCGGCGCAGCAGAGGAACACCATCGCGCCCAGGAATACGTTGTACGCCAGCACCTGCGTCGCCTGCCGCGCCGGTCCCGCATCGGGCGAATGCGCGCGCAGGTAAGCCGGGCCATAGACGGAGGCCGCGATGGCGACGACCGAGATCACGAGGAGGAAGTACGCGGAGAGCCCATCGACCGCGAGCGAGAGCCGAGCGAACGGGAAGAGGTCCGGCAGCAGCTGTGTCAGCGCGGCGTCCGGACCACCGAGCAGAACGCCGAGGGAAACCCAGAGACCGGCGATGGCGCCGGCCAGCGCGGCGAAGTGGCCAACGCCGAGCGCCAGGCGACCGGACCAGCGCGCCAACAGGGCGGAGAGTGCCCCGGCCCCATAGCACGCAGCAATCAGACTGAGGTGCGGATCGACTTCCACCTCGCCCCGCTAGGGTTGCGGCTCGACCTCCCGATGGCCCGTCGTCACCGACACGAACCGACGGAGCGCGATCACCACCAACACGCGGCGATCCTACATCCGGCTGCGCCTTGGCGCACGCCGCACGCCGCTTCGAGCAGTGGAACGATCCGTCGAACATCGATGCGACGCGTGCGCGGCAGCGACGACTCGAGAAGCTCCGATGCATTTCTCGTTGCGATCGCGATGACTTCATCGCGCGGCGTCTGCGCGAAAAGCCGCCGATCAGTGCAGCAGCGCCACCGACTGGCGTGCCCACTCCAGCGCGCGGATGCCGCCGAAGAGGCCCCGGCGCGTGGCTCGGGAAGAACCCGAGGAAGAGCACCACGACGACGCACACCGCGAGCACGAGCAGTTCGCCGGTGGACGCTTCGCGGCGCGGCGTCCTGCGACTTCGCGTCGGTCATGTACATGACGACCGGCAGGCGCAGGTAGTAGTAGACGGACACCAGCGCTGCCGAGCACGCCGATGATGGCGAGCACGGTTTCGCCCGACGCGACGGCGGCCTTGAAGAGCACGAACTTCGCGACGAAGCCGGCCGTGCCCGGGATGCCCGCGAGCGAGAGCGCGAAGATCGTCAGCAGCGCGGCGAGGCCCGGGCGCTGGCGCGCGAGGCCGGCGAGATCGTCGAAGGTGTCGCAGTCGTGGCCGGCTTCGGAGAGCGCCACCAGCACGGCGAAGGCGCCGAGGTTCGTGAAGACGTAGACGAGCAGGTAGAAGAGGACGGCGCTGTAGCTTTCGATCGAGCCGGTGGCGAAGCCGATCAGGATGTAGCCGGCGTGCGCGATGCTCGAGTAGGCGAGCAGCCGCTTCAGGTTGTTCTGGATCACCGCCATCACGTTGCCGACGACGATCGTCGCCGCCGCGAGCACCCAGAACAGATCGCCGAGTCCTGCCGCGACGGGACCGAAGGCCTGCGTCAGCAGCCGCAGCAGCGCCATGAAGGCCGCGACCTTCACGGTGATCGCCATGTACGCGGTGACGGAGGTGGGCGCGCCTTCGTAGACGTCGGGCGCCCACTGATGGAACGGGACGGCTGCCACCTTGAAGGCGAAGCCGACGATCAGCAGCGCGAGGCCGATCGTCCCGAGCGGATTGCCCGGGCGGGAAGCCCTTGCGGATCGACTCGAAGTCGAGCGCGCCGGTGACGCCGTAGATCAGCGCGATGCCGTAGAGCAGGATCGCGCTCGCGAACGAGCCCACCAGGAAGTACTTGAACGACGACTCGTTGCTGCGCAGGTTGCGGCGATCGAAGCCGGCCAGCACGTAGAGCGGGATGCTCATCAGCTCGAGGCCGAGGAAGAGCGCGAGCAGATCGACCGAACCGACCAGCAGGAACATGCCCGCGGTCGAGAGCAGGATCAGCGCATAGTACTCGCCGTGGTTGATGCGCAGCTCGGCGAGATACGCGATCGAGAGCCAGCACACCAGGAACGAGGCGAGCCCGATCAGCACCGTCGCGTAGGCGGCGAAGCCGTCGAGGCGCAGCATCGGGTTGTCGATGTCGAAGGTGATGCTCGCGCCGCCCGCGAACGTCGGCGCCCGCCGCGTAGATCGCGAGGCCGAGGAAGACGCGCGGCGACCAGCGCCAGCACCGTGCCGATCCAGACTTCGGTGACCTCGCGCCCGAGGAAGCTCTTGCGGCGCGAGAGCCACACTTCGCCGAGCAGCACGACGAGCGCGCCGATTCCGGTGAACGCGATCGGCGCGATCGCGGCGAGATCGAGTCGCGGGGCGTTCATCGCTGCGCCTCCGCGCGGATCGCGAGTTCCGCGATCAGTTCGTGGGGTCCAGCGTCACGCGCTACTGCCTTCTTCTGCTCCATCTGGTGCAGCAACTCGCCGACGGAAGCATCGAGGCGGCGCAGGAACGGGCTCGGAGCGACACCGATCCAGACGATCGGGATCAGCAGCGCGAGCACCACGAACATCTCGCGGAACGAGAGGTCGATCAGCGAGCGATTCTCGGGCTCCTCGACGGGACCAAAGAAGACGCGCCGGTACGCCCACAGCAGATAGGCCGCCGCGAGCACCACGCCGAAACTCGCCGTCGCGCCGACCCACGGGCTCGCCAGGAACGCGCCCGCCAGGATCAGGAACTCGCCGACGAAGCCGTTGAGCCCCGGCAGCCCGATGCTCGACATCGCGACGATCCCGAAGAGCAGCGCGAACACCGGCATCGGCTTCGCGATGCCGCCGAACGCCGCGATCTCGCGGGTGTGACGTCGCTCGTAGATCATGCCGACGAGCAGGAAGAGCGCGCCGGTCGAGAGCCCGTGGTTCACCATCTGCAGGATCGAGCCTTCGAGCCCCTCTTCATTGAGCGCGAAGATGCCGAGCATCACGAAGCCCAGATGCGCGACCGACGAGTACGCGACGAGCTTCTTGATGTCGGTCTGCACCATCGCGACCAGCGCCCCGTAGAGGATGCCGAGCAGCGCGAGTCCGAACATCAGCGGCGACGGCCTGCTCGGTGGCGACCGGGAACAGCGGCAGCGCGAAACGCACGAAACCGTAGGTGCCCATCTTCAGGAGCACGCCGGCGAGGACCACCGAGCCCGCCGTCGGCGCCTCGGTGTGCGCGTCGGGCAGCCAGGTGTGGAACGGCACCATCGGCACCTTGATGCCGAAGGCCAGCGCGAACGCCGCGAAGAGCCACGGCTGCGTCTTCCACCACACCGCCTGACCCGCGAGCGGGATGCTGGTGTCGAGCAGCGCCGGCGACGCTGTTCGATGCGTGCCGCACCAGGTCGAAGCTCGCGACGCCGAACTGTTGCTGGTGCAGCGAGTAGATCACCAGGATCGCCACCAGCATCAGCAGCGAGCCGACCATCGTGAACAGGAAGAACTTCACCGCCGCGTAGACGCGCCGCGGTCCGCCCCAGATCCCGATGATGAAGTACATCGGGACGAGCATCAGTTCCCAGAACACGTAGAACTGGAACAGGTTCAGCGCGAGGAAGGCGCCGAGCATGCCGGTCTCGAGGAAGAGGTTGAAGAACACGAAGTTCTTCACCTGGCGTTTCGGATCGTTCCAGGAGCCGATCAGCACCAGCGGCATCAGGAAGGTGGTGAGCATCACCAGCAGCAGGCTCATGCCGTCGATGCCGACGAAGTAGTGGACGCCCCAGCTCGGCAACCACGTCGCGTACTCGACGAACTGGTAGCCAGTGCGCGTCGGGTCGAAGCCGAACCAGAGTCTCAGGGAGAGCAGGAAGGTGAGCGTCGTCGCAGCGACCGCAGCGATCTTCCAGACCTGCTCGGGCAGCCCGCGCAGCAGGATCAGCAGCAGCCCCGTCGCGAGCGGCAGGAACGTGACGACGGTGAGCAGGTGCGCGTCGAGCCAGTTCATGCGCGCGCCCCCGGCCGTCGCATCAGCGCAGCATCCACACCACGATCGCGAGCGTGCCCACGACCATGGTGATGAGGTAGCCCTGCGTGAGACCCGACTGGCCGTACTTGAGCACGTGGGCCGCGAGACCGCGGACGGCGCGCGCGGTGCCGTTCGCTCCGAGCGCCGTCGATCAGGCCTGCATCGACGACGCGGAACAGCAGCTTGTCCGAGACGGCGACCAGCGGGTGCACGATCAGCGCGTCGTAGAGTTCGTCGACGTAGTACTTGTTCTCGACGAGGCGCGCGACGCCGCCCAGCGCCGCGCGGATGCGCGCCGGGACGCGCGGGACTCCACACGTACATCCAGGCCGCGACGAGCGTGCCGAGCGTCGCGGCGCCGATCGCGAGCCCGGCGAGACCGAGCTCGGTCGCGTGCGCGATCTCGTGCTCCGGATGCGGCAGCACGCCGTGCAGGAAGTTCGCGAGCGCGTTCGAGTCGGGCACGCCGAGCCAGTCGCCGTAGATCTGCGGCAGCCCGAGGAAGCCGGCGCCGAACGAGAACGCCGCGAGCACGACGAGCGGCCCGAGCACCACCCAGCCCACTTCGTGGATGTGACTGCTGGGTTTCGGGATCGGCGCGGCATTCGCCAAAGAAAGTCCGGAAGTGGAGCCGCCACATGTAGAAGGCGGTGATCGCGGCGGTGACGAGGCCGATCGCCCAGAGCCACTGATGGCCGGGGATCTGGTGCGCCGCGTACGCCGAGAGCAGGATCTCGTCCTTCGAGAAGAAACCCGAGAACGGCGGGAAGCCGGCGATCGCGAGCACGCGCGACCAGGAACACCCCGTGCGTCACCGGCAGCCACTTGCGCAGGCCACCCATCTTGTCGGTGTCCTGCTCGTGGTGCATCGCCATGATCACCGCGCCGGAACCGAGGAAGAGCAGCGCCTTGAAGAAGGCGTGCGTGCCGACGTGGAAGATCGCCGCCCCGTAGGCGCCGCAGCCCGCCGCCAGGAACATGTAACCGAGCTGCGAGATGGTCGAGTACGCGAGCACCTTCTTGATGTCGGTCTGCGCGATCGCCATGGTCGCCGCAAAGAGCGCCGTCGCCGCGCCGGTCCAGGCGATCACCGCGGATGCGCCCGGCGCCTCGACGTACAGGAACGACATCCGGCACACCATGTAGACGCCAGCCGTCACCATCGTGGCCGCATGGATCAGCGCCGAGACGGGCGTCGGGCCGGCCATCGCGTCGGGGAGCCAGGTGTAGAGCGGAATCTGCGCCGACTTGCCGCAGGCGCCGAGGAAGAAGCAGAGCCCGATCAGCGTGGTGAGTCGCCAGGTCTCCGGCCCGGGCAACCACGCTGGCACCGAAACGGTCTGCTCGACGATGCTTCGGCAGCGCGGCCTTCAGCTCGACGAAGTTCAACGTCGCCGCGTCGCCGAGCGACCAGAGCAGCAGGAAGATCCCGAGCAGGAAGCCGAAGTCGCCGATGCGGTTGACGACGAAGGCCTTCATCCCGCAGTAGGCATTCCAGCGGTCGCCGTACCAGAAGCCGATCAGCAGATACGAGCAGAGCCCCACGCCTTCCCAGCCGAGGAAGAGCACCAGCAGGTTGTCGCCGAGGACGAGCAGCAGCATCGCGCACAGGAACAGGTTCAGGTACGCGAAGAAGCGCTGGAAGCCGCCGTCGTCGCGGTGGTCGTCGTCCATGTAGCCGATCGAGTAGATGTGGATCAGCGAGCCGACGCCCGTGACGATCAAGCACATGATCGCCGTGAGCGGATCGAACGAGAAACCCATCTCGGCGGAAACGCGACCCGCGCCGATCCAGGTGAAGACCTCGTCGACCAGCACGCGGCTCTCGCCCGCGCTGCCCAGTATCTGGGCCAGGGCCATGCAGGTGACGGCGAACGCGGCGATCGGCGCGCCGCACGAGATCGCGACGACCAGCCCGCGCGGCATCTCGCGGCGCAGCAGGCCGAGCCCGACGCCGTGCACCAGCGCGCCGAGCAGCGGTAGCGCCGGGATCCAGCGCAGCAGATCGGAGCTGATGCCCGTCTCTACCATCGCAGCAGACTCACGTCTTCGACGTTCACGGACTCGCGGTTGCGGAACAGCGCGATCACGATGCCGAGCCCCACCGCCACCTCCGCGGCGGCGACCACGATCACCATCAGCACGAAGATGTGACCGTCGACCGAGTTCCAGGCGCGCGCGAAGCCGACGAAGGCGAGATTGGCGGCGTTCAGCATCAGCTCGATCGACATCAGGATCACGATCAGGTTGCGGCGCGTGAGCGCGCCGACGGTGCCGATCGCGAACAGCAGCGCCGAGAGACCGATGACGTGTTCGAGGGGAATTTCCAAGCTACGAGAGCCTCCGCTTGGCGAGCACCACGGCGCCGACGATCGCCGCGAGCAGCAGCAGCGACGAGATCTCGAAGGGCAGCACGAAGTCGCGGTAGAGCGCGCGGCCGACCGCGGCATACGAACCGAAGTCGGCGGGAATCTGCTGCACCGTCGGCAGCGAGTTCGGAACCAGCTGCAGGAACGCGAACGCAGCGCCGAGCGCGAGCACCACGCCGGCGAGCTTCACGAGCCGCTCGCGGCGCTGCGTGAAGACGTCGTGGCGCAGATTCAAGAGCATCACGACGAACAGGAACACGACGACGATCGCGCCCGCGTACACCATGATCTGGAGCGCGGCGACCAGGTGCGCGTCGAGCACCACGTAGACCACCGCCAGCGAGATCATCGTGACGACCAGGCTCATCGCCGCGGCCACCGTGTTGCGCAGGTTCAGCACCATCGAGAGCGCCGAGAGCACCGCGGCAGCCCCGAAGGCGTAGAAGAAGACTGCCGGCGCGCTCACGCCCTGGCTCCCTGCAGCACGAGGATCACGAGACCCGTCACGAGGATGTTCACCAGCGAGAGCGGCAGCATCACCTTCCAGCACAGGTCCATCACCTGGTCGTAGCGCGGGCGCGGCAGCGTCCAGCGGATCTGCATCTGCAGCCAGATCATGATGATCACCTTCACGAAGAAGGTGACGACGTGGAGCAGCATGCAGAGGCCCGTCGCCACGCCGACGCCGAAGATCGGAGTCACGCCGCCGATGATGTCGGCCTGCGAGAGCCAGGGAATCGTCCAGCCGCCGAGGAAGAGCGCCGTCATCAGCGCGGCGATCACGACCACTTCGATGAACTCGGACATGTAGAACAGCCCGAAGCGCATGCCCGAGTACTCGAGGAAGTAGCCCGCGATGATCTCGGACTCGCCTTCGGGCAGGTCGAAGGGGGGGCGCTTGTTCTCGGCCATCACGCAGGTGAGGAACAGCACGAAGGCGAGCGGTTGGAGCAGGATCCCCCAGCTGGGCAGCGTCAGATGGCTGAGCCAGCCGAGGCTCTCGACGAACCCGAAATGCTCCAGGAACCCGAAGATCCGGAACGTCGAGTCCTGCGCGACGCCCATCTCGGTGAGCCGCAGCGTCTGGAAGCACATGAAGAGGCCCACGATGGAGAGACCCATCGTGACTTCGTACGAGATCATCTGCGCCGACGCGCGCAGGCTGCCGAGCAGCGACCAGTTGTTGTTGCTGGCCCAGCCGGCGATCACGGTGCCGTAGGTGGCGATCGACGCGATCGCAAAGATGTAGAGCACGCCCCAATCGAGGTCCGCAACGACGAGGTTCACCGTCGTGTCGCCAAAGTGGTAGGTGCCACCGTACGGGATCACGCCGAACGACGCGATCACCGGAATCGAGGCGATCAGCGGCGCCATCAGGTGCAGCGCGCGATTGGCGCCAACTGGCACCACGTCTTCCTTGGTGAGCAGCTTGATCACGTCGGCCACCGGGTGCAGCAGACCGAGCACGGTGATGCCGGCGATGTCGGCGCGGTTGGCTCCGATGCGGTCCTGCATCACGGCGCTCTGCTTGCGCTCGACCCAGGTGATGACGGGTGCGAACGCCGCCACAGCCACGAGGATGATGAAGAGCGTCTTGATGAGCACCGGGACCAGCGCTTCCAAGCTACGCCCCCGTCCGGTCTGAGGGATACGGCGCTTCGAAGCCGCGCAGGCCGAGCAGTTGGCCGAGTCGCCACAACGCTTCGCCCTCGGCACGCGCTTCGAAGACCGGCTCGACGGCGGGCTGCACGGTCTGCACCAATCCCCCGACGTTGGTGAGCGTGCCGTGCTTCTCCGCGGCGTGGCGCGCCGGCAGCACGACGTGCGCAAGCGCTTCGAGAGGCGAGCGATGCGTGTCGAGCAACACCAGCGTGTCGACCCCTTCGAGCGCGGCGCGACCGTTCGCGTAGGCCGGCGCCAGCACGTCGTGTCCCATCACCAGCAGCGCCTCGACGGCGCCGCCTCGCACGCGTTCGAGCAGCGGCGCGGCGTCCTCGAAGCCGGCTGCGCGCGCGCCCGCGGCGTTCGCCGCCTTCTCTTCCTTGATGAGCAACTCGTCCTTGCGGCCGCGCACCAGCGCGAAGCCCGCCTGCGTCGAGCCGAGCGCATCGAGGAAGCGGCGCGCGACGGCGAGGTCTTCGTTGGTGGCGTGCGGTGACACCAGCATACCGACCGCGCCGGCGCCCTTCGTCTCGATCACGCGGCGGATGCGCGCCGCCGCCGTCTCGAGCGCACTCTCGTAGGGGACGGAGACGAGGTTGCCGTCCGCGTTGCGCGCGGCGGCGTGGTCGATGCGGTCGTCGGCGTTGATGCGCTTGTAGGAAAGCCGGCCTTCGTCGCAGAGCCAGGTCTGGTTCACGGCGTCGTTGCGACGCGGCGTGTAGCGATAGACGCGGTTGTTCGCGACGCCGAGGTGCACGTTGCAGCCGTTCGAGCAACCCGTGCACACGCCCGGCACGTCTTCCAGGAACCACACGCGGATCTTGAAGCGGAAGTCCTTGGTGGTGAGCGCGCCGACCGGGCAGATGTCGGCGACGTTCATCGAGTAGTCGTTCGAGAGCGGCATCTCCGGGAACGTCTCGATCACCGAGCGGTCGCCGCGCGCGAACACCGCAAGTTCGCTGGTGCCCGGCACTTCGCGGCAGAAGCGCACGCAGCGGCGGCACAGGATGCAGCGCTCCTGGTCGAACACGATCGTCGGACCGAGGTCGACGCGCTTCTTCCCGGCGCGGCGCGGTTCCTGCGTGCGGGAGTGCGGGACGCCGTACGCGAAGGCGTAGTCCTGGAGCTTGCACTCGCCGGCCTGGTCGCAGATCGGGCAGTCGAGCGGGTGATTGACGAGCAGCAGTTCCATCACGCCTGCGCGCGCGTCCTGCACGCGCTGGCTCTTGGTGTGGACCTTCATGCCGTCCTGGATGGGCATGCTGCAGGCGATCTGGAGCTTCGGGATTCCTTCGATCTCGACCTGGCAGAGCCGGCAACTGCCGTCGATCGTGAGCTTCGGATGCCAGCAGTAGTGCGGGATGTCGACGCCGTTCATCAGCACGCCGAGATCGTCGAGCGCCTGGAGGAGGGTGCGGCCTTCCGCGACCTCGTACTCGGTTCCGTCGACGGTGATGCGCGGCATTACAACTCGAAGCTCTGTGGGAAGGGACACTTTCCGTGCGTGATGTGGGCCTCGAAATCTTCGCGGAAGTGGCGCAGCAGTCCCTGCACAGGCCACGCGGCGGCGTCGGCGAATGCGCAGATCGTCTGGCCTTCCATCTTGCCGGCGACGTCGAGCAGGATGTCGAGATCCGCGAGCGATCCCGCTCCGCGTTCGATGCGCTGCATGATCTTGTTCAGCCAGCCCGTGCCCTCGCGACACTGCGTGCATTGACCGCACGACTCGTCGCGGAAGAAGTAGGTGATCACGCAACCCGACGCGCACCATGCAAACGGTGTCGTCGAGCACCATCACGCCGCCGGTGCCGAGCAGCGTCTTGCGCTCGCGCAGGAACTCGCTCGCCATCGGCACGTCGAGCTGCGACACCGGCAGGATCGGCATCGACATGCCGCCGGGAATCACGCCCTTCACCTTGCGACCGGGCAGCGGTCCGCCCGCGTGCTGGAAGACGATCTCGTCGAGACGCGTGCCGAGCGGCAGCTCGTAGAGACCCGGCCGCTGGACGAGACCCGAGACGCCGAACACCGTCGTGCCGGGGCTCTTCTCGGTGCCGAAGCCGCGGAACCAGGCCGCGCCGTTCTTCACGATGTGCGGCACGTGCGAGAAGGTCTCGACGTTGTTCACCGTGGTGGGCATGCCGAAGGCGCCGAACTGCGCCGGGAACGGCGGCTTCTTGCGCGGCTGGCCCTTCTTGCCCTCGAGCGATTCGAGCAGGCCCGTCTCCTCGCCGCAGATGTAGGCGCCGGCGCCGCGCGTCACGATCACGTCGTGCGCGAGGTCGCTGCCCAGGCACTTCGTGCCGAGGATGCCCGCCGCGTGACACTCTTCGATGGCGCGCTCGAGCACGTCGGCCGGGTGCGCATACTCGCCGCGGATGTAGACGAAGGTCTTCTCGGCGCCCGTCGCCTTCGCGGCGATCAGGATGCCTTCGATGATCTGGTGCGGCCCGCGTTCGAGCAGCAGGCGGTCCTTGAACGAACCTGGCTCCGACTCGTCGGCGTTGCAGACCAGGTACTTCGGCTTGTCGTTGCCCTTCGGCATGAACGACCACTTCATGCCGGCGCCGAAGCCCGCGCCGCCGCGACCCTGCAGACCCGCGTTCTTCACCAGCTCGACGATCTGTTCGGCGCTCATCTCGGTGAGTGCCTTCTTCGCCGCTTCGTAACCGCCGCGACGCCGGTAGCCTTCGAGCGTTGCGTAGTCGTCGTCGCCGAAGTGCTCGGTCAGATAGCTGGTGACGAAGGGAACCTTCTGCACGGCGCTACTCGAGGCCGTCGACGATCCGCTTGGCGGCGTCGACGTCGAGATTCTCGTGGTAGGTCTCGTCGACGCGCAGCACCGGCGCCCAAGCGCAGGCGCCGAGACATTCCTCGCTGGCCGAGCGTCACGCGTCCGTCCTTCGTCGTCTCGCCGGCTTCGATGCCCAGGTGTTGCTCGAGCTGGCGCAGCAGGTCGCGGGAGCCGCGCAGCGAGCAGGGCAGGTTGGTGCAGACATGGACGTGGTGCCGACCCTGCGGGTGGTCGTAGAACATGTTGTAGAAGCTGACGACCTCCATGACCTCGATCGGGTGGAGGTCGAAGATCGTCGCCAGCTCGCGCGCCGCCTCGGGCGCGATCCAGCCGGTCTGCTCCTGGACGAGGTGAAGGGCCGGCAGCAGCGCACCGCGCTTCTTCGGATACTTGGCGATCTCGGTGTCGATGCGAGCGCGCGTCTCGCCGGAGATCACCATTCGAGCGCGCCCTTCATCCAGACGTAGGCGAGCCCGCCGCCCAGCATCGCGATGAAGGTGACCATCTCGACGAAGCCGAACCAGCCGAGTTCCGTGAAGAGAGCGCCCCACGGATAGATGAACACCGCCTCGACGTCGAAGAGGATGAACAGCATCGCGACGATGTAGAACTTGACCGAGAAGCGCTGGTGCGGGGACACGATCGGTCGCTCGCCGCACTCGAAGGGCTCGTTCTTCTCCGCAAAGCTGCGTCGCGGACCGACCAGGAGATGGATCGCGAGGAGCGCGCCGGCCAGGATGGTCGAGATCAGGAGGATCACGACGGCACCCGTGTACTCCGCGATCATCTCCCCCCCTCACCCGAATCACGCAACCGCCCTAAGGCCTCGATTTCCCGCGAAAAGGCGGCCGGAACCTAGCCGCGGCCCCCAACCCGATCAAGACCGCACCCGTTGACTTTGGGGACGTTCCTGAAGTCAATAAAGTCAACGCGGGCAGGAACGTCCCCAAGTCAACTAGGATGGGGAGATGGCGGTGCGGGTTGCGGTGCTGGGGGCGGGGAGCTTTGGGAGCTGCCTCGCGATCTTGTGCGCGGATCGTGGCCACGACGTTTCGCTGTGGGCGCGCGACGCCTCGCTGATCGACGCGATCACGCGCGACCGCCGCAACCCGCGTTTCCTCAAGGACATGGCGATTCCAGACGCGATCCGCGCGACCACCGATCTGGCCGAGGCGCTGGCCGATTGCGAGATGGTGATCATCGCGGTGCCGAGCCACGCGGTGCGCGAGGTGATGGCGCGCGCCGCCGCTTCGCTGCCTGCGGAGGCAATTCTCGTCTCGGCCGTGAAGGGCATCGAACTCGACACGGGCAAGACAATGGACGCGGTGATCGCCGAAGTACTGCCCGAGTCGTATCACCCGCGCATCGCCGTGCTGTCGGGACCTTCGTTTGCCAGAGAGGTCGCGCAGCACAAGCCCACGGTCGTGACGATCGCCTGCCGCGAGGAGGCGTATGCGATCGCCGTCCAGAACTACCTCTCCTGCCCGTGGTTCCGCTGCTACTCCGAGACCGACGTGCTGGGCGTCGAAATCGGCGGCGCAATCAAGAATGTGATCGCGATCGCAGTGGGCGTGTCCGATGGGATGGACCTCGGCCACAACGCGCGCGCCGCGACGATGACCCGTGGCCTTGCCGAGATCACTCGACTCGGCGTGCGCCTCGGCGCGAATCCGCTCACCTTCCTCGGGCTGGCCGGGATGGGCGATCTGGTGCTGACCTGCACGGGCGACCTGTCGCGCAACCGGCGCGTCGGTCTCGCCCTCGGCAAGGGACGTAAACTGCCGGAAATTCTCGAAGAGTTGGGCGAGGTCGCCGAGGGCGTGCGGACCACCTACGCCGCCTGTCAGCTCTCCGAGCGGGTGGGCGTCGAGCTGCCCATCGCCCAAGGCGTGCGCCTCCTCCTCGAAGGCAAGGTCGATCCGCGCGAGGGCGTGAAGCTGCTGCTCAACCGCCAGCTCCGCGGCGAAAGAGATTGGGACTACAAGACCGAGCGCCGCTAGAGCACTCCATCCGGTTGGGTCTCATTGCCGGCAATCGGCTAAGTTGAATCTAGTTTTCAATTTCGTACGGGGCCCGGGCCGACCTGGGGTTCCGCAGCCGAGGTGGCCGATCCGTGCCGAGAGCCGACCGCTCGATCACTCGCCCCATCCTACTCATCGCTGCCCTCGGGTTGGCGGCGCTCGCATCCTCGCCCGCCGGCGCTGCCGATCCGCCCTCCTCCGACGAGCAGGCCCGCCGCGCGACGCACCTGCTCGAGTACCTCGCCGCCGACTACCCCGGCACGGTGCGCGACGGGCAGGTGGTGAACCCACTCGAGTACGCCGAGCAGATCGAGTTCGCCGCGCAGATCCACGCGAACCTGACGGCGCTCGGTGTCGCGGAGAGCGACGCGCTCGCTGGTCGCGATCGACGCGCTTCGAGTCCGCGATCCGCGACCGCGCGCCCGGCGACGCGGTGGCGGGGCAGGCGCGCGAGCTGGCCTCTGCCGTGCGCGAACGCTTCGGCGTGCGCGCCGTCCCGTCGGCAACACCGGATCTCGCCAGGGGTCGCGCGCTCTACGACACCAGCTGCGCGTCGTGTCACGGCGCGACGGGCCTCGGCGACGGCGCGGCCGGCAGAATCCTCGAGCCGCCGCCGCGCAACTTCAACGAACGCGACCGCCTGCTCGCGCTCTCGCCCTTCGCCCTCTTCAGCACCATCACCTACGGCCTCGACGGCACCGGCATGAAACCGTTCGCGCAGCAACTCGATGAAGCGTCGCGCTGGGATCTCGCCTTCTACGTCGGCGCGCTCGGCTTCGGGCAGGACGAGATCGCGCGCGGCAAGGCACTGCTCGACACCCAGCGCGACGCCGCCATCGCTCGCGTCCCCAATCTCGCCGCACTCACGGATCGCTCGGTTGCAGAACTTTCGGGAGGCGACGCCGACGGCGAAGCGCTGCTCGCGTTCCTGCGCGCGCATCCCGAAGCGCTGCGCACGGGCGATCTCCCGCTCGACTGGCAGCGAGCAGGCTCGCGCAGTCGCTCGAGGCCTTCCGCGCGGGCGAGCGCGAGCGGGCGCTCGATCTCGCCGATCTCGTCGTACCTCGACGGCTTCGAGCCCGTCGAGCCGGCGCTGAACGTGGTCGACTCGGCGCTGCGCAAGGCCATCGAGGCCGAATACATCCGCTACCGCGACGCGCTGCGCGAAGGACGCGCGTTCGCCGAAGTGTCGGCGATCCACCGCTCGGTCGAAGACGGGCTCGCGCAGGCCGAGCAGCGGCTCGCCGGCGGCGACCTCGGCCCGACGGCGGTCTTCACCGGCGCGCTGACGATCCTCGCGCGCGAGGGACTCGAAGCGGTGCTGCTGGTGGTCGCGATCATCGGCGTGCTCGCGCGCGTCGGGTCGCCGCGATGCGCTGCGCTTCGTGCACGCCGGCTGGATCGCCGCGCTCGCCGCGGGCGCGGCGACCTGGTGGGTGGCGTCGCGCTTCGTCGCGATGAGCGGCGCGAGCCGCGAAGTGGTGGAAGGCGTCTCGGCGCCTCGCGGCCACCGCCATCCTCTTCTACGTGAGCTACTGGCTGCTCTCGAAGACGGAAGTCGGCGCGCTGGCAGTCCTTCCTCGGCGATCGCTTGAAGACCGCACTCTCGAGCGGCTCGCTCGGCATGCTCGCGCTGGTCACCTTCGTCGCGGTCTACCGCGAGTGCTTCGAAACGGTGCTCTTCTACCAGGCGCTCGCGGCGCAGGCGGGACCCGCCGGGACGGGTCCGCTCTTCGCCGGCATCGGCGCAGGCGCCGCGCGTGCTCGCCGTGCTCGCGCTCACCGTCTTCCGCTTCGGCCAGCGACTGCCGATGCGCCGCTTCTTCGCCGCCTCGTCGCTGCTGCTCTACGGCCTCGCAATCGTCCTCGCCGGCCACGGAATCGCCGCCTTGCAGGAGGCGGGCTGGATCCCGGCCACACCCGTGTCACTCTTCCGCCTCGAGTGGTTGGGGATCTACCCGACCTGGCAGGGTCTCGCGCTCCAGGGCGTCCTCGTGCTCGCCGCGGTGGTCGCCCTGCCGATGGTGGTGGGCGGGTTCCGCCGGGAGCCCACGCCGAGCTGTCTTGATCCGCAGACGGAGGAACGGGACGTGGCGACCTTCAAGCGAGTGGATCGGCCGAAGCTCGCGGGCGCCTTCGCGCTCGTCGGCGGCGGCGCTCGTCGCGAGCGGCTGCATGACCAAGGTCGTGAAGCTGCCGGTCTTCGACGAGAACAACGTGGAGGTCTTCCTCCGCTACGACTCGCGCGGCGGCAAGCCGGTCGAACGCGGCTATCTCGCATCCCGTCGTGATCGCGCCGGTGCGCCTCACCAACCTGCTCGCGCGCATCGAAGTGCGCAAAGGCGACAAGCCCGAGCGCGAGCCCGCGATCCCGACGGAGTTGCTCTATCCGATCGGCGAAGGCATCGCGCGCGCGCTCGCGAAGGCGGACCCGTCGCAGGAAGTCCTCGTGATGGCGAAGCGAGCGCAAGCGCAACCTGGCGGTCTTCACGCAGGACTATCTCACCAGCCTGATCGTGTGGAACCAGGACGACAAGCTCTTCATCAAACTCGGCCACCTCGACTGGGCGCTTCCCAAGGACAACAAGGGCGACAAGATTCCCGAGCCGAAGACCGGCGAGATCGTCGGGAAGACCCGCGCGGTGCCGAGCGAGGGCATCGCGGCCGAGGGCAACCAGCTCGTCACCGCAAACTGGCGTGACCCGATCTTCAAGGACGCCGGTGCGCTGCACGTGCGACCAGGCGGACAGGTCGTGCGCCGCACCGTGCTGATGGACAGCGGCGAGGAAGCGACGCTGCCCAGCGAGCCCGCAACGGGCGCGCCGGCGCCGCCGCAAGGTGTCTCGCCGGAAGGTCTGCGCGCGCTCGCGGATCTGGAAGAATCGCGCCGACGCGGCGAGCTGACCGAAGCGGACTACCAGGCGAAGCGACGGCAGATCCTCGCGGGCAGCATGCCGGAGGAGCCGGCGCCGGCGAACGCTCCGGCGGAGACGACACCGAAGTAGGCCGGGGTCACCGAACTTCGTTCGCTCGAGGCGCCGCGCGCAACGCCTCGAGCGCTTCTTCATCGATCTCGATCTTCGCCGACGCGCGCAAGCGCTCGATCTCCGCGCGGAACACCTCCTGCGCGCGCAGCGTGCGGAGACTCGCTTCGACCTGCGGGCGCACGGCTTCGAACGGCTTCGGCACGGCGGGAAGGAGTTCGACCAGCTCGACGAGTTCGTAGGCGCCGCCGTGCGAGACGATGGCGCGCTGCCCGGGGCGCTGGAGTCGCAGCACTTCGGGGCTCGTCGCCGCCGCGACCTCGGCGGCGGTGGCGGGGCCGATCGCATCGGCACGCGCCGCGTCGAGTCGCCCGTCTGCGCCGAGCTTTGCATCCGCTGCACGCGCCTCTGCTTCCGTGGCGAAGCGCTCGCGCAGGAGGCGCCAACGGCGTTCGGCAAAGCGGTGCTTCGTCTTCTCGTAGTGTGCGCGCAGCTCTTCGTCGGTGAGTGCTGCGGCGTCGCGGAGGGATGCGAAGAGAGCGTCGCGGAGCGTTTCTTCCTCGCTTCGCGCGGCTGCGCGGCGGATCGCGTCGAGCTTCGCGGCGATGTCGGGGCGCTCGTCGAGGTTGCGAAGGCGGGCTTCTGCGGCCGCTAGTTTGCGCGCGATGGCGCGGTCCAGGAGGCGCTGCGGATCCCAGCGCGGCGCTTCCCCATCGGGCGCGAGATCCGCAGCTTCGATCGCAGATCCGTCGACGCTCGCGACTCCGCGCGGCGCGAGCGATGTCGCAGCGTTCGGGAGAGGCTCTTCCCGGGTGCATGCGAAGGCGGCGAGCGCGGCCGTCGAGACCAGGATCAAGGCCGGCACGCGCCACATCTCAAGGAGCACTCGGCAACAGGAGCGGCGCGTAGATCCCGATCGAGAAGGGCCGAAGACCACGCGTCAGTCTTTGCGGCGGCTGCGACGAAGCGCCATCCGAACGAATCGCATAGACGTCGATGTCGTCCGCGTTCTCGACGATCAAGCCGCTCGGCGTCGATGTGACCTGCGCCCCGACCCGCATCCCGAAGACCAGCCACTTTCCGTCGGGCGACCACTGCGGAACACCCGGGTCTCCGCGCTCGCTGGTCATCACGCGCCGGACCTCGCGTGTGACGAGGTCTGCGACCCAGATCTCCTGTTCGAATTCCAGCGGGTTGCTCGTCGGAGTGCGGAGAAAGGCGATCCGGGTTCCATCGGGCGACCAGGCGACGTCTTCCTCGCGCGCGTTCTCTTCGCCGCTCGGCTCGCCGCCGCGCTGCCAGCATTGGTTCGGGCTTCCGCCGCACGCAAACACGGCCCCCGCGCCAAGGTCGATCCGTTCCGTGTACTGGGCTTCGAGCTTGCCCGGCTCAGCGATCGACGGCGTGACGGTCGCGACGCGGATCTCCGTTCGGGAGGGACCCGTCTGGCTCCAGATCTTGTTCCCGTTCTGCTGGATCACCACCTCGGCGTAGCACCGCACCTGCCCTGCGATGACGGACTCCAAGCGGGCTGAGACGTCGTCGAGACCCCGACAGACGTCGCGCTGATCTCCGAGATTGAGATCGTCGGGGGTCTCATCGGGGTTCGAGGTTGCGAAGGCGATGCGATCCGTGAAGCGCTGGTGCTGCGCGTCTTCGATGCGATAGCGAAGCAGAGCGTCCTTCGCGTTTCGGTCCGCCTGCGAGGCGAACGAGGCGTCCTCGTAGTAGAAGATCGCGGCACCGTCGCCACTGAAGAGCGGCGCGATGTGAGGTCGGCCGTTCGGCAAGTGGATCTGCGACTCGGGAAGGGGCGTGAGCGCGTCCGCCGAGGTGGGAGGAGCGGTGGGATCGAACAGATAGGCCTTCTGCGGGGCTGCGACATCGAGGTAGAAGCCATCCGTCTCCGTCGCGTCCTTGTCCGAACGCAGCGCGATCCGCACTCCGTGCGGCTCGCCGTTCGGTGAAGTGAGATCGAGCGTGGCGCTGCCGACCGAAGCGCGCAGCGCTGCGGTCAGATTGGTGCGCGTCGGGGGGACGTCGTTCTCCGCTGCCTCGTGACCCAGGTCGAGCGGGATCGAGAAGATATCGATCGGGTAGCGCGGGTCGTCGTCGGTGAAGGCTTCGTTCTGAATCGCGCCGTGAACCAGAAGCTGCGGCTGGACGTGAGCGACGAAGGTGACGAAGCCGGCTGTCTCGAACTCGCTCGGGTCGGCGCTCCCACGCTCTCCATGCGCGCCGCGCGCCACGACCCAGAAGTCGGCGCTCACTGCGGGCGGTTCGTTTCCGGAGGGCAGGGAGATCGGGAGCGTGCAGGTCGCCGACGACGTCTCGCCGGGCGCGATCTCGAACACCGTGGCGCCGTCGCCGCAGTCGAGGTCGAGCGACCAGCGATTTCCGTCGTCGTCGTCGTAGACCGCGCGCAGCTCCGAGGCGCGAATGCGGATCGGGAGATCGGACACGTTCTCGACGCGGAACTGTCGCTCGCCGACCGCGCGGACGGCGATCCGTGGCGCGAAGTAGCGCTCCAGGAACTTCGCGCTGTAGTCGACCGCGAGGGGCAGCAGCATCTCCAGGTAGTCGCGCATCACGCTGTCGTCGATGACGATCGGTGTTTCCGCGGCGTGCCAACCGCATCGCGCGAGGTGCGGGACCGTTTCGCTGGACAGGAATGGAATCTCCGATTCCGGCCCGAGGAACCTGCCCGTGTCGAGATCACGCCGGGGCAACAACGTCACGAAGGTTCTCGCACTCCCAGTTCCCGCTTCCGCGCCGAGCTGGCAACCGGCAACACGGGGCGACGGGTAGCCGGTCTCCGACGTGGCTTCCGGGTTCCCCTCGACGTAGCGGTCGTCGACCGTGGCGCGGCTGAAAAAGTGCGCATTGGTGAACTCGGCGAGGCCGAGCCGAGAAGGGGAATCCCAAAAGTCTTGGAATGCGGCTCCCGATGGGTCGAAGAACGGAAACCGAGATTCGTACAAGCCGGCGAACCGGATCGGGTCGAGGTTTGCCAGCGCGATGGCCGGCGACGCCGAGAGAATGTCAGTTGATGGATCATTCAAGCCCTTAATGAACTCAATGACGGGGCGGCTCTTCCCAGCGCCCTCCAGTGTTCCCTCATCAATCCCGAGGAACCCCACAATTTCGCCGCGCAAGTGGTCAGCCAGAAAGTCGTTGCGTGTGTGCGCCACGCTGCTCATGTCCTGGAGCAGATGGAGCACACTCCCGACCGCGAGGAAATGCAGCGCGAGGAAGTGCTCTCGCGCGCCGTGCGACGCTGCCGAGATCGACTCGAAGAGAAAGCGCTCGGCATCCGGCAGGGCGAAAAAGTTCTCCGGCTCGGCGGACGACGCCGGATTCTCGACGGGCGTGTCCAGCGCGCGGTCGCGCGCAGAGCGGCCGAACCCTGAGAAGTTTCCGCCTCCGCGGAAGAACTCGGCGAAGAAGCTCAGGGCGACGGTCTGGATCTCCCCCGCGACGCCCGGTTGCGTATTGTCGAGGCCCCGATTGCCAGGAGGGACGGATTGGCCGGCGATCGTGATGTTGGGTTGGTCGTGCGTCTTCACGGGATCGTAAAAATGGTGGCTGGCTCGCAAGTTCGGGTTGTCCTCCCCGAACGAGCCGGAGCGAAGGAGCGTGAGAACGCTCTCCCGCAGGAGATCGTCCAGACACGAGGGGAGCCGACAAGCAGCGTTCAGCACGATCTGGGAGTCGACGCGCGGGACGGGGAATGAAGGAGGCGGGGAACTGTCCCAGCTCTGGGCAAAGCGCGACGAACCAACGGGCCCGCCCTTGTTGATGTCGGGATCCGTTCGGTCGTCGAATCCGATCTGCACGGCGAGCTCGGCGTTTAGACCCTGCGACAGTCCGTAGACCTCTCGAAGGTATGAGGCGATCCGCTCGTCGCGCAGCGCGGCGCTCTTCGTCAGCTCCGGATGAGCCTCGAGATTGTCCCACCCGAGAGCCGCGTGCGGTGCAGTCGCCCCCAACACGATTGCGAGACGCAGCCACTTCCTCATCGCTGAATCGTCCCGGGTTTCGGTGCGCAGATCCGAGCCGCGTCGGCCCCGAACAACACCTCGCAGCAACGCATGCGAGCTGCGGAAGGCATGCCGTTGCACTCGCCTGCGTCATTGTGCTTTCGATCTCGCTCGAAATTGCTGAGCCAGACGGTGTCTCGCTCGATCTCGATGCGATTGTTCCGCCACGTCCAGTACGGCGCGGGCGGCCGCCCCATAAAGAATGTTCCGTACGCTGGATGCAACACCTCGACCGTCGGGTACTTGTCCCTCCGATACACGCAGCCTCCCCGTCCGAAGTAGGAGATCGCGGGGTGCCCCGGGAAGACGAAACGCCCTTCGACGTCGGTCGTGGTCCAACGCCAATCGACGCCCGCGCCCGCGCTCTGGTACCAGTAGTTCACGAAGACCTCCGCTCCGGGAACCGGCTTGCCCGTGGCCTTGTCGATCACTTGGCCTTCGACCTGGCGCGCCCAGATCGGGCCGCAGTCGTAGAGCGGCAGCCAGAAGATCAGGAAGACCGCGACGGCCAGCGCGAGGATCAGTAGTCGAGAACGAGCCATCTTCCATCCGCCGACCGCACGAGCTGTACCGGGTACTGGCGATCCACCGGGCCCGTGGGTCCTTGCTCTTCGCGGTGAATCAGCGCGATTGCGCGACCTTCGCGCAGTAGATCGATTTCGAGCGAGCCCATCGCAGCAGCCTCGGTGGCCAACGTGGGGCCGCTTCGCTCGTAGACGTCGCGGAAGTACGCGCGGCGCTCCGGAGAGATCCACTCGAGCGCACCTTCGATGTCCAACGCGAGCAGCCGCGCCTTCAGCGCCGTGATCGTGGGCAGCGGCGAAGGAACCGGGAGACCGACTTCGGTGACCTGCCTTCCGTCGGCAACATAGATCGACTCGATCTCCCGCCTCTGGCCCGCGAGCACGGCCTTCACACCCGCCATGCCCTGGATCACACGTCTCCGCTGGAGGCTCGGCCAGAACACCGCGACCGATCCCGTCGACGCGTCTGCGACGAGGGTCGAATCGGTTCCTTCGACGGCATCCACCGGAGATACGGGTCGCTGCTCGAGCGGTAGGGATTCGATCGCCGCGATGCTCGTGAGCACTCCGCTCGCGAAGGCGAGCAGTCCCTCACTCGGACTCGTGACGAGAACGCCGCCGGC
This sequence comes from uncultured delta proteobacterium, assembly GCA_963801625.1. Classification (GTDB taxonomy): domain Bacteria; phylum Myxococcota_A; class UBA9160; order UBA9160; family PR03; genus PR03. Next base: position 483,907 of record CAWDFQ010000014.1, read on the forward strand.
GGCCCTCGTCGCAATCCCACGAGGATTCGCGATCGGGACCGATGCGACGGGAGCTCCGTCGAGCCGGAAGATCCGAAGCCGGCCTGCTCCAGTGTCCGACACGATCAGGAGATTCCCATCGACAGCGACTCCCGATGGTCCACTCAAATCTCCCGCCCCGATGCTGTGCTCGAATGCTCCGGTCGGGCTGAAGACCTGCACTCGGTCGTTTTCCGTATCCGCGACGTAGAAGCGACCGTCGGCATCGATGGCGAGCGCCTGGGGATTGGCGAGCTGATTGGAGCCGGCACCAGAGCTGCCGAAGGCATCGAGCGCCGTTCCGTCCTCGTCGTACCGCGTGATCCGCCCAGCCGCGGCGTCGAGGACGTAGAGAGCGCCGTCGGCACCCGCCGCCAGATCGACGGGATTGCCGACAGCGAAGGTCCGGAGGGTGGTCGTAGGCAGGTGCGCCTGCAGGGCAACCGGTGCTGAAAGCTCTACGCCGGAGGGAGTGGTCGCGAAGGCACGCGCCAGGCGAAGCGTCGGTTCCGTGATGGTCAGGCTCACCGTCGAGCTACTACTCGCGAGCACGTCCAGGACTCCATCGCCGTCGAGGTCGAAGTCGATGCGCGCTACGGCGATGGGAGGAGCCGTGGCGGTGAGCTGGAGTTCCGTTTCGAGCGGAGCGTCCCCACTTACAGGATCGGCAGCGAGAACGAGCGCGGGTCCGATTCGATCCACCGCAATGCGACTGGTGGCGAAGGCGCTCTGGGCGCCATCGACGGTGCGAACCGAGGCCTCGATCTGCGTTGCGTCGAGTGGGAGCGCAACATCCGGAATCTTGTAGACCCCTTCTGCCGGTATGGCCATCCCTCCGCCAGAGACTTGAACGAGTGCATCCTTCGCACTCACGAACCCCCGCACCACGAGCCCACCGCCCGGGATCGTCGCGCCATCCGGCGGCGAGAACAGTTTCACCTGGAGCACCGGCGTATTCGAGCGCTCCACGCCGACACTCTTCGTTGCGACCGGCAACCCAAGCACCGAAGCACTGGCCGCGATCGTGTTCGCGCCCATCGCGAGCGGCACGTGCTTCGCCGTGAAGCGGTTGCCCACGACCTGCGCCGGGACCCCGTTCACGGTGACGCTGGAGCTCGGGTTCAGCACCGTGCCGACGACCGTGAGCATCTCGAAGTCCGTCACGGTCCCTGCCGGCGGGACGAGGATGCGCAGCTCGTTCATCACCGCGGGAATCCCAGTGGACCCGAGCCCGAGATCCGCCACCAGGGTTGCGCCCGCAGCAGCGTTGCCCGAGGCGTTCGCGATCGCGTAGCCCTCCTCGGCGGCGGTGATCGCAATCGCACCCGGCGACACCTGCGCCACGTAGTGGCCCTGCGCATCGGTCACGACGGTGATGTCCACCCCACCTGCGGTGATCGAGACGAGTGCGCCGGCGATTCCTTCGCCCGTGCGTTGGTCGGCGACCTGGCCGGAGACCGTTGCGAAGTCCGTGGCGGTGGACGTGAGCCCGAACACCAGGACTTCGCTCGCGCTGCCCGCGCGGTGGTAGACGATGCGCACGTCGTTCGCGCCGGGGACGAGCGGGATGCCACTCACGGGCGTGTCGATGCCCGCTGCAATCGCGACCCCGCTGAGCGCCGGCACCTGACGCCCGGCGACGACGAAGGCGTCGATCGTCACGGGCACGGCCGCGTGCAGCGTCACGCTCGTCACCAGGTCGGCGACGGAGGAGCCGGCAGCGGGACTCACGAGCGCAAGGCTCGCATCGGCGCGCGTGAGCGTCACGAGTCGGGTCGTCTCGTTGCCGGCGGCGTCGACTGCGCGCAGCGTGAATGCGTTCGCGCCCCCTGCCAGATCGATCGGCGGCAGGTCGTAGCGGTGGTACTGGATCGCAGAGAAGAGATTGAAGGGTTCGGCGGCTTCGCGCGCGCGGTCGCGGACGGTGCGCACGGAGAGCGGGCCGCTCGGAGTATCGACCGAGACGGTCGACGCCTCCGAGACGAAACCCGAAAGCGCGACCGAAGCCGCGCTCGTCACCGCGCCGTCTTCGGGGAGCGCCACGCGGAAGCTGGGCGCCACGAAGTCGGGCGTGATCGCGATGCTGGTGCGCCCGCCGAGGGGCAACGCTTCGGCGGTGACCGCGAAGGGCTTCGTGCGCACTTCGTGGTCGATGAGGGCAATGCCCGTCGAAGGCACCGGGATCGTTGCCGTGAACGAGACGCGGTCAGGCGCGATCGCCGCGAGGACGCCGTTCACGAGCACGACGGGGGTACCGAGCGGCACGGTGCCCGTGACGGTGAGGCTGTGGCTGTTCACGAGAGCGCCCGCCACCGGCGCAATGATGCGCACGGCGCCCTGCGCTTCCACGCGGTGGAGGGTGAACGAGAGCGAGAAGGCGCCGGCGCTGTTCTGGATTTCGAGTTGGAAGATGTTGAGGCCGAGTTCGAGTGGGAGCGTGAGGACGTTGGGAGCGATTCCGGCCGGGAAGCTTCGGCCGTCGGGGACGCCATTCACGGAGACGAGCGTCGTCGGGGCTGCGAAGTCGAGCGACGCTTGGACCTCGCTCTCGGTGAACGCCGAGCCGTCGAGCGGTGAGTAGAGCACCGCAGCCGGCGCTTCGGCGTCGATGGTGAACCCGGTTCCGAAGCTCCACCAGTTCCCGAGCGAATCCCAAGCTGTGACCTCGACGAAGTAGAAGCCGCCGGCAAGCACGAGATCCGGGATCGCGAAGTGGCCGCGGAATGGCGGACTCGGATCCGCGACCGCCTCGACGAGGAGCGGTGCCAGACCCTCCTGCACGACGATGCCGAACTCGTCGACGACCCTGTAGGACACCGAGTCGAGCAGCGGACCCGCATCGCGCACGACACCCGTCACCGTGACGACGTTGCCGGCGACCACCGAGCCGTAGCTCGGGGAGAGAATCTCGAAGTTGGGGCGTGTCGCATCGGCCGCGAGAGCGATCTCGCGCTGCACGCCGTCCTGCGTCGCGCGCAAGCGCACGCGGCCGCTCTCGATCGAGCCGGGTGGGCAGCCGTCGGGCACACAGGGGACGAGCAGGTCGTCGCCGACTGCGAAGAAGCGGGGCTCGAAGTCACTCGGCGTGAATGCTGACGGGAGCGTCACGAATTCGGGCGGGAAGAAGATGTCAAGGTCTTCGATCGGGAACGTCGTCACCGCATTCTGGGTGCGGTAGGGAGCCGTTTCGTCGCCGACGAAGGACGCGAAGTCGACGTCGCTCGGATTCTCCGCGAGCAGGAAGATCTGCGGCTGCGGGAAGATCGTCGGGACGTCGGGCGTGGGCAGGAAGCGCTCGACCCCGATGTCGAAGGGCCGCGGGAAGGTCCCCGTCGCATTGCCGTTGCGAAGGTTCTCCGCCCACTCGGCGAAACTCGTGAAGGCCTCCAGGACGGGCTCGTTCCACCGAGTGCCATCAGGGATCACGAGGCGGGTGCGGCCCATTGCGGCGTCGTCGCGAACGACCGCGACCGAGTCGCTGCCCTTCGCGCCGAGCGCGTCGAGGGCCCGCGCAATGAGCGTGTTGTCGCCGGGCGCGAGCGGGATGCCGCGCGCGAGGAAGCGGCCTCCGGCGCCAACACTTGCAATGATGCCGTTCACGTCGACGAAGGCGGACGGGTCATCGACGACGCCTTCGACGTCGGTCGCGTCGGTCCGGAACAGCGAGCCCGCTGCGGGCGACGTGATCACGACCAGCGGCGGCGCGTTGTAGGTGACGGCAACCGCGGCGGTGGCGGTCGCGTCGGATCGCGTTGCCCTGGCAGTGAGCGTGTTCGCCCCTTCGCTGAGTGGCACGCGGGATGCCACCCATTGCTGGCCCGTGACAGTCGCGAGCACGCCGTTCACGCTCACCGTCGCGGCCGCGTCGCTCACCGCGCCTGCGACATCGACCTCCGCCTTCGAGAAGAGCGCGCCGCCGGGCGGCGTCTCGATCGTGATCGCGAGCGGTGTCGCGGGCGTGTACGTGACCGCGACCGAAGCCGATCCCGTGTTGCCCGCCGCGTCCACGGCCTCGATCACGAGCACGTTGGCGCCTTCGACGAGCGCCGCCATCCCCTCGAAGGGGCTGGTCACCACGAGCGGGCTGCCATTGAGGAGCAAGGCCGCGATCGAACTCACATCGGCGACCGTTCCCGCGACAGCGGCGGGTTGCGACGCCAGCGTCACACCGCTCGCCGGCGCAGTGATCGCGACGACCGGCGCCGTTGTGTCGAGCGTCACCGAAACAGCTGCGCTCGCACTACCGAAACTGTTCGCGGCACTCGCTGTGAGCGTGTTGCCGCCCTCGACGAGCGCGACGCTCGCGGTCCAGCTCCCGCCCGTCACGGTCGCGGCGACGCCGTTCACGCTGACCGCGACGGGCGCCGTGCCGCTGACCGTGCCCGACACAGTGAGTGGCGTCTGATTGGTGAGAAGTCCATCCGCGGGAACGGTGATCGCGATCGCCGGCGCCTCGCCGCGCACGACCGTGATCCCGTCGGATCCGGTGTTGCCCGCCGCATCGGTGGCCTCGGCGGTGATCGGATTCCCGCCGAGGCCGAGAGTGGCTGCGGTCGTAAAGGCGCCATCCACAAGCGGCACGGCGACGCCGCTGACCGTGAAGCTCGCGATCGGGCGCGCATCGACAACCGTGCCCGCGACCGTCACGAGCGCGGCGGTCGTCTGCGTTCCGTCCGCGGGCGCCGTGATCGTGACGACCGGCGGGGTCGTGTCGACGGTGACGGCGACCGAGTCCGTCGCCGAGCCGGCAGCGTTGTTCGCCGTCGCCGTCAGTGTGTGCGCGCCGTCGGCGAGGGCGAGGGCTGCGCTCCAGGTCGATCCGGTGACGGTGGCTGCAATGCCGTTCACGCTCACCGTGACCGGTTCCGTGCCGGTGAGTGTTCCGCTCACGATGACGCTGCCGTTCCCAAGCAGCGCACCGTCCGCTGGCGTGGTGATGCCGATGGTCGGCGCCTCGCCCACCGGCAGCGCCGTCGAGGCGACGCCGATTTTGGCCGAGCCTTCGGGCCCGAGCGTGCTCTGGATGCGAATACCGAAGCGCCAGCCCTGGTTGAAGGCGTTGACGAGACTTGCCGTCGTGAGCCCTGGTGCCGTGAGCCGGAAGCTCGCCGACGTGACCGCGCCGCCCGCACTTCCTTGACTCGCAAATCGAAGACCGAAGTCCCAGCTCTTGACGGGCGACATGACGTTGCCGCCGCCGACCTTCCAGACCTGATTGGCTGCGAACTGCCACTGCGTCACGAGGCCGGCTTGATCGACGACTGCCATCGAGGGCACGAGCGTCTCGGGCGTCGCATTCCCGAAGAATCCCAGGAGGTCGCCCTGCCCGGGCGGGATCGAGACCGTGACGTCGACGCCACTGCCGCCCGGTGCATCGACCAGCGTCACCGTCACCGGGACGCTGTCACCGGCAATCGGCGTACTCGAGACGAATGTGATGGCCGAGGCGCTGTGCGCCGTGGCGATCCCGAGCAGAATCGCTGCGGCGAACCCGGCGACGAGCAGACGCGTTCTCAGCGTGTGCACGGCCCGCGCACTCTACCATCGGTGTCGCGCGACGTGTGCAAGAATTCTGCAAGAAGAGTCACCTTTTCTTGTCTCCACTCGGCAGTCCAAATAGAATGGCCATCGAACGGAGGCTTTTGTGAACGCTCGACTCCTCGCTCTCGCTTTGATCGCCCTCACCCCGAAGGCGGCCACTGCGGCGTGTTGTGACCTCGTCAAGATCGATTCGGATCCGCCCTCGACCCAGGTGCGCGCGTGCGAGCCCACGGCGTCGGGCGCGTGTCCCACGTGGCTCTTCGAGGGCTCGCTTGCCGAAGGCCAGAGCGCTCCGATCTGCGCCACCGGGGACGTCGTCGTCTACCAGGAGTTCGACGTCGCGATGCAGGCCTACGCGCCGCCGATCGAGGCGAGGTGCGACAACGGCGGCGATATCGAGCTGTAGGCTCAGCGCGTAGCGAACAGCTTGCGAGCCGAGCGCGAGTGCCTGATCAGAGGCAGAGCGCGCGGCTTCGCTCTTCTGCGTAGATGAGCAGTGCGACCGAGGCGTGCTCGTTCACCTGATCGAAGTGCACGCCCATGCCGAACGGCAGATTGCGCTTCATGACGTTGCCGGGCACGTTCGTCATCACGACGCGGCCCGACGCCGTCACGGAGTCGCCGGCGGGAATCGCCAGGCGCAGCTCGACCCGCGCCTTCACCATCCACGGCTGCGCGATCGACAGATAGGCGCCCGACGCCGAGATCGAGTAGATGCGCCCTTCCTTCTGGCGGACCCCCGACTTGACGAGGACCGGCCAATCGGCCGGCGCGCGCAGCGTGGTGCGGTGGCGGTGCATCGGTCGCCCGGTCGCGAGCGCGCGGTTCATCTGAAACCGCAGCGTGTGGAGATCGAGCGGATCGAAGATCGGAACCTGGATGCCGGCCTGGCGCAGCCGCTGGCGACCCTCGGAGCCCGGGTCGCGTCCCGCACCCAGGAACGTGAGCGGAACCGCTGGGGAGAGCCGCCGCATGAAGTCGAGCGCGGCGCGCAAGTTCATCACCGGCATGTCGGACGGCACGATCACGGCGCCGATCCGCGTCCCCGCGACGCGCAGGAAGGTATGCGCCTGTTCGGGCGTCTTCGCCGGCACCACGCGATAGCCGATGCGCACCAGCCGTGTGCGCAGCACTTCCATGTCCGGCGCGTGGGCGCCGAGCAGCAAGATGTCCTTGTTCATGGTCCCCTCCTCGCCCCGCCGCGCGAGGCATGGAGGCGTCATCGGCTCGCCCGCTCGCGCGGTAAACGGCGCGAGCATGACGCGACCGTCATGCACGTCATGCGAGTGCAGCGGCGACGCAGTGCGGACGCAGCTGTGGAGCGCGCGGCGGCAGGAATCGTCGTCGGTTCTCAGTTGGCGACGCAGGTGGTGGCGAGGTCGACGCTCTCCCGTACCCTACCGGGCTTCCCGGGTACCCACCCTGGGGGCGCTCGGGCATTTCCGCTCCCAGCCTCACGACCTCCGTTCACGACCTGACGAGGTACCCGGATGCTGATTCTCGTCGAGATCCTCGTCGTCGCGCTGCTCGCGATCGCGGTTTCGCGCTTCGCGCCGCAGCCGTGGCGCGGGCGGATCCTGAACGTGCTGAAGGCCTGGGTGACGGTGCGCGCCTTCTGGCTGCTGCTCGATCACCAGGTGAAGATGGATCCGGAGCAGATCGAGGCGCTGCATCTCGCCGGCCAGGTGCCGAAGGACGCCACCCACGTCGCCGCCTGGCGACTGATCCGGGCGCAGATCACACTGATCGAACTCGGACCGTTCCTGCTGTTCTGCGGCGCCGCGGCGGGCGTCAAGTTCGTCGGCATCCTCGCGTCGATGTACCGCTGGCGTGGTGCTGCTGCGCGGCCAGGGCATCGAGTTCCCGTTCCGTCACATCTTCGGTTCGTTCCTGATCGGCCGCTTCATCGGCACCTTTCTGCCGAGCACCGCCGGGCTGGACGGTTACAAGCTCTACGACGCCGCGCGCTTCAGCGGCAAGACCGTCGAAGTGACGGCGACCACCGCGATCGAAAAGGTGATGGGCGTCTTCGGCATCTTCCTGTCGTTCCTGGTGGCGCTGCCGTTCGGCATCAAGATCTTCGGTGACAACGGGCCGATGGTCGCGGCGATCACCGTCCCGCTCTCGCTCGCGCTGATCGGCGCGCTATTGGCCGTGCTGTGGTTTCCGGGGCTCGTACAGTGGCTGCTGCTGCGCCTGCCGATCCCCGGCAAGGCGCGTCTCGAAGGCATCGTGTTGCGGATCGCGCACTCGGCGTCGGCCTACCGCGACAAGAAGCTGCTGGTGCTGTTCGCGCTCGGCCTTTCGTTCGTCGTGCACTTCACGACGGCGGCGATGTACTACTTCACCGCCTACGCGGCCGGCGCGGTGAAGCCGGAGTTCTGGCCGATCGTGTTCGGCTCGTCGATCCAGATCTTCGCGACCGTGGTGAGCCCGTTCACGATCGCGGGCGAAGGAATCCGCGAGGCCGCGCAGTACGTGCTGCTCCACAAGGAGATCGGCGCGGCGGCGTCGATCGTGTCGGCCGCACTCGGCTTCTGGGCGGCGGAGGCGCTGACGCTGTTCGGCGGCTTCTTCTGGTGGCTGCGCCCCGCCGACTACAAGCCCGCCTACTGTCGCGTGGACGGCGTGCAGGTGGACTACGACGAAGCGGCACGCGCTGCGGTGTCGCTCGAGACCGACGAAGACCGCGCGCGTCACGCCGCACGGCCGGTCGCCGACGTGCCGGGCCTCGCGGCGCGCGTGGGCGCGGCCGCCTACACGGGACTCGGCGCGGGCATTCTCGCCGGCTTGGCGATCGGCGTGATCGAGACGCTCGTGATCGCGCGCGAAGGACTCGGCGCCGACCATCAGGTGCTCTGGTACGGACCGCTCGCGTACGCACTGCTGATGGGGCTCGGCGGTCTCGCCGCGGGCGTCGTGCTGGGCGTGCTGCCGATGGAGCGCCGCGAGATCCGCGGCTGGACGGCGAGTCTCGTGCTGCTCGCACTCGGCGTCGCGCCGGCGCTGATGATCGCGACTGTTCCGGATCCGCCGGGACGTGTTCCACGAACAGATGCCGCCGCTGCCGGTGCTGGCGGGCGTGCTCGGGGTCGCGGGGGTCGTCGCGCTCGCGCTCTTCCTGCTCGGACCGCGCTTGCTGGGCGGCGGCATCGGTCGCGGCTTCGGCGCGATCCCGGCGCTGCTGCTCGGCGCGCTCGTGGTCGGCGGCGGCGCGGTCGCAGGGCGCGCGCTCTACCCGGCCTCACCGCCTCCGCCGGCGCCGCCGCGCGGTGCCCGCCGCGCTCGCGGACAAACCGAATCTGCTGCTGATCGTGATCGACACGCTGCGCGCCGACGCACTTTCGTGCTACGGCGGAAGCGTCGAGGCCACCCACATCTGCGGCATCGCCGCGCAAGACGGCACGCTCTTCAGCGGCTTCTCGCACGCCTCGTGGACCAAGCCGTCGTTCGCGTCGATCCTCACCTCGACGCTGCCTTCGACGCACAACACGATGTCGAAGACGGCCACGCTGCCGCCGGACCTGGTGCTGGTGTCCGAGGCGCTCCAGCAGCACGGCTACGCAACCGGTGGAATCGTCGCGAACATCAACCTCGCGCCGAGCTTCGGCTTCCAGCAGGGATACGACGAGTACACGTATCTGTCGCCCGATTATCTGTTCGGCTCGGAAGAGTCGTCGTCGAAGCTGATCTTCTACCAGATCGGCCGCAAGGTGGCGCTCAAGCTGAAGCCCGGTCACCGCGTGACGGACTACTACCAGGACGCGGCGACGGTGACGCGCGTCGCCGACGATTGGCTCGCACGCCACAAGGATTCGCGCTTCTTTCTGCTGCTGCACTACATGGACCCGCACGATCCCTACTTCCCGCATCCGTACACGGGCGAGGCAATCGCGCGCGTCGAGGCGGACAATCCCGATCCGTCGCGCGCCGCGCACATGCGCGAACTCTACGACGGCGAGATCCGCTTCACCGACGAACACATCGCGGAGGTGGAGGCGAAGCTGCGTGAACTCGGCCTGTGGGACGACACGATGATCGTGATCACCGCCGACCATGGCGAGGAGTTCCACGAGCACGGCGGCTGGTGGCACGGCACGACGCTCTATGAAGAGCAGATCCACGTCCCGCTGCTGGTGAAGTGGCCGAAGGGCAAGGTCGGTGCGCCGCCACGCGTCACCGATCATCCGGTGCGCCACCTCGACATCGCACCGACGCTGCTCACGATGGCAGGCGCGCCGATTCCCACCGGCATGCAGGGGAAGGATCTCGCGGTGCCGCTGGCGCGGCGCAGCGAGTCCGAGCGCATGCACTACGCCGAAGAAGATCACGAAGGCAACGTGCTGCGCGCGATCCGCACAGACACCTGGAAGCTGATCGAAGCCAACGCGGGCAACCCGCGCGGGCTGCCGACCGAGGAACTCTTCGCGATCGGGAGCGATCCGAAGGAGAAGCAGAACGTGGTGGAACAGAACGCGACGGTCGCCGCGCAGATGCGCCAGCACGCCGAAGCGCAGCGCCAGCTCGCCGCGAGTCAGGCAGTCGAAGGTGGCGAGCAGGCGAAGCTCTCCAAGGAAGAGTGCGAGAAGCTGCGCGTGCTCGGGTACGTGCAGGACTGCGACTCGGTGAACTGAGGCGCTGGTCCGGGTGCGTCTCGCGCGGGGCGCGGCTCCGGCGGGAGAGGGTCCCGTGCTCGGACATCCTCGGCGTCGCTCTGTCCCAGGTTGCTGGCGGTGACGTTCCCTGAGCGACGCCTGCGGAACTGCGCGCGGGACCCTCTCCCGCCTGCGCCTACTTGCTGGGAAGGCGAGAGCGGGCGCTCCCTGAACCCAACTTCGCTCCTCTGGCGGGCGCTCGGGCGCGAGCGCACCATCGTGTGTGATGCCGCACCTCCAGCGCAAGAGCTTCGCCACTCCCGACCAGGTCCGAGCGTTCCTGAACGGCCGCATGGACGTCGTCACCCTCGGTGAGATCGCGATCGGCCGCTTCGTGCTGCGCCCGGGCTGGCGCTGGTCGCAGGACGTCGCGCCGATCGTCGGCACGCGCTCCTGCCAGCACCGCCACGTTGGCTACGCGATCTCCGGTTCGCTCGAGGTGCAGATGGACGACGGCACGAGCACCGTGATCGGACCCGACGACGCCTACGAGATCCCTCCCGGGCACGACGCCTGGGTCGTCGGCGACGTGCCCTACGACTCCGTCGAGTTCACGAGCGCCCACGCCTTCGGTCTCTCGCCGGAGGAGCTCGGCGAGCGGGTGCTCGCGACGATCCTGTTCAGCGACATCGTCACCTCGACCGAGACGCTCGAGAGGATCGGCGACCACGCCTGGGCCCGCTTGCTCCACGAGCACAACATGAGGATCCGCGCGGCGATCGACCGCTTCCGCGGCCTCGAGCTCGACACCACTGGCGACGGCTTCGTCGCGCTCTTCGACGGCGCCGCAAAGGCCGTGCGTGCCGCGCTGCTGATGGATCCGTCGGTCGCGGACCTCGGGATCCGCTTGCGCGCTGGCATCCATACCGGTGAGGTCGAGATCGTCGGTGGCCGGGCGCGCGGCGTCGCCGTTCACACGGCGGCACGCGTGGCTTCGCTTGCCGCTGCGGGCGAGGTGCTCGTCTCGGGCACCACCCGCGACCTCCTCGACGGATCGGGCCTGTCGCTCGAATCCCGCGGCGAGCACGAACTCAAGGGTCTGAGCGGGGCCCGCCCGATCTTCGCGGTGCGACGGTAATCGGCTGGAAGGGAGGGGCGACGGCGTACGACGGCTACGCGTACGCGGATACGTGCAGGATTGCGACGCGGTGAACTGAGGCGCTGCACGGCTGCGCTTCGCGCGAGGCGCGGCTCCGGCCGGAGAGGGTCCCGTGCTCGAACATCCTCGGCACGCTCTCGGCTGCGTTGGGAGATTGCGGCGATTCCGATCGGCGTCCCACTCGCTCCGAAGGCGATTGCCCAGCGGCCTGCGGAACTGCGCGCGGGACCCTGTCCGGCCTGCGCCTACTTGGAGGGAAGACTAGAACGCACGCTGATGGCGCTCACGCAATGCGGCGTAGAGAGCGTCGTAGACGAAGGATGCCCGCTCGACGAGTTCGTGGTCATTTCCGGCCACGAGCGGGAAGCCCTGCGAGATCGCGCGCAGACCGGCCGACTCGGGCGTCGCGTGCACCTCGTCGGCGAAATCTGCGCCGTGGACGATGCGAGCGAGTTCCCGCAGTGCGACATCGTTGGGCCGGTGTTCCTCGGCCAGCGCTTCGAACGAACAGCGGCCCCTCGCGTCGCGGTGCGGATGGGTCGCGCCCGGTGCGTCGAATCCGGTCGCAGCCTCGCGCTGCTGGATGCCCGCGACTTCCTGCGGATCGACGAAGAGAATTTCTGCGCCCGGGTCGATGAAGCGTCGGATCAACCATGCGGTCGCGGTCCGATTCACGCGCGGCCGCCATCGCGTCACCCACTTCATGCGTGATTCCTCCGGTAGCGCGCGGAAGAGTGCTTCGAGCTCTGCGGCCCGGTCGGGAAGGTCGGGCGGTCACGCTCTCCCTTCCAGCCTCAGTGAAGGAACGTCGGGCGCCCGCAGAACGTTACACGCGCAGCGAAGGATCACCCGAGCCGCGGCTTCATCCGCCAGCGCACCAGCGCCATCAGCACCGCGAATTGCAGACACAGCGCGACGAGGGAGACCCAGACGTCGCCGAAGTCGCCGCCGCGCAGCACGAGACTGCGCAGGCCGATCTGGTACCAGCGCAGCGGCAGGATCGCGCCGATCGCGCGGACGCCGTGCGGCATCAACTGGTACGGGAACATCACGCCTGAGAGAACGACCGAGGGCAGGATCACGAAGACGGTGAGGAAAATGGCCTGTGCGCTGGTGTGTACCAGCGTCGAGATCAATACGCCGACCGAGAGCGACGCGAGCACGAAGGGCAGCGTGAGCACGCCGATCGCCAGCCAGCTTCCCTTTGGCCAGACGCCGAACAGGGTGCCGGCGCCGAGGATCGCGATCACGAGCACGACGTAACAGACGGCGACGTAGGGCAGCAGCTTGCCCAGTACGATTTCGAGCGGCGAGGTGGGCAGCGCGAGCGTAGCTTCGTAGGTGCCGCTTTCGCGCTCTCCAACCAGGCCGATGCTCGACGCGGAGAAGCACAGGTTGGTGAGCAGCATGCCGCCGAGCGCGGCGAGGAAGAAGTTGCGGTCACGCAAGGTCGGGTTGAACCAGAAGCGCGGGCGCGTTTGCAGTCCGGCGCTGCCGTTCCTGACGGCGGGGCGATCGGCGCTGCGCGCGGCGACGCTGCGCAGATCCGGTTCGAAGTTGCGCGCGACCTGGCCGATGGTGCCGCCGATGCGGGCTGCGGTGAGCGGATCGGCGCCGTCGAGCAGCAGCTGGATCTGCGGCCGGCTGCGAAAGGTGTCGCGCTGGAAGTCGTGCGGGATCACCACCAGCGCGACAGCCGCGCCGCGCGCGAGCAGCGCGCGACCGTCTTCGTAGCTCGCGACGCGTTGCGGCGCGAGGAAGTAACCGGTGGCGCCGATCTCCTCGACGAGACGACGCGCGCCGGCGCTCTGGCTCTGATCGAGCACGGCCCACGGCACGTTCGCCGGCTCGTTCGAGAGCGCGCCGCCGAAGAGCAGCAGCATCACGATCGGCTGGACCGCGACGGCGGCGATGAAGGCCTTGTCGTGGCGCATCACGCTGCCCTCGCGGTACGCCATCGCCAACACGTTCGTCGCGAAGTGCCGCAGCCGCTCCATGCTCAGGTTCTCCGCTCGAGCGTGCGCACCGCCAGTGCGATCAGCGCGGCGCCGAAGACGCCGAGAAAGAGCAACTCGCTCCACAGCTCGAAGGGCCCGGCGCCGCGCAAGTAGATGGCGCGCGCCACGCGGATGAAATGCGTCGCGGGCAGCAGCTCCGACAACCATTGCACCGGCATCGGCATGTTGCGAATCGGGAACGCAAAGCCCGAGAGCTGCACCAGCGGAACGCTGAACAGCACCGTCTTCTGTACGGCCTCGGCCGCGGTCGCCGACGTGGCGGAGAAGATCAACCCGAGCGAGAGCGACATCGAGACGTAGACGGTCGCCACCAGCAAGAAGAAGAGCACGCTGCCCGCCGGCCACACACCGAGCACCAGACCCGCGACGACGACCATCAGCAGCACGTCGAGCGAGAACACGGCGCCCAGCGGCAGCAGTTTGCCGAGCAGGATCTCGACGGTGGTCGCCGGCGTGAGCTGGAGCTGGTCGAAGGTGCCCGACAGGCGCTCGTTCACGATCGAGACCGCGGTGATCAACACGGTGACGAACGAGAGCACGAAACCGAAGGTGCCCGCGACCATGAACGGCCGGCCCAGGAGCTGTGGGTTGAAGAGCGCCTGCGTGACGACGTCGACCCCGGCGCGAGCCGCAGGCGAGCGAAGTTCACCGAGACGCGTCGCGCGCGAACTGAGCTCGCGCACCGAGATGCGCGCGCCGCTCGCCGCGAGGATCGAGCGCAGGAAGGCGTCGGCGTTGCCGGCGAGCACGGTCTCGGCGCCGTCGTAGAGCACCTGCACTTCGGGCGGTGCGGCGCCCGCGCGCTGTGCGAGCGCGTCCTGCAGATCGGGCGGCAGCACCAGCGCCGCGCTGATCTCGCCCGCGACGAGCGCGGCTTCGAGAGCTTCGCGCGTCGCGTACGGACTCGGATCGAAGGCGCCGGAGGCAGCGACGTCGGCGAGGAGGCGGCGACTCAGCGCGCTGCGACTGGCGTCATGGACGCCGAGGCGCATGTGCTCGACGTTCGTCGCGAGGATCGAGGAGAACGCGAGCAGCGCGACCAGCGGAACGGCGATCAACGAGATCACCGTGAACGGATCGCGCAGCGTCGCGCGCACTTCGCGCACCATCAGCGTGCGAAGCCGCCGGACCTTCATGGCGCAATCACCTGTGTGCGCTCGATGAGGCGCGTGAAGACGTCGTTCATCGCGGGCTGCTCGATCCGCAAGCCGACCGATGGCGGCGGGACCCAGCGCCGCCGCCAACGCGTCGAGTGACGGGGCGTCGAGCTGGGGTCGGCGCAGCGTCAGCGCGCCGCCGTTGTGCGTCACGATGAAGCCTGCCGCGGCGAGTCGTGCGAGCGCGTCGCCCGCGAGCGGCGCATCGACGTCGATCCGGTAGCCGTCGGAGTTCGCCGCGCGCAGCTCCTCGGGCGTGGCGTTCGCAACCAGACGACCGTCCGCGATGAACGAGATCTGGTCGCAGTAGTCCACTTCTTCCAGGAAGTGCGTGGTGACGAAGACGGTGCGACCCGCATCGGCTTCGTCCTGGATGATCTGCCAGAAGAGGTCGCGGCTCGCGACGTCGACGCCCGCGGTTGGCTCGTCGAGGAAGAGCAACCGCGGCTCGTGCAGCGTGGCGAGCGCGAGGCCGGCGCGCTGGCGCAGACCGGCGGGAAGGCTCTCGGGGCGCTCGCCCTCGGCGTCGCCGAGCGCGAAGCGTTCGCGCACGGCGCCCCAGCGGCGTTCGAGCGCCGCGCCGTCGATGCCGTAGAGACCGGCGTAGAACTCGACGTTCTCGCGCAGCGTGATGCCCTGGTAGAGGCTCACCCGCTGGCCCATGTAGCCGATGCGGTCGCGCACGCGACGCGGTGTGGCGATCACGTCGATGCCGTCTACGAGAATCGTCCCAGCCGTCGGCGCGAGCAGCCCGATCAGCATGCGGATCGTCGTGCTCTTGCCGGAGCCGTTGGCGCCGAGGAACGCGAAGATCGCGCCGGGCTCGACCGCGAGTGTGAGATCGTCGACGGCGGTGAAGTCGCCGAAGCGCTTGGTGAGCCCCGTCGCGGTGATGATCGGTTCGCTCATGCGCGCGCCCCGGATCTTGCCAGCGCCAGCAACGTCGTCTCCATGTCGAGCGGCAGCGACTCGACGACGCGCGCGCCGGCGAGCGCGGCGAGATCGGCGAGTACGCGCGCTGCGCCGGGCGAGCGCTCCGCTGCGACCTCGACGCGCGCGTAGCAACCACTGGTGCGCACGGCGACGACGTAGGGCAGCGCGCGCGCCTCCGCCGCGATCGCGCGCGGCGCTTCCGCCCAGGCGCGATACAACTCGACGCGTACCTGCGCGCGCAGCTCGGCGGGCGTGCCGGTCGCGACGACGCGGCCGGCGTCGAGGTAGACCAGGCGGTCGCAGGCTGCCGCTTCGTCGAGGTAGCTGGTCGAGAGCAGCACCAGCGCTTCGCCGCGGCGCGCGGCGAGCAGTGCGGCGATCTCGGCGCGCGCCACCACGTCGACGCCGGCGGTGCACTCGTCGAGCACCAGCAGCGCAGGCTCGGGCAGCAGCGCGTTCGCGACGGCGAGCTTCTGCTTCATGCCGCCCGAGAGCGCGCCGGCGGGTCGATCGGCGAAGGGCGCGAGCGCGGTGCGCGCCAGCAGTTCTTCTGCGCGGCGCTCGAAGACGGCGTTCGCGATGCGGTGCAGCCGCCCGGTGAAGCGCAGGTTCTCGATCACCGAGAGTTCGCGGTTCAGCGCGAACAGCTGCGGCACGTAGCCGACCTGCGCCTTCAACGCGCGCACGTCGCCACGCAGGTCACAGCCGAGCACGCTCGCGCGCTGCGCTTCGACTTCGAGCAGCCCCGCGAGCGCGCGCAACAGCGTCGTCTTGCCCGCGCCGTCGGGTCCGACGACGCCCACCAACTGCGCGCCCGTGAGCTGGAGGTCGACGCCTTCGAGCGCGCGCTTCCTGCCGTAGCGCTTCACCAGTTGCGCGAGGTCGATCTCCGGCGCTGCGCTCGCGAGCGTCGGCGCGGCGCTCATCGCGAGTCCGGAGTCGCGGCGCTGGCGGTGCTCGCGTCGCCGCCCTGCAGATACACGTTGCCCTCGGTGCCGGGCTGGAAGCGCTCGACGCCTTCGAGGATGCGCACCTTGGCGCGGTAGACCTGGCCGAGCCGGTCGCTGCGCGTCTCGATCTTCTCGGGCGTGAAGTTGGCCTGATCGGCGACGAAGATGACTTGCCCGGGAACGCGGCGGCCGGGCTCGCTGTCGAGTTCGATTGCGACGCGGCTCCCGACGCGAACGCGTGACGCGTCGGCCACCGGCACGTAGATCTGCACGTACTTGTCGCTGGGATCGAGCACCGAGACGAGCGGCGTGCCGGGCTGCGCCAGCTCGCCCGGCCAGACGAGCTGCGCCTGGACGACCGTCGCGGTGGCGGGCGCGCGCACCTCGTACTTCGCGCGCAGCACCTCGAGCTCGGCGAGCTGCGCGCGAGAGAGCGCGAGCTGTCCCTGCAGCACTTCGAGCTGGCGCTTCGCGAGCACGATCTCGCCCTCCATCGCGCGCGTGCGCGCCAGCACGTCGCGCGCGCGGTCGACCGCGCTGCCCGAGGCGTCGCGCGCGGAGCGCGACTCGTCGAGCCGCTGCGGCGACGCCACGCCCTGCTTCGCGAGTTGGCTCTGGCGCTCGTGCGTCACCGCGGCGAGTTGCGATTGGGCCTGCGTCTGGCGCAGTTCCGCCTCGCGCGTGGCGACGTCGCGCTGCCAGGTGACGTCGGTGAGCGCGATCTGTTCGTCCTGGCGGCGGATCTGCGCCTCGAGCACTTCGAGTTCGCGCTGCTTCGAGGCGATCTTCGCGACGATCTCGGCGGGATCGAGGCGCACGACGACGGCGCCCGGCGCCACCGCGTCGCCCTCGGAAAAGGCCACCTCGAGGACGCGGCCGGGAACTTCAGCGCGCAGCACGCGCTCCTCGCCTTCGACGAATCCGGTGTAGTGCTCGCCGCTGCCGTCGCGGCGCAGCCACAGCGACGCGGCGATCGCGGCAACCAGGAGTACTGCGACCGGAATCAGGCGCTTGCGATTCATGGCTTCGCCTCCTGCGGACGTTCCGTGCGGGCGCGCTTGCGGCTGTCGGGCTGGCCGACGCCGTCGAGACCGCCGAGCGTGAAGGCAACCACGTGTTCCGTGACTTGGTCGATGAAGCCGGGCGGATAGGTGCGGCGATGCATCATCAGTAGCAGCGCCGGGCGGTAGGTGAAATAGAAGATCACCTGGCCCATCACACTGCGTACACAGAATTGAAGGCGTTCCGCGGAGAGCTTCGGCGCGAGGTGCTGGAGCAGCAGCACCATGTCCTGGCGGAGAGGGTCGATCCAGCGGCGCACGATCACCGGCAGTATCTCGCTCGGGTCGGCCAGCTCGCGTTGCATCAGCGTCGCGTGGATGCCCGTCGGCTCGAGAAAGGATCCGAACATCGTGCGCACTCGAGCGCGCAACAGCTCGACGAGCTGCTCGCGAGAGAGCCTGGCGACGCCCGCCGCATCGATGCCGGCGCCGCTCTCGGCGAGGCGTTGCGCGAGCCGTTCGAAATTGGCGCGCACCACTTCGCGATACAGATCCTGCTTGGAACCGAAGTAGTAGTGAGCGGCGGCGAGGTTCGCGCCGGCGCGATCGGCGATCTCACGCATCGTCGCGCCGCGGTAACCGCGCTCGGCGAAGACGTCCGCGGCCGCGGTGATCAGGCGATCGCGGGTCTCGGGTCGCGGCAGCCGCTGGCTTGCGCGCCGCAAGGAACGGAGTGCAGGGGACATCAAACGAATGTTTCAATCAGCTGTTCGATTTGGCAAGCCCGCTCGATGCGGGCCCGCTCCCGGCGAGCAGGGGCGGAGTCGGTTGACGCTGCCCCCAGCGCCCCCCTAACCTGGGAGAATTGGGTGCGGCCGATCGGCGCGAGCCGACCCGTCGCGATCTGCGGGGCGATTTCCGACGCTTGCAGGCCCCCCCGAGGAGCGTTCCTCGGAGCCCCCGCACTGCTAAGCGCCATTCGAGAAGAGTCGACCATGAGCGAACGCCGACCGGATTCGGGACCGGATGAGGGCGACGCATCCAGCCCGCACCGCGGCAATTCCACGAGCGCCGTCCACGGCGGCGAGCGCGAGTCGCGCGAGTGCAACTCGATCACCGTCCCGATCCACCAGACCTCCACCTTCGCGTTCCGCGATTCCGAAGAGGTGCGCGCGTACCAGGAGGGTCGCAGCGCGCGCGACGAATACGGTCGCTACGGCAATCCGACCTGGCGCGCCGTCGAGCGCAAGCTCGCCGAACTCGAAGGCGGGGACGACGCGGTGCTCTTCGCGTCCGGCATGTGCGCAGCCACCACCACCTTCTTCGCAATGCTGCCGCAGGGCTCACACATGGTGGTGACGAGCGACTGCTATCGCCGCACGCGCCAGTTCATCCGCCAGTACCTGACGAAACTCGGCGTCGAGGCGACGGTGATCGAGCCGGCGGACACGCAGAAGCTCGCCGACGCGATCCGTCCCGACACGAAACTCTTCTTCACCGAGTGCCCCACCAATCCGTACCTGCGCGTAATCGACGTCGCCGAGGCAGCGCGCGTCTGCCACGCGCGCGGCGTCAAGGTGATCATCGACTCGACCTTCGCGTCGCCGGTGAACCACCGCGCGCTCGGCGACGGCGCCGATCTCGTGATTCACAGCGCGACCAAGTATCTCGGCGGCCACAACGATCTGCTCGCCGGCGCGGCGGTCGGCCCGGCGCCGATCATCGGCGCGCTGCGCGAAGCCGTCGGCGTGCTCGGCGGTGTACTCGACGCGCACGCCGCGTGGCTGCTGCTGCGCGGCATGAAGACCCTCGGCCTGCGCATGGAGCGCCACAACGCGAACGGCCTGCGCGTGGCGAAGTGGCTCGAAGCCCACCCGAAGGTGCGGCGCGTCTGGTTCCCGGGACTCGCAAGCCATCCCGATCACGCCGTCGCCGCGCGCACGATGCGCGGTTTCGGCGGCGTCGTGACCTTCGAGCTGGCGGCCGACTTCGACGCGACCTGCCGCTTCCTCGACAGCGTGCGCATCCCGTACATCGGCCCGAGCCTGGGCGGCGTCGAGTCGCTGATCGAAATGCCCGCGACGATGTCCTACTGGGATCTGTCGCGCGACGAGCGCTATGCGCTCGGCATCACCGACTCGCTGGTGCGGCTGTCGCTCGGCGTCGAGGACGGCGACGATCTGGTCGCGGATCTCGAGCAGGCGCTGGCCGCCGTCTAGCCATCGAAGCTCGCAGTCCGGACTGCGGCGGCGCTACAGAAACGCGCCCTGGTGTCGCACCGACTGTTCCATCGCGAGCAGCCGTCGCTTGAGGTCGAGGCCGCCGCCGTAGCCGCCGAGTTTGCCGCCCGACGCGATGACGCGGTGGCACGGCACCACGAGCGGGATCGGGTTCGCGCCGTTGGCGGTGCCGACCGCGCGCACCGCGTTCGGGTTGCGAACGGCGCGCGCCACGTCGGCGTAGCTGCGGGTCGCGCCGTACGGGATCTCGCAGAGCGCCTTCCAGACCGTGCACTGGAAGGTCGTACCGCGCAGATCGAGCGGCAGATCGAAGTCGCTGCGCTTGCCCTCGAGGTACTCGAGCACCTGGCGGATCGCTTCTCGGTTGGGCGCGAAAGCGCGCTCGCGTCGCGCGCCCTTCGCGACGCGCGCGAGCCAACCCGCAAGCCCACGTCCGCCCGCGTTCGGCAGCCCCAGATACGCGAGACCGATCGCGCTGGAAGCGATGCGAAGCGTCCCAATGGGCGAATCGAACTCAGCCGAATGCACCGTCTCCATCGCCCCGCACGATACCACCTGGAGAAAGGGCGGAGAAAGGGGACGGTCCTTCCTGATGACTGGCTGAGGAGTAAAGGGACAGACCTCCCCGCTGAAGCGCCGACGGGGGGGGTCAGCTCGCCGCCTTTGTCGCGTCCGCCTCGTCTGTCTGTACCATCGCTGCAGCGGCCGCGAGCGCTGGGGGGCGCCCTCGGTTGATGCCACCTTTGTGTGCGAGGAGCGAGCCGTGACGCAGGCGGGAGAAGGCGCAGCCACGTTCGAGGCGGCGCAGCGCCGCGTCGGACAGGAGCTCGGCACGAGCGGCTGGCTCCTCGTCGACCAGGCGCGGATCGACGCCCACGCCGCCACCACCGGAGACGCGGATTTCCTCCACAACGATCCCGCGCGTGCGGCCCGGGAGGGCCCGTTCGGACGCACCATCGCCCAGGGCTCGCTGCTGCTCTCGATGCTGGTCGGCTTCGTGACCGAGATCGCGCCGCTGGCGGAGGACGTCTCGTACGCGCTCAACTATGGCTTCGATCGGCTGCGATTCGTGCGCCCCGTACTGGAGGGGGCGCGCGTGCGGGCGCGGATGAGGCTCGACGAGGTGCGCCCGCGCGGCGACGGCCGCTACGTCGTGGTGCTCGACGCGAGACTCGAGGTCGAGGGGCAGAGCGAGCCGGCGGTCGTAGCGAAGTGGCTCGGACTCGTGGCGCCGCGCGGCTGAGCGGAGAAGAGCGCGCCGTGCCGACGCCGCCCGTGCTCCCTCGCATCAGCGACTACGTCGCGCTCCACGCGGGGGCGCATCCGGAACGCGAAGCGCTGGTGCTCGGCGACGCGCGCTGGAGCTACGGCCGTCTGGCCGACGAGGTCGATCGCTTCGCGGCGAGCCTCTGGCGCGCGGGGCTTCGGAAGGGCGACCGGGTCGCGGTGATGGCGACACCGCGGCCCGAGTGCTTCCTGGCGTTCCTGGCGGCGGCGAGCATCGGCGGAATCACGCTTGGGCTGAACCCGAAGTTCCCCCTCGAGGAGCTGCGCTACGTCGTCGCGGACGCCGAGCCGAAGCTCCTGCTCGGCTTCGGACGCGACGCCGAGGGCGATCACCGCGACGTGCTCGCGCAGCTCGCCCGCGAGCACGCGTGTCTCGAGCGCACGGTCGTGTTCGACGAAACCGGCAGTGCCGGCACCCTCCGCTTCGCGGCGTGGCTGGCCGAGGGCGAAGACATCGGCCGCGCGGTGCGCGAGGCCGCGCGGGCGGCGGTCGCGACGCGCGATCCCTGCCTCCTCGTCTACACGTCGGGTACGACCGGCCGGCCGAAGGGCGCCGTCCTCCCGCATCGCGCGCTCAGCTACTGCTCGTCGGTGCAGGCTGAGCGCTGGGCGGCGGAGCCACTGCGGTGCCTCTGCAACCTGCCGGTGAACCACATTGGCTTCATGGGGGACATCAGTTCCTACGTGCTGGTCGCGGGGGGCACCAACGTATTCCTCGAGAAGTTCGATCCGGGCGGAATGCTCGCGCTGATCGAGCGGGAGCGGCTCACCGGCTGGGGCCACGTGCCGACGGCCTTCGCCTATGTGCTCGGTCTGCCAGACCTCCGGGGGCGCGATCTCTCGAGCCTGCAGTTCGTGATCTGGGGCGGCGCCTCCATGCCGCGCGAGATGATCGAGGCCGTGCAGCGCCTGACCGGGGCCCGCATGGCGACGAGCTACGGCTCGACGGAGACGGGCGGCTCCGTCACCTACACCGACCCGGGCGCCGGGCTCGACGTGCTCGCGGAGACCGTCGGAAGACCGGACCCGCGCTTCGAGATCCGCGTGGTGGACGCGGACGGACGCGAGGTCGGCGTCGGCGTGGAGGGAGAGATCCAGGTGCGCGGCGACCACCTGATGACCGGCTACTGGCGCCGTCCCGAGGCGACGCGTGAGGCGATCGACGCCGAGGGCTGGCTCCACACCGGCGACGTCGCGCTCCTCCGGCCGGACGGCAACGTGGTCCTGCGCGGCCGGCTTTCGGAGATGTACAAGTCGGGCGGCGAGAACGTCTACCCGCGCGAGGTCGAGAGCGTGCTCGAGCAGCACCCCGCAGTCGCGCTCGCCGCGGTGTTCGGCGCCCCCGATCCTGTGTATGGCGAGGTCGGCATCGGCTACGTCATTCGCAAGCCGGGCGCGGACCCCGCGCCGGCAGCCCTCCGCGCCTTCTGCCGCGAGCGCCTCGTGAACTTCAAGGTGCCGAAGCGCATCGAGGTGCGCGACGCGCTCCCGATGCTGCCGATCGGCAAGGTCGACAAGAGGGCGCTCCGGCGGGAGGCGGCGTGCTGACGCGGATCCCTACGCCATGGGAACTTCAGGCATCAGTCCGCCGCGCTGATCCGAAGCCCACGCTCTGGCAGAAGCACCGCATCCGCACCGCGCAGGAGCGCACCGCCTCGTCTGCGCCCCGGTCGTGACCTCGCAGCTCGGACCTCCCGACCAGACACCTCCACTTCGCGAGGCACCGGACATTTCCAACTGGCATCGACGGACCGCGGCCTGGTGTGTCCCCCAAGTCCTCAGCCAGTCCATTTCGAGGACCGTCCCCTTTCTCCACTACATTGCGGGCTCGAGGTGAGGGGGGTGGCGTTGCGCAGGTCGGGACTCTGGTCGCTCGTGTTGGTGTTTCTCGCCGGATCGGTCTTCGCTGCGCCGCTGCGCGCTACAGCGGCGGATCTAGTCGCGCAGGCGCGCGCGCTGGTCGGCGTGGAACAGGGCGTGTACGTCGAGGCCGAGGACGGCAGCGTGCTCGTGGCGCAGGCGGCCGAGCGCGCGGTGCACCCGGCTTCGGTCTCGAAGGTGCCGACGACGCTGGCGCTGCTCCGCAAGCTCGGCGCCGACCATCGCTTCGCGACGCGCTTCGCGGCGGGCGGCCCGCTGGAGCACGGCGTGCTCCAGGGCGATCTCCTCGTCGAAGGCTCGGGGGATCCCTTCTTCGTCGACGAGAACGCGCTGCTCGTGCTGATCGCGCTGCACGACCAGGGCGTGCGCCGCGTCGCCGGCGATGTCGCGGTGCGCGGTCCGTTTCTCTTCAACTGGGAGCGTGCGGGTGCCGCCGGCCGGCTCCAGCGAGCGCTCGCCGGTCGCATCCCGGCGCCGACCTGGTCGGCCGTGCGCGCGGCGGAGGCGGCGCGCAGCGACGTGCCCGTCGAGCAGCCGGCGCTCGCCTTCGGCGACGCGAAGCGCCCGGGCGCCGCCGCGCCGCTGCTGCTCGCGACGCATCGCTCGCAGCCGCTGGTGCCGCTCGTGAAGGCGCTCAACGGCTACTCGAACAACATCTTCGCGCCGTTCGCCGACGCTGCGGGAGGCATCGCCGCGGTGCAGGCCGTGGCGCGCGAATCGGTCCCGCCCGCAATGCGCGAAGAGATCGTGCTCGGCGACGGCGCCGGCGCAAGCCCGCGCAACCGCCTGAGTCCACGTGCGGCCGTGGCCTTGCTGCGCGCGCTCGGCGAGGAACTCGCAAAGAGCCGCCATACACTCGCCGACGTGCTGCCAGTCGCGGGTGTCGACGAAGGCACGCTGCGCCATCGCCTCGACGGCCCCGGCGAGCGCGGTCACGTCGTCGGCAAGACGGGCACCTACGGCGACTACGGCGCCTCCGCGCTGGCGGGCGCGCTGCGCACGCGCGATCGCGGCGTCGTCTACTTCGCGATCCTGAACCACAACGTCCCGACCGAAGTCGCGCGCAAGCGACAGGACGCATTCGTGCGGGCGCTGCTCGCGTCGCAGCGACACCGACGCGTGGCCGTATCAGCGCGACGAGGCGCCGGCGTTCACGCGCGCGGAGATCGTCCGGGCACGGCCGTAGCTCCGGATCGCCGCTCCTTTCGCTGCGATAGCCTTCCGCCCCATGAGCAAGCAGCCCAGCGCCGGGGGCATGAGCCCGGACGACGTCACGCTCGGCCTCGACTCCGCATCGATCCGCCACGACTTCGTCGAGAAGCTCTTCTTCGAACTCGCCAAGTTCCCGGGAGTCGCAACGCGCAACGACCACTACCTCGCACTCGCCTACGTCGTGCGCGATCGGCTTCTGCACCGCTGGGTGCGATCGGCGCTCACGTTCCTCGGGGGTGAGCACCGCGCGGTGATCTACTTGTCGGCCGAGTACCTGATGGGGCCGCAGCTCGCGCACAACCTGATGAATCTCGGCATCGAGCAGCCCGCGCGCGATGCGATGGAAGAACTCGGGCTCGATCTCGATGAACTCATCGAGCACGAAGAGGAGCCCGGTCTCGGCAACGGCGGCCTCGGACGGCTGGCCGCCTGCTTCATGGATTCGCTCGCGACCCTCGACATACCCGCGATCGGGCATGGCATCCGCTACGAGTTCGGCATCTTCGACCAGGAGATCCGCGACGGCTGTCAGGTCGAGAAGACCGACATGTGGCTGCGCCTCGGCTTCCCCTGGGAGATCAGGCGCTACGGGATCGAGCACGTCGTCGGATTCGGCGGGCGGACCGAGCAGACGGTCGACGAGAAGGGGATCCGCCGAGCGCGCTGGATCCCCGAGCGCATCGTGAAGGGCGTCCCGTTCGACACACCCGTGCTCGGCTACGCGACCGGGAACGCGAACTTCCTCCGCCTCTGGCGCGCCGCGGCCGACCAGGAGTTCGACCTCGACGCGTTCCAGGCCGGCGAATACTTCGGCGCGGTCGACGCCAAGATCCGCAGCGAGAACATCACCAAGATCCTCTATCCGAACGACGAGAACCCGGCCGGCAAACAGCTTCGCCTCGAGCAGCAATACTTTCTCGTCACGTGTGCGCTCCAGGACTGCATTCGGCTGATGCTGCAGCGGACCACGATCGACGCGTTCGCCGACACGTACGCCATCCAGCTCAACGACACGCATCCGGCGTTGGCGGTGGCGGAGCTGATGCGGCTCTTCGTGGACGTCCACGGCATCGACTGGGACACGGCCTGGGACATGACCCAGCGATCGCTCTCGTACACCAATCACACGCTGATGCCCGAGGCGCTCGAAACCTGGGCGGTGCCGCTCTTCTCGAGTCTCCTGCCGCGCCACTTCGAGATCATCCTCGAGATCAACCGGCGCTTCCTCGACGAGGTCCGCAAGCGGTTTCCAGGGGACAATGATCGCCTGGCGCGCATGAGCCTGATCGACGAGAGCGGCGAGAAGCGCGTCCGGATGGCGCACCTCGCGACGATCGGCGGTCATGCGGTGAACGGTGTCGCCATGCTGCACTCGCGCCTGCTCCGCGAGACGGTGCTCCGCGACTTCGCCGAGATGGTTCCCGAACGTTTCACCAACGTGACCAACGGCGTCACGCCCCGCCGCTTCATCGCGCTCTCGAACCCAGGGCTCACCCGCCTCATCACGGATGCCATCGGCGACGGCTGGCTCACGAATCTCGAACGCCTGCACGAGATCGCGTCGTTCGCGGAGGACGCGTCGTTCCGGGAGCGCTTCCGGCAGGTGAAGAGCGCGAACAAGGAGCGGCTCGTCCGCTGGCTCGCTGCGACGCACGGCATCGGAGTCGATCCGAGCATGCTCTTCGACGTCCAGTGCAAGCGCATCCATGAGTACAAGCGCCAGCACCTGAACCTCCTGCACGTCGCGTGGCTCTACGACCGCATCCTGCGCGGCGAGCGCGACGACATCGTGCCGCGCACCGTCTTGATCGCCGGCAAGGCCGCCCCCGCCTACCGGATGGCGAAACTCATCATCCGGCTCGCCACGGCCATCGGCGAAACCATCGCGCGCGACCCGCTGGCGCGAGAGTTCCTGCGCGTCGTGTTCGTGCCCGACTTCAACGTGAAGAACGCGCAGCGCATCTACCCGGCCGCCGATCTCTCGGAGCAGATTTCCACGGCGGGCAAGGAGGCGTCCGGCACCGGCAACATGAAGCTCGCGATGAACGGCGCGCTCACGATCGGCACGCTCGACGGCGCCAACGTCGAGATTCGCGAGGCGGTCGGCCCAGAAGACTTCTTCCTGTTCGGCATGACGGCCGACGAGGTCGCGGCCGCGACCCGCCGCGGCAACGACCCGCGCGGCGTACTCGCCCGCGACCGCGAACTCGCCGCGGTCCTCGATCAGATCCGGACGGGCCGATTCTCGCCGCACCAGCCCGATCTCTTCGAACCGCTGGTTCGATCGCTCGCGGAGAGCGATCCGTTCCTGGTGCTGGCCGAGTTCCGCGCCTACGCCGACTGCCAGCGGCAGGTCGCGCGGCGGTGGAACGACACCGATTCGTGGACGCGCGGGTCGATCCGGAACGTGGCCAGCATGGGTCGCTTCAGCTCGGACCGAGCCATTCGGGACTACGCGCGCGAGATCTGGAAGGTCGAGCCGGTCGCCGTCGAAGCGCCGGGTGGATCCGGCCGGTCGTAGTCTCATCCCCGCCGCGGCGAACGGCTTCGGACACCACCCGATGTCGATTGCGCTCGGCGCATGCGGATCGTGCAACGCGCCCTATCCCGGCAGCAACATCTACTACTTCGCCGTGCCCGCTTCCGCACGCAAGATGGGGAGTCGGGTCGAAGCGGCTGCTCGGACACCGGGGTCGGGCGGGCGCCGCGTCGGCGCGACAGGACGCGCGGCTACTCGGCGCCCGCGTCCTTCATGCCCAGCCGCTTCATCATCTTCTGCAGCGACTGGCGCGGAATGCCGAGCTTCTCGGAGGCCTTGCTCTTCGAGCCGGTCTCCTCGAGCGCCTGGCGGATCAGCTTCCGCTTGAGATCGTCGACGGCGAGGTTCATGTCGGCGAGATCGACGGCTTCCTCGCCGCCGGCGCTGGCGTCGTCGAGCGCGGGCCGGCCGCGCACGTGCTCGGAGAGCATGTCGACGGTGATGGTGTCGGCGTCGCCGGCCAGCGCGACGATGCGCTCGATCTCGTTCTGGAGTTCGCGCACGTTGCCGCTCCATTGGTGGGCGACGAGGCGATCCATCACCGCGTTGGTGAAGCCCTTGATGCCGCGGTTCATGCGCTTGTTGGCGTCTTCGAGGAAGTGATGGGCGAGCACGGGGATGTCCTCGCGGCGCTCGCGCAGTGGCGGAATCGTGATTTCGACGACGCGCAGCCGGTAGTAGAGGTCTTCGCGGAATGCGCCCTCCTGCACCATCTTGCGCAGGTCGCGGTTGGTGGCGGCAATCACGCGCACGTCGACCTTGCGCACGTCGGAAGCGCCGAGCGGGCGCACTTCGCCGTCCTGCAACACGCGCAGCAGGCGCACCTGCATGCCGGGGTTGGTTTCGCCGATCTCGTCGAGGAAGATCGTTCCGTTGTGGGCCAGCTCGAAGAGGCCCTTCTTGTCTTCGTGCGCGCCGGTGAAGGAGCCGCGCTTGTGGCCGAAGAGTTCGCTCTCGAGCAGCGTGTCGGGCAGCGCGCCGCAGTTCTGCGCGACGAAGCGCCCGCTCTTGCGCGCGCCCGCGTAGTGGATGGCGCGCGCGACGAGGTCCTTGCCGGTGCCGGTCTCACCGCTGAGCAGCACCGTGGCGTCGGTGCTCGCGACCTTCTCCATCACCTCGAAGACGCGCTGGATCGCGGGGCTCGAGCCGATCAGGTTCTCGAACGCGTAGCGGCGCTGCACCTCGCGACGCAGATAGAGGTTTTCCTGGCGCAGGCGCTCGTTGGCGTCGCGCAGGGCGGCGGCGAGCGAAGCGTTCTCGGTGGCGAGCGAATACGACTCGAGCGCGCGTCGCACGTTGACGCGCAGTTCCTCGGGCTCCCACGGCTTCGGGATGTAGCGGTAGATGCGGCCCTCGTTGACGGCGCGCACGATCGACGCGACGTCCGCGTAGCCCGTCAGCATCATGCGGATCGCGCTCGGATTGCGCTCGATGACCTTCTCGAGGAACTCGACGCCGGTCATGCCGGGCAGCACCTGGTCGGCGATCACCAGCGCGATGTTCTCGCGCTCGATGATGGCGAGCCCTTCTTGCGCGTTCTTGGCGGTGAAGACGCGGTAGTCGTCGCAGAGCGTCAGCTCGAGGCTTTCGCGGATGCCCTCTTCGTCGTCGACGATGAGGATCGCGTAGGGACTACCGCTGGCATCGACAGGGGAAACCACGGGCGCAGCATACCCTGAAAGAACGACGGCAGGCCGGGCGTCGAGCCCGGCCTGCCGCTTCGATTGCGCTACCCGCTAGCGACGAGCGCGGCGCGCGGTCTTGGTGCGACCGCTGGCCACCTTACGACGCGGCGCGCGCGGCGTCGCGCGACGCACGCTCTTCCGGCGCGAACCGGGCTTCGCCATCTTCGCCTTCGCGACGTCGCCGTCCTTGTCGACGAAGTAGAGGAAGCCGTTCTCGCGCTTCACGCCGACCTTGGCGATCCGCTGCGGCTTGCTCTTCGACGCACGAGCGCTACCGCGCGCCATCTTCGTGCGACTCACGTCGCCGTTCTTGTCGAGGTAATAGAGCCACCCGCGTTCACGGGTGATGCCGGTCTTTGCGATCTTCGTGGCCATGGGGCCGCCTCCTTCGTTGTGCAGTGCCGGGGATGCGGCGTGCGGAAACGTGGAGGAGACGACATCGCGCCGGGGTAAGGGACGCGGTGTCGGCGGCAGGATGGCCCCAGGCCCCGTGGGTGTCAATGACTTTTCAGGGGGTTATGAGGGGGAGCTGCGAGGCGCGGGGGGCGCGGGGACTCCGGGGGAGAGGGGTCCGTGCTCGAACATCCTCGGCGCGGACCGGGTCCGCGCCTGCGGAACTGCGCGCGGCCCCCTCTCCCCCTGCGTCCCCGCTACTTGCTCGATGCGGCTTTGTGTTGGGCTGCGCGTGCCTCGGCGGCCTCGATGACCCGGTGCTCTAGGCGCACCCCTTCGAGCTGGTTGATTTCCTGGATGCCGGTGGGGCTGGTGACGTTCACCTCGGTGAGACGACCGCCGATGACGTCGATGCCCACGAAGAAGAGGCCGTCGCGTTGAAGATGGGGGCGGAGGCGCTCGATGATGCGGCGGTCCCGCGCGTCGAGAGAAGTCGTGGCGGCGGTGCCGCCGACGTGGAGATTGGCCCGGGTCTCGCCCTTCGCGGGGACGCGGAGGACCGCGCCCAGCGGTTCGCCATCGATCAGCAGGATGCGCTTGTCGCCCTGGCGCACCTCGGGGACGATAGCGCTGCGCCATCGCCCAGCGCGACCCGAAACCCGTCACCTGTTCGAGGATCGAGAAGAGGTTGCGATCGTCGTGACGCAGATGGAAGACGCCCTCGCCTCCCTTGCCCCCGAGCGGCTTCACGATCATCTCGCCGCCGAGCTTGGCGAGGAAGTCGATGAACTCGGCGATGCGACGCGAAACGCGCGTCTCCGCCATCAGGTCCGGGAACTGGACGGCGTAGAGCTTTTCGTTGGCCCAGATCACGGTGTCCGGCCGGTTCAACACGAGTGCGCGGCGACACAGCGCGAGGATCTGGGTGGCCGTGACGTAGTCGACGTCCACCGGGGGATCCTTGCGCTGGAAGACCACGTCGGCGTCGTCGTCGAGCGAGAATGGGCGCGGCGCGCCGAGCTCCGCGTGGCGGCCCACTTCGCGGCGCAGCGCGACGGCTTGCACGCGCGCGATGGGCTTGCCCTCCTCCACCGAGAGCTCGGATGGCTCGCAGTAGAAGACACGGTGCCCGCGCTCCTGCGCCGCGAGCATCAGTGCGAAGGTCGTGTCCTTGTCGATGTCGATCGACCCGATCGGGTCCATCACGAAGAGCATCGCGAGGGAAACGTTCGACAAATCGGGGCTCCAGGCCATGCGCCGGGGACGCCGTTCGGTAGCGCAGCCTCGGCGGCGTCGGCTAGTTTGCGAGCTCGCCCCCCGGAGTCATCGATGAGGTCCTGGATCAGGCGGATCGCGCTCGCGTTCGTGGGCCTGGTGATCTTCGCCGTCGCCGGGGCCGCCGGGACTGCGATCGCGCTCTATCTGGCGATCGTGAGCGATCTTCCCGACCTCCACGGCATCGACGACTATCGCCCGCCGCTGGCCAGCACCGTCTACGACCGCGACGGCCGGCCGATCGGCGAATTCTTCGACGAGCGCCGCCGCCTGGTGCGCCTCGACGAGATCCCCGAGCACGTGATCCTCGCCTTCGTCGCGGGCGAGGACGACGCCTTCTTCGAGCACAGCGGGATCGATTTCCGCTCGATCCTGCGCGCCGCGTGGGCCGACTTCACGGCCGGCGAGATCGTGCAGGGCGGATCCACGATCACGCAGCAGACGGTGAAGAGTCTCCTGCTCTCTCCCGAGCGACGCTTCGATCGCAAGCTCAAGGAGATGATCCTCGCGCGGCGGCTCGAGCAGCACCTCACCAAGGACGAGATCCTCGCGCTCTACCTGAACCAGATCTATTTCGGCGGCGGCGCGTGGGGCATCGGCGAAGCGGCGCGCACCTACTTCGGCAAGAAGGTCGGCGAGCTCAACGTGTCGGAGGGCGCGATGCTGGCGGGACTGCCGAAGGCGCCGTCGCGCTTCTCGCCACTCGGCAACTACGAAGCGGCGGAGAATCGCCGCCAATACGTATTGGGACGCATGGTCGCGGTGGGCTTCATCGACGAGGCCAGCTACGACGCCGCAATCGCGCGAACCGCCCGTGCTCCGGGTCGCGCCCGAGCACGCGGACTTCGCTGCCGCGACATGGTTCACCGAAGAAGTGCGCCGTCATCTCTTCCAGAAACTCGGCGGCGAGACCGTGCTGAAGGGCGGGCTGCGCATCGAGACGACGCTCGACCTGCACCTGCAACGGACGGCCGAAGCGGCGCTGCGCGCGGGCGTCGAGGCGCTCGATCACCGCCAGGGCTGGCGCGGACCCGTGCGCCGCGTGCCGCGCGCGCAGCTGGAAGCAGAGCTCCAGCGCGTCGCTGCGGAGAACAAGCTCGACCCCGCGTCGAGCCCGACGCTGGCTTCGCTCGACCCGGCGAAGACGTGGCTCGGCGTCGTCACCGCGAACGACGACGCCAAGCACGTCGCGCACGTCGCGTTCGCCCCGAACCTCGGCGGCGAGGTACACCTGGCCGACGTCGCGTGGGCGCGCGCCCGCAACATCGAGCGGGCGTCCGCACCGAAAGCCAAGATCTCGCAAGCGCTCTCGGTCGGCGACGTCGCGCGCTTCCGCGTGCTGCCGGCGGAGGCCGAGCCGCCCAAGCCCGACGCCGTGAGCGCCGAGCCCGACACCGAGTCCGACGCCGAACCGACCGCAAGCGAGCCGCTGGCGCCCCCGCCGCCGCCCGCCGCCACGCGTGTCACGCTCTACCAGAATCCCGATGTGGAAGGCGCCTTCCTCGCGCTCGACGTCGCGAACGGCGAGGTCCTCGCGCTGGTCGGCGGCTACGACTACGCGCGCTCCCAGTTCGACCGCGCCGTGCAAGCGCGCCGCCAGCCGGGTTCCGCGTTCAAAGCCATTCGTGTACGCGACGGCGCTCACCAAGGGACTCACGGCGGCGACGATGCTCAACGATGCGCCGTTCTCGTACAGCGACCCCACGAGCGGCGCCGTCTGGGCGCCGCAGAACTACGACCACAAGTATCGCGGACCCGTCCCGATGCGCGAAGCGATCGCGCGTTCCCTGAACCTCGCGACCGTGAACCTGCTCTTCCGCGTCGGCATCCGGCCGATCGTGAACCTCGCGCACCAGCTCGGGATCCGATCGCACCTCGCGCCCTATCCGTCCCTGGCGCTCGGCGCCAACGCGGTGACGCTGGTCGAGATGACCTCGGCGTACTCGGTATTCGCGGCCGGCGGTCGCCGCGTCGAGCCGATCTTCATCCGCCGCGTCCTCGATCGCGACGGCAAGGTGCTGGTCGAGAATCTCGCGCTCGACCGGCCGACCGACGAGTCGCCGCCCACCTGGGAGAGCGCGAAAGCGACACCGCAAGTACTCGCCGACGGCGTGCCGATGGGTCCCGATCAGGTGATGTCGCCGAGTGACGCCTTCCTGGTGACGGATCTGCTGCGCGCACCGATCGAGCACCCCGGTGGCACGGCAGCCAAGGCGCGCGTGCTGGGCCGTCCGCTCGCGGGCAAGACGGGTACCACCGACGATCACGGCGACTGCTTGGTTCATCGGCTTCTCGACCGACATCGCCGCCGGTGCGTGGCTCGGTTTCGACGTGCGCCGCAATCTCGGCAAGGGCGAAACGGGCAGTCGCGCGGCGCTTCCGATCTGGATCGACTTCATGCGCGAGGCGCACCTCGACAAGCCGGTTCGCCAGTTCCCGGTTCCCGAAGGCGTCTCGTACGCGCGCGTCGATCCGTCCACCGGCAAACTCGCCGGCGACGACACCGCCAACTCCGTCCTCCAGGCCTTCCCCGCCGGCCAAGAACCCGCCGAATCCCCCAGCGCCGGCGGCCTCAGCGAAGGCGAGGAACGCAAACTCCTCCGCATGGACTTCTGATGGAGAGAGGGGACGGTCCTCCCCGTGGACTGGCCGTGGACTTCGGGGACACACCTCCCCCCGCGCGACCTTCCACCAACACGCGACGCCCGCGCGAGCGCCGCGCCGCCCCGGCGCCGAGTGACAGCGACGATCTCCAGAGCCTGCTCTCGAGCGCGCTCCAGCAACTCGTCGTCGATACGGGTGCGACGCGCGCGGCGGCCTGGTGGGTTACGCCGGGGAGCGCGCCGCGCGTGGTCGCGGCGATCGGCGCGGAACTGCCGGCGCGCGCGCCGAGCGCGGCCGAGTACGAGTCGCTCGCCGCGCTCGACCGCGCCAGCGACCTGCGGCGACATCGCGACGCCCGATCCAGCCCGTGCCGCGATTCTGCGCGACGGCTACACCGCAGCGGTTCCCGTCGCGCCGGCGTCCGGCGCTGCCGCGGCGGTACTGCTGCTCGGCGGCGCAGCCAACGCATTCGTGCGACCGCGCACGCTCGCCGCGCTCGACGCCACCGCGCGACGCGTCGAAGGACCGCTGCTGGGAGCGATTGCCGGCGCCCGACTCGCGCGACTCGACGCCGATGTGCGTCGCCTCGATCGACTCGCCGCGCTCGGCGGGCTGGTCGCCGAGATCGTGCATGAAGTGCGCAACCCGCTGGTCTCGGTGAAGACCTTCCTGCAACTGCTGCCCGAGCGCCGCGACGACCCCGAGTTCCTCCAGAGCTTCCTCGATGTCGCGGGCGACGAGTTGGTGCGCATCGAGCGCCTGCTCGATCTCGTCCTCGATCACGCGAGTCCGCGCCTGCCGACGCCTGCGCAGGATGGCGGCTGCGAGGTGGCGGGCGCCGTCGCGGCGGTACTGCGATTGGTCGCGCACCGCGCAGCGGCGGCCGGCGTGGACTTCGCAACGGACGTCGCGCCGGCGCTGCCCGGCTGTGCGCTCGCACCCGACGCGCTCCGTCAGGTGCTGCTCAACCTCACGCTCAACGCACTCGACGCGACACCGGCCGATGGCGACGTGCGCATCGCCGCCCGTTCGCTCGGTCAGGTGCTGCAGATCGACGTCGAGGACCGCGGACCGGGCGTTCCGCGCGCACTGCGCCGCCGGCTCTTCGAACCATTCTTCTCGACCAAGTCCGAACGTCCCGGGCGGCCTCGGCCTCGCCATCTCGTTCCGTATCGTCGCCGAAGCAAACGGAACCCTCGCGATCACCGATCGCCCCGGCGGCGGCAGCCGTTTCCGCGTCCGCCTTCCGGCAGTTCCCAAGTCACCTTGACCCTCCCGCAAGCCTCATGATTTCCGCGCCGGGCCCGGACGGGCCCGCGCCAACACGAGTCAGGGGGCTCGGAGTTCGCTTCAGGAGACGTGGTTGCTGCGCCCTCCCCCACCGAGCCACTTCGTGATCTCGCTGCCCACGTCCGCCAACCCGGCCCCGAAGAAGTGATCGGCCTCGTCGATCTGCACGAAACGGGCACGCGGCAACTCTCGAGCGATCTCTTCGAGCACAGCCGCTGCTGCGATCTCGTCGTTCTCGCCACCGAGGATCAACACATCGCGGGGACGCGCGATCAGCGCGGCGCGATCGAGCAGCGCGGGCGGCGGCGCCACCAGGATCAGTCCGCGCACGCGGGGCTCTTCGGCGACGGCGCGCACTGCGGCGGCGGCGCCGAACGAGTAGCCCGCCGCGAGCAGCCGGCCCGGCACCGTGCTCGCGAGTTGCGCGAGTGCCGCTGCATAGTCGGCACGCGCGTCTTCCGCGTCACCGCTCGACGTGCCTCCACTCGCGCCGACGCCGCGCCAGTTGAAGCGCAGCGACGCGAGTCCCGCCCTGGCGCACGCCCACGCGATCTCCGAGACCACCGGCGAATCCATGCTGCCGCCGTAGAGCGGATGCGGCGGCGCGATCACGACGCCGCCCGCGTCGGTTTCGCGACTCGCCATGAAGAGTCCGTCGAGCGCGATTCCCTGCTCGCCGTCCAGCAAGATCGTGACCGCGCGCTCTTCACCCCTCGCCATCGCACCCCTCCAATCCGTTAGTCTCGGATGCGCATGCCGCGCGAAACCCAGCACGAACGCCAGCGACGAGCGGCGCGCCTCGTCGCGCTGCTCGCGAAAGCGTATCCCGACGCGCGCACGGCGCTCCGTTTCCGCAATCCGTTCGAGCTGCTGATCGCCACGATCCTCTCGGCCCAGTGCACGGACAAGAAGGTGAACGAGGTCACCGCGTTGCTGTTCCGAGACTACGCGACGCCGGCGGCGCTCGCTGGCGCCGATCCCGCCGCGATCGAGGCGATCATCCGCCCGACGGGCTTCTATCGCCAGAAGGCGAAGTCGATCCAGTCGGCGGCGCGCGATCTCATCGAGCGCTTCGGCGGTCGCGTGCCCGCGGTGCTGGACGACCTGACCTCGCTGCGCGGCGTTGCGCGCAAGACGGCGAACGTGGTGCTGGGCAACGCCTTCGGCGTCCCCGGTCTCGCGGTCGACACACACATGCAGCGCGTGAACCGCCGGCTCGGCCTGACTTGCGCCGAGGATCCCGAACAGATCGAGCGCGACCTCGCTGCGCTGCTGCCCGAACGCGAGTGGACGACCTTCACGAACCGCGTCATCCATCACGGTCGCGTCTGCTGCACGGCGAAACGGCCGCACTGTGAGAGTTGTCCGCTCGCGGAGGAATGCCTCCAACTCATGGTTTCCGCGCCGGCCGCAGGAAGCGGCCGCGCCAACACGGGTCAGGTGGCGTCGAGGTTGGTCAAGGCGACTCCGAGTTCGGGCGAGGGGGCGCGGAGTTCGGTCAAGGGGGCTCGGAGATCGGTCAAGGAGGCGCGGAGTTCGGCGAAGGGGACGCGGAGAGCGGGCAAGGGGAGTTCGAGAGCGGCGAAGGAGACGCGGGGATGAAGACGCGGCTCGCGTACCAAGGTCGCTCGATCTCGGTGTGGGTCGAGGAGGCGACGCTGCCGAACGGTCACACGACGCCGCTCGACATCGTGCGTCACCCCGGCGCGTCGGCGGTCGTGCCGTTCGAGAGCGAGAGCGACGTGCTGCTGATCCGCCAATTCCGCCACGCCGCGGGCGGCACGATCTGGGAAGTGCCGGCCGGCAAGCTCGACGGCGATGCACCCGAGGTGTGTGCCGCGCGCGAGCTGGAAGAAGAAGCGGGGCGACGCGCCGGACGCCTGGTTCCGCTCGCCACGATCTGGACCACTCCCGGTTTCACCGACGAGCGCATCCACCTGTTCGCCGCCTTCGATCTCGAGACCGTGCCGCATCGGCGCGAGGCCGATGAAGTGATCGAGCTGGTGCGCATGCCGCTCGACGACGCGCTCGCGCTGATCTGGAGTGGCGAGCTGGCCGACGCGAAGAGCGCCCTCGCACTGCTCCACGCCGCGCGACATCTCGGACGTCTGCGCTGACGTGGCCGACCTCGCCGTCCATCTCGGCGGGCATCATCGCGGCTTCGACGAAGTGCTGGCGCTCGTGCAGCGCGCCGAGGCGCTCGGCTATCGCGCGGCCTACGTGGACGGCGATGTCTCGGTCGTCCCGTCGCGCGGCGACGGCCCGGTGCTCGACGGCTGGACCGCGACGGTTGCGCTGCTGGCGCGCACGTCGCGCATCGAGATCGGCTCGATCCGGCTCGTTCATCAGTGGAACGCGGCGCGACTCGCCCAGGCGGTTGCAACAGCGGAGTGCGTCGCGCCGGGCCGGCTGCGCTTCCTCGCCTCGATCGGCGGGCAGCCCGCCGACCGTCGCTTCGGTTTCGCGCTGCCGCCGGTGAGCGAACGCGTCGCGTGGCTCGACGAATGGCTCGCCGCGCTGCGTCGGCTCTGGGCGGGCGAACGCGTCACGGTGCATGGCCGCTACGTGACGCTCGACGAGGCGCTGGTCCGGCCGCTGCCGCGCGGCGGCCGCATGCCGATCGAGGTGGGCGGCGCCGGCGCACGGCTGCTCAAAGTGGTGGCCCGCCATGCCGACCGCTGGGACCTCAACGTCCCACCGGTCGCCCGGTTGGTTCGCGAAGCGACGTCCAAGCTCGCGGCCGCCTGTCAGGCGGTCGGCCGCGACCCGGCGTCGATCGGCCGTTCGATGTGGCTGTTCGCGCGCCCCGGTAGGCCCGCCGGCGACGCGTCGCTCGCGGCCGAGTTCCGGCGCTGGCACTCGTGGTTCCACTCGCTGCCCGACGCGGATCTCGGCGAGGCGATCCTCGCGGGCCCCGCCCCGGCCTGTCGCGCGCGAATCGCAGAGATCCGTGGCGACCTCGGCATCGACTTGCCGGTCCTCGACCTCGCCGGCCTCCCGCAACGCGAAGCCGAAACCACCCTCGCCGACCTCGCCGCCGCCTGACCCAGTTCATGATTTCCGCGCCGGCCAGCTCATGATTTCCGCGCCGGCCGCAGGAAGCGGCCGCGCCAACACGGGTCAGGGGGCCGGGTCAGGGGGCGCGGAGAGGCCGGAAGTCACGACTTGCTCTTTGTTGACCCCGTGGGTTGCCGCGTTTACGCTCAGTCCACCAGCGGGGTCCCGCGCCCGTCCCGCAATCGCCTTCGTGATCTGCCATCAGCCCTGCGTGCGTCGCACGCATGCAGCGCATCTCTCACCGACCCGAGAGTCGGCCGAAGAGAACTGAGACGCCCCCCGACCGAAGTCAGCTCTGGGGGCCAGCGAGGAGACGAGTTGTACGGACGCGGGTACTCGGGCGGCGGCATGGGCTTCGGTCCGCCGGTAACACCGCCCGTCATCAAGCAGCTGATCCTCGCGAACGTCGCCGTGTTCTTCGCGCAGATGCTCCAACCGCAGCTGTTCTCGGTCATGACTGCGTCGCCGTCGGATTTCTGGCAGCGCGGCTTCGTCTGGCAGCCCTTCACCTACATGTGGATGCACGGCGGGCTGGGACACATCCTCGCCAACATGTTCGGCCTGTG
Organism: uncultured delta proteobacterium; assembly: GCA_963801625.1. Taxonomy (GTDB): domain Bacteria; phylum Myxococcota_A; class UBA9160; order UBA9160; family PR03; genus PR03. Next base: position 521,308 of record CAWDFQ010000014.1, read on the forward strand.
GATGTTCGGCTCCCAGGTTGCGCTGGTCTGGGGACCGCAGCGTTTTCTGCGCTTCTATCTGCTCTGCGGCGTCGGCGCGGGCTTGTTGATCGTCTCGTACCCGTGGATTCCGGTGCTGCTCGGGGCGTCGAGCACAGCGACGCTCCACTACCCGACACTCGGCGCGTCGGGCGCGATCTTCGGCGTGCTGCTCGCGTACTCGCTCACCTGGCCCGATCGCACCATCATGTTGATCTTCCCGCCCGTCGCGTTCCGCGCGATCTGGCTGATCCCGCTGCTGTTCTTCATGGAGATCTACTTCGGCCCGCCCAACGTCAGTCACGTCGGTCACCTCGGCGGCGTGCTGATCGGCTGGCTGCTGCTGCGCGGCCAGGGCGACACGCGCGGACTGCTCTCCCTCGACCAGATCCGATGGCGCTTCAAGCGCTGGCAGATGCGCAAGCGGCTGCGCTCGGTGCAGACCGAGCAGTCGCGCAACTCGAACGACCGACCCTCCTTCCACTAACTCGGGACTCCCCCCTTGAGCGATCTCACCCCCTTCACCCTCGACGAAGCCACCGACGCCGCGATCGCGCGCGCCGCGGCGCTCCTCGTGCGGGCGAAGCATGCGGTGGCGCTGACCGGAGCGGGGCTCTCGGTCGAGAGCGGTATCCCGCCGTTCCGCGGTCCCGGCGGGATCTGGACGAAGTACGGCGAGCCGCCGATGGACGGTTACCAGCGTTTCCTGCGTAACCCGCGCGGTTACTGGGAAGAGCGTCTCGCGCCCCAACAACAGGACTGGATGCGCGTGCTCGGCGACGCCGTGCGGAACGCCAAGCCGAACCCCGGTCACGAGGCGCTCGCAGTGCTCGAACGCCGCGGCCTGCTGGCCGCGCTGATCACCCAGAACATCGACGACCTGCACCGCCAGGCCGGCCAGCAGCAGCTGCTCGAGATCCACGGCAACCATCGGCTGCTGCGCTGTAGCGAGTGCCACGAGCGCTTCGACGCCGGCCGCGATCGCCGTCGATCCGCAGCAGCTCCCGCCGCATTGCCCGCGCTGCGCCGGCGTGATCAAGAGCGACATCGTCCACTTCGGCGAGCCGATCCCGCCCGACGTGCTGCGCGCCTGCTTCGACGCCGTCGCGCGCGCCGACGTGATGATCGTCGTCGGCACGTCGGCCACGGTGTATCCGGCCGCCGAGTTCCCGCACGAAGTGCTGCGCCAGGGCGGCGTCGTGATCGACGTCAATTCCGAGCCGAGCGAACTCACGCCCGTCGCGACGCTGTCGTTGCGCGGTCCCGGCGCGGCCGTGCTGACGCGGCTGCTCGATCACGTCGCAACCGCGCAGGAGGCGCGCGCATGACGCCGCGCAGATCCCGCAAGGGCGCTGCCCTGCGAGCACGAACACGGTGGCTTCACCGAGTTCCTGCGCAGCCTGCTCGCCGGCATTCCGTGGAGCGACCGCGCCGAGGTGAAGGAGCTCGTGCACTTTGCTGCGCCGCGCTCCGGCCTGCTGCGCCTCGACAACGCCAACGGCAAGACGCGCGTGATCGGCGAAGACCGCGACGACGTCGAGGTGAGCCTGCAGAAGATTGCGCGCGCCGAGAGCGAAACGGCCGCGCGCGCGCTCGCCGAAGCGACGCGCCTCAACGCCAACGAAACCGACGCCTCGCTCGATCTCGAGGTCGCGATCCCGCGCAAGTGGAACCGGCGCGGCGTCGTCAACATCGAGCTGCACGTGCCGCGCGGCACGCGCGTCGACATCACGGCGTCGAACGGCAAGGTCTGCATCTCGTCACTGTGCGCGTCCGTGAAGGCGCGCTCCAGCAACGGCGCGGTCTCGGTCGAGAACATCGAAGGCGACGTCGAGATCCAGTCGTCGAATGCCAAGGTGCACTGCGCCTGCGTGCGCGGCCGACTCGTCGCGCGCACCAGCAACGGCAAGATCGAGGTGTCGCAGCACCGCGGCTCGCTCGACGCCGCCACCTCGAACGGCGTGATCGACGCCGAGATCCGGGAAGTGAGCGGGCCGGTGGTGCTGGCGACGAGCAACGGCCGCATCGCCCTCGCGCTGCCCGATGACGTCGACGCCGATGTCGACGTGCGCGTCGACAACGGGATCATCCGCAGCCAGCGCTCGCTCTCGCGCTGCACCCACTCGACCGGCGGCCGACTCGCCGGTGCGCTCGGCCTGGGCGGTGTCCCGATCAAACTCCGCACCTCGAACGGCTCCGTCTCCGTCCGCTGACCCCCGAGCCCCCTGACCGGCGTGAACTAGAGTCGGCCCGATGCTCCGCGCCGCCGCTCTCGCAGCGCTCGTCTTCTCGGGTGCGATCCAGGCCGCGATCGCTCCGCCACTTTCGTGGATCGCGCTGCACCCGCTCTCGTGGGTCCCCGCGCTACTCGTGATCTCGCGCCTGCGCGGGCGGCAGGCTTTTCTTGCCGGCTGGCTGGTGGGCGCATCGGCGAACGCGGCGATCTTCGCGTGGCTCGTGCACACGATCGACGTCTTCACGGCGTTCGGTCCGCTGGCCGGCGTGCTCACCCTGTTGCTCTTCGCAGCGAGCTTCGGTCTCTACGCGGGCGTCTTCGCCTGGGGCTTCGCGACGATCCGCCGGGCTGCGGGACCCGCGTGGCCGCTCGCGATCGCCGCGTGGTTCAGCGCCTGCGAGTTCGCGGCCCCGCACTTCTTTCCGTATCTCCAGGGTGTCGCCTGGTACCAGACGCCGAGCATCTTTCTCGCGAGCGCCACGACCGGCGTCACCGGCATCACGTTCCTGGTGCTGCTCGCGAACGCGGTGGCGCTGCAGGCGATCGAGACGGCGCGCTAACGCCGCGGCGGCGGCGCCCTCGTGGCGAACGCGGCGGCGTTGGCGCTGCTCATCGCGCTCGCGTGCGCGGCGTCGCAGCGCCAGGACGCACGCATCGCCGCGGCCGAACGCGACGCGACTTCGCTGCGCGTCGCGCTCGTCCAGCCCGGCGGCGACCCCACGGCGCCGCCCGTGCGCAATCGCGAGCAGGCGCGGCGCGAAGCCGAGGCGCTCACCACACTCGCGCGCGAGGCGATCGACGCCGATCCGGCGATCGAGGTCGTCGTGTTCCCCGAGAAGTCGATCGAATGGGAGCCGACGCGCGAGTGGAACCGCGCCGTGCTCGCGCTGGCGACGATCCGTCGCGTCGAGATCTGGACCGGCGGCGGCGCGGCGGACACCAGCGACCCCGAGCGTCCACGCTACTTCAACTCCGCCTTCCGGCTGCGCAGCGACGGCGCCATCGACCCGCGTTACGACAAGAACGTGCTCGTCCCGTTCGGCGAGTACGTGCCGTTCGGCGACCGCCTGCCGTGGCCCGTGAAAGCGATCGGCCGCACAGCGTTTGCGGCCGGCAACGGATTTCGGCTCTACGACGCCGGCGCGGCGCGCTTCGCGTTCCTGATCTGCTACGAGGCGATCTTGCCGGACACCGTGCGCGACCCGGTGCAACGCGGCGCGAACCTGCTCGTGAACCTCACCTACGACGGCTGGTTCGGCGACACCGCGGAGCCCGCGCAGCACGCGATGCTCGTCGCCGTCCAGGCCGCGCAACTCGGTGTCCCGGTGATCCGCTCGACCACGACCGGGATCAGCACGCTGATCGACGCGCGCGGCCGTTTCGTCGCGCGTGCGGAACTCTTCGAGCGCAAGGTGCTGGTGGGAGACATCGCGCCGCTGCGCGCGCCGGGTCTCTACGTCGCGTGGGGCGCCTGGTCCGCGTGGAGCTGCGTCGCGGCTTCGGCGCTGCTCTTCGCGTCGCAGTGGCTGCACCCCTTGCGACGGCGTCGCTGATTCCCGGCGACTGGTCGCGGCGGCCGGCGGATCGCGGACGTATGCTGGGCCGCCCGGACTCACGGGATGTTGCAGGAGCTCTTCACAAGGGCCGAAAGGACGCCGCCATGCAGCTCACACGCGATCGGCTGCTCGATGCCTATCGCAAGATGCGGATGATCCGCTGCTTCGAGGAGAAGCTGCAGGAGCTGGTGCTCGCCGGGAAGATGGCGGCTTCCTGCATCTCTACGCCGGCGAGGAGGCCGTCGCGGCCGGCGTGTGCGCGCATCTCGACGCACGCGACTGGGTCGCCTCGACGCATCGCGGCCACGGCCACTGCATCGCCAAGGGCGTCGACGTGCGCCGGCATGATGGCGGAGCTCTTCGGCCGCGCGACCGGCCTCTGCAAGGGCAAGGGCGGCTCGATGCACATCGCCGACATGGACAAGGGCATGCTCGGCGCGAACGGCATCGTCGGCGCCGGCATCCCGCTCGCCACCGGCGCGGCGCTGACGGCGCAAGGTGAAGCAGACGGGCGGCGTCGGCGTCGCCTTCTTCGGCGACGGCGCCTCCAACCAGGGCCAGTTCCACGAGTCGCTCAACCTGGCGCCGATCTGGAAGCTGCCGGCGCTCTACGTCGTGCGAGAACAACGGCTGGGGCGAGTTCACGCCGACGGAGTTCGTCGTGCCGGTGCGCCGACATCGCCGAGCGCGCGCGCTCCTACGCCATGCCGAGCGCGATCGCCGACGGCATGGACTTCTTCGACGTCTACGAGAAGGCCGGCGAGGCCATCGCGCGCGCGCGCCGCGGCGAGGGCCCGACGCTGCTCGAGTGCAAGACGTATCGCTTCCACGGCCACTACGTCGGCGACACGCTCGCCTACCGGCGAAGGAGCGAGGCCGAGCGAGTGGAAGCAGCGAGCGCGATCCGCTCGAGCGCTTCGAGCGGCGCGCTCGTCGAGGCCGGGCTGCTCGGACGGGGACGACCTGCGCCGCGCTCGACGGCGAGGTTGCCGCCGAACTCGACGCCGCGGTACGCGCCGCCGAAGCCGCGCCGTTCCCCGATCCCGGCGACGTCCTCACCGACGTCTACGTGAGCGAGTGACGCCATGGCCGCGCATCCTTTCCGACCGGTCCAGGCCATCAACGAAGCGCTCGCAATCGCGATGGAGAGCGATCCCGACGTGATCCTGCTCGGCGAGGACGTCGCCGGCGGCGGCGCGCGCGAGGCCGAGGGCGTCGACGAGATGGGCGGCGTGCTCGGCACGACCAAGGGGCTCGTGAAGCGCTTCGGCCGCGGCCGCGTGCTCGACACGCCGATCCGGAGATGGGCATCCTCGGCACGGCGGTCGGCGCGGCGGCCACGGGCCTGCGCCCGGTCGCCGAGCTGATGTTCATCGACTTCCTCGGCGTGTGCCTCGATCCGCTGCTCAACCAGGCGGCGAAGCTCCGCTACATGTTCGGCGGCAAGGCGCGCGTGCCGCTCACGGTGCGCACCGTGTGCGGCGCCGGCATGCGCGCCGCGGCGCAGCACTCGCAGTCGCTGTACTGGATGACGAGCGGGCATCCCCGGACTCAAGACCGTGATCCCGTCGAATCGCCGCCGACGCCAAGGGGCTGCTGCTCGCCGCGATCCGCGACGACGATCCGGTGATCTTCTGCGAAGCCAAGGGCGTGCTGATGCAGCGCGGCGAGGTGCCGGAGGGCGACTACGAGCGTGCCGATCGGGCAGGCGCAAGGTGGTGCGCGCAGGCAGCGACGTGACACTCGTCGCATTCGGCGCGACGGTTGCGGTGGCGCTCGCGGCCGCCGAGCAGCTCGCGCAAGGAGGGCACCGAGGCCGAGGTGCTCGATCTGCGCTCGCTCCAGCCGCTCGACGAGGCGGCCATCCTGGGCTCGCTCGAGAAGACCGGCCGCCTGGTCGTCGTCGACGAGTCGACGCCGCGCTGCGGGATCGCGAGCGACGTCGCAGCGCTGTGCGTCGATCGCGGCTTCGACTTCCTGAACGCGCCGGTGAAGCGCGTGACGGCGCCGCACACGCCGGTGCCGTTCGCCGCCGTCCTCGAGGACGCCTTCCGCCCGAGCGCGGAGAAGGTGATCGCCGCCGTGCGCGAGATGGGTAGACGACGCGTGGCGACGCCGATCGCGATGCCGAAGCTCGGCATGACGATGCAGGAAGGGCGTGTCGTCGCGTGGCCGCTGCCGCTCGGCGCAGCCGTCGCGCGCGGGCAGATCGTGCTCGTGATCGAGTCCGAGAAGGCCGAGGTCGAGATCGAGGCGACGCGAGCGGCTTCTTGCGGCACATCTACGTCGCGGTGGACGCGACGGTGCCCTGCGGAACGCTGCTCGGCGCGATCACCGAGACGCCGGACGAAGCCTTCGACGCCGAGTCGTTCCGCATCGCGCACGATCACCCCGAAGCGCCGCGCGCGAGCGCAACCGCAGCGCCGCGCGCTGCGGCCGCGCCGGAGCACGCCGATCGCCGCGCCGGCGCTCGCAAGCCGACCGCTCCCGCGGCGCGCGCTCGCGCGCGCGAACTCGGCGTCGATCTCGCGCGGGTGCCGGGCAGTGGGCCGGGCGGCCGCGTCACGCGCGAGGACGTCGACGCCTGGGCGGCGCGACGCGAGCACTGCATCGAAGTGGCAGCCCGGCGTCGCGCTCGAGGTGCCGGCGACGGGGCACGGCGACCCGGTCGTGCTGCTGCCGGGCTTCGGCACGGACGTCGCGGCCTTTGCGCGACAGGTGCCGGCGCTCGAGTCCTCGTTCCGCGTGCTCGGCGTGAATCCGCGCGGTGTCGCCGGATCGGACGCGCCGCCGGTCGCTTCGTACGAGGTCGCGCGCATGGCGGAGGATGCGGCGTGCGCGTTCGAGGGCCGCGCGCACATCGTCGGCGCGAGCCTCGGCGCCGCCGTCGCGCCTCGAACTCGCGCTGGCGCACCCGGAGCGCGTGCGCTCGCTGGTGCTGGTGACGCCCTTCGTCGCGGCGTCGCCGCGGCTGATCGCGGTGCTCGACGCCTGGTGCCGGCATCGCGGCGGAGGCGTCGCCCGAGACGCTCGCCAGCGCGCTCGTTGCCCTGGCTCTTCGGCGCCGCGACGCTCGCGGACGCAGCGCCTGCGCACCCGCAACGTCCGCGGTCTCGCGGAGATCGTCGCGCGCGTTCCGGCCGCCACGCTGCTGCGGCAGGCCGCGGGGCTGCTCGCCTGGTCGGGCACGCGCGGCGCAGACCTCGGCGCGATCTCGCTGCCGACGCTCGTCGTCGCGGGCGCCGACGACCTGCTGGCGCCCGACGCCGCGGCGGTGGCGCGCGCAATCCCACGCGCAGAATTCTTGCTCGTGCCGGGAGCAGGTCACGCGGTCGCGCTCGAGAGCCACGAAGCCGTGAACGACGCAATCCTCGCCCATCTTGCACGCCCGGAAGGCGCTGACCAGGACCGGGGCCGGAGCGCCAATTCCGCGGCCGGGCGGCCGTCGATCTCGAAAGATTCATGAAGGACCGCAAGCTCGGTTAGGATCCCGAACGCAGTGTTCCCGGACGTGTCCCACTCGATCGTCGTTTCGCTCGTGCTGGTTGCGCTCGCGCTGCTGGTGCGGGTGCTCACGCCCAACCGGCTGGTGCGAAGGAAGCTGCGGATCCCACTCGCGCTCGGCGTGCTGTTTCCGATCGTCGCGCTCGGGCTCCAGTTTTCGACGCTCCAGCCCGAGATCATCGGCTCGGTTCGCAGCGTCGCGAATCTCGGGTTGGCGCTCGCCCTGATCATGTTCGGGGTCATCGTGCTCGCCAACCCGCTGCGCGAGGATCGGGTGCGCACTGCGGCGCCCAACATCGTGCAGGACGCGATCATCGTCGGCCTGTTCGCGCTGGTGGCCACCCTGCTGATGCAGGAGAAGTTCCTCACGACGTCGGCGGTCGGCGCGGTCGTGGTGGGCTTCGCGCTGCAGGACACCCTCGGCAACGCATTTTCCGGGCTGGCGATCCAGGTCGAGAAACCCTTCCACGTGGGCCAGTGGATTCGCATCGGCGAGCACGAAGGGCGCGTCGAGGAGATCACCTGGCGCGCGACCAAGCTGCGCACGAAGGCGACCAACTTCGTCGTCGTCCCCAACAGCACGATCGCCAAGGAAGCCATCATCAACTACTCGGAGCCGGTGATCCCGACACGGCTCGACGTCGATGTGGGAGCGGCCTACGAGGTGGCGCCAGATCTCGTCAAGAGCGCGCTCTTCGAAGCCCTCGACAACGCCGCGATGGTCCTGCAAGCGCCGCCGCCGAGCGTGCTGCTGCTCGATTTCGGCGCATCGGCCATCAGCTACCGCGCGCGCTTCTGGATCGAGGATTTCGCTCGCGACCAGGACGCCTGCGACCAGGTTCGCACCAACATCTACTACAGCTTCAAGCGACACGGCATCGAGATTCCGTGGCCGATCCAGGTCGAGTACAAACGCGAGTGGGCGCCAGCGCGAGCACCGAGCCTGACGGACGAGTTCGCTTCCCTGCTCGGGCGCAGCGCGCTCTTCGCGTCGCTCGACGAGAGCGAGCGCCTCGCCTGCGCCAGCCTGGGCGAGGAGCGTCTTTACACGGCGGGCGAGGCGATCATGCGGGAGGGCGCCCCGGGCGGATCGATGTTCGTGATCGTCGCGGGACAGGCCGACGTCACGATCGCCGGCGGCGTGGTCCGGACGCTCGGACCGGGCGACTTCTTTGGAGAGATGTCGCTGCTGACCGGAGAGCCGAGGACGGCCACGGTCGTGGCGTCGCAGCCGTGCCGTCTGATGGAGATCACGAGCGAGGCGTTCCGCGGCTTCGTGATGGCCAAGCCCAGCGTGTTCGAGGCGATGGAGCCCGCCGTGCTCGCTCGCCGCGCCGAGCTGCTCGCCATGCGCGAGAAGTTCGCCGCCGAACGAAGACCGCACGAAGCCGACCGCAGTTTCCTCGCCGGGGTACGGCGCTTCCTTCGCCTGCCCAGCTAATTCCGCGCGCGGCGCCGCCGCCAGCTTGCCAGCAGCGGCAACACCAGGACCAGTTCCGCGCCGAGCCCGCAGGGCGACATCTCCCAGTACGGCCAGTTCGGCTGGCACTTCGAGTCCGCGAAGTCGGTGAAACCATTCTGGTCGTTGTCGATGCCGTCGTCGCATTGCGGGTTCTCGATCGTGGCCCACGAGAACGGGCAGCCCGGGTCGGCGGGATAGTCCGCGAGCTGATCGCCGTCGTTGTCGATGCCGTCATCGCAGGCCAAACCGCTCTCGGGCGACGCGCGCTCGGAGTCATCGGCCGCGCTGACACAACCACGGTCCTCTGGGAAGTCGATGAACGAGTCGCCGTCGTCGTCCTGCCCGTTGCTGCAGGCGGGCGGCACGAACTCGACCGCGCCGATGTCGCAGACCGGCGTCCCGGTGCCGTCGCCGTCGAGCGGTCGCGCGATCCCGCGCTGATCCGTCGCAGGACAGCCCGCGGCGGCGGCGCGATCGATTGCAGGACTGCCGAAGAGCAGATCGTGGGTCTCGGTCGATCCGCCGTGGTCGCCGAGCGCGGTGAGCAGGGGATTGGTGCGGACCTGGTCGCTCGGTTGGCCGAACGCGCCCGCGCCACCGTCGCTCACCACGTTGTTGCCGAGCGACACCGGCAGCACCACAGCGTCCTCGCCGTAGCCGAGCACGTCGCCACGCGCGTTGCCCGAGACGATCGTGTTCTGCACCTGCACGGTCGGCGAGCCGAAGAAGTCGTAGAGCGCCGAGATTCCGCGGCCGTGATCGTTGGCGATCGTGACGTTCCTCAGCGTCGCATTGGCCGTGGTGGTGATCGCGCCGACCGTGTGCTGATCGTGCTGGTCTTGCTGGTGCCGTTCTTGTTCGGGTCCGTGCTGAGGCCGATGCCGCCGCTCGCGTTGTCGTGGATCGAGCATTGATTCATCACGAGCGGGGCGAGGCTATGGATCGCGACCTGTCCGGCGGTGCAGTTGGTGATCACCACGTCGCTCAGCGTGATTCCCGTCACGAAGCGCGAGGCGGCATTCAGCGCGCACCCCGCCGTGGAGAATCCGGTGAGGTTCCCGCCGCTCAGCGTGACACCGCTGATCGAGACCGCCACGTAGTTGAATGCTGCCGGTACCTGGAAGATGCGGTGCGCGAGGGCCGCGGCGTCGATCGTGGTGGCGGCGGAGCCGGCGCCCTGGATCGTGAGGTCGCCGCCCGCCTGGGTGTCGATCTCGATGTCACCGACGCTGGCGTCTTCGTCGTCCACACCCGCGGCGCCCGTGCGCGTCAGGCTGTAGACACCGGCCGGCATCACGACCGTGTCGGCGACGCCGCTCGCGTTGGCGGCGATCACCGCCTCGCGCAGCGAGCAGTCCGCGTTACAGGTGCCATCTGCCGTGTCCGCCGTCTTCGACACGGTGAAGATCGCCGCGCCCGCCGGGCTCGCGGCGAGCAGTGCAGCCGTCGTCCACCAGACAAGAAGCAATCGCCTCCCGGAACCCATGATTTCACCCTCCTGTTGGTGTCATGCGCTCGCGGCAAGAGCTGGAGCAAGCCGCGTGCCACGCCGAAGAAGCGCCGAAGCTCTACGGCGGACTTGCCGCGGGACGAGCCGCCCCAGGCAGGCCTTCCCAGATGCGCGCTGGGACGGCGTCTGGATCCGTACGGCGCGCGGAGAACGATCGCCTCGAGACGGAACCGGCGGGTAGGGGCTTGGCCGCGCGCGCGGACTGAGGGAGACTCAGGTTATGGCGACACCCCCTCAGTACCGCTCTGGAAGCTCCCCGCGACCCGCCCTGCGCCGGGTCACCATGGCCTGCGCCGCGCTGTTCCTCGCTGCGCCCGCGTGCGTGCCGTTCGACGGCCTCGTCACCGAGGGCTGGTGGTACACGCGCCAGCACGAATACCTCACCTATGCCGGCGAGGAGCTCGCGCCCGGGAGCCTGCTGAACATCCTCGCCAACCTCGAACTCGAGCGGCGCGACCCGCGCCACGTCGTGCCGGCGGGCGCTGTCCCCGACGACGCGTGGAACGCCATCTTCGACAAGCTCTTCGCGCTCCGCGACACCAGCGACTTCGACATGATGTACCTGCTGAACCTGCTCTACGCCGCTCGGGGGCACCCCGTCGCGAGCGAGGCGCTCTGGCAGAGGGCCGAGGCCGCCGTCCGCGACTTCAAGTACTGGTCCACGGACCCGACACCCGATCGCAGCGTGAACGGCCAGCCCGTGATCGACAACATGTGGTACTGGAGCGAGAACCACATCTTGATCTTCCGCACTTGCGAGTTCCTCGCTGGTCAGATGTTCCCGAACGAGGTCTTCTCGGTGAGCGGCCTCACCGGCGCCCAGCACCGGGAACGCGCCCGGGCCGAAATCCTCACCTGGCTCGAAGAGCGCGCGCGCTGGGGCTTCACCGAGTGGCACTCGAACGTCTACTACAACCTCGACATGCTGCCGTTGCTGACGCTGATCGAATGGGCCGACGACGCCATCGTCGCGCAGCGCGCGACGATGGTGCTCGACCTCGTCTGGCTCGACGTCGCGCTGCACCTCCACCGTGGCACCTTCGGCGCCACCCACGGTCGCTCCTACATCAAGGACAAGGCGTCGGCGAGCACCGAAGACACCTTCCCGGCGTCGAAGATGCTTTTCGACGACACCGATCTCCCGTACGACGGGCGCGGCTCCAGCTCTGCGACGCTCTTCGCTCGCTCCCGCAACTACCGGATCCCCGAGGTCATCCGCCGCATTGCCACCAGCGACGAGCCGCTCGAGGACCGCGAGCGCATGAACCTGCCGCTGCCCGAGGAGCCGACCGCGAAGTACGACGATCCGCTGCCGGCTCCGCCCTACGGTCTGGACTACTCGGAGACCCACCTGCCGCTCTGGTGGTCGATGGCGTCGCAGGCGACCTGGCCAATCCTGCCGCTCACGCTGTCCGTGGGCGAACGCGACGACCTCTGGTCGGGTCAGTTCTCCGACGTCAAGCTGCTTCGCGATCTGGTCTGGGTGGACGGTGACTTCGACCGGACGCTCTTCAACGCGCACATCCTCTACGGCAACCTCTGGAAGGCGATCACCGAGTCGCTGCTGGAGGAAGTGAATACCACCACCTTCCGCACGCGCGACTACATGCTCTCGACGGCGCAGGACTACCGGAAGGGCCTGCGCGGCAGCCAGACTCATACCTGGCAGGCGACGCTCAGCGAGCGCGCGATGGTCTTCACGACACACCCCGGTTACCTGCCGGTGCAGCCGGGCAACCCGGTGCCTGCCAATTGGAACTGGCAGAGCAAGGACGAGCCGGGGCCCGGCTATTGGACCGGCGAGGCGTCGCAGCCGCGCGCGGCCCAACACCGCAACGTGGCGATCTCGATGTACGCGCCGCAGTACCGCGCCAAGCTGTGGGGCCTCTCCCAGTACGACTACCGCGCGGAGACGCATGCGTACTTCCCTGTCGCACACTTCGACGAGGTCGTGCAGGAGGGCGGCTGGACCTTCGGACGCAAGGACCAGGGCTACGTGGCGCTCTGGTCGTGGCGGCCGACCAGCTGGCGCGGCGGCCAGCCGGAAGTCTTCCAGAACGGCGGCCTCGACTTCGACCTCGTCGCGACCGGCGGCGCGACCAACGTCTGGATCGTGGAATGCGGCAGCCAGTCGGAGTGGGGGAGCTTCGAAGCCTTCCGCGCGGCGTTCCTCGATCCGCCGAACCCGGGCGACCCCGCTCAGCCGCGCATCACCGTGGTGGGACCGCTGCCCGACGCCGGCGGCGATCCCTTCCCCGACGGCTTCGACGTCAGCTACACCTCGCCGAGCCAGGGCGCCGTGAGCTTCGGCTGGACTGCGCCGCTCGTGGTAGACGGCGAGGAGATCCCTCTCTCGGGCTACAAGCGTTTCGACAACGCCTACGCGCAGGTCGAGTTCGACGACACCCGCTACGAAGTGTCGGACGGCGAGTTCTCGCTGCTGCTCGACTTCGCGACGAACAGCCGCGAAACCACCGCGCCGCCGGAGCTGCGCGACGAAGCGTGGGCGCGCTTCACCGAGATCTGGATGCGGATCGTCAACAAGATCAACGGGACGCCCTAGCAAACATCCTGGTCGGCGAGCGTTTCGAGTTCGTCGAGCGCTGCGCCAAACAGCGCGGCGATGCGTTGCGGGTCGGGAATCGCCTCGGGATCCGTGTCGATGCCGATCTCCATCTTGCCCGCGTAGGACAGCAGGGCCATCACCAGCGGCGTGCCCTCGACCACGCTCGCGAAGGGATGGATCGACTCGACGCGCGCCCCGGCCATCCAGCGCGGGTGCGGCGTGCCTGGCACATTGGTGCAGGCCACGTTGACGCGGCCGACGGCGCCGCGTGCGAGCAGTCGCAGCGCGGCGCCGGGGAGCTGCGTCAGCACCTCGACCAGCAGCGGCGCCGCCGCGCCCCGGCGATCGAGCTTCGCCGCGCGGGTCTGCTCGACGATACGAGCCAACCTGCGCGCCATCTGCTTTTCGCCGACCGGCAGCGCGATGGTGAACATGCCGACGCGGTTGCCGAGCGCGTCGCGCTCGTCGCGGCCGCGCAGGTTCATCGGCACCAGACACGAGAGTTCGTCGGCATGCACGCGCCGCTCGCGGTGATAGGCGTGCAGCGCGCCGGTGAGCGCCGCCAGCACGACGTCGTTGATCGTGACGCCGAGCGGCGACTTGATCTTGCGCAGCCGCTCGATCGAAACCTCGGAGATGTCGAGCCGGCGCGAGAGACCGGAGCCCGGCACCGCGAGCGGGTCGTGCGTGAGCGGGCGCGCCACGTCGGCGAGCATGCCGCGCAGGCCGCGCGCGACACGCATCGCCGCCACGAAGCCCTCGCGCGGGTTGGCAATCGCCGCGAGCGGAGCGCCGAGCGCGCGCCCGGCGAGCCGGACCGACCCGCGCGCCTGGTCGAGCGCCAGCGCCGCGAACCGCGCGGCGAACGACGGCAGCGGTTCTGCGCCCGCATCTCTGGCGCGCGGGATGCGCCGCGGCGCTGCCAGGGGCTCGGAGGTCGTCAGCGCGTCGAGGATCGCGGCCGAACCGACGCCGTCCACCACCGAGTGGTGCAATTTGATCAGGAACGCGCTGCGTCTGCCCGCGAGCCCGTCGATCCAGGTCGCCTCCCAGAGCGGGCGCTGGCGGTCGAGCGGCGTCGCAAAGAGCGCAGCGACGAGATCGAGCAGCTGGCGCTCGCTGCCCGGCTCCGGCAGCGAAATGTGTCGCAGGTGATAGGAGCGGTCGAAGTGAGGATCCTCGATCCACTCGGGAAGGCCGAGATGGAGCGGCGCCTCCACGACGCGTTGCCGCAGTCGCGGAACGAGCGCGACGGCCAACTCGACGCCCGCCTCGATCTGCCCCGCAATCGGTACGCGATCGAGCCCGTAGAGCCCCGCGATGATCGGCCGGAACTCGGGCAGCGCCGACTCCGCGTACCAGAAGAGTGCGTCCGTAGCGGCCATCCGGCTCGGGAGCGCGGGAACGCGCTGCACGGCCGGTTGCCGCGAACGGGTGCGATCCGTGGGCGGCCTGCGCGTGGACGACATGGGTTTCTCCGTCAGATCGAGGACCCGGGGGCGGGTTCGTCTCAGTGTACGCCGACGATCTCGCCGTCGCGCACGTCCATCGACTCGGCGAGCGGTCGCCGCGGAAGTCCGGGCATCCGCAGGATCTCGCCCGTCAGCGCCACCAGGAAGCCCGCGCCGGCGTTGATCTGGATGCTGCGCACGGTGACGTCGAAGTCGCGCGGACGCCCGTGCAGCCGGGGATCGTCGGACAGCGATGCGGGCGTCTTCGCGATGCAGACCGGAAGCTGCTCGTAGCCGAGCCGGCGCACCTCACGCAGATCGCGCTGCGCTTCCTTGGTGAGCACGACGCCACGCGCGCCGTACATCCGGCTCGCCACCGCGAGCATCTTGTCCGGAAACGAGTCTTCGAGCCGGTAGAGCGGCCGGAAGCGGCTGCGCGCGCCGCTCGCCTGCTCGCGCAGCGCGCGCGCCAGCTCGATGGCGCCTTCGCCGCCGCGCGCGAAGTGGTCCGACACGGCGAACGGAACGGCGAGTGCGGCGCAGTGCGCGCGCACTACCTCGATCTCGTCGTCGCTGTCGGCGCCGAAGCGGTTCAGCGCCACCACCGGCCGCTCGCCGAAGCAGCGGATGTTCTCGACGTGTTTGTCGAGGTTCGAAAGCCCGCGCGTCACGGCGGCGGCGTCGGGCTTCTCGAGCGCGTCGGCCGCGACGCCGCCGTGGAGCTTCAGCGCGCGCACCGTCGCGACCAGCACCACCGCGTCGGCCTCGAGCCCGGCGCTGCGGCACTTGATGTCGAAGAACTTCTCGGCGCCGAGATCGAAGCCGAAGCCCGCCTCGGTGATCGTCCAGTCGGCGCAGTGCAGCGCCAGGCGCGTGGCGATCACGCTGTTGCAGCCGTGCGCGATGTTCGCGAACGGCCCGCCGTGGACGAGCGCCGGCATGCCCTCGACCGTCTGCACCAGGTTCGGCCAGAGCGCGTCGTGCAGCAGCGCCAGCATCGCGCCCGCCGCGCCGAGATCCTTCGCGGTCACCGGCGCGCCGTCCTCGGTGAATGCAACGAGCAGCCGCTCGATGCGCGCGCGCAGGTCGCCCGCGTCGCGCGCGAGGCAGAGCATCGCCATCACCTCGGAGGCCGCGGTGATGTCGAAGCCCGTCTCGCGCGGCACGCCCTGCCCCGGCCCGCCGAGCCCGACGATCACGTTGCGCAGCGCGCGGTCGTTCATGTCGATCACGCGCCTCCAGAGCACGCGGCGTGGATCGATGCGCAGCGAGTTGCCCCAGTAGAGGTGATTGTCGAGCAGCGCGGCGAGCAGGTTGTGCGCGGACGTGATCGCGTGGAAGTCGCCGGTGAAGTGCAGGTTGATGCGCGTCGGACGGCACCAGCTGGCTCTGGCCGGCGCCCGTGCCGCCGCCCTTCATCCCGAACACCGGCCCCAGCGACGGCTCGCGGAGCGCCAGGCACACCGACTCGCCGAGCCGCGCGAGTCCCTGCGCGAGCCCGATGCTGGTGGTGGTCTTGCCCTCGCCCGCGGCGGTCGGCGTGATCGCGGAGACCAACACCAGACGCGGCGCGACGTTGCAACGCCGAGGCGTGTCGAGCAACGCGGGATCGAGCTTGGCGATGTCGTTGCCGTAGGGTCGCCACTCGCCCGTGCGGATCCCGAGCGCCTTCGCGAGCTCCGCGATCGGCCTCGTAGCGGGAGCGCGCAGCTCGGATTCGGGCGGCATGATGGGGCGGAGCCTATCGCGAGCGATCGCCCTGCGCGCCGCGAGACGATCCGTTCCGCGCTGATCCCGCACGCGCCGGCGCCAGCTCACGCACCATCGGCGCCAGCGACTCCGCGATCTGGCGGGCGGCGATCGCGTTGCCGCGTTCGTTCCAGTGGGTATTTCGCAGCGCATAGGTCGGCGCGCTGCGTTCCGCGGTACTGAGCACCGGGAGCAGATCGATCACCAAGACCTTCTTCGGCTCGAGATGGCTGCGTGTCTCACGAGCCGGCTGATCGAGATCGAGATCCGTCTCGGCAACCTGCACGCGCTCCAGCACCTGTGCGCGCAGCCTCGGGTTCACCTGCACCTCACTCGGCAGCAGCGCGATCGCGACCGGCGCCGGGCGTGCGCGCGCCACGATCTCGTCCGCCACAGCCAGCGTCGCGCGCAACCCGCGCTCGGCCCTTGGTGTCAGCTCGCGGCGCAAGAGCGGGATGTACGCCTCGACGATCCGCAGAAAGTTGTCCTCCGTGAAGGGAGGAGCCGAGCCGCCCGTGGTGGGCGCGCCCTTCGCCGCAGCCGCCCATCCGCGGAATTCGCTCTCGGCGGCGTAGCGGACGAGCCGTGATGCGAAGCCCACCATGCGCCAGTTGCGTGCGTCGAATCGGGAGGTGCTGTCTGGAGGCTGGAAATCGTTTCCGGTGTAGAGGCAGAGCAGGACCAGATCGGGGTGCAGCGCGAGACCGTCGTCGAGCAGGATCTGGAGGTATTCCTGGGGCTGCATGCCGGGGATCCCGAGATTCGCGACCTCGACGGGGCGACCGACCCGCGCCGACAGTTCCGTCTCCAGCAGCGTCAGGAAATTGCGCTCGTAGCCGACCACGCCAAATGCGAAGCTGTCGCCGAGCGCAACGATGCGGAACGCGTCGCCCGGCTCTGGACTCCATTCGGTGTCGTTGAAACCGCGCGAGTTCACATCGCTGGCTCCGTAGAACGCGAGCAGCTCCTGGCGCTGTGTCTCGATGCGCGACTGCGTGCCGGCGTTCGGCGAAGCGAGCAGCGGGTGGTTCGAGAGCTGCGAAGCGATCGCGAGCGTCGCCTCGCCGGCCAGCAACACCACGCTGAGGTTCCAGAACACTGCGTCGGCGAGGCGCAGCGTGCGACTGCGCTCGTAGTACGCAGCGACTGCGCGACGCATGCGCGGGCAGAGAAAGGCGGCGGCGCAGACCGCGACACCGACTGCCATGACCGTCAAGGCGTGCGAGCGTCTTCCGAATCCCAGCCCGACGCCGATCGGCGGCAACAGACACGCGTACAGCACGAATCGGAGCCACATCCCGCGTCGCACCTCACATCACGACGATCCGGCTAGCGGCGCAGGTTCAGGAACCGAGGCGACGCGCGCCGGCCGCAGCCGGCGCCGCGACTAGCGCCCGACCTCGCGTCGCAGCTCGACGCTGCCGTCGCTGAACCGCACGGCGGCCGGTTCGATCTCGCGCACGACGTAGGGACCGACGCGTTCGCCTTCGCGCACTTCGCGAAGCGCCGTCACGCCTTCGACTTCGACCCACGCGACGCGACGCTCCGGGCTCGGGTGCCACTGCGTGCGCTCGACGCGCACCGGTGACGGGCTGCGCGCGACGCGCGCCGTCGGCACGTCTGCGTCGACAGTTCCCGACTCGACCTCGGGCAGCGGCGCCGCGGCGCTCGGGCGCTCGACGGCGATCTCGCCGTACTCCGCGGCCGCCGGCTCGACCGGCGCCGCGACCCGCTCTGGCTGTTCTTGCGTTCCCGGCCGCACCACGGCGAAGTCGGGGGGCGACGCCGGCACGGGCACGATCGGCTGCTGCACGGCCCCTTCGATCGGCGCGGGCGACGAAACCGTCACTTCGGTCACGCGCTCTTCTTCAGCCGCGAGGACCGACTCGGGCGCTGCGGCGACGTCGGGCGGCGGCGCGCTTGCTTCGATCTGCGCCACCACTTCCAGCGGCGCGCGATCGAAAAGCCACACCAGCCCACCGCCGACGAGCGCGAACGCGAACGCGGCAGCGACCGCAACGACGAGCCCTCTGTGGCTGCGACGCCGCGCAGGCACCAGCACCACTTCGTCGCGCAGCGGGCGCGGCTTCGCAGCGGACTTCTGCTCTTCGAGTCGGCGTAGCGCCTTGAGGATCGTGCTCAACCCGCGTCTCCCGCGCGGGCGGCGAGCGCGACGTGCGGCACGGCGTAGCGGCCCGTTGCGCGATACAGCGCCATCTTCGTGAGCGGACCGACGGCGCCGTCGGGTTCGAGACGGCGATCTTCCTGGAACGCGCGCACGGCTTCTTCCGTGGCCGCGTCGAAGCGACCCGAGGCGGAACCCGGCGAGAAGCCAGCGTCGGTGAGCGCCCGCTGGAGCCACGCAACACCGTCGCCCGCATCGCCGGGACGGATCACGGCGGGCAACGGCTCGAAGTCGCGCCACACCAGGTGGGCGTCACCCAGCCAGTATTTCAGCAGCTCGTCGACGGGCACGCGCACCGGGCCCGACTCGACGACGCCCTCCAGCTCCGCCTCGCCGTCGCTGAGCTGGCGCAGTGCAACGACGCGCCGCACGCCGTCGGCCGCGTCGATCCCGAGCAGCACGGGATGGTCGATCACGCGCAGCACGTCGAGATCGTCAGCCGAGAACGAAAACACCGCGAGTCCATGGGCGTCGAGAGCGCCGATCACCTCGGGGAACGAGAGGAGGTCCGGCGCGGGGTCGTCGGCTGGCACGGACCATTCGCGCAGGATCGCCGCGTACGCGGCCGCGGCCGTGGCGCCCGGCGAGCGCAGCGCGAGAGCGCGCGCGAGGTCGTCGATGCGCGGCGGCGACGGCGGTTCGGCGGGAGCCGTTGCGGCGGTGGTGTCCGTCGCGTCGAGCTGCGCGTTCGCAGGCGGAGCCGCCGCGACGTCGGGCACCCGCTCGCTGATCGGCTCCGGCATCGGCGTGAGCTGCGGCTCGGCGGCGGGCGCGATCTCCGTCACTGCGACCGGCGCTGCCACGCCCGCGGCGAGGCCGAGTCGCTGCGCGAGCACGCGCGGGCCGCCAAACGCGAACAGCAGCGCGAGCGCGGCGGCGAGCGTCATCGCCGCCAGCGCGGGCCACGCGGAAGACGCGCGGTCGGCGCTCGCACCGCGTTCGCCGCGCAGCTCCGCCGCGGCGTGCCTCACCGCGTCGGCGCCGATCTGCCGCGCACTTTCGCCATAGGCGGCGAGCAGCGCGCGATCACAGACGAGATTCACGAGGCGCGGGATGCCGCCCGAGAAGCGGAACACTTCACCGAACGCGGCGTCCGCGAAGACGTGATCGCGCTCGGCGTCGGCGGAGACGCGCAGCCGATGGCGAACATAATTGGACGTCTCGTCGCGCGAGAGCGGCGCGAGTCGCCAGCGCACCCCGATGCGCTGGCGGAGCTGGCGCAGTTCGGGCGACTCGAGCATCGCATCCAGCTCCGGCTGCCCGAGCAGCAGGATCTGGATCAATTTGGTGCTCTCGGTTTCGAGATTGGAGAGCAGCCGGATCTGTTCGAGCGTCTCGGGCAGCAGGCCCTGTGCTTCGTCGATGATCAGCAGCACGCGCTTGCCGGCGGCGTGCTTCTCGAGCAGGAAGTGATTCAGCGCGTCGACCAGCTCGCGGGCCGATTGGGCTTCCTTCTCGACGCCCAGCTCCACGAGGATCGATTCGAGCAGCTCGCGCGCGGACAGCTTGGGATTGAACAGGAACGCGACTTCGACCTCACCGCCCAGGCGCCGCAGCAGCGTACGGCAGAGCGTCGTCTTGCCGGTGCCGACTTCGCCGGTGACGGCGATGAAGCCCTCACCCTGCTCGATGCCGTAGAGCAGATGGGCGAGCGCTTCCCGGTGCGCCTCCGACAAATAGAGGAAGCGCGGGTCGGGGCTCAGGGCAAAGGGTTTTTCGCGGAGCCCGAAGAACGCGGTATACATCGGCCAACCTGTTGGATCGCCAAGGCTATCACCGGATACTGGCGATGGGAACCGCCACCCTGACCACTCTGCAACCGGCATTTGGCACTCCCGACGTGGCGATCGGCGTCGATTGGGGCGCAACGCTTGCGAAGCTCGCCCTCCGGACGCCGGAAGGCGGAATCGAGTACAGGCTGCTTCCAACCGAGGACGCGGACGCGAGTCGCGCGAAGCTGGTCGCGATCGGCGCGCAACGCGTCGGTCTCACCGGCGGCGGCGCGACGATGCTGGCACGCGCGCTCCCAGGTGAGTTGGTCCAGGTGAACGAGTTCGCGGCGTGGGGCGTCGGCGCAGCCGCCCTGCTGGCCGAGCGCGCGGCCAAACGCGTGGCGCGCTACCTGCTCGTTTCGATCGGCACGGGCACCTCGGTCCTGCTCGTCGAGGGCGAAACGGTGACGCGTATTGGTGGCACGGCACTCGGCGGCGGCACGCTGATCGGTCTCGCTGCGGGACTGCTCGGCACCAGCGACTTCGAAGAGATCGCCTCGCTCGCGGGGCGCGGTTCGCGCAGCAAGATCGACCTGCTCGTCTCGGACATCTATCCCGCCGGCGGCATCCCGCTGGCGGGCGATCTCACCGCCGCCAACTTCGGGAACTACGCGCGACGCCTGCGCGACGGCGAGTCGATCGATCGCGCAGACGTCGCGCACGCCATCATGGGACTCATCGCCGAGAACATCTCGCTGGTCTGCACGGCGCAGAGCGCCGCGGCGCAGGTACAGCGCATCGCGTTCGGCGGCTCGACGCTGCGCCGCAACCCGGCGCTTGCCGAGATGCTCGGGAACTTCCTGCGCGGCCATGGACGCGAGCCGGTGTTCCTGCCGAACGGCGAATTCGCCGGCGCGCTCGGCGCACTGCGAATCGCGAGCGGGGGCGAGGGCGGCTGACGACGTCGAGCCCGCAAGCCGCCATCGATGCAGCTCCTCCCAGGCATCGGCGACGCCGAAAGGTGTTGCTTCAGAAGCAGAAACGGCACGCCCTCCCAGGAGTGCGTGCCGTCCATGCGGGGCCGGCTACTCCGGTCCCCTGATGCGTCGAAGCGTGGCTACGCGGTCGGCGCGCGCGGCACCGGCTCGGTCGCCATGTCTTCGGTCTTCGCAATCGTGCGGACGACGCGCTGGGTGCGCGCGATCGCCGCGCGCTGCACGCGCAGCTCTTCGGTCTGCGCCGCGACCTGGCGCTCGAGTCGCTCGCGCGCCTCGGTGAGCTGTTCGAGTCGGCGTTCGAGCTCCCCGACGCGTCGTTCGATCTCGGCGGAGATTTGTCCAACCTGCGCCGCCACCGGAGTGGGCTCGGGCGTCGGGGCGACGGCTACCGGTACGGGCGTGGCTACGACCTCCGGCTCGGCGCCAAAGATCGAACCCGATTCGTCGGCCAACGCCGTTGCGGCAGTCGCTTCGCTCGCTTCGGACTCGCGACCGAGGGCGAGCTGACGCGGTCCGCTGGGGCCGACCCGAACCGCGGGCTCGGAGGCCTCCTCGAAGCCATCCGGCTCGTAGGGCCCGAGGGCAGCCAACACCGGCGGGCGGTCTTCGGCTTCGGTGGCCGGGAACGCGGCGTCCATCGAAACGCCAGCGCCGGCGTCGTCGGCCGCCATCACCGTGTAGAGCGGATCGTCGTCCTCGGCAGCGCGGCGGCGGCGCATCACGACGACCGCAAGCAGCAGCACGACGCCGCCGATCACGGCGAGGCCGATGGGGCTCAGCGCGCGATCCACGAGCGAAGCACTGCTCGGCGTCGCCTGCGGCGCCTTGGCGGTGATCGCCTTGCGGCGCTCTTCGGCGGACGGAGCGGGCGTCGGCGCGTTCGGCGCGTTCGCCTGCTGCGCGGCGCTCTTCTCGCGTTCGATCGGCGGAATCAGCGTGGGCTTCGCGGCCGGCTGCTCCGATGCGGTCGGCTCCAGGTCCGGCTGCGGGGCGGTGGGCGGCGGCGGCATCGAGTCGCGCTTCGCTTCCGACGGAGCAGCCGCGCTCGGCAGCGTGAGTGTCGTCTTCGGGCTCGTCTCGCGCGGAGCGGGCGCCTCGCTCTTCTTGACGGCGTCAGCGGGCTCGGCGGCCGCAACGACGACCGGCTCGCTCTTCGGCACTTCGACCTTGGCAGGCGTGGGCGGCGCGACGACGACCGGCGCGGCGCTCGCCGCAGCTTCGGACGCATCGGCGGCGGCGACTGCATCGGCGTCGCCCTTCGGGATCGGACCGCGCGCCTTCAGGTCGAGCACGATGCGCGGCGGGTTCGCGAGCAGCATCTCCTTGACCGCGACGTCGCCCGTCGCGAGCGAAATGTGCACGGTGGAGCCCGCATCGCTCGGCTCGACGCGGACCTTCTTCACGACGCGGCTCTTCGAGGGCACGTCGCGCTGGATGCTGGTGGCGTCGAGGTCGACGACCAGTTCGGGTCGTTCGCCCGGCTGCGGCGCTTGCAGTCGGTAGCCGGCCGGCGCATCCAACTCGACGACGATGCGTGTGTGCCCGTCTTCGTGGGTGCCGACGCGCACTTCCGAAACGCTTGCGGCGCCGGCGCCGGTTGCGCCCAACGTCCACGCCGCGATGGCCGCCCAGAGGATCGCGCGCATCCCTGCGCCCGACCGCGTTACGACCACGTCCGTCTGCCGACCTGTGTTCCGCCGCACCATGAGACGGGTTCCCCCCTGCTTCGAGCCCGAGCCGCGGAGCGTCGCGGCCTCGCGCAGATTGTCTGCGGGGCGCCGGCGTTCGCCTCGAACGCAGGTCACTCCCGGTTTCGGCCATTCTCCTCGGCAGGACGGGCGGATTACTCGAGTGCTTTCTCGCTCATGACCGTGCAGCTCGCGTGCACCCGCGCCGGTTGCCGAAGGCCCGGAGGCACCTTGCCACGCCGGGTCCACTTCTCAATTGGGGGGCAGGGATCGGTCGGGGGGGCGACCCGCGAGGTTCCTCAACTCGGTTGGAGCAGCGAGCGGAGGGCAGCCAGGGCGGGCCGAATGCGCGGACCGTACCACGACACCCAAGTGCCGTCTACGCAATGGATGCGTCCGGAGCGGCTGGCCGGGAGATCGAGGTGGGCCAGTTCGCGGGCATCGCGCGGGCCGAAGGCGTAGGGCTCATCGGGCAGCAGGATCACCTCGGGCGCCGCCGACGACGTTCGCGCCACCGCACAGCTCCAGCATCGAGTGGATGTACGTGTCGCGGCCGGCCGCCATCCACGGGTCGCGCCAGATCGGGCAGAAGACCCGCACGGGAACGACGGGGCGGGCAGCTTCGGCCGTCGCGACGGCGGCTTCGACTGGCTCGACGACCTCCGCGATCGCCGCGGGCGTCGCGCCGAGCGCGGCGAGATCGCGCAGCAGCGTCCACCTCGGGGACGGTCCTCAAAGTGACCCGGCTGTGGACTCGAGGGACACGCCTCGCCGAGGTCTGTCCCTCGAGTCCACAGCCCGTCAACGGCGAGGACCGTCCCCTTTCTCCTCAGCGGGCGAAGCGGATTTGGAGGAGGGAGTTGCGGAGGGTGGCGCTGGTGAGGCGGCGGCCGACCAAGGAGGCCGGGAGGGTGATGACTCGACGGGCGTCGCGGACGCGGAGGTGGAGATCTTCGCCGTGGACGGTGACCTCGATTTCTTCTTTCGAGACGTTGGGGAGGTCGATCTCGAGCAGCGTCGCCCCGCCGAGGCGACGCCAGCGCAGCGGCCGGCCGCGGTGCAGGATCGCCGCGGGATCGCGCTCGCCGTAGACCTCGCGCGCGATCGCGCGAAGCGCATCGACGCCGATCGGCTCGGCGGCGCGCAACTGCGCGCGCAGCAGCGGCACGCCGAAGCTGGCCTCGAGCGACTGCATCTCCTCGTGCTCGCGCGCGACCCACTTGGCGAAGAAGCCGTCGCGCGCCACTTCGGGCAGCAGGCGATTCACCAGCACCGCGTCGGTCGCGACGCCGTACAGGCACAGGTACGCGAACGAGCGACGCGTCTCGTCCACCACCACGCGCGCCGCGTTGGTGACGAGCCGCGCGCTGGTGCGATCGCCGTCGAGCAGAATCTGGCGGACGTCGTCGACATCGCGAACCAGGCGCTCGAAGGCGCCGAACACCTCGTCGCCTGGCACGAGGCCACGCATCCCGATCGCGCCGAGGATCGGTCGCAGCGCGCGCGCGGCCCGGCGTTCGAGATCGAAGAGGCCACCCATGAAGACGGCGAGCGCGTCGGGGAAGCGCAGCATGCGCAGCGTCGAACCGGTGGGCGCGCAGTCGACGACGCACACGTCGAAGTCGCCGAGCGCCTCGACCTCGCGGATCGCGCGCAGCGCGACGAGTTCTTCGAGCCCCGGGAAGACGAGCACCTCTTCGGCGAGCAGCTCGTCGGCGCCCTCGCGCAGCAGTTGTCGCAACCAGTTCTGGATCGCCGACCACGAGCGATCGAGTTCGTCGAGCACGGCGACTTCCTGCGCGACGACGTTGGGCGCCACCTCCACCGGTCGCGCGCCAACCGGCCTGCCGAGCGCGTCGCCGACGCTGTGGGCGGGGTCCGTCGAGAGCAGGAACACGCGATGACCGTGTTCGGCGGCGCCGATCGCCGTCGCGGCGGCGAGCGTCGTCTTGCCCACGCCTCCCTTGCCGGTGAGCAGCACGACGCGCATCAGCGCGCCCCGTCCGCGGCCGCTGCCAGCCGCACGATCAGCAACCCGGCTTCGAGCTTCGCACCCACCAGCGAGAGCTGCGCGAGCTTGCGCGGCAGCGGAATCGCGCGCCGCCGCGTGCCGGTGCGCACGATCAGCGAGTCGTCGAGTTTCGCGACGTCCAGCGCGTCGCTGCGCGCGTGCGGCAGCGGAAGCTCGACGCGGTAGCCGCGCTCGTCGCGCGTGAAGCGAAGGCGCGGCGCAGCGCACAGGCGCGCCGCTGGATCGGCGCCCGCGAAGATCCGCGCACCGTGCGCGGCGAGCGCATCGGCGCCGATGACTTCATCCGATGCGAGCGGTGCGCGCAGCACCGGGAGCGGCGCGAAGAGTTCGCCGACCTCGGCGAGTCGCTCTTCCTGCCAGCGGCCCCAGCCCTCGAAGAACGCCTCCGCCGCGGCCTCGGGCGGGAACAGGCGGTTCATCACGACGGCATCGCAGGGCAACTCGAAGAGCGCGAGGTCGGTGTGGGCGCGCAGCGCCTCGTCGATCACCATGCGCTCGGGTGTCACGACGATGCGTATGCTTGTCGTTTCGGAGATCAGGATCTCGCGCAGCGCGGCGAGGCGCTTGTAGAGCAGCCGGTCGATGTCGCGAAACACTTCCGGACCGGGTAGCGGCATCGGCACCACCGCGCGCGCCACCGGCGACACCAGCGTCGCGACGGCGCGCTGCACGCGCAGCAGCAGGCGCAACGTGCGACTCGCGATCTCGGGCAGCGTCACCAGCCGCAGCGTCGAGCCGGTGGGCGCGCAGTCGACGACACAGAAGTCGTATTCGCCCGAGCGCGCGGCCGCCTCGACGGCGAGCAGCGCCGCGACCTCCTCGGCGCCCGGCAGCAGCGCCAGCTCGTCGGCGATCACGTCCTCGATGCCCTGATGGCGGAACAGCGAGACCAGGTAGTCGCGGATCGCACCCCAGTGCGGCTCGAGCGTCGCGCGCGCATCCACCTCGAGGGCCGCGAGCCGCGGCGCCACGCGCTGCGGCGCCCCGTCGTCGCCGCCGCCGAGGCGCAGGCCGAGCACGTCGCCGAGGCTGTGGGCCGGGTCGGCCGAGAGCACCAGCGTGCGATGCCCGAGCGCCGCGGCGTGCGCGGCGCTGGCCGCGGCCGTCGTCGTCTTTCCGACGCCGCCCTTGCCCGTGTAGAAGACCAGACGCACGAGCGCAGGCTATCACCTGCCGCAAGCGGCGAGAGCAGCAGTTTTCTACGCGGCGGCCTGCTGTTCCGTCGCGATCGAGATCGCCCGTGCGACCGGTCCGCGCGGGCTGTCCAGCGGGCCTTCGGTCCACTGGTTCTGGCAACGCCGGCACTCATGGAGCAACCAGAGTCCGCGCTCGAAGACCTCGTCGATCGCGACGTCAGAGCCGCCGCATACGCCGCAGGGTTCGGGGGTGATCGCGCGCGCCATGCGGCGCTGTGCGGTCGATTGGGATCGAGCCATCGCTGGGAACCTCCGTCCTCTTCGTTGCCATGGGCAACGGGGGTTGCGAGCCGGGCACCGACCCGATGGATTGCGATGGATGGCGCCCGGCTCGAAGAAGAGGAAACCACGGGCGCGTGACAGCTTCGGTCACGTCGCGCGACGTTTTCGGGGTTCTGGGGGCGCGGCTCCAAGCCTGGGAGCGCTGCCTCGGTGTCGGCGGAGGCCTTGCCTAAAGCCGCGCGCCGTCGCAGCCGAACTCGATCCTGGCGACGCGGTATCCTGGCTGCGAAAGAGCGGCTTCTTGTCGTAGGCTTCCTCTCAACGCGCCCACCCAAAGCAGGGAGCGACGACACCGTGGTGAATCGAGTCGCGCAGCGGTCGGACCCGGGCACCTGGGTGAGGTGGCTCGTCCTGGGAGGCCTCGGCCTCTGTCTCGTCGGCGGCCTCGCGGGCTGCGCGAGGACACCCGAGTCGCAGCAGATCCACGACTCGTGGGAACCCGTGAACCGCCCCGTATTCGGTTTCAACCGTGGGGTCGACGACAGCGCGCTCGGCCCGCTCGCTCGGGGTTGGAAGAAGATCACGCCCCGCGTGATGCGCGACGGCATCTCGAACGCCTACCGGAACCTCACGTTCCCCCAGCGTTTCCTCAGCACGCTCGGACAAGCGGAAGGCGAGATGGCGGGGACGGAACTGGCGCGCTTCCTGGTTAACAGCACGGTAGGACTCGGCGGCATCTTCGATCCCGCGAGCAAGCTGGGGCTCGAACGGTACGACGAGACACTCGGCAAGATGTTTGCGAGGTGGGGCATCCCGCCAGGTCCCTACATGGTCGTGCCGCTGCTCGGTCCCTCGACACCGCGCGATGCAGTGGGCGGCGCGATCGGCGTCGCCTTGAACCCGCTGCTGTGGTTTGGCGTCAGCGTCCCCGGACTGGGTGTGCTCTTCGCCGTAAATGGTCGCGCCCAGGCCGATGAGAAGATCGAATCCGCCAAGCGCGCCGCCCTCGACTACTACGTCTTCGCGCGCGACGCCTACGTGCAGAGCGACGGCGAGGGCAACTGGTGGGACAACTCGCCAATCGGCGCGGAACCATCGGATGAACTCTACGAGGTCAAGACCGAGACCGACCTCGAACTGAAGGTCGATCCCGAGCCCGCTTCGTCGAGCAGCATCGAGGCGACGCAGTAGCGTGATTGCCCCGAGTGGGCCGCATCGACACGATCACCGCAGCCCGGCGCCTCGGCATCGCGGACCAGCCGCCCGAGCGAGCGGCCGGGCGAAACCCGGCCGACGCATAGCGGAGGTCTTTCAGTCCCCCGACGGCGTGGAGCCGGGCGGAAGCGCTCTCGGCTGCTGCGCGACGGAGTCATTGCGGCTGGGTGAAAGAGAGAAATCCGCCGGATCGGGATGGTCCCCGAACGCGTCGGCCCACGTATAGCGGGCGGGAGCGACCACGAGATAGCGGAACGGCTTCTCGATCTCCGTCGGCCGTGTGATCGCAGTGAAGACGCCGACCGGGATCATCGCAACGCAGCCTGCGATCGTCATCGGGATCCCGAACACGATCCGCGTCGCGAGATCGAACATCAGCGGCACACGTTGGGCGGAGTCGCGCTCCCCGCTCGCATGGGCGGGGCTGGCGAGGAGAAACACACAAGCAATGGCGGCCATCAGGCGAGACATCATTCGGTCCTCCGGACTTTGGTGTTACAGGCGGTTGATGGCTCCCCGTTCCCTCTGGCGGGCCGCGGGCGCGTGCCCCGCAGACCACTCGACCGCTCGAGCCCTCGGCAGAGCTTCGGCCGTTACCGGCCGTGGCAAGAGAACTTTTTGGGTGAATCCGCTAGATCGGTGCCTCGATCTCGGACTGACTCGTCTCACAGGCCACCGGAGCAGCTCCTCGCTCTCGAGGTCGCGCCTCCCGAATACGCCCCGGAGCGCGCCGCCGCGCCAGGAGTCGTAGGTCGAGCCGATTGCGACGCCGAAGCTCCGGCTCCCGCGATGGCACGACATCGTCGAGCGACGCAGGGCTTCGCTGGCGGATCAGCGGACGCGTGCAAGCCAACCCTCGCGCATCATCTCTCCGCGACGAGCGCGCCGAGCCGCGTCTCCATGCCGTCGTAGTCGCCCAGCGCTTCGACTCGCGACACTCCGGAACGACCTGCTCTCAGCGCCTGCCCGACATCCTTCCAATCGTGGCCGAGGGGACAGAGACCGCCCATGCCGGTCACGACCACCCTGCGGTTCATCGCCAGGCCCCCGTTCACGCCCAGTACCTGCCCGGTGATGTAGGAAGCCTCGTCGGAAAACAGGAACGCGACGGCGGCCGCGACGTCGTGCGATTGGCCGATGCGGCGCATCGGAATCAGCTTCGTGAGCTCTTCGATCGGCGCGCCGGCGAGCATCTCGGTCGCGATCAGACCCGGCGCGACACTGTTCGCCGTGATGCCGCGCTTGGCCAGCTCCAGCGCGAGCGAACGTGTCGCGGCGATCAGGCCGGCCTTCGATGCGCTGTAGTTGGTCTGTCCGCGATTGCCCGCCACGCCCGAGACCGACGAGATCGTCACGATCCTTCCGCCCTGGCGCGCGCGGATCATCGGCATGACGAGCGGGTGCAGGACGTTGTAGAAGCCGTCCAGGTTGGTCGTCAGCACGCGGTCCCAGGCTTCCCCGCTCATGCCAGGGAAAGGTGCGTCCGCATGCGTTCCCGCATTGCACACGACGCCGTAGTAGGGGCCGCCGGACTCGAGGTCGCGCGCGAGCTCGCGGGCGCAGGCGCCCCGATCCGCGACGTCGAAGCAGAGCGCGCTGGCTTCACCGCCGTGCTCGCGGATCGCCGCAACCGTCGCCTGCGCGGCGTCAGCGCGCTCGCGGTAGTTCACGACGATCGCGAAGCCGTCGCGGGCGAGTCGCGCGGCGATCGCCGCGCCGATGCCCCGACTTCCGCCCGTCACCAACACGCGACGCTTCATGGCTCGTTCCTATCCACCGCTCGCGCGCGGAACGAAGCAGTTGAGTCGACCTTCTGCAAGCAGGCTTCCGCCGTCCGCATCCCGCAGCTCGCATTCGAAGGAGACCAGGGCCGTGCTTCCGGCCCACAGAAGCCGTGCCGTCGCCAGGAGGCGCTGCTCGGCTGGAAATCGATCGACATGAAAACGCAGTCCCCTGGCTCCCACCAGGAAGCCGCGTTGCGGTTCGCAGGTTGCCGCTCGCGCGCTGCACGAGTCCGGCATGGACGGCGATGCACTGCGCCATGTACTCGATGCCGATCCAGACGGGAACGCTGCCGTCCGGCTCGCGGAACAGCTCCTGTGTGGCGATCGCGACGGCGCACGTCGTCGCCTGCTCGTCGTGCGCGAGCACCTCGTCGAGGAGAACCATCGGGCCGGCGTGCGGCACCAGCTCGCGGACCGGCGGGAATTCACTCACGCGGTGTTTCGACTCCATCGCGAAAGAAGTCGTAGAAGTTGAACCACTGATAGGGCGCTCGCAGGCAGTGGCGCGCGAGTCGATCGGCGTAGCACTGACAGAGAGCTGGCGAGCGCTTGCTCGCGTCCCTTGCGCGGCAGCTCGAGGCGGTCCGCGAGCCAGTTCCACGTCGATCGAGTAGGCGCGGTCGCCGGTCCGCAGCGCGACCATGAACAACACCGGACAGGCGAGCGCGGCAGCGAGCCGGAACGGCCCTTGCGGAATCGCAGCGCGGCCGCCGAGAAACGCGACGCTGCAGTCCCGCCGGACGCCGCTCGGAGCGCTCCGATCAGCCAGGAGCGCGACGACCTCGCCGCGCTCCACGCAGGCGCGCGCAGCGAGCACGTGGTCAAACGAATCCGCGCGCACCGGGATGACCCGTACGCGCGTCAGGCTCTCCCTGGCGAGCGCGCCGAGTCGATCGAAGAGCTCGTTGATGCGGGCGGCGTGCTGCGTGTACATGAGGATGTTGACGGTGACCCGCGAGCCCGTCGCCAACAGGCGCATCGCGTCGAAGCTGCCGAGGTGCGATCCGAGCACCAGCGCCCCGCGCCGCTCCCGCGCGACGCGATCCAGATGCTCTTCGCCCTTCACGACGAGCGTGATAGTCGGAGCGCCGTCCGAGCCAGAATCCCATCCGGTCCACGATCGAGATGCCGAAGGCCAGAAAGTGGCGGAACACGTGGCGCTGGCGCGGCGGACCAGCGAGTACCAGCGCTCCGTCGGGAATTTGGTAGACGCGGCGCAGGTAGTCGAGCGAGGCCCGGCGCGCCGCCGAGCCCGTTACGTAGAAGTAGGCCACGATCGGAACCACCAGGACGCGCGCCACGCGTTGCCCGAAGCGTCGATACAGCCATGCACCCGCGCGCACCGCGGAGGCGGAGCCGCGTTCGTCGCGCTCGTACCACGCGTCGCGGCGCGTCACGCGCCAGCTCCGAACCGACGCGGGAGCAGACGGGGCGGGCGCGACAGCATGCCCAGCACGAGTCGCGGATGCGTCCAGAGCCTCCGCAGGCCGTCGCGCAACATGTCGAAGTGCGAGAACCCGTCGGCGAAGTAGCGCACGTGGGCCGGGACGTTGATCACGGGAGCGCCAGCCCAGACCAGGAACGCGATTTCGTGTCGTCGATCACGCCTTCGATGGTCGAGGCCTGATCGTAGCTGGAGAGGACCACGCACGGGTTCACCGCGGCTCCCGATCCAGGTGGAATCGGCCCGTCGAGAACACCTCGCCCGGCCCCGCCATCTCGAAGTCGAGCACGCAGCCGTCTGCTGCGACGTCGAGACTGAGGGTGAAGCGCTGCTGCGGCCGCAAGGGCGTCTTGAACTTGAGCGCTTCGATGCGCCGCGGAGCGCCGGCCAGCCCGAGGCGATCGCTCGCGATCCGCAGCACCCAGTCGACCTGGAGTACGCCGGGCACGACGAAGAACTCGGGAAAGTGTCCCGGCCAGACGGCCAGGTGCTCGGGCACGCGCAAGTCGAACTCGTGGTGCGAGTCGCCCCGGCGCTCGGCCAGGAGCTCAGGTTCCAGTTGCGGTCGCAAAGCGCCGCGCACACCGACCTCCCAGCGTCCGGCGCAAGAGCCTCGCCTACTCGATGCGCGGCGGGAAGAGCCGGCGAAAGATGACGTCGGTGGGCGCTCCGAGATAGCGCCGGAAGCGCCACTGCCGGTAGACATACTCCGCGGAGAAGAGCGTCCCGACTCAGCAGGTACGCCACGAACCCCGTGTACAACGCCCAGGCTTCGATCGTCCCCCAGCGCGCGAGCCCAAGTGCGACGGCGCCGTTCACGAGGAAGAACGCGCACCAGATCCAGGTGACGCGGCGGCAGTAGCGGGCCTCATCCTCCGTGAGGACCCCGAGCTGAACCCGTGCGATCGCTTCCACGATCGACTCGCGCCCGCGCAACGAGCGCCCGAAGGTTGCGAGCAGGGCGAGGCTTCCGAGCGCCGGCGCGGCGAGCAGGCTGAGCGGGTCGTTCCAGATCGCAGAGACGGCGAAGACGATCGCGAGGCCAATCGCCGGCGCGGCCCAGATGCGCGCGTAGTCGAGCCACTTCTCGCGCCCCATCAGCAGCGATCGTGCCGCGAGCAGCGCGAGAGCGCAGAGCGCGATCGCGCGGGGCGACGTGCGTGGCAGCGCGGCGTAGACCAGCAGCGGATACGCCAGGACCAGGAGCGCGCGCAAGATCGCCATGGCTCAGGGGACTCGGGTCTCCGTCTCCGACAGCTTCCGATGCTCGAGGTCCACGATGTCGTGCGCCACGCGGATCGACTTCGGCTCCTCTTCGTTCTCGTCGAGACCCGCGAAGATCTCCTCTTTCGTCATCGGCTCCGGGAGTGCGGACATGGCGAAGCCCTCATCGGGTGCGACTCTTGGCGACGAAGTGGGCGAGGCTTCGAACGGACGCAAAGCGCTCGCGGTTCGCCTCGGCGTCGTCGTCCACGACGACGCCGTAGCGCTGCTCCAGCACGACCGCGATCTCGAGCGCGTCGATCGAGTCGAGCCCCAGCCCCTCGACGAAGAGGGGCTGGTCGCTGGCGATGTCCGAGGGAATCAGATCTTCGAGCACGAGCGCCTCGACGATCAGCTCCTTGATCTCCGCTTCCAGCTGCTCAAGCGCCTGCATCGAGTCTCTTTGCGTCGAAGAATTCGTAGAGCGCGGCCGTGATGCTGCGTACGGCGCGCGAGGTCGAGATCGCCTCGCCACCCGGGAGGAGAGCCCGCGCGACGACGGGGCTCTCCACGTCCATGGTGATGACGAGCTTGCGGTCCGGAACCGCCCACCAGGGCTGGCCCTTCTTGAGCGCCGGTGGCGTGCAGGTGAGGAAGACGGGCGTGAGCGGGCAACCACTGCGCAGGGCGATGTGCGCAGCGCCCCGCTTGAACGGATGCAGCCCCCCCTCGGGCGATCGCGATCCTTCCGGAAACAAGACCACCGAACGGCCCGCGCGAAGGCGTTCTACGCAGGTATTCACGACCTGCGGCCCTGCGCCATTCGGGATGTAGCCCGCGATGCGGACGACGTGCCGCAGGAACGGGTTCCGCCATGCATCGCTCTTCGCGATGCAGTCCGCCTGGGGCATGCGCGAGATCACGAAAACGGCGTCGAGCAAAGTCGGGTGATTGGCGACCACCAGCGACGGGCCGTGGGCGAGGCGGTCGGTGCCGGTCTCGCGCACCTCGAAGAGATGGAGCGCCGTTCCGAGGCGGACGAAGAACGCGAAGGCGCGCTGGATCAGCCGCTGGGCAACGCGTTCGCGCGCCTCGCCGGGCGCTGATCGCCAGGCCACGAAGGGAAACACGACCCCCGCGATGACGAGTGCGCCGACCCCGAAGGTGACGAAGAGAAACCCGGTTCCGAGCTGTCGCAGCAGGTGCTCGATGCGTGCGCGGATGCGCAATCGATCGCGGATCCAGCGCGGCCGAGCGACGAGGATGGGTTCGCTGCCTGCGCTCAAAGCCACCGGGACCTCGCCTCCGCTACTCACCGGGGTTGCAGTCCGCGGATCGGTCCGGCCACACTACCACTACGCGAATCTCGCTGTAAATCCGCGCCTTCCCGCCAGCCCGGCGCGTTCGGGGACCATGCTCGAGAGCCCGATCTTCCGCCTGTTCGCAATGTCGTCGGCCCTCCTGCTGTCGATCGAGCCGGCCACTGCAAGCGACGCGGTCGACCTCGAAGCGCTGGTCCGCGGCTTTGCCGCAATGCCGGGCCTCTCGGCCCGCTTTCGCGAGGAGAGGCAAATCTCGCTCCTGCAAGTCCCGCTGGTGAGCGAGGGCGTGCTCTACTTTGCGCCACCCGATCGCATCGCGCGACACGTGGAGCGACCCGCTCCCTCGACGCTCCTCGTGCGCGACGACGAGTTGGTGATGGGCACGGCTGGCGAGCGCCACACCCTCGACCTCGCGACGCAGCCCGTCTTGCGATCGTTCGTGGATGCCTTCCGCCTCGTCCTCGCGGGCGACCTCGCGAGGCTGCGCGAACTATATGCGATCGAGTTCCACGCGAACGACTCGCAGCGCGACTGGCAGATCCAACTGCTGCCGCGAGACGAGCAGCTCGCGGGCGTGATCCGCTCGATCCAGCTTTCCGGGCGCGACGCGCTCCTGCTCGAGCTGCGCGTCGTCGAGGTGGACGGAGACAGCACGGTGACTCGCTTCACTGACGTCGATCGCAGCCGGCGCTTCAGCGAACCCGAACTCGACACGCTGTTCCGCATTCCGCCGTGAGGTTGAGGCCGCTCGTCTTCCTGTGCGCCGCAGCCGTCTGGGTCGCCGTCCTGGGCGCCTACGCATGGCGTCACGGGCAGGTGTCCACCGACATCACCCACTTCCTCTCCACCCTGGAAGAGCGCGAGCTGGCGGCGATTGCGCTGCGTCTCGCGGACTCCGAGCGCACGCGAACGCTGATCCTGGGCGTCGCAGCTCCGAACGAAGCGACCGCCGTCGCAGCGGCTGCCGAGTGGGCGCGCGAACTCAAGGCCAACCCGGAAGTAGCCGCGCTGCGCGCAGGCCCCGATCCGTCGGCTGCGAACGCCGTGTTCGATCTCTACTTCCCGAGGCGCCTGCTGTTCCTTTCGTCGCGACCCGAGGCGGAGCTGCCGGGGAGGCTCTCGCACGAAGGTCTCGTCGACGCGGCGCGCCGGCTGCGCGGCGAACTCGCGCTGCCGCAAGGTCCGCTCATCAAGGAGATCGCGGCCGCGGATCCGCTGCTCGCCTTTCCGGGCCAACTCCGACGCCTCGAAGCGGCGCGCGGGAGCATGCGGGTGGTGAAGGGCAGCTTCGTCGCCGGCGATCCGCCGCGCGCGATCCTGTTCCTCACGACGCTCCACTCGGCGTTCGATTCCGCGCACCAGGCTCCCCTGCTCGACTTCGTCGCGAGCAGCTTCGACGCGCTGAACGGCAGTCACGGGGGCGCGCTGCGACTCGAGCAGAGCGGCGTGCACCGCTTCGCCGTCGCGTCGGAGCGCGCCGCGAAGCGCGACGCCACGTGGATCTCGGCGCTCTCGATGGCGGCGCTCATCGCGTCCTTTCTCTGGATCTACCGATCGCTCAGCGTGCTGCTGCTCACGTTGATTCCGCTCGCGGTCGGTCTCGTCACGGCGACCGCCGCAACGCTCGCCCTGTTCGGCGGCTTGCACGCGCTGACGGTCGCCTTCGGCTCGACGCTGATCGGCGTCTGCATCGACTACCCGATCCACTTGGTGAGCCACTACGCGCTACGTCGAAAGGGCGAGAGCAGCCACGCGGTGCTGCGCCGCATCACCCCCGCCCTCGGGCTCGCGGCGCTGACGACGGTGGCCGGTTTTCTCGGCATCGCATCGTCGGACCTCCCGGGCGTGAGCGAGATCGGCGTCTTCGCCGCGTTGGGCGTGCTGGCGGCGCTGGTCGCGACGGCCGTGCTGCTGCCGGAACTCGTGCCGCGCGATCTCGGTTCCATCCCCACGCTGGAGCGTCTCGCGAGAACGCTCACCCGGATCGGCGCGAGCTCGCCGCGCCGGCGCAGAGCGGCTCGTCGCCTTCGTCGTCGCGATACTCCTCCTCTGCGCCGTGGGTCTGCCGCAACTGCGCTGGGACGACGACGTCTTCGCGCTCAACATGCCACTCGAGTCGGAGTGGGTGCGCGAGAGTCAGGCGCTCAGCGACGCGGTTTCCCAGGTGGACGCGGATCGCATGGTGATCGCCGTGGGCGACGACGACGAAGCCGCGCTGCGTGCGAACGACGCTGTCTACGAACGTCTCGGGGCCGCTCGTGCCGCAGGCGCCCTCGACGAGTTTCGCTCGCCACACGCGCTGCTCTGGTCGCGCGACTTGCAGGAGCGCAACTGGGCTGCCCTGGCGGCGCGTCCGAATCTCGCCGAGGACATGCTCGCCGTGCTCGCATCCGAGGGCTTCCGCCGCGAGGCGTTCGCACCGTTCGTGGAGGCGCTGCACGGCGCGCAGCCGCAGCCGCTTCTGATGGCCGAGATCGTCGCGTCGCCCCTCGGCGAAGCGATCGCGCCGTACCGCGTGGAGGTCGACGGCAAGATCGCGCTGCTGACGCTGCTGCGCGGGGTGCGCGATCCGGACGCCGTCATCGCGGCGCTGGGCGGGCTCCCTGGCGTCCGCTACTTCGACAACGAATCGTTCGTTCGAACGATCTACGCGCGCCATCGGACGCGAAGCCTGTGGCTGGTCGGGCTGGGCTCGGTCGCGTTGATGGCGCTGCTGCTGCTGCGCTACCGGCGCATCGACCGGGCGCTGGCGGCGGGCGGGCCGGCGATCCTGGGAGCGCTCGCCACGGTTGCCCTGATCGCCGCATCGGGAACTCCGCTGAACCTGATCCATCTGCTCGGTCTGCTGCTCATTCTCAGCCTGGCTGCCGACTACGGCATCTTCCTCGTCGAGTCGGATGGCGACGAGCAGGCGGACGGGGCCTCGCTACTGAGCGTGAGCCTCGCCGCGCTCACCACGCTTTTCTCGTTCGGGCTGCTATCGCTCTCGTCGTTTCCCGCGCTCCGCGCACTCGGCGTTGCAACCGGAATCGGAATCGCGCTGAGTCCTGCGCTCGCGCTCTGTTTCCGAATCCTGCTTATGGGCGCTGCGCGAGACTCCAACACCAAGGAGAAACCATGAAGGCGTCGACATCACGTCGATCACGAAGCACCACGATCTCTCGAGCCCGACCGAATCCCGCTGCGTGGCCGGCTACATGGTTGCGAACGTTGCGCTCTCCGGTCGTGTCGTGAAGCTGGCCGGGAAGGAATAGGCGCGCCGGCTGCGCGACTGCAATGAACAGGCGTTTCGCTGCGATGGTCGTCACAATCGCGCTCGCCGTCGTGCCGGCGTGCTCGACGACGCGGCCCGCGCCATCCGCCGGCGCGAGCCTCGCGCCGCTCGTCTCCACCACCGAGATCCCGGGCGAATTCCTGATGCAGCAGCGGCTGCGCTTCCATTGGCAGCAGCGGGAGGGTCAGGCCGAAGCGGTGGTCCAGATGGTGTGCGGAGAACTCACCGTGCTGCTGCTCACGCCGTTCGGCACGCCCGCGGTCGTGATCCGCCAGCGCGATCGCCACGTCGAGATCGAGTCGAAGCTGCCGGGCATGTGGACGTTCCCGCCCGAGTACGTGTTGCACGACGTGCAGCGCACCTACTTCGTTCCGATCGGGGATCCCGCTATCGCCGAAGGGCGCCGCCAGCTGGCGTATGGCGGCGAATCGATAGAGGAGGTGTGGGCGGGCGGCCGCCTGGTCGAGCGCAGCTTCACGACCGAGCAGGGCGGCGCACAGTCGCGCATCGTAGTCCGCTACCCGGACGGCGCGACGCGAAGCGAGCCGCCGCGCACTGCGACCATCGACGCGCCGCACTGGGACTACCACCTCGAAGTGACGACGCTCTCACGCGTCGGGCTGACCTGTCCCCACTGATCTGGTCCTCCCACGAGTCCGTCGTGAGCGGTGTCTGGTCCTGATATGATCGGTACGGCCCCGGTTGGAGGGAGGTCCATGGTTCATCGATCGCATCGCGCGGCGAGGCGTCCGCCGATCGGTCCGGGAGACGTCGCGTGAACCCCTGTCTCCTCATCCCCATCTATGAGCACGGCTCGACCATCCGCCGCGTGGTCGAGTCCCTTGCGTACGCGGACCTCCCGCTCGTGATCGTGAACGACGGAAGCGGCCCGGCCACGCGGGCGACGCTCGACCGCATCGTCAAGGACTTCGATTGGGTCGAGGTCCGCCACCACCCGGTGAACCAGGGCAAGGGTGCGGCGCTCGTGACGGGCTACCGCGCCGCCGACGAGCGTGGCTTCACGCACGTGGTCCAACTCGACGCCGACGCCCAACACGACGCCGCCGACGTGCGGCGCTTCCTCGCTGCGGCCAAGGCAAGGCCCGACGCGCTCGTGCTCGGCCAGCCCATCTTCGGCGATGACGCACCGAGAAGCCGCCTGTACGGTCGGAAGCTCTCGGTGGGCATGGTGTGGCTCGCGACGCTCTCGCTCGAGGTGCGCGACCCGCTGTGCGGCTTCCGCTGCGTGCCCCTTGCGCCTGTGCTGCGCCTCCTGGACCACGTGTCGATGGGTCGTCGCATGGATTTCGAGCCCGAGCTGGCGGTGCGGCTCGTCTGGCTGGGGGTGCCCGTCGTGAACGTGGCTACCCGGGTGCGCTACGACCCATTGGGAGTCTCGCACTTCGACGTGGTCTGGGACGACGCGCGGCTCGCATGGCTCTACACGCGATTCACGCTCGGCATGCTCGCGCGCGCGCCGGGGCTCCTGCGAAGGCGCGCGGCGCGGCGGAGGCGGGTTTGAGCCGCCGGAACGCATGGACCGGCGTGGCGGAGCGCGGTTAGCTGCCGATGCTCTCGCGCGCCAACATACTGGTCCTCGCATATGGCGCGGCCACCGCCAGCGCCGTCGGTACGGTCGGATTCTCGGCGCTGAGCTTGGGCTTGCCCACCGGCCTGTTCTTCGCGCTGCTCGCCGACGGCATCGCGCGACCGGGTTCCAACGTCTTCTATCCGACCGTGACCCATGGCCCGCGCGATGGCAAGCGCGTGGCGCTGAGCTTCGACGACGGCCCGGACCCCGAGGTGACACCGGCCGTGCTGGACGCGCTGGCGAAGCACAGCGCGCACGCGACCTTCTTCACGATCGGCCAATCGCTGGTGGCACATCCACAGCTGGCACGGCGCATCGTCGTGGAAGGCCACGAGCTCGGCAATCACTCCTGGCGGCATTCGCGCTGGCAGAGCTTCTTCGGCGCGGCCGAACAGGCCCGGGAGATCGAGCGTGGCGCGCAGGCCATCGCGGCGGTGACCGGGAGCCAGGCAAAGCCGTTGTATCGCCCGCCGATCGGGCTCAAGAGTCCGCGGCTGGCACGGGCCGCCTACCGGCAGCAGCTGACCCTGGTGGCCTGGTCGCTGCACAGCCGCGACGCGCGCACCGCCGATCCCAAGCGGATCGCGCGACGCGTGCTGCAGCGAATCCGTCCGGGCGACATCGTGTTGATGCATGACGGACACGACCTGCCTGGGCGGCATCGGCCCGCCTGCGCGCAGGCCATGCCGTTGATCCTGCAAGGCTTGCGCGAGATGGGGCTGCAGTGCGTGACGGTATCCGAGCTGCTGCAGCTGGCGCGATGAACCCGACGGCGACGCAGACACATACCAATCAAGAGCTCCGCGAACTGAACCGCCAGTTCTACGACGCGCTATGGGCGGACGCGCGTCTGGTCGAACCCGAGCGCTTCAACACCTGGCCGCTCGTGCGCTGCCTCGTCGCGCGGTCGCAGCACCGGCTCGAAGTCGCGCCGGGGCTGAGACCGCGCCTACCGATCGAGGGGACGCACTTCGTCGACCTCAGCGCGCCGGCGCTTGCGAGACTGCGCGGGCGTGGAGCGAGCGCCGTGCTGGGCCTCGTGACCTCGATTCCGTTTCCCGACGGCAGCTTCGATCTCGTCTGCGCCCTCGACATCGTCGAGCATGTCGACGACGAAGATGGCGCGCTGTCGGAGCTGTCTCGTGTTGCCGCGCCGGGCGCAACGCTTCTCCTCTCGGTCCCGCTCCACCAGTCGCGTTGGACGGCGTTCGACGACTTCGTGGGGCACCGGCGCCGCTACGATCCGGAGCGCTTGGTTGCGAAGCTCGCGGAAAACGGATTCTCGGTGGAACGGAGTGCCGTCTACGGGATGCAGCCGCAATCGTCGCGCCTGCTCGATCTCGGAATGTGGTTTCTCACGCATCGGCGCGAGAGGGCGCTGTGGTGGTACAACCGCGTGCTGATGCCGCTGGGTGTGCGCTTCCAGAAGAAGCTCGCGCTCGCTCCCGGCGTGATCGACACCGAGAAGGTCGACGAGATCCTGCTCGTCTGCCGGAAGGAAGACACGACCGGGCGAAGGCCGTGATCGGGGGCTGGACGCCGATGCGGCCTGGCGAGACGGGGAGTGGAAAAAGCGCGAGCTTGTGGGCCCGAATCCCTTGACCGGAAGCACCAGCAAGGGATATACGAGCACGTCCGTTGCGACGGACAAGGGGGTCATATGACAAGAATGCTGGCCGTGAGCGCAGCCTTGGTTGGCGTCATGAGCCTTAGTGGATGCATGATCGTCCAGTCGCCCGTGATGGGCGTGTTGGGTAGCCGGGTCAAATGGGGCGAGTTCGCACAAGGGGACGACAAGCCCGGTCAAAAAGTGGGGCAAGCCTGCGTGGACACCGTTCTAGGCTTGCTCGCCCGGGGTGATGCGAGCGTCAGGGCTGCAAAAGCCAACGGGGGCATTACCGAAGTTTCCGTCGTCGATCACTCCGCAAGGAACTTCCTGAATATCGTGGGCGAGTACTGCACGATCGTCCGGGGAACCTGACGACGACTGCTCTCCATCTATCTGTGACCGATGCATGCAAGCGACGCGCTCCCGCACGCGTGGCGTGACCACGCCTCGTGATGCCGGTGGCGAAGCCTAGCGGGCGACCGTCTCGCCTGTCGGAGCGGCAGGAGGCGGCAGCATGTGTTGCCACAGCGGTCCGTGCATGCCGCGACGGCGCAGCCGGCGGAAGAGCTTTTCGTCGAAGTTCACGCGCAGCGGCGGGATGCTCCAGTTGGGGTGGCCCTCCTGGTAGCGGAGCCGCTCTACCACGTCGATGCGCTGGGGATCGTCTGGCATGGTCGCTACTACGAGTACCTCGAGCACGCGCGCATCCGCTTGCTGCGCGCGCGGCGACTCGATGCGAGCGACCTGCTCGAACTCGGCTTCGGCATGTTGTTGATCGAGAGCCGCTGCCGGCACATCGCACCGCTCCGCTACGGCGATCGCATCCGCGTCGCCGCTTGGCTGCGTGACACGAAGCACCGACTCCACGTCGAGTACGCAGCGAGAACGCGCGGCGCGCGCTCGTCGGGCGACCGGCACTCGCTCGAAATCGCCAAGGCCCCGGCCTTCGCGATCCTGCCGGCCGTCGTTCCCGCGGCCGATCTCGGTGACGTCGCGCTTCGCCTGGCGGTCCGCGAGGCATACAC
Organism: uncultured delta proteobacterium; assembly: GCA_963801625.1. Classification (GTDB taxonomy): domain Bacteria; phylum Myxococcota_A; class UBA9160; order UBA9160; family PR03; genus PR03. Next base: position 561,860 of record CAWDFQ010000014.1, read on the forward strand.
GCGCATCGGACGGCTGCTCCGCGAGAGGGCGCTCTCCCGGTTTCGCGAGCTGCGTCGGTACGTCGTGCGGCACTGCGACGTCGATGCGATCACGAGGGCGTTCACCGGCCGCTTCCCCGGACTCGAGCGGCTCGAGATTGCGATGGCGGATCTCTGTCGCGATGAACTCCTGCTCGAAGCGGAGGGCGTCGCCGCGCTCGACGCTCCGGCGCTCGCTCCCTGAGCCAACAACCGTGAGCACACGTCTTCTCGAGCGGCTTCTGCACCACGCGAGCACGACACCCGACGCGATCGCAGTGCGCGAAACGGGCGAACGCGGCTCGCGTCGCACGCTCACGTGGCGCGAGCTGCGCGACGCCTCGGGCCTGCTGGCGCGGCAGCTGCGCGGCGCGCACGCAGCGCCCGTCGTGCTCGTGAGCGCCACGAATCGCGCCGAGCTGTTCGTGGCGCTGCTCGCGGGACTCTGGTGCGACGGCTCGGTGATGCCGGTTTCGCCGGAGCTGCCAGCGGTGCAGCTGCGGGATCTGGCCGCGCGCGCCGGCGCGTCGCTGGCCATCGGAGAAGCGGCGGCGCTCGACGCGCTCGCGGGATGCGTGCCCGTGCGAATGCCATTCGCTGCGATCGGGGCGCAGCCGCGCCGCGTGCCCGGGGATCTCGAAGTTCCGGGCAGCAACGGCTCGCTCCTGTTGCTGAGTTCGGGCACCACGGGCGCGCCGAAGCTCGTGCGGCGCCGCGCCGAGGCGCTCGACGCGGTGGGGCAGAGCTGCTCGCGCGCGATCGGTCTCGGCCCCGGCGACGCGATGCTGCTCGCCATCCCGCTCCACCACTCCTACGGCATCGATCAAGGTCTCCTCTCTGCCGTCATGGCCGGCTGCCGGATCGAGCTGCACGACGGCTTCGACCTCGCGCAGGTGCGCGCCAGCTTGCGCGACGACGGTGTCACGATCCTCCCCGCGGTTCCGTTCCTCTTCGACGTACTCGCGCGCGGCGCCACCACGGCACCCTCGCTGCGCAAGGCGATCTCCGCAGGCAGTCCGCTTCCGAACGGTGTGTTCGAGGAGTTCCGCCGCAGCGTCGGCGTTGCGATCGGACAGATCTACGGCTCGACCGAGTTCGGCTCCGTGACCTACTCCGATCCGGACGATGCCGACTTCGCGCCCGGCTCCGTCGGCCGTCCGCTCTGCGGTGTCACGATCCGCATCCTCGACCCCAACTCGCCCCGGCTCGAACAGCCGCTGCCGGCGGGCCAGGAAGGACAGGTCGCCGTCTCGGCGTCGTCGATGCTCTGCGAATACCTGGGTGAGCCCGACGCGCCGACTCGCGACGGATTCTTCCTCACCGGCGATCTCGGCAGCCTCGACGCCGCCGGCCAACTCACGCTCTCGGGGCGAACGGCGCTCCTGATCGATGTCGCAGGTCGCAAGGTGAATCCCCTCGAAGTCGAGGCTGCCCTCGCGTCCCATCCGCGTGTCGCCGAGGTCGTCGTCGTGCCCATTCCCTACTCTCGAACCGTGGGGCGCATGAAGGCCGTCATCGTCGCGACCGGTTCGGGAGAGCTGCGCGAAGAAGAGCTTCGAAGCTTTCTGCGCGAGCGGCTCGCGGCCTACAAGATCCCGCGCCGCTTCGAGTTCCTCGCGACGCTGCCGCGCTCGCCGGCGGGCAAGATCCTGCGCCGCGAACTCCGCGACGCGGAGTCGAGTTCGTGATGCGCGCGGCGCGCATCCGTCGTGCGCGCTCGCAGAGCTGGGCATCGTGACTGCGCTCGGCGACTCGATCGACGAGACCTGGCCGCGCCTCGTGGCCGGCGACCAGAGCCGCTTCGTGGAGCGCGACGATCTCTCGCCCGGCGTCGCCCGCCGCTTCGGCGCGGTCGTCGGCGATCTCCCCGCCGTCCCCGCTTCCTTGCGACATCTCGCGTGTCGCAACAACGAACTTGCGCTCGCCGCCTACCAACAAATTGCCGGCGGCGTCGACGCAGCGCGGCGGCGCTTCGGCGATCACCGCATCGGCGTCGTGGTGGGCACCAGCACCTCGGGGATCGCCTCCGCCGAGCGAGCCTTTCGCGAACGCGCGCAGACGGGACGACTCTCCGCCGATTTCGATCTCGCGCAGTTCGAACACGGCGGTCTTCCCGAGTTTCTCGCGTTGGTCGCCGGCGCGCGCGGTCCGCACTACTCGATCGCAACCGCCTGCTCGGCGGGCGCAAAGGCGCTGGTCTCGGCGCGCGCGCTGCTGGAACTGGATCTCTGCGACGCGGTGATCGCAGGTGGCGTCGACTCGCTCTGTCAGTTGACGGCGCAGGGCTTCGGCTCGCTGCAAGCGATCGCGAGCGGCATCACGAATCCGATGAGCCGCAATCGCGACGGGCTCACCCTCGGTGAAGGCGCGGCGCTGTTCCTGGTGACCCGCGACGGCGACGGCATCCAGGTGCTCGGTGCCGGCGAATCGAGCGATGCGTACCACATGTCGGCGCCGGAGCCGGCGGGCGTCGGCGCGGAATCGTGCATGCGCGCCGCGCTCGCCGACGCCGGAATCGCGCCGGGAGCGATCGCGTACCTGAACCTGCACGGCACCGGGACACCGCAGAACGACGCGGTCGAGAGCAGAGCGGTGGAGCGCGTCTTCGGCCGCGGCCTTCCGTGCAGCTCGACCAAGCCGCTCGTCGGCCACGCGCTCGGCGCCGCGGGCGCCATCGAAGCCGCCTTCTGTTGGATGCTCCTGGCGCGACGCGACGGCGCGTCGATGCAGGTCCCGCCGCATCGCTGGGACGGCGAGACGGATCCCGAGATCGCGCCGCTCGAACTCGCCAAGCCCGGTTCGCGCGTGATTGCCCAGGCACCGGCGGCCGTGATGAGCACCTCGTTCGGCTTCGGCGGCAGCAACTGCACGCTCATCCTCGGAGACGCGCGGTCGTGACGCGCGTCGCGCTCCAGAACTGGGCGGCCTGGGCGAGCGGCGTCGAAGGCGAGCCAGCCTGGCGCGCGTGGACGCAACGCCCGACGGCTCCCAGCCGCGGCGATCCGCCCGACGTGTCCTTCGTGCCCGCGCTCCAGCGCCGTCGCTGCGACGCGCTCACGCGCAGCATGCTCTACGTCGCGCGCGCGTGCTGTCCGGACGGGGACGCTGCGGCGATCCCGACGGTCTTCGCGTCGCGTCACGGCCCGATCACGACCACCGTGGCGATGCTGCGCGAGATGGCCGCCCACCGCCCGCTCTCGCCGACGCGCTTCTCCCACTCGGTGCACAACACCCAGGCGGGCCTGTACTCGATCTGGTCGGGCAACCGCTCGCCCTCGGCGTCGATCTCGGCGCGGCACGAGACCTTCGTGCAAGGCTTCGTCGAGGCGCTCTGCATGCTGCACCGCAGCGCCGCGGGCCGCGTGCTCTTCGTCACCGGCGACGAGCCGATTCCCGAGGAACTCGCGGCCCTGCACGACGAAGGCGCTGGCGGCTACGCCGTCGCTCTGCTGCTCTCGCTCGACGAAGGCGACGCGATCCGTCTCGATCGACGACCCGACGAAGCCGGCGAGCCGCTGTCGCGCGCGTGGCCCGACGCGCTCGAGTTCGTGCGCTGGTGGCTCTCAGGCGATCCCGCCCTGTCGATCCGGCGCAGCGGGATCCGCTGGACGTGGGCGCGCGGTGCCGAGCCGTCCGCTTCATGAATCGAGACCTGGAGCGGATCATCGCGGTCGACACCGATCCACAGGCGATCCCGTCCGCCCGAGACATCGCCTCCCGCTGCCGACGATCGCTGCTCTCATGTGCGGCGAATCTTCCCGCTTGCCGTGCGCGGCAGCGAAGTTACCGCGCGGTAATCTCGTGGCCGCTTGAACGGGGCCAGTTGGCGCGCACACATTTCGGCCAATTGCACGAAAACCACCGCCGGATCCTGTCCGGGATCCACGACTACCTCCGCAGCAGGAATCTGGCCGTGCAGGGGATGCTGATCGCCCACCACACGGCACTCGTTTACTGCGGAATGGCGTGCGAGCACTTTCTCGACCTCGTCGGGGAAGACCTTCATGCCGTTGAAATTGATCACGTGCTTTGACCGGCCGACGATGCGCAGGGAGCCGTCCATCGTCGACGCGGCCCAGGTCGCCGGTGTGAAACCAGCCACCATCCAGAATCTCGGCACGCGTGCGCCACGGCGCGAAGTAGGCATCCAGCAGGCCGGGCCCCTGCAGCAGGATCTCACCCACGCCATCGGTGTCCGGATCGGCAATGCGCGCGCGTAGTCTGGTAGCGGGACACCCAGACTGCCGCGGCGCGCAGGGGCGGGGGTCCGCTGTACGAAGGGAAGGCCGACCTCGATGATGCCGTAGGCCTCCGCGAGCTCCAGGCCCAGCCGTTTGGCACAGGCGTCCGCGATGGCTGACGGCAGCTTCGTGGCGGTACAGACGGCCGAGCGAACCCGCTTCAACTCATCGGGCTCGAGCCCGCTGGCCGCGGCCAGCAGGTGGTAGTGAAAGGGAGAGGCGTAGAGGAACGTCCCGCCGTGGAACCGGATGCCGTCTACGAGGGCTCCGGGGAAAGGTTGCTGGCACAGCACCAGGGTGGCACCACGCCGCAGGAACAGCAGGATGGTCACCACGAAGTGGAAGCTCATCGACAGCACCCAGAGCACGACGTCGTCGGGGGTGATGCTGAGGCCGCGATCGGCGGCGTCGGTCCGCTCGATGATCGTCTGGTGCGAGAGCACGACGCCCTTGCTCGATCCGGTGGTGCCGGAGGTGAAGCGGATGAAGGCCGGGGCGATCTCCTCGTAGCCGGGGCGCGTCGTGGATGCGGCGGTGCGACCCGCCACGACAAATGAGTCGCCGCGCCACAGGATCGGCCACTTGTCGGCCTCTGCGACCCGCCAGACCGGGTCGTCCGGGGTCGAGATCACCCAGTGCACGTCCAGGTCACGGATGACGCGCACCGCGTCGTCCGCCATGAGGGTGGGGGATACCGGAACCACCGCGGCGCCCAAGCTGAGGATGGCCAGGCTGCCGACGATATATTCCGTGCCATCCGGGTAGACGAATGCCACACGTTGGCCGGAGGCCAGGCCCTTTGACTGCCAAGCCCGGGCCATCTCATCCACACGGTCGAGTAGGGCGCGGTAGGAGGTCCGGCGATGGCCTTCGATCACGGCCGTGTGGGCAGGCTGGTGTCCGGCCGTGGCGCGTATCGAATCCAGTACGTTCATGCCGATCGCAGCGCTGCCTCCCGCCCCGCTGCCTCACCGGTGGCCATACACGTGCCCATGACGCGGATCGAGCCGAAGGCATCCGCATCACAGGACAACGAACGACCGGCGAAGAAAACGAAATCACATTCTGGGCTGAGCATACCGCGCAGCGGTATGTCATAACTCTCGCCGTCCGGGCCATATTGAAGCGAAGGGCTCCTGCCGGGTCGCCAGCATTCCATCGGCCAGGCGCCGCGGGCCACGGCATCAGGAAACCGGCACGAGCCCAGCACGTCTTCTGCCCGGAGCCGGTAGTGCCCCACGACACGACCGCGATCGCGCGGCTCCAACCCGGAAACCGCCGTCACGGTGGCTTGGTCAAGACCGAGGCCGGCGCGCCGAAGCTTCTCCAGTACGACCCGGGCAAGCTGTTCGACGTGGTCCGGTGTGGTGTCGAACGGCACATTCAGGCGAAGCAAGGCGCTGTGCTCACCGGTGGGAATGAACACCGTGTGGCGTGCGGTATCGGCCAGCTCGCCACTGTCGCAGGCCCGGCGCAGAGCCAGGGGAACCCGCAAGGCCTGGAGGGAATCAGCTGTCTCCACCTGCTCCATCTGAATGGTGTAGCCGGCCAATTGCCGGTCGTCCGCAGGCGATTCCTCCCTGCGCCACCCGGCCAGCGCAGCCAGTCCGGCGTGGCCAGTCGCATCCACGGCCGTCCGCGCGGCCCCCGTCTGGCGACGCGAGTGCTGGATTACCTCAAACCGGGGCCGGCCCGTCACGGGATCGAGCGCGAGGGCGTCCACTTGCGCACCGTACTCCACGCGCAGCCGGGTGGCGGAGAGGCAGAGGTCATGAAGCACCTGATCGAGGTCGCCATCCCGGAGCGGCCACACCCAGGTCCGGCCCATACGCTGGGGGGCTCGAATCCCCGAACGTTGCTGCAGCCGGTCGACGACTTCGGCCACCAGGGCGCCGTGCAGCAGTGGTCCGGGTCCGGCTTCGCCGTTGATGTAGAGCCCACACAGGTGGCGGTGGAACTGGGATCGGCCGACTCCGCCCGGCCGTGCCGCAGGTTCGACCAGAAGGGTGTCGGCGCCTTGGCGGGCGGCCGCCACCGCGGCGAGTACGCCCGCGGCACCCGCGCCAGCCACCAGCACCTGGCATTCCGCGGGGAGCCTCATGACGGCTCCGGCAGGCGCTCCAAGACGGCGCGAATCTGGTCCAACTCGGTTGGCGACACCATCGTTGCGTCGGCCGATACGACCAGGTTCAGCCGGCCGGCGCACTGGCTGGCCACGCAGCCGATCGCCGGCAGAACCGGGATGCGGGGGAGGTGGATCACGTTGCGGAGGCGGCCGGCCCAGCTGCGCGGCTCGTGCACCTGGGAGTCGCCCAGCTGGGTGAAGGCCAGTGACGCCATCTTGCCGCGCAACGGGATCCGCGCCACCCGGCTCAGCGCGCGCAGGGGCAGAATGCGCAGGAGGTGGCTGGCCAGCGCGACATCCTGGGGCAGGCCCGCCTTCACCTGCTGATACATCTGGCGGCTCAGCGTTACCGCGAGCCTCGCGCGATCCCGCGCCGCCGCGCAGGGAACCCGGTAGAACAGGAAGGAGAGCTGGTTGAAAAACACGAGCGATTCGGCGGTGTCCGCGGGGCGGAGATCGGTCGATACGGGTACCACGAAGTTGGTGGCGTGAGGTGTGCGCGCAGTCAGCAGCGGGTGAAAGGCCTGGAGGGCGGCGGCCAGGAGGAACGGGTGGAGCATCAGGTAGCCGGCTTCCCGGTAGGCCCGCGCCACGATCTGGCGCGTCTTGTCTTCGTCGAAAAGCAGGTGAATGAAACGGGCCTCCGTGGAAGGGAAAACCGGTGGAAGCGGCAGGCCTGCTGTCTCGCCTTCGCGCAGCCACAGGAAGTGCCGGTTCACCCGCTGGCCGGCCTGAAACATCTCCTTCCATCGGTCGAGGTGCGCGGGTTCGGGAAGCAACGGGAGAGGAATCAACGGGCCACCGGCCAAGTGCGCGAGCAGGTGGGAGAGGAACAGTTCGGCACCCCGGGCATCGAACAACCAGTGAGAGAAGGCCATGGCCAGGTAAGACCGGCTCGACCCGACGCAGATGATGCGGAAGGCCAGGTTGGGAAAGCGCCCGCCGAAATTCCGATTCACGCCGCGGGCTAGGGTTCGAAGGAGATCGGCTGGTGTGACATCGTCCGGCAGTTGCACTTCGTCGATGGGCACTGCTGGGGCCCGCTTCGGCTGTCCTGACTCCCAATAGGGCGCGAGCGTGAGATCCCGGCGCGGGCGTCCGAAGAGCACGGGATGGGCGGTCAGAAATGCGCGCAGCGGGCCTTCAATAGTCTGGACGGAGAGCGCGCCCTCCAGTTCCACGACCACCTGGGAGGGATTGCCCAAGCCGCAAGTCGCGCGGCTCTGTTGATCCAGCATGCCGACGATCCAGTCGATGCCGGTTAGGTATCGGCGGCTGCGGACGTAGGGCAGGGAGATCTTCACGAGGCGGGCATCATGCGATGCACGCAGGCGGCCAGCCGGCCCAAGGTCTCGATGTCGTGCTGGCTGATCTCCGCCTCCAGCGGATTGACGCCAAACTGCTTCTCGATGAACACCATCAGCTCGACGAACGTCATGGAGTCGAGTCCTAGTTCGTGCAAGGGACGTTCCGGCTGGACGTCTCCGACTGGGCGGCGCAGCAATGCGGCCACCTCGGCGGTCAGCCGATCCGTGACATCCAGTATGGTGATGGCCATTCCCCTATCATTTCGCGACACGGACCCAGGCGCCTGCTCCAACCGAATTCAGGCGAAAGCACGTAGCGCGATCACCCGTCCCGCCGGCACCCGACCCGGGCCGCTTGTCCGGCGCTGGCCAGGTACCGGGGCGCCGAATCATCGCTGCCGCCACGGCGGTATGGAAGGCGCTTCCAGTGAACATCCCCCCGCACAGTGCCATGTACGAAACCCCGCCCTCCTCGGGGGGCAGCCGGTGTGCATACACTGACTCGTCACACGACAAGCCGTCCGCGTCAATCATCAACCAACCCGGCTCCGCGGGTGGGCGGCCCGAAGAGAGGGCCGCCTCCAGGCGGCCGTAGCGCGCAAGGGTGTCCGGCCGGCTGAGCAAGAAGAAGAAGCTGCCTTCACCCGGCACGGTTTGTGGTGTAGCCGAGAAGGAAAGGGGACGGAGGCGGCCGTCGGTGGGCGGCGGACATTTTCGGTGACTGATGTAGCGCATGACCTCGCCCAACTCGTCCACTGCGCCCACCAGCACGTGGTCGCAGCGGCCGGTGGCCAGCCAGGCGGCTGCCAGTATCAGGCCTTCGTGAAAGGCGAAATCGGTCTGGGCCACGGTCATCGCAGGACCTTGCAGCCCCAGCAGCGTGGCGATGTACGAAGCGGCCGCGTTGTGGACCGAGTGCGAAAAAGTGATGGCGGATCCGCCCTGGTCTCCATGGGTGAGAATCTCATCCAGGAAGCGGAAGGTGGTCACGTGCGGGCCCAGGGCGGTGGCCACCACCAGGCCGATGCGCTCGGGCGAAGCCGATCCGAGGTTCGCGTCGATAAAGGCGTCGCGCGCAGCCACGGCCGCCAGCAGGGTGAACCGGTCGGCCCGCCGCAGGCGTCTCAGCACGTCGCGTTCGCCGTGGGCCTGAAGATCCACCGGATAGGCGGGAGAATGGCCGCCCGGCGCGAAAGACGCGGCCACTGCGACCGGCGGACGCCAGCCCTCATCGACCGCGCGGGCCAGTGCATCCACGCCGCGGCCCCGCGTGAACAGGATGCCCAGCCCGCGCACCGCGACCGGCGAGGAAAGGATGGTGGCGGAGGCGTTCATGCCGTCAGCGTCCGGGTGATGATCAGGGCGGCATTCATTCCGCCAAAGGCCAGGGAAGTGGAGAGAGCAGAGGCAGCCTGCACCGGCGTCCTGGCGATGATGGGACTGACGCCGATCTCCGGATCGGATTGTGAGAAACCCGCGCTGCCGGGCAGCCAGCCTTCTCGCAGGGCCGCGGCGGTGAACACGGCTTCCAGCGCACCGGCCGCGCCCAGGGTGTGGCCGGTAAAGCCCTTGGTGGAAAGGAAACGGACCGCAGGGCCGAAGAGCCGGGCCAGCAGGCGGCCTTCGATGCGATCGTTCTCCTTCGTGCCGGTTCCGTGCGCGTTTACGAAATCGATATCCGACGCCGCCACGCCGGCCTCCGCCAGGGCGGCCCCGATGGCGCGCTCCAGTCCGCGGCCCTCAGGGTGGGGCGCGGTGATGTGATGGGCATCGCAGGCGGCCCCATAGCCGCGCACGGAAAGCCCGGGGAGAAGGCCGCGCTGCCGTGCGTGGCCCTCGCTCTCCAAGACAACGATGGCCGCGCCTTCGCCTAGGTTGAGGCCGCTCCGGTCCCGGTCGAATGGAATCACGGGGGCCGCGCTCATCACGCCGAGAGCTTGAAAGCCGCAGTAGGGGACCCGGTTCAGCTCGTCCGCTCCGCCAGCCAGGGCGACGTCGCAAATCCCGCTGCGGATCCATTCACGGGCCACTCCGATGGCATCGGCGCTGGACGAACAGGCGTTGGTCAGGGTCAGGCGCGGGCCGGGCCGTCCGATCCACCGGCCGACCACATCGGCCAGGCTGTTCTCGAGATAGCGTTTTGCCGGCTCGAGCGACGCCTGCTTGGAATCGCGATAGGTGGTGTAGAAATCGAAGTCGTTCAACTGGCAGGCCACGGTGGTGCCCATACACACGCCGACCCGGCAACCGGCCGGGACGTCTGCCCAGCGGGCCTCGGCGAGTGCCTCTTGGAGCGCCAGGCGGGCCAGTTCCTGTGTGCGATCCGATCCGGGCGGGAAGTCCTGGTCCACCTCGAACACGGGGCCCCTGGCCGGCGACTTGATACGGGTCGGCGCATGGCAGTGCCGCTCGCCCGCAGCAAAGGAGCGCAGGATCTCCGGCAGTGCCTGGCCGGCTGCGCAAACGGCGCCCATGCCGGTTATGGCTACCTCGGTCAGGCGTGTGCCCCCGTGGTCTTCGTGGTGGGGCTGGATTGATCACGCCGACGGCGAGGCGGGGCGGTTATCGAGGATGAAATTGGACAGGGTGGAAACCGATTGGAACACCTGCCGGCCGATTTCCATGTCCTTGATCTGGATCTCGAAAAGGCGCTGCAGGATCACGACGATCTCCACGGCGTCGAGGGAGTCGAGCCCCAATCCCTCGCCGAATAGCGGCTCGTCGTCCTGGATCTGTTCCGGAGTGATATCCCGCAAGGCCAGCTGGCTGACCAGTTGCTGCTTGAGCGTGGCGGAGATGGCGGCCAACTCCTGTTCACGTGTGGTGCTCATCACGTCCCTTCCAATCCTACCCTGCTCCGTTCGCGCGCGGGCATAGATAGTTACCTCTTTCCGATGTTGTCAACGGCAGAAGCGGAATCGGCGGACCAGATGTCGTGGAAGAGAAACACCTCGTAGGGATGGCGTTGCGCAAAATCCTCCAGGCGCGCCGCGAAGCGTCCTGCCCAAGCGGCCAGGTAGTCGGCCCGCGTCTCCGCACCCTCGTCGGGAGGCGGGATGGTTTCCACCTCGATGACGTAATGGCGGTGCCCCGCTCGGTGGATGGACAGGAAGAGGACAGGACAGCCGGCGGAACGCGCCAGCTGGTACGGGCCCACCGGCATCCGCGCGGTGTCGCCGAGGAAGGGAACACCAGCGGATCGGAACTGGTAGCTGCGATCGGCCATCAGGCACACCACATCGCCCGCCTCGATACGCTGGAGGATATGGATGACGCCCGCGACGTCGGCACCCGCGGTCAATATGCGCAGGCCTTCACCCGCCGGGTTCACCCGCAGGTTGCTGGCCACCGCGGGGTTGTCCTCCGGGCGCATGACTAGCGTTACCGCACGGCCGACGCGAGGCAGAGCGTCCAAGGCGAGCTGCCAGTTGCCCACATGCGCCAGCAGCAGGATCACGCCTTTGTCCGAGGCGAGTTGCGCGGCCAGGTGCTCGGGGGAAGGGAAGTCAATCCGGAAAAGCCCCGCCCTGAACAGCGCAGCATTGCGATCGATGAGAGCCCGGCCCAGGCTGATGAAGAGCTCGAGGACATCGACACGGAGCCGCCACCCCGACCGGCCGGGGAACCGACGGCACAGGTAGGCGAGGGCGGCGGCCACGGCTGGCCGGTCGAACAGCAGGTAATAGGGGCATACCAGGTAGAGCAGGCCGTAGGCGCCCCTCAGCCCGGTGAAACGGGTGGCGATGCTGAAGATCCAGAAACCCAGGAGATTTCCGCGCCTCCGCCCGGAGGCGGTGCCGGCGTCGCCGGCGGTTGTGGCGGGCGGAGCCGTGTTCATTCCGTGCGCCGCCAGAAGGCGCTCAGCGCCGGGAACGCAAGCAATCCGGTCAGCACGGCCAGCAAGGGCCCCAGCAGTAGCGAGCCGAACCACCATTCGAGGAAACGGGGGCCGGCCTCCACCACCAAGGATTGGTAGGTGAAATCAGACAGCCACGAGCCGTGCAGCAGATAGTGTCCAATCTGGATGCAGAGCACCGGCACGAAGGGCGGAGCGCACAGGTTCTGCGAAGCCAGGGCCATGGCGGGATTCAGGTGCAGCCGCAGCGTGGCGGCCAGGATGAGAGGGGAATGAAAACCGAACACGGGAAGGGAGCCCAGCAGCACGCCTAGCCCCGCCGACACGGCCATGCCGGACGGCGACACGTTGGTCTTCAGCAGGCTGGACAGGAGCGCCCGCGGTTGCCGCCAGAGGCTCACGGTCGTGGCGGGTCTCACCAGACGCCGCGGCGGGACCGGCCACAAGCGCCGGAACACCAAGCGAGCATGCAGCCTGCTCAGCCGGACGTTGTCCAACCGCTTGTCGAAGTGCGTCACGCGCTCGCCAGGCGGCGGATACCACACCCGAACCGGGACGGATTGGATCGGCAGGCCAGCCCAGGCCGCGCGCACCAGTACCTCGATCTCGAAGTCGAAATGGCGGCGGGTCAGCGGCAGCTGGCGGACGAGGTCGACCGGATAGGCCCGGAAGCCGCTCTGCGTATCGTCCAGCGGCAGGCCGGTCTCCAGACGGACCCAGAAGTTGGAAAAGGAACGGCCGAACCGGCTGGAGGACGGCACGTTTTCAACCTGCATGTCTCGTGAGCCGATCACCAGCGCGTTGGGCTCCGCGTTGAGCAGCGGGAAGAAACGGGGAATGTCCTCGGGAAGGTGCTGGCCATCGGCATCGAGGGTCAGCATCCAGCGCCCGCCCTGAGCGGACACGTGGTTCAGGGCCGTGACCAGCGCCTGGCCTTTTCCTTGGCGTTGTGGGTGGCGAAGCACGGTGATGTCCGTGTCACGCAGGAGCCTGGCCACGTCAGTGTCCGTGCTGCCGTCGTCCACCACCAGCACGCGGGGTACCTGCGCCCGGCAGGCCCGGGCGACGCCGCCCACCGTCGCGGCATGGTTGTGGACGGGAATGACGCACCACAGGCCGGGCGGAGGGACTGGGGAAGCGCCCGTCACGGCAGTGTGCGGGGAACGACCGATGCCCGCCGGTCGGGTGAGAGCAGTTTCTCGTACAGCATGCCCGTGTGGCCCAGCTTGTGAAGCAGGCGCAGCCCGTGGTCGAACCGGTCTGGAGGGAACACGACATGCCGGTGGGGCGCGAACGACTCGGTCAGGGTTTTCTCCAGCCAAGCGCGCTCGGTGGCCGGCGACAGGTAGTAGACGGGATCGAGGAGGGACTGCTCCGGCTCCACCACCCCTTCGGCCAAGGCCTGGCGAAGCAGGCCCGTGTCGGGCAGCAAGCGTATGCCCATGAAGGCGAAGATCACCGTGTTGCGCAGCGAGAGCACGTTGGCGATGCCCTCGCCCACCGTTTTCGGCGTTTCCCCGGGCCCGCCGAACATCACGTAGTGCGCTGTCCCCAGGCCGTGCTGCTGCAGCTGCTCGTTGCAGGCCGCCACATCGCGGAAACGAAATGGTTTGTGCATGGCCGCGAGCGTGGTGTCGGTGGATGCGTCGGCGCCCATCTCGGCGGCGGTCAGGCCGGTCGATTTCATCAGCTCGATCACCTCGTCAGGGAAGCGGGCCGGCCGGAAGAAGGCGGTCCACTTGATGGACACCCCGCGGCGCGCCATCGCCTCCACCAGCTTGATGTAATGCCCGGCCGTGTCGTTGAAGACGGAGTCGGTGAAAAATACGTAAGGCACATGGTGGTCGGCAGACAGGTGCTGGATATCGTCGATCACGGCCGACGGGTCGCGGGGCCGCAGTGCCCGGCCCTCCAGCAGGGGATAGGAGCAGTAGTCGCAGGCGAGGGTGCAACCGCGCTTGGTTTGGATGGGCACGATGCTGCCGTTGTCCATGTAGAAGCGCAGCAACTCGGGATCATAGAGCGCCGAAGGGATCCCGGGCCCTGGCAGCGCGGAGGTGGTGCGCAGGATCCGGGCCGGCCTATCGCCACGCGCGATCCCGTCCACCAGTTCGACTACGAGGCGCTCGCCCTCACCTACGGTGCCGAAGTCGGCCCCCGTGTAGTCCAGGATGGCCTCGGGCATGATGGAGAACCCGGCGCCGCCCAGCACCACGGGCGCTGGCGTCGCGCCACGAATCACGCCGACCAGTGTACGTACTGCATCCAGAAACGACTTGTCGTTGAAAATATTCGTGCTGTCCACGTTCCGGATGGACACGCCGACCAGGCCGGGATCGAAGGCGCGTAGGGCCGCCGCCAGCCGCGTGGTGTCGCTTCCCTGATGCAGGAAGTCGAACTGGCTTGCCTCATGTCCGGCCCGCTGCAAGGCGGCCGCCACCATCCCCATGCCCAGCGGGTAGGTCGGGTAGGGCGTTGTGGCGGTGTTCGCGGAGACGAGAAAAACCTTCATTGCTCAGCCGGCGGAGGGCAGATCATCCCGCATGACGTCGCGGCTGCAGGAATCCTCACCGGTGAAGGGGCTGGCGGGCGAGGTGGCCAGAGGCGGTGTGCGGGGGGCCGGCCGGCGGCCGACGTAGGTGCCATCGGTCGTTTCCTTGTGGATCACCTTGAGGAAGAGCCGGGCCATCTTCATCTCCTGGTTTGCATCCGCATAGAAGGTGTCCCACGCGTATTCGTACATCTTCTGTAGCTCGTCGGGCGTCATACGCGCCGGCTGGATTACCACCTCGCCGGCCGTGTAGCGGATCCAGTCGTTGTGCAGGATGCGGCCCTGCTTCTCCAGGCTGGCCCGGATGGGCGTTTTCGGGAACGGGGTGAGGATGGTGAACTCCGCCATGTCCAGTTCCAGCTCGAGGACGAAATCCACCAGCCGCCGGATGTAGTCCTCGTCCTGGTCGTCCAGGCCGAGCAGGATGGTGCCTTCCACGCCAATCCCTCGCTCGCGCAGGCGGCGGATGCGCCGAGCGATTCCGGCGGTGATGCCGGCCACCGCTTGGTAGACATACCAGCAGCCGGCCTGCGCAGCCAGGTCGAGGATCTCGTCATTGTCCTTGATCGGGTGGGAGATCCATTTCTTCTTCAGCGGGATCAGGGCGCGGAAGAGATCCTTCTCCCACTGGTCGTCCTGGGCAAGCGAGTTGTCGACGAGGAACAGCCGGTTGTTGGGGATGGCGGCAATCTCGCGCACCACGTCGTCTATGGGCCTCGGGCGGAAGCGGTGGCCGCCCAGGTGCTGAGCGCAGCAGGGAAAACAGTCAAACCGGCATCCGCGCGAGCAGTGCATGAGGTCCACCATCTGCACTCCCCGCACGTTGTAGAGCGGCCGGTTCAGGATGTCGCGCCGCGCCGCGGGGACCGTGCGAATGTCGGGCAGATGATCCCGCTGGTCGTACACCTTCCTTAAGCGACCGGCTTCCAGGTCCCGGCGGATGGGTGCCCAGTGGCCCTCGATCTCGCCCAGGAACACGGCGTCGGCATGCTGCATGGTTTCCTCGGGATGCAGCATGGCCCCGATGCCGCCAAATAGGACGGGCGTGCCCTGGGCCCGGTAGCGGTCGGCAATTTCCCAGGCGCGCGGCATCTGGCAGGTCAGCATGGCCGAGAGGGCGACCAGGTCCGGCCGGTCGTCGAAATCGAGCGTCTGTACGTTCTCGTCGACGAACGTGATGTCGATATCGGGGTCGATGCCCGCGGCGAAGCAGACCGGACCGTGCGGCGGCAGGTGGAAGGTCTGCTGACGCGGCAGCTTGGGCCAGCTCGGATAGATGAGTTTCAGCTTCATGCGGGTGTTCCTTGCTGGAGCATCAGGCGTTCCGGATAAACGCCACTCGCCTGCGCGGCACGGGCAGCATCCATCACGGAAGAGAGCCGCCAGCCCGCCGCCGATCCGCCGCTCACGGCGTATACGACCACCATCTCCGGTTGTCCATGGCAGACGAACATGGTGGAGGCCGCGCCGCCCGTCAGAACGTCCGCAGCTGCCGACAACGCCCGTTCGACCGCCTCGGCCGGCGAGGCGGTGCCCAGCCAGAACAGCGGGCCCCGCAACTGATGGGCCAGGGCCGCCTCGGCAAGCGGGCTGGTGGGCAACGTGTAGAGGAAGAGATTGCCGCGGGCCATGACGCGTCCGTTCGCGCAGAAGTCGCGAAAATACTCGAGGTTGGCCGTCTGCGTGCCGAGTTCACCCGATCCGATCAGCCCAGCGCCTCGCGGACCCCAGTCGGCCGGCCTCGGGAGGCCGGCGTCCTGCAGCGCCAGGTCGAGCGCATGCATGACCAGACGCGCGTGCCGGGTGAAGCGGCCATAGTTCCGGACTTCCCGTCCGCCCGGCGCTTGGGCCAGAGCAGTCTCCATGCCCCCGGCAGGCCACCGCTCCGCTTGGCCGGCCCGGAGCCGGCCCCAGCCCGTCGTCCCCATCCAGCCGATGCCGCTCACGAAGTGCATCTCAGCCGCGCTCCGGTGGCGACAGCAGGAGGGCGGCGTTGATGCCCCCGAAGCCGGAATTCGTGGACATTGTGAGCGGGCCGGTTGGCTTCACCGGCGACGCGCTCACGAGCGTGCCGGCTTCTTCGTCGGCTTCAGACAATCCCACCGTGGGCGGCACCACCTCCCGTCGCATCGACTCGGCGGCCAGCAGCACCTCGACGAGTCCGGCCGCGCCGAGGGTGTGGCCCAATCCTCCCTTGATCGAGTAGACCGGCGGGCGCAGGCCGGGCAGGGCCGCACGCAGCGCTTTCAGTTCCATGGAGTCGTTGTAGACGGTTCCGGTGCCATGCGCGGAGACGGAGCCGATGGCGGCGGGGTTCACACCGGCCTGCGCAATAGCCAGTCGCATGGCACGGGCCAACCCGCTGCCGTCGGGTGCGGGGCCGGTCATGTGGTTGGCATCGCAGGAGAGGCCCCAGCCAGATACCCGGGCCAGGATTTCGCGGCCCTCTTCTCGCGCCCGCGACTCGTGCATCACCAGCGCCACCGCCGCTGCATCACCGAGGGTCAGGCCCCTCCGTTGGCGATCGAACGGATGGGCGCCCGCTGGGTCCAACGCCATCAGCGCGGAAAACCCCGCGAAGACGAACTCCGTCACGGCATCGCAGGCCACGACCACCACGGCGGCGCATGGGTCGCATGTCACCCGGTCCGCCGCTTGGGCGAGGGCCACTGTCGATGACGCGCAGGCCGCGGAGACGACCGCGGCCTGGCCGGTCAGGCCCAGGCGAAGCCGCACGCGTTCCAGTAAGTACTCGGGCCGGCTGGCATCCGCATCGCCGGCACCCTGGGTGACATGGCGCTCCAGCAGGTCGATTTCCCCTGTTGTGGTGGCCAGAAGCAGCTCGCTGCCGGCGGGAATCCGGCCCGCCAGGTCGCACAGGAGTGGATCAAGCATTTGCCAGACGAGGCTCTCCGGGCCCTGATGCGAGAGGCCCGGCGCGACAGCCGCCACATGGCAGGGATGGCTGTGGGTGGGGAATCGATTCACCGTGCTGATGGCCGTTTGCCCGGACATCAGGCCCCCCCACGCCGCGCCCATTCCGTGTCCGTAGGCGCAGACCAGGTCCGCATCCGTGAGCACGGCGGTCATGCGGGCGGGGCGCTACATCGCGCGCGCCAGCGCTCCCAGCAGCGACGTAGGAGCTCGGGAGCGAGCAGCAACGGCTCGCCCGTGCGTCCGGTGGTGAACATGTGAACCGCGTAGCCGCTGGCCGCCAGCTGTCCGTCTGGGCCCCAGGCCTCGTACTCGATGTCCAGCCGGGCCGCCTCGTTCCAGAACAGTCGGGCGGTCACGCGAACCTCGTCGTCCAGCCGCAGGGGTCGGTGGTAGTCGACATGCATCTGGACGATGGGCGCGCGCAGATCGGATGCGGAAAATTCGAGGTAGCCGAGGCCGAAGATGCGTCGCACCTCGGTGGCGGCCTCCTCGAAAAGAGCGGGATGGTGGCCGTGCCACAGGATTCCCATGAAGTCCACTTCCCGCGGTTGCACCCGGTGCACGATGCTGCATTCCACCGGCGGTAGGGCGCCAGGCGCCCTTTGCACGTAGGACCTTGCGCGGCGCGGAATCATGCCTGAGGAATGCGGGGCACTTCGGCCAAGCGAAGCACGATCTTGGCCACCGGCCCCTGGGTGCCGGTCAGCGTCGCCCGCACCTCCTCCGCGCCCTCCCGATCCTGGAACACGGCGTGAAGCTCGATGCCGTGGTCGGGGCCCACGGGGCGGTAGAACTTGGCGCTGGTCACGGACTGGATGCGCAGGGGCGCATTCCGGCGCCGGGCGCATACCTGGACCACCGCTTCGATCAGGCAGACACCCGGCACCACGGGCTGGTCGGGGAAATGCCCCTGGAATCCGATGAAGTCAGCGGGAAAAAGGAGTTGCGCCTGCCAGCCGTGGCCATTCTCGCCACAGGACAGCAGGCAGGATCCGACCTCTTCGGATATGCGTCGCGTCGCAACCGCCTTGCATGAATCTGACAGAGGTCCCGTCTCCTTGGCCTGATGTCATCTGAGCCTGCCCCGATTCGGGACGGGGGATGGTTCGCCCGCTGTTGATCTCGAGTGAGCGGCGCTTCCTTGGGGCAGCATCTTAGGCGCCTTGCTTCTCGAGATCGAGTGTCTTTCCTTCGGCGTGGCGCCCGATCGCAGAGAAGAGGGTCTCGAGGTCCCGATGGCCTCGGATCCGGCCGGCATGCTTGCTTCGCCCCCGGCCGAATCGACGCCTGGCGACTTCTCCCTGACCCCGACGTTCCTGCGTGCGAGAGCACTTTGCTCGTGTGGGGGTTCTTGTCGAAGAAGACGCAAGCACGCTCGCCGGATCATTTGCTGCGCGGTGGGTCTCGGCTGGGTTGCCGTCATCGGTGTCGCCTACCCAACCGCGGCTGAGCGCGCTGGCCAGAGGGCCTTTCCTGGAGGGGCGCGGGGACACCGCGTATGATCCCCAGAGCCGGCGGCCAGAGGCGGGCGACGAGATCGAGATCAGCTACATCCAGCGGGAGTAGAAGTTGGTGGCCACCGCGGTCCCTCTGGTCGAGATCGGCCCGAACAACGTGGATCCGACGAAAATGACGAGCCCCATGGACGTCACCATCGTCGAGGTGGGCCGTACCGGCGCATCATCGGCACGCGAGGGACGATCCCCGGCGCATCCGCTTCGCCTTCGCCCGCTCCACCCAGTACGCGCGGTGGGCTGGAAGCCGCTGGTGAGGGAGAAGGTCACCGTGAGCTTCCAGGCCAAACCGAATCTGATCCCCTTCAACGTCTCCTTCGTCATCGACGAGATCGCGCGAGGTAAGTGATGGTCGGAACATTGACGCAGGATCCAAGCCAGGGCGGCGGGCCTCCGGCTGATGGGTCCCCTGGCGGAGCGCCGCCGCGGATTGCCCTGGTAGTGGGTGGCAGCCGCGGCATCGGGCGGGCCATCTGCCTCCGTCTCGCGCGCTCGGGTTTCGATATCTGGATGACCTGCCGGCGCGATACGCCGGAAGCCCACGCCACCGCCGATTCGGTGCGAGCCTTGGGCCGCCGCTGCGAAATGTTCCTCTTTGATGTGTCCGATTACGAGGCCACGCGGAAGGCCATGGGCCCGGCTCTGGATCGTGAGAAGCCATACGCCCTGGTTTACAACGCTGGGATCACGCGGGACAACTTGTTGGTGTGGATGACGCGCGAGGAATGGCGCGACGTCATGGCCACCAATCTCGACGGCTTCTTCCACATCATGTCCGTGGTGCAGACGCCCATGCTGCTCAATCGGCAGGGCCGCATCGTCGTGGTGACTTCCGTATCAGGGCAGATCGGCCAGGCCGGCCAGGTGAATTATTCCGCCTCCAAGGCCGGCCTGATCGGCGCGGTCAAGGCGCTGGCCCGCGAGATCGGGCGGCGCAATATCCTGGTCAATGCCGTGGCCCCAGGCATCATTGAAACGGAAATGACCTCACACCTGCCGAAGGAACAGATCATGCCGCTGATTCCGCTGCGTCGCTTCGGCACGGCGGAGGAGGTCGCCTCGGTCGTGGGCTTCCTATGCGCGGAAGAGGCCATGTACATCCACGGTCAGGTGATCGGCGTCAACGGCGGCCTGGCGACCTGATGGAGGCGCCTGCTTCGGCGGAACGCGGTCGCGTCGAATGCGACGAGGTGGTAGTGGGCGGCGGTGCGGCCGGGCTCACCGCCGCGTTGCTGCTGTCCCAGCTAGGGCTGCGCGTTCTGCTGGTGGAGAAAGCCGCACAGCTGGGCGGCTCGCTGGCCCGTTTTCGCCTGCGTGGCTTGGAGTTCGACACCGGATTCCATTTCTCGGCCGGCCTTCAGCCAGGTGGCATGCTGGCAGACATGCTCCGGGCGCTCGGACTGGACCAGAGCGTCCGGATGCTGTCGCTCGATCCTACCCGCGGCCAGTTGATTTTCGTCGAATCGACCGGCCGGACCTTCGAGCTGCCCATCGGACTGGACCGGCTGCTCCCTCATCTCATCGCCTGCTTCCCTCACGAGAAGGAAGGCTTGCACTCCTTCTTTGGCCAGATGGACAGCGTCTGCGCGCGCACACGCATGATGGACCTGCGCCGCATGGCAGCCGGCACTGCGGGGTTGGCGGAGGACTTCGTCTCGCTGCGGGACATCCTGTACCAGCAGGTGGCCGATCCCGAACTACGCGCCCTGCTGAGCATCTTCTGCATGTGCCACGGCGCTGGACCAGCGGAGGTATCCTTCGCGAACCACAGCCGGGTTTCCATCCCGCTCTTTGACTCCGTGGCCCGCGTGCAGGGCGGCGGCCGGACCCTGTTGGAGGCCTTTCGCGGCGCGCTGGTGCAGCGATCGGTGCAGGTGCGTTGCGGGCAAACCATCGCGCGGTTCGGCCCGGTGCAGAATCGGTGTTGCCAGGAGCTGACCCTGAGCTCAGGTGAGACCGTGGGCTTCTCGAACCTGATCTTCACCGTTCACCCGGCGGCGGTGTTGGACGCCCTGCCGGCCGAGTCGGTGCGCCCGGCCTTCCGCGACCGGGTGGCGGCATTCACGCCCTCGATTGGCTTCTTTGCCGTGTTTGCCCGGCTGATTCCCGCCCCGGGTGATCCTGATTGGTGTCGATCGATCCTCTCGATCCTGCCCGATTCGGATGTCGATCGGCTGATGGGCCCGGATTGGGAGGGCGATGGCGCCATGATGGTCATGGGCGGGGATCCATCGGCTCGCCGGGCCGACGGTGAGACCCTGCACATCCTGGAGACCACGCCTGTGAAGCAGGTGGCGGCGTGGGCCGGTTCGCAGCGTGGCCGCCGTCCGGCCGACTATGAGGAGTACAAGAAGCGGCGCTGCGAGAGGCTGCTCCAGAGGCTGGATCGCTGGCACCCGGGCGTGGCCCGGCGCGTGGAGGTTCTGGCCACCGCCTCCGCACTGACGCATCGCGAATACCTGCATTCGCCCGATGGTTCCGCTTACGGCATCCGACAGAAGGTCGGGCAGTTCAATGTCATGGGGCGTCTGCCGGTGCGAAATTTCCTGGCGGCCGGCCAGAGCGCGATTCTGCCCGGCGTGCTGGGCACCATGATGACGTCGTTCGTGGTTTGCCGAGCCTTGGTGGGCGTGGACAAGTTCGACGCTTGGCTGCAGCAGCGACTTCGCACGTGAAGCGTGTCGTGATCACAGGCATGGGCGGGATATCCCCGCTGGGTCCGGCGCCGGATTTCCTGGATGCCCTGGCGGCCGGCCACTCGGCCACCCGCCGGATGGATGAGTGGCCTGAAATCCTGCCTCTGCGCTGCCGGGTGGCGGCACCGGCGGAGCTGCGCGGCGAACGAGACATCCCGCGCGCGGCCCGGAGGACCATGGGCCGCCTGAGCCTTTTTGCCGCCCAGTCGGCGCAACAGGCGGTGAAGGATGCCGGGCTCGATCTGGACCAGGAAGACCGCCATCGGGTGGCCTGCCTGTTCGGTTCCACCATGGGCAGCGCGACCAGCCTGTTCGAGCTATTCCGCCATCTGATCCCGACCTGGAACGTCGGCGAGCTGTCGGCCACCACCTTCTTCCAGGTGCTCTCCAACACGGCCGCCATCAATGTCGCCCAGTACCTCGGTCTGCTCGGCATCGTTTTGGCGCCCTGCTCGGCCTGCTCGTCGGCCGCCCAGGCCATCGGCGCCGGCTATGACCTGATCCGACTGGGCCGGCAGGACGTGGCCTTGTGTGGCGGTGCGGAGGATCTGCATGAGACGGTGGTGGGGTCCTTCGACATGATGTTCGCCACCTCGATCGCCTACAACGACGAGCCGGAGCGCACGCCGAGGCCATTCGACGCCGCCCGCGACGGCCTGGTGTGCGGAGAGGGCAGCGGTGCGCTGGTGCTGGAGGAACGGGAGCGCGCCCTGCGGCGCGGGGCACGCGTCTATGCCGAGGTCATCGGCTATCACACGTGCACCAGCGGCATGCACATGAGCGAGTCGAACCGCGATGCCATTGCCCACTGCATTCGCGAGGCGTTGATCCAAGCCGGTGTAGAGGCGGGGGCAGTCGACTACGTCAATGCGCATGCGACGGGTACGCGGCAGGGCGACCGGGAGGAGGCCGCTGGCTTGCGCGAGGTCTTCGGCGACCGCGTCCCGGTCAGCAGCCTCAAGGGCCATCTGGGGCACACGCTGGCCGCATCTGCGGCCTTGGAAGTCATGGCCTGTCTGGCGATGATGCAGCGCGGTGTACTTTGGCCGACCCGCAACCTCGAGCAGGTGGCCCCGGATTGCGAGGGCCTCTGGCATTTGCAGCGGCCGCTGGAGCGGCGGCCGTCCATCGTGGTGAAGAATAGTTTCGCATTCGGGGGCATCAACGCCTGCCTGGTGCTGGCGCGCGCCGGCGAGAGCTCTGCGAGAGGGGATCCATGACCGACGATGCAGTGGTGAAAATGGTCAACGAGGTTTTCGGCATTCGTTCGAGATCGAGCCGGAGCGCTGCGACCGGAGTCCGACATCTTCAAGGACCTGGGCCTCGATAGCCTCGACATGGTGGACCTGGTGGTGGCGCTGCAGAAGAGGTTCGGTGTCGAGCTCCGACAGCAACCGGAAGGTGCGCGAGGTTCGGACTCTGGGAGATCTCTACGCGTTCATCCGCGCGGAGCAGACCAAACGATAGGCATGAGCCGCGCTTCGCCGTTGATCCGGATGTCGTTCAGCGTCTGGCTGGCCGTGGTGTTCCTACTCTACTCCGCCGTGATGATCCCCGTGCTGTCCCTGGCGGTGGCGGTGTACTCCCTGTCTCACTCGCGCCGCCATACGTTCCGCCTCTTTCGGGTTGCCATACGCTGGTACGGGTGGGGCATCATTTATTTGCTTCCCCTTGGCTATTTCCGCGTGCGATTCACGGACCAGGAGCCGTCGCAGTCGATCAGCGGCTGCGTGGTGGTCTGAACCATCGATCGTCCTCCGACGCCTTCCTGGTAGCGGCCTTGGGCGGCGAGATCGTGCAGGTGGTGAACATCTGGCCGATGCGTCTGCCGGTCCTGGGTTTCTTCGCCCGGGTCGCCGGGTATCTCAGCGTTCGCGAGATGGCGCCCGAGGAGTTTCTCGAGCGCGCCGCCCGGCTGCTCTCTGAAGGCGTGGCGGTGCTCGCGTTCCCCGAGGGAACGCGATCCGGATCGCGCGATGGGATCTTTCCACGGCACGATGTTCCGCCTGGCCTTGCAGGCCGGGTGCCGATCGTCCCGGTCTGCATTTCGGGCAACGAGCGGATGCCGCCCAAAGGCCACTGCTCCTCGAACCCGGGGTGATCCGCATTTGCAAGCTGCCAGCACTGCAGCCGGCCACCTTCGCGGGGTGGGATGCCTTCCACCTCAAGCAGCGTGCGCGGGCAACTTGCCGCTCGGCTGGCTGAACTAGACGCCGGCGGATGAGCTCGCTTCATCCCCAGCCCCGACTGGCTTTCGCGGCCCCGGCTCGGCAGCGCGCCGCCCAGGCGCGCCTGCTGCGGCGCCACCTGCCCTACTGCCTGCGGGCCTCGCCCTTCTACAGGGCGCAGTGGTGCGCGGCCGGCCTCACGGCGCGCGACCTGGCGCCGGCGAAGCTCGGTGACTTGCCTACGACCACTAAAGGTGACCTCGAGCGGGAGAACGACCTCTTTCTTGCCGTGCCGCCGCGCGAGTGGTGGACATCGTGCTGTCGTCCGGCACCACGGGTCGGCCCACGCGGATCATGTATACCGAGGGCGATCTGCTCGGCTGTCCTACAACGAACGCCAGTCGTTCCTCGCCTGCGGCGTCACGAGGGCCGACGACTCGCGCTGCTCACCTGCACGCTCGACCGCTGTTTCATGGCCGGGCTGGCCTACTACCTCGGCCTGCGCGCGTGGGCGCGGCCAGCATCCGCAACGGTCACGGCACGATCGAGAGCCACCTCGATATCCTGCGCCGGATGCGGCCGACCTGATCGTCGGCGTGCCGAGCTTTCTGCGCCGGCTGGGGCATACTGGCGACGCCGGCTTCTCGCCGCGCGATGCCGCCGTGCGCGGGCTGGTCTGCATTGGCGAGCCGCTCCGCGACCGCGCATGAGGTGCCGCTCGGCGCGGACCTTGGCGGATCTGGAGAGCGCAGCTCTACTCGACCTACGCCTCCTCGGAGATCGTCAGCTCGTTCTGCGAGTGCCAACGGGCGCGGGGGCGGGCATCTGCAGCCGGATCTGGCCGTCGTCGAGATCCTCGACGACCAGGGTGCGCCCCCGGCCACCCGGCGAACCCGGGGAGGTGGTGATGACGCCGTTGCAGCTGGAGGGTATGCCGCTGGTGCGCTTCCGGACCGGCGACATCAGCTTCCTGAAGCACGAGCCGTGTCCGTGCGGCCGGCGCACGCCGCGGCTGGGGCCCATCCTCGGCCGCCTAAAGCAGATGCTGAAGGTGCGCGGCACGACCCTGTATCCACAGGCCGTCTTCTCCGTACTCGACGGCATTCCGGAGGTCGAGGAGTACTAGGTTGAGTTGCGGCACGACGCGGACCTGTCGGACGAGGTGACGGTGCACGTGGCCGTGGCGGGCCACCGGATACGGGGCCGACGTTGCGCGCAAGCTGCAGGCCGGATTGCGGGTGACGCCCGCGGTGGTGATCGAGCCTCTGGAGACCGTGCGGGATCGTGATTTCGCCCCACTCGCGCAAGCCGGTCCGGTTGGTTGATCGAAGAGCGGGGGGCGCATGAGCTGTTCCTACAACATCGGTGATTTCGACTTCGAGCAGGCGGACATCGATCGCGTGGTTCAGCAGAAGGGGCTGCTGTCGATCGAGGTCGAGTTCAGCCCGCTCTGCAACTTCCGCTGCCCCTACTGCTACATGGGGCATCTGGTGACGGAGCGCATCGAGCTGACCCCCGAGGAGGGGCGCTCGGTGCTGCAGCAGGCGCGGGATCTGGGTGCACGCAAGATCATCGTCCTGGGTGGCGAGCCGATGCTGTATCCGCACATCTTCGAGATGGTCGAGGCCTGCCGCGCCATGGACCTCACGGTCGAGATGTTCACGAACGGCAGCCGCATCGACCGGAGGAGGCTCGGCGCCTCTTCGAGCTCGGCGTGCGGGTGGTGCTCAAAAGGAACTCCTTCCTGCCCGAGGTGCAGGACTAGCTGGTCGGCCGGAAGGGCGCGTACCAGGGGTTGCAGGTCGCGCTGGACAACCTGCGCGCCGCCGGCTATCCCGCGCCTGGCCACATGCTGGCGATCAGCACGGTGATCTGCGAATCCAACGCGGATGAGATCGTGCCCCTGTGGAAGTGGATGCGCGAGCAGGGAATCGTGCCGTATATCGAGGTCATCACGCCCCACGAGCACAGCCGGGATTTCAAGAACCTGCGCTCGACCCGTTGCGGGCCAAGCAGATGTTCGAGCAGTTCTCCGCCTGGGATCGCGAGCACGGCGGACACGACTGGGATCCGCAGCCGCCGCTGGTGGGCAACCGCTGTCTGCGCCACCTGTTCTCCTGCCTGGTCGACGCGCGCGGCGATGTGGTCCCGTGCGTGGGAGTGCCTCTCCGGCTGGGGAACATCCGGGAACCCTCGCTACGCGAGATCCTGAACAACAGCGAGGTCATCGAGGACCTGCGCGACTACAGGCAGACGATCAAGGGACCGTGTGCGAGCTGCCAGCGCATCGAGAGTGCTACGGCTGCCGCGGATCGGCCTACAACGAGACCGGGGACTACCTGGCTTCCGATCCGCGCTGCTGGTTCAACGAGGGCAAGACGGACCAGATCGACTATCTCCCCGTCGACGCGGCGCGCTTCATCCCGCACCGCGACCCGATGCGCATGGTCGACACGCTGCTGAGCGTCGGCGACCGGGTGGCCCACGTGGCCACTACGGTGCGCCCCGACATGCCGTTCGTGGAGGCCGATGGGCGCTTGGGCGAGGCGGCCTATGTGGAGATGGTGGCCCAGGCCGCCGCCGCCCTGGATGGATTCCGCCGGCGCGGCCAGCCCGGCAGCAAGCCGTCCGGCATGATGCTTGGCGTGCGCCACCTGGAGATCACGGGCACGGCCCGGGTGGGCGATTGCCTGGATATCGAGATCTTCAAGACGGCGCGCGTGGGCGATTTCGGGGTCATCACCGGCAGCGTGAGCCGCGGCACAGAATTGCTGGCCAAAGGTGAGATCAAGGTATTGCGGGGCGGGTCCATCGCGTCGGCCGGGCCAGCATGAACCGCCTCCCGGGGCTTGCCGTGCTGAGTGGGCTCCTGTTGGCCGCCCAGGCGGCTGCCGGGGATCCTGCTGCACTGTCGCCGCCGGTGGGCGAAGTCCTGCAGCGCGTGGAATCCCGCATGGCCGACGTGCAATCGGTGCATGCGACGTTCGTCCAGACCAAGCGATCGCCTCTGTTCGATAACCCCCTCCTCCTGCGGGGCGAGATCGGGTTCATGCGCCCGGCCCGCTTCGCTTGGAAAGTCCGGGAGCCGATGGCTTACCAGTTGGTGCTCGACGAGGGCGTGTTCCGTGAGTGGGATGGCGAAACCGGGCAGGTGCGGGAGGGCAAGGTCGCGGGCAATCCCATCATGGGCACGGTGGTGGAGAAGCTGACCGGCTTCTTCGCCGGCCACTTCCTCACTCTGACCAACGATTTCGACGTGACGGTGGCCGCGCTCCAGCCGCTGGAGCTGCTGTGCCGCCCCCGCCCCGGTTCGCCCGCGGCCGCCATGGGCCAGACGCTGCGCATCCAGTTCCGCGAGGACGAGCGCTACGTG
The DNA here is from genome assembly GCA_963801625.1 of uncultured delta proteobacterium. Classification (GTDB taxonomy): domain Bacteria; phylum Myxococcota_A; class UBA9160; order UBA9160; family PR03; genus PR03. The sequence goes on from CAWDFQ010000014.1 coordinate 588,646, forward strand.
GTCGGTTTGGAGATCTCTGATACCCAGGGCGGCGTGACCGACATCCGAATGGAATCCATCGAGCTCAACGCGGCCTTGCCGCCCGCGTTCTGGAAGGTGCCGCCGCTTGAGTGATCGCCGGGTCGTACCCGAAATCGCGCGGCTATGCGCGGAAGTCAGGTAGCTCCATCGAGCGCATTGCGGCCTTCTGTGCCCGTCACCTGAAGTTGCTGATTCTGGTCGCGCTGGGCGCTTTGGCTGCGGCCGGTGCGGCGTTGCCTCGCCTGGGCTTCGACAACAGCCTCGAGACGATGTTGCCCGAGGGCAGCCGGGCTCAATCGATGATTCGCTACCTGGGCGAGGCTGGGCTGGCCGAGGTGGTGGTGGTCACCTTGGAGTGCGACGACAAGGTGCCGGCCGCTTCCCGGGAGGAGTTGCTGCGTCAGGCGGCCCGCGAGGTCTCCACCTGGATCCGTCCGCCGATGGTCACGGGCCTGCTTACGCCCGGTGCGGACGGCCTGACCCCGGGCGCCCTGTCCATGGAGGACTTGGTTCCGGTACTCTTCGATGCCGAAGAGGAAGCTCACCTGGGCGCGCTGGCAGACCCGGCGGCCTTGCGCGGCCACCTGCGAGAGCTGTTTCGCCGCCAGCTGAGCCCGCAGAGCATGTACGCCACGGGCGATCTGCGTCGCGACCCGCTAGGTCTGCAGGGAAGCCTGCTGCGCCGGACCCTGGGTATCACCTCCTCGCTGGGCTTCCGCATCACCTACCGCGACGGGCTTCTGCTCGACGAGAGCGGTCGCCGCGCGCTGATCCTCCTGCAGACCGCCGCGCCCATCACGGACGGCCGTGCCGCACGCGAACTGGTGGATCATTTGGAACAAGCCCGGCGCGGACTGCCGCCCGGCGTAACTGCAGAGTTCGTCTGCGGGCACCGCCACACGGTAAGCAACGAAACGATACTGCGTAGGGATATCGCGGTCACCGCCCTGGCCGAGGGCGGAATCTTCTTCGTCCTGCTGCTGGCCTGTTTCCGCGATCCGCGCGCCGCCGTGCTGATCTTCCTAGTGCCCCCCGCGGCCGCGCTGCTGGCGTTGCCGCCCACCGCGCTGCTGACGGGAACGCTGTCCTATCTGGTCATCGGTCTGGGCACCGTCATCGCGGGTGTTTCGGTGGACTACGGCATTCATGCCTTCGTCGCCGCCCGACTCCGCCATGATGGCGCCGCCGGCGCCGTCATGGCGGCGGGACCCGTGACCAGCGGCATGCTGACCGTGGCCGCGCTGTTCCTCGCCTTCGCGTTCTCATCCATCGCCGGCTATCGCCAACTCTCCGCCTTCGCCATCTTCTCCCTCGTCTTTTCCATTTTCCTGGCGCTGGGCCTGCTGCCGCACCTGGTGTCGAAGGGAAGGGCCATTGCGCTGGCCCGGCAGGGCGACGCCCCGTCTGCCGAAGCAACGGCCCGTGACCGGGTCATCGTGCTGGCCTGGCTGGCGTTCATCGTTTGCGCGGTACCGGCCTTTCGCGTGGTGGGATTCGACGGCCGGCTGTCCCGGCTAGACGGCGTCACGCCGGAGATCCGCCAAGCGGAGCAAGCTCTGGATGAGGTTTGGCGGGCGGGTTCGGCGCGCCAGGCCATCATTACGGTCGCCGCACCGGATCGCGAGTCCGCGCTCGCCGCCAATCGTGAGGTATACGACCGGCTTCGAGCCGCCGGCCAGGACACGGGATTGGTCACGTTGGCGACGCTCTGGCCGGGCGAAGCGACGCGGTCGGCCAATGCCGCGCGATGGAGCGCGTTCTGGGCAGGCCCTTCCGGTGCCGCGCTGTTGAAAGGTTTGGTCTCGGAATCGCCCGCCGCCGGCTTCTCGGCCTCGGCCTTCGCGCCCTTCATCGAACTCGCGCGTCGGGAGCCCTCGACGCCGGACCCCGCCGCGCATCCGCTCGTGAAACCGCTGTGGGCGCGCCTGGTTCATGAACGTGGCGGCACCTGGCATGTCTTCTCGTACATCCCGGATGAACCAACCACCCTGCTGGCGATCGAGGACACGCTTCGATCGTTGCCACACGTTCGCGTCATCTCCACGCCCACCATCGATCGCGCCCTGTCCGACACTTTCACCACCGAGATCACCCGCATCACGATCCAGGCCTTGATCGCTGTGGTGGTGGTTACCACTCTGCTGGTGCGGCGGCTTCGCTTGGTGCTGGTCGCGCTAATCCCGCCCACGACGGGGGTCGCCGGGTTGCTGCTCGTCATGGCCGCCACCGGACTGGACGCCAATGTGGTCAACCTGATGGGCGGGATCGTCGTCTTCGGCCTCAGCATGGATTACAGCTACACCATGATCCACGGCATGCGGCACCGTACGGAGGGGGCCAGCCGCCTCGTGATTCACCTGTCGGCCCTGACCACCATCGTGGGGGCCGGCGTGCTGCTGTTGGCACGCCATCCCGCACTGTTCACCATCGGTGTCACTTTGACCATTGGGGTGGTTTGCGGTTACTTCAGCGCGTTGCTCGTCGTTCCCGCCCTCGCCCGTCTATGGCGACTACACGACGCATAGTCCGCGCGCTCGCGCTCGTGCTGCCCCTGGTGTTGGGCGGCTGTGCGCACCTGGGTCCCGGGTTGTCGTCTGCTGCGCCGGATGAAGCCCCCGTGCTGGTTGCGCCGTTCCCGGCTCGGTTACAGGTGCTGCAATCCGTGGTCATCCGCTTCCACGGCCGCCCGTTCGTGGCACTGGGCTGGTTTCGCATGGATCAGCCGGCCGGCCGATTTGCGCTCACCGGCATGACGCCGGCCGGTATGACCCTGTTCACGCTCAGCGAAGCCGGGTCGCTGGCCGATGCCTCTTTCGCCTTTCCGGTGAGTGACCACCAGGGTGCCTGGGCGGCCGCGATGGCGGCGGACGTGCGCCAGATTTTCCTGGAATCGGCGCCCCGGCCCGGCGAGCACGCCGAGCGGTGCCGGTCGAACTGGAGGGTGACCCGCCGATCCGGCGGGCCGCGCACGGCCGAGCTGGATTTCAGCGTCGCCGATGGTCACCTGGTGCGCGCGCGGTGGTACGACAATGGCGAGCGGGTGGCGGAGACCCGCTACGATGATTTCCGGTCAGCCGGCGGGCACCCCATGCCTTTCCACGTGGTGCATACGCAGTCCCGGTTCGGCTACACGCTGGAGATCCGGATGAAGGAGGTGCAGCAGGCGGGTGGCGGGGACTCGCCGTGAACTGTCTTCTGATCAGGCCGTACGCTTCGTTGGCCGTGGCCCGCAGCCTCCACGCGTTCTTCCGGCTGGAGCCGCTGGATCTCGAGATCGTGGCCGGCGGGGTGCCGCCGCCGCACCGGGTCCGCATTCTCGATCTCACAGTGCATCGCAACCCCGTGCGAGTTCTAGAACGCGAGCTGGCCGCCCATCCGCCGGATCTGGTCGGGTTCGGGGGCTACTCCAACCAGGCTCCGGTGATCAAAGAGCTGGCTCGCCTGGTCCGGCGCACCTGTCCGTCCGCGACCATCGTCGTGGGCGGCGTGCATGCCACCATCGCCCCGGTCGACCTGGCGCAGCCCGGCGTGGTGGATGTGGTCGTGCGTGGGGAGGGTGGGGTCGTGATCCCGGAAATCCTGCGCGCACTGGAGCAGGGTAGCCTGCCCCCCAGCTCGGCCCGCCTGCTCCGGGTGGGCGACCCGGATTTCGCCACCTGGGCGGCCGCCGATCCTCCCGAATGGCCCTGTTATGCCGACGTGCCGCGGCCCAGGCGCGACCTCGTGAAGGTGTCGGATTACACTTGCATGTGGCCGGCCGGGCGCAACGCGCGCGTGGAGACCCTGTTCCCCGAAGTGGCCACGGTGCGCACGAGCACCGGCTGCCCCTATCGCTGCAACTTCTGCGTGGTGCATTTTCTGGCCAGCGGCAAATACCTGCAGCGCAGCCCGGAGGAGGTGGTGGACGAACTGGCCGCGCTGCCCCAGCGCCGCGTCTACTTCGTGGACGACGAGATGTTCATCAACGCGGCGCGTACCCGGCGCATCGCCGACCTGCTGATCGAGCGCGGCGTGCAGAAGGAGTACATCAGCTGGGCCCGCAGCGACACCATCTGCCGCCACCCGGATCTGTTCCGCCGCTGGAAGGAGGCGGGTCTGCGCCTGCTCTACGTGGGACTGGAGTCGATGGATCCGGAGTTGCTGCTCAAGTACAACAAGAGGGTCACGGCCGACACCAACCGGCAGGCCGTGGAAGTGCTGCGCGAGGTCGGGGTCGGCCTGCATGCGGCGCTGATGGTCGATCCGGGATTCGACAAGAACGATTTCCTGGCCTTGCGCCGGACCCTGGACTTCCTACTCCCCTCGGAGGTTTCCTTCACGGTGTATTCGCCCTCCCCGGGCACCAAGGCATGGAACGAGAACCGCGACCGCTTCATCACGCCCGATCCCTACGCCTTCTACGACTGCATGCACACGCTGCTGCCCACCAAGCTCCCGCTGAACGAGTTCTATCGCTACTTCTCGCTGCTTTACCTGTTCGCAATCCGAGGCAACCCCTGGCGTGCCAACCGCGTGCGGCCACCCCTGCGCGATGTGCCGCAACTGGTGTGGAAAGGCATGCGTTATGGCTACGCGTTGCGCCACATCTACCGAGATTACCCGCGCGCTCTTTGGTAGAAGGCCACGACATGGTGCATGATCAACGACAATTACATCTGCCGTGAAGCAGCTCAAAGCCTCTTCGAAGGATCCCTGGCGCGGATCAGGCCTCTGGCCTGCCCAGCCGCTGGTTGCTCAGGGCGAAGCGGAGGAAGCGGCCGGAGTCTAGCCAGAAGCGGCGCCAGCTGTCCGGCGAGCGCCAGATCATGGCCGTGTATTGCCACAGTGTGCGCGGCCGCATGAAGTGCCGCCGGTAGAACTCCTGGAAGAGCCGCTCCAAGTGCTCCCGCGTCATGCCGCGCGGGATGAACTGGAAGTGCATGCAGTCCATCTTCGTCCAGTCTTCGTCGAAGGTTCCCAGCTCGTGAACGTTCTCGTAGAGCGGTGTCCCCGGGAAGGGCGTGAACTTGGCCAGGTTGAGGTCGTCCAGTGGCAGCCCGAAAACGTAGTCCATGCTGCGGCGTACGCTGATCTCGCTCTCGCCCGGGAGACCCATCATCAGCAGGCCCTTGGTGCGGATTCCGGCCCGCTTGATCATGAGGATCCGCTCGCGTAGCAGGTCGAGGTTCGCCCGCTGTCGGTGCTGGGCCAGCAGCGCGGGGTCGCCGGTCTCGATGCCCAGGCTGATCATCCAGCACCCGACGGCGCGCATCAGGCGCAGGAGTTCGTCGTCGAGATGCTCCGCGCGGGCCGCGCAATTGAACGTGATCCCGAGCCCGCTGGCGGCTAGCCGGGTGATGAACTCCTCCACCCGCTTGCGATTGAAGGTGAAGTTGTCGTCGTAGAAATTGATATGCCTTACGCCGAACCTTTTTCGCAGTAGGCGAACGTGCTCGAGCATGTAGTCGGCTGAGTTGAAGCGAAAGCTGCGGCCGAACACCGAGCGGTCGCAGTAGGTGCAGGTATAGGGGCAGCCGCGGCTGGTCACGCAGCTGGCGTTGGGTGCCTTCGGGTAGTTGAAGATCGGCAGCTTGTAGGCTTTGGGATACCCGTCCAGCTTCTCATAGGCCGGGAAGGGCAGTTGATCCAGCTCCAGCCGGTGCTCCCGGTAGCCCGTGAAATGCGCCGTACCGTCGCCCCGGTGATAGGCCAGGCCCTTGACCCCGGCCGGATTCTCCCAGCCGCCCGCGACGAGTTCGGCCAGCGTTTCCTCGCCTTCTCCCACGACGGCGTAATCCAGCGAGGGATAGCCGGCCAGCGCCTTTTCCTTGAGCGCGGAAACGTGCGGCCCACCCGCCACGGTCTTGATGCCAGGGACGAGTTGTTTGGCCAGCGCCGCCAGCTGTACACCGTCCAGGAAGCTCGAAGTAGTGCAGCTCACGCCCAGGAAGGCGGGGCGTTGCTGTTGCAGGATGTCCTTGATACGGGCCAGCGAGTGGGGCTCGGCGTAGCAATCGACCACCTGCGTCTGCATTCCTTGTCGATCCAGCCAGGCTGCGAGGCTGGCCAGGCCGATGGGAGGCAAGATGGTGGCGAAGCGTGCGATGTCGTTCCCGGCGTCGCCGACGCAGTAGCCGAGGGGATGCACGAGCAGGATGTTCTTGTGGTCGAGTGTGGCCATAGGAGAGTCGCAGGAATCAGTGCCTGTGCATCAGGATGGCAGACCTCTCGTTCTCCACGCCAGCAAGTTATTGGCTCTTATCCCGGCATCAGGGCTCGGGCTCGCGCGAGACGCGGACGCCCGATCCGGTGAGGCGCCGGATGACCGGGTCGCCAGCATCGGGTCTTCGAGGAAGGCATCCGGAGTGCTTGGCTCTACGAGACGCTGAGTCCGAAGAGCGACCGGCGGGATGCCTACGGGCTGGCCGAGAAGCTGCGGACGGGGCGCTCGCGAAGCGGATCTTCGAGGCGCCCCGGGAATTCAGCCGCTGCGCGAGCTCTCGCGGATGCACATCACCGTGGTGCGCGAAGTCGTTCGGGTCCAGGCGCGGATCAAGAGTTTCTACCGCTCGCTGGGCATCCTGGTCGCGGGCCTCTCGGTCTACGGCACGCGACACTGAGAGGAGTGGCAGCAGAGGCTTCCGGCGAGTGCCCGGATGCGAGCAGCGCCGCTCTACGCGCAGCTCGACTTCTTAGTCGAGCAGAAGAAGCAGATCGAGCGCGACCTGCTCCGGGAAGCGAACAAGCACCCGATCGCCCGGATCCTCGAGACGGAGCCGGGGTTCGGCCCGATTCGCTCGACTCGGCTGGTTCCGCGATCGATGCTGGAAGCGGGAACCAAGCCGAATCTCGCCAAGCTGAGCGTGGCGCGCACGATCGCCGCGACCGTGTCGTCCATGGGGAAGCACGAGGAGGAAACCCAGCCGGAGCAGATCCGGCGATCGATGACGACAGACCGCGGCGTGTAGGCGACGGCTCGGCTTGGGGGGCACCCGATCGAGTCGTCGCCACCGAGCGCAAAGGCAAGAACGGTTCGGAGGTGAGTACCCATGTACCGACTGGCCTCGGGCATTCGGCCCGAGGGCCCCGAGCATGAGCTATGCCCCTCCGAAGAACCGAACGAAGCGATGGCCGACCGAGGCCCCGATGGAAGGATGGTTCCCACGTTCCTGTGGAGAGCCCTACCGCTGAGACATTGCCGCGCCGCGCGACCGCCGCAGGGATACACGCTGAAGCTGCACAACTCCCGCAGTCGTGCTTCCGTCGCCTCGGAAACGCTACGGGAGCCAGAGTGACTTCACTCGAGGCCGCCTCGACACCGCGGAGGCAGACGCCTGGATTGCCGAATCCGAGGCGCACGGGGATGTGCGTCTTGCAATCTGCCCCTATCGTAGGAAGAAAAGTGCGACCCGGCGGAGCCGAGCCCTCGCGCTCAGCCAGGAGTTGCCTAGCGGCGCTGCGAATAGCGGCAGTCTCGTCGCGAAATATGCCGTCTAGTCCAGTTCTGCAATCACACGCCGCGAGAGCTCTTTGACGAGTCGGTCGAGTCGATCATCCTCATACTGACCACCGCGGACGGTGCTCGTTCCCGTCTCGAATGTAGCGTCCGGCACACCGGCTCCTGTTACCAGCGCACGTACGCCGAGAACGTCCGCGCCCGCGAAAGCTCCATTGAGGAAGGTGGAGGCCTGGGAACGCAGGCGGAACTCCCTGATCTCCAACTTGAGCTGGAGCCGTCCACCGTGGCCGAAGCGCCCAGCACTCGCAAGTTGCTTCATCAGTTCGTTTTGCAGCCTTTGGCGAGTGCCATAACTCTCAAGGTATGCGACTCGATCCGCCGACAGTTCAGGAGCGCACTGAATGTCGATCCGCTCGACGGCCTTGCTGGCGACGTCCGCAGCAACCGAAGCCTCGCGTACTTGCAGGGAAGGGATCACTGGAGCCCGGGGCGGCCCCATGCAAGACGCACCGAACCCGACGAACGCGATCAACAGAGCCAACTTGAGCATGTGAGGTGTGAGGGGACTCCATTGCTGCGGGGGACGTGCTTTGCTTCTGCTCGTGATAGTAGGCTTCAGTTCCTGGTAAAGCGAACTCGGGGAGCCCGGAGCGCAGCCGCTGCGCCCTCGTGTCAGGGTTGCCGATTCCAAGTGTCGTCGCTTCATTGGGGCAGCGCACACTCGGCATGTGCATCGCGCGCGAGCCGGCCGCAGCTCGTATCGGGATCGTGAAAGTACAGACACGTCCACCCCTCGTCTGCCGCGCGGGCGAGCCAGTGCGACCAGGCCTGTCCCAACGTTGTCCGGCCGAGCCGCTGTAGCTGACTGAGCGGCATCGGATTTTGTCGTGTTCCTGGGTGCCACCGACTTGACCGCGGTTCGTGCATTTGGCGACCCTGCGCGTCTCTTTTTCGCCAGGGTGAGCGATGTACGCAGGCAAGCTCGTCTTTGCGCAGCTGATGGTCCACCTTCCTCCTCTACACACCTTCCGGCGTTGCGTCGCCCTCGGTGAACACCTCCTGCCGGAGCGGAAGGAACCGGGGCGCAGGGTTCGCGCGGCTGCCCTTCCCACGGGCGGTTCTATTGGGGATCACAGTACCAATGCCGGGCACAAGCCCCAAAGCCGACACCGACGCGTGGCGCGAGCTGCTCCCGTGGGCGACGCCTGAGAAGCGCCGCGAGCTACTCGACTCCGAGCCCCTGGCCGTGATCTACCTCCGGAAGCTGTCCAGATGCGGCCTTGGTGGGCTGCGCCAACTCGAAGCCTTCGAGCACCCCGAGGCACTCGAAGCCCTCGCCGTGGTCCCCGCCTCGCACCACGGCCACCCGATGTGACTTGATGGACGGTGAGCCGCAACGGCCTGACCGTTCGCACATCAAGCGATTCGGGTGTACAAGAAAGAGGGTTGTATCCGGAGTGCGAAGCGTTCCGGATACAACAGTAGCTTTGGCGTATTGTTGTCAGACTGGGACAAGTCCTAACGAAAAGTCAGATCCTCACGGGCGATCGGCGCAGTTCAAAGAAATGCGTCAGCATTCAACGGAGCGCTAAATGCTTAGAACAATTTGTTGGGCGGCCGTTTTTGCCATACCCCTCCCCGCCGTGGCATCTACACTCTACGGAAGCACCGTAACGGCAGCCGGCTATTATCCAACTGCGCAAGATCGACAAACCAACTTCGCTTCGGCGCTGATTGGCGATGATATTGAATTTCCGGATGGCGCTATGGTGTATTTCGAAGGCGGCACTGCCGGAGCGAGCATGGACTTTCGGTCCTCTTCCCTGGAGATCGTGGCGGTTTCCGACGGTGGCCCAGCTCATCAGTATCAGTTTGACGGGATCATCTATGTATTCGATGGAGCACCCGCAATCCTTGGGGTCACGGTTAATCCCATAAGCACAGTTGTACCGACCGATATTGCGTATACATCTAACTCGATTTCACTGAACGTCGCCGGAGTCGCACCCCCGCCCGGTTCACACACCATGCTGCTGGACATCACGCTTGCCCCGGTGCCGGAGCCCTCCCAATCGCTCTCACTCGCGACGGCCCTACTGGTGATATTGGCCCGGAGTATTCGCGAATCAGGACTCAATCGACACTATACGGAGTAGAATGGTGGATTTCGTGCGGGCAGACGCGGTTCGGCAGGGACGCGAGCGTAGTCAGAGAAGTGAAAAACAGTCTGAGGCGGTTTTCGGCCGTGAGTGGGCATCGCCCAGTGCGGGAAATCGTAGGGGTTTTCATTGGCACTTTCGGGAGCGTGCCGCGCGCAATGCAGTCACAGTTCCGACGGCTGGTTTCTACCCGGGCGTCGCATGAAGACGCGCGGCGATGCTCACCAAACAAGAAAGCCCCCGACCGAAGCTGGGGCCACGTGCCCAACGGGTCGGAGGCCGCCTTCGCGTTCAAGAGTTCCGCGTACTGGGCGTTCGTCACCTCGTACTTCGAGATCCAATAGTCGTACGCGACTGAGCCGCAGTCGACCGCGAAGCAGTTGCTCGAGGGAGTGTCGGGCGCGTTGCCCGCGTTCCCGATCGGCACCCACTCGGTGGTGACCGCTTGTGCGGGAAGGGAGAAGAACAGAGCCACGAGAACGAGCAGCCGTCGACGAAGTGGTCCACAAAGCCGAGAATCGCAGGCTGCGCGACCATTGCGGGGACGCCTCCAAGGCATTGCCGAAAGACGCGACAAACAGCTACGTCGCCGGCACGGTCAACTTGCAGAAGCTGCGCGATCGGCAACCGGTCGCAGCGTCCGACGCGCCAGCCCAGAAGCGCAAGTCATCCCCCACCAAGGGCGCGCGCTCAACACAGAAGGCAGCGGCGCCAGCCGCAACGGTGGATTTCAGCCTGATTCGCGAGGGCATGAGTGCCCAGGAGGTGACCGACATACTCGGTCAGCCCACGGCGACGACGCGCCACATGACTGGGAAGCAATTCATTCCGTTCAACTACGGCGCGCGCGACCTGCAGCGCATGATCTATCTCTACAAGGGCGTAGGACGCATCGAGCTGTCGCTCAAGTCGGCGTACCAAGGCGTGTATCGCGTGATTGCAATCACTCCCGATTCCGCCGAGTCCGGATATCCGTAGGGATTCGAGCGCAAAGTCAGGTGCGATTGGCGCCACTGTCCTGCCCCTGCCCGCCGCCAGATGCGGGTGGTTGGGGCGCGACCCCGTGCCGCACCGCGATCTGCCTGCCTGCTCTCCTGGTATAGGGTGCCATTCAGAGGGTCAGCGCCCGGCTCGAAGAAGAAACCACGGACGCACACAGGTTCGGTCACGTCGCGCGACGTCTTCGCGATTTCGCAGATCTCGGCTCAATCCTTCGGGATCAGCTCCCGCAGCCCGTAGCGTTCGACGCGATGGCGCAGCGTGGTGCGCGCGAGGCCGAGCCGGCGTGCCGCGCGCGCGACGTTGCCGCCGGCGGCGATCAGCGCGGCGGCGACGCGGTTGCGGTCGTCGCTCGGCTCGGGCGCTTCGGCGATCCCCATCGGCGAAGGCGACGGCGGGTGTGCGGTGAAATTGCCCAGCGAAGAATCGAACAACGATTCCGCGTCGGCGCCGTCGAGCACGCCGTCGTCGTCGTGGACGACGAGGCGCTCGAGCAGATTCCAGAGTTCGCGCACGTTGCCGGGCCAGGGGTGGCGAGCGAGCGCAGCCACGAAGCCACCGGTGGTGCGCGGCGGCGGCCGGCCGGCGCGCTGCGCGATCGCGTCGAGACCGCGCGCGACGAGCGCGGGCAAGTCGTCGAGCCGTTCGCGCAGCGGCGGCAGCGTCACTTCGAAGACTTGCAGGCGAAAATAGAGATCGGCGCGGAAGGAGCCTTCGGCGACGGCGCGGCGCAGGTCGCGATGGGTGGCGGCGACGACGCGCGCGGTCAATGAAAGCGTGCGCGTGCCGCCGACGCGCTCGAAGGCGCGGTCTTGCAGCGCGCGCAGCAGCTTGGCTTGCAGGCGCGGCTCGAGTTCGGCGATCTCGTCGAGGAAGAGCGTCCCGCGTGCGGCGACTTCGAGGCGGCCCTGGCGACATGCGTCGGCGCCGGTGAAGGCGCCGCGTTCGTGCCCGAAGAGTTCGCTCTCGATGACGCTCGGCGCGAGCGCCGCGCAGTCGACGTGCGCGAACGGAGCGGCGGCGCGCGGCGAGGCGTCGTGCAGCAGGCGCGCGACGAGGCCCTTGCCGGTGCCCGTCTCGCCGCGCAGCAACACCGTGGCGTCGGAATGCGCGACGCGGCGCAGCGAGTGGCGCAGCCGTGCGACGACGTCCGAGTCGCCGGCGAGTCGCAGGAACGGATCCGCCGCGGCGCGCGAGCCGAAATGGAAGACAGCCTGGCTGGTCATCGCGACTCCCTCCGCGGATCGAGACTGCGAGTTCGAGGCCCGTCCTGTCTCGTCCAGTCCCGTCCAGTCCGGTCCGGTCCGGTCCAGGCCCGTCGAGTCCCGGTTTCAGCAACTCGCGTGCCATAGCAATTCCGGCCGGTTCTGTGCGATCCGCCAGCCGCGCGAGCGTCGCTGCGCCCACGCGCGTTCGCGGCCGGTCGCTGTGCAGCCACCAGCCGCAGCCAGCCACCAGAGTTCGAGAAAGTAGAGTCCGTTCGCGCCCTTCCGCTTTCCTTGGGATTTCCTAACCCGGCTTCGACACGGGCTCGCGTAGGATTGTCCCCACCCCCCAGATGCGGCTGGTTTCAAGTTGCAGCGCCCTCTCGCACAGCTCGCCGCCGGTCTCAGCGCCGCGAGCGTGCGGCGCCCCCGCGCCACCGTTGCAGCCGCCGGAATCGCAACGGCGCTGCTGGTTGCGGCCGCCTCGCGTCTGCCCACAGAAGTGGGCTACGCCGCCTACTTCGGGCCACGCAGCCCCGAGGTGCGGCGGCTCGCGTCGTTCCTCGAAGAGTTCGAGAGCGGCGTGCACCTGCTCGTCGTCTTCGGGTGTCGCGAGACGCCGCGCTGCGAAGCGATCGCCGAGCCGTGGGCGCTCGACTTTCTCGGACGCGTACAAGCGGCGCTCGATCGGGTACCGAACGTGCGGCGCACCTGGAGCGTGCTGAACACGCCGATCGTGGTGGCGCCGCTCGAGACGCGCACGCTCGCAGAACCCGGCGACGAGGGCGCCGTACTCGCGAACGATTGGCCGTCGCTGCTCGCGACGGCGCGCGAGCAGCACTTCTTTCGGGGTACCGTGCTCGCGGCCGATGGGCGCTCGGCCGGAATCGTCGTCGAATTGCAGTCGATCGAGAGTCAGCCGATGCGCGAGGCGGTGCGCGCGGTCCTGGCGCTGCTGCCTGCGTTCGAAAGCGAGCTGGGCGCGGAGCTGCACGTCGCGGGCGATCCGCTGTGGACGGTGGTCTCGTCGGACACGCTCGAGCGCGACGCGGTGGTGTTGACGGCGTTGATGTTCGTGGTGATGGGCGGGCTGCTACTCCTGCTCTTCCGCGACGTCTGGTTCGCCCTGCTGCCGGTGCTCGCGGTGGGTTCGGTCACGGCGGCCGTGCAGGGCATTGCCGCACTCGCCGGGCTTGCCGATGACGTCGCTGCTCTCGGCGCTGCCGCCGCTGATGGTGGTGATCGCCGTCGCGACGTCGATCCACTTGCTGACCGCAGTGGCGCGCACCCACGAGCGCGATGCTCGCCGCGCGGCTGGTCGCCGCTGCGCGCCAGGTCGGGCCCGGCTGCTTCTGGACGACGGCCACCACCGCGGTGGGCTTCGACTCGTTCCTGTGGAGCGACCTCGAGAGCTTTCGCCATTTCGGCGGCCTCGCCGCGCTGGGCGTGGCGATCTCGTTTCTCGTGACCTTCACGCTGTTGCCAGCGCTGCTGGTCCTGCACCTGCGGCGGCCAGCGGTCCGTTCGCGCGCGCGTGCGTCGGCGCTGCCGGACGAGATCCTGGCGGCGCTTCGCGACACGCTGCGGCGCTATCCGCGCTCCGTGCTCGCCGCGTGTCTCGGCGGCTTTGCACTGCTCGCCACCGGCGCGCCGAGACTGCACTACGCCAGCGATTTCGGCTTCGGCGAGCAGTCCTTCGTGGTGCGCTCGTTGCGCGCGATCGAGGCGAACTTCCGCAAGCCAATGACGACCGAGATCGTCGTGACGCTGCCGCGCGGGGCGCACGTCTACGACGCGGCGTCGCTCGGGCTGCTCGCCCGCATCGAGGCGCTGTTCGCGGCGGAGCCGACGACCGGCGACACCTGGAGCTTCCTCGACCTGCTCGAAGACGCGCATCGCGTCGATCTGGGGCACCCGCCTGCGAGCTTCGACGAGCTGGTCGCGGATGCGCCGCGCACGGTGGCGCTGGTGGCGTCCACGGAGAACGCGCGCTGGTTCTGGAGGGAGGCAGTCGGCGACGGCGAGAGCGAGCGAGCGCGCGTTTCGGTCGATCGAGCCTGGCTCGATGACGCGGCACAGACCCCGTACGTCGCACGTGTCCGCGACGCCCTGGCCACACTCGAGCGCGACGCCGCGCCCGGTACGCGCATCGATTTCGAGGGTGGCCTGGTGCTCGCAGATCGCTTCATCTCGCAGTTGCGCGACACGCAGTGGAAGAGCTTCGTCTCGGCTTTCGGGATGGTTGCAGTCACGCTGATCGTGTTGTTCCGCCGCTTCGGAGCGCTGGCGCTCTGTGCGATCGTCGCCAGCACGCTGCCGGTCGCTCGCGCTGCTGGGGCTGATGGGTTGGGTCGGAATCGGCGTCGACCCGGCCAACACGATGGTCGGTGCGATCTTGATCGGAATCGGCGTCGACGACACCATCCATCTCTCGCTGCGCTACGCCGATTCGCGTCGCCTGGGCTTCGACACTTGGGGCTCTCTCGAGCGAGCGCTGGAGATCGCTGGGGAGCCCGTGTTGGTGTCGAGCGGCGTGCTGGCGCTCGGCTTCTCGGTGATGCTCTTTTCGCAATGGGGCGGCCTCGTGGGCTTCGGGCTGCTCGCGAGTCTCGGCGTCGGTCTGCTCCTCGCCGGTAACCTGTTGTTGCTGCCGGCCGCGCTGCTCGTCCAGGCCCGCGACCGAGTCGCGCGCTGATGCGCCAGCCGCGCACGCTGCTCGGCTGCACACTCGTCGGGATCGTCTTGTTGGTTCTGCTGCCCGATCCGCGCCAGCTCGGTGCGACACCGAAGCTCGCCTTTGCCGAGCTGCTCGATCCGTCCTTGCGGGTCCCCTTCGCCGCCGTGCTGCTCCGCGCGCCGGACGCCGTGCTGCAACCGGGCGAGCGTGTGCTCGGGCTGCGACTGCCGGGGGACGCCGGCCTCGTCACGCCGGCGAGCCGCAGCGAAGTGCTCCGCACACTCGCGGGATTGCACGCGGGCGACGCGGTGCGGGCCGAGCTGCGCGGGCCGCGCGGCGCCCGGAGCGTCGCGCTGCACGTGGCGACCCATCGCGCGGCGCATGCTCTCGCCGAGCAGTGGCCGGCGCTGCTGGCGTCGAGCGCGCTGCTGCTCTTCGCGCTGGCCTGCGTGCTCGGCGGGCAACACCCGGTTGCGACGCCTCTGTTCGCCGTGTCGTTGTGCCTGGGTACGGGTCTCGGTGCTGCGGTCGCGTTGGCGATGCCAGGCGACACCGGTCTCGTCGGGGCGCCGGCCCTGCGCGTGCGCCTCGGTCTGCTCGCCTGGTGTGCGCTGCCGGCCGCGCTGCTGCACCTGGCGGCGCGCTTCCCGGTGGTCGTGCCGCGCTTCCGGCGGCGCGCATTGGCTGCGCTTCCGTACTCGTTGTGGGCCGTGCCTGCGCTCGTCGCACAGCTGCGTTTCGACGAGCCGGCGGCGGTGGACGGCGTCGAACGCGTCGCACTCGCGGCCAGCTTCCTTGCAGGCACCCTGCTGGTCGCCGCGTGCGCGTTTCCCGGGCGGCGCCTCTCGCCCGTCGAGCGCGCCCGTGCGCGCGCCGCCATGGCGGCCTTCGTGCTGGCCGGTGCGGGGCCACTGGCGGCGTTCGTAGTCGGGGTGCAACCGGCGCCGGCGGCGTCGGCGCTGCTCGCGCTCGGGGGACTCGCACTGCCGCTCGCGCTCGGCTGGGCCGTGGTGCGCTACCGGCTGCTCGATCCGCCCGCCTGGCTGCGCCACGTGATCGTGTCGGCTGCGTCGGGCTTCGTCGCTCTGCTGCTCGCCGCGATTGCAACGGCTGCCGCCTGGCAGGCGGCCGATGCGTCGCACGACTTCGCACCCGCGCACGGCGCCGCGCTCGCGCTCGCCACGGCGCTCGTCTATCAGGGCTTCCACTCGGTGGCGACGCGGCTCGCTACCGGACGGCTCGGCGCGCCGGCGGCACCCGAGGCGCTGCTCGCACGTGCGAGTCGCGCGCTGGCCGGCGCGCCGAGCCCAGGCGATGTGCTCGCACGCGTCACGCGGCTGCTCGGCCGAGGAGCTGCGCGCGGGCGCCGTCGAGTCGTTCTTCGTCGGTGACGGAGTGCGCCGCTCGCGCTCGCCGAGCGCGGCGTGGAGACTCTGGTGCGACGCGCATCCCGAGCCGATGCCACAGCATCGTGCGCTCGGCGCGCAGCGAAGATCCGGACCTGCTGCGGCCCGAAGCTCGTGGTCTCGCTCACGCCGCGCGCAAACCAGTCGGCGCTGCTGGTGATTGCACCGCGACGCGACGGCCTCCCCTACGCACCCGAGGAGCTGCGCGCGGTCGAAGACGTGGCGCTGCTGGCGACGCTCGCGCTCGGCGACGCTGCCGCCTCTTCGCAGCTCGAGTCGCGCGTCGCGGCGCGCACCGAGGCGCTCTGCGCGCGCGCTCGACGATCGCAGCGCGGTGCTCGAAGCCGCGACGCGCGTGCAGGCCGCTGCGCGCGTCGAGGAGGTGCGAGCCGCTGCCTCGGCATTCCTGGCGCGCTGCACCGGGCGCCGTCCGAACGAGCGCGCGGCGATCCCGCCCGAGTCGCGCCGCGTGTGGCTCGCACTCGACGTCGCGCCCGCACGCTCGACTGGCTCGTGGTCGACGAGGTTCCGCGCGAGCGCGTCGCGGACTTGCAGCCGCAGGCCGATGCCGTCAGCGCGCTCGCGAATGTCGCGCTGGAGCGCATCCACCTGCTCACCTCCCTGAAGCAGGAGGTCACGCAGCAGGCGCGCGAACTGGCGCGCATCGCGTCGGGGCAGCGCTGCGCCGAGTTCGTGCGCGGCGTCGCGCACGAGTTGCGCAAGCCCACCGAGGAGATCCGCCACCTCGCGCAGTCGAACGAGGCCGCGGCGGGCGAGGCGTCGCGCCCGGCGCTGCGCCGCATCGTAGCGATCACGCACGAACTCGGTCGCCGACTCGACTGCCTGCTCTCGCGCGGTGGGCGGCGGCTCGATCTGCGCCGCGTGGACCTGGTGCGGCTCGTCGACGAGGCGACCGCGCGCGTCGCGCGCTTGCGCTCCGAGCGGCGCTTCGCAGTGGACCACGTGCTGGCGCGGCTGCCGCTGATCGGCCGATCCGGTGCGGATCGCGTCGCTCGTCGAGAACCTGCTCGACAACGCCGTCAAGGCGACGACGCGGGGCGGCGCCATCCGCGTGCGCACGGCGCTCGCGGCGAGCGCTGCCGCGCCGGGTGCGTGGGTCGTGATCGAGGTCGAGGACGACGGCATCGGGATTCCACCCGAGCTCGGCGACGAGATCTTCGAGCCGGGCGTCGGCCGTTTCCGCAGCGGCTTCGGACTCGGGCTCGCGCTCTGTCGCGATGTGGTGTCGGCGCACGGCGGCTCGCTCGCCGTCGAGTCGGCCGCCGGTCGCACCGTGTTCCGGGCCGAGTTGCCGCAGCTCGGGCCGGGCTGAGGGCGCCTCGTGACGCGTGCGCACATCCTGCTCGCCGAGGACCAGGCCGCGACGCGCGAACGGCTCGCCGCGGCGCTTCGACGCTTCGGGCTTCTCGGTGGTGACGGCGGCGGATGGCGTCGAGGCGCTGGCGCGCTTCGAGTCGCAGTCGGTCGACGTCGTGCTCTCCGATCACGACATGCCGCGGCTCGATGGGCTCGGACTGCTGCGCGCCGTGCGGCGGATCCGCGAGGTGCCGTTCATTCTCTACAGCGCAGCCGCAAACGCCGAAGTGGTGTTCCGCGCCGGTCGGGCGGGTGCTCTCCACTTCCTCGCGTATCCATTTTGCGTCGAGGAGCAGCTGCTTCCGACGATCGCCCAGGCGTTGGATGGGCGATCGGCGGCTGCGGCCGAGAGCCGGCGCGGCGCCGAGCGCTTCCTCGGCGTCTCGCCGGCTGCGCGACGCGTGCGCGCCTGGATCCGGCGTCTCGCGCCGCTGCGGGCAAGCGTGCTGGTGCTCGGCGAGACGGGAGTGGGCAAGGAAGTCGTCGCGCGCGCGCTTCACGAGGAGAGCGGGCGCGCGCGACTCGTCTCGTTCGCCGTGACCGAGCTGGCCGAGGGACTGCTTCGAAGCCGAACTCTTCGGTCACGAGCGCGGAGCCTTCACGGGTGCGGTGCAGACGCGGCCGGGTCTGTTCGAACGAGCGCACGGCGGCACGCTGCTGCTCGACGAGATCGGCGACGCACCGCCCACGCTGCAGGCGAAACTGCTGCGCGTACTCGAGAGCTCCGAAGTGCGGCGCGTCGGCGGCGGGGCGGTGCGCGCGCTCGACGTGCGCGTCGTCGCCGCGACGCACCGCGATCTGGCGGCCGACGTGCGTGCCGGACGCTTCCGCGAGGATCTCTTCTACCGGCTCGCGCAGGCGACGATCGCGGTGCCGCCGCTGCGCGAGCGCCTGCGCCGACATCGACGTGCTCGCGGTCGATCTGCTTGCGTCAACTCTCGATGCACGGGGGATGCCGAGTCCGGCACCGGCGCCGGCGTTCTTCGCTGCGCTCCGCAGCCAGCCGTGGCCCGGCAACGCGCGCGAGCTGCGCGCGGCGCTGCAGGGCGCACTGCTCTGGTGGGACGGGACGGCGCCGCTCGCGCCGGCGGATCTGCTCGAAGCGCGCGCGGCGCTCGCGCCGGCGCTCGATGCCGAAGACCAGCGCCTCGCACAGCGCATGGTCGAGGCGTTCCGCCAGGCCGACGGGAACCAGGAAGCAGCGCGCCGCGCGCTGGGCATGACGCGCGCCGCATGGCGACATCGCTGGCGGCGCTTCGACTTTGCGGCGCTCTCGGGAGGTCAAAGCTGATGCGAACGCGGCGTGGCGATGTCGTTGCTCGCGATTCTGCTGTTGGGCGCGCGCTCCGGCGCCGAGGATTTCGCCGCGGCCGAACGAAGCGATCACGATCTGCTGCGCGACGCCTTCGAGCGCACGCTGCACGCGCCCGGCGTGCGCAGCGTAGAGCTGCGCGTATACCGCGGCGGGCAGCTCGTGTCGCGGCGCGCCTTCGACATCGCGTATCGCCGCGACGCGGAGAACGCGCGCTCGCTGTTGCGCTTCACGGCGCCGAACTACTTGCGCGGCCACGCGCTGCTCGTGCTTGAGACGCCCGACGGCGTGAGCGACACGTGGCTCTACCAGGCCGAGGAGCGCCGGCCGCGGCGCGTCGGCACCGCGCACAAGGCCGACTCGTTCTACGGCAGCGATCTCAGCTTCGAGGAGCTGGAGCACCAGCGCTTCGAGCACTTCGCGTTGCGTCGGCTGCCCGACGCGTCCGAAGCGGGCGTGCCGTGCGCCGTGATCGAAGCCGTTCCGCAGCGCGACTCGCAGTACGGTGCGGCTCGTCGCGTGGATCGATCGCGCGCGCACCGGCGTCGCGCGCGTGGACTTCTACCGCGGCAGCGACGCCGAGCCGAGCAAGCGCCTGCGCGTCGCGCTCGACGGGGTCGTCGAAGAAGCGGGGTACCTGCGCGTCCAGCACATGCGCATCGAGCAGCTCGGACGTGACGCGTGGACGGACGTCGAGACGTCGCGCATGGAGATCGACCCGGCGATCTCGGCGGACGGTGTTCTCGGCGTCGCTGCTCGAGCGCGAGGGCGAGGATCTCTACGCGCTGGTCGGCCGGCACGCTGCGATCGGAGACGAACCTTGATCGCTGCGCTGCGGCGCCGGCCGCTCTACAGCGCCTGCAACGAGGACTCGCGCTCGGAGCTGCGCGCGCTCTCGCGCCGAGTCGCGACGACACGGTGGTGTGCATTGCCGCGGGCGGCGGGCGGGCGCTCTCGCTGCTCGGCGCAGGGCCGCGCCGCTTCCTCGCGGTCGATCGCCGCGAGAGTCAGCTCCACGCGCTGGAGCTGAAGGCCGCGGCGCTCGACGCGTTCTCGCTGGCGCCGCTACGGGCGTTCCTCGGAGTCGACGCCGATCCGCACCGACTCGACGCCTACGCCCAGCTCCGTCCGAGTCTCACCCCGCGCGCGCGGCGCTACTGGGACGCGCGGCAGCCCTTGGTAGAGCGCGGCGTGCTCTACGCGGGCCGCCTCGAGACGGCGCTCGCGCGGCATGCCGCATGGATGCGTCGCGCGGGGCTGCTGCGGTGGCCGCGCGCATGCTTCGGGGCGACGACGCTCGACGAGCAGCGCGCCGTGCTGGCGCGCTCCGCGGCGGAGATCGCGCGCGGCGAGCGGCTGTGGCGCGCGTTCTTCCATCCCGGTCGCGTCGGCGATCGCGCTGCAGGACCCGAGCTTCCGGCGCTCGACGCAGGGACGCGTCGGCAGCTACCTCTACCGCCGCATGCTCGACTTCGCGCAGCGCCGCCTGCTGCGCGAAAGCGCGCTGCTGCATCTGATCTATCACGGCCGCTACGACCCGACCGGCGCGCTGCCGCTCTGGATCACGCCCGAAGGCGCCGAGCGCGCGCGCAAACATCTCGCGCGACTCGAGCTGCGCTGCGCTTCGATCGAGGAAGTTCCCGCCCGGCTGCTGCGCGACGCGCCGGTGAAGTGGTCGCTCTCCGACGTCAGCGCCTGGATGCCGGAGCATCGCTTCCACGCGCTGGTGACGAAGATCAGCGCCTACAGCGTCCCCGGCTCGCGAATCTGCTGGCGCCACCTGGCCGCGCAGTGGACTCCGCCGCGCGTGCCGGGACTCGTGCACGACCTCGCGCTCGCGCGCGCGCTCGAGCGCGAAGACACCTCGGTCTTCTACACGTTCGGCGTCGCACAGGTCGATGACCGCGAGCCACTCCGCTGATTCCGGGTACGGGGACTTACGCACCCCAGCGATGCGGCTACGCCTCCGCGATTCCGCTCCAACTCGTCGGATCCTGGGGGCCCGCGGCGGGGCGCACGTCGACTGGAATGCCGGTGAGGCGGGCCATGCCCGAGAGGCGCTCGATCCGGTCCGGTCCATCGGCAGCGAGGAGGTTGACGTTCACGCCGCGTGTCTTGCTCGCCACCGAGAGACCCTTCGCCATCTGGTGTCCCCAGCCGTGCGGCAGCGCGACCGTGCCGGGCGTCAGATCCGACAGCAACTGCACGGGGACGCGCAGCGTCGCAGTCTCACTCGTCAGGTCGGCCAGCTCAGCCTCGGGCGCAGAGGAAGAGGAGCCGGGCGTCAAGTTATTCGGCGTCAAGTTATTGGGCGTCATGTTGTCGGGGGTCAGGATCTCGTCGGCGAGCACGCCGCGGGGGAAGGCGTCGTTGACCGAGCCGAAGTCGCCGATGCGCGAGCGGTCGTCGCGCATCAGCAGCCCGTGCTTCACGCCGAACCTCGCGAAGTCGATCACGCCGCGGCCGACCAGCGTGCCGCTCGCTCGATCGAGGTTGCCGCTGAGCGCGTTCATGCATTCCTGCAGCCAGAAGGCGAGCGAGCCGTGGCCGCCCATGTTGACGCCGGTCGAGCAATAGAAGGCGGCGCCGTTCGCCGTGCGATACACGGTCACCAGTTCGCGCAGCTTCGCGGCCGGGATCTTCGTCACCACTTCGGTGCGTTCGGCCGGCCACGCGGAGAGGAGCTTCTCCACTTCGTCCGCGCCGCTCATGTACTGCGCGACGCGCGCGCGATCGACGCCACCTTGCGCGAAGAGTTCGTGCAGGAACGAGAGGAAGAAGAACACGTCGCTGCCGGGGCGGATCGGCACCCACTCGCTCGCGACCTTCGCAGTCTCGGTGCGCCGCGGATCGATCACGACGACGCGCCCACCGCGCGCCTGGATCGTGTTCAAGCGCTGCCCCGGATTCGACACCTGGAGGAAGCTCCACTTCGAGACGACCGGGTTGCCGCCGATGATGAACAGACACTGCGTGCGATCGAGATCCGGGAACGGTTGCGTGATCGCCGACCTTCTTCATCGGGAACTTCAGGCGATCCGGGGAATCGAGCAGCTTGTGCTGCTTCAAACCCTTCACGCAGGCGAAGCCGCGCGTCGTGACGTGCGCGGGGTCGGGTCGAATCGCGACGACGCGTCCGTTCTCGACCGTCACTTCGAGACCGCAGAGCGCTTCGCAGATCCGGCAGAAGGTCTGTTGCGTCTCGATCTGCGGCTCGCTCATCGCAGCTCGCGCTTCAGGATCTTCCCGGTCGGCCCCTTCGGCAGCGCGTCCACGAAGGCGACGCTGCGCGGGTACTTGTAGGCGGCGAGGCGTTCCTTGCACCAGCTGATGAGTTCCTGGGCGCTTGCCTTGGCGCCGGGCTTCAGCGCAACGACCGCCTTCACCTCTTCGCCGTGGCTCTCGTGGGCGATGCCGATCACGGCGGCTTCGGCGACGGCCGGGTGTGCGTAGAGCACTTCTTCGACTTCGCGCGGGTACACGTTGAAGCCGCCGCGCAGGATCATGTCCTTCTTGCGGTCGACGATGAAGTAACAGCCGTCGGCGTCGCGGAAGCCGACGTCGCCGCTGTGGAACCAGCCGTTGCGCAGGGTCTCCTTGTTGGCGTCGGGACGCTTCCAGTAGCCCTTCATCACGTTGTGGCCGCGGATCACGATCTCGCCGCGCTCGCCTTCGGGCAGCAGCGTGTCGTGTTCGTCGACGATGCCCATCTCGACGCCCCACACCGGGTAGCCGATCGAGCCGGCTTTGCGCGGATGCTCGAGCATCGTGAAGCTCGCCACCGGCGACGTCTCCGAGAGGCCGAAGCCTTCGAGGATCGTCACGTCGAAGCGGCGCTCGAAGGCGCTCATCACTTCCACGGGCATCGGCGCGCCGCCGGTCATGCAGAACTTCAGGCTCGATAGGTTGTAGTCGCGTTCCTGCTCGTGGTGTAGCAGCGCAAAGTACATGGTGGGGACGCCGGCCAGGATCGTGACGCGGTCGCGCTCGAGGATCTCGTAACACTTCTTCGGATCGAAGCGCGGCAGCAGCGTGAAGGTGCCGCCGCCCGCGATCGTGGCGTTCTGGATCACCGTCTGCCCGAATGAGTGGAAGAGCGGCAGCGTCGCGAGCGCGACGTATGTCGTCGGCGTCCTGCGGCGGGAGCAGGCGCGGCACCACGAAGGCGCAGTTCACGAACAGGTTCGAGTGGGTGAGTTCGGCGCCCTTGGGTTTGCCGGTGGTGCCGGACGTGTAGAGGATCACCGCGGTGGCGTCGGCGGACGTGGCCTCGAGCGCCGCGATCGGCTCCGCTTCCGCCATCGTCTCGAGCGTGTGCTTGCCCGCACCGCCGCCCGCCAGTACCAGCGGCACGCCCGCTTCGTCGCTGCCCGCCTTCGCCGACGCCGCGAAGAACGGATGCGCGATCAGCAGCTTCGCTTCGGAGTCGGCGAGGAAGTACGCCACCTCGGGAGCCGCGGCGAGCACGTTGATCGGGACGATCGCGCCGCCCGCATAGAGAATCCCGAAGTACGCGATGCTGAACTCGGGCACGTTCGGGATCAGCAGCGCGACCTTGTCGCCGGGCTGGATGCCGCGCGCGCGCAGGCTCGTCGCAACCCCGCGGGCCGCGCGATCGAGCTGGGCGTAGGTGAGGACGCGCTCGTCCATGCGGATCGCGACGTGCTTGGGCCGATCGGCCGCAGCGGCCTGGAGAATGGTGCCGAGGTTGAGACTCATGAGGCGCGACTCCGTTGTGGGGAAGCGCCTAGCTTGCCATGGGCCCTCGGCCCTCGCCCCTCAGTGGCGGCGCGGAGTCCGCGCCAGCAACAGCGCGCGACGCGCCGATCGCGACGCGAGGAAGGCGAGCGCCGCGAGCGCGGCGGCGACGCCGAGCGTCGCGCGGGGCTCGGGCGCGATCACGACGTCGCACAGCTCGTCCGGCTGACCGAGGTTGAGGCAGCTCTCGTAGACGAAGTGATCGCCGTCGAGACGCGGTGCGACGTCGTCGCGGCCGTTGGCCCGCGACTTCAGCAGCGGCTCCGGCTGCGCCGCCGTTCCAGGAGAACCAGATCTCCGAATCGCCGGGCGTGACCTTCTTCACCCACACGATGTTGTCGCCGTCGATCTGCGGCGTCACGTCGTCGAGTGTGTCGTTGGTGAAGGGGATCGTCGAATTGGGGCTCGCGAGATCGACGATGTAGAGATCGAAGTCGAGGCCGTCGAAGTGCTGCCAGATCACGCGGGTGCCGTCGGTCTGCGGGTTGCGTTCGTCGGTGCCGTCGAAGAGCAGGTTCGCAGTGCCCAGCGTGTCGCCGTACCAGATGTCGCCGCTGCCGTCGGGCCCCGCCTGCCAGACGACTGTGTCGCCCGCGATCGACGGATGGATGTCGTCGGTGCTGGGTCCGGTGAGGATGTAGAGACCCTGGAGCGCGCCGTTCCACACGGCGATGTCGTGGGAGTCGTCGGCCGTGCCCGACGTCTGGTGGAGGTCGTCGCCCTGCGCCCACACGAGGTTTTCGCCGTCGATGCTGAACTCGCTCTCGACCAGCGGGTTGCCGGTGAGCTGATTGCCGATCGGGCCCGGATCGACGAACACCTCGCCGTCCGCGTCCACCATCTGGATCCAGGCGAGGGTCGTGCCGGAGACGAGCGGGAAGATCTCGTCGCCTGGCGAGGAGAGGATCGTGGTCGTTCCGGTGAGCAGGTCGTAGACGGCGATGTTGCGCCCGCCTGCGCTGCCCTGCTGCCAGACGATATGCACGCCGTCGGTCTCGGGATTCTCGTCAGCGACGCCGTTCGGCTGTCAGGTTGACGCCCGCCAGACCGTTCCAGCTGACCACCTCGGACGCAGAACCGGTGCCGCGCTGCCACACGACCGCGTCACCGCTGATGCGCGGCCGGAATTCGGAGACGCTGTCGTTCGGATTGCTCATGATGTTGGCGCCCAGCCTCGTGGCGGCTTCGGCGTTGCCGGCAGCGGTCAGCAGGAGGACGAGCGCAGCGCCGACCGAGAGCGCGGTGACGGCGAGCGGCTGGTGCGCTTGCATGGGAATCTCCCTTGCTGAGCCTCAGCCTGCTGAATCGGCGGAACCGAAGCGGGGCCTGAGAGCTAAAGTTCCGCAGCCAGGTCGCGGAGATCGCTCCGCTGGCCGCGCGTCGGCCTCACAGCGGGAGATCCTCGCGGCGTGAAGAGCGACTCGAGCCCGAGGCCGCGTGCGGCGAAGGCGTCGGCCGCTCCCTCGCCGCGATCGACGATGCAGAGCACGCGGGCGACCTTGGCCCCGGCGCCGGTCACCGCCTCGAGCGCTTCGAGCGTCGAGCCGCCCGTCGTCATGGTGTCCTCGACGAGCGCGACGGTCTGGCCGGCGGCGAAGGCGCCCTCGATGCGCTTGCCGAGGCCGTGCTTCTTGGCCTCCTTGCGCACGAAGAAGCCGAGCAGCTCCGCGCCCCGGCCGCCGCTGCGCGCAGCGGCCAGCAACACCGCCGAGACGACCGGCACGGCGGCCACGACCATGCCGCCCACCGCGTCGACATGCGCGCCCTGCTCGAGTCGCGCGAAGAGCAGCTTGCCGGCCAGCTCGATTCCGCGCGGTCGCATCATGGTGGCGCGCAGGTCGAGGTAGAAGTCGCTCTGCTTGCCGCTCGAGAGCACGACCTTCCGGCGCTCGAAGGAGTGGCGGACGATCAGGTCGAGCAGCTCGCGGCGGTCGTCGCTCGGCGCTCTCCTACTGCTTGCGAATGCCGAGCGCGTACTCGGCGATCAGCTTGGTGTGCAGTTCGCTGGTGCCCTCGCCGAACTCCAGCGCCTTCGCTTCGAGCAGGAGGCGGCCGATCTCGTATTCCTCCGAGAGCCCGTAGCCGCCGAAGATCTGCATGCCGTCGAGCGCGTTTGCGACGGCGGCCTGGCTCGCGAGCAGCTTCGCCATCGACGCTTCCATCGAGCAGCGCTCGACACCGGCGTCCTTCATGCGCCCGAGCTGGTAGACGAGGTGTCGCGCCTGCTGGGTGCGGCAGATCATGTCGGTGATCTTCTGCTGGATGAGCTGGAACTCGCCGATCTTCTGGCCGAAGGCGCTGCGTTCGAGCGCGTAGGGGACGGCGAGGTCGACGCAGCGCTGGGCCTGGCCGACGCAGCGCGCCGCCACCGAGAAGCGTCCCATGTCGAGCGCCGCGCCGAGGATCGGAAAGCCCTGGCCCGGTTTGCCGAGCACGGCGTCGTCGGGCACGAAGGCGTCCTGGAAGTTCACCTCGGCGAGGTTGTCGCGCTTGAGCGTGCGCATCGGGAAGTCGCCGATCGTGATCCCGCTGGTCGCGTGGGGATCCACCAGGAATGCCGTCACACCGCGGTGCTTCTGCTCGCGGTCGATCGACGCCACCACGAAGAAGAGCCCCGCGTGCGCCGCGTGCGAGATGAAGACCTTGGTACCGGTCAGGCGCCAGCCGCCGTCGGCGCGCGTCGCGGTGGTGGCCATGTTGCCGAGATCGGTGCCGCCGCCGGGTTCGGTGAGGCACGCGGAGGTGAGCAGATCGCCGCGCGCGATCGCGGTGAGCCAGCGCTCCTTCTGCGCCGGCGTGCCGTAGCGGAGGATCGAGCCGGCCACGAGCGAGTTGGAGACGGAGATCACCGACGCCACCACCCAGTCGACGCGCGCGATCTCCTCGCAGATCAGCCCGTAGGTCATCACGTCGACGAACGAGCCGCCGTATTCCTCGGGAATCATCGGCGCGAAATAGCCGAGCGGGACGAGCTTGCGGATCAGCTCGATCGGGTAGCGGCCCTCGCGCTCGTGCGCTTCGACGTGGGGCAGGATCTCCTTCTCGGCGAAGTCGCGGACGGCGCGGCGCACCAGGCGCTGCTCGGGCGTGAGGTCGAAGTCCATCATGGCATCGAGGGCAACGGTCACGGCTCTCTCCGGCGGATCGGCTGGGGCGCGCGGAACGTAGCCTGGACGCCGCCGGGCGACTCCCCTAGGTTGGGCCGCTCCCGAAGCCAGGCCGGAGATGATTGCCGTGAAGAAGAACGCTGACCTCTCGCATCGCAAGCGCGGCAAGACGGCGCGCCATCGCGCCAAGCTCAAGGCCAAGCACCAGCGCGTCCGCCGCCGCAAGAGCTCCGGCCACCGCAGCACCTACCGCTAGACCAGCCTGCCACCGGGACCGCCATTGCGTTGACTTGGGGACGTTCCTGAAGTCAATCAAGTCAACAGGGCAGGAACGTCCCCAAGGCAACGCCCGTGACCGAGTTTCGTTCGGCGTTTTCGTTTCGGGTGGACGCGCGGAGTGGCGCGGCGCGGGCGGGCGTCTTTGCGACGCCGCACGGCGACGTGCACACGCCCGCGTTCATGCCGGTCGGCACGCACGGTGCGGTGAAGGCGATGACGCCCGAGCAGGTGCGGGCGACCGGCGCCGAGATCGTGCTCGGCAACACCTACCACCTGGCGCTGCGGCCCGGCGAAGGCCTCGTCGCGAAGCTCGGCGGCCTGCACGGCTTCATGCGCTGGCCCGGACCGATCCTCACCGACAGCGGCGGCTTCCAGGTCTTCTCGCTGCCCAACAAGGAGATCAGCGACCACGGCGTGCGCTTCAAGAACGAAGTCACCGGCGACGCGATGGAACTCACGCCCGAGCGCTCGATCGAGATCCAGAACGCGCTCGGCGCCGACGTGATCATGGCCTTCGACGAGTGCACGCCGCATCCCGCCGACGAGAAGCTCGCCGCCACCGGCGTGCGTCGCACCCTCGCGTGGATGGAGCGCTGCCTCAGCGCGCACAAGCGCAGCGATCAGGCGCTCTTCGGCATCGTGCAGGGCAGCGTCTACGAGAAGCTGCGCCGGCAATGCGCGCGAAGCACTGGTCGCGATGGACCTCGTCGGCTACGCGATCGGCGGCGTCTCGGTCGGCGAGGGACACGAGCTGCTCTGCAAGATCACCGAGTTCAGCGCGCCGCTGCTGCCCGAAGACAAGCCGCGCTACCTGATGGGCGTCGGGCTTGCCCGAAGATCTCGTCGCCGCGATCGGCTACGGCATCGACATGTTCGACTGCGTGATCCCGACGCGCTTCGCGCGCTCGGGTGTCGCCTTCACGGTGCGCGGCAAGATCCGCCTGACCAATCGCCGCTACCGGCGCGACGGCTATCCGATCGACGTGTCCTGCGATTGCACCGCCTGCGCCGGCGGTTTCGCGCGCGCCTACCTGCATCATCTGTTCGCCGCGAACGAGATCCTCTCGGCGATCCTCGTGTCGATCCACAACGTGCGCTTCTACGAGCGCCTGGTGCAGAACGCGCGCGCCGCGATTCTCGCGGGGCGCTACGACGATTGGCGGCGCGGGTTCCTCGCGGAGTACGTGCGCGAGACGGCGAGCGAGTAGAGCGGCGCCGAGACGTCGCTCTGCACTCTGCTGACGAACGCCCGGACCGAGCCGAGCGCAGAGACTCGGGACGAGCCCGATGACTCGGAGGGCTTCGCGGTGAGTGCTCGCAACAAGGAGATGGGTCCGGAGTTGTGTGCAGGGCGACGGGAGAGATCCGTCAGCAGCCTGTCAGCCGGCGCGATGGGCGTTCGTTGGGTTTGTCGAAGGAACCAGCGGGATTTCGGGGCCGCGACGAGGCGCCCTGATCAACCCCGGCCGGTAGAGCACGAGCGCCTGCACGGCCATTGGGCGGCGCTTCGCAACGGCTCGACCAACGCAAGCTCGAATCTCGACGTGGCAGGAACACCAAGCAAGCTATCGACCACCATCGTCTCGACGCAGGCTACCCAACCGTTCACGCCCTCAATCGTCGCCTTCCCGCCCTCGTCGCCGCCTACACCGCCCCCTTCTGCAGCCTATCCCTCGCAGCCCCCGTTCCTCGGTCGCATACTCCGCGACTCACGGTCCAGGGGCGTCCGTGGTCTAGTAGGATGTTGAACTAAGCCGCTGACGCGGCAGGGTCATCGGCACCCGGCGCAGCGGCGCGTCTGCGAATCTTCGCGACTCAGATCATGCTCTCGGAGTACGCAGCTCCGCGTACCCCGTTGCCGCACGCCTTGCGGCACCTCCGAGGGCATCATGGGCAAGCTTCGCGATCGAATGCACCACGACATGGTCGTGCTCGTCCTGCCGAGCGCATGCGTGAGTCCTATCTGGCCGATGCGCAGATTCGGTACTACCGGAATCGGCTTGTCGTACATCAGGAGATCCCGCGCGGCGGGCCGTCGTCGGACCTGTCGCCCAAGTTCTACCGCCGGCCGCCCGATCGGCTCGTCACACAGTCGCGAGGTCGAGACCGCCTAACCATCGTGCACGTGGCTACCGAGCCGCACGTGGGCTTGGCGCGTGCTCTCTCTCGAATTCACGCGCAGCCAGACCGTCGGCAGCCAGCGAGCGTCGCGCGGCCTGCAAGTCGTCGCTTCTTCTATCACACGACGCCTCGGGGGTAAGCAGATGGCACTTCATCGTCGAAGCCAGTCGTGCCGTCTCTGAGGCCGCCATTCTGCCCCGGAACTGCGAAGCGCCACCGGCCAAGCAAGCCAATGGAGCCGACGTCCCTTGCGCTGGCGGTGCGCCACGTTCCGGTGGCATCCTGGGCCTCGCGCCGAGCGGCGGCTGTGGTCCTCAGGTCGGGCCGCGGCTCATCGGCGAGCCGTTGTACAGCACAGAGAGGGAGCCATGACCGTTCACGCGTGGGCGCTCTTCTGCATGACGGAGACGCTGCTCTGCCTGAGCCCGCTGCTGCCCGCCGGCGCCTCACCTTCAAGTCGACCGCGCGGCTCTACCGCTTGCTCGATCCCGCCAACTCCTCGAAGTCGATCAATCAGCTGATCTCGCTTCTCCACGTCCTGGAGAGTGGGACCATCGCAAGCGCGCTTCGCGTGGACTGGCAGCGAGAAGCGATGGACTCCGACGCCAGGCGATGACGCCCCTGAATCCCGCGCCGGATTGACCTGCGGCGGCAGACGGGAGACGCTCTCGTCGATGCTGCGCCTCGCCCGCGCCTTCGCCGCCCTGCTCGTCGCGGCCCTCGCCATTCCGAGCAGCTCCTCGGCCGAGATCCGCTCGGGCCTCGACCCCGCCATCCTCCAACGCGATCTCGCCCGCGTGGTGCCGGAGGAGATGGAGCGCAGGCACCTGGTGGGTGCCGTCGTCGTGGTCGTGGATCGCGAAGGCGTGATCCTCGCCGAGGGCTACGGCCACGCCGACCTCGAGCAGCAGACGCCCGTGCGCCCCGAGTACACGACGTTCCGGGTGGCCTCGGTGTCAAAGCTCCTCACGACGACGGCTTTGATGCAGCTCGTCGAGCGCGGTCAGGTCGATCTGGACCGCGATCTCTCCGCCTACATCAAGGATTTCGCGCTCCCGCACCGCGACGGGCGGTCGATCACGCCGCGCCACCTGCTCACGCACTCGGCGGGTGTGTCCGAGGGCTTCATCGGCAGCCTGGCTCGAACGCGCGAGGAATGGCTTCCACTGCGGGAGTACATGGGGCGGGGTCTGCCCGCGCAGTTTGCTCCCGCCGGCGAGATCATCAGCTACGCCAACTACGACATCGGGCTCGCGGGGCTGCTCGCGGAGTCGGTGAGTGGGCGTCCGTTCCACGAGGGAGTGTCGCGCGAGATCCTTCAGCCGCTCGGCATGAGTCGCAGCAGCTTTGGGATGGAGCCGGCCGTGCTCGACGGGCTCGCGCAGGGATACGTCTTCGCCTCGGGCTCGCAGCGACTGATCCCGGTCGACTTCCGCAACAACCGCGCCTCGGGCGGTCTGGTCACGACTGGCCTCGACATGGCGCGCTTCCTGCGCGTCTTCCTGAACGGTGGCGAGGTAGACGGCACACGGATCCTCCGCCCCGAGACGACCCACGCGATGCTGACGCGGCAGTTCAGCCAGCACCCCGGGATGAAGGGCATCGGCTTCGGCTTCTGGGAGCTCGAGATCGACGGCCGCAGCTACTGGGGACACGACGGCGACGTCGTCGGCTGGAACGCGCGGGCGCTGCTGCTACCGGAGCGCGGCCTCGGACTCTTCATGGCCTACACGGGTACGGACACGCTGAAGGCGTTCGGCGATCGCGTGGCGAGCACCGTCTTCGGGCCGTCGCAGCCGCCGAGCGCGCGCGAGCGACCGCCGCGTGCCGCCGTCGCGGGCGCGGGCCGTCTCGAGGGGTTGTATCGCTGGACGCGGACCGCGCGCGCGACGGCCGATCGCCTGTTCACGCCGTACTGGCTGGTGCAGTACCGGGCGCGGGTGGATGCATCGGGGGAACTCGAACTCAGCAACGCGCTGGGCCTCTTCCCGACGAGCCGCTGGGAGCCGATCGGCGAGGATCTGTTCCAAGAGGCCGGCGGGTCTCGCAGGCTCTCCTTCCGCGACGAGGACGGAAGGATCACGCACCTCTTTCTCGACACCTCCCCGATTCCGATGGCGTTCGAGCGGATCGCGTGGTGGGAATCGGTGGCTGTGCAAGCGACGCTCGTAGTCTTCTTCCTGGTGGCGTTTCTCGTGATCAGCACCACCGGACTCGTCGGCCTTCTTCGCTCGCGCCCACTCGGCGGGATTTCGCTCGCGAGCGCGGCCGACCTCGCCTTCCTGATCGCGTTCCCGCCCGCGATGGGTCTCCACATGTTCGCGTCGGATCTGCTGCCGCTCCCGGAGGCGATCATTCCACACGGCGTTCCGCCGTTCTTCTTCGGTGTTCCGCCGAGCGCGCAGCTGCTGCTGGCCCTGCCGCTCGCGGCGCTCGGCATCACGGGCGTACGCGTCGCTCGAACGCTGCTCGCTCGTGGGGCTCGCCGCGGCTCGCTCGGTCTCGCCGCGTTCGTGTTGCTGCAAGCCGGGTTCGCGGCCTTCCTCCACTATTGGAACCTGCTCGGCTACCACTCCTGAAGCGGATCCACCGGGATCCAGGACGGAATCGTGATCGCCGACCCGTTCCATCCGACGCTCGCGCTGATCGCGCTCCTGCGAGAACGCGGACGCCAGTTGACCGGATTGGGGGCGGAGCGTCGCTGGCGGTCGCTACGCTCAAGTCGCGTTGCCAAAGTTCGAACTCGACGCCGCCTACAGCCCGACCGCTGACCAACCGGCCGCGATCGCCTCGCTCGCCGAGGGGATCAACGCGGGCGAGCGGTTCCTGACGCTGCTCGGCGCGACCGGCACCGGCAAGACGATGACGATGGCGGCGACGATCGCCGAGGTGCAGAAGCCGGCGCTCGTGATCGCCCACAACAAGACGCTCGCCGCCCAGCTCTGCAACGAGTTCCGGACGTACTTCCCGCGCAACGCGGTCGAGTACTTCGTCTCCTACTACGACTACTACCAGCCCGAGGCGTACGTCCCGAGCAGGGACCTGTACATCGAGAAGGACTCGGCGATCAACCAGGAGATCGACCGCCTCCGGCACTCGGCGACGGCGGCGCTGTTCGCCCGGCGCGACGTGCTGATCGTGGCGAGCGTGTCGTGCATCTACGGCCTCGGCTCGCCGCAGACCTACGACGAGAACCTGCAGACGCTGAAGAAGGGGGAGATGATCGACCGCGACGCGCTGCTGCGCAAGCTCGTCTCGATCCAGTACACGCGCAACGACACCGCGCTCTCGCGCGGGACGTTCCGCGTCCGCGGCGAGACGCTCGAGATCTTCCCGGCGTACGCCGAGACCGCCTACCGGATCGTGCTGTTCGGCGACGAGGTCGAGCACCTCCAGCACTTCGACCCGCTGACCGGCGAGATGATCGAGGACGACCTCGAGCACGTCGGGATCTGGCCGGCCTCGCACTACAACGTCCGTGAGGGCTACGATCGAGGACGCCGTCGCCGAGATCGGCCGTGAGCTGAACGAGCGCTGCGCCGAGCTCGAGGCGCGAGGGCAAGCTGCTCGAGTCCCACCGCCTGCGCCAGCGCACCCAGTACGACATGGAGATGCTCCGCGAGCTGGGCTTCTGCTCGGGGATCGAGAACTACTCGCGGATCCTCGACGGCCGCCAGCCCGGCGACCGCCCTACTGCCTGCTCGACTACTTCCCGGAGGACTTCGTCTGCTTCGTCGACGAGTCCCACCAGACGGTGCCGCAGATCGGCGGCATGTACGAGGGCGACCGCTCGCGCAAGCAGACGCTCGTCGACTACGGCTTCCGGCTGCCGAGCGCGCTGGACAACCGGCCGCAGACCTTCGAGGAGTTCCTGTCGATCACGCCGCAGCTCGTGTTCGTCTCGGCGACGCCCGGCGAGTACGAGCGCGACGCACTCGGGGCGGATCGTCGAGCAGATCGTGCCGCCCGACGGGAATCGTCGACCCCGACCGGTCGAGGTGCGCGAGACCCGCAACCAGATCGACGACCTGATGAACGAGATCCGCGACCGCGTCGACCGCGAACGAGCGCGCGCTCGTGACGACGCTGACCAAGAAGATGGCCGAGGACCTGACCGACTACCTGCTCGAGATGGGCTTCCGCGTGCGCTACCTGCACTCGGAGGTCGACACGCTCGAGCGGATCCAGATCATCCGCGAGCTGCGCCTCGGCGAGTTCGACGTGCTCGTCGGCGTCAACCTGCTGCGCGAGGGCCTCGACCTCCCGGAGGTGTCGCTCGTCGCGATCCTCGACGCCGACAAGGAGGGCTTCCTGCGCGGCGAGACGTCGCTGATCCAGACGATCGGCCGCGCGGCGCGCAACATCGACGGCACGGTCGCTGATGTACGCCGACAAGGAGACCGCGGCGATGCGTGCCGCGATCGAGGAGACCGATCGCCGCCGCGCGATCCAGGTCGCCTACAACGAGGAGCACGGGATCACGCCGGAGACGATCGTCAAGGGCATCTCCGACATCGCCGAGTTCCTGCAGTCCGAGTCCAAGGTGCCACGCTCGCGGCGCCGGCGCCAAGCGCCCGGCCGGCGCGATGCCGCCGGCGGAGATCGAGAAGACGATCGTCGAGCTGGAGGAGGAGATGCTGGCCGCGGCCGAGGACCTGCGGTTCGAGTACGCGGCCAAGCTGCGCGACGAGATCCGTGACCTGAAGCGCGAGCTTGATGTCGCCGTGGCTGAAGGACAAGCCTCAATCGGCTGATCGGTCACGTCCCGCCCGCCGCGTCCGAGACGCTGCGCCTGCTTCACACTTGACCCTTGACTTGAGAGGTTGATCCGCGTGGCCCTGGAACGACAAAGCATCGAGAAGAAGGACTTCCCAATCGGCCGCCGCGGCTATGACCCTGAGGCCGTTGACGCGCACCTGAGCGCTCTCGCCGATGAGGTCGACGAACTCAAGCGCTCGTCGCGCCGGCGCGCCGAGACGCTCGCATCCTCCGCGAGCGACCAGGTGCGGGCAATCGTCGAGGCCGCTGAGAGCAGCGCCGCCGAGATCCAGCGCCAGGCCGAGGAGGAGGCTCAGGAGATCCGGGCAGAGGCCGCCAGCGAGGCGCCAGTCAACGCGGGAGCAGGCGACCGGCCAGGCCCGCGACGTACGTCGGCAAGGTCTCCGAGTCCACGGCCGTGATGCTGCAACGCCTCGACGCGATGGAAAGCGAGCTGAGTGCGTTGATCGACTCGCTGCGGACGGGGTCGAACCGGCTCAACGCCGACCTGCAGCTGCTCGAGGGGAACCTCTCCGAGGTCAGCGAGGCGGTCACGCCGCGGCCGCGGTTCGAGCCCGAGCCGGCCGCCGAGAGCGCGCCGGAGCCGCCCTCCTACAGCCCGCCCGAGCCGGTGGCGGAAGTTGCTGAGCCGTGGGGTGCAAGCAGCGAGCCGGCGGCGGGGACCAACGAGCCGGTGGCGGAGGCCGCCGAGCCGATCGCCGAGGCCGCCGAGCCGATGGCGGACGGTGCCGAGCCGACCGAGCAGGCTGCGGAGCCGACTGGGGAGGTCACGGCGGCCCGCCACCGAGGCAGCCGAGCAGCCGACGGAGCAGCAAGGCGCCTATGGGGAGCCGGACTCCGGGATCCACGCCGACGCGGGGGCGGGCGCCGATCTTGCGACGGTGCCCGACGCCGGATCCGACGACACCGAGGGAGCACGGCTGATCGCCCTGAACATGGCGCTCAACGGCACCCCGCGTGAGGAGACCGATCGCTACCTCGCCGAGAACTTCCAGTTGAGCGACCGCGCCGGGCTGCTCGACGAGGTGTACGCGAGTGTCGAAGGCTGATTCGCCTGGGCGAATTAGCCGGCGAGTTTTCCCGGGGAACTCGCGGGCAGCTCTGCGGCCGCGTGAGAGACGGAGTTCTCGGAAACTCGACGATCTGAGCCACGGGAACGTCTGTTCGGTTCACTAGACTCGCTGGGAGTGGATCAGCTCGTCGTCTCGGGAGCCCGGGAGCACAACCTCAAGGACATCACGGTCGCGATTCCACGCGGGTCGCTGACCGTCATCACCGGACTGTCGGGCTCGGGCAAGTCGCTCGCTTGCGTTCGACACGATCTACGCCGAGGGCCAGCGGCGTTACGTCGAGTCGCTGTCGGCCTACGCGCGGCAGTTCCTCGGGCAGATGGACAAGCCGGACGTCGACTCGATCGAGGGACTCTCGCCGGCGATCTCGATCGACCAGAAGACGACGTCGCGCAACCCGCGCTCGACGGTCGGCACGGTGACCGAGATCTACGACTACCTGCGGCTGCTGTGGGCGCGGATCGGCCATCCGCACTGCCACGTCTGCGGCCGTCCGATCAGCGGGCAGTCGGCCGAGCAGATCATCGATCAGGTGATGGAGCTGCCGGAGGGCACGCGGTTCATGGTGCTGGCGCCGATCGTGCGCGGGCGCAAGGGCGAGTACGGCAAGCAGCTCGAGGAGCTGCGGGCCGACGGCTTCAGCGCGCGTCAAGGTCGACGGCGAGCTGCGCAGGCTCGACGAGCAGATCGTGCTCGACAAGAAGTACAAGCACGACATCGCGGTGGTCGTCGACCGGCTCGTGATGAAGGGCGAGCTGCGCAAGCGGCTGGCGGACTCGATCGAGACCGCGGTCGCGCTGGCCGACGGGCTGGTCGAGATCGAGCTCGTCGACACGAACGAGATTCAGACGTACTCGGAGAGGTTCGCCTGCCCTGTTCACGGCCCGAGCCTGGTCGAGCTCGAGCCGCGGATCTTCAGCTTCAACTCGCCCCACGGCGCCTGCACGCGCTGCACGGGGCTCGGGTCGCAGATGGAGATCGACCCGGAGCTCGTCGTCCCCGATCCGACGCTGTCGATCGGCGAGGGCGCGATCGCGCCGTGGTCGGTCAGCGCGTCCGACTACTACGACCAGTTGGCGCAGGCGATCGCCGAGCGTTACGGGGTCGATCTCGAGACGCCGTGGCAGGACCTTCCGGCCGCCGAGCGCGACTTCTTCCTGTACGGCACCAACGGCGACCGTGTGCAGGTCTCCTACCGCAACCGCTTCGGCCGCCGGCGCTCGTATGCGACCCAGTTCGAGGGGATCGTGCCGAACCTCGAGCGTCGCTACCGGGAGACCGACTCGGACTTCTCGCGCGAGAAGATCGAGGAGTACATGACACTGCGGCCGTGCCCGGAGTGCAAGGGCGCGCGCCTGCGGCCGGAGTCACGGGCGGTGCTGGTCGCCGATACGGCGATTCATGACTTCGCGGCACTGTCGGCACGGCGGGCGCTCGAGTGGATCGCGCGCGCTCGAGCTGACCGAGCACGACCGGCGGATCGCCCGGCTGGTACTGCGGGAGATCGAGGAGCGGCTGCAGTTCCTGGAGAACGTCGGCGTCGGCTATCTGTCGATGGAGCGCGCGGCCGCCACGCTGTCCGGCGGCGAGGCGCAGCGGATCCGGCTTGCGACGCAGATCGGCTCGTCGCTGGTCGGCGTGCTGTACATCCTCGACGAGCCCTCGATCGGTCTGCACCAGCGCGACAACGAGAAGCTGATCGGGACGCTCGAGCGGCTGCGGGATCTCGGCAACACGGTGCTCGTCGTCGAGCACGACGAGGGGACGATGCGCGCGGCCGACCATCTCGTCGACATGGGGCCGGGCGCCGGCGAGCACGGCGGCCACGTCGTCGCGCAGGGCACCGCCGCCGAGGTGCAGAAGGTGCGCGGATTCGCTGACCGGCCAGTTCCTGGCCGGCACCCGCGCGATCGAGATGCCGGCGAAGCGACGCAGGCCGTCGGGCTACATCGGGATCGAGGGCGCGGCGGAGCACAACCTCACGACAGGTCGACGTCAAGATCCCGCTCGGGGTGCTGACGTGCGTGACCGGCGTGTCGGGCTCGGGCAAGTCGACCCTGGTCAACGAGGTGCTGTACAAGGCGGTCGCCAACCGCCTGCACCGGACCAAGCAGCGCGCCGGCGCTCACCGCCGGATCACCGGGATCGAGCAGCTCGACAAGATCATCTCGGTCGATCAGTCGCCGATCGGACGCACGCCGCGCTCGAATCCGGCCACCTACATCGGGCTGTTCGACCAGATCCGGGACCTGTTCTCCAAGACCCAGGAGGCGCGAGCGCGCGGCTACAAGCCGGGCCGGTTCTCGTTCAACGTCAAGGGCGGCCGCTGCGAGGTGTGCCGCGGCGACGGACAGATCAAGATCGAGATGCACTTCCTCCCGGACGTCTATGTCCCCTGCGAGCAGTGCCACGGCAAGCGCTACAACCGCGAGACGCTCGAGGTGCGCTTCAAGGGCAAGACGATCGCCGACGTGCTCGAGATGCCGATCGAGGAGGCGCTCGAGTTCTTCGAGCACATTCCGAAGATCCGCCGGCGCGTCGAGGCGCTCAATGACGTCGGACTCGGGATACATGCGTCTCGGCCAGCCGGCGACGACGCTGTCAGGCGGCGAGGCCCAGCGCGTCAAGCTTGCCGCGGAGCTGCGCCAAGGTCGCGACCGGGCGCACGATCTACATCCTTGACGAGCCGACGACCGGACTGCACTTCGCCGACATCCAGCGGCTGCTCGAGGTCCTGCAGCGGCTGGTCGATGCGGGCAACTCGGTCGTCGTGATCGAGCACAACCTTGACGTGATCAAGGTCTCTGACCGGATGATCGACCTCGGACCCGAGGGCGGCGAGGAAGGCGGTCGGGTGATCGCCACCGGAACTCCCGAGCAGGTGGCCGAGACGGCTGGGTTCCTACACGGGCACGATTCCTCTCGGAGGTTCTCCCCGTCCGCGCTACACGCGGCAAGACGACGCGGTCACGGAACGGTGCCGGCGGCGGCGACGGTTCGTCGAACGGCGCCGGCGCGAAGCCCAAGAGTCGCCGCACGAAGACGACCGCCGCGCGCTGAGACGGCGACCACTGGCCGTTTGCTGCGGCCGCCCACGGTCGGATGCGACAATCCAGCGCGATGGCAGCCGATCCGCGCGACCCCACCGCCGCGCTGCTGAGGCTGTGGGCCCAGAAGTGGCTCTGGTATGAAACCAACGCGCTGCCGTGGAACCGGGCCCGGATCCACTGGGAGTTCATGCGCCGTCAGGCATTTGTGCGCTGGCCGGTCCACGGCAACGTGCTGGAGGCGCTCCGGGCCGGTCGCCTTGAGATCGGGCCCGGCGCGGCGCTCGAGCCGGGCGTGTGGATCACGATGCCGGACCCGGCGCGGGTCCGGATCGGCGGCAGACTCCTTCAATCTAGGGGTGATGATCGCCGCCTCCGGCATCGTCGAGATCGGCGAGCACTGCATGTTCGCGAACGGCTGCTTCGTCACCGACGCGAGCCACCGCTTCGATGACCCGGATCTCCCCGTTCCGTGGCAGGGCTTCACGAGCAAGGGCCCGACCCGGATCGGGGACAACGTCTGGTGCGGCGCCCACGTCGTCGTCACGAGCGGCGTCACGATCGGCCGTCGCTCGGTGAT
>CAWDFQ010000015.1:0-18369 GCA_963801625.1 uncultured delta proteobacterium
GCCGGGTGCTTATTACAACCCCCGCTCGGGGCCGGCCCACGGGTTCCGGATTTGGCGCGGTGCCAGGCTTCTGGGGCCACCGAGATTACAAACAGCCATTCAGCACCATCACCACGCGGGGTTCCCCGAAGGCGGGACCTGCGTGACGGAGAGAGCGACCGCATGAAAATTCGACCGTTGCACGACCGCATCCTCGTCCAGCGCATCGAGGGGGAAGCGAAGACCAAGGGCGGGATCATCATTCCCGACACCGCCAAGGAGAAGCCGCAGGAGGGCAGGGTCATCGCCGTCGGCACCGGCAAGATCCTCGAGGACGGCAAGGTCCGCCCGCTCGAGGTGAAGGCCGGCGACAAGATCCTGTTCGGGAAGTACGCCGGCACCGAGGTCAAGCTCGACGGCGAAGAGCAGATCATCATCCGCGAGGACGACGTCCTCGGCATCCTGAGCTGAGGAGGAAACCATGTCAGCCAAAGAGATCCGTTACGACCAGGACGCCCGCGCGAAGATGCTCGCCGGCGTGAACACGCTCGCCAACGCGGTGCGCGTGACGCTCGGTCCGAAGGGCCGCAACGTCATGATCGAGAAGAGCTGGGGCGCTCCCACCGTGACCAAGGACGGCGTCACGGTCGCCAAGGAGATCGAGCTCGAGGACAAGTTCGAGAACATGGGCGCCCAGATGGTGCGCGAGGTCGCCTCCAAGACCTCCGACGTCGCGGGCGACGGCACCACCACCGCCACGGTGCTGGCGCAGGCGATCTTCCGCGAGGGCTCCAAGCTCGTCGCCGCCGGCGTCAACCCGATGGAGCTGAAGCGCGGCATCGACAAGGCCGTCGCGGCGATGGTCGAGGAGCTCAAGAAGGTCTCGAAGCCGACGCGCAACAGCGAGGAGATCGCGCAGGTCGGCATCGTCTCGCGCCAACGGCGACGAGACGATCGGCAAGATGCTCGCCGAGGCGATGGAGAAGGTCGGCAAGGAAGGCGTGATCACGGTCGAGGAGGCCAAGTCGATGGACACGACCCTCGAGGTGGTCGAGGGCATGCAGTTCGATCGCGGCTACCTCTCGCCCTACTTCGTCACCGACCCGAAGCGCATGGAGGTCGTGCTCGAGGAGCCGCTGATCCTGATCCACGAGAAGAAGATCTCGAACATGAAGGATCTGCTGCCGGTGCTCGAGCAGGTGGCGCGCCAGGGCAAGCCGCTGCTGATCGTCGCCGAGGACGTCGAGGGCGAGGCGCTCGCGACGCTCGTCGTGAACAAGATCCGCGGCACGCTGCAGGCCGCCGCGGTGAAGGCGCCGGGCTTCGGCGACCGCCGCAAGGCGATGCTCGAGGACATCGCGATCCTCACCGGCGGCCAGGTGATCGCCGAGGAGCTCGGCCTCAAGCTCGAGAACGTGACGCTCAAGGACCTCGGCCGCGCCAAGCGCGTCGTGATCGACAAGGACAACACGACGATCATCGACGGCGCCGGCACCAAGAAGGACATCGAGGGCCGCGTCAACGAGATCCGCAAGCAGATCGAGGAGACCACCTCGCGACTACGATCGCGAGAAGCTCCAGGAGCGGCTCGCGAAGCTCGTCGGCGGCGTCGCGGTGGTGAAGGTCGGCGCCGCGACCGAGACCGAGATGAAGGAGAAGAAGGCGCGCGTCGAGGACGCGCTGCACGCGACGCGCGCGGCCGTCGAGGAGGGCATCGTGCCCGGCGGCGGCGTCGCGCTGCTCCGCGCGCTCAGCGCACTCGACGGTCTCGCCGAGGCGCTCCCCGAGGAGCAGCGGGCGGGCGTGAACATCATCCGCCGCGCGGTCGAGGAGCCGCTGCGGCGGATCGCGCAGAACGCCGGCGTCGAAGGCTCGATCGTGGTCGAGCGGGTCAAGGCCGGCAAGGGCGCCTTCGGCTTCAACGCGGCGACCGAGGAGTACGAGGACCTGGTGAAGGCCGGCGTGATCGACCCGACCAAGGTCGTGCGCACCGCGCTGCAGAACGCGTCGAGCGTCTCGGCTCTGCTGCTCACCACCGAGGCGATGATCGCCGAGAAGCCGGAGCGAAGAAGGCTGGCGGCGGCGGCGGCGGCGGCATGCCGGGCGGCATGGGCGGCATGGGCGGCATGGGCGGTGGAGACATGGACTTCTAGCCGGAGGCTCGCAAGGAAGCCGATGCCCGTCGGTCTCCGCGCAGCGAGGCGCAGCCGAGCGGAGTTGATCAGGCTCGCGGGCGCGTCTGCAACGACGGCGGCCCCTCGTCCTCACGGACGGGGGGCCGCTTTCATTCTCGGCTCATCAGCATCGACTGCTCGGTGCTCGCTACCAGCCCTCGTCGGGATCGGGAACGTCGCCTCGCAGCATCTCGATGTCCGCCCGGTCTCGAAGCCGCTTGCTCTTCCGCCGCGAAGGATCCGCCGCGGCGCGCTCCTTCATGGCGACGAGATCGTCCCGGGTCACGATGCGGACGCTCGCTCCTCCGACATCGAAGTGTTCCGCTCTCAGGATCATCGCGTCGAAGGCCGGATCGAAGGCCACCTGCACTGGCTCCCCGCTCGGGTGGCGGAAGTTCAGGCTGTGAGGAAACTCGCCCGTCTTGTGAAAGCCGGCGTCCTCGAGAACTGTCACCACCTTCGCGCGACCGGACGACACCAATGCGGCCACGTCCACGTCGAGAGTGGCGCGCGGCGTTCCGGAATGGATGCCAACGGCAAGGCCA
This sequence comes from uncultured delta proteobacterium, assembly GCA_963801625.1. GTDB lineage: Bacteria > Myxococcota_A > UBA9160 > UBA9160 > PR03 > PR03. The sequence continues at coordinate 2,699 of CAWDFQ010000015.1, forward strand.
CCAATGAGTGCGTAGGGAATCGAAGCCGCGTCGAACGCGCGGGCCGTGTCGACGAGCGCGGTCAGTTTCTCGGGTTCGGTTTCCATGAGCGTTCCCTCCCGATTGAACGCCACGATGAGGCGCCGCTCACGCTTGCTGATGCTGGCGATCTTGGCGAGGACCGCTTCGGGAGAATCCACCGCTGCAGCATACCCGACACGTCGGTCTGCCTGGCAAATGCGGCGGCCCCCCGTCCTCGCGGACGAAGGGCCGCTTTCGCGTTGCACACCATGCCGTGGATCGATCAGCTGCGCTGACTCCGCCGGCGCAGCGCGAACCATCCGAGCGGCAGCAGTGCCTCGATGCCGAGCAGTCCGCAGCGCGGCGTTCCGCCACCGCCAGCCGTGGGACGGAAGCGGAGCGTTCGCTCGACGAAGCTCTGCGAGTTCGCGTCATACGAGCTCTCCCAGCGCACGTGCACGCCTGAGAACTCTTCGTCGCATTGAAATCCTCCACTCCGTACTGGGGTCGACGTCGAAGTCGTCGACGCTGTTTCCTGCTCGCGTCCAAGAGCAACGGGCGTGCCGGCTCGATCAGAGACGACCATGGAGACTGCTCCGCACAGCCAATCCCTTGAAATGACTGCGTTACGGCCTCGGCCAGGCCCGATCCGCACTGCCGATCGACGACCGCGGGTGCAGCGCTGCGGGGCATTTCAAGCGGGAATTGCCCCGGTGTCGGGGCAGATCACCCGGTCTGCCGGGAGCCGGGCGCGATGGCCATGCAATACTGAACTCGCTGCGCTGGCCTCGCACTCCGGAGATCTCGATGAAGCTTGTCGATCCCGCCCTGCTCCGCACGCAAGCTCACTGGAACGGCGTCTGGACCTCCGCCGACTCCGGCGCGACCTACCCGGTGCGTGACCCCGCGACCGGTGAGGAGCTCGCGCGTGTGCCGCGTCTCGGCGCCGCCGAGACGCGGCGTGCCGTCGAAGCGGCGGCGGCCGCGCAGCCCGCGTGGCGCGCGCATACGGCGAAGGAGCGCGCCGTCCTGCTGCGCCGTTTCGCCGCGCTGTGCGCCGCGAACGAAGCCGACCTCGCGATGTTGATCACGCGGCGAAGAGGGCAAGCCGCTCGCCGAGTCGCGCGGCGAGGTGGCGTACGCGGCGTCGTTCCTCGATTGGTTCGCGGAACAGGCGCGCCGCGTCTACGGCGAGACGATCCCCGCGCACCGGCGCGACGTGCGCGTCGTGGTGACGAAGCAGCCGATCGGCGTCGGCGCCGCGATCACGCCGTGGAACTTTCCGGCCGCGATGATCACGCGCAAGATCGCGCCCGCTCTCGCGGCGGGATGCTGCGTCGTCGTGAAGCCTGCCGAGGCGACACCGCTCAGCGCGCTCGCGCTCGCGGAACTCGGGGTTCGCGCGGGGCTTCCGCCGGGCGTACTCAACGTCGTGACGGGCGATCGCGCCGACGCCGCGGCGATTGGCGGCGAACTGACGGCGAACCCGATCGTGCGCTGCCTTTCCTTCACCGGCTCCACCGTCGTCGGCAAGCTGCTGATGGAGCAGTGCGCAAAGACCGTGAAGCGCGTCTCGCTCGAACTCGGCGGCAATGCGCCTTTCCTGGTGTTCGACGACGCGGATCTCGACGCCGCCATCGAAGGCGCCGTGCTCTCGAAGTTCCGCAACAGCGGACAGACCTGCGTGTGCGCGAACCGCTTCCTGGTGCAAGACGGCATCCACGACCGCTTCGTCGCCGCGCTCGCCGCGCGCGTGCGCGCCATGAAAGTGGGGCCCGGCACCGAGTCGGGGGTCGAGATCGGGCCGCTCATCAATGACGCGGCGCTCGCGAAGGTCGAGCGTCACGTCGCCGACGCGACGGCGCACGCTGCGCGGGTCGTCGTCGGGGGCCAGCCGCACGCGCTCGGACGCACTTTCTACGAGCCGACGCTGCTGATCGGCGTGACTCCGGACATGGTGATGACGAACGAAGAAACCTTCGGGCCCGTCGCGGGCATCACGCGCTTCCGCGATGAAGCCGACGCCGTGCGCATCGCCAACGACACGCCGTTCGGGCTCGCCGCGTATCTCTACGCGCGCGACGCCGCGCGCATCTGGCGCGTCGCGGAGGCGCTCGAGACCGGCATGCTCGGCATCAACACGGGCATCATCTCCACCGCGGAAGTCCCGTTCGGCGGCGTCAAGGAGAGCGGCCTCGGGCGCGAGGGCTCGCACCAGGGCATCGAGGAGTGGCTCGAAACGAAATATCTGTGTTGGGGAGGACTCGACGCGTGAATGCGCGAGCGGGGACGAGCGTTCGTGCGTTCGCTCGCCGAGCCGCCCTACAAGGGCTCCGTTCCTCGAGCTGCGATGGACGCGCGCCCACGCCATCGCCGCCACTGCCAGATCACGACGCCTGCCGCCGCGACGGCCGCGAACGCCGCGCCTTCGTAGCGGCGCAGGTCGCCGAGCACGGTTTCGAGCGCGTTGCCGAGCACGTAGCCGAGCCACGCGAATGTGATGGCCCAGAGCGTCGCGCTCACCACGTTGAGTACCGCGAAGCGTGCCTGCGGGACGCCACTCGCGCCGAGCAGAAACGGCGTGACGGTGCGGATCCCGTACAGGAAGCGGAAGCTGAGAATCAACAGCGTGTGGTGTCGGTGTACGAGACGCTTCACGCGCGCGACCTGGGGGCGCCACGCCGGTCGCCGCTCGATGAACGCCATGCCCCTGCGACGGCCGATCTCGAAGTAGAGTTGGTCGCCTGCGACCGAACCCGCGAACGCCGCCGCGATCACGCCGGCGAGATCGAGATAGCCGCGGTGCGCGGCGAGACCGCCGAGCAGCACCACCGTCTCGCCTTCGAGGAGCGTCCCGACGAGGATCGCGAGGTAGCCGTAGTTCCGAATCAGTTCTTCGAGCAACTAGCGCTCTTCGAGCACGGTGAGCAGGATCTGGCTGCCCTGCGGGCCGCCGGTGATCAGAACGGTCGCCTTGCGTCCGTCCTTGTGTGCGATGATCAGATACGAACCGGCGGCGCCGCTCTGCTTGTCCAACTCCCAGCCGCGTGCGGGCAGCTCGCTGCCGTACCACGCGGAGATCCGCTCGGCTGCGTCGTCGCTGCGCAGGTTCACGATCGTGCCGTGCCCCGCCGACGTCATCGACGAAACCGGCAGCGCCGGTACGTAGAGCGGAACGTCCTGCGCGAGATTGGCGGGCGGCTCGGCGTCGCCGGAGAACGTGGCCTCACCCGCTTCGCGCGCGGGCGCCGGCGTCGGCGCTTCCGCCGCAGGAGCGGGTTCCTGCGTCTCGGCCGCCGCCGACGGCGCGGGCAGCGGCGCTCCCGAGTCGCGGTTGCAGCCGACTGCGAGCACTGCGACGCCGACCATCGCGCACGAAATCCGGCGTAGCAGGCGCTGCATTGCATCTCCATCGCGCATTGACCGCCGATCCTAACAAACGAGCCACCTGACTCGTGTTGGCTCGCCGCCGTCCGGTGGCGAGCGGTGTCATGAGTTGGTCTTCCTGCGGACGCGGCTGCCCTCTACACTCCGCCACGCGTTGATGCGAAACCGATTCCGCAACCGATTTTCCGCCACCCGGCGCGCGCGCGCGGCCGCCGTCGCGGTGTTGCTGGCATCCGCCGTCGCGATTGCGTGCGGGTCCGGCGATCGCGAGCGGCCGGCCGACGCGACGTCCGATCGCGCATCGATGGCGCCGGCCAGGCGACCGGGCTCGCAGCCCGAAGTGAGCGAGCAGATCCGCCGCGATCGCGACGCGCTGCGCAGTCCCGCCGATGGCCAGGGTCGCGGCTTCCTCGTGCGCGAAGCCGGCGAATCCGAGGTGATCCGGATCGGCGAGTTCCACCGCTTCCGCCTCGACTACGAAGCCGGACCGCTGGGCATCGCCGTCGGCGGCACGCTCCATCTCCAGGTTTCGCCGTTCTGGGGATGGTCGGAGATCCAGACCGACCGGAGCGATCTCGCCGGCTACACGACCTTCTCGACCGACGCCGAAGGGGTCGAACTCGCCGCGCTTCCGATCGAGAACCCGTATCTGCTGCCGATCGAGATCCGCGGGCGCGCGCTGCGCGAAGGCGAACGCGTTACATTTGTGTATGGCGCGGGCGAGCGCAAAGCGCAGGTCGACCGCTTCGCCGAGCGCGACGAGCGCTTCTGGTTCCACGTCGATGGCGACGGCGACGGCGTGCGCGGGATCGTCGCCGACTCGCCCCGCATCGACGTGCTGCCCGGCCCCGCCGCGCAACTCGTGCTGACGCTTCCGGCGACGGCGCGCCCGGGCGATAGCGTGACGTTGAACGCGGCGCTGCTCGATCGCAATGCCAATGCCTGGCCCGCCGAGGCCGCGACGCTCCGCTTCGTGGAGCCGACCGCGGGGCTGCGGCTGCCGGATGTGGTGCGCTTCGAGCCGCAGGACCGCGGCGTTCGCAAGATCGAGGTCGGCGTCGTCGGCGAGGGCGTGCAGCGCGTGAAGGCGCGCGCGCAGCGATCGGGCGACGGCGCTGCGTTCGACGCCGAGAGCAACCCGATGCTGGTGCTCGCCGACGCGCCGCGCCTGCTCTTCGCCGACCTGCACGGCCACACCAACTGGTCGGACGGCAGCGGCGTTCCCGAGGACTACTTCCGCTATGCCCGCGACGTCGCGGCGCTCGACGTCGTGGCGATCACCGATCACGATCACTGGGGAACGCCGTTCCTCGATGCGAGTCCCGCGCGCTGGCAGGAGATCGAGCGTCTCACCGAAGAGTTCCACGCCCCCGGCCGCTTCGTCACCGTGCTCGGTTTCGAGTGGACCAACTGGACCTACGGCCATCGCCACGTGCTCTACTTCGACGGGCCGGGCCCCGTGATCTCGTCGGCCGACCCGAACACCGAGACGCCCACACAGCTCTGGGACGCGCTGCGCGGCAGGCAGGCGCTCACCTTCGCGCACCACTCGGCGGGAGGACCGGTCGCGACGGACTGGTCCTTCGCGCCCGATCCGGTGCTGGAGCCGATCACCGAGATCGCGTCGGTGCACGGGAGCAGCGAAGCGCCCGACTCGCCGATGCCGATCTACGACGCGATCGCCGGCAACTGGGTGCGCGACCAGCTGGTGCGCGGCTACCGACTCGGCTTCGTCGGCAGCGGCGACAGCCACGACGGCCATCCCGGTCTGCCGCAACTCGCCGCGCCGAGCGGGGGTCTCGCCGCGATCTGGAGCGAGCCGACGCGCGAGGGCGTGCTCGCTGCCTTGCGCGCGCGCCGCGTGTACGCGACCAACGGCCCGCGCATCGTGCTGCGCGCCGCCCTCGCCGGACATCGCGTTGGCGAGGCGGTGTCCGCCGCCGAATTGGCGCAGACGGTCGCGGCGGGGCGTAAGGTCGAGTTGACGGCGCAGGTCGTCGCGCCTGCGCCGCTCGCGCGCGTCGAGGTGATCCACGGTCGCGAAGTGGTGCAGCGCAGGGACGTCGAGGGTCGGCGCGAGCTCCTGGTAAGCTGGGACGTCCCGGCGCTGCGGGCCGGTGATTTCATCTACGTGCGCGTCGTCCAGGAAGATGGGGGCGCCGCCTGGTCGAGCCCCTGGTTCATCGAATGAGGCGAGGAAGATCATGGAGCTGAGTCACGCCCCCGAGTACGAGGTATTCCGCGCCACGCTGCGCGCGTTTCTCGAAGCGAACCGCGAGCGCGCGCCGCGCGGTGGGATGGTCGCGAGCGCCGGCACCAAGGAGCCGGCGTCGCTCGCCTGGCAGAAGCTGCTGATCGAGCACGGCTACGCCGCGCGCACCATCCCGAAGCGCTACGGCGGCTACGGCGCCGAGCCCGACATCCTGTTGCGCGTAATCCTCGACGAAGAGTTCGCGCGCGCCGGCGTCTCGTCCGGCATCGGCGGGCAGGGTCCCGAGATGCTCGTGCCGACGCTGCTCGAGCACGGCAGCGACGCGCAGAAGGAGCGCTGGATCGGCCCGACGATCCGCGGCGAAGTGGTCTGGTGCCAGGGCTATTCGGAGCCGAACGCCGGCAGCGACCTCGCCAACGTGCAGACGCGCGCCGTCGAAGACGGCGACCACTTCGTCATCAACGGCCAGAAGATCTGGACGACGACCGCGCATCTCGCCGACATGATGTTCGGGCTGATCCGCACCGAACCCGGCGAGGGCAAGCACGGCGGGCTTGTCCTACGTGCTGATCCCGATGACGACGCCCGGCATCGAGGTGCGCCCGCTCGACACCATGACCGGCCGCGCCGAGTTCAACGAAGTGTTCTTCACCGACGTGCGCGTGCCGCAGTCGAACGTGGTCGGGCAAACGCGGCGAAGGCTGGAAGATCGCCAACACGACGCTGAAGCACGAACGCAACATGCTGGCTTCGTCGGGGGTGCTGGAGTCGGCGTTCGCGCGTCTGGTCGATATGATGAAGGCCGAGACGCGGGACGGCCGCCGCGCCATCGACGATCCGGTGCTGCGCGATCGGCTCGCTGAAGCTCCAGGCGCGCGTCGTCGCGGCCAAGTACCACTCGATGCGGATGCTCACCTGCGCGCTCAAGAAGGAGTTCCCCGGCCAACCCGGGACCTCGCAGGGCTCGGCGCCGCTTCGTCACCAAACTGTGGGGCTGCGAGCTGTCGCACCAGATCGCGGCGCTCGCGATCGACGCGATGGGCGAGTTCGGCGTGCTCTACGACGGCTCGAAGCACGAGCGCGCGTTCGGGCTCTGGCAGTTCCAGTACATGTTCTCGCTCGGGCTGATCATCGGCGGCGGCACCGCGCAGATCCAGAAGAACATCATCGCCGAGCGCGGCCTCGCGATGCCCAGAGAGCCGAAGATCGGAGGACAGCGCTGATGGACTTCGGGCTCACCGACGAACAGAAGCTGCTCGAACAGACGCTCCGCCGCCTGCTGGCCGAGGTGGCGCCGCCGCTGCGCGTGCGCGAGATCATGAACGGCGAGACGGCGCACGACCCGAAGCTGTGGGCGCAACTCGCCGAGCTGGGCGTCGCGGGAATCCTGGTGCCCGAAGCGCAGGGCGGCGGCGGGCTCCAGCTGCTCGACGCGGCGTTCGCGATGCAGTCGCTCGGTCATGGCGCGACGCCGGCGCCGTTCCTCGCGACCAGCGTGCTCGCGCCGGTGGCGCTCGCGGCGGGAACGCCCGCGCAGCAGGTCGAGTGGCTGCCGCGGATCGCGGCCGGCGACGCGCTGCTCGGCGTCGCGGCGAGCGAACTCGTGTGCAAACGCGCCGACGCCGGGGTGCGCGTCGAGAGCGGTCGCCTGTACGGCAAGGCGCTACTTCGCGCTCGACGCCGGGGTCGCGCAGGCGTTTCTCGTTGCGGTCGACCGCGACCGCATCGCGCTCGTCCCGCGCGACACAGCGGGCCTCGGCGTCACGCCGCTCACGACGATCGACCGCACGCGGCGCGTCGCGGAACTGGTCTTCGAGGGCACGACGCCCGCGGAGTGGATCGGCGGCCGCGACGGCGTGTCCGGGATCGCGGATCGCGTGCTCGCCGCGGGTCGCATCGCGCTGGCGGCCGACATCCTCGGCGCTTGCGAACGCGCCATCGAAATGGCGGTCGCCTACGCCAAGCAGCGCGAGCAGTTCGGTCGCCCGATCGCGACGTTCCAGGCGGTGAAGCACCTGTGCGCGGAGATGGTCGCGGAGCTGGAGCCCGCGCGGTCGCTGGTGTGGTACGCGGCGTACGCCTTCGATGAGCGCCCCGAGGAGGCGTCGCTGCTGGCGCTCCACGCCAAGGCGCACTTCGCCGAGATCGGGACCTTCATCGTGCGCACCGCCACCGAGGTGCACGGCGGCATCGGCTTCACCGACGCCTACGACCTGCAGCTCTGGTTCAAGCGCGTCGGCCTCGATCGCCAACTCCTCGGCAACCCCGAACTCCTCCGCGCCGAAGCCGCCAACCTCCAGTTCGGATAGGTGCCGGGCGTCAGGTTATTTTGGTGTCAGGTTATTGAGACTATCGGGTAATCGCGTGCCGCCGCGCGCCAGGGGGTCAATGCCATGTCTGCTGCCGTCGTCGTTGCATTGCTCTGGGTCTTGTTCGCCGCGACGCACATGGGACTCTCGAGCCAGACGTGGCGACCGCGCGTCGTTGCCGACGCTCGGCGCGCAGGGCTTTCTCGGCGCGTACTCGCGCTCGCGTTGCTCGTGTTCACGGCGCTGGTCTGGTTCTACGTCGGTCATCGTCACCAGGGGACGCAGTTCTGGGCGCCGTCGATCGGCGGCGTCGCACTCTGGGCGATCTACGCGGTGCAGGGCGTCGCGTGGTCGCTCGTGGTGGCAGGCGTGATGACGCCGAGTCCCGCCGCCTTCGTCGTTGGCGACGCCAAGCGACCCGAAGCAGCCCGCGGTGTCCATCTGCTGACGCGCCATCCGGTCTTCATGGGTGCCGGGATCTTCGGCGCGCTGCACCTCTTCGCGATGGGCTTCGCGTCCGACGTCGCATTCTGGGCGGGGTTCCCGCTCTTCGCGCTGATCGGCTGTGCGCACCAGGATCGCCGCAAGCTCGCGACCGAGGGCGCCGACTATCGCGCGTGGCACGAGCGACACGCCGTTCCTCCCCTTCACGGGCCGCGAGACGCGGCGCGGCCTGCGCGAACTCCCGCGGCTCGCGATCCCGATCGGCGTCGTGCTCGCCACCGGGCTTCGACTGCTCCACGGTCCGCTCTTCCACTGACGCGGGATCGGAAGGGCTACGCACCCGCGCCCTCGAAGCAGAGCTTGAAGCGGCGCTTCCCGAGCCGATGGCGCGGCCGGTACGCGAGCAGCGCCTCGCAGCCTGTTCCCGCGAGCGACGTGTCGACGCGCGCGCGCTCCGCATCCGGGAGCGCACGGTACGCATCGAGCGTGCGCTGCAGCATCCACAGCGTGTAGGGGCTCGTGTAGCGCTGGAAGCGCGCGCCGCGGAAGCCGGTCTCGTGAAAGCCGACGGCGCGCGGCGGCTCCTCGAGTTCGGGCGGACGCGCGTCGGCCCAGCGCTCGAAGTCGCGCACGGTGTCGAGCAGCAGCGGCACAGCGTCGCGACCGACGAACTCGAGGACGGAGCGCAGCGTGTCTGCCAGCGCGTCGTCCGGGAGAAAGTCGCCCGGCGCCGTCGGGTCGGGGTGGTTCATGCGCTCGATCCAGTGGCAGACGCGCGGTGCGCGCTCGCGCAGCAGGCGACCCGGTACGGCGTCGAGATAGAGGTGCGCGTAGAACGGGCCCAGCAGCGCGCAGTCGGCGAGCGACATGCGCGCGCCGAGCAGCGCCGCGTGCTCGGCGAAGTGCGCGGAGAGCGCGTCGAGCAGGTCTGCCAGGTGCACTTCGATCGCCGCGTGCGACTCGGGCCGCACCCCGAGCATCGCGATCGAGCCGCTCATGCGATCGGCGAACTTGCTCGCGCCGGCCGGGTCGCCGGTCGCGGCGGCGAAATCAGCGCGCGCTTTGCGCTCGCTCTCCGGGAAAGCTCCAGCGGTAGTGCATCGCCGGCAGCAGCAGGAACTCGTCGGCGTAGAGTTCGAGCAGGTATGCGACGACGCGCTGCACCGGCGTCGCCGGAACCAGCGCCGGCTCGGGATGACGGCGCTCGAGCGCGTCGAGGATTTCGCTGGTGTCCTGCCAGGTCTCGTCCTCGGGCGTCACGACGATCGGAATGAAGCCGAGTCCGGTGCGCGGCAGGATCACGTCGCGGTAGGCAGCCGGCGTCGGCAGATACTCGACGAAGGAGACTCCCTTCTGTCGCAGCGCGGGCCGCACCTTTCCGGAGAAGTACGAAATCTCGGAAGCGTAGAAGCGATACGGCGTCATGGAGAAAGGTGGTGGAGAAAGGGGACGGTCCTCGTCGTGGACGGGCGGAGGACTCGAGGGACACACCTGCCGCCGCTGCCGCGCGCTGCATGGTACCGGGATACCGCGATACGACGAGGCGCGACATGCGCGCGTAGCGAGTCGAGGTGTGTCCCCGAAGTCCACAGCCAGTCCACGACGAGGACCGTCCCCTTTCTCCTTGTCGCGACGCCAGGGCGGTGCTAGATGCGGGGTCACTCGTTCGTCGCCCCCCGAGAGGCGCATTGCTCGAGTTCCAGATCGCAGAAGGCATTCGCCTGACGGACGTCATCGACGTCGCCCTCGTGGCCGTGGCGCTTTGGGCCGCGTTGTCGTGGCTGCGGCGCGCGCGCGCCCGGATCGCGCTGGCGGGGGTCGCGATCGCCGGCGCGGCTTTCCTCGTTGCGCGCCAGCTCGAACTCCAGATGACGGTGTGGATCCTCCAGGGCTTCTTTGCGGTCCTGGTGCTAGTGCTGGTGGTGGTCTTCCAGGAAGACCTGCGACGGCTCTTCGATCAGATCGCGGTCTGGGGACTGCGGCGCAAACCGGCCGCCGCGCCGCCGGATGCGGTGGACGCGTTGGTCGGTACCGTGCGGCAGCTCCTCTCGCAGGGCGTCGGCGCGCTCTTCGTGATCCCCGGTCGCGAGCCGCTCGACCGCCACGTCGCCGGCGGCATCCCGCTCGGTGGTCTGCTCTCCGAGCCGCTGCTGCTGTCGATCTTCGATCCGCACTCGCCCGGTCACGACGGAGCCGTCTCGATCGAGGGCGATCGCGTAACGCGCTTCGCGATGCACCTGCCGCTGTCGAGCGATCACGATCAGCTCGGCTCGGGCGGAACGCGCCACGCGGCGGCGCTCGGACTCGCCGAGCGTGCCGATGCGCTCTGCATCGTCGTCTCGGAGGAGCGCCGCTCGGTGTCGGTCGCGCGCGACGGTCAGCTGCGCGTGCTGGCCGGGCCCGAACTGCTCGCGCGCGAGATCCGCCGCTTCATGATGGAGCGCGGTCCCAAGCGGGTCGAGCGGCGTTCGCGTGCGCGTGGGGTGTTGCAGCGTTGGCCCGAGGCACTGCTCGCTACGGGCGCGTCCGCGGGCCTGTGGCTGCTGCTCGTGCCGGGTTCGACGCTCGGCGAGTTCCAGCGAAGCATTCCCGTCGTGATCGAGAATCTGCCGCCGGGTTACGCGATCGAGAGCGTCGAGCCCACCGAGGTCGATGTCGTCTTCGAGGGTCGCCGTCGCGACCTGTACCTGGCGGGGCAGCAGGCGAAGCTGGCGGTGCACGTCGACGCGCTGCTGGTGCAGCTCGGCCGCCGCTCCTTCGACGTCGGTCCCGAGGACGTGCAGCACCCGGAAGGTCTGACGCCGCTCCGTGTCAACCCGACCCGCATCAAACTGAACGTCGTGCAGAGCGATGCAGTGAGCAGCCGGCCACCCAGCCGTCGCGGCTAGGGGCCGGCCTCCGCTCGATCAGGCCTTCTCGTAACCCATCACCGCCTTCACTTCGAGGAACTCCTCGAAGCCGAAGCGCGCCCCACTCGCGGCCGTTGCCCGACTGCTTGTAGCCGCCGAAGGGAGCGCGTGAAGTCCGGGCCGGCGCCGTTCAGGTGCACGTTGCCGGTGCGCAGCCGCGACGCCACGCGGCGCGCGCGATCGAGATCGCCCGACGTGACGTAGCCCGAGAGGCCGTACGGCGTGTCGTTGGCGATGCGGATCGCCTCCTCCTCGTCGCGGTACGGCAGGATCGCGAGCACCGGCCCGAAGATCTCCTCGCGCGCGATGGTCATGTCGTTCTTCACGTTCGCGAAGATGGTGGGCTTCACGTAGTAGCCCCTGGTGAGTGCCGTCGGGACGGCCGACGCCGCCGGTGACGAGCGTCGCGCCTTCGTCGATGCCCTTCTGGATCAGGCCCTGGATCTTCTTCCATTGCGGCTCGCGAGACGACCGGGCCGATCGTCACACCTTCCGCCGACGCCGGTCCGACCTTCACGCCCGCGGCGGCGGCCTTCGCGAGCGCGACGGCTTCGTCGTGGCGGCTCGCCGGCACCAGCATGCGGGTCGGCGCGTTGCAGGACTGGCCGCTGTTCATCACGCAAGCCTGCACGCCGCCGGCGATCGCGGTCTGCGAAGTCGGCGTCGTCGAGGATCACGTTCGCCGACTTGCCGCCGAGTTCCTGCGCGACGCGCTTCACGGTGGGCGCCGCGGCCATCGCGACCTGCACGCCCGCACGCGTCGAGCCGGTGAACGACACCATGTCGATTTCCGGATGCGACGCGATCGCCGCGCCGACGTTCGGGCCGTCGCCGTTCACGAGATTGAAGACGCCCGCCGGCACGCCCGCCGCGTGGAAGATCTCGGCGAGCAGCATCGCGTTGAGCGGCGCGATCTCGCTGGGCTTCAGCACCATCGTGCAGCCCGCCGCGAGGGCCGGCGCCACCTTGCACATGATCTGGTTGACGGGCCAGTTCCAGGGCGTGATGAAACCGCACACGCCGACCGGCTCGCGCGCGATCAGCGTCGTGCCGTGCTGTTCCTGGAATGCGTAGTCCTTCAGCACGGCGATGGTCTGGTTGAGATGCCCGACTCCCGTCGCGGCCTGCGCCGCCTTGGCGAGCCACAGCGGCGCGCCCATCTCCTGCGAGATCGTGCGGGCCAGTTCCTCGTAGCGTGTCATGTAGACGGCCACGATCTTCTGGAGGAGCGCGAGCCGCTCTTCTTTCGTCGTCTGCGAGTAGGAGGCGAACGCGGCGCGCGCCGCCCTCGCGGCGCGGTCGACGTCCTCGGCGCTGCCGAGGCTGATGCGGCCGATGACCTCCTCGGTGGAAGGGTCGATGACGTCGAGAGTCGGCGGGCTTCAGCGGGTCGACCCAGCGGCCGTCGATGTAGAACTGAAGGCGTTCCTGCATGAGATCCTCCGTGCCGCGTAGGCGGCGGACAATGGGGCGCGTCGTGATTCCCGCCAGGGTATAGCGGAGGGTCCAGCGCGGCGAGGCCAGTGGCGACGCGACGGGCGTCAGCGAGCCTTCGGCGCGCTGCGGCTGCGCCGCGTGCGCGAGCGGGCGAGTGGCGGACCCAGCGCGCGCAGGTCGCGCGCAATGGCGCGCTCGGTCGAGGCCTCCATCGCGCGGAAGCGCCGCACCAGTTCCTCGCCGAACTCCGTGAGGCGCGCGCCGCCGCCGGCGCGGCCGCCGCTCGCGGTTTCGACGACGGGTCGGCCGAAGCCCGCGTTGAGGTCGTCGATCAGCTCCCAGGCGTGGCGGTAGGCCATCTCCATCCCGCGCGCCGCCGCCGAGATCGAGCCGTGATCGCGCACGCCTTCGAGGAGTTGGACCTTGCCGGGCCCGAGCGTGTGGTCGCCGTCGAGGTGGATGTGGAGTCGGACGCGGGCCACGGGAATCTCCTTCCGAGTCGTGCGTTCTCAGTCGGGTGGTTCGAGAACGCTTTGGCCGAAGAAGGTCGCGAGGCTCGCGCCGGCGACGCGTTCGGAGACGGCGCGGAACTGGGCCAGCGAGATCGCCTCCGGCGCTTCGACCAGCGCGCGCACGACGTCGTCGAGGTTCTTCCTCCCGCCCGAGACGCGGCGGATCTCCTGATCGAGTTCGCGCAGCAGCCCGACGGCGCGCGCGGTCGTGGCAGAACTCGACTTCGGCACGGTCACGCGCTTCACGCCGCGCCCCTTCTCGGCGATGCGCTCGAGTCCGCGCTCGTAGCGGCGCTTCGAGATCGTCTTCGAGCGCACCAGCGCTTCGAGCGAGTACAGCTCGGCGAGCCCCTCGACGGCCCAGTCGCCGGCCGGCCCGGCGCGTGCGCGCAGCAGCACGTGCATCACCTCGTGCAGCACGGGGCTGGTTGCGTCTTCGGCGATCAGCGGCAGGCTCGCGTGCAGGTACGCGCTCTTCGGAGCGGAGAGCCCTCCGCGCCACATCGGGTCGGCGGCGCCGACGAGCGCGAGACGATCCGGCAGCGGCGCGATCTTGCGCAGCGCCGGCAGCGTCCAGCGCAACAGCGCCAACAGGTCCTGACGCCGCATCCCGTTGCCCACCGGCGCGCCGATCGCGAGGTGCACGCCGGCCACGCGCTCGCGCAGCACGCCGAGTCGTCCCAGCAGCAGCCAGCCCACCGGGCGATCGAAGCGTCGCTCGGGCCGGTCGATCGACCAACTGTCGTCGTCGAGCGGCGCGTACGGCAGCACCGCCGACCAGCCCTGCGGCAACACCAGTTGCAGTACCGCCTTGCTCTGCGCCCGGTCGTCGGTGCGCACGCGCGCGGGGGGCACCAGGTCGTCGCCGCGCAGCAACGCAAACGAGCGGGTGCAGCGCGCGTCGTAGCTGCTCTCGTCGCGCAGGTGGTCGATGCGCACCGCGTAGTGCAGCACGCCGCCGCCGCGCGGCGGCGTCCAGGCGACGGTCGTTTCCTCGACCACCACGTGGCCGTCGCCGTGGAACGCGAGCTGGCGCTCCGGGTCGATGCGGAAGCGCAGCGAACGGAACACGTTCGCGGGATCGGTCACGTGCAGTGCGACGTGCGCCGTCTTCTCGGTGGGGACGATGCGCACTTCGAAGCGCACGTCGTAGCTCGGCGCCAGCTGCGACTGCGGCGACTGCGGCGACTGCGCGCGCGCGCTCGCCGTCGCGAACGCGCAGGCCACGACGAGCGCGAGCGCCGCCAGGCGTCGCCTCATGCCGTCACCTGGGCGCGCTTTGCAATCGCAATGGCGAGCGCGATGCGCTCCGTCGCGCTGCGATCCGGCCCGATCTCGCGGTCGACGGCGCGCAGCCGCGGCAGCAGTCCGACGCGATTGGCGAGCTGGATCATCAAGCCGGGGCGGGCGTTCATCTCGAGCAGCACCGGACCGTGTCGCGCATCGACCACCAGATCGGCGCCGACGTAGCCGAGACCGGTCTCGTCGGCGGCGCGCAGCGCGAAGCCGAGCACGTCGGCGAAGCCTGGGATCGTGCGTCCGAGCAGCGCCTCGCCCGTGTCGGGGTGCTTGCGGATCGGACGGCTCTGCAGGATCGCGTGCGTGGTGCGACCGCTTTCCAGGTCGATGCCTGCCGCCACGGCGCCCTGGTGCAGGTTCGCGCGTCCGCCCGCGCGAAGCGTCGGGAGGCGCGTCATCGCCATCACCGGGACGCCGCGGTAGACGATGACGCGCACGTCGGGCACGCCCTCGCTGGCGATCGCCGCGAAGTCGGGGTGGACGAGCAGCCGCTCCTCGACGATCGCGGCGTCGGCCTGTCCCGCGAGCGCGTAGAGACCCGAGATCACGCCCGCGGCGTGATAGGCGAGGTCGTCGAGCGTGACGCTGTGACCGTCCGCCAGTCGGAAGCGCGCGCCGTCGCGTTCGCAGATCACGAGGATCCCGTTGCCCATCGCACCGCGAGCGGGCTTCAGCACGAAGTTGGTCAGCCTTGCCAGCACTTCGCGCAGCCGGCGCAGCTCGAAGTGCTCGCGCGCGACAGCGAGCAGCTTCGGCGTCGGGATCCCCGCGCGCGCACACAGATCCTTGGTGAGCAATTTGTCGTCGACGGCGGGATACGCCGCGCGCGGATTCCAGCGCAGCGTGTACTCGGCGTTGCGGCGGTTGATGCCGAGCACGCCATGGCGGCGCAGCGCGCGCAACACCTTCATGCCGGCCGCTCCGCATCATCACTCGGATCGGCGAAGGAGCGGAAGCGCACCAGGTCGAGCAGCCGATAGTCGGTGTAGCCGCCGATCCAGACCAGCACGCCCATCACGCAGAAGGTCAGCTCGGGGAACGAGAACATCACGTACTCCGCGGTCGGGTCGCGCAGGATCGGGTAGACGGCGACCGTCACCAGCAAGGAGTAGCCCGAGCGCACCAGCGCGGTGCGCATGCCCTCCTCGGCGATCGCGATCGA